>NZ_JARVKW010000048.1 GCF_029813775.1 Streptomyces sp. DH24 | reverse complement strand
AGAGCAACCCGCTCTTCCGCGTGCGGTACGCCCACGCCCGTACCCGCGCCCTCCTGCGCAACGCCGCCGACCTCGGTTTCACCCCCGAGCCCGGCCCCCTGGCCAACCCCGGCGGCAGCGCCGGGACCGCCGCCCCGGCACCCCGCCCCCCCCCCGCCCCTCCCTCCGGGCCCGCGCATCCAGCACAGCCGCAACCCCCCGCACGAACTCCCCCGGCGCCCCCTCCACCGTCCGCCCACCGAGCAGCACGAGGTCAATGTCCAGCAGCCCCACGAGGTTCGCGGCCCCGGCCCCCAGCACCCGCGCCGCCTCCCCCATCTCACCCCGCGCCACGGCGGCCAGACACAGCGCCTCGACGCACCCCCGGTCCCCGCACCCGCACCGCGGCCCGTCCAGCTGAATGACCTGGTGCCCGAACTCCCCGGCCCCGGTCCGCGCCCCCCGGTGCACGGCCCCGCCGATCACCAACCCGGCCCCCAGCCCCGTACCGAGATGCAGGTAGGCGAACGAGGAACCGCCCCCGCCCTCCCCCTTCGCCGCAAGCCCCAGTGCCGCGGCATTGGTGTCCTTGTCCACGACGACCGGCACCCCCAGCCGCCGCGCCAACGCGTCCCGCAGCGGAAAGCCGTCCCACTCGGGAAACCCGGTGACCCGCTGCAACACCCCGCGCGCATGATCGAGCGGCCCGGGCAGCGCAACCCCCACACCGAGCACCGAAAACGAACAGGAACCCCCCACAGCCTCCGCACCGAGGGCACCGGCAGCGCCACCGGCACAGGCACAGGCACCGGCACCGGCGGCGCCACCTGCATCACCAGCAACACCCGCACCACTAGAACCACGGGCACCACCTTCACCACCGGCACCACCACCCCCGACCAACGCCCCGACCTCCCGCCCCACCACCCCCACCACGGCATCCGCCCCGGCGCCCAGATCCACCGCACACCGCCGCTCCGCCACCACCACCCCGTCGAGATCCACCAGCACCGCCCGAAGCTCGTCCCGGTCCAGATGCACCCCCACCGCGTGCCCCGCCTCCGGCACCAGCCGCAGTACCGTCCGCGGCTTGCCCCCCGTCGACGCCCGCCGCCCGGCCTGCGCCACGAGCCCGTCCTCCCGCAGCCGCGCCGTGATCTTGCTGACCGCCTGCGGGGTGAGCCCGGTCCGCTCGGCCAGTTCCAGCCGGCTGATTCCCCCGGCGCCCGCCGTGCGCAGCAGGTCGAGCACCAGCGCGGTGTTGTGGCTGCGCAGGGCGAGCAGGTTCGCGCCACCGTTCGTCCTGTTCACGCTGCCATTCTCGCCCCTACTTGCACTTTGGCAACACCGTTGCGAAAGTGGACGCATGACTGGTACTCCCCCCGGCACCCCCCTGCGTGTCGGCCTCGTGGGCTACGGCCTCGCGGGCTCCGTCTTCCACGCCCCGCTGATCGCCGCCACCGAGGGCCTGGCCCTGGACACGGTGGTCACCTCGAACCCCGAGCGGCAGCAGCAGGCCCGCGCCGAGTTCCCGGACGTCCGCGTGGCCGCGTCGGCGGACGAGCTGTTCGACCGCGCCGACGAACTGGACCTGATCGTCGTCGCGTCGCCGAACAAGACGCACGTCCCGCTCGCGACCACGGCCCTGAATGCCGGTCTGCCGGTCGTCGTGGACAAGCCGGTCGCGGGCACGGCGGCCGAGGCGCGCGAGCTGGCCGCCCTCGCCGAGGAGCGGGGCCTGCTGCTGTCCGTCTTCCAGAACCGCCGCTGGGACAACGACTTCCTGACCCTGCGCAGGCTGCTGACCGCCGGCGAGCTGGGCGACGTATGGCGGTTCGAGTCGCGGTTCGAGCGGTGGCGCCCGCAGCCGAAGGGCGGTTGGCGGGAGTCCGGCGACCCGGCGGAGATCGGCGGCCTGCTCTACGACCTCGGCAGCCACGTCGTCGACCAGGCACTGGTCCTGTTCGGCCCGGTGACCTCGGTGTACGCGGAGACGGTGATCCGCCGGCCGGGCGCGCAGACGGACGACGACACGTTCATCGCGCTGACGCACGCCGGCGGCGTCCGGTCCCACCTCTACGTCTCGGCGACGACCGCCCAGCTCGGCCCGCGCTTCCGGGTGCTCGGCTCGCGGGCGGGCTACGTCAAGTACGGCCTCGACCCGCAGGAGGCGGCCCTGCGCGAGGGCAGGCGGCCGGGGCCCGACGCGGCGGACTGGGGCACCGAGCCCGAGTCGCTGTGGGGCCGCGTCGGCGCCGGCGAGTCCCCGCTGACCGGCGGCGGACTCCCCGAGCCGACCCTGCCGGGCGACTACCCCGCCTACTATGCGGCCGTGGCGAACGCCCTCCGCGGCGGCGGCCCGAACCCGGTGACCGCCCGGGAGGCGGCGGCCGCGCTCGACGTCCTGGAGGCGGCCCGCCGTTCGGCCCGCGACGAAGTGGTGGTGAAGCTGTGACTCCCAGTCAGAACAACCCGCACAACCCGCGCAGCCAGGAACTGACCCCGAAGTTCCATCCGGAGCTCAGTCCGACCCTGGAGGAACTGGAGGCGCAGGAACGCCGCCTGGTCTTCCGGCAGTTCACCTACGACGACGCCTGGGCGCTCGGCTCGCTGCTGGTGGAGATGGCCCGGGAGCGGCAGGCGCCGGTGGCCGTCGACATCCACCGCGCCGGCCAGCAACTGTTCCACGCGGCGCTGCCGGGCTCCACCCCGGACAACGACGCGTGGATCGCCCGCAAGCGCCGGGTCGTGGAGCGCTACGGCAGCGCGTCGTACCTGGTGGGCGCCCGGTTCCGGGCCAAGGGCACGTCGTTCGAGGAGTCCTCGCGGCTCGATCCGGACACGTACGCGGCGCACGGCGGTTCGTTCCCGATCACCGTCGAGAACGTGGGCGTGATCGGCGCGGTGACGGTGTCCGGGTTGCCGCAGCTCCAGGACCACCGCTTCGTGGTGGAGGCACTGGAGCAGTTCCTGAAGACGTGACCCGCACCGGGACCCGGACCCCCGACCCCCGACCCCGGACCCCGGACTCCGGACTCCGGACCCCGGGATTATCCGGGGCCGCCCTCCGGTTGGGCGTGGTGTACGACTGACGATCACCGCACCCCACCGGAGGGACCGGCACCGATGAGCGGCACCGCAGTGAGCCTGAAGGAATCCGTCGGACGGTACGGCGTCTGGAGCGCGGCCCTGCGCTCCGAGGACCCGGACGGGCGGGATGAACGCGCCGAGGCCGCCGCCGAGTTGGAGGAGCTCGGCTTCGGCGCCCTCTGGCTCGGCGGCAGCAGTTCGGCCGACCACGCGCAGCCCTTGATCCGGGCGACCTCCCGGATCACCGTCGGGACCAGCATCCAGAGCATCTGGCAGCACGACGCGGAGGCGAGCGCGGCGGCCTTCGCGGAGCTGGAGGCCGCCCACCCGGGCCGTTTCGCGCTGGGCCTCGGGGTGAGCCACGCCAAGCTGGCCGAGCAGTACCGCCGCCCGTACTCCGCCCTGGTCGCCTACCTCGACGCGCAGGACGCCGCCGGGGTGCCCGCGGACCGCCGGGTGCTCGCCGCCCTCGGCCCGAAGACGCTGGAGCTGGCCCGGGACCGGGCGGCGGGCGCGATCCCGTACCTGGTCACCCCGGAGCACACGGCGCAGGCCCGCGGCATCCTCGGCGAAGGTCCGCTGCTCGCCCCGGAGTTGAAGGTGGTCCTGGAGGCGGACCCGGCCCGCGCCCGCGAGCTGGCCCGTGGCGTCCTGGCCATGTACCTGTCCCTGCCGAACTACACGAACAACTTCCTGCGGCTCGGCTTCACGGAGGACGACCTGACGGACGGCGGCAGCGACCGCCTGGTGGACGCGGTGTTCGCGTGGGGCGACGAGTCCCGCATCCGCGACCGCATCGCCACGTTCCACGCGGCGGGCGCGGACCACGTGGCGCTCCAGGTGGTCACCGGCACCGAACGGGACACCCTCCCCAGGACGGAATGGCGCCGCCTGGCATCGCTGCTGGCGTGAGGTGACGCCCCGAGGGGCGCGCGGGGCCGCGTCCGAAGCGCGGCCCCGCCAGGAGCGCACCCGGGCGCGCCCCACCACCCCGGACCACGCACCCGCGACGACCCACGGCTCCGCTCCGCCGTGCATCCGCTCCGCCGTGCAGCCGCGACCCAGCCCAGCCCCACCCCCGCCTCGCCCCGCCTCGCCCGCGGAGCGCTACGCGTCCTTCAGCTCCTGCCGCTGCCGCCCCAGCCCAGGGATCTCCAGCTCCACGACGTCCCCGGCCCGCAGGTACGGCTTGGGCTCCGGGTGCCCCATCGCCACCCCGGCGGGCGTACCGGTGTTGATGACGTCACCCGGGTACAGGGTCATGAACCGGCTGACGTACCGGACGACTTCGCCGACCGGGAAGATCTGGTCGGCCGTCGTGCCGTCCTGCTTCAGCTCGCCGTTGACCCACAGCTTCAGGGCGAGGTCCTGCGGGTCGGGCACCTCGTCGGCGGTCACCAGCCAGGGCCCCAGCGGGTTGAACGTCTCGCAGTTCTTGCCCTTGTCCCAGGTGCCGCCCCGCTCGATCTGGAACTCCCGCTCGGACACGTCGTGCGCGACGGCGTACCCGGCGACGTGGCCGAGCGCCTCCTCGGCCGAGTCGAGGTAGCGGGCCGTACGGCCGACGACGACCGCGAGCTCGACCTCCCAGTCGGTCTTCACCGAACCGCGCGGCACGAGCACGGTGTCGTACGGGCCGACCACCGTGTCCGGCGCCTTGAAGAAGACGACCGGCTCGGCGGGCGGCTCGGCGCCGGTCTCGCGGGCGTGGTCGTGGTAGTTCAGCCCGATGCACACGATCTTGCCGATGCGGGCCAGCGGCGGCCCGATCCGCAGCCCGGTGCCGTCCAGCACGGGCAGCTCGCCGGCGTCGGCCGCGGCGCGGAGCCGGTCGAGCGCCGCGTCGTCGGCGAGCAGCGCCCCGTCGATGTCCGGTACCAGGCCGGACAGGTCGCGCAGGGTGCCCCCGGCGTCGAGCAGCGCGGGCCGTTCCTGCCCCGCCGTACCGACTCGCAGCAGCTTCATGATCACAATCTCCCTCGATCGCGGTCGCCCGCCGACCACGTGCGACCCGGGTGCGGCGGGCGCGGCCGTCGGCGGACTTGGCTGATCCTCCACGAGGAGCGACCAGCCCGCAATACCCCGTTCACGGACTGGACCGCGCCGCCCGCCCCGAGGGCTGACC
Organism: Streptomyces sp. DH24; assembly: GCF_029813775.1. Lineage (GTDB taxonomy): Bacteria > Actinomycetota > Actinomycetes > Streptomycetales > Streptomycetaceae > Streptomyces. The sequence goes on along the minus strand of NZ_JARVKW010000048.1, from coordinate 47,697 downwards.
GGTGGAGCCCGAGGGCTCACCGGTAGAGCACGGCCCGTTCGACGGCGCTCCACGTCGTGCTGGTCACCACGTACAGCGCGGCGGCGAGCGGCACGACGGCGACGCTGATCAGCGTGAAGAACGACAGGAACGGCACGACCCGGTTGACCGCACCGAGCCCCGGCACCTGCTCCCCGCTCGCGGCCGCCATGGCGGGGTTGGCGGCCATGGTCCGCTTGGTGCGGCGGCAGGTGAACGCGGCGACGGCCGCGACGAACGCGAACAGCGCGACGTAGACGAGCCCGGCGTCCCCGAACACGCCGCCGCCCCCGAGGGCGTCCGCCCAGCGCCCGCCGAGGGGCGCGGCGAACAACTGGTGGGCGAGCAGTTCGTTGGCCCGGCCGCCGATCGTCGTGCTGGAGAACAGGTGGTACAGCAGGAAGAACGCGGGCGCCTGGCACAGGCTGGGCAGGCAGCCCGACAGCGGCGACACCTTCTCCTCGGCGTGCAGTTCGAGCACGGCCCGCTGGAGCTTCTCGGGATTCCTGGCGTGCTTGCGGCGCAGCTCGGCGATCTTCGGCTGGAGCGCGGTGCGGGCCCGCTGCCCGCGCGCGGCGGCCAGGGACAGCGGCAGGACCAGGAGCCGTACGAACGCGGTGAACAGGACGATGGCGGCAGCGGCGGCACCGGCGCCGAACAGCGGCTGGAGCAGGTCGGCCAGGTGCCCGACCAGGTTGGCGAAAACGGACATGGGTGAGCCCTCCGGGGGTCTCGTCGTGCCGGAAGAGGAGATGGCGGCATGACGACCCGCGCGGGGTCACGGTCCGATGAGCGGCTGGTGCCCTACGCGACGGTCGCCGGGAGGGCGAGTCCGGGTGCCCGGGGCCGGGTGCGCCCCTTGGCGTCGGGGTCGCGTTGCGGCAGGAAGGCGGTACGCCGGTTCCGGTCGCGGATGGCCGTACGCACCCGGGTGGGCGGCACGGCGGGCGCGCAGCGGGCGACGATCACGGAGCAGACGGTGAGCGCGGACCCGGCGGCGGCGGTCGCGGCGAGGGCGACGGTGGCGGTGAGGCTGCCGGTGTCGAGCAGCAGCACCTGGAGCAGCAGCACGAGCGGCACGAGGGCGGGACGCAGGCCGGCGCGACCTTCTCGCACGGCTGCCTCCCTCCGCCTTCGACCGACGTGACACGCGTGGTGCGAGATTACCGCAGCGCCGCGCCGGCCGACTTCATGCAGGGGTTTGAGAAAGGGCCGTAAGAAACCGTGCCGCCCCTCTCGACAACCCCGGGCACCGCCCCCATGCTTCCTGTTGACCGGCGGCCGGGGGCCGCGTCGAACGGCCATCACCCATCCCTGGACACGCTCATGGCATGCCCACGACAGGCGCCGCATGAGGCGTCCTCACTCACCGGAGAAGCGATGATCCGACGCAGAACCCTGCTGGCGGCCGCGGGTGGCACCCTCCTCGGCAGCGGCCTGGCGACCGGCACCGCGCACGCCGACGCCACGGTCGGCGTCAACCCCTCGACCACCTACGGCACCTGGGAGGGCTGGGGCACCTCCCTGGCCTGGTGGGCGAACGTCTTCGGCACCCGGGACGACTTCGCCGACCTCTTCTTCACCACCCAGCAGGTCGCGTACGGCGGCCGGACGCTGCCCGGCCTCGGCCTGAACATCGCCCGCTACAACCTCGGCGCGTGCAGCTGGAACAGCGTGAACGGCGAGACGATGGTCGCGTCGCCCAACATCCCGAAGTTCAAGCAGATCGAGGGCTTCTGGCAGGACTGGAGGAACGAGGACCCGGAGTCGTCCGCCTGGAAGTGGTCGGCGGACGCGGCGCAGCGCGCGATGCTGGTGAAGGCCACGCAGCGCGGCGCGATCAGCGAGTTGTTCGCCAACTCCCCGATGTGGTGGATGTGCAACAACCACAACCCGTCGGGCGCGGCCGACGGCGGCAACAACCTCCAGACGTGGAACTACCGCCAGCACGCGGCCCACCTGGCGGCGGTGGCCCTGCACGCCCGCCGGAACTGGGGGGTGAACTTCGCGACGGTCGACCCCTTCAACGAGCCCAGCTCCGGCTGGTGGACGGCCACCGGCACGCAGGAGGGCTGCCACATGGACGCCGGTGTGCAGGCGGCCGTACTGCCGCACCTGCGCAGCGAGTTGGACAAGCGGGGCCTGACCGGCACCCGTATCTCGGCGTCCGACGAGACGAGCTACGACCTGGGCCGCACCACCTGGAACTCCTTCTCCGCGAGCACGAAGTCCCTGGTCCACCAGGTGAACGTGCACGGCTACCAGGGCTCCGGCGGGCGCCGCGACCTGCTCTACACGGACGTCGTGACCACGGCCCGCAAGGTCCTGTGGAACTCGGAGACGGGCGACCGCGACGGCACCGGCATGACCATGGCGAGCAACCTGCTCTCCGACTTCCGCTGGCTGCACCCGACGGCCTGGGCGTACTGGCAGGTCATGGACCCGAGCCCCGGCTGGGCGACGATCGCGTACGACCCGGTGACCCTCCAGCCGGGCGCGGTGCAGACGAAGTACTACGTGCTCGCGCAGTTCTCCCGGCACATCCGCCCCGGCATGACGATCCTGGACACCGGCGTGAGCTACGCGGTGGCGGCGCTGGACCGGGCGGCACGGCGCCTGGTGATCGTGGCGGCGAACACGTCGACGTCCCCGCAGACCCTGACCTTCGACCTGTCCCGCTTCGCGACGGCGACGGGCGGCCCGTCCGGCCTGGTCCCGCGCTGGAACACGGTGACGACGGGCGGCGGCGACCTCTACACGGCCCACTCGGACACGTATCTGAACGGCACATCGGTGGCGGTGCCGTTCGCGGCACTCTCGGTGCAGACGCTTCAGGTGGACGGGGTGACGGTGTAGGGCGGGCGTTGGCGGCGGGGGGCGCGGGGCCGGTCGCGGGGTGCGGGCGGGCCGCCGGTACGGCGGGCGGTACCTCGGTACGGCGGCGCGGCGGGGGCGGTACGGCGGCGGCATGCTGACGTGACCGCGGTGCCGTGGCAAGGCGCCGGCGACGGTGACGTCGCGGCGAGGCAACAGCGGCGGCAACGTCGTGGCGAGGCGGTGGCGGCCCGGTGTCGGCACCGTGTCGGCGCGGTGGCGGAACGCGGCTGGCCTGCGGATACCTCACGTACGTCGGCGGGCGGCAGTACCGTGTCCCCCATGCGCCCCGACACGCCTGCCGAGAACGTCGACCACTCCGCCGAAGCGGCACGCCTGGAGCGAACCGCCGGCCTGTACCCGGAGGACGCCGAGGCCCTGCTGCTGCGGGCCGCGGCCCATCTGGAACTGGCCGGCGACCGCCCGGCGGCGACCGCGCTCTACGACCGCCTGCTGTCGTCGCCGGACACGCTGGAGGACCCGGTCCTGGTGCGGGCGCTCAAGGCGTCGAACCTGTGGGAGTACGACCACGAGGCCGAGGCCAGGGCGATCATCGAGGGCGTCCGCGCGGCGTCCCCGCGGGACCCGGCGGCGTGGGTGATCGTCGCGGAGGCGCTGGAGTCGCACGACGAACTGGAGGCGGCGCACGAGACGTTCACGGAGGGCGCGACCAAGTTCCTGAAGGACGCGCCGGAGCCTCCGAAGTCGGCGCACGCCCTCCTCTTCGGCCGCCACCGCGTCCGCCGCATGCTGGGCGTGGCCCACGACGAGTGGGACGCCCTCGCGGACACCCTGCACACGCTGCCGGTCTCCCTGGACGAGCTCCACGACCCGAAGCGCGTGTGGTCCCTCGGCTCGGACAACCCGGCGGAACTGGAGGCGGAGATCTTCCGCCTGCGCGCGGAACTGGGCGCCTACCGCGAGGCCCTGTCCCGCCCGTTCCCGGTGGCGGTCCTGCACTGGCCGACGGACGAACTGAGGGAACTCCTGGAGGCGTACCCGTCCCTGTCGGCGGAGTACCCGTCCCACGAGGAACACCTGGCCGCCATAGAGCAGTCCCTCCGCGAACTCGCCGCCTCCGGCACCCCCAACCTGGGCATCGTCACGGGCACGGTCCCGTCCTACGAGGCCTTCGCGGCCTCGGAGGGCACGTCCCCGACGGACACGACACTGCTGCCGCAGTACGCGACGACACTGGCGGCCCGCGGGCGGGCGATGCCGTGGCCTCCGCAGCGGGGGGCGGAGTGCTGGTGCGGGGCGGGGGGCGCTTATGGGGAGTGTCACGGGGTGTAGAGGGGGCGGTTGCTTAGCGGGGCATGCGCTCCCCGCGCCGCCCGCCCGCCTCTTCTTCCTACGAGGGTGGGTTCAACTCGCTGAGCCCACCCCGCGCTTACTCCAGTAATCCCGGTGGTAGCGCAGGTACTCCGGGTGGACGCGATGCCCCTTTTTCACCAGGAGCTTTGTCCGGAGACCTGCGCCGAATAGGCCAGCTCGCATGACGACCGACCAGTCGTGGTCGACAACGACCGCGCCGATGTCGAGCCGAACGTGGCAGTTCGGGCAGAGGCAAAGGATGTTGGGCTCCACGTCAGGGCCGTGGTGAGGCTTTCCCAAGGGCCTTATATGCGCGCCCTCGCTGTAGGGCTTGCCGTCCGGCCCTTCCAGCCGAAGGCCACAGAGCTGGCACTCCCCCTCGTAGAGGCTTTTGATTCGCCTCACTGCGGCCGTGTCCCGGACCAGACGGCGCACCTGCACGCTCCGCGAGCGCGGGAACTTCTCCTGCTGCTCGGCGGACTCGTCCAATGCGTCGATGATCTGGCGTTCAAGGTCGGTCTGGACCTGCTGGTCCTCCGGCAAACGCTCCAAGTCGAACTGGCAGATCTGAATCTCGGAGCCGTCCGGGGCGGGAGACTTCGAGGTTGCGGTACGAGCAGCTGTGATCCTGTACAGGCCGTCGTATCGATACCCGTCGGCCTTACTTGGCGAGTAGCGAGCATCTCCCTTGTACCCGCGGATCACGCGTATGTGATACCCACGCTGGTAGCTCCGCAGCAACGCGGCGTTGTCGAGGTAGGTCCACGACTGACTGCGGAGAAGCTTCTTCGTCTTCGGGTCCCTGTCCTTGCTTGGTGAGGCCCCCGTGTACTGGATCGTCTCCCACTCGTCCTGGTCGTCCTCGTAACCTCCGTGGAGGACGATCGCGTCTCCTACCTGGAGACCGTCCTCGTCTGAAACCCACGAGATGCCCCGTTGGTTATCCCTGTGCAGCTTTGCCTTCTGCACCTCCTTGCGCACAGCGAAGACTGCGCCTACCGGGACGCCTCGCACATGCCCGCCAACCCGTTCGATTTCCACGCGTCCATACTTGATCGAGATCGATCATTGCTGTCAAACCTCTTTTGGCTGACGGCGGGTTGTGGGCTCCTCACGCGCCACCTCGGACGACTTCGGCCCATGGTTGTCAGTGGTCTCTGTTACATATGAACGCAGCTGCCAGAGCGATCGAAGGAGCCTGAGTGTCTGAGCCGGAGGAGCTGGCCCAACCTGCTGCTGGCCTGTACGAACAGCTCATCACGCTCCGTTTCGAGCAGAAGCTGGAGCAGCTCTCCGAGCTCGGGTGGCATCCGGTGCATGACGCAGTCGGCCCTGAGTCAGTCCCTCATGTGCTCGCCCGGCACGTATCGCGCACGGTCAGCCGCGTCCTACGGAATCTCCCCGCCGAGGATCGTGTGCACGCGGCAAACCACATCTTGGAATCCATCAGCACGCTAGAGGGGGCGCAAGAGTGGGTAGATCTCGTCGCTGACGGTCCCCGCCAGCTCCTCGCACTGACGCGCCAAGAAGCGCCGGGCGTCTTCGCCGTCCGACCTGGCATCCCCTTGTCGGACACCGCCCTCATCACCAACTCCCCGGAAGACCCAAGCCTCGGCTTCGAACTGCGTACCGAGCTCGCGACCGCCGACCGCGTCGACCTCCTCTGCGCCTTCGTGAAGTGGCACGGCCTGCGCATCATCGAGCGTTCCTTGCAGGCCGCCCATGACCGAGGGGTGCCGATACGCGTCCTCACCACGACCTACATCGGCGCCACCGAGCGACGCGCACTGGACCGCTTGGTGCGGGAGTTCCATGCCGACGTAAAGGTCAGCTACGAGACGCGCTCAACCCGCCTGCACGCCAAGGCATGGCTATTCCGCAGGAACACCGGCTACGACACTGCGTACGTCGGCAGTTCCAACCTTTCGAAGGCGGCACTGCTGGACGGCCTTGAGTGGAACGTCCGTCTCTCTTCCGTGGCCACACCTGACGTTCTGCGGAAGTTCGAGGCGACCTTCGAGGCGTACTGGAGCGACCCGTCCTTTGAGGCCTACGACCCCGCCGTGGACGGCAGCCGACTCCAGGAAGCATTGGCAGTGGCCGGCGGGGTGTCCTCCACCCCGACCGCCCATCGCCCCATCACACTTTCCGGCCTAGAGGTCCGGCCGTATCCACACCAGCGCGACATGCTGGAAAGACTTGATGTGGAGCGCGAGGTTCACGACCGGCACCGCAACCTCCTGGTAGCGGCGACCGGGACAGGCAAGACCGTGATGGCAGCACTCGACTACAAACACCTGCGCCACAAGCACGGTCGCGACCTACGCCTCCTGTTCGTCGCTCACCGCAAGGAAATCCTGCAACAGTCCTTGCGGACCTACCAGGACGTCTTGGTCGACGCGAACTTCGGAGAGTCCCTGCACAGTGGAGAGATCCCTGAGCGCTGGACGCATGTCTTCGCCAGCGTGCAGTCGCTCAACGCGCGTGCGCTTGATCGCCTTGCTCCCGACCACTTCGACGTCATCGTGATCGACGAGTTCCACCACGGAACGTCGCCGACGTATCAGAAAATCATCGATCGCTTCCAGCCGCTGGAGTTGCTCGGGCTGACAGCGACGCCGGAGCGCATGGACGGCAAGAACATCCAGGACGAGTTCTTCGACGGGCGCATCGCTGCCGAGATGCGGTTGTGGGAGGCCTTGGAGAATGAGCTCCTATCTCCTTTCCACTACTTCGGCATCAGCGATAACACCGACCTGAGCGCGGTGGAGTGGAAGCGCGGGGCGTACGACACAAGCTCTCTGAGCAACGTCCTGACAGGCAACAAAGTACGAGCAGCCCTCGTGGTGAAGGCAGTTGAGGAAAAGGTCTCCGATCCGAGCCGGATGCGCGCGTTGGGCTTCTGCGTCTCGGTCGCGCACGCGCACTTTATGGCGGAGTCCTTCCGTGCGGCCGGGTTCTCGGCTGTCGCCCTGTCCGGTGAAACTCCGGCTGATCAGCGCCGCCAGGCCCTGACGGACTTGAGGTCCGGCGCGTTGCAGGTGATTTTCTCAGTCGACCTCTTCAACGAAGGCCTCGACGTCCCCGACGTAGACACCCTGCTCCTGCTCCGCCCCACCTCCAGCGCAACGGTCTTCCTGCAACAGCTCGGCCGAGGACTCCGGCGCTCCGAAGGCAAGGCCGTGCTGACCGTTCTGGATTTCATCGGCCAGCACCGCAAGGAGTTCCGTTTCGAGAACCAGTTCCGCGCGCTGACGAACCTGACGCGCAAGAGACTGCTCGACCACATCGAGCACGACTTTCCGCAGCTCCCCTCCGGGTGCGAAATCATCCTGGAGGAGAAGGCCAAGAAGACCATCATCGCCAACATCAAGGACCAGCTCAGCGTGAACGTCATCACGCTGGCCCGGGAAGTGGCTGCCTACGCAGAGCCGCAGCTCTCCCGTTACTTGGAGGAGAGCAGGCGGGAGATCAAGGAGCTCTACCGCGGTAACGGCAACTCCTGGACGGGCCTCCTGCGCCGCGCGAGCTTGCTCTCTGGAGAAGCGCCCGAAGGCGAAGCTGCCCTCCTCAAACGGATCTCGGCCTTCCTCCACGTAGACGACCCGCTGCGGGTAGCTGCGTACACGCGCATGCTGGAAGACGACGCCCCCGCCTACAGCGAGTTGGACGAGCAGGGGAAGGCGTACGCACGCATGCTCTTTTTCCAGCTGTGGCCGCTGGGTGGTGTCACGCGGAAGGGCTTTGCGAGCTACGAGGCAGGGTTTGCTGCGCTGCGACAGCAGGACGCGTTCCGCAGCGAGCTGCGCCAGGTATTGGCCTACAACCTCGCCCACACCGAACACGTCCCCATTGCGCTCCTCGGCGTTGGCGGCGACCGTGGCCTTCCCTTGACTGTGCATGCGTCTTACAGCCGCGAAGAGATCCTCCCCGCCCTTTGCCAGGCCGACGTCGGCGGCTTTATGCCCGGTGATTTCCGTGAGGGCGTCAAGTGGTGCGAGTCCATCAAGACCGACGCGCTCCTCATCACTCTGGAGAAGGACGAGAAGGACTTCTCCCCCCAGACCCGCTACCACGACTACGCACTGAGCGAGACCCTCTTCCACTGGGAGTCCCAGAACCAGACCGGGGAGGCGTCCACCACTGGGTTGCGCTATCAGCACCATGTCGCCCAGGGCAGCCACGTACTGCTATTCGTCCGCCGCTACAAGACCACGGACATCGGCGGAGCCCAGCCCTGGATGCTGCTTGGCCCAGCGGAGTACGTCACCCACAAGGGCAGCAAGCCCATGGCCATCACCTGGCGGCTGAAGCACCCGCTTCCGGCCGACGTATGGACGTACTCCTCGGCAGCGAGCTGACATTCACGGCGAGTCGCCTGCCACGGTGAACTGGGCCTCAAAGCGAGTCTGCGCTCGATCAAGCACCTCGTCCGCGTCATGGCCGTGAGCCCTCAGCCAGTGCAGTAGGGCTGCGATAACGTCGATCACAGCAGCTTCTGTCACCACCGCAGCCAACCGGCTCCGTTGGGGCGAGCTGACAAGTTGGTCGTTGCCGTAGCAGCTGAGAAGCGGCGTCGCTTTCGTTACACATGCACGTTGCCCATGCTCGTTGGCCGGAAACGGGCCCGCCAACTCGCACCACGTCACCTTGCCGTCGGGCTCCATCCGGATGCCCCAACACTCTGTGAGGGCATCGACCAATGCCATGCCACGGCCCACTTCGGCATCGTCGCCCGCGTTCACCAGAGTGGGTAGGGCGCGTGTGTCAGGGTCGCGCACCTCGATCCGCAGACGGCCGCCAACCTCGGACACAACAAGGCTGACCGGGGCGCCATGACCGACATGCGTGACGACGTTGGAGACCAGCTCACTGACGCACAGTTCCGCTGCGTCGACCAGTTCAGGGAGCCCCCAGCCGCCCAGGTGCGCACGTACCAGCCGCCGAGCGACCGCTACTTCCTCCGGCTGGGCGGCGAACGCCAACTCCCAACGGCCCCTGGGCTTGTAGGCGGCACAGTCCACGGCTCAACTCCTGGATGCGGTACTGATTGCTGTCGGAAGTGGATTACACACATAGCGTTGCAGTGAAACTCTCAAAATGGAACTCTCACAGCACTTCCCTGGAAGCGCGGCAGGCGGCCGAGCGCCCCCGGCGCACGCTGCGTTGCCGTCCCACCCAGCTTGACTGACGATCTGATGGTTCAAGAGGAAGGACTGTTTCTATGGCAGTTGGTCCCACCACCCGCCGCCGACAACTGGGGGCCGACCTGCGTCGACTCCGCGAACGCAAAGGCCTCACCCTGGAGGAGGCCGGTACCCGTGTAGGCATCTCGAAAGCGACGCTCAGCCGCTACGAGACCAAGGAGGGCACAGTCAAGTGGCCGGCGGTCGACGCCCTCTGCCGTGAGTACGACGCGTCGGACGAGGAGCGCCTCGCTCTGGTTGAGTTGGCCAAGGGCGCGAAGATCCAAGGATGGTGGCGTTCACTTGCCGATCCCATCCCAGAATCAATGAACCTGATGCTCACGCTTGAGGATGAGGTCGTTCGCGAAGATCACTACGCGTGCATGTACATTCCCGGCCTCCTCCAGACGCGGGCCTACGCCGAAGCTGTTCATCGTGCATCGGAGGTGCACTGCCCAGAGCGGGAGGTGCAGCACATGGTCGACATCCGCATGAAGCGGCAAGAGCTCCTCGACCGCGATGAGCCACCGCACATCTGGTGCGTGATCGACGAGGCGGCTCTTAGGCGTCAAGTCGGTGGTCAAGTCGTGATGAAGGAACAACTCGAACGCCTACTGACCCTGGCACAGCGCCCCAACGTAACCATTCAGGTCTTGCCCTTCTCAAAAGGCGCACACGCAGCGGCCGTTGGGAGCTTCGTAGTGTTGCGTGGCCCCGCCCGCGAGCTCGATGTCGTGTACGTCGATCTACTCGGGGGGAGCGTGTTCATGGAGAAGAAGCAGGAACTGGAGCGCTATAGATTGGCGTTCGAGTACTTGAGCGCGCAGGCACTCGACTTCGAGTCATCGACGGAGCTCATCCACCGGGTAAGCAGGGAGTGATCATGACGGCGCCTTCGAGACTTCAGTGGTTCAAGTCCTCCTACAGCGGCGGAAGCGGCACGGAGTGCGTGGAGTGCGCGCGGGTCGAAGCCGGAGTTCTGATCCGCGACTCCAAACAGCGGAAGGGAGCGACCCTGACCATCGCTGATGAGCCTTGGTTGGCGCTGATAGACGCCGTACAGCGCGGGGCCCTGGCTGGGGAACCGCCGCGGTAACAGCCGGCGCGGCCCTTCCTTCTTGGAAAACGTGGGGCCCCGTGCACTCCGTACGGAATCAAGGGTTGAGGGCCCAGGGCCCCGCCCCGCCACCTCACGCCGCTCACGCCAGTTCACGGGCCCCTTCGGTGACCGTCCTGAGCAGTGCGCCGGAGCACGCCCGCCGCGGCGACGGCGCGCAGCTCGTCCATGAGGCGGGGGCCGGTGCCCTGGCGGCGGAGAGGGTCGCGGACGTAGAGCTCCTTGAGCTCGTCCTCCACGACGAGTGCGGAGGCCAGCGGCGGCGTGCCGAACAGGGCCTCCTCGACCTGTGCCAGGCGTTCGTCGGGCGGCTGGATGTCGGATTCGGCCGTGCCGTAGAAGCGCTCGATCTCCTCGATCAGTCCGGCCACGGCCTGGACGTCGTTCTTCTCGGCCGGCCGGATCGTCACGGTCATCGGCGTGCAGTTCCTGTCGTTCGCGGTGGTGTCGGGCAGCTCGGGTCACTGGGTGGCGGGCGCGGAAGCGCCGAGGGTCCAGCCGTGCTGTCGTAGAGAACCCTGTACGTGCTCGATGAGATACGCCAGATCCGCGCAGTAGACGGACGGGTTCCGGTACCCGTTCGCCGTGCTGAACCGGTGCGGGAGGTAGCCGCCGCCGCACACCTCCACCAGCGGGCAGCCGCGGCACTCCCCGGCGAAGGCCGCCCTGCCGTACCCCGCACCCCCGCCCCTACGAACCCACCGAACCCCCGGCACCCCCAGAACCCCCAGCACCCCCAGCCCAAGGATCCACCCCCCGCAACACCGCCCGCATCCTGCGTCGCACCCCCGGCGGAAGGTGGTTCAGGGTGTCGCGGGCCGTGGTGCGGACGCGGGGTGACGATGTCGCGTGCAGGAGGACTCGCTTGGCGATGGTGGCGCTGCCGGGTGGGGCCACCGCGGCGCGGAGTTGGGCGTCGCGGGTCGTCCAGGCCGGGGCCACCAGGCGGGGCGGGGTGCCGGACACCGTCGCGGGGATGTGCGGGCGGGCCGGGTTCGCCAGGCGGGAGCGGCGGCCCACGCCGAGGAGTTGGGCGTAGGACCAGACCAGGTGGGTGCCGGGGAGCATGGGGGTGTTGCCCCGCAGGGTTTCCGGGTCCAGGGTCGACCGGCCGGCCAGGACCACCCGGTGGCGGCCGTCGCCCAGGGGCTCGGTGCGCGGGGCCAGGTCGCCGGGCGGGAACCACCACTCGTCGCGGGTCGTGTCGTGGACGAGCAGTTCTCCGTGGGCGTAGGCGAACGGGTGCGGGGCCTCCCAGTTCTCGGCGCCCTTGATGCCGGCCAGCAGGTCGGGGTCCAGGAGGAGGCGGCCGTGGTGGTCCACGAGGGTCAGGGGTTCGCCGTCGGGGCGGATCATGCCGGTCCGGGTGGTGATCAGGAGTCTGCCCTTGTGCCAGTGGACGTCCTCGACCGTCACCTCGGGCTTGATCTGCCGGACTCTGCGGGCCAGTTCGAGGAGGGAGTCCAGGTTGCCGTCCTCCAGGAGCTTCCCCCGCAGGCGCGTGATCGCCGGGAGGCCGTCCCGGACGCCCGGCGGGTAGGCGTCCAGGGCCATGCGGCGGACGGTCTCGAAGTAGCGCCGGAGGTGGTCGCCCGTGCGCTGGAGGATGCGGGGTTCGCTGACCGGGCGCAGGAGTTCGACGCGGTAGGAGCGGCGCAGCAGGTGGTCCTGGAGGGGGCCGGGGTCCGTGCCCTCCTTGATGGCGTCCACGACGGTGCGCAGGTGGGCGTAGTACGTCTCCGGCAGGGTCGCGCCGGCGCTGGTGTTGCCGCCGTCCTCGCGGCGGTTCCAGACGTAGCAGGGGTAGTCACCGAGGATCGACACGCGCTTCGCCCGCACGTACGCCCTGGCCATGAACACCTGGTCCTCCAGGCGCACCCTGCCCTCGGGGAACTCGATGCCGTGGGAGAGCAGGAACTCGCGGCGGAACATCTTGTGCGGGGTCAGCGTCTCGAAGAGCGGCGCGTCCGCCGCCGTGCACTGGTCCACGGTGTGCTTGAAGACGCTGCTCGGGCCCTGCATCGTGCCGGTGACCTTGCCGAGGACGATGTCCGAGTCGTTGCGGACGGCCAGGTCGTAGAGGCGTTGCAGGGCCTCGGGCATCAACTCGTCGTCCTGGTCCACGAATTGGACGTACTCGCCGCGGGCCGCGCGGACGCCGACGTTGCGGGGCCTGCCCGGCCAGCCGGAGTTCTCCTGGGTGATCACGCGGACGTGCGGGTGCCGGGACGCCAGGCGGGCCAGGCGCTCGGGCGAGTCGTCCGTGGAGCCGTCGTCGACGTAGATCACCTCGTACGCGTCCCGGCCCAGCGTCTGGCCGAGGAGGGACGGCGCGCAACGGTCCAGATACGTGCCCGCGTTGTAGACAGGCACCACGACGCTGACCCTGAGCATCCGTACCCCCGACGTGTTTGGTCATTTCGGATCTGTCGGGATTTACGGTACGCCTGATCGCCGGTCCGGACAGGGCTGCGGCGGTCCGTCGCCGTGTCGCCGTGTCGCCGTGACGCCGGGGGTGGTGTCGACGACACGGTGACGAACCGCCGTAGTCCTGGGGCTCGATGGACCACCCCGTTCCCGGGGCGACCGGGCACGCGGGCCCGGAGCGGCGCGCTACGCCGTCGGGCTCAGGTCCGCCCTGCCGAAGAGCAGCGCGTATCCGGGCGGGAGTTGGGCCAGGACCCGGGTGGTCAGGGCGTCGCCCACCAGGGACGGCAGGACGCTGAGGACCGAGCTGACGTCCCAGCGGGCCGTGGCCGGGGTCGCTCCCTCGATGCGCGTGGCGACCGAGTCCACGAACTCCGCCGCCGTCAGCCGGCGCGTGACCGGGATCTGGTCGGCGATCACCCGGGCCGCCTCCTCGGGGAGGGCGCGGGCGAGGTCGACGCGTTCGTCTCCGACGACGTGACCGCCGAGGGCCGACAGCACGATGCGCGTGACGCGTTCCGCCTCCGCCGCCGTCGGATACTGGCCGGCGTCCTGGACCTCGGCGATCAGGTCCGACCATGCGGCCGCCGCGGTGCCGGGCCGGGCGGGCGGCGCCTCCGTCGTCGTCACGGCCGACATCACGGGCGCGGTCGCGGCCGAGATCGCGGGCGCGGTCGCGGCCGAGATCGCGGGCGCGGTCGCGGTCGCGGCAGACATCACGGTCGCGGGCGCGGTGGCCTCGGTCGTGATTGACCGGGTCGTGGGACGCGTCGCGGTCGTGCCTGCCGTGGTGACCGGCTTCGTCAGCGTCTGCGTCGTCGTCATGTGGCTCACCATGCTCTTCGGCACCGTCACGCTCGGCACCGTCGTGGCGCTCATGGTCGGGTTCCTCCTGGGCCGGAAGGGGGGGTCGCGTCCCGCGGGCCGGGCACCGGGTACCTGGCCCGCGGGACGTCACTCAAACGGGACTCATACGGATCGGGCACCCGGCTCGGGCATTCGCCCGCCCGACTCGCCGGACGCTCGGGAAACCGGGCGCCCGGCGAGTCGGACGCCGGCGCCTCGGGCGCTCATCCGCTCAGCTGCCTGGGACCGCTGCCGCCGCTGATCGGGATGCGGCGCGGCTTGGCCTGCTCGGCCACCGGGATGCGCAGCGTGAGCACACCGGCGTCGTACGAGGCGTTGATGCGCTCCGTGTCGAGGGTCTCGCCGAGGAAGAGCTGGCGCGTGAACGTGCCCGTGGGGCGTTCGGCGACGAGCGTCTCCGCGCCCTCGGGGGCGGGCGACGTGCGCTCGGCGCGGACGCTCAGGACGTTGCGCTCGACATCCAGCTCGATCGACTCCGGGTCGATGCCCGGGAGGTCGAAGTGAACGACGAAGTCGTCCCCGGAACGGTAGGCGTCCATGGCCATCGCGGCCGGACGTGCCGCGTCGAAGACCTGCTGCGCGAGTCGGTCGAGTTCGCGGAAGGGGTCGGTGCGCATGAGCATCACAGTCTCACTCCCTTCATGAGGCGTTCTGTGCGATGCCCTACGGCTTCTGTCTCTTTATAGCTCCGAGCGAGGAAAATTGACAAGAGCCGACTCAACCTGGAGCCGGCGCGAGCTCGGCTCGACCCGCACGCTCGACCCGCACGTTCCACCGCACGGCCGTTCCGGCGCTGCCCCGGCCTCGTCCGGTCCCGCCCCCGTCCGGCCCCGCCCCTCCCGGGGAGTTAGTCTCGGTCGACGGACTCAGCAGCAGCCGCAGGAGGCAGGCATGGCGAAGGTTCCCAGCGCGTTGGTCGCCGCGGGCGGTCTCGTCGGCGGGTACGGCGTGGCCCGCTGGACCGGGAAGCGGCAGCTCGGCGGGGTCGTCCTCGCCGCGGCCGGGACGGCGGCGGCGCGGCAGTGGCGGCAGCGGGCGGGCGGTCCGGCCGCGGGTGCGCTGTCGGCCGCGTACGTCGCCGCGTTCGCCGGATCGCACCCCCTCGCCAAGAAGGTCGGCGCCTGGCCCGCGGTCTTCTCGGTCGCGGGCGCCGTGGCCCTCGCCTCCTGGGCGGTCGCCGATCGGCGCGGCTGAGACACCTCCGGGCCCGTCCCGGCCGAGTCTCCCCCTCCCCCGCTCCCCCGCGCGGCGTCGGACCGCGGCCTCCCACCTCCTTGGCGCCGCGTCGGACCGTCGCCACCCGCGCCCCCGGCCGCGACGTCGGACCGTGGCGTCCAGCACCCCGGGCAACGGCGTCGGACCGTAGCCCCACATCCCGCGCCCCCGGCGTCGGCGTCGGACCGCGGCCTCCCGCGACCGGCGTCGGCGTCGGCGTCGGCGTCGGCGTCGGCGTCGCCAACAACGGCATCAGACTCCCCTCCCGCACCGCCAGCCGCTGTGTCAGACCCTCGCCTCCCGCGCCCCCGGCGTCGGCTCCGCCGCCGTCAGCGGTCGGGCGATGTCCTCCAGCGCGCGGCGTTCCGCCTTCACCGCCAGCAGCGCCGCCACCAGCCCGGCCGCGCACATCAGCGCCGCGCCGATCTGGAACGCGAGCACCGTGTCGCCGACCTTGCCCGTGCCGGTGAGGTCGGCGAACAGCAGGGGTCCGCTGATGCCGCCCGCGGCGGTGCCGATGGCGTAGAAGAAGGCGATCGACATGGCCCGCGTCTCCATCGGGAACACCTCGGAGACCGTGAGGTACGCGCTGGACGCGCCGGCCGACGCGAAGAACAGCACCGCGCACCAGCACGCCGTCAGCGTCGCGGCGCTCAGCGAGCCGCGGTCGAACAGCCAGGCGGTGCCGAACAGCAGCAGCCCGGACAGCAGGTACGTCGAGGAGATCATCACCCGGCGGCCCACCGTGTCGAACAGCTTGCCCAGCAGCAGCGGGCCGCAGAAGTTGCCGATCGCGATGACCGCGAAGTAGTAGCCGGTGCTGCCGGTCGGCACGTCGAAGAACCTCGTCAGGATCGCGCCGAAGCCGAAGGTGATCGCGTTGTAGAGGAACGCCTGGCCGATGAAGAGGGCGAAGCCGAGGATCGCGCGCCTGCGGTACTTGGTGAAGACGGTGCGGCCGATCTCGGCGAACGTGATGCTCTTGCGCTGGCGGATCGTCATCTCCGCCCGCGGCGGCGGCAGCGGTTCGCCGCGCTCCGCCTCGATCTGCCGCTCGATGGACGACACGATGTGTTCCGCCTCGTCGTCGCGGCCGTGGATGAGCAGCCAGCGCGGACTCTCCGGGACGTGCCGCCGCACGAGGAGGATGACCAGGGCGAGTACGGCGCCCAGGGCGAACGTCAGCCGCCAGCCCACGTCCTTGGGCAGCACGGCCTCGTTCAGCGCGACGATCGACAGCAGCGAACCGCCGACCGCGCCCAGCCAGAAGCTGCCGTTGATCATCAGGTCGACGCGGCCCCGGTACTCGGCCGGGATCAGTTCGTCGATCGCGGAGTTGATGGCCGCGTACTCGCCGCCGATGCCGAAGCCGGTGAGGAACCGGAAGAGGAAGAACCACCAGGTGTCGAAGGACACGGCGGTCAGGGCCGTGGCCGCGAGGTACACCGCCAGCGTGATCATGAACAGCTTCTTGCGGCCGAACCGGTCGGTCAGACGGCCCCAGAACAGGGCGCCCAGGCAGGCGCCGGCCACGTAGAGCGCGGCGGCCATGCCGGTGACCTGGCCCGAGGTGATCGGCAGTCCGCTGCCGGGCTCGGACAGGCGGCCCGAGATGTTGCCGACGACCGTGACCTCCAGGCCGTCCAGGATCCAGACGGTGCCGAGGCCGATGACGACCGACCAGTGCCAGCGGGACCAGGGCAGTCGGTCCAGACGGGCGGGGATGGCGGTGGTGACCGTACGACCGGCCCCGTCCGGGGCACCGGCGGCTGCGCCTCTCATGGGCTCCCTCCTCGGTGAGCGAAAGCGCTGAGCCGGGTGCCCCCGAGATGACGGTTCCATGCCAGGGACGGGCGCCCCCGCCCGCCACCGCCCGGGGGTGCCCTACGCCCCCAGCGCCCGCGCCACCGTGTAGATCAGCAGGCCCGCCAGCGAGCCCACCACCGTGCCGTTGATCCGGATGAACTGCAGGTCGCGGCCGATGTGGGCCTCGATCTTGCGCGTCGTGTGCTCGGCGTCCCAGCCGGCCACCGTGTCCGTGATCAGGGACGTGATCTCCTGGCGGTAGGTGGTCACCACGTACACCGCGGCGCCCTCCACCCAGCCGTCGACCTTGCCCTGCACCTTGGGGTCGGAGGCCATGCGCGCGCCGAGGGACAGCAGGGAGGCCCGGACGCGCAGCCGCAGTTCGCTGCGCTCGTCCTCGGCCGCCGCGACGATCATGGACCGTACGGCGGTCCAGGCGGACGCGATGAGGTCCTGGACCTCGCCCCGGCCCAGCACCTCGTCCTTGAGCCGTTCGACCCGGGCGCGGGTGTCCGTGTCGGACTGGAGGTCGGAGGCGAAGTCGGTGAGGAAGCGGTCCAGTGCGCCGCGCGCCGGGTGGGCGGGCATGTCGCGCATCTCGGTGACGAACCGCAGGAGTTCCTTGTAGACGCGCTCGCCGACCTTCTTGTCGACGAACCTCGGGGTCCAGCCGGGCGCGCCGCCCTGCACGGCGTCCATCACGGAGTCGCCGTGCAGGACCAGCCAGTCGTGGGCGCGGGTGACGATCAGGTCGACGACGCGTTTGTGGCCGCCGTCGGCGACGACCTTCTCCAGCATCTTGCCGATGCCGGGCGCGATCTCCTGGGCGCCCGCCCGCCGGGTGATGGCCTCGCCGACGACCGCCTGGACGTCGGAGTCGCGCAGCACGGTCAGCGCGCCGCGCAGCGCGGTGGACAGTTCGGCCGTGACGCGGTCGGCGTGCTCGGGCCGGGCCAGCCAGGCGCCGAGGCGGCTGCCGATGCCGACGGCGCGCAGCCGCTGCCGTACGACGTCCTGGGAGAGGAAGTTCTCGCCGACGAACTCGCCGAGGGAGACGCCGAGCTGGTCCTTCTTGGTGGGGATGATCGCGGTGTGCGGGATGGGCAGGCCGAGGGGCCTGCGGAACAGCGCGGTGACCGCGAACCAGTCGGCGAGGGCGCCGACCATGCCCGCCTCGGCCGCCGCCGCGACATAGCCCGCCCAGGGGCCGGCGCCCGCGTGCGACGCCCACTCGGCGAGGACGTAGACGACGGCGACGAACAGCAGCAGGCCGGTCGCGGTGAGTTTCATGCGGCGCACGCCGCGCTGTTTCTCCAGGTCGGCCGGGCTGAACGTGGTCATCGCGCGGGCAGCCGAAGCCGGGACGCCACGACCACCCGTTACGCCCTGCACTTCCGGTTTTGTCCGTTCCATCCGCTCCACCCATCCGGTGATCCCGCACACATTGTCCCTTCCTGACCGACTCCCGGAACGGAACAGGAGTTCCCGGCGTCTGTTCGGAGGGGGGAATCGGGCGGGGTCCCGTGCGTTCCCTTCACGCCCATGTCGCATCATGGGCACATCAGATCGGAGCCCCGGGCTCCCATCGCCCGAGGAGAACAGCACAAGCATGACCCGGCGTCACGGATACGCCCTGCTCGCCGCGATCGTCGCTCTGATCGTGGCTCTTTCCGCCGCACTGTACGTCGGGGTCGCGTCCGACGAGGGCGGCGCACGCACCGAAACCGTCGCCGACGGCCGTGCCCCGCGCGGCTCCGCCGCACCCGCCTCCACCGGCACCTGGGTCGGCACCTGGTCCGCGTCGCCCGCCGGCGCCGAACCGGGCACGGAGATCACGGGCCTCGCGGGCCGCTCGGTGCGCAACGTCGTCCACACGAGCGTCGGCGGCACCAGTGCCCGCATCACCCTGTCCAACCTCTACGGCCAGGCGCCGCTCACCGTCACGCACGCCTCGATCGCCGTCGCCGCCGGGCCGGGCACCCCGGCCGCGGCGGCCGGCACCATGCGCCGGCTCACCTTCGCGGGCGGCGCCACCACGGTCGTCGTCCCGGCCGGCGGGCAGGTGATGAGCGACGCCGTCCGCATCGCCATTCCGCACGACAGCGACGTCCTCGTCACCACCTACTCCCCCACCCCGGCGGGCCCGGTCACCTACCACCCGCACGCCCGGCAGATCTCCTACGCCGCCCAGGGCGACCGCACCGAGGACGTGACGGCCGCCGCGTTCACCGAACAGTCGCCGTCCTGGCGCTACTTGACGGCGCTTGACGTGCTGAGCAACGAGGCGGACGGCACGGTCGTCGTCCTCGGCGACTCCCTCACCGACGGCATCACGTCCACGTCGAACGCCAACGCCCGCTGGACCGACGTCCTCGCCGACCGGCTGCGCGAGGCCGCCGCGTCCGGCGCCGACGTGCCCCGCTACGGCGTCGTCAACCAGGGCATCAGCGGCAACCGCGTCCTCACGGACGGCCTGGGCCGCCCCGCGGACAACCCCAGCGGGCTGAACCGCTTCGCCCGTGACGTGCTCGGCCGCACCAACGTCAAGGTCGTCGTCATCGACCTCGGCGTCAACGACATCCTGCGCAACCCGCGGCTCGCCGACCCGCGCGCGATCCTCGACGGCCTGCGCACGCTCGTCCGGCAGGCCCACGCCCACGGCATCAAGGTCGTCGGGGCCACGCTGATGCCGTTCAAGGGACACCGCGGCTTCACGCCCGAGCGGGAGGCGGTGCGGCAGCAGATCAACGCCGAGATCCGCGCGGGCCGCGTGTTCGACGCGGTCGTCGACTTCGACCGGGCGCTGCGCGACCCGTACGACCCGCGGCGGCTGCGCTCCGACTACGACTCGGGCGACCACCTCCACCCCAGCGACAAGGGGTACGCGCGCATGGGCGAGTACTTCGACCTGGACGACCTGAAGGGCGCGGCGCCGGCCGAGCTGTGAGTCACGGGGCGCCACCCGGCGGCGCCCCGTACCGACGGTCCCGCGCCGCCGATCCCGTGCCAGCGCCCCGTACCGGCGGTCCCGTGCCGCCGATCCCGTGCCAACGCCCCGTACTGGCCGTCCCGTACGCGCAGTCCCGTACCGGCGGTCCCGTACCCGCGCCCCTAACGCTCCTCGGGGCGGTGCCCGTGCCGGTGCTCCCGCAGCAGGTCCTCGTGCGCGCCCAGCATCCGGCGGTGGGTGTCGCCCGCGTCGTCATGGGCCGATTCCCGCAGCTCCCGCCGGGCCTGCTTGCGCTCCAGCCGCTCCTGGCGCCGCTCCTCCTTCAGCCGCTGCCGCTCCGCCCGCGTCTGCTTGCGGTCCACGCCGACGCCGCCCCAGAAGGCGAAGCCCTTGATGATCACGCGCGGCGCCCCGGGATCACCGGCCACGCCGTCCTCGCGCTGGTCGAAGCCGCCCATGATGCCGACGCCGCGCACGGCGACCTCGACGCCGGGCGGCACGATCACATGCACGCCGCCCATCACGGCGACGCAGTTGATCACGACCTCGCGGTCCGCGAAGTTCGCCTCGCGCAGATCGAGCTCGCCACCGCCCCAGAAGGCGAAGCAGTTCAGGCGCCGCGGCACCGTCCAGCGGCCCTTGCGCTGGAAGCCGGACAGCACCCCCACGGCCGTGCCGGACGCCCCGTCGCCGCCGACGATCCGGCCCGCCCAACTCCCGGCCCCCTCGGGTGCCTTGTGCGGCGCCGCGACGGGCGGGGCGACGCCCGGCGCCGGCAGGTCGCGCGTAAGGGGCGCCAGCTCCCCGTAGGTGCGGGCCCCGTACGTGGCCTCCAGCCGCTCCTCGAACTCCGCCATGTCGAGGCGGCCCTCCGCGAGGGCGTCCCGCAGGATCTCGGCGACACGTTCACGGTCGGCGTCGGAGGCGCGCAGCTCCGGGGCATCGTCGCTCATGACAGCAGCCTACGAGGTACCCGCTCCGGGCACTACGCGCTCCGCGTGGTCCGCGTACATCTTGGCGATCACCGTCTCGATGTCCGGCTCCCGCACGGAGAGATCGACCAGCGGATAGCGCGCCGCGATCGCCGCGACCAGCGGCGCCGCCGACTCCGACGCCGGGAACGCCAGCCACTGCCTGGGACCCTCCACGCGTACGACACGGGCGGGCGGCGGCGCCTCGACGGGCGGCAGTTCCCGCTCCAGGTCGACGACCAGGGTCCGCTCGCTCCCGCCCGCCTCGTGCAGGCCGGTGAGCGGGCCGTCGTACATCAGGCGGCCGTGGTCGATGACCATCACGCGGGAGCACAACTGCTCGATGTCCTGCAGGTCGTGGGTGGTCAGCAGCACGGTCGTGCCGCGCTCGGCGTTCAACTCCCGCAGGAAACCCCGGACCTTCGCCTTCGAGACGACGTCCAGGCCGATGGTCGGCTCGTCCAGGTACAGCACCTCCGGGTCGTGCAGCAGCGCCGCCGCGATGTCGCCGCGCATCCGCTGCCCGAGCGACAGCTGCCGCACCGGCACGTCCAACAGCTCGGCCAGGCCCAGAAGTTCGACGCAGCGGTCGAGGTTCTCGCGGTAACGCCCGTCCGGGATGCGGTACATGCGGTGCGCCAGCCGGTAGGAGTCGATGAGCGGCAGGTCCCACCAAAGCGTCGTGCGCTGCCCGAACACCACCCCGATGCGGTGCGCGAGCCGCGTCCGCTCCCGGGAAGGGTCGATGCCGGCGACGCGCAGCCGGCCCGCGCTCGGCGTGAGGATGCCCGTCAGCATCTGATCGTCGTGGACTTCCCGGCGCCGTTCGGGCCGATGTAGCCGACCATCTCGCCGCGCGCCACCGTGAAGGACAGCGCGTCGACCGCCCGGACCCGCCGCCGCTCCCAGCTCAGGAAACCCGTCTTCTTCCGTACGTCGAAGACCTTCTCGACCCCGTCGAGCTCGACGAAGCCGCCGCCTTCCGCGGCGAACCCACCGTCCACGTCCCTCAGCTCCCCGTGCTCCGATACGACCGCAGCCCCGCCCGCCACGCCAGCCCCGCGAGCGCGCAGCACGCGAGGGCGGCCAGCGGCGGCGTGAAGGCCACCCACCCCGGCAGATCCAGCGGATACGGCCGCCCCAGCAGGTACGAGGCGGGCAGCCAGTTCACGAACGCCAGCGGCAGCACGAACGTCACCGAGCGCACCAGCTCCTGCCCGAACACCGTTGGCGGATACTGCAGCAGCGTCGTCCCGCCGTACGTGAACGCGTTCTGCACCTCGGAGGCGTCCTGCGCCACGAACTGGAACGCCGCGCCCGCCACGAACACCGCCGCGAAGATCCCCGCGCCGCTGACCAGCGTCACCGGCATCAGCAGCAGCCTGCCCGCCGTCCAGTCGATGCCGACGCTCGCCAGCGCCCAGCCGAGGACCAGCGCGCCCTGCGCGATCCGGCCGACGCGGCGCAGCGCGAACCGGTCGGCGGCGACCTGCGCGAGCACCGGCACCGGCCGCACCAGCAGCGTGTCCAGCGTGCCGTCCCGCACCCGGCGGCCCAGCCGGTCCATCGACCCCAGCAGCAGGTCGGCCAGCCCGAACGACGTCGCCGACAGGCCGTACAGGAACGCCACCTCGGGCAGCGTGTAGCCGCCGAGCGCGTCGACCTGCGAGAACATCAGCATGATCCCGACGAAGTCGAGACCCGTCACCAGCAGGCTGCCCAGCACGGTCATGGCGAACGACGCCCGGTACGTCATCGTGGACCGGATCCACATGCCCGCGATCAGCCCGTAGGCGCGCAGCCCTTCCGGCACCCGACCGTCAGCCACCCTGGACCACCACCCGCCGCGCGGCCGCCGCCTGGAGCAGCCGCCCCGCCGCCAGCAGCACCGCCGCCCACCCGGCCTGGAACGCGAACGTGCCCAGCGGATCGGCCTCCCCGAGCAGCACGTCGGCGGGCGCCTGCAGCAGCGACGACCAGGGCAGCGCCCGTACGACGTCGCCGAGCGCGCCCGGGAAGACGTTCAGCGGCAGCAGCATCCCCGAGCTGAACAGCCCGACGACCATCAGCATCTGCAGCACGCCGGTGCCGTCCAGCAGCCAGAACGCGCTCAGCGCCGCCAGGTACCGGATGCCGAAACTGACCAGCGTCGCCAGCAGCACCGCGACACCGAACGCCAGCCACGTCAGCGGATCGTCCGGCAGGGCCGTCGGGAACAGCAGCGTCCCGGCCGCGAACGGGATCACACCGCGGCCCAGCAACTGGAACAGGGAACGGCCCGCGTCGGCCGCCAGCCACCACAACTGGAGATCGGCGGGCCGGTACAGGTCGATCGCGACGTCACCGGTGCGGATACGCTCCATCAGCTCCGTCTCGAAGCCGCCGCCCTGGATGGCCAGCGCCGCGAACAGCGCCTGCCCGAGCCACACATAGGTGACCGCCTGCGCCTGGTCGTAGCCGCCGAGATGCGGCTTCTCGTCCCACAGCGCCAGGTAGGTGTGGACCAGGATCAGCCCGA
Organism: Streptomyces sp. DH24; assembly: GCF_029813775.1. Lineage (GTDB taxonomy): Bacteria > Actinomycetota > Actinomycetes > Streptomycetales > Streptomycetaceae > Streptomyces. The sequence continues at coordinate 24,434 of NZ_JARVKW010000048.1, read as the reverse complement.
AGACGGTGTTGGTGAACACCCCGGCCGCCGTGGCGGCCCGATACGTCGCGTATCGTCGGAAACCGCCCGCCGCGACGGCCGCGTACAACCGTCCCGAGCCCACGCCCACCACCCTCCTCGCCGACCGGCGCACAAGCGAAGGAGCCTAGCCCTCCGGCGACCGGGCGGGCCACGGATTTACCGGGGTGTGACACCGGACGGGAACGGAACGCTTAGTGCGAGAGTCTTCACCAGTGGGCGCGCAGGGGCGCACAAGACATACGAGGCACAGGAGTCCGTGCACCAGATGAGCGACGAGTCGCAGCCACAGCAGCCGAACCCGGGCCAGGCAGCACAGCCGGACCCGCAGCCGGCCGGCCCGGAAGAGAACGGGACCGGACGGCCCCGGCGCACCGGCTGGCGCCGGCTGATCCCGACCTGGCGAATGGTGCTCGGCACCTTCGTCGTCGTCGTCCTGCTGCTCATCGGCGGATTCTTCCTCGGCTACTCCCTGGTGAAGATCCCGCCCGCCAACGCCCTCGCCACCAAGCAGAGCAACGTCTACCTGTACGCCGACGGCAGCCAGCTCGCCCGCGACGGCGAGGTCAACCGCGAGAACGTGAGCCTGGCCCAGGTGTCCAAGGACGCCCAGCGCGCCGTGCTCGCCGCCGAGGACCGCGACTTCTACACCGAGTCCGCCGTCGACCCCAAGGCGATGCTGCGCGCCGGGTGGAACACCGCCACCGGCAAGGGCAAGCAGTCCGGTTCGACGATCACCCAGCAGTACGTGAAGAACTACTACCTCGCGCAGGAGCAGACCCTGACCCGCAAGGCGAAGGAGTTCTTCATCGCGATCAAGCTGGACCGCACCGAGACCAAGGACCAGATCCTCGAGGGCTACCTCAACACCAGCTACTTCGGCCGCAACGCCTACGGCATCCAGGCCGCCGCGCAGGCCTACTACGGCGTGGACGCCACCGACCTCGACGCGGCCCGCGGCGCCTACCTCGCCGCGCTGCTGAACGCGCCCAGCGAGTACGACGTCGTCGCCCGCCCGGAGAACAGGGCCGCCGCCGAGGCCCGCTGGAACTACGTGCTGGACGGCATGGTCAAGGAGGGCTGGCTCGACGCCGGCGAGCGGGCGGGCCTGAAGTTCCCGATGCCGAAGGAGACCACCGTCTCCGCGGGCCTGTCCGGGCAGCGCGGTTACGTCGTGCGCATCGTCCGCGACTACCTCATCCAGAACAAGATCGTCGACGAGTCGGCGCTGGACGCGGGCGGCTACCGCATCACGACCACCCTGCACAAGGACAAGCAGGACGCCTTCGTGAAGGCCGTCAACGACAAGGTGATGTCCAAGCTGGACAAGAAGAACAACAAGGTCGACACCTACGTCCGCGCGGGCGGTGCCTCCATCGACACGAAGACCGGCAAGGTCGTCGCGATGTACAACGGCATCGACTACGTGAAGCAGTACACGCCCAACGCGACCCGCCGGGACTTCCAGGTCGGCTCGACGTTCAAGCCGTTCGTCTTCACCTCCGCCGTCGAGAACGGCTCCGTCACCCAGGACGGCCGCCCCATCACCGCCGACACCGTCTACGACGGCACCGACCAGCGCCCCGTGCAGGGCTGGTCCGGCGGCCACTACGCGCCGGAGAACGAGGACAACGTCGACTACGGCGACGTCACCGTCCGCGAGGCCACCGACAAGTCCGTCAACGCCGTGTACGCGCAGATGGCCGTCGACGTCGGCTCCGACAAGGTCCGCCAGACCGCGATCGACCTCGGCCTGCCCGCGGCCACGCCCGAACTGGTGCCCTCGCCGTCCATCGCGCTCGGCGTGGCCCAGGCCAGCGTCCTGGACATGACACAGGCGTACGCGACGCTCGCCAACCACGGCAAGCACGGCACGTACACGATGATCGAGAAGGTCACCAAGGACGGCCGGAACATCCTGGACCTGCCCGAGCGGCAGACCCGGCAGGCCATCAGCCGCGAGGCCGCCGACACCACGACGTCCGTCCTGCAGAGCGTCGTGCAGAACGGCACCGCCACCGCCGCCCAGGCCGCGGGCCGCCCGGCGGCCGGCAAGACCGGCACCGCGGAGGAGGACACGGCGGCCTGGTTCGCCGGCTACACGCCCGAACTCGCCACCGTCGTCGCCGTGATGGGCCAGGACCCGGAGACCGCCGAGCACAAGTCGCTGTACGGCGCGATGGGCCTGCCCCGCATCAACGGCGGCGGCGCGCCCGCGGAGATCTGGGGGCAGTACACCGCCGAGGCGCTGAAGGGCGAACCGGTCACCGACTTCGACCTCGACCTCCAGGAGGGCACCGGCGACACCCGGCCCCCGGCCACCGGCACCCCGACCGACCCCGGCACGGGGGACACCGGCGGCACGACGACCGGCGGCGCGGACAGCGGCGGACAGACGCCGGGCGAGACCGACGGCCCGACGGACGGCGGCACCACCGACGGCGGCGCCACGACGGGCTCCCCCGGGTGGGTCGACGGCGGCACGACGGACGGCGGCACCACGACCGGGTCCGGAGGCACCACCGACGGCGGCACGACGACCGACGGCGGCACCACGGGCTCCGGCGGCACCGCCGACGGGGGCACCACGGACGGCGGAACCTCCACCGGGTCCGGAGGCACCACCAACGGGAGCACGACGGGCGAGACGAGCACGGGCGGCTCAGGCGGCGGGAACCCGAACTGAACGAACGGCCGGGGCCCCGGACCGGGCCCCGGCGCCCCGGCAGGGGGCCAGGGTGGCTCAGTGCCCGGAGGTCGCCTTCAGCCCCACGACGGCGACCAGCAGCAGACACACGAAGAAGATCCGGGCGGCGGTGACGGGCTCATCCAGCACCACCATGCCGAGCACCGCCGCACCCGCCGCGCCGATCCCCACCCACACGCCGTAGGCGGTACCGATGGGCAGCGACTTCGCGGCCTGCGACAGCAGCAGCATGCTGGCGACGATGCCCGCGCCGGTGAGCACACTGGGCACGGGCCGGGTGAAGCCCTCGGTGTACTTCATCCCGATCGACCAGCCGACCTCCAGCAGACCGGCGACGACGAGCAGAACCCAGGCCATGACGAGCACCTCCGAAAGACACGGACCAACAGGGGCGGTGCGTCGTCTTGTCGCTTGACCCGGTACGGCGCGTCTCGTCGGGGTGATACGGATGACTACGGGTGGACCCTCACAAACGTAGCAAAGAACGCGGAAAAAGGCCGGTGACGATGGTCACCGGCCCTCTACGATCCCTGTTTCAGAGGTACAGCCCCGTGGAGTCCTCGGACCCCTCGAACCGGTCCGCGGCCACGGCGTGCAGGTCCCGCTCACGCATCAGCACGTACGGGACGCCCCGCACCTCCACCTCGGCCCGGTCCTCCGGGTCGTACAGCACCCGGTCGCCCGGCTCCACGGTCCGTACGTTCTGTCCCACCGCGACGACCTCGGCCCAGGCCAGCCGACGGCCGACCGCCGCCGTCGCGGGGATCAGGATGCCGCCCCCGGAACGCCGCTCGCCCTCGGAGTTGTCCTGCCGCACGAGCACACGGTCGTGCAGCATCCGGATGGGCAGCTTGTCGTGGGTGTCGTTTCTGTTGGCGCTCACGCCTCAGAACCTACCTGCCTTCGGCCCGGACGCGCGCGGGTGGGTCACCCGCGCCCCGGTTCAGCGCCGCCGGCGCCCACCGCCCCGGCCGCGCCGCTGGGCCCCCACGGCGACGAGCCCGACGACACCGGCCACGAGCAGCACCGCGGGCACGACGCGCTCCAGCCGGGGCGCGCCCTCCTCGTCCGTGAACTGCGCCTTCACATCGCTGACGACGCGGGTCACGCCGACGTACGCGCGCCCGAGGGTGTTGTCGACACTGGCCGCGACCTTGGCCTTGGCGTCGCCCACGATCGTCTTGGGGTGCACGCGCACCCCGAGCTCGTCGAGGGTCTCGGCCAGCACCTCGCGGCGACGCCTGATGTCCGCCTCGATCTGCGCCGGGGTTCTGGTGTCCGACGTGTCCGCCACCGTACGGCCTCCGAAGTCTGCTGACGCTGTTCCGGACAGTCTGTCAGCTTCGCGCCCGGCCGCACCGTCGGCACCCCCGGTTAGGCTCGGACCCGCACCACCCTTTCACGCACGCAAGAGGAGTCGAGACCGATGACCGAGCGCCTCCAGCCCGGGGACGTGGCCCCCGCCTTCACCCTGCCCGACGCCGACGGCAACGAGGTGTCGCTGGCCGACCACAAGGGCCGCAAGGTCATCGTCTACTTCTACCCGGCGGCGCTGACGCCGGGCTGCACGAAGCAGGCCTGCGACTTCACGGACAACCTCGACGTCCTGGCCGGCGCCGGCTACGACGTGCTCGGCATCTCCCCCGACCAGCCGGAGAAGCTGGCGAAGTTCCGCGACAAGGAGTCCCTGAAGGTCACCCTCCTCGCCGACCCGGACAAGAAGGTCCTGGACGCGTACGGCGCCTTCGGCGAGAAGAAGAACTACGGCAAGACATACATGGGCGTCATCCGCTCCACGATCGTCGTGGACGAGGACGGCAAGGTGGAACGCGCCCTCTACAACGTCCGCGCGACCGGCCACGTGGCCAAGATCATCAAGGATCTGGGCATCTGAGGACACGACTCCCACGCACATCAGCCGGAGGATCAAGGCGTACGGCATCGACACGTCGCACTTCACCTCGGGAGTCCGCGCGGCGAACAGGCGCGACAACCGGCGCCAACGGATCCCCGGGAGGTCCTCACCGAGAATCTGTCGGCACACGCCAGGCGTACCCCGAGCAGCCGGCTCAAGAAGGCGATGGCCGAACTCGGCATCGAGGAACGCTGCGCACTGTGCGGCGTCGGGGCGGTCTGGCTGGGCGAACCACTGCCCCTCGAGGTCGACCACATCAACGGCGACTGGAGCGACGACCGGCGGGAGAACCTGCGGTTCCTGTGCCCCAACTGTCACGCCACCACCAGCACATGGTGCCGGGGCGGGAAGAGGCGAGGGGCGACTCCCGGTACGATTGCAGGCGGCTAGCGGCGGTGGCGCAATGGCGACGCAGCAGACTTAGGATCTGTGGCCCTTGAACGGGCTTGAGGGTTCGAATCCCTTCCGCCGCACGTCAACGGCCTGCGGATCGAAGGATCGATCCGCAGGCCGTTCCGTTCCCGCGTCAGTCGAGCAACTCCCGCACCACCGGCACCAGTGCCCGGAACGCCTTGCCCCGGTGGCTGATCGCGTTCTTCTCGGCCGGGGTCAGTTCCGCGCAGGTCCGGGTGTCGCCCTCCGGCTGAAGGATGGGGTCGTAGCCGAAGCCGCCGGTGCCGGACGGGGTGTGGCGCAGGGTGCCGGGGAGCCGGCCCTCGACCACGCGTTCCGTGCCGTCGGGCAGGGCCAGGGCCGCCGCGCAGGCGAAGTGGGCCGACCGGTGGGGGTCGGCGATGTCCGAGAGCTGGGCCAGGAGCAGGTCCAGGTTGGCGCGGTCGTCGCCGTGGCGGCCCGACCAGCGGGCGGAGAAGATGCCGGGGGCGCCGCCGAGGACGTCGACGCACAGGCCCGAGTCGTCGGCGACGGCCGGCAGGCCGGTGGCCCGGGCGAGGGCATGTGCTTTGAGGAGGGCGTTCTCGGCGAAGGTGACGCCGGTTTCCTTGACGTCCGGCACGTCCGGGTACGCGTCGGCGCCGACGAGTTCGTGGGGCAGTCCGGCGTCGGCGAGGATCGCCCTGAGCTCGGTGATTTTTCCGGCGTTGCGGGTGGCGAGGATCAAGCGCGTCATGGCGTCCAGTATCCCGTCCTCGCCACCCCTGCCGTGCCGGGCGGGGTTACGGCGTGCAGACCTTCGTCAGTTCGCCCGCCGCGTCCGTGACCGGGCTGATGTCGGGGGTCTCGTCGCCGTTCCGCACGGAGGTGCGGACGTTCTCGACGGCCTTGTTGAGGTCGTCGACCGCCTTTTCGACGTCGGCGTTGTCGGTCTTGCCGCCGATGTCGCCGAGGTTCTTCTCGATGGAGTCGAGGGATTCCTCCAGCTGCGTCGGGTCGTTGGAGGCGGACTCCACGGCCTGCTGCAGTTCCGTGACGCTGTCGGCAATGGCGTCGGCGGTCTGCACGCAGTCCAGCGCCTTGTCGACGGCGGCGCAGCCGGTGGTCAGGCCGGCCGTCAGTGCGGCGGCGGCCATCGCTGCGGTGGCGACGGCGATACGGCTACGACGGCGTCGGCTCGCGGCCATGGGTGCGATCCCTCCCCTTGGGTCTGGGCCGGGCGGCCCGCTGGTCGGGCGTACGGCGGTGAGCCGCACGCCCGTGTCGGTAAGGACGCCGGGGCGGGTGGGCCGGTTGCCTGCCGCCGTCGGTCGTCTTGGGGCGCCCTTTACTTTCCGGCGACCGTATCAAGTGCCTTGTTCTGCAGTGCCGCCAGCTCGGTGCAACCGGAAACGGCCAGGTCCAGCAGCGCGTTGAGCTCGTCGCGGGCGAAGGGCTCGGCCTCGGCGGTGCCCTGGACCTCGACGAAGCGGCCGTCGCCGGTGCAGACGACGTTCATGTCGGTGTCCGCCTTGACGTCCTCCTCGTAGCAGAGGTCGAGGAGCGGGACGCCGGCGACGATGCCGACGGAGACGGCGGAGACGGTGCCGGTGATGGGCTTGCGGCCGGGGCGGATCAGTTTCCTGCCCTGGGCCCAGGCGACGGCGTCGGCGAGGGCGACGTAGGCGCCGGTGATGGCGGCGGTGCGGGTGCCGCCGTCGGCCTGGAGGACGTCGCAGTCGAGGACGACGGTGTTCTCGCCGAGGGCCTTGTAGTCGACGACGGCGCGCAGGGAGCGGCCGATGAGGCGGCTGATCTCGTGGGTGCGGCCGCCGATCTTGCCGCGGACGGACTCGCGGTCGCCGCGGGTGTTGGTGGCGCGGGGCAGCATGGCGTACTCCGCGGTGACCCAGCCCTCGCCGCTGCCCTTGCGCCAGCGGGGGACGCCCTCGGTGACGGAGGCGGTGCACAGGACCTTGGTGTCGCCGAAGGAGACGAGGACGGAGCCTTCGGCGTGCTTGCTCCAGCCGCGTTCGATGGTGATCGGGCGGAGTTGTTCGGGGGTGCGGCCGTCGATGCGTGACATGCGGACGAGCCTAGCCGCACGCGGCTGAGGGGCCCTTCCCGCATGGGGAAAGGGCCCCTCAGGGGTGAAGCAGGAGGTGAGGCGGGAGATGAGGCCCGGGCGTCACATCATGTCTTCGATCTCCGCGGCGATCGGGTCGGCGTCGGTGCCGATGACGACCTGGATGGCGCTGCCCATCTTCACGACGCCGTGGGCGCCGGCGGCCTTCAGGGCGGTTTCGTCGACCTTGGCGGGGTCCACGACCTCGGTCCGCAGGCGGGTGATGCAGCCTTCGACCTCTTCGATGTTGTCGATGCCGCCGAGCCCGGCAACGATCTTCTCAGCCTTGCTGGCCATGTTCCTTCTCCCTGATCCGAACCGCTTTGTCGCAGTAACCCACAGTTGGCCCATCTTCGCGAGCGGCCATCTCGTACGTACGTAAATGATGGCGTCACGACAGCGGAACCGTCCGCAACTGGTCTACACCACCGGTCGGACGGCCGCCAAACCCGCCTCCCAGCAAGGGGTCCGGATGAGCACCGACAGTGCGGCCAGCCCCGCCCGCCCCGCCCGCGACCGCTGGAACAGCCTGTTCCAGGCGCTGCAGAAGATGGGGCGCAGTCTTCAGCTGCCGATCGCGGTGCTGCCGGCGGCGGGCATCCTCAACCGGCTGGGGCAGCCGGACGTGTTCGGGGACGACGGTCTGGGCTGGACGAACGTCTCGAAGGTGATGGCGGGCGCGGGCGGCGCGCTGCTCGACGGCTCGCTGGGTCTTCCCCTCTTGTTCTGTGTCGGCGTGGCCATCGGGATGGCGAAGAAGGCGGACGGCTCGACGGCGCTGGCGGCGGTGGCGGGGTTCCTCGTCTACTACAACGTGCTGCGTCAGTTCCCGGAGGACTGTCCGGCCGGGGCGCAGGTGGTGTCGGGTGTCGGATGCCAGGCGGCGGACGGGACGACGAGCGCGTTCACGTACCAGAATCCGGGGGTGTTCGGCGGCATCGTCATCGGGTTGCTGGCGGCGTACTTCTGGCAGCGGTTCCACCGCACGCGGCTGGTGGACTGGCTGGGCTTCTTCAACGGCCGGCGGCTGGTGCCGATCATCATGGCGTTCGTGGCGATCGCGTTCGCGGCGCTGTGTCTGTGGGTGTGGCCGCCGATCGGTGACGCGCTGGAGAGCTTCAGCGACTGGATGAGCGGTCTGGGCGCGTGGGGCGCGGGCATCTTCGGCATCGCGAACCGGGCGCTGCTGGTGGTGGGTCTGCACCAGTTCCTGAACGTGCCCATCTGGTTCCAGTTCGGCACGTACACGCGGCCGGACGGCACGGTGGCGCACGGCGACATCAACATGTTCCTGGCGGGCGATCCGACCGCGGGTCAGTTCACCTCCGGGTTCTTCCCGATCATGATGTTCGCGCTGCCGGCGGCGGCGCTGGCGATCACGCACTGCGCGCGGCCGGCCCGGCGCAAGGAGGTCGGGGGTCTGATGCTGTCGGTGGCGCTGACGTCGTTCGTGACGGGCATCACCGAGCCGATCGAGTACTCGTTCCTGTTCATCGCGCCGGCGCTGTACGTGGTGCACGCGGTGCTGACGGGTGTGTCGATGGCGGTGACGTGGGGGCTGGGGGTGCACGACGGGTTCAGCTTCTCGGCGGGGCTGATCGACTACGTGATCAACTGGAACCTGGCGACCCGGCCGTGGCTGATCATTCCGATCGGGCTGTGCTTCGCGGCGGTGTACTACGCGGTCTTCCGGTTCGCGATCACGCGGTTCGACCTGAAGACGCCGGGGCGGGAGCCGGAGGACGAGGTGGAGGACACCACGAAGGCGTGACGCGGCGCAGCCCCGCGGTCACCGGAATCGCGGGTTCCTTGTGCGCCCTCCATCGTGCTACAACAGGTCTACACCACACTGGTGTAGACCACGCGGTCTTCTGGCCATGAGGCCGGGGCGCAAGCCGCGCCGCGTCGGTCCGCAGACGCCGCCGTCCCCTTCCCTGTCCCGGGCGGCGCCTTGTCCTCTGGAGGAAGTTGTGACCACCGCCGGCGCCGCGAAGGCAACCGAGAAAAAGGGCCCGAGTGTGATGGCAGTGCTCCAGCGCATCGGCCGCAGCCTGATGCTGCCGGTGGCGGTACTGCCCGCCGCCGCTCTGCTGGTGCGCCTCGGCAACACCGACATGCTGGGCCGTCCGGAGTTCCCGGCCTTCCTGACGAAGATCGCGGGCTTCATGGCGGCCGGCGGCAACGCGATCCTGGACAACATGGCGCTGCTGTTCGCCGTGGGCATCGCGATCGGCTTCGCGAAGAAGTCGGACGGCTCGACGGCGCTGGCCGCCGTGGTCGGCTACCTGGTCTTCAAGAACGTACTGGCCACGTTCACCGACGAGAACCTGCCGCAGGTGGCGAAGGCCGTCGACGGCAAGGTCGTCATGGTGGACGCGCCGGTGGACGCCAAGGTCCTCGGCGGTGTGGTGATGGGCCTCGTCGTCGCCCTGCTCTACCAGCGCTTCTACCGCACGAAGCTGCCCGACTGGGCGGGCTTCTTCGGTGGCCGCCGCCTGGTGCCGATCCTGTCGGCGTTCGCGGGCCTGGTCATCGGCATCGTCTTCGGCTACATCTGGCCGGTGCTCGGCACGGGCCTGCACAACCTCGGTGAGTGGCTGGTGGGCTCGGGCGCCGTCGGGGCCGGCATCTTCGGTGTCGCCAACCGCGCGCTGATCCCGATCGGCATGCACCACCTGCTCAACTCGTTCCCGTGGTTCCAGGCCGGTGAGTACGAGGGCAAGAGCGGTGACATCGCCCGGTTCCTGGCGGGCGACCCGACCGCCGGGCAGTTCATGACCGGCTTCTTCCCGATCATGATGTTCGCGCTGCCCGCGGCCTGTCTCGCGATCGTGCACTGCGCGCGCCCGGAGCGCCGCAAGGTCGTCGGCGGCATGATGTTCTCGCTCGCGCTCACCTCGTTCGTCACGGGCGTCACCGAGCCGATCGAGTTCACGTTCATGTTCATCGCGCCCGTCCTGTACGCCATCCACGCCGTCCTCACCGGTGTCTCGATGGCGCTGACCTGGGCGCTGGGCATGAAGGACGGCTTCGGCTTCTCCGCCGGCGCGGTCGACTTCTTCCTGAACCTGGGCATCGCCTCCAACCCGTGGGGCCTGGCCCTGGTCGGCCTGTGCTTCGCGGCGCTGTACTACGTCGTCTTCCGGTTCGCGATCACGAAGTTCAACCTGCCGACGCCGGGCCGCGAGTCCGACGAGGAACTGGCCGAACTGCAGAAGGCGGAGGGCAAGTAGCCCCACCCCGCCACGAAGGCCCCCGGAGATGGCTCCGGGGGCCTTCGGCACGTCTGCGCGGCCGGACGTCAGATCTCGTACGCCGTCCTCGGCGCCGCCAGTTCCACCGGCCCGTCGAACACCGCGCGGGCGTCGGTGAGGTTGACCTGGGGGTCGGTCCACGGGGGGATGTGGGTCAGGACCAGGCGCCGGGCGCCGGCGCGGGCGGCGGTCTCACCCGCCTCGCGGCCGTTGAGGTGCAGGTCGGGGATGTTCTCCTTGCCGTGCGTGAACGCGGCCTCGCACAGGAACAGGTCGGCGTCGCGGGCGAGTTCGTCCAGCGCGGCGCTCACGCCCGTGTCGCCGGAGTACGTCAGGGACTTCCCGCCGTGCTCGATGCGGATGCCGTACGCCTCGACGGGATGGGCGACCCGTTCGGTGTGGACCGTGAACGGGCCGATCTCGAAGGTGCCCGGCTTCACAGTGTGGAAGTCGAAGACCTCGCTCATCGAGGAGGCGGAGGGGGTGTCGGCGTAGGCGGTGGTCAGCCGGTGCTCGGTGCCCTCGGGCCCGAACACGGGGATGGGGGCGCAGCGGCCGCCGTCGTGCCGGTAGTAGCGCGCGACGAAGTACGCGCACATGTCGATGCAGTGATCGGCGTGCAGGTGGCTGAGGTAGATCGCGTCGAGGTCGTAGAGACCGCAGTGGCGCTGCAGCTCGCCCAGGGCGCCGTTGCCCATGTCGAGGAGCAGCCGGAAGCCGTCGGCCTCGACGAGGTAGCTCGAACAGGCCGATTCCGCGGACGGGAACGACCCCGAGCAGCCGACGACGGTGAGCTTCATGAAACAGAAACCTCCGCTGGCGGGAACGACAGGAAATCCTGAATGGGGGCGACGGGGGTCGTGCAGTGTGCGGTCCGTCGAGCGTAAGGCGCAAAACGTCCGGTCGCTCCTCCGCCAAGGGCGGTTGTGGGGGAACTCACCTGCGGTGTCACCGGTTCGGCTGGCAACGGGGCGCTTGAGGTGAATTGGGGGCGCGCGGGAGCGGAGGGACGCCGGTACCGTCGTCGGTATGGACACGTCCTGGTGGCCGCTGGTGGCGGTGGTGGTGCTGCTCGCGCTGGTCGCCACGCTCGTCGACGGATGGGGCCGGGGGCGCCGCGGACGGCGCCGCGCGCGGCAGGGATCGTCGCGGCCTCAGCCGGCGGAGATCTGGTGGGCGCGGGTGCCGTCCACCGAGGGCGGCGAGCCGCTGGGGCCGGTGGACGCGGCGGGGACGCGGGGCCACGACCGGCCGTGTCTGGTGCTGTCGGTGCGCGGCCGGCACGCGGTGGTCGCGGAGATCACCAGCACGTACCGCGACGAGCGGGCCGGGGTGATCCCGCTGCCGCCGGGTTCGGTCGGCGGCGCGCAGGGCCGGGCGAGCTATCTGGAGACGGACGAGCTGCGGGACGTGCCCGTGCGGGACTTCAGCCGGCGGGTGGGGGTGATGGACCCGGTCCTGTGGGACCAGGTCCGTCACCTCGCCACGTAACGCCTCCCGGGCCGGGGCCCGTCAGGCCCAGAGCTGGCCCTGGAGGGTGTCGATGGCCTCTTCGGTGGTGGCCGCCGTGTAGACGCCGGTGGAGAGGTACTTCCAGCCGCCGTCGGCGACGACGAACACGATGTCCGCGCTCTCCCCCGCCTTGAGGGCCTTCCTGCCGACGCCGATCGCGGCGTGCAGGGCGGCGCCGGTGGAGACGCCCGCGAAGATGCCCTCCTGCTGGAGGAGTTCACGGGTGCGGGTGACCGCGTCGGCCGACCCGACGGAGAACCGGGTGGTCAGCACGGAGGCGTCGTAGAGCTCGGGCACGAAGCCCTCGTCGAGGTTGCGCAGGCCGTACACCAGGTCGTCGTAGCGCGGTTCGGCGGCGACGATCTTCACGTCCGGCTTCTGCTCGCGCAGGTAGCGGCCGACGCCCATGAGGGTGCCCGTGGTGCCGAGGCCGGCGACGAAGTGCGTGATCGAGGGGAGGTCGGCGAGGATCTCGGGGCCCGTCGTGGCGTAGTGGGCGCCCGCGTTGTCCGGGTTGCCGTACTGGTAGAGCATCACCCAGTCGGGGTGCTCGGCCGACAGTTCCTTGGCGACCCGTACGGCGGTGTTGGAGCCGCCCGCCGCCGGGGACGAGATGATCTCCGCGCCCCACATGCCGAGCAGGTCGCGGCGTTCCTGCGAGGTGTTCTCGGGCATCACGCAGACCATGCGATAGCCCTTGAGCTTGGCCGCCATGGCCAGCGAGATGCCGGTGTTGCCGCTGGTGGGCTCCAGGATGGTGCAGCCCGGGGTCAGGCGTCCGTCCTTCTCGGCCTGCTCGATCATGTGCAGGGCCGGACGGTCCTTGATCGAACCCGTGGGGTTGCGGTCCTCCAGCTTCGCCCAGATGCGGACGTCGGCGGACGGCGAGAGCCGCGGCAGGCGCACCAGGGGGGTGTTGCCCACCGCGGCCAGCGGGGAGTCGTAGCGCATCGGGGATCAGGCCATGCCGCCGGCCACGGCCGGCAGGATCGTGATGTTGTCCCCGTCGGAGACCTTGGTGTTGATGCCGTCGAGGAAGCGGACGTCCTCGTCGTTCAGGTAGACGTTGACGAACCGGCGCAGCTGGTCGCCGTTCGCCTCGTCGATGAGCCGGGCCCGGATGCCCGCGTGCCGGGTCTCGAGGTCGGCGAACAGCTCGGCGAGGGTGTCACCGCTGCCCTCCACCGCCTTCTGACCGTCGGTGTACTGGCGGAGGATGGTCGGGATGCGGACCTCGATGGCCATGGCTCAGGGCTCCTGTCGGGAGGTGTGTGGTCGGGGCGCGCGGCAGCGCGGAAGAGCGTGGTCGTACGCAGGGTGGGGCGCCGCGGCTCACGGCCGTACGGCGGCAGGGAGCAGCGTCAACAGATGGCGCTGGCGAGCCTGCACAGGTCGACGTGCAGCCGCGCCACGAGCAGCATGCCCGGCGTCTTCTCGCTCACGTCGTGGAAAACCATGGGCTCATCGTATCGATTCCCGGTGCCGGGCCCCGAGTGTGATCTCGCATACCGGACAGATTTCAACCGGATGGTGAGACAGGCGGGGCCGGGAGGTGAACCGGAAGCCCTCAGTAGGCCTCGACGACCTTGACCTCTTCCTCCGTGACCTCGCCCTCCACGATCCGGAAGGAGCGGAACTGGAAGTCGCCGGCGCCGTCGGTGTCGGCGGTGGAGACGAGGACGTAGTGCGCGCCGGGCTCGTTGGCGTAGGAGATGTCGGTGCGCGAGGGGTAGGCCTCGGTCGCGGTGTGGGAGTGGTAGATGATCACCGGCTCCTCGTCGCGGTCGTCCATCTCGCGGTAGAGCTTGAGGAGGTCCTGCGAGTCGAACTCGTAGAAGGTGGGCGAGCGGGCCGCGTTGAGCATGGGGATGAAGCGCTCGGGGCGGCCGGCTCCCACGGGGCCCGCGACGACGCCGCACGCCTCGTCGGGGTGGTCCTCGCGGGCGTGGGCGACGATCCGGTCGTAGAGGGCCTGGGTGATGGTCAGCATGGCGTCAGGATAAGCAGAAGGCAGCCCCGTACCGAGGGGTGGTACGGGGCTGTCCGCATGGCGGGATCACGCAGGGATCAGACCTTCTCGAACTCCGCCTGGCGGCGCCCCGCGACCTGCGGGTTGCGGCGCTTGAGGAAGAACCAGCCGACGGCCAGGGCGAGTGCCCAGCCCGCCATCACGTACAGGCAGACGCGGGCGTCGGCGTCGTACGCGATCAGGCAGGTCACGAAGAGCAGGAACACGATGGCGACCCAGCTGAGCTTCGCGCCGCCCGGCGCCGGGAAGGACGAGGCGGGCAGCCGGCCCGCGTCGACCGCGCGGCGGTACAGCACGTGGCTGACCAGGATCATCAGCCAGGTCCAGATGCCGGCGGCGGTGGCGACGGACGTGACGTAGCCGAACGCCTTCTCCGGGACGACGTAGTTGAGGACCACGCCGATGCCCATGAACAGCATCGAGACGGCGATGCCGAGCGCGGGCGTCCTGGTCGACGACAGCCGCCGGAAGGCGCGCGGGGCCTCGCCGTTGTCGGCGAGGGTGCGCAGCATGCGGCCCGTGGAGTACATGCCGGAGTTGCAGGACGACAGGGCGGCGGTCAGCACGACGAAGTTGACGATGCCCGCGCCGGCCGGGATGCCGATCACCGCGAACGCCTTCACGAAGGGGCTGACGCCCTCGGCGAACTCGGTCCACTTCACCACGCACAGGATGACGGTGAGGGCGCCGACGTAGAACAGGGCGATGCGCCAGGGCAGGGTGTTGATCGCCTTGGGGAGGGTCTTCTCCGGGTTCTCCGACTCGCCGGCGGTGACACCGACGAGTTCGACGGCGAGGTAGGCGAACATGACGCCCTGGAGCGTCATCAGGGACGAGCCGACGCCCTTGGGGAAGAAGCCGTCGAAGGCCCACAGGTTGGAGACGGCGGCGGTGTCGCCGGCGGCGCTGAAGCCGAAGGTGAGCACGCCGAGGCCGATCACGATCATGCCGATCAGCGCGGTGACCTTGACCATCGAGAACCAGAACTCGATCTCGCCGAACAGCTTCACGGAGATCAGGTTGGCCACGAACAGCACGAGCAGGAAGACCAGGGCCGTGACCCACTGCGGGATCGCCGGGAACCAGTAGTTGACGTAGATCGCGGCGGCGGTGAGCTCGGCCATGCCGGTGACCACCCACATCAGCCAGTACGTCCAGCCGGTGAAGTAGCCGAAGAACGGGCCGAGGAACTCGCGCGAATACTCGGCGAAGGAGCCCGAGACCGGGCGGTAGAGCAGGAGCTCGCCGAGCGCCCGCATGATGAAGAAGATGATGACGCCCGCGAGGGCGTACATGAGGATCAGGCTGGGCCCGGCCTTGGCGATGTTGGCCCCGGCCCCCAGGAAGAGGCCGACGCCGATGGCGCCGCCGATCGCGATCATCTGGACCTGACGGCTGCCGAGCCCGCGCTCGTACCCCTCTTCGGGGGCGTTGCCCTCATGCTCCTTGGCGGCCTGCGCCGATGTCATGTGTGCGCCTTTCTCCATGCCGACCCGGGCCGCTCGTGGGCCTCCGGATCGGGTCTCGATCCCCCCGGACTGCTGGAGTTGTGCCTGGCCGGCGGTTGCCGGCTCGGTGGCGCACCCGGCTGGGGACATGGGTGGCGTCCGCCGGGCGATCGTGAAGGTGTATCACGCACGCACTGTGATCACGCAGGCCTCCTGTGACGTGAGCCACGAAGAGATGCGGACATAAAGGGCCCGGTTCGGCACAGGTGACGGCCACGGTGATGTGATCGTTATCCGGATCTGAGCGTCCTCTGAGCGAACGACGGCCGGGCCCGCCCGTACCGGTGTCGGTACGGGCGGGCCCGGCGGACAGTGCGGGGCGGCCGGTGGCTCAGCCGGCGTCGACCGTCTCCTGCTCCTGCTTGGCGCCCTCCCCGCCGCGGCGGTCGCGCACGGCGTCCAGGAAGGTGTTGAGCTCGCGCTTGACCACGGGGGCCAGCAGGTAGAGGCCGACGATGTTGATGACGGCGAGCATGAACAGCACCGCGTCGGCCAGGTCGATCAGCGTCTGCAGGGTGAGCAGCGAACCGGCCACCGCGAGCAGCGTGTAGAGGCTCTTGAAGACCGTCTCGCTGGTCCGGCTGCGGCCGAAGAGGTACGTCCAGGCCTTGAGGCCGTAGTAGCCCCAGGTGAGCACGGTGGAGATGGCGAACAGCAGCACCGCCACGGTCAGGACGTACGGGAACCACGGCAGCACGGTCTCGAAGGCGTCCGAGGTGATGGTGACGCCGCCGATGTCCTCGCCCTCGCGTGCCTCGCCCCAGCTGGCCGGGTTGGCGACGACGATGGTCAGCGCGGTCATGGTGCAGATGACGACCGTGTCGATGAACGGCTCCAGCAGGGCGACCAGGCCCTCGCTCGCCGGGTGCTTGGTCTTCACGGCGGCGTGGGCGATGGGCGCGGAGCCGAGACCGGCCTCGTTGGAGAACGCGGCGCGCTTGAAACCGACGATCAGGGCGCCGAGGATGCCGCCCGCGACGCCCTCCGGGTTGAAGGCGCCCTCGATGATTTCGCCGACGGCGCCGGGCAGCGCGGTCACGTTGACGGCGAGGACGACCAGGCAGGCGGCGATGTACATGAGCGCCATGGCCGGGACCAGGCGGCTGGTGACGGAGGCGATGGAGCGGATGCCGCCGAGCAGCACGATGCCGACCAGGGCGGCGACCAGGATGCCGAAGAACAGCGCGCCGGCCGAGGAGCCGAGGGCGCCGTCCTCCCCGCCGGCCACGGAGACCAGCTGGGTGTAGCTCTGGTTGACCTGGAAGAGGTTGCCGCCGAAGAGGCCGAAGAACAGGATCATGACGGAGGCGAGGACGGCCAGCACCTTGCCGAGCCTGGCGCCGCCGCGGCCGAAGCGGTCGGCGAGACCCTTGGGCAGGTAGTGCATCGGGCCGCCGGAGACGGTGCCGTCCTCGTGCACCTCGCGGTACTTCACACCGAGGGTGACCTCGACGAACTTGGTGGCCATGCCGAGCAGGCCGCACAGGATCATCCAGAACGTCGCGCCCGGACCGCCGACGGAGACGGCGACGGCGACACCGGCGATGTTGCCGAGTCCGACGGTGCCGGAGACGGCCGCGGTCAGCGCCTGGAAGTGGTTGACCTCACCGGCGGAGCCGTGGTCGTCGTGCTTGCCGCGCACCACGTCGACGGCCAGCTTGAACCGGCGTACCTGCAGGAAGCCGAACCAGGTGGTGAACACCAGTCCGGCGACGACGAGCCACGCCACGATCAGCGGCAGCTCGGTTCCTCCGACGGGGACGGAGTAGAAGACGATCTCGCCGAGTTTCTCGGCGACCGGTTCGAAGAATCCACTGACGGCATCGTCGATGGACGTGGTGACGGAGTCGAGTGACATCGAGCTACCTCGGGGGCGCGGGGACGTGCTGGCGTGGCTCAGCACTACGGGGTGTGCGGTGCGGCAGGGGCGAACGCCGTCGTCCGTCCGGCGAGTGGGGAGCGTTGGTCCGCGGACTCGGACCGTTTCTCACTCCGGCAACGTGTGCGCCGGTGATGGCCGGCTCCTCCAGCACGGCGAGGGGT
Source organism: Streptomyces sp. DH24 (assembly GCF_029813775.1). Lineage (GTDB taxonomy): Bacteria > Actinomycetota > Actinomycetes > Streptomycetales > Streptomycetaceae > Streptomyces. The sequence goes on along the minus strand of NZ_JARVKW010000048.1, from coordinate 6,951 downwards.
GGTGCCGCGAAGGAGTTGCCAGTTCTTATCACGCCGTTTACTCACGCTTTAGTGGCGGCCGTCACAGAAACCGGTCTCGCCCCGGAAAAGCCCAGGAGCGGTGACGGGATCGTTATCCGGATTTGAGCGTCCTCTGAGCGAACACGTCATCCGGACAAATCATGGCATCAGCGTGGACACGAGGGTCTCCTGGAGGCCGCCCAGCCACAGATACGCCATCACCATCGGCTTGCGCGGGTCCTCGTCCGGGAGCCGGTAGAGCAGATCGGTGTCGTCCTCGTCGCCGATCTCCAGCCGGGAGCCGATCGCGAGGCGCAGGTCGTTGAGCGCGCCGAGCCACTGCCGGGACTCCTGCGCCGACAGCTTCAGCACGGCCCCGCCGTCCCCGGCCAGCGCGTCCAGGGAGCGGATCACCGCGAGGGCGTTCTCCCGCTTGCCGGCCCGCAGGTCGTTCTCCGTGTAACGGCGGAACTCGGCGGAGTACGCCCGCCGCTCCTCGGCGTCCCGCGGTGACGCCGGAGCCTTCTCGGGGTCGCTGTAGGCGTCCGGGAAGAGCCTGCGCAGCACCGGGTCGGCGGGCGGCTCGCTCGGGCCCTCGGCGAACAGCTCGGCGAGCGGGTCGCCCTGCGCGTCCTCGGCGGGGCCGGGACCGATCAGCTCCAGGAGCTGGACGGCCAGCGACCGGATGATGGAGATCTCGACGTCGTCGAGGGCGACGGCCGCGCCGCCGCCGGGGAGCGGTTCGAATTGTCCGGGCATGGAGTCTTTTCGCTGGTGGGCGGGCGGGCTCGCTACTTGCGGTCCTGCTGGAGGGTGGCCCACAGGCCGTAGCCGTGCATGGCCTGCACGTCGCGTTCCATCTCCTCGCGGCTGCCGCTGGAGACGACCGCCCGGCCCTTGTGGTGGACGTCGAGCATGAGCTTGGTGGCCTTGTCCTTGGAGTAGCCGAAGTACGTCTGGAAGACGTACGTCACATAGCTCATGAGGTTGACCGGGTCGTTGTGGACGATGGTGACCCAGGGGACGTCCGGCTCGGGTACGGCGAATTCCTCCTCCGCCGACTCGGTGCGTTCGATCTCTAGGGGTGCGGGTGACGTCACATGGCCCATGCTGCCACCGGAGGGGGGTGGAGGCACAAACGCGCCGCCTCGCGGGACGTGACCGGGGCCACGCCACCCAAAATCGTCAGATTGACGAGATGGGGGTAGCATCCTCGTCATGAACACAGCGGACCTTGGGCTGCCGGTGGAGGTTCCCTCGACGGCGCTCTTCACGGACCAGTACGAGCTGACGATGCTGCAGGCCGCGCTGAAGGCGGGCACGGCCGAGCGGCGGAGCGTGTTCGAGGTCTTCACCCGGCGACTGCCGGACGGACGGCGCTACGGCGTCGTCGCCGGCACCGGACGCGTCCTGGACGCCGTCGAGAACTTCCGCTTCGACCGGGACGTCCTCGGCTTCCTGCGCGAGCGGCACGTCGTCGACGAGCAGACCCTCGACTGGCTCGCCGGCTACCGCTTCTCCGGCGACATCTGGGGCTACCCGGAGGGCGAGGTGTACTTCCCGGGCTCGCCGATCCTGCGGGTCGAGGGCTCCTTCGCCGAGTGCGTGCTGCTGGAGACCGTGATCCTCTCGATCCTCAACCACGACTCGGCCATCGCGGCCGCCGCCTCCCGGATGTCCTCCGCCGCCGGCGACCGGCCCCTGATCGAGATGGGCGCCCGGCGCACCCACGAACTCGCCGCGGTCGCCGCGTCCCGGGCCGCCTACGTGGGCGGCTTCGCCTCCACCTCCGACCTCGCGGCCGGCTTCCGCTACAACATCCCGACCGTCGGCACCTCCGCCCACGCCTTCACCCTGCTGCACGACAGCGAGCGCGACGCCTTCCGCGCCCAGGTCGACTCCCTCGGCCGGGGCACGACGCTGCTGGTGGACACGTACGACGTCACCGAGGCCGTCCGTACGGCCGTCGAGACGGCCGGGCCCGAGCTGGGCGCGGTGCGGATCGACTCCGGCGACCTGCTGCTGGTCGCGCACCGGGTGCGGCAGCAGCTGGACGAGCTGGGCGCCCGGGACACGAAGATCATCGTGACCTCGGACCTGGACGAGTACGCCATCGCCTCGCTGGCGGCGGCGCCCGTCGACGCGTACGGCGTCGGTACGCAGCTGGTCACCGGCTCCGGGCACCCGACGGCGTCGATGGTCTACAAGCTGGTCGCGCGCGCCGCGTCCGCCGACCCGGACGCCCCGCTGGTGCCGGTCGCGAAGAAGTCCAGCGGCGGCAAGACCTCCGTCGGCGGCCGCAAGTGGGCCGCGCGGCGCCTGGACGAGGACGGCGTCGCGGAGGCCGAGGTGGTCGGCACCGGTCCCGTGCCCGAGGAGCTGGCCGGCCGGCAGCTGCTGGTCGAGCTGGTCCGGGGCGGCGAGGTGGTCCGCCGCGAACCGCTGGACACCGTCCGGGACCGGCACGCGGCGGCCCGCGCCAACCTGCCGCTGTCCGCGACGCAGCTCTCCCGCGGGGAACCCGTCATTCCCACGGAGTACGCGCACGGGCCCTCGGGTAGCTAAAGCGGGCGGGTGCCGACCCGCACCCGTCCGCCCCCTCCCCTACCGCATCCGAACTCAATAGGCTCGGAATCCCACCGGCCGGGCCCCGCTCCCCACCCCGACCCCATAGTCGAAGGACACCGACCATGCGCCGCGCCTTGATCGTCGTAGACGTGCAGAACGACTTCTGCGAGGGGGGCAGCCTCGCGGTGTCCGGTGGCGCCGACGTGGCCGCCGCCATCACCGAGCTGATCGGGCAGGCGCCCGCCGGCTACCGGCACGTGGTGGCCACCCGCGACCACCACGTCGCACCCGGCGGGCACTTCGCCGACAACCCCGACTTCGTGCACTCCTGGCCCGCGCACTGCGTCGCCGGGACGGAGGGCGTGGGCTTCCACCCGAACTTCGCGCCCGCCGTCGCCTCCGGGTCCATCGACGCCGTGTTCGACAAGGGCGCCTACGCGGCCGCCTACAGCGGCTTCGAGGGCACCGACGAGAACGGCGTGCAGCTGGCCGACTGGCTCAGGGCCCGAAAGATCGACGAGGTGGACGTGGTGGGCATCGCCACGGACCACTGCGTGCGGGCCACCGCGCTGGACGCGGCGCGGGAGGGCTTCCGCACGCAGGTCCTGCTGGACCTGACCGCCGGAGTGGCCGCGGAGACCACCGAGCGGGCCCTGGAGGAGATGCGCGAGGCGGGCGTGGAACTCTCGGGCAAGCCCGTCGTCCAGTAACCAGTAACCGGCGGCCCGACGCCCAGTAATCCCGCGGCCGGGAGCCCGGTACCCCGCGGCCGGGGCGGGCAGCCGGTCCGTGCCCGGCCGGGGGGCGGCTCCCACCCGGCCGGCGGCCGGTCCTACAGCCGCCCGGCGGCCGGGCGGCCCTGCGCCTGGGGCCGGGGCTGGAGGAGGGACTGTGCTGGGGACTGCGGCTGGGACTGCGGCGCCGGGCGCCTGAGCAGGGCCCGGATCGGGTGCCACAGCTCCTGTGTCAGGTCGGTTCCCTGGACGGCCCCGGCGTCGGGCGCGGTGCGCCATATCAGGCCGTCGGGATGGTGCAGCACGGCCGTGACCTCGTCCGGGCTCGGCGGGGCGGCGTTGCCCCGCAGGTAGACGGCGCGCAGCCCCAGGTTGCGCAGCCTGGTGAGGGCACGCGCCCGGTTCTGGGCGTGGACGAGAACGCGCACGCTGCCGGGGCCGTCGGCGGCGGGACTCGGCAGGTTCATCGCCACCACCACCGTGCCGTTCGGCAGCTTGCAGAAACCTCCTGCGGCCATGCGGTCACACCCCCGTGCTGTCCGGTGTCAATAAGAGAATCACAGGACGCACCTAAACACGATCGGCGGCAACCCGCCAGGGGGTTGCCGCCGATCATGCTTTGACCTGCAGAAACGCTGTTTACTTCACCGCAGGGCCGACCTGGACCGAGATCGTGGAGCCGTTCAGGGCCTCCTTGACGATCTTGATCTTGGTGTTGGTGTCAGTGATCTTGACGCCCGCGGTCTTGTTCGACTCGTCGTAGTAGGTGTTCGTGTGGTCGTTGAAGACCGGCACGCCCTTCGACGACGGGACGACGGTCGGCACGTCCGCCTTGTGCAGCGTGATGCCGTCCGTGGGGTACAGGCTGAACGGCGAGTCGTAGGACTGGATGCGGTTGCGCATCAGCGTGCCGTCGGACCACTTCAGCTGGGCCGGGTGCGAGTCGACCGGCAGCAGCAGACCGGCGCCCGGGTGCTGGCTGGTGTTGTTGTCCGCCTGGGAGGTGTCCCACTTCCAGATCAACAGGCCGTTCTGGTACGGGTAGTGCTCCACCCAGTCCGGACGGGTCGTCGAGAAGCCGAAGTTGTACGGGCCGACCTTGAGGGTCTTGTCGTACGAGACGTACTGGCGGTTCTCGGCGATGTAGTACTGCGCGTAGTCGTTGGTGAACGACGCGCCGATCCGGGAGAAGCCGTTCGCGGTCCAGGCGGCGTCCGCGCTCTCGGCGTTGTCCGTGAACAGCGCCGCGCCGTCGGCGGTGACCGTGATGCGGTCGGCCGCGAAGCCCTTCTGCGCGACACCGCCGTCCGTCTGGTAGCGGAAGCGCAGGTCGATCTTCTTGCCCGCGTAGGCGTCCAGCGAGTAGGCGAGCGGCTTGTAGCCGTCGACCGTGCCGGTCAGCGCCGGCTTGTCGCTGCCGTCGCGCGGGATCGGCCGGCCGTCCACCGTGCCGTCCAGAGCGGTCCAGTTGGCGCCGCCGTCGGCCGACACCTCGGTGTAGAGGTAGTCGTAGTCGGCCTCGATGTCGTACCAGCCGTCCAGGGTGAGGGCGGCCGACGCCTTGCCGGTCAGGTCGACCGAACGGGTCAGCGTGTTGCGCAGGTCGTCACCGCTGCCGCTCCACCACTGGCTCTGCCCCTCGGCGGGGGTGACCACCTCGGTGGTGACCGCCTTCTTCGGGAGCTCGACGACCAGCGCCTGCTTGTTCTTCGTGTTGTACTCCGCGACGCCCAGCGTGTGGCTGGACTTCGTCGCGGCCTTCGCCACGTCGTAGTCGAGCCAGCCCAGCTGGAGCTTGTCCCAGGCGGTCATGTCGCCGGGCATGTCGCCGATCTCGTTCTTGCCGGTGCCGAGCCAGGAACCGGACGACATCAGCGTCCAGAACCCGGTGGAGTTCTCGCCGCCGTTGGTGTCGTAGTGGTCCGGCAGACCGAGGTCGTGGCCGTACTCGTGGGCGAAGACACCGAGTCCGCCGTTCTCCGGCTGGATGGTGTAGTCGCCGACCCAGATGCCGCTGTCGCCGATCTGCGTGCCGCCGAGCTTGTTGCCGTCGGGGCCGGTGGCGCCGGCGTCCGTGCCGAAGGCGTACCAGCGGTGCGCCCAGATGGCGTCCTCGCCCTGCGCGCCGCCGCCCGCGGACTCGTCCTCGCCGGCGTGCACGATCTGGAAGTGGTCGATGTAGCCGTCGCGCTCGTTGAAGTCGCCGTCGCCGTCGTGGTCGTAGCGGTCCCACTGGTCGTACTCGGCGAGCTGCGCCTTGATCTCGGCGTCGGTCTGGCCGGCGGCCTTCCGGCTCTCGACCCAGGCGGTGACGCCGTCCTGCACCGCGTACCAGGCGCAGTTGTCCGGATCGCACTTGTTGGAGCCGTAACGCGCCTCGTTGTAGGGGACCTTCACCCAGTCGGAGACCGTACCGTCGATGGAGTAGCGGCCCGAGGACTGCTTCTCGTAGTACGTCTTCATCGAGCCGGTGCCGGAGCCGAAGTACAGCTCCTGGAAGTGCTCCTGGTTGTAGTCCGCCTGCCAGGCGGTGCTGTTGTCCTTGGAGCGGTCCGGCTCGGCGATCTGGTTGTGCAGCGGGCCGGGGGTGCCGCCGTAGCGGCTGTCCACCTTGTCGCCGAACTCGACCAGGATGGTGAAGATCTTGTCGGTCTTCTCCCGGCCCAGCTCGACGTACTTGCTGTCGCCCTTGCGGCTCTTGAGCTCGACGACCTTCGAGCCGCCGCGCTCCTTCACCTTCGCGTCGCCGGATATGACCTGGTTGAGGGCCTCCTGGCGCTGCGCCTCCTGAGTCTTGCTCAGCGGTCCGTCGAGGTCGTGCTCCGCCATCCCCTTGGCCGGCTGCGGGTCGTGCCGGTCCACGTTCGCGGGACGGGCGGCCGAGTCGGCCTGTGCCACGGCGAACGCCGAAAGAGTGGTGGAAACCGCCGCGAAAGCCACACCGATCGCGGCGGCTCTGAACGTCCAGGGTCTACTCGTCACTTGATGTCCTCCCCCGCGTTCGCGCGCGCGGCAGGGAGGTCCGGTGGTGGAGGTTCCGCGGGCACGTGATCAACGCGTGTAGTCAAGTGACGACATTTGACTAGAGGTTAAGCGGAAAAGACAGGCCTTGACTTGAACAGGCCAAGTGCACTATGCGGAATGGACGTCCGGTTTACGGTTCCCCGAACCGGGGCCGACGCGGCATCGAACGGGCGCGTGGGTCCGTCCACTTCGTGGACGGTATGACTCCGTGCGCCCCCCGTGCTCCGGCACTGTTGGTTAGGTCACGCTTACCGTCCGCCCTGCCAGGGCATGCAGGCGAATAGAGTCGAGAACCGAGAAACGACGCATCCCCCGCTTCCGAGGACACGATTGCCATGCCTCGTCCGACCGTCGCACAGCTCGCCTACGGTTCGTCCACCGTGATCTTGTCGACACTCGCCATGCTGCTGCTGTCGCAGGCGAGTTCAGCCCCGGCGATCGCGGTCGTCGCTCTCGCGGCACTCGTGCTCGGGCTGCTCGTCGCCCTGACCGTCCAGCGGCCGAAGCCGGCGTCCAGGGCCGCCCAGCCCCTGACCCGGACCGAATCGGCTCCGGAGCGCGAGCGGCTCGCCGCATAGCGCACCGCACGCACGCACGCGCGGAGCGGGTGGCGGCGGGACCGTGC
>NZ_JARVKW010000047.1 GCF_029813775.1 Streptomyces sp. DH24 | reverse complement strand
GGTCCCGCCGCCACCCGCTCGTCGCGTGTCCGGCAGCCGTCCCGCCTCAACCGGTGCTGACCACCACCGTTTTGGCCGCCTTGTCGTGCAGGCCCTGTTTGTACGGCTTGTCGAAGAAGCTCCATCCGCCCGAGATCGCCGTCCACACGCAGGCGCAGCAGAAGGCGAACGGGACCCACAGCACCAGCGCCCGGATCAGCGCGCTCTGCACGGACGGCGTGGAGCCGTTGTCCAGGTTGGCCACCCGCAGCTTCATCAGCTTCTTGCCGAGCGTCTGTCCGTCCCTGGCGGTCATCAGGGTGTCGTACGCGATGTACAGGACGGCCGCGACGAGGGACTGCCCGAAGGACTTGCCGACCTCGATCTCCTCACCGTTCACGTTGTACTCGTCGACACCGAACGCCAGGGTGAGCAGCCAGACGACGGCGCCGACGAGGATCATGTCGATGATGCGGGCCAGGGTGCGCTTGCCGCTGTCCGCGAGCGGCGGCATTCCGGCGAGCGGATCGCCGGGGTGGTTGCCGCCGCCGTAGGGGTCACCGCCGTAGGGGCCGGAGCCTCCGCCGTAGGGGCCGCCGCCCCCGTACGGTCCCCCGCCGCCTCCGTAGGGACCGCCGCCCGGGCCCTGGCCGCCGTACGGCCCGCCGCCGTAAGGGCCTCCGCCGCCCGGGTACGGCGGGGGCTGGCCGCCGCCGGGAGGGGGTGGCTGGCTGCCGTGCGACGGGGGCTGCTTCCTGAACGGGTCGTCTTCCGGCGGCTGCTGACCGGAGCCGGGGGGCGGTTCGGTACTCATGGCCCGAGTCGACCGCGAACCCCCCGGCGCCGCATCCGGCGAGCGGCCGTCCGGAGTACCGGATCGTCAGGCGCCGTGTGCCGTCAGCCCGCGACGAAGGTGTGCGCGGCCTTGTCGTGCCAGCACTGCCGCCACGGCCTGTCGACCAGGCACCACAGCACGCCCACGACTCCCACGACCAGCAGGCCGGGCACCGAGTAGACCAGCCAGCGGCGCAGCGCGGCGCCGAACTCCGGGGCGTCGTGGCCCTCGATGTCCCGCACGTCCAGGCCCATCACCCGCTTGCCCAGCGTGCGGCCCCACTTGGCGGTGGGCAGCACCTCCAGGACGACGCCGGCCAGCAGCAGCACCGCGAGGACGATGGCGAGGTGGACCGACGTGGTGCCGTCGAGCAGCCAGACCGTGACGGTCTCACCGCTCAGCCTGGCCTCGTCGATCTTCTGGTTGACGTGGTCGATGGCCTGCGTCCCGAGCGGTACGGCGGCCACCGCGGTGACGGCGCCGAGTACGACGGTGTCCAGCAGCCGTGCCGCGAGCCGCTTGCCGAGGGGTGCCGGGCGGGCGGCCGTCTGCTGCCGGACCATCGCCTGGAACGGGTCGTCGGCCGGGGGACGCCAGGGCGTCACGGGCTGCTCGTCGCCGCCCGCGAGCTGGTGCACCTGCTGCGCCCAGGACGACTGACCGCCACCGGGGCCGCTGGTCAACGGGGTCTGGGCGGGCACCGACGGGGCGGCGGGCGGCACCGGGGCCGCCGGGGCGGCGGGCTGCGCGGGCTGCGGTGCGGGCCGGTGCGCCCCGGCGGACTGCGGCGGCACCGTCGGGGACACCTGCTGCGGGCCCGAGGGAGCGGTGGCCGGACCCTGGACACCGGCCCGCGGGGCCGCGGCACGGGCGGCTGCGGCCTGTCCGGCGGCGGACCCGGGGGCCGGGGGGCCGTCGCCCGCCGCACCGGGCGGCCCGCCCTGCTGTCCCACCCGGCGGGCGACCGCGCGGAAGGTCATCGTGCCGTCGTCGGCGCGCGCGGTGCCGGGAGCCGGGGCGCCCGCACCCGTGCCCACGGCGGTCGGACCGTCGGCCGCCGGGGCGCCCGTACCGCCGGTGCCGCCCGCGGACGCGGCCGTCGGCCTGCGGAAGACGAACGTGTTGCCCGACGCGACGCCCGCGGAGTCCTCGCCGCCGACCGCGCCCTGCGGGGACGCGGACGGGGACACGGACGGGGACGGGGACGCGGCGTCGGGAGCGGGCGTTCCGGCGCCGTGCGCCACCCGCGGATCGGCCGTCTGCGGGGAGCCCCACGACACCCGACGGTCCTGGTCGGTGCCGAAGCCGGACTGACGGGACCGATCGGCGCCCCAGGCGGACGCCGGCTCGGGTCGGCCGCCGTGCCGGGCGTCGTCGGAGGCCGGACCGTCAAGGGCCGGCTCCTCCGAGGCGGGCCCGTCGACCGGGTCCTCGTCGAAGAAGTGCGGGCCGGTCTCCTCGACGGCGGGCGGCGCCGGGCGCACCCCGGGCGGCGGGGAGAGCTGCTCGCCGTCCTTGGGCGCCGGACGACTGGTGCCCGGTACCCAGGCGGTTCCGTTCCAGTACCGGACATATCCAGGAATGGACGGGTCCGGGTAGTACCCCTCGCGGGGCGTGTCGTCACCGGGTGCCGGGGTTGGGGCGCTCATGGTCCGTCGTCCCGTATCTGCTCGGGGGTCGTCTGGGGGCCTCCACATCTATCAGACCGCTGCGACTCCCACGGCCCCTCCGGCCGTACCCACCCCTTTCCGGGCATTGCCGCACCGAAAATTCACGAGCGCCCTGCCACCGGGCGTACGTGCGGGAGGGTGCCGGAAAAAAACTTCTCCGAACCCGCGTAATGCTCCGCGCCCCGCCCGCTCTCTCCTCGTGCGGGCGCACCACAGCGGCCGCGCGAGATCCTTCGGAGAGAGGAACGCACGCCATGCACCCCACCGTGGTTGAGCGGGAGCTGGAGCTCAAGCTGGTTCTGTCGCCCGAGCGCAGCATCCCGGTCCCGGCCAGGCTGAGCTACCGCAGCGACGACCCGTACGCGATCCACATCACCTTCCACATCAACTCCGACTGCCCCGTGAACTGGACGTTCGCCCGGGAGCTGCTGGTGGAGGGGGTGTTCCGGCCGTGCGGGCACGGGGACGTGCGGGTGTGGCCGACCCAGGTCGCCGGCCGCAGCGTCGTGCTGATGGCGCTGAGCTCCCCGGACGGGGACGCCCTGCTGGAGGCCCCGACGGCGCAGGTGTCGGCCTGGCTGGAGCGCACCCTGCGGGTGGTGCCCCCGGGGTCCGAGGGCGAGCAGCTCGGCCTGGACGACGCGTTGGCCGAGCTGCTCGCCCCGACTCCCGCGGACGACCCGTGGCTGCGCGACCCGTGGCCGTCGGAGGACCTCCAGGACGGGGAGTGAGCCGGCGTCACGGGCGATGCGCCACCAGCCGGGTCAGAAGAGTTTGCCCGGGTTGAGGATGCCGAGCGGGTCGAAGGCGTGTTTCACGGCCCGCTGCATCTCCATGCCCACCGGGCCGATCTCGCGTGCCAGCCACTCCTTCTTCAGTACGCCCACGCCGTGCTCGCCGGTGATCGTGCCGCCCAGCTCCAGGCCGAGGGCCATGATCTCGTCGAAGGACTCGCGGGCGCGCCGGGACTCGTCGGGGTCCCGGGCGTCGAAGCAGACGGTCGGGTGCGTGTTGCCGTCACCGGCGTGGGCGACGACGCCGATGGTCAGCCCGTGCTTGTCGGCGATCCGCTCGACGCCCTCGATCAGGTCCCCGAGCCGGGAGCGCGGCACACACACGTCGTCGATCATCGTCACGCCGCGCACCGCCTCCAGCGCGGTGAGGGACAGCCGCCGTGCCTGGAGGAGCAGTTCGGACTCGGCCGCGTCGTCCGCGGGGACCACCTGGGTGGCTCCGGCGGCCTCGCACAGCGCGCCGACGGCGGCGAGGTCGGCGGCCGGGTCCGGGGTGTCGAACGCGGCGAGCAGCAGGGCCTCGGTGGTCTCCGGCAGGCCCATGTGGGCCAGGTCGTTGACGGCCTTGACCGTCGTGCGGTCCATCAGTTCGAGGAGTGAGGGGACGTGCCCGCCGGCCATGATCCGGCACACCGCGTCGCAGGCCTCGGCGGCCGACGCGAACTCGGCGGCCAGCACCAGTTGCTCGGGCGGCTTGGGCCGGAGCGCGAGCACGGCCCGTACGACGATGCCGAGGGAGCCCTCGGAGCCCACGAACAGCCGGGTCAGGTCGTAGCCGGCGACGCCCTTGGCGGTGCGCCGCCCGGTGGACATCAGACGGCCGTCGGCGAGCACGACGTCCAGGCCGAGGACGTACTCGGCGGTGACCCCGTACTTCACACAGCACAGGCCGCCCGAGGCCGTGCCGATGTTGCCGCCGATGGTGCACATCTCCCAGCTGGAGGGGTCCGGCGGGTAGTAGAGGCCGTGTTCGTGCACGGCGCGGGAGAGCGTGGCGTTGATGACGCCCGGCTCGACGACGGCGACGCGGTCGACCGGGTTGATCTCCAGGATGCGGTCCATCTTCGTCAGGGACAGCACGATGCAGCCGTCGGAGGCGTTGGCCGCGCCGGACAGGCCGGTGCGGGCGCCCTGCGGGACGACCGGGACGCGCAGCGCGGTGGCGGTGCGCATGACGTGCTGGACCTGTTCGACGGTGCGCGGCAGGACGACCACGGCGGGGACGCCGGCCGGGCAGAAGCTCGCCATGTCGTTGGCGTAGGCGGCGGTGACGTCGGGGTCGGTGAGGACCGCCTCGGCGGGCAGGCCGCCGAGCAGTCGGTCGACGAGGCCGCCGGTCGCTGCCGTGCCGTCCTCGGGGGGCGCTTCGATACGGCTCATGATCACAGGTTCGCACCCGGGGCCATCGGTGTGAACCCCGTCGGCGGCGGCCGTCGCCTGCCGGGGTGTGGTCGTCGTACTGGCGCACAGTGTCCGCCATGGACAAGGACGTGGAGGCGGCCCGGACGAGGCGTCCGCGGGTCCGGCGGCGGCTGCTGACCGCGTCGGTCGCGGGGTGCGTGGTCCTGGGCGGGGTGCTGACGCTGCTGCCGTGGGGCGGGTCGGCGGGCGGACCGTCCGCACCGGCGCCGGGTGCGCGGGCCCTGGCGGCGGTCACCACCGGGGTGCCGGCCGCGCTGCCCGATCTGGCGGTGCTGATCGGCGAGCGGGAGGCCCATCTGCGGGAGCATCCCGATGACGCCGAGTCGTGGGCGGTGCTGGGCGCGGCGTACGTGGAGCAGGGCCGCCGGACGGCGAATCCCGCGTACTACCCGAGGGCCGAGCGGGCGCTGCGCACCGCGCTGCGGGCGAAGGAGCCCGGGGTGGAGGCGAGGTCGCAGGCGCTGGGCGGGATGGCGGCGCTGGCGAACGCCCGGCGGGACTTTCCCGCGGGCCGTCAGTGGGCCGAGCGGGCGCGGCAGTTGGACCCGCGGCGGTGGACGGTGTACCCGCCGCTGATCGACGCCCTGAGCGGGCTCGGCGAGCACGAGGCCGCGGGCCGGGCCCTGGACCGGCTGGCGAAGCTGGGCCCGGGTCCGGCCGTGCGGGCGCGGGCCGCCGCCGTGTACCGGGACCGGGGCTGGCGGGAGGACGCGGCGGCCTCGCTGTCCGACGCGGCGGCGGACGCCGGGGCCCCGGCGGAGCGGGCGGCGTATCTGGAGCGGGCCGGGCAGCTGGCGTGGGAGCGCGGCGACCGGGAGGCCGCGCTGCGGCACTTCCAGGAAGCGGTGCGCACCGATCCGGACCAGCGGGCGGCGCAGGCCGGGCAGGGGCGGGCGCTGGCGGCGCTGGGCCGGACGACGGAGGCGCTGAGCGCGTACCGGGCGGCGCTGGCGCGGCAGCCGTCGCCGCAGTACGCGCTGGAACTGGGCGAGTTGTACGACTCGCTGCGGCTTCCGGAGGCGGCCCGGGTGCAGTACGACCTGCTGCGCGAGCGGGTGCGCGCGGCGGCGGCGGGCGGGGCCGACGAGGAGCTGGTGCTGGGGCAGTTCGAGGCCGACCACGGGGACGCGCGGGCGGCGGTACGGCGGCTGCGGGCCGAGTGGCGGCGGCAGCCGGGGGTGGCGGTGGCGGACGCGCTCGGGTGGGCGCTGCACCGGGCCGGGCGGCACGAGGAGGCGCTGCGGTTCGCGGTGCGCGCCACGGGCGGCACGCCCGGCAGCGGGGTGCGCAGCGCCCCGTACGCCTACCACCGGGGCATGATCGAGCACGCCCTGGGCCGGGAGGGTCCGGCGCGGCGGCACCTTCGGGAGGCGCTGCGGATCAACCCGTACTTCTCGCCGCTGCACGTGCCGGCGGCGAAGCGGGCGCTGGCGGAGCTGGGCGAGCCCTCCGTTTCGGGCCCGCCCGGCCGGTAGGCGGCGTCAGAGGTTGCCGCGCCGGGCCTGCTCGCGCTCGATCGCCTCGAACAGGGCCTTGAAGTTGCCCTTGCCGAAGCCCATGGAGCCGTGCCGCTCGATGAGTTCGAAGAACACGGTCGGGCGGTCCTGGACCGGCTTGGTGAAGATCTGCAGCAGGTAGCCGTCCTCGTCGCGGTCGGCGAGGATCTTCAGCTCGCGCAGCGTGTCGATCGGCACGCGCGTCTCGCCGACCCACTCGCCGAGCGTGTCGTAGTACGAGTCGGGCGTGTCCAGGAACCGCACGCCGGCCGCGCGCATCTGGCGGACGGTCTGCACGATGTCGTTGGTGTTCAGGGCGATGTGCTGGACGCCGGCGCCGCCGTAGAACTCCAGGTACTCGTCGATCTGGGACTTCTTCTTGGCGATGGCGGGCTCGTTGATCGGGAACTTGACCTTGAGCGTGCCGTCGGCCACGACCTTCGACATCAGCGCGCTGTACTCGGTCGCGATGTCGTCGCCCACGAACTCCTTCATGTTCGTGAAGCCCATGACCTTGTTGTAGAACTCCACCCACTCGTTCATGCGGCCGAGTTCGACGTTGCCCACGCAGTGGTCGATGGCCTGGAAGGAGCGCTGGGCGGGGGGCTCGACGATCGGGTCGGCGGCGACGTAGCCGGGCAGGTACGGGCCGTCGTAGCCGCGGCGCTCGACGAGGGTGTGGCGGGTCTTGCCGTAGGTGGCGATCGCGGCGAGGACGACGGTGCCGTGCTCGTCCTTCAGCTCGTACGGCTCGGCCACCGAGCGGGCGCCCTGCTCGACGGCGTACGCGTACGCGGCGCGCGCGTCGGGCACCTCGATGGCCAGGTCGATGACGCCGTCGCCGTGCTCGGCCACGTGCTCCGCGAGGAAGTGGCCCCAGGTGGTGGTGGGCTTGATGACGGAGGTGAGGACGAAGCGGGCGGAGCCGCTCTCCAACACGTAGGCGGCGGTCTCCCGGTTGCCGTTCTCCGGTCCGGAGTAGGCGACCAGCTTCATGCCGAAGGCGGTGGAGTAGTAGTGCGCGGCCTGCTTGGCGTTGCCCACGGCGAAGACGACCGCGTCCATTCCCTTGACCGGGAAGGGGTCGTCCTGCCGGGCGGTCGTGTCGGGAGTGTGGTGTGTGGTCTGCGTCATAACCGCAGGCTCTTACGCCCCCGCAAGGTGCGCAATAGTTTGCGTGTTCACTGGGCAATCTGCCCACTGTGATGCCCGCACCGGCGGGCTTTCTGTGCAGGATGACCATCCCGGAGGCGTGCATGGCGATCGATCATCTGGACGGGCGGATCATCGTGCTGCTGGCGCGGGAGCCGCGCATCGGGGTGCTGGAGATGTCCCGCCGGCTGGGGGTCGCCCGGGGCACGGTGCAGGCGCGCCTGGACCGGCTTCAGTCGAACGGAGTCATCCGCGGTTTCGGTCCCGAGGTGGACCCGGCGGCGCTCGGCTACCCGGTCACGGCGTTCGCGACGCTGCAGATCCGGCAGGGCCAAGGCCCGGACGTACGGGCCCACTTGGCGACCGTTCCCGAGGTGCTGGAGCTGCTGACCACGACCGGCACCGGGGATATGCTGTGCCGGCTGGTGGCCCGCTCGAACGCCGATCTCCAGCGGGTGATCGACCGGGTTGTCGGCTTTGATGGCATCGTCCGGGCCTCCACGACGATCGTCATGGAGAACCCCGTTCCGCTGCGGATCATCCCGCTGGTGGAACAGGCCGCGGAGGACCGGCGGCGGACCTGACGCAGGCCGTGCCTCCGGGCGCGGCCCGGAGCCGGGGGTGAGCGGATGTGAATTTCTGGGAGTACCTGAGCACCCGGCACCAGCAGCTGCTCATCGACGCCTACCAGCACGCGAGCGCCGTCTTCCAGTGCATGGTCGTGGCGACGCTGCTGGGCGTCCTGATCGGTGTCCTCACCTATCGCAGCGAGTGGGCGGGCAGCCTCGCCACGACGACCACCGCGACGATCCTGACCATCCCCTCCCTCGCCATGATCGGTCTGCTCGTCCCGGTCGTGGGCCTGGGCGTGCCGCCGACGGTGCTGGCGCTGACGCTGTACGGGCTGCTGCCGGTGGTGCGCAACGCGATCGTCGGGCTGCGCGGCGTCGACCCGACGCTGGTGGACGCGGCCCGCGGCATCGGGATGTCCCAGGTGGCCCGGCTGCTGCGCGTGGAGCTGCGGCTGGCCTGGCCGCCGATTCTGACCGGCATCCGGGTCTCGACACAGATGCTGATGGGCATCGCGGCCATCGCGGCGTACGCCTCCGGGCCCGGCCTTGGCAACGAGATCTTCCGCGGGATCGGCTCGCTGGGCAGCAAGAACGCGCTCAACCAGGTGCTCGCGGGGACCCTCGGGATCATCGTCCTGGCCCTGTTGTTCGACGCCGCGTACGTCCTCATCGGACGGCTGACCATCCCCAGGGGGATCCGTGCCTGACACGAGCACCAAGACCGGCGCCACGATCGAGCTGGAGAACCTGACCAAGCGCTACCCGGGCAGTGCGCGGCC
Source organism: Streptomyces sp. DH24 (assembly GCF_029813775.1). Taxonomy (GTDB): domain Bacteria; phylum Actinomycetota; class Actinomycetes; order Streptomycetales; family Streptomycetaceae; genus Streptomyces. Next base: position 44,518 of record NZ_JARVKW010000047.1, on the reverse strand, counting down.
GGCCGTCGACAGCGTCAACATGGAGATCCGCGCCGGCGAGACGGTCATCCTGGTCGGGCCGTCGGGCTGCGGGAAGTCCACCACGCTGAAGATGATCAACCGGCTGATCGAGCCGTCCGGCGGCCGGATCCGCATCGGCGGCGAGGACGTCACCGACATGGACCCGGTGAAGCTGCGCCGCAAGATCGGCTACGCGATCCAGTCGTCCGGTCTCTTCCCGCACATGACGGTCGCCCAGAACATCGCGCTGGTGCCGGGCATGCTGGGCTGGCCCAAGGCGCGCATCCGGGACCGCGTGGAGGAGATGCTGGACCTGGTCGGGCTCGACCCGGGCGAGTTCCACGGCCGCTATCCGCGTCAGCTGTCCGGCGGGCAGCAGCAGCGGGTGGGCGTGGCGCGGGCGCTGGCGGCCGATCCGCCGGTGCTGCTGATGGACGAGCCGTTCGGCGCCGTCGACCCGATCACCCGCGACCACCTCCAGGACGAGCTGATCCGGCTCCAGCGCGAGCTGCACAAGACGATCGTGTTCGTCACCCACGACTTCGACGAGGCGATCAAGATCGGCGACCGGATCGCCGTGCTGCGCGAGCGGTCGCACATCGCGCAGTTCGACACCCCGGAGGCCATCCTCACCAACCCGGCGGACGACTTCGTCTCCGGTTTCGTGGGCGCCGGGGCGGCCCTGAAGCGGCTGAACCTGACCCGCGTACGGGACGTGGAGATCACCGACTATCCGACGGTGGCCGTCGACGACCCGCTCCAGGAGATCTTCAACAAGCTGCGGGCCGGCGGCAGCAACGAGATCCTGCTGCTCGACCGGCGCGGCCGGCCCTACAAGTGGCTCCGGCGCGGCGACCTGATGCGCGCCAAGGGTTCGCTGGCGCGGGCCGGGACGCTCGTGCAGGACACGGTGACCCGGGACGCCACCCTGCGGGACGCGCTGGAGGCGGTGCTCACCGACAACGCGGGCCGGGTCGCGGTGACCGGGCGGCGCGGCGAGTACACGGGCGTCGTCGACATGGAGACGCTGATCAACTCCGTGCACGAGATGCTGGAGGCCGACCGGCTGGAGGCCATGGAGGCCCAGCACGAGTTGCAGGAGGCCAGGGCCCAGCAGACGCACTTCGAGCAGGAGGGCGTGGACGGCGGGGAGGCGAAGGCGTGAGCACCGCTTTCCGGCCCCGGCCCGAGCCCGAGCCCGAGGCGTTCCCGGACGACGACGAGTCCGCCGGCGAGCCGCGCACTCCCCCGCCGCGGCGCCCGGCCCGGCGGATCACCTGGCAGAAGCTGACGTTCCTGCCCGTGGTGCTGATCGTGGTGCTGCTGGCGACCTGGCTGTGGTTCCGGCAGGCCGACCTGGACGCGATCTCCGAGAACGCCCTGTCGAACGGGCAGGTGTCCAAGGCCCTGTGGCAGCACGTCGAACTGACGGTGATCTCCACGTTCTTCGTGCTGATCATCGCGATCCCGCTGGGCATCCTGCTGACCCGCCGCGCGTTCCGGAAGGCGACGCCGGTGGCCATGGCGTTCGCCAACACGGGCCAGGCGACCCCGGCGATCGGTCTGCTCGCGCTGCTGGTGATCTGGCTCGGCACGGGCCGGAGGGCGGCCCTGATCGGCATCATCGCGTACGCCGTCCTGCCGGTGCTGTCGAACACGATGGCGGGCCTGCGGGCGAACGACCCGACGCTGCTGGAGGCCGCGCGCGGCATCGGCATGTCCCCGCTGGGCGTGCTGACCCGCGTGGAGCTGCCGCTGGCGGTGCCGCTGATCCTGGCGGGCGTCCGTACGGCGCTGGTCCTCAACGTCGGGACGGCGACGCTGGCGACGTTCGGCGGGGGCGGCGGGCTGGGGGTGCTGATCACGACCGGCATCACCAACCAGCGGATGCCCGTGCTGATGCTCGGTTCGATTCTCACGGTCGTCCTGGCGCTGCTGGTGGACTGGCTGGCGTCGCTGGCCGAGCTGGTGCTGCGACCGCGGGGTCTGGAGGCGGCGACATGAGACGCGGGTGTCTGCTCCTGGCCGGGGTACTGCTGCTGGCGTCCGGCTGCGGACTGACGAGCGGCTCCCCGATGGTCGACGACGTCTCCCCCGGCTCGATCGGGCGCGGCGAGCCGCTGAAGGGCGTCGATCTGACGGTCACGTCGAAGGAGTTCAGCGAGCAGCTGATCCTCGGCGCGATCATGGGGATCGCCTTCGAGGCGGCCGGCGCGAACGTCCTCGACCGCACCGGCATCCAGGGCTCGATCGGCTCGCGCGAGGCGGTGAAGACGGGCGCCGCCGACGCCGACTACGAGTACACGGGCACCGGGTGGATCAACTACCTCGGCAACACCGAGCCGCTGCCGGACCCGCGCGAGCAGTGGGAGGCGGTGCGGGACGCCGACCGCGAGAACGGGGTGACGTGGCTGGAGCCGTCGCCCCTGAACAACACGTACGCCCTCGCGATGAACCAGGCGAATTTCAAGAAGTACGGCACGAAGACGCTGTCGGACGTGGCGGCGCTGGCGAAGCGGGACCCGGACGCGGTGACGCTGTGCGTGGAGAACCAGTTCGCCAACCGCGCGGACGGGCTGCCCGGCATGGCCAGGAAGTACGGCATGGACATCCCGGCGAAGAACGTCACGCAGATGGACACCGGGATCATCTACACGCAGGCCGCGAAGGGCAGTTGCACCTTCGGCGAGGTCTTCACGACCGACGGCCGCATCAAGTCGATGAACCTCGTGGTGATGGAGGACGACAAGAAGTTCTTCCCGAACTACAACGCGGCCCCGATGATCCACACGAAGACCCTGAAGAAGCACCCGGAGATCGCGGACATCCTCGCCCCCATCACGAAGAGGCTCAACAACTCGGTGGCCCGGACCCTGAACGCGAAGGTCGACGTCGAGGGCGAGGACCCGCACCAGGTGGCACTGGACTGGCTGGTGGAGGAGGGGTTCGTCAAGGAGGGGTGAGGCGCCCGGTCCTGGGTCCGGCGGCACAGGGTCTGGTGCCGCCGGGCTTCCAAAGAAACTCTTGCAGAGAAAGCTTTGCAAGACTATCTTCGCATCATGCCGGAAACCCCCAACACCCGTGTGCTCGACGCCCGTTCGCTCCGCGGGCTGGCCCATCCCCTGCGCATGCGACTGCTGACCGCGCTGCGGCGGAGCGGTCCGGCGACCGCGTCCCAACTCGCCGTGAAGCTCGGCGAGTCCAGCGGCGCCACCAGCTACCACCTGCGGCAGCTAGCCGCTCACGGCTTCGTGGCGGACGCGCCCGAGCGCGGCAAGGGCCGGGAGCGGTGGTGGCAGGCGGTCGACACCGGTGTGGAACTCGGCAGCGACCTGCTCAAGGACCCCGACCCGGAGGTGCGCGGCGCCGCCTCCCTGATCCAGCACGAGGTGGCGAACGTCCACACCATGGAGCTCGCCACCTGGCTCGGCAACCGGCAGGAGTGGTCCGACGCCTGGGTCCACGCCAGCGACCTGAGCGACTTCTCGCTCCGGCTCACACCCGAGCAGGCCGAGGACCTCGTCGCGAAGATGCACGCCCTGGTACAGAGCTACCGGACGGCGGCGGACGAGGACGCCCCGGACACCGAGACCGTACGCGTCCACACGCACGTCTTCCCCGGCCGCCGGGACTGAGAGGACCACCACCGATGCATCCCGACATCCATCTCGCCGTGTACCGCGTCCGCGCCGCCGAACTGGAGGACCACGCGGCGGCACACCGCCGGGCCGCCGCCGTCCGGCGCACCCCCGAACTGCGCGTCCGGCTCGGCTGGACACTCGTGGCGTTCGGCCTCCGCCTGGTCACCGCACCGAGGGCGGCGGCCGTGTCCTAGCAGCTGGGGACCTTGCCCCGGCCCGTCTCCAGGGAGACCAGGGAGTCGACCGCGCCCTTCAGGGTGGTGACCGGGATCAGGCGCAGGCCCTCCGGGAGCTCCGCCCGGGCGTCGCCGCACTCCGCCTTCGGGACCAGGAAGACCGTCGCCCCGTCGCGGCGGGCCGCCTGCGTCTTCAGGGCCACGCCGCCCACCGCGCCGACCGTGCCGTCCGCCTCGATCGTGCCCGTGCCGGCGATCACCCGGCCGCCCGTGAGGTCACCGCCGCTGCCGTCGCCGTCCAGCTTGTCGATGATGCCGAGGGAGAACAGCAGACCGGCGCTCGGGCCGCCGACGTCGGCGAGCTCCAGGGAGACCTTCACCTTCTCGTCGCCGAGCTTCAGATACCTCAGGGCCGCCCGCGTCGCCGCGCTCTGGGACTCCCGCATCTGCTCCTCGTTGTGCCGCTCGATCTCCTGCACGTCGCCGCCGCTCGGGTAGACCGCGTCGCGCGGCATGACCGCCCGGTCCGTCGCGAACCAGCCGTCGAGCACGTCGCCGAGCGACACGCGCGTGTCCGGGCTGGTCGCCTCGATCGTCGTCATCCGCAGCTCACCACTGGTGTCGCGGGTCGGCGCGCCCGCAATGGTGATCACCGGCTCGCCCTTGTTCTCCCCGAGCACGTCCGCCGTCATCCCGGGCTGTGCCACGGAGAACGGCAGCGGCGCGAACGCCGCCGTGGCGAGCAGAGCCACGACGGGCAGGGCACAGACGGCGACGGCCCGGGGGCGCGTGAGACGAGAGAACCGCGTGAGACGAGAGAACACGGGATCAATCTAACGTGGCGCGGAGTTCCGTCCGGGGGCGCGTCAGCGCAGGGCCTCCGCGACCTCCTTCGCCGCCTCCACGACCCGCTGGCCCACCCGTTCCGGCACCGCGTCCGCCAGCATCACCACGCCCACGCTGCCCTCGACGCCCGTGACGCCGATCAGCGGTGCCGCCGCCCCGCTGGCACCGGCCTCCAACTCCCCGTGGGTCAGCGCGTAACAGGGGTCCGGGGCGGGCTGCCTGCGGGCCAGGAGGATCGCCTTGCCCGCGGCGCCCCGGTCCAGCGGATGCCGGAAACCCGCGCGGTAGGCCACGTGGTAGTCCGTCCACGTCGGCTCGACCACCGCCACGGCCAGCGCCTCCGCGCCGTCCACCAGGGTCAGATGGGCCGTCGCCCCGATGTCCTCGGCCAGCGACCGCAGCGCCGGCATCGCGGCCTCCCGCACCAGCGGATGCACCTGGCGGCCCAGGCGCAGCACCCCCAGCCCGACCCGGGCCCGGCCGCCGAGGTCACGGCGTACCAAGGCGTGCTGTTCCAGCGTGGCGAGCAGCCGGTACACCACGGTCCGGTTGACGCCCAGTTTGTGGGAAAGCTCGGTGACGGTCAGCCCGTGGTCCGTATCGGCCAGCAACTTGAGGACGCGCAGTCCCCTGTCGAGCGTCTGGGAGGTCTCCGCGGTCACGACGCCCACTCCTTTGGTGGTGAGGTCGGCGGCACCTGTCGGCGGGGCGTCACCGAGTCCCGTCAGTGACGCGCTACAGAGGCCGCCGATCGGCTGACGGCCCGGTCCTGTCCCGGACCCAGTCGCTTCACGGCTGCGCTCCGCGGCGGCGCTGCCACGGGGCGTGTGCGTAGCGGGACAGTAGCGAGCCGGTTCGCTCAGCGGAAGGCTCCGTCCAGAATCCGGTCAGCGCGCGGTACGGACTCATTCCGTTTGTCCCGGAACATCCGGCGCGCCCGCGCACCCGTGAGCATCCCGAGCGCACGGGTGCCGCCGCGTGCGCGTGACGTCGCCGTGCTCCCGCCGTACGGGCGTCACTTCATGCGCGTGGCCCACTCCTGGACCTTGGCGATCCGCTGCCGCAGCTGGCCCGCGGTGGCCTCCGCGCTGGGCGGGCCGCCGCACACGCGCCGCAGTTCGGTGTGGATGACGCCGTGCGGCTTGCCGCTCTGGTGGACGTACGCGCCGACCATGGTGTTGAGCTGCTTGCGCAGCTCCATCAGTTCCTTGTGCGTGACGACCGGCCGCCGCTCCGCGGGCAGTTCGAGCAGGTCGGCCTCCGTGTCCGGCTTCTTGCGGCTGTGCGCGATCTGCCGGGCCTGCCGCTTCTGGAGCAGCAACTGGACCTGCTCGGGCTCCAGCAGCCCGGGGATGCCGAGGTAGTCCTGCTCCTCCTCGCTGCCGGGGTGGGCCTGCATGCCGAACTCGGCGCCGTTGTACATGACCCGGTCGAAGACGGCGTCCGACTCCAGCGCCTCGAAGGGCAGCATGTCCTGCTCGCCGGTGTCCTCGTCCTGCTCCCGGTTCGCCTCCTCCATCTCCTTCTCGGACTCGGCGTACGGGTCCTCCTCGCCCTCCTTCTTGGGCTTGTCGAGGACGTGGTCGCGCTCGCGCTCCATCTCGTTGGCGAAGGAGAGCAGGTCCGGGATGGTGGGCAGGAACACGGACGCGGTCTCGCCGCGCCGCCGGGAACGCACGAAACGGCCGACGGCCTGCGCGAAGAACAGCGGCGTCGAAATCGTCGTGGCGTACACGCCGACCGCCAGACGCGGCACGTCGACGCCCTCGGACACCATGCGGACGGCGACCATCCAGCGGTCGGTGCTCTCGCTGAACTCGTCGATCCGCTTCGAGGCGCCGGTGTCGTCCGACAGCACGAGGGTGGCCCGGTGGCCGGTGATGTCGCGGATGAGCTTGGCGTACGCGCGCGCGGAGTCCTGGTCGGAGGCGATGACGAGCGCCCCGGCGTCCGGCACGGCCTTCCTGACCTCGGTGAGCCGCTGGTCCGCGGCGCGCAGCACGGCCGGCATCCAGTCGCCGCGCGGGTCGAGCGCGGTGCGCCAGGCCTGGCTGACGGCGTCCTTGGTCATCGGCTCGCCGAGCCGGGCCTCGATCTCGTCGCCGGCCTTGGTCCGCCAGCGCATGTTGCCGCTGTAGGACAGGAAGATGACCGGGCGCACGACGCCGTCCGCGAGGGCGGAACCGTAGCCGTACGTGTAGTCGGCGGCCGACCGCCGGATCCCGTCGTTGCCCTCCTCGTACGTCACGAAGGGGATGGGGTTGGTGTCCGACCGGAACGGCGTACCCGTCAGGGCGAGCCTGCGGGTGGCGGGCTCGAAGGCCTCCAGGCAGGCCTCGCCCCAGGACTTGGAGTCACCGGCGTGGTGGATCTCGTCCAGGATCACCAGGGTCTTGCGCTGCTCGACGCGGTTGCGGTGCAGCATCGGGCGCACGCCGACACCGGCGTACGTGACGGCGACCCCGTCGTACTCCTTGCCGAGCGGCCCCGCGCTGTACTCGGGGTCCAGCTTGATCCCTATGCGCGCGGCGGCCTCCGCCCACTGCTTCTTCAGGTGCTCGGTCGGCGCGACCACGGTCACCTGCTGCACGACGTGGTGGTGCAGCAGCCAGGACGCCAGCGTCAGCGCGAAGGTCGTCTTGCCGGCGCCGGGAGTGGCGACCGCGAGGAAGTCGCGGGGCTGCTCCTGGATGTACTTCTCCATCGCGCCCTGCTGCCAGGCACGCAGCTTGCTGGCGGTGCCCCATGGCGCACGGCCGGGGAAGGCCGGCGACAGGTGGTGCGAGTGAGAGGCAGAACTGGAGCTGGCGGTGGTAGTCACGGTCTCCGTGGAGGGGGTCGACTGCTCGGCTACGTATGACAACCGGGCCACCCTACCGGCGGCCGGACGTCGCCCCGCGCGGACAAGCCCGGGTCCGGCCCGGGTGGGACTCACGTCACAGCCGTACGCTCCCGCCCCACGGCGCTCACCGGGCCCGCACCCGCGTCGTCACCCACGCCCCCACCAGCGCCACCGCCGCCATCGGCAGGAACACCGCCGCGAAGGCCGCCGGGTGGGAGGCGCCCGCGTCCGCGGCCGTGGTGGTCGCGTGCGACACCGTGCCGCCGCCCAGCGCGGCGAACGCGGCGCCGCCCGTGGCCAGCAGGACGACGTTGGACAGGCCGTCGGAGATCTGCAGGGCGGCGGAGTTGGTGCCGGCCTCCTCCGGGGCGGACAGCTGCAGCAGGAGCACGCTGGTGGAGGAGATCACCAGGCCCATGCCGAAGCAGCCGAACGCCCAGGCGACCGCCACCGTCCACGCGGGCACCGCGTCGATCAGGACACTCGGCGCCGCGGCGATGGCCGCCGCCACGAGGAGCATGCCCAGCGTCATCAGCCGCTCCCGGTACGGCTCGACCCGCGCGCGGGACTGCAGCCACGAGCCCAGCGCCCATGTCGCGCCGCCCGCCGCCAGCGAGAACCCGGCCAGCGTCGGGCTGAGGCCGCGCTGCGTGACCAGCATCAGCGGTACGAACGACTCGGCCGCGATGAACGACCCCGCGGCGATCCCGCGCAGCAGCACCACGGACGGCAGCCCGCGCGCCGCCCGGTACGTGCCCCTCGGCAGCAGCCCGCGGACCGCCGGGACCAGCAGCGCGGCCCCCGCGACGCCCGGCAGCAGCGACGCCCACCGCAGGTCCTGCGCCGCGTACTGGAGCAGTCCGGCGCCCAGCGAGATGCCGAGGGCGAGACGGATGCGGCGCCCACCGACGGAGGCCCGCCCCTTGCCGGTGCCGGGCTCCTCCACCGGGCCGGCCGCCCGGCGCCGGATCTGCGGCAGCGCGAGCGCCAGCGGGAACACCACCAGCGCCGGGATGCCGAGGAACACCCAGCGCCAGCCGAGGTGTTCGGTCACCGCGCCCGACGCCAGCGGACCGACGATCGACGGCACGATCCAGCCCGCCGCGAACGCCGCCATGATCGCCGGCCGCAGCCGCTCCGGATAGGCCCGCCCGACGACGACGTACAGCGCGACGATCACCAGCCCGCCGCCCAGGCCCTGGACCGCCCGGCCGAGGATGAACAGCCACATCGCCGTCGCCGTCCCCGACAGCAGCAGCCCGGCGGCGAACGCGGCGATGCCCGCCGTCAGCGGCCCGAGCGGCCCGCGCCGGTCCGCCCACTGGCCGGCCAGCACCATCCCGAACAGGCTCGTCGTGAAGTACCCCGAGAACGCGAACGCGTACAGCGAGACCCCGTCGAGCTCACGTGCCGCGACCGGCATCGCCGTGCCGACGGCCGTGGCCTCGAAGGCGATCAGCAGGACGACGGAGACGATGCCGATGCTCAGCGCCCGGTAGGAGCGGCTCAGCACGGTCCCGGCCCGCCCGGTGGCCGGGTCGCGGTCGGGGGCGGCGACATCGGTGTCGCGCGGTTCGAGGGCACTCATGGTCGCCAGGGTAAGGGCCAAGTCCTCCTTTGACCCCTGTCGGGAGACGGGACGGGTCTACGCTCTTGGACCTACGTCCGCCGGGCCCGCCCGTCGCCCGCCACGGCCCTTCATGAACGGCCTGTGGCAGTCCTGAACGGCGTGTGGCAGTCGCGTTGCGGCACCCGGTTCCCGCGCGCCCCGCCTCTCGCGGGCCATACGGTCAGGTCGTCGACACGGCCGTGTGCCCGAGTGGTTGGGGGACCCGCCTGCGCCGTGTCCGGCAGCGGGCTCCGCTCGCCGGGAGTTACGCGGGTTCGATTCCCGCCACGGCCTCCAGCAGCGCCCTGTGCAGCAGCCACAGGGTGAAGGCCAGGGTCGAGACGTCCGTGCTCAGCGGGTGCAGGGCGCCCTCCGGCTCGGTCCATCTCAGGAGCGTGCCCGTCGTGCCGTCGAGGACCAGGCTGGAGCCTTCCTCGGCGAGGCCGCCGAGGCGTATCAGGCGCTCGGCGCCCACCGGGAGGCGGACCGGCCGGAAGTACGCCGCGTCGTCCTCCGCGTACTCCTCCAGGGTCGGCAGCGGCGCGTCCGTGTCCAGGGTGAACGGGAAGGCCTCCTCGGGCAGGCCCGTCTCCCGCAGGAAGCGCCGCGTCGGCTCGTGGGTCAGCGCCGCCGGGAAGTCGACGTCCTCGAAGTGGACGACGCGGCCCCGGCCGAACTCCCGGTCCAGCAGCCCGGCCGGCAGGTCGAGGGCGAGCCCCGACTCCGCGCCCGTGCCCGCCGCCAGCGCCAGGAGCCGGACCAGCGCCGTCATCCGCCGGTACGGCGACCGCTCCACCAGCGTGCGTATGTCGGCGCGCTCGCCGCACGGAGTGAACAGGCCCTGCCCGCCCGCCGGTCGGCCCGTCGCCGTCGCGAAACGCACCAGCGTCACCAGCGACGGCGCGGCCCCGCGCAGTCCCGGCAGCCGCACCAGCCGCCCCTGTCCGGCACCCTGCTCAAGATCCGTCCCCGCCGTCGTGATCGCCACCCCGCTCATCGCTCCCCCGTGCTTACGTGCCCCGTGCCCCGCCCGTTCAAGGGACGGCCGCCCACCCCCGACGGGCGGCCGTCCCACTGCCCAGAACACTAGCCGCCACCACTGACAACGGCCCCGGAATTCCGCCCGGCCCCAGCGCGGCGCCCGGCAGGGGGCACCGGCGTCCCGCACGGTCGCGGCATCCCGCGCCACAGGGCGGCTGCCTCGGTGAGCGACGCGATGCGGCGGCCGAAGGCCACCCCGGCGGACAGCCCTGCCTTACTGGCCCGTCACCACCGCCGCCTGCGGGCGGATCGGGAGGCGGTTGACCGGGCGGCCCGTCGCCGCCCGTACCGCCGACGCGATGGCCGCCGGGGACGTCACGACCGGTACCGCGCTGACCGCCTTCGCGCCGAACGGCGCGACCACGTCCCGTTCCTCGACCAGCTTGACGATCCGGATGTCCGGCGCGTCCAGGGCCGTCGGCAGGGCGTACCCGGTCAGGTCGGGATGGCGGACCAGGCCGCGCGGTGTGCGGAGGTTCTCGGTGAGGGCGATGCCCACGCCCTGCGTGACGCCGCCCTCGATGCGCGCGGTCAGCTGGGCCGGGTTCAGCACCCGCCCCACGTCCTGCGCGACGGCCAGTTCCACGACGCGGACCGAGCCGATCTCGACGTCGACGTCCACGACCGCGCGGATCGCGCAGAAGGACATGCCGACGAACGCGTCGCCCTGCCCGGAGTCGTCCAGCGGTTCGGTCGGATGCGGGCGGCACTGGGCCGTCGCCCACAGTTCCTTGCCGTCCATCGCCTCCGTGACCGTCGTCGACAGGACCCCGTCGTACGACGTGATCTTGCCGTCGGTGATCTGCAACAGCTCCGTGGACATGCCGAACTTGTGGGCCAGCGGCTGGAGGAGCTGGGTGCGGACCATCTTCGCCGCGCGCTCCACCGCACCGCCCGACACCCATGTGTGCCGGCCGCGGCAGCCCGCGCCGGCCGGCGGCTGGTCGGTGTCGACCGGTGCCACGTGGACCTCGTCGATGCCGAGCGTCTCCTGCACGATCTGCCGGGCGAGCGTGCTGAAGCCCTGGCCGGTCTCGACCGCCGAGCACAGCACCGTCGCGACGCCGTCCTGCACCTTCACGGTCGCCGTGGACACCTCGTCGGCGCCCTCCGCGCCGAGCATGTGCACCATGCCGAGCCCGTAGCCCACGCCCCGGCGCACCGCGCCCGGATCACCGGCGCCCTCGGGGCCGCCGGGCAGCAGCCACTCGTCCTCGGCGTCGTCCTTGGGCAGCGGCGGCAGCGGCTCGTCCCGTACGGCCTGGAGCAGCTCCGCGACCGGTGCCGGGCACGTCACCGTCTGGCCGGTCGGCAGCACGTCGCCCGTGGCCATCACGTTGCGCAGGCGCAGTTCCGCCGGGTCGACGCCCAGCTTCTTGGCGAGCTTGTCCATCTGCGCCTCGTAGGCGGCGCACACCTGCATCGCGCCCTCGCCGCGCACATGTCCTGACGGGGGGTTGTTGGTGCGGACGGCCCAGCCCTCGATGAAGGCGTTGGGCACGACGTACGGGCCGCAGGCGAACGCCACGGCGGCGGCCAGCGCGTCCGAGGACGTGTCGGCGTACGCGCCCGCGTCGAGCAGGATCTGCGCCTCGACCTTGACCAGCTTGCCCTGGGCGTCGGCGTGGTGGCGGTAGCGCAGCAGCGTGGGGTGCCGGTGGATGTGGCCGAGGAAGGACTCCTCGCGCGTGGCGGCGAGTTTCACCGGGCAGCCGGTCTTCAGCGCGAGCAGGCCGAGGGCGAGCTGGAAGCCCTGGTCCTCGCGGTCGGAGGTGGCGCCGGGCACGCCGGTGACGACGACCTTGACGCGCTCGGGTTCGAGGGCGAACGCGGCGGCGGCCGTGTCCCGGTCGGTGTGCGGGTCGGTGGAGGCGAGGTACAGCTCCACGCCCCCGTCGGGGCGCGGTACGGCGAGGCCCGCCTCGGCGCCGATGGGCGCGGGGTCCTGGCGGCCGATGCGGTACAGGCCCTCGACGACGACGTCGCCGGCGGCCTCGGGGTCGCCGTGCCGCAGCGGGATGTGCCGGATCAGGTTGCCGTCCGGGTGCAGCGGCTCGGCCTCGAAGGCCTGCTCCGGGTCGGTCACCGGGTCGAGCAGCTCGTACTCGACGGTGACGGCGGCGGCGGCCATCCGCGCGGTGTCCGGGTGGTCGGCGGCGACGGCCGCGATGGGTTCGCCGTGGTGCCGTACGACCTCGGAGGCGAACACCGGGCGGTCGGCCTTGCCGCGGCCGTACAGCGGGGCGCCGGGCACGTCCTCGTGCGTGACGACGGCCCGGACGCCGGGCATCTCACGCGCGTGCGTGGTGTCGATGGAGACGATGCGCGCGCGTGCGTGCGGCGAGCGGAGCACCGCGCCCCACAGCAGGCCCTCGGCCCACAGGTCGGCGGCGTACGGGAAGGTGCCCTCCGTCTTGGCGCGCGCGTCCGACGCCGGGAGCGAGGCGCCGAGGCCGTGCGGGATCGGCTCGGACTCCGGGGGCGCCTCCGGGGCCTGCGCGGCCTGCGCGGTGGCGGTCTCGTTGCTCACGCGTGGCCTCCGTCCTGGCCGTGGGACTGGTCGTGCGGGCCGCCCCGGCCCGGCGGTTCGGGGCCGCCGAAGGCCGTGGTGTTGACGCCGCCGGCGCCCGGGCCCGCCTGGTGCGGGATGCGTGCCCCGTCGGCGTCGGCCTCGGACGCGTCGCCCGCGCGGTGCGCCTCGCGCTCGGCGACGACCTCCTTGACGGCGTCCACGACGCCCCGGTAGCCGGAGCAGCGGCACAGGTTGCCGCACAGCGCCTGACGGGTCTCCAGTTCGGTCGGGGCGGGGTTGCCCTCCAGCAGGTCGTGCACGGTCATCGCCATGCCGGGCACGCAGAAGCCGCACTGCACCGCGCCGCACCGGGCGAGCGCCCGCTGCACGTCCGAGGGCTGTCCGTCGGAGGCCAGGCCCTCGACCGTACGGACCTCGCTGCCGGCCGCGGTGACGCCCGGGACCAGGCAGGAGGCGACGAGCCGGCCGTCGACCTGCACGTTGCAGGCGCCGCACTCGCCCTGCGAGCAGCCGTCCTTGGCGCCCGCGAGACCGAGCCGTTCGCGCAGCACGTACAGCAGCGACTCGCCGATCCAGGCGTCGTTGACGGGCCGGTCGGTGCCGTTGACGCGCAGCACGTAGGAGGCGAGCGGGTGGTCCTCGTTGCGTGCGGTCGCGGGCTGCCCGGCGGCGTCCGCGGCCTCGTCGTCGGCCGCGGTGCCGTCCTGGGGCGCCGGCTCGCCGGGCGTCTCGGAACCGGCGGGCGTGGCGGCCTCGTCGGCGGCCTCGGAAGCGCCGTCGGCCTCGTCGGCTCCGGCGGACTCCTCGGCGGCCTCAGCGGGGCTCTCCGCCGCCTCGTCGGGGCCGCCCTGCGCGTCCTCGGGGACCTCACCGGCACCGGGGGCGGGCGGTGAGGGCTCCGGCTCGGGCTGCTCGGCGGACGGCTCGGCCCCGTACGCGTCGGCCGGGTGCTGCGACCGCTCCCCGGCGGAGGTGTCCTGCCCGGCGTACCGCTCGCCGGTGTGCTGGGCGTTGGGGTCGCCCGCGTGCTGCCCGGCGTAGTGCTCGCCCGCGTGCTGAGCGGCAGGGTCCTCCCCCGCGTGCTGAGCGGCAGGGTCGCCCGCGTGCCGGCCTGCGGTGTGGTCTCCCGCGTGCTGCCCGGCGTACTGCTCCCCCGCGTGCTGCTGAGCGGTGGGGTCCTCCGCGTGCTGCTCGGCGGGGAGGTCGTCCGCGTACTGCTCGGCGGCGTGCTGCCGGCCGGCGTCGGCTCCCGCGTGCTGCGGTGCGTGCTCCGCGGGAGCGTGCTGCTGCGCGGTGTGGTCGCCGGTGTCCTGCCGCGCGTGCTCGGCGGGCGCCGACTGCTGCTGCACGGGCGCGTGCTCGTGCTCGTGCTCGAAATCGTGTTCGTACTCGGGCATCGGCTGCCGGCCGAGCCCGTCCGGGTCGTGCCCATACTGCTCGCCCTGCCCGGCGTACGGTCCGTTCTGCTCCGCTTCCGGCAGGTGCGGCGGCATGTGCCGGGCGGCCGGGTCGGGTTCGCCGTACGGCTGCCCGGCCGCCGGGTGTCCGTGGCCGTGACCGTGTCCGTGGCCGTGACCGGTCGCCGGGCCCTGGCCGTAGTCCGCGGGCCGCTCGGCCGTCTCCGGGCCCCACGGCTCGCCGATCGACTGCGTGGCCCACGGCGCGGCGGCGCCGCCGGGCAGGGTCGGCGGCGGGGTGCCGCCCCACTGCTCGACCAGCGCCGACGTGGTGAACTCGCCCGACTCGTCCGGCAGGTCGCCCCCGGCGACGGGGATGGACCACTGCCCGGTGACGTCGTGCCCGGGGGCGGGCTGGTGCTGTCCCTCGTGGTGCGCGGCCTCGGCTACCCCGCCGTCCTGGAACTCCCACTGCCCACTGGCCCCGGACTGGTAGGTGAACCGGTCGTCGCCTGCCGTGTCCCGGCCCGCCGCGTTCGGGTCGTGCCACTGGGCGCCGTCGACCGGCGCGCCGGCGACCGGCCAGGTGGCCGCGGGGTCGGTGCCGGCGGTGGTGGCGGGCGCGACCGTTATCTGCGGCGGCACATACCCGTGGCCGGGCGCGGCGAGCGGGCTGTCCGAGGAGGCCAGGAGGGCGTCGATGCCGCCCTCGGGGAGTTCCACGAAGGCTGTGGCGCCGTCGTCGTAGTCGCCCTGGGGCAGCGGGTCCCAACGGCCCCCGCCCTGGGGCGTGCCCTCTCCGTGCTGGTCGTCGGTCACGTCAGCGCCCTCCCCAGTGCTCGTCGGGCCAGCGCGGCGACGGTGCGCCGCAGGTGCAGTACGGCGGGCGGCAGCTGCGGCACGGAGCCGTCCTCGGCGGGGCCCGGGTCGGGGATGCAGGCCGCGGCGACGTACTCGCCGAAGGCGCCCAGCGCCTCGGGCACGATCGCGCGGTTGTTGTCCCAGTCGATGAGCTGCGCGACCCAGTTCTCGGCCTCCAGGGGCCGCAGCGGCATCGGCGCTATGGCGCCGACGGCGCAGCGCACGCCGCGCCGGGCCGGGTCGAGGACCAGCGCGACGGACGCGACGGCCCGCCCGGGGCCGGTGCGTCCGGTCGCCTTGAGGAAGACCTGCGGCGCGTGCAGCAGCGGCACGCGGACGTACCCGATGAGTTCACCGGCGCGCAACATGTCCATGCCGGCCAGCAGGTGCGACACCGGGAGTTCACGGCGGGCGCCGTCCGGACCCGCGATGACCAGCGTCGCCTCCAGCGCGGCGAGGACCGGCAGCGCGTCGCCGGTGGGGGCGGCCGAGGCGATGTTGCCGCCGAGGGTGCCCGCGTTGCGGATCTGCGGCGGGCCGGCGGCGCGCGCGGCGGCGGCGAGCGCCGGGATGAGCGCGGCGAAGTCGGGACGGCCCATGCGCGCGTGCGTGAGGCCGGCGCCGAGCAGCGCGTGGCCGTCCTGGTACTGCCAGCCGCGGATTTCGCTGATGCGGCCGAGGCCGACCAGCGCGGCGGGCCTGAGCTGCCCGGAGTTCACCGCGGCCATGAGATCGGTACCGCCCGCGACGGGTACGGCGGCGGGCATGGCGGTGAGGGCCGCCACGGCCTCGTCCAGCGTCGTGGGCAGCGTGACGGCCTGCGCCGTCTGCGGTGCGTGCGTGGTCAAACCGGCTGCCCCTTCCCGCTGCCCTGATCCCACCTTTGTTGGCCGTACGGTACGTGCCGACAGGGCGGACGTGGCAACTCTGGCACATCTTCGCAGGGCAAGAACGCGGGGGTCCGCTAGGAGGCGTTCGCCCACCTCACTGCGGGGATCGCCCGATTTGGCCGGGCATCGCCGGTGCGCTCGAATTGGCACTCTTCAGTGGTTCTTGCACACCTTTTCCCTTACTTTTCTCCCTCGTGTGTTCGGGACTTTTCGCCGCTTGTTCGGTCAGGACCGGCCACTCGCGGTCCGGGCGGGGCCGTCACTTGTCCGGAGGCGGTCCCTCGATCGGGCGGCCGAGCACGCCGGGCCTGCGCTGCCACGGACGGGGCCCGGTGGGTGGCCGGTATGCGACCCCGAGGGCGTCAAGTCGCCGGTAGTGGGCGGCCATTCGGCGTTCGAAGTCGGCGAAGTCCCGTTCCGCGGGGGCGGGCAGGGCGCTCCAGGCGACCTCGGCGAAGGCGGCGAGCCGGGGGAACACCTGGTAGTCGACGCGCCCCTGGTCCTCCATCACCTCGGTCCACACATTGGCCTGGGTGCCCAGCACATGACGTGCCTCGTCCGCGCCGAGCTGCGGCGGAACCGGTTCGAAGCGGTACACGTCCGCCAGGCTGCGGACGTAGCCGATGGGGACCGGCTCGTCCGCGCCCGCGTCCTGCCGGTGGTCCAGGTACACCTGCTGTTCCGGACACATCACCACGTCGTGCCCGGCCCGTGCCGCCTCGATGCCGCCCCGGTAGCCGCGCCACGACGAGACCGCCGCGCCGGGCGCGAGTCCGCCCTCCAGGATCTCGTCCCAGCCGATGAGCCTGCGGCCGCGCTCGGTGAGCCAGTTGTCGAAGTGGCCGATGAACCACGCCTGGAGGGCGTTCTCGTCGGGGAGGGAGAGTTCCCGGATACGGGCCTGCGCGACGGCCGAGCGGCGCCACTGGTCCTTGGGGCATTCGTCGCCGCCGACGTGAATGAACCGCGACGGGAACAGTTCCAGGACTTCCTCGAAGACCCCTTCGTAGAACCGCAGGGTGTGGTCGGTGGGCGCGAGCACGTTCGGGCAGATGCCCCACGTGTCCCAGACGGTGAGGGCGGTGGTGTCGACGACGTCGGTGTTGCCGAGTTCCGGATACGCGGCGATGGCGGCCTGCGAGTGCCCGGGTACGTCGATTTCGGGGACGACGGTGATGTGCCGTTCGGCCGCGTACGCGACGATCTCGCGGATGTCGTCCCGGGTGTAGTAACCGCCGTGCGGTTTGTCCTCCCACAACGGTGAGGCGCGGTGGCCGAATTTCGTGCGGGCCCGCCAGGAACCGGTCTCGGTCAGCTTCGGGTACCGCTCGATCTCGATGCGCCAGCCCTGGTCGTCCGTCAGGTGGAAGTGGAGCACGTTGAGTTTGTGCGCGGCCATGAGATCGAGGTAGCGCAGGACGCCGTCCTTGGGCATGAAGTGCCGGGCCACGTCGAGCATCAGGCCGCGCCAGCCGAAGCGGGGACTGTCCTCGACGGTGACCCTCGGCAGGTCCCAGTCCCGGTCCGGCCGCAGCGGGGCCCGGCGGAACGCGTCGGGGCCGAGCAGCTGGCGGAAGGTCTGGGCGCCCCAGAAGACGCCGGCCGCGCCGCCGCCCTCGATACGGCGCGCGGACCCGTCCACGACGACGCGGTAGCCCTCGGGAGGCAGCCCCGCGTCGATGCCGAGCACGATGCTGTTGGCGGGGCCGCCGCCCGTCGGGCTCTCGGGAAACGGCAGGCCGGTCGCCGCGCCGAGGGCCGCCCGCATCCAGCGCGCCACGCCCTCCGTGCCGGGCCCGGCGATCAGGCGCGTCTGCGCGTCCAGGCTCTCGTGACCGGCTTCGTTCCACCGCAGGCGCCGCGGCGCCGGAATCACCTCGGTCATGTCAGTCCTTCACCGCTCCGCCGAGTCCCGACACCAGCCGGCGCTGGACGAGAACGAAGAACACCAGTACCGGAATCGTCATCACCGTGGATGCCGCCATCACCCCTCCCCAGTCGGGCTCGTCCGGTTTGTAGAACACCAGCAGCGCCATCGGAAGCGTCGACTGGGACGTGTCGCTGATGATGAACGACTTGGCGAACAGGAAGTCGTTCCACGTGGAGATGAACGAGAACACACTGGTGGCCACCAGCCCCGGGAAGACCAGCGGGAAAAGGATCTGCCAGAGGAATCTCGCCCGGCTCGCGCCGTCGATGTACGCGGCTTCTTCCAGGGCCTCGGGGACGGCTTTCACAAAGCCCCGCAGCATCCAGATCGCGAACGGCAGCGAGAACGCGATGTGCGGCAGGATCAGCGCGCCCAGCGTGTTCAACTGGCCGAAGTCCCGCATGAGGAAGAACAACGGGATCGTGAGCGCCTCCACGGGCACCATCTGCGCCACCAGAAACATGATCAGCAGGGTGGTCCGGAAGCGGAACCGGAATCGTGTGACGGCGGTCGCCGCGAGAAACGCGATGAGCGCCGAGGCGATCACCACGGTGCCCGCGACGAGCAGGCTGTTGAGGAAGTAACGGCCGAATTCCTGCTGCCCGAAGACCCGTCGGAAGGAGTCCAGCGAGGGCGCCAGGGTCCACGGCCGGGGCTCGGACGACTCGATCTCGCCGGCCGGTTTGAAGGCGCCGAGCACCATCCAGTAGAGGGGGAAGGCGACCGCCGCCGCGACCAGCAGCGCCGTCGCCTCGGCCGCGAGCCGGCCCGGTCTGCGGACCAATCCGCGCACAAGATTCACAGCTTTCCCGGAGGTGTGTTTCACGAGGCTCACAGCTCCTCCCCCTGGCGGCGCAGCAGCCGCAGGTACCCGAGCGTCACGGCGAGCAGGATCAGCAGCATCACGACGCCGATCGCGGAGCCGAGGCTGTACTGCGAGGACGCGAACGCCTTCTGGTAGGCGTACACGTTGAGGACGAGGTTCTGGCCGGCGATGCCGCCGCCGCCCGTCATGACGTAGATCTGCGTGAAGACCTTGAAGTCCCAGATGACCGACTGGATGGTGACGATCGTCAGGATCGGCCGGAGCATCGGAGCGAGCACCGAGCGCCAGATGCGCCACTGCGAGGCGCCGTCCAGCGCGGCGGCCTCCAGCACCTCGTCCGGTACGGCGCGGATGCCGGCGTACACGGTGACCATGACGAACGGGAAGGAGCACCAGACCACTTCGAGCAGCACGAGGGCGAAGGCGCTGAACCGGCCGTACGTCCAGGAGTGGTCGCCGAGGCCGAGGACCCGGTTGACGGGGCCGAAGTCGGGGTCGAAGAGGAACAGCCAGACCGTGGACCCGGTGACCGCCGGGGTGGCCCAGGCGCCGAGCGCCGCCATCATCAGCGCGAGCCGCGGCAGGGCACGCACGCGCGTGAGGAGCACGGCGAGGGTGCAGCCCACGGCGAGCGTGGCGGCGACGCACGCGGCGGCGAACAGCACGGTCGACAGCAGGACCTGCCAGAACTGGCGGTCGCGGAACAGCTCGGCGTAGTTGCCGAAGCCCTTGAAGGAGGTCGGCTCGCCGCCGCTGACCTGGGCCTGGGTGTACTCCAGGAAGGAGATCAGGCCGAGTTGGTAGACGGGGTAGACGAGCAGGCCGGCGAGGACGACGAGGGCGGGGGCGAGATAGAGCCAGGGTGTCCTGCCCGCGGCGTTGCGGGAGGCGCGGGGCCTGCGGGGCGCGGGGGCCGTGGAGGGCGCGGGGCGCTTCTCCACGACCGCCGTGTCGTGCGCGACCACCGGTTCAGCCCGCGGACGCGAACGCGTCGTTCATCTTCTTGGCGGCGTCCCCGGAGGCCGCCGCGACGTCCTTCTTGCCGCTGACGATCTCCTGGAACATGGTCGGCAGCACCAGCGAGGAGTCGATCTGCGCCCAGGCGGGCGACGCGGGCACGAACTTGGTGCCGGCGGCGAGCGTCTCGACGAACGGCTTCACGAACGGCTCCCTCTTCGCCACGTCCTGGCGTACGTCGGTGAAGGTCGGCAGGAAGCCCATCGCGTCGAAGAGTTCGCCCTGCGTCTTCTTGGCGGCGAGCCGCTTCATCAGGTCGACGGCGAGGGTGCGGTGCGAGGTGCTCCTGAGGACGCCGAGGTTGTTGCCGCCCGCGAACGCCGGGGCGATCTCGCCCCGCCGCACGCCGGGCAGCGGCACGACCGCGTACTTGCCCTTCACCTTGCCGGCCTCCACGGCCTGGTGGCTGAAGTCGCCGCCGATCGCCATGCCCGCCTTGCCGGAGGCGAACGCGGTGACGGTGTCGTTGCCGCCCATGCCCGCGCACTTGGCGGCGGGGCAGTTGTCGTCGCCGAACAGGGACGTGTACGCCTCGATGCCCTCGCGGGCGGCGGGCCGGTCGATGGTGGCGGCGTACGAACCGCCCTTGCCGGTGGCGAGTTCACCGCCGTGGGCCCACACGAAGGGCATCGCGCCGTAGGTGTAGGCGCCGCCGACCGCGAGGCCGTACAGGCCGGGCCTGGCGGCGCGGATCTTCCTGGCGGTGGAGATCAGCTCGTCCTGCGTCGTGGGGACGTCGAGGCCGAGTTCCTCGAAGAGGTCGGTGCGGTAGTAGAGGGCGCGCACGCCGACGAAGTACGGGACGCCGTAGACCTTTCCGTCGACGGTGACCGACTGGCGGGCGGTCGGGTCGGTGTCCTCGGCCTCGTCCCAGGCGGTGAAGTCGGCGCTGATGTCGGCGAGTCCGCCGTCCTTCACGTAGCCGGCGGTGTCGGTGTTGCCGTACTCGATGACGTCGGGCGCGCTCCCGGGGTCGTTGAAGGCGGCCTTGATGCGCTGGGCGCGGGTCTCGACGGGGATGTACTCGACGCTGACGTCGGTGCCCTCGTGCGCCTTCTCGAAGTCGGCGAGGACCCGGTCGACGACCTCTTCCTTCGGCTTGTTGTTGACCTCCTGGAAGAGCCAGACGCGCAGGGTGCCGGTCTTCTCGTCCTTGCCGGAGGAGGAGGTGCCGGAGGTGCCCGGGGCGCAGGCGGTGGCCAGCAGGGCCGCGACGACGGCGGCCCCGGCGAAACGGACGGACAGCTTCATGCGATGTTCCTCCGATACGGCGTTGCAACATGCGCAATGCAGGTTTCGCTGTGCACAACACGTCGGAGGCTAGGTACTGCGTGAACACACCCACAAGAGGTCTCAACCACTCTGTGACCGGCAGACGCACCCCGTGCAACGCCCGGACAGCACAAAGGCCCCCAGGGCGCGCAAAACGCACCCGGGGGCCCAGCCGGCCGGACGTCGGTTACTTGTCGCCGCCCTTGCCCTTGTCGTCGCCGCCGGCGCCCATGGACTCGTAGATCTCCTTGCACATGGGGCACACGGGGTACTTCTTCGGGTCACGGCCCGGCACCCAGACCTTGCCGCACAGCGCCACGACGGGGGTGCCGTCGAGGGCGCTCGCCATGATCTTGTCCTTCTGGACGTAGTGGGCGAAGCGCTCGTGGTCACCGTCACCGTGCGAGGTCTGCGGCGTCGGCTCGACGAGGGTCCCCGTACCAGTCCCGCGCTCGGGCTCAAGAGTGCTCATGCAAGCAAGGGTACTGAAGCTCACACGCATCAGTTGAGCGAAGGGTCGTCCGGATACGTCGCCACCATCGCGAGCTCGTTGCGCTGGCGGCGCAGCACCTCGCGCCAGAGCCGCTCCGGGGCGGGCGAGGAGACGTCGCCGGGCTCGGACTCGACGACGTACCAGGCGCCGTCCACCAGCTCGTCCTCCAGCTGGCCCGGGCCCCAGCCGGCGTAGCCGGCGAAGATCCGCAGCGAACCGAGGGCGGAGGCCAGCAGCTCCGGCGGGGCCTCCAGGTCGACCAGACCGATCGCGCCGTGCACCCGGCGCCAGCCCAGCGGGGCGCCCTCCCCCTCCGACCCGCCGGGCACGACGGCGACCCCCAGGGCCGAGTCCAGCGACACCGGGCCGCCCTGGAAGACGACGCCGGGCTCGCCGGTGAGGCCGGCCCAGCCCTCCAGGATGTCGCCCACACCGACCGGGGTCGGGCGGTTGAGGACCACGCCGAGCGAGCCCTCCTCGTCGTGGTCGAGGAGGAGCACCACCGCGCGGTCGAAGTTCGGGTCCGCCAGGGCGGGCGTTGCCACGAGCAACCGCCCTGTGAGCGAGGACACCTCGGTCATGCCAGCCATGATCCCGCATCTTCCCGCCCCGTGGGGAGGCAATGCGGGGTACCGGAGTGAACGCAGCTCAGGGCGCCCGGAAGCATCCCGCGCGCGCACCCGCCGCGGTGACCGCCCGTGCCCGTACGGAAACGTTTCGTGTCGGGGCGCGGCCGATACGCGACGGGGCCGTCCGCGGGCTTACGGCAGGGGGGTGCGCGGCCATTAGTCTGTCTCTTCGGCCCCTGCCCGACTCCACGGAACGCGAGATTCATGACCGTCAACGACGATGTCCTCCTTGTCCACGGCGGAACCCCGCTGGAGGGCGAGATCCGGGTCCGCGGTGCGAAGAACCTCGTACCGAAGGCCATGGTGGCCGCCCTGCTCGGCAGTGCTCCGAGCCGGCTGCGCAATGTTCCGGACATCCGTGACGTGCGCGTCGTACGCGGTCTGCTGCAACTGCACGGCGTGTCCGTCCGCCCGGGTGACGAGCCCGGCGAGCTGGTGCTCGACCCGACGCACGTCGAGAGCGCGAACGTCGCTGACATCGATGCCCACGCCGGTTCCAGCCGCATCCCGATCCTCTTCTGCGGCCCCCTGCTGCACCGTCTCGGCCACGCCTTCATCCCGGGCCTCGGCGGCTGCGACATCGGCGGCCGGCCCATCGACTTCCACTTCGACGTGCTGCGGCAGTTCGGCGCGACGATCGAGAAGCGCGCCGACGGCCAGTACCTGGAGGCCCCGCAGCGGCTGCGCGGCACGAAGATCAAGCTGCCCTACCCGTCCGTCGGCGCGACCGAGCAGGTCCTGCTGACGGCCGTCCTCGCCGAAGGCGTCACCGAGCTCTCGAACGCGGCCGTCGAGCCGGAGATCGAGGACCTCATCTGCGTCCTGCAGAAGATGGGCGCCATCATCGCGATGGACACCGACCGCACCATCCGCATCACCGGTGTGGACAAGCTCGGCGGCTACGCCCACCGCGCCCTCCCGGACCGCCTGGAGGCCGCCTCCTGGGCGTCCGCCGCGCTCGCCACCGAGGGCAACATCTACGTCCACGGCGCCCAGCAGCGCTCGATGATGACGTTCCTGAACACCTACCGGAAGGTGGGCGGCGCCTTCGAGATCGACGACGAGGGCATCCGCTTCTGGCACCCGGGCGGCCAGCTGAAGTCGATCGCGCTGGAGACGGACGTCCACCCGGGCTTCCAGACCGACTGGCAGCAGCCGCTCGTCGTGGCGCTCACCCAGGCCACGGGCCTGTCGATCATCCACGAGACGGTGTACGAGTCCCGGCTGGGCTTCACCTCGGCGCTGAACCAGATGGGCGCCCACATCCAGCTCTACCGCGAGTGCCTGGGCGGCTCGCACTGCCGCTTCGGGCAGCGGAACTTCCTGCACTCGGCCGTGGTGTCGGGCCCGACCCGCCTCCAGGGCTCCGACCTGGTCATCCCCGACCTGCGCGGCGGCTTCTCGTACCTGATCGCCGCTCTCGCGGCCCAGGGCACGTCCCGCGTGCACGGCATCGACCTGATCAACCGCGGCTACGAGAACTTCATGGAGAAGCTCGTGCAGCTCGGCGCGAAGGTCGAGCTGCCGGGCAAGGCGCTCGGCTGACCGGCCCGGCCCCGACACGCGGATGGGGCGGCCACCCGGACTCGGGTGGCCGCCCCATCGGCGTGTGATGGGCGCCCCTGCGAGGGGCGCGGGGAACTGCGCGACCAGCCACAGGCGGCCCACAGGCCGTGAGGCGGCCCGCGGTCACCCGGCGCTCGAAGCGGAGCGCTTACTTGCCCTTGGCGGCTTCCTTGAGCTTGGAGCCCGCGGAGACCTTCACGCTGTAGCCGGCCGGGATCTGGATCGGCTCACCGGTCTGCGGGTTGCGCGCGGTGCGAGCGGCACGGTGGGTGCGCTCGAAGGTCAGGAAGCCGGGGATGGTGACCTTCTCGTCGCCCTTGGAGACGATGTCGCCGACGACGTCGGCGAACGCGGCCAGCACGGCGTCGGCGTCCTTGCGGGTCACCTCGGCGCGGTCGGCCAGCGCGGCCACCAGCTCACTGCGGTTCATGTTGTTACTCCCGTGTTCTTCTTGCCGTTGCGGCGTGCCACGCGGCTCAGCCGCATGTTGGGCCAGCGAAGCCGATGCTGCCAGGGTCCTCGGTGAGTCCCCGGACCCGGGTCCGTCGTCAGACCCTCGCGCCCAGAGACGCATCCTGCCTCCACCAACAGGGGGAAAGCCAATCCGGCACCCGCGGGAGTCGTGAGAACACCCTTGGGAGTCGCGAACGGGGTGGAGGCCGCGAGCATGGCCGCCACCCTAGAGGGCGGCCAGTGCCTCCGCGTTCCACGACGCGCCGGTACGAAACACAGCCGTGGCCATCCTCACAGCCGTGCCGACGGGTCCCTACGACCCCGACGCCGTCGCTCCGACCGCCTTCGCGGCGTCCCGCACCGCGCCGGCGACCGCGCCCGCGACCTTGTCGTTGAAGACGCTCGGCACGATGTAGTTCGGGTTCAGCTCGTCCTCGGTCACCACGTCGGCGAGGGCCTTGGCGGCAGCCAGCATCATGTCCGTGTTGACGGTACGCGACTGCGCATCGAGCAAACCGCGGAACACACCCGGGAACACCAGTACGTTGTTGATCTGGTTCGGGAAGTCCGAGCGGCCGGTGGCCACGACCGCCGCGGTCTGACGGGCGATCGCCGGGTCGACCTCGGGGTCGGGGTTCGCGAGCGCGAACACGATCGCGTCGTCGGCCATCGCGGCCACGTCGTCGCCGTCGAGGACGTTCGGGGCGGAGACGCCGATGAAGACGTCGGCGCCGCGCACCGCCTCCTTCAGGGTGCCGGTGAGGCCCTCGGGGTTGGTGTTGTCGGCGATCCAGCGCAGCGGCGAGTCCGCGGCGGCGGCGACCAGGTCCTGGCGGCCGGAGTGCACGACGCCGTGGATGTCGGCGACCACGGCGTTCTTCAGACCCGCGGCGATCAGCAGCTTGAGGATGGCCGTGCCGGCCGCGCCGGCGCCGGACATCACGACGCGGACGTTCTCGATGCCCTTGCCGACGACGCGCAGCGCGTTGGTGAGGGCGGCGAGGACGACGATCGCGGTGCCGTGCTGGTCGTCGTGGAAGACGGGGATGTCGAGGGCCTCGCGCAGCCGGGCCTCGATCTCGAAGCAGCGCGGCGCGGAGATGTCCTCCAGGTTGATGCCGGCGAAGCCCGGGGCGATGGCCTTGACGATCTCGACGATGGCGTCCGTGTCCTGCGTGTCGAGGCAGATCGGCCAGGCGTCGATGCCGGCGAACCGCTTGAACAGGGCGGCCTTGCCCTCCATGACGGGCAGCGCGGCCTTCGGGCCGATGTTGCCCAGGCCCAGCACGGCGGAGCCGTCCGTCACGACCGCGACGGAGTTGCGCTTGATGGTGAGGCGGCGGGCGTCCTCGGGGTTCTCGGCGATGGCCATGCAGACGCGGGCCACGCCCGGCGTGTAGACCATGGACAGGTCGTCACGGTTGCGGATGGGGTGCTTCGACGCCATCTCGATCTTGCCGCCGAGGTGCATG
The DNA here is from genome assembly GCF_029813775.1 of Streptomyces sp. DH24. GTDB lineage: Bacteria > Actinomycetota > Actinomycetes > Streptomycetales > Streptomycetaceae > Streptomyces. Next base: position 19,024 of record NZ_JARVKW010000047.1, on the reverse strand, counting down.
AGGAACGTACGGTCCGAGACCTTGCCCAGCGTGACGCCCTCGATGCCGCGCAGCTGCTCGACGATCTCGTCGGCGTGCGCGGTCGAGCTGGCCGCGATCGTGACGTCGATGCGGAGCTTCTCGTGGCCGGACGCGGTGACGTCGAGGCCGGTCACCGAGCCTCCGGAGGACTCCACGGCGGTGGTGAGCTGCGAGACGGCCGTTCCGCTCGCGGGCACCTCCAGCCGGATCGTCATCGAGTAGGAGACGCTGGGCGCCGTTGCCATGGCCGACTTCCTCTGCTTTCACCGTGTCACGAGTTGTGCCGTCCGATCGTCGCACCTACCACCGAGTACGTGGTAGCCGCCCCGGATTGCGGTTGTTTTGTTCACAGCGATGTGCGGGGCGGGACGCGTCGGCCGAGCTTTTCGGAAAACTTCTTCCACCATACGAGATTCAATCGGGCAGGGAAACAGGCCGACGGGAACGGGCAACGAAAGAGGCCCACGTCACAGTGACGTGGGCCTCTCGCACGTTCATGACACCGGCCCGCCATGCTCGCCTCGCGGCAAGTGGTCGCTCGAAGCGACTAAGGTTGGGCCCGGGGGCTTGGATCGAGCCGGTGCCACACCCAGGCTAACAAACCAATCCCGTAAGGCCATTCCCCCTGCCGCGAGTTCATTTCCCGGCCACCCGAGCGGGTCCCGCCGCTCCCCCGTCAGTCCCTCATCAGGTCCGGCACACCGTCCGCGTCGGGCTCGTCCCGCTCCGCCGACACCACCGTCAGCTGCTGGGTGGCGCGGGTCAGCGCGACGTACAGCACGCGCAGGCCGGCCGGCGACTCGTCGGCGATCTCGGCCGGGGACACGACGACCGTCGCGTCGTACTCCAGGCCCTTCGCCTCCAGGCTGCCGAGCGCCACCACGCGGTCGCCGAGCCCGGCGAGCCAGCGCCCGGCCTCCTCGCGGCGGTTCATGGCGACGACCACGCCGACCGTGCCGTCGACCCGGTCCAGCAGCCGCGCCGCCTCCTGGCGCACGGTGTCCGCGAGCGAGTCCGCCGCGACCGCGAAGCGCGGCTCCACGCCCGTGGAGCGCACGGCCGTCGGCGCCTCGGTGCCCGGCATGGCCAGGGCCAGCACCCGCGCGGCGAGTTCCGCGATCTCCGCGGGGTTGCGGTAGTTCACGGTGAGGGTGAAACGGCGGCGCGGGCGGCTGCCGAGGGCCTCGTCGCGGGCCTGGGCCGCCTCCTCCGGGTCGGACCAGGACGACTGGGCCGGGTCGCCGACGACCGTCCACGTGGCGTGCCGGCCGCGGCGGCCGACCATGCGCCACTGCATCGGCGTGAGGTCCTGGGCCTCGTCCACGATCACGTGCGCGTACTCGGTGCGCTCCTGGGCCAGCCGCTCGGCGCGCTCGCGCTGCGACTCCTCGCGCACCGGCATCAGCTCCTCCAGGCCGGTGAGCTGGTCCAGCGGGTCCAGCTCACGCCTGCGCCGCGGCCGGGCGGGGGCACCGAGGATCGCCTGGAGCTCGTCCAGCAGGGCCACGTCGTGCACCGACAGGCCGTCCCGCTTCAGGGAGCGGGCGACCTTGCGGACCTCGCCCGGGTTGAGGACGCGCCGGGACCAGCGCCCCAGCCGCCGCTCGTCCGACATGGCCGCGAGGACCGCCGCCGGGGTCAGCTCCGGCCACCAGGCGTCGAGGAAGGCGAGGAAGTCGTCCTCCGAGCTGACGTCCTCGTCGAAGGAGGAACGCAACTCGGCGGCCAGCTCCGGATCGGTGTGCCGGGACCCGGCGCCGGACCGCTCCCACAGGGCGTCCAGCAGCAGCTTGCGGGCGCGCGGGCGCAGCAGGTTGACCGGCGCGGTGCCGCCGAGCGCGGTGTGCCGGATGCGGTCCAGCTCCTCCGCCGCCAGCTCCAGCCGGCGGCCGAAGGCGACCACCCGCAGCCGGTCCGGCGAGCCGTTCGCCTCCAGGGCGCCGCGCGCCGCCTTCCGCAGCACCTTGAGCATGCGGTACGAGCCCTTGGCGCGGGCCACGGCCGGGGAGTCGTACACCGTGGCCTCGGCGCCCGCGATGTCCGTGGCGAGTGAGCCGATCGCGCGGATGGCGACCTGGCCCTCCTCGCCGAGGGAGGGCAGCACGCCCTCGGTGTACGCCACCAGCAGCGGAGTCGGCGAGACGATCAGGATGCCGCCCGCGTACCGGCGCCGGTCCTGGTAGAGCAGATAGGCGGCGCGGTGCAGGGCCACGGCCGTCTTGCCCGTGCCGGGGCCGCCCTCCACGTACGTCACGGAGGCGGCGGGGGCGCGGATCACCAGGTCCTGCTCGGCCTGGATGGAGGCGACGATGTCCCGCATGGTGTGGCCGCGGGCCTGGCCGAGCGCGGCCATCAGGGCGCCGTCGCCGATCACGGGCAGCTCGTGGCCGTCGAGGAACGCCTTCAGCTCGGGGCGCATCAGGTCGTCCTCGACGCCGAGCACGCGCCGGCCCTTGGAACGGATGACGCGGCGCCGGACGACCCGGCCGGGGTCGACCGGCGTCGAGCGGTAGAACGGTGCGGCGGCGGGCGCCCGCCAGTCGATGACCAGCGGGGAGTAGTCCTGGTCGAGGACGCCGATGCGGCCGATGTGCAGGGTCTCGGCGATGTCGGCGGTGTTGTCGGCGCGGACGGCTCCGTCGGCCGGCTCCACGGCGGTGTACGCGCCGTCGGGGCCCTTCTTGCCGTCCTTGCCGGGCAGCAGGTCGATACGGCCGAAGAGGAAGTCCTCGAACTCGTTGTTGAGGCGGTTCAGGTGCACGCCCGCGCGGAACACCTGGGCGTCCCGTTCGGCGAGCGCGCCGGGCGTGCCGACCTGGCCGCGCTTGGCGGCGTCGTTCATGAGGAACTCCGCCTCGTGGATCTTCTCCTCCAGGCGGCGGTACACCCGGTCCAGGTGTTCCTGTTCGACACCGATCTCCCGGTCCCGAACCGAGTCGACCGCGGATTCCGGCTGAGCCTGAACCGCGGTTTCCTGTTGAGCCTGAGCGGCCACCGGGCCCCCTTCTGACGTGCTGGGCAGCCGTCAACCGTACGCGAAGGAGGGCCCTGCCGGGAAGCGACGGGACTGTCAGGCGTCCACCTCGACGAGACGTTTGCCGTCGAAGGTCATGATCTCGAAGTGGTCGATCTCGTTGGGTTCGAAGGCGGCGCCGCCGTGCACGTACAGCGGCTGCCTGGCCTCGTCGGTCTTGGCGTTCGGGACGCCGTAGCCCCAGTTCGGGACGGACCAGGACGTGACGGTCTCGCGCTCGCCGTTCTTGCCGACGGCGATGAGGGAGCACTTCTGCGGGCCCGTCACGTTCTTCAGCCGGAGCACGGCGTGGGTGCCCCAGGCCTTCTCCTCCATGGCGACCGTCGCGGTGACCTTGGTGGCCGGGTCGGTCGCCGTGATCTTCTCGCCCATGCCGTCGAACGCCGCCTTCGCCGGGCTCACGTCCGCCTGGAGCGGCCGGTTGCCGCCGTCGTCGCCGCCGGTCGTCGCCACGGCCGCGAACGGGCCGCCGACGATCAGCGCCGCCGCGGCGCCCACCAGGTAGACGTTGCGGCGCCGCTTGGCGGCACGGCGCTCGGCGACCTCGTCCACCAGCGCGTCCACCAGACGCGGGCTCGGCTTCGCCGACAGCGACTCCCCGACGGCCGGTGTGCCGGCCCCCGGCAGGTCCGCCAGCGCGGCCAGCATCGGCTCCATCCCGGCGAGTTCGTCGAGCTGCTGGGCGCACCACTCGCAGGTCGCCAGATGCGCCTCGAAGGCGGTCGCTTCGGCGTCGTCGAGGATGCCGAGGGCGTAGGCGCCGACCGTCTCGTGTTCGTCCGGCACCGGAGATCCCTGCATGGGCCCAGACATACCCGCACCACCCGCTTCGTATCCCCCGTAAGCACTCATCACGCCGTCACCCCCCGCTCCTCCAGGGCCAGCTTCATCGAACGCAGGGCGTAGAACACCCGCGAGCGGACGGTGCCGCTGGGGATGCCCAGCGTCTCGGCCGCCTCATTGACGGTACGCCCTTTGAAGTAGGTCTCGACCAGCACTTCACGGTGGGCCGGGGTCAGGTCTTCCAGGGCGTCGGAGAGGGTCATCAGCCACAGCGCCTTGTCGATCTCGTCCTCCGCGGGGATGACCTCCAGCGGCGACGGATCGACCTCCTGAGGCCGGGCCTGCCGGCTGCGGTGGCCGTCGATGACGATGCGCCGGGCGACCGTCACCAGCCAGGGGCGTACCGATCCGGTCGCCCGGTTGAGCTGACCGGCGTTCTTCCAGGCACGGATGAGCGTCTCCTGCACGACGTCCTCGGCGCGCTGGCGGTCGCCGGCGACGAGGCGCAGTACGTAGGCGAGCAAGGGTCCGGCGTGCTCGCGGTAGAGGGCGCGCATCAGCTCCTCGTCGGGCTCCGACGAGGCCTGGGACAGGCGATGTCGGGCCCTCGTTCCGCGCTCCTTGGCCACGACGGAATCCTTGCGCACGCCCACCTCCGATGTCCGGGGGTTCCCCCAGCCGGTCGCTCAACGACGGGTACGCAGCGAGGGCTTGGAGTGTTCAAAGGGGGCCGGCGGTTTTCTCCGGTCACCGTGACGAGCGGGACATTCGGGCACATTTCCCCCGCCGTGTGTCGCACGGAGCGGCGCCCGGGAAGGTGCGGGCGTGCTCAGGCCCGGGCTAGGGCGGCGCGGCGCCGGTGGCGGGCGACGCGTTCCCGGTTGCCGCACGTCTCGCTGGAGCACCAGCGGCGCCTGCGGCCCCGGGAGGTGTCCAGGTAGACGAGGGGGCAGTCGTCGCCCGCGCACTCGCGCAGGCCCGCGCGGGCGACCGGGTCGGTGAGCAGCTCCACGGCGTCCCGGGCGACGGCCCCGAGCAGCGCGGCGCACGCGGGCGGTCCGTTCAGCCGCCGCGACAGCGCCCCTTCCGCGTCGGCCACCGCGCACGGGGCCGGCGGCGCGGCACGGGCGAGGTCGTTGACGCGGGCGAGGGCGAGGTCGTACGGGCGCACCCCCGGGGTCAGCCTGCTGCGGACCAACCGGGCGACGTGGCCGCGCAGTTCGCGGAAGGCCGCCGGCCAGGACGGGTCGGCGTGCGCCAGTGGTGTGCCGGGCGGGACGAGGCCGGAGGCGATGATCCAGGCGCGCAGCACCTCCACGGAGTCGAGCCGTTCGACGGGGTGGGTGGTGGCGAGGAGGTCCAGGCAGATCCGCCCGGCGTCGAACCGCAGCTCGTGGGGGGCCGTGGCCGTATCCGTTGCCATGCGCCTGTCACCGCCTAGTGGTCCCCGGCGGGGGACCGTGGGATGCGAGGGGAGGAGGACGGAGGTGGGGCAGCGAAACCGCTCCCTCTACAGTGCCTGCCCACTGCCGCGCCCGGAACCCCTCGCGCGGGGCGGCCCCTCACACGTCGGCGTACTTCGCGTCCGCCGCCGGGTCCAGGGCGAGGCGGTAGCCGCGTTTGACGACCGTCTGGATCAGCTTCGGCGCGCCCAGGGCGGTGCGCAGCCGGGCCATCGCCGTCTCCACCGCGTGTTCGTCGCGCCCGGCGCCGGGCAGCGCGCGCAGCAGGTCGGCGCGGGCCACCACCCAGCCGGGCCGCCGGGACAGCGCCCGCAGCAGGGACATCCCGGCGGGCGGCACGGGCTTGAGCTCCCCGTCGACCAGCACCGCGTGCCCGCGGATCTCCACCCGGTGCCCGGCGACCGGCAACGACCGTGCCCGGGCGGGCAGTTCCTGGCAGAGCAGCTGGACGAGCGGGCCCAGCCGGAAGCGTTCCGGCTGCACCGTGTCGATGCCGCGGGCCTGCAACGGCAGCGCCGTCACGGGGCCGACGCAGGCCGGCAGGACGTCGTGGCCGAGGGCCTGAAGCAGCTCGGGCAGCAGGCCGCGCTCCTCGGCGCGGGACAGCAGCGACGCGGCGGCGGGCGCGCTGGTGAAGGTGAGCGCGTCGAGGCCGCGGGAGACGGCGGCGTCCAGGAGGCGGTCGACCGGTCCGATGTCCTCGGGCGGCATCCACCGGTACACCGGGACCCCGACGACCTCTCCCCCGCCCACCCGCAGCGCCTCCACGAACCCGGGCAGCGGCTCGCCGTGGAGCTGTACGGCGACCCGGCGGCCGTCGACGCCCTCCTCCAGGAGCCGGTCCAGCACCTCGGCCATCGACTCGGACGACGGCGACCACTCCTCCGTCAGTCCGGCGGCCCGGATCGCGCCCTTGACCTTGGGCCCGCGGGCCAGGATCCGCACCCCGCGCAGCCGGGACAGCAGGGCGTCGCCGAGCCCCCAGCCGTCGGCGGCCTCGACCCAGCCGCGGAAGCCGATCGCGGTCGTCGCGACCACGATGTCCGGCGCCCGGTCGATGATCTCCTCGGTCGCCGCGAGCAGTTCGCTGTCGTCGGCGAGCTGCACGATGCGCAGGGCGGGGGCATGCAGGACGGCGGCACCACGCCGCTGGAGGAGCGCCCCCAGTTCGTCGGCCCGGCGGGCGGCGGTCACCCCTACGGTGAAGCCGGCCAGGGGGCCGTGGTCGGGTTGCTGCTGTCGTGCGTCCATGGCTCTCGTCCCGCTCTGGTCATTCACTCTCACGTGCCGGAAAGCGTTCACATCCACGTGCCGACCGAGCCTGTCAACGGCTCGTGACAGGCTCGGTTCGGACGTATGTCGCCGGTGTTACGTCACACCTCGGCGTAGCTGAGCTGCGGCTTCTCCTCGTCGGCGGCGGAAGTGCGCGGAACCTCGGCCGGCGTACGACGAAGGTATACGGCCCAGGTGAGCACGAAGCAGGCCGCGTAGAAGGCGAGGAAGGCGAGGAAGGCGCCGGTTCCGGAGCCGTAGGAGAGGAAGGACTGCCGGAAGGCGAGGTTGATGCCGACGCCGCCGAGCGCGCCGACCGCGCCGATCAGGCCCATGGAGGCCCCGGAGAGCCGGCGTCCGTAGCGGGCGGCCTCCTCACCCGTCAGCCCCTTGGCCAGGGCCTTGTTCTGGAAGATGCCCGGGATCATCTTGAACGTCGAGCCGTTGCCGAGGCCGGTGAGCACGAACAGCACCACGAAGGCGACCGTGAACAGGCCCAGCGACTCCCTCATGGCCGCGGCGACGAGGACGGCGGTGGCGGCCCCCATGGCGACGAAGTTGTACAGCGTGATCCTGGCGCCGCCGTACCGGTCGGCGAGCGAGCCGCCCAGCGGCCGGATCAGCGAGCCCAGCAGCGGGCCGATGAAGGTGACGTACGCGGCCTCCAGCGGCGTCCGCCCGAACTGGTTCTGCAGGACCTGGCCGAAGGCGAAGCTGTAGCCGATGAAGGAACCGAAGGTGCCGACGTAGATGAAGGACATGATCCAGGTGTGCGGGTCCCGGGCGGCGTCCTTGGCGGCGCCGGTGTCGTTCTTCACCGACGCGATGTTGTCCATGAACAGCCAGGCCAGGGCCGCGGCGAGCACGATGAGCGGGATGTAGATCCCCAGCAGCACGCGCGGCCCGCCGCTCGCGCCGATGATCGCGAGGGCGGCCAGCTGGATGACGGGGACGCCGATGTTGCCGCCGCCCGCGTTGAGCCCGAGGGCCCAGCCCTTCTTCCGAAGGGGGAAGAAGGCGTTGATGTTGGTCATGGACGAGGCGAAGTTGCCGCCGCCGATACCGGCCAGCAGGCCGACGAGCAGGAAGGTCGAGAACGAGGTGCCCGGCTCCATCACGACGAACGCGGCGATGGTCGGGACGAGCAGGAGGGCCGCCGAGACGACCGTCCAGTTCCGGCCGCCGAACACGGCGATCGCGAAGGTGTAGGGCACCCGGACGACCGCGCCGACCAGCGTGACGACCGAGGTCAGCAGGAACTTGTCGGCCGGGGTCAGCCCGTACTCCGGTCCCATGAACAGCACCAGCACGGACCACATGGTCCACACGGAGAACCCGATGTGCTCGGAGAGGACGGAGAAGAACAGGTTGCGGCGGGCGACCTTCTCCCCGGTCTCCTTCCAGAACGTCTCGTCCTCGGGATCCCAGTGCTGGATCCAGCGGCCCCTGCTCGGGGGTGCGGGCGCGGTACTCGGGGCTGTCATGACGCCTCCACGGTGCTCCGGGCTCAGGTCGTACTTGGAGTGGCTGAGTCCCGAAGGTAGGGAGGGCGCGTTTCCGCACTGTGGCACCGGGTGACCGGAAGGGAACGTTGCTCTCACGCCCGGCAGGGGCGGGATGAGAGGGCCCCGGGGGCAGACCGGCGGCTAGCGCTGGGGCGGCTGCCAGTGCGGGTTCTGCTGGGGCGGGTGGGGCTGCTGCTGGGGGTACGGGGGCTGCTGGGCCTGGTGCGGCATGTGAGGGCCGGGGTACGGCTGCTGCGGCGGGGCCTGCGGGGGCGCGCCGTACGGGCCGGGGGCGGGAGCGGGCTGGGCGGGGTACTGGCCCGGGGCGGGCTGGGCGGCGTACTGCCCCGGGGCGGGCTGGGCGGCGTACGGGCCGGGGGCCGACGGCTGGGGCGGGTAGGGGGCGCCGGGGGCGGGCTGGGCATAGCCGGGGGCGGCCGGGTGGCCGCCGGGGGCCGGGGTGCCGTAGGGGCCCGCGGGCAGGCCGCCGCCGAACGGGTTGCCGTGGCCCGGGAGTCGGGCGCCCGGGGGCAGGTAGCGCGTCCGCCCGGTCTCGTCCGTCACCGGGGCGAAACCGGCCGCCTGGAGACGGGCGGCGTACTTGGCGTTGCGCCGCCGGGTGACGACGAACCCGACGCCCAGGATGGCCATCAGCGCGGCCCACAGGATGATGCTCCACGCCGGGAAGCCGGTCTGGAAGGCGGTGACGAGGCTGCCCAGGGTGACGCCGAGCGCGCCGAGCGCCATCCGCTTCTCGGCGCTCTTGCCGGTGAGGTCGAAGTTGATCCGGGCCTTCAGCAGCTCCAGCGCGTCCGGCACGAACGGCGGCACGGAGACGCCGTCGCCCGCGTTCGGGTACTGCGCCCAGTTCTGCGCGGCCCGCGCCCGGGCGTGCGGGCCGGGATCGGGCACGATCAGCATGACGAGCGAGCTGTTGTTGGCGCCGCCCTGCCGCACGTCGGCGTACTCGTAGCCGAACTGCTGGGCGAGGAAGGCGAGTTTGGCGAGCTTCTTCACGGACGCCATGGCGCTGGTGAGCTCGACGGGCTCGCCACTGGCCATCAGCCGCAGCATCTTCTGTATCTGCCGCTTGCTCATCCGCCACCCACTCCTCGCGCCGCCCGCGTCACCCCGTTCGCCTGGGCAACGCGGGCAGTTTTCCACACTGCCGGGAACGCGGGACGACAGGCCCTAGGGGGCGATCGGGAGCTGCCGCTTGTGCTCGGTGAGGCGGTAGCGGCGGACGATGGCCTCGAAGGCGGTCTCGGAGACCGGCTTGCCCTCCAGGAAGTCGTCGATGTCGTCGTAGGTGACGCCGAGCGCGTCCTCGTCGGGCTTGCCCGGGTCGAGGGTCTCCAGGTCGGCGGTCGGGGTCTTCCACACCAGGGAGTCCGGTGCGCCCAGCTCCTGCGCCAGGGCGCGGACCCGCCGCTTGGTGAGGCCGGTGAGCGGTACGACGTCGGCGGCGCCGTCGCCGAACTTGGTGAAGAAGCCGGAGACCGCCTCGGCGGCGTGGTCGGTGCCGACGACCAGGCCGTCGTGCGCGCCCGCCACCGCGTACTGGGCGATCATGCGCTGCCGGGCCTTGATGTTGCCGAGCACGAAGTCCTGGTGGTGCGCGTCGCGGAACACCGTGCCGCCGGCCACCGCCGCCTCCAGCGCGGCGTCGCTCGCGGGCTTCACGTCGACGGTCAGGACCCGGTCGGGCCGGATGAACTCCAGCGCGCGCTGGGCGTCCTTCTCGTCGGCCTGGGTGCCGTACGGCAGGCGCATCGCGTAGAACGTGGCGTCGTGGCCGGCGGCGCGCGCCCGCTCCACGGCCAGCTGGCACAGCCGCCCCGCGGTCGAGGAGTCCACGCCGCCGCTGATGCCCAGGACCAGCGAGCGCAGGCCGGTGCCGGTCAGCCGCTCGGTGAGGAAGGCCACCCGGCGCTCGGTCTCGTGCGCCGCGTCGAAGGACTCGGTCACCTGGAGATCCCGGGCGATCTCCTGCTGCACGGCTGTGGACTCCGGGTCGGTCACGTCTGCTCCTCACTCGTCCCCGCGGAGGCGCGCGGGGGATGTGTGCTGCCCGGAGAACTTTACGGGGGCCGGGTGGGGGGACGGCGGGGCGGGCGGGACTCAAGGCCCGCTCGAAGCGGAAGCCCGCGAGACCGGCCGGACCCGGTACCGGTCCAACCCAAAGGTGCTGGTGGGACTCCTGAGACAGCTGTGACCCCCGGGACCAACGGGGTCTGCATGGAACTGCACGCCCTCTTGTTTTCAGGTTCATGTCAAGAGAAAGTTCCTGCTGCGCCGCGCTACGCGCATAGCGTCGGCGCGACTTCGGAACCAACTCGCGTGTACCCGGCGGGAGTTGGTCCCCCAGACCGTGCACCGCCACCCCCGGTGCACCTACTTGAGGAGTCCCATGCCCCGCACCGCTCTCAAGGGTCTGGTCGCCGCCGGCATCACCACGGCGACCGTCCTCGCCACCGCCTCCGCCGCCACCGCCGTCCCGGCCGACAAGGCCCAGGTCCTCGCCGGCTGGACCCAGACCAGCGCGACGAGCTACAACGCCTGGGCCTCCGCCGAGGCCAACCGCGGCGCCTGGTCGGCCTACGCCTTCAACTGGTCGACCGACTACTGCAGCTCCTCCCCCGACAACCCCTTCGGCTTCCCCTTCCAGAAGGCCTGTCAGCGGCACGACTTCGGCTACCGCAACTACAAGGAGATCGGCGCCTTCTCCGCCAACAAGTCCCGCATCGACAGCGCGTTCTACGAGGACCTCAAGCGCGTGTGCAACCGCTACTCCGGCGGCACCAAGACCTCCTGCAACAGCACGGCCTGGACGTACTACCAGGCCGTCCGCGCCTTCGGCTGAGCAACGGACGGACGCGCCGTTCCCCGGGCGGGGGCGGCGCGTCCCGCCGGGCGGCCCGGCGTCACCGCGCCGCCCGCCTCCTGCCGTCCGTGCCCTTGGAGCCCTTGGAGCCCTTCGTGCCGTTCACGCCGTTCGGCCACAGGCGCGGCGCGCGTTTCGCCGCCACGTCCTCGATCCAGCCGACCGCGACGATCGCCAGGCCGATCAGCGGCCACACGAGGGCGAACATCCACAGCATGTACGTCGCGTCCAGCGCCGCCACCGCCCGCTCGCTCCGCATGAACGGGAGCTCGTACAGCCGGTCCAGGATCGGGACCGTGGCCATGATCAGCAGGTTGTGCCACAGGTAGATCGTGACCGCCCGGTTGTTGGACAGCGTCACCAGCCTGTCCCACTTCGCCAGCCGGCCCGGCAGTTCCCGCCACGACGGTGCGTACTGGAGGAGGATCACCACGAAGCCGAAGGACCAGGTCGCCTGGGCCAGCGGGATGTCGTTCAGGTCCCAGCCGTCGGCGCCGAGATGGCCCGACGCCCACCACAGCCCGAAGGCCATCAGCAAGGACGCGCAGGAAACGGCGACATAGCGCGGGATCTGCTGCAACAGGCCGTCGTGGTGGGCGAAGCCCAGGACCCAGCAGCCGGCGTAGACCGCGAAGTCGGTGACCGCGTTGCCCGTCTCCCCCGGGATCCTCACCAGGTCCGTGCCGACGACCGCCGTCAGGGCCAGCGGGGCCAGCAGCGTCGGCCACGGGGCGCGGCGGAACGCCCACAGCAGCAGCGGGGACGCCACCACGAACCACAGGTAGGCGCGCAGGTACCACAGCGGGCCGGCCGCCTGGACCGCCCAGGTGTCCTCCAGCAGGCCCGACTTGGAGCCGATGTGCCAGGGGAACGGCGGCGCGCCGACCGGCACGATGTAGTTGAGCAGCTCGACCAGGCCCCAGGCGGGCCCGTCGGACGACTCCTTCGCCGGGTCCCAGCCGCCCGCGAACATCAGCACCAGCACCACCGCGCTGAACGCCCACAGCGGCGGCAGCAGCCGGCGGACACGGCTCTTGACGACGCCGAGCGCCGGGCGCTTCAGCGAGCGCGCCATCAGTGACCCGGCCAGCGCGAACATCACGCCCATCGACGGGAACAGCACCGTCAGCCACGCCCAGCCGAACAGGTGGTACACGACCACACGGACCAGGGCGATGGAGCGCAGCACATCCAGGTAGCGGTCCCTGCCCGGCTTCGGCGCCGTGGGCGCGGGGGCGGCGGTGGGTTCGGGCGTGGCCCGCGGGGGCGTGCCCGTGGTGTGGCCGTGGGTCATGCCACGGGCCTCCGATCACTGCTGGGCCGGGCGCTCGGGACGGAGCCGCCGGGTGCTTCCACGACTCCGGTGCGCCGCAGTTTCTGCCACCGCAGCCGGCCGCCCGTGAGTGCCGTGATCCAGGACTGGAGCAGCACCACGTACATGAGCTGGCGGTAGAGGAGTTGCTGGAGCGGGAGGGAGATCAGGTGGGTCATGCGTTCGCGGTCCAGGCGGAAGGCGTAGGCCGCGCAGACCGCCTGGATCGCGAGGACGCCAAGCCAGGCCACGATCGTCTTCCGCGTCGGGCCGAAGACGATGCCGTAGAGCAGGAAGATGTCGATCAGGGGCGCGAGGAGCGGGGCCAGGACCATGAAGAGGGAGACCAGGGGGAGGCCGACGCGGCCGAAGCGGCCGGACGGGCCGCGCTCGACCAGTGCCCTGCGGTGCTTCCAGATGGCCTGCATGGTGCCGTACGACCAGCGGTAGCGCTGGGACCACAGCTGCTGCACGGTCTCCGGTGCCTCGGTCCAGGCGCGGGCGTTCTCCGCGTAGACCACGCGCCAGCCGTCGCGGTGCAGGGCCATCGTGATGTCGGTGTCCTCGGCGAGGGTGTCGTCGCTCATGCCGCCGACCCGCTCCAGGGCGGTGCGGCGGAAGGCGCCGACCGCGCCGGGGATCGTCGGCATGCAGCGCAGCACGTCGTACATGCGGCGGTCGAGGTTGAAGCCCATCACGTACTCGATGTGCTGCCACGCGCCGATCAGGCTGTTCTTGTTGCCGACCTTCGCGTTGCCGGCGACGGCGCCGACGCGCGGGTCGCCGAAGGGCTGGACGAGTTCGCGGACCGTGGACGGCTCGAAGACCGTGTCGCCGTCCATCATCACGACGATGTCGTGGCGGGCGTTGGCGAGGCCGCGGTTGAGGGCCGCCGGTTTGCCCGCGTTCAGCTGGCGGACGACGCGGACGTTCGGCAGGCCCATCGCCTCCACGATGCGGGCCGTGCCGTCCGTGGAACCGTCGTCCACGACGACGATCTCGACCGGGTGCTCGCTCGCCATCAGCGAACGGACGGTGTTCTCGATGCACTTGGCCTCGTTGTACGCCGGGACCAGCACCGACACCGGTTCAGTCACCGGCGGTCCCCAGCGGAAGCCGGGGCGGCGCACCCGGCGGGCGTGCGCGCCGGAGAGCAGGAGCATCAGCAGGAAGCGGCCGATGACGAGTGAGCCGATGACCGCGAGGCCGGCCACCAGGCCGTCGGTGATCCGCTCCGAGGCCTGGACCAGGAAGATCCACGCCTTGCCCTTCCACAGGTCGACACCCGCGACGGCGCTGTGCGCGCTGGGCGCGTCCAGGGCCTCGGTGAGGTTGTCGAACTCGTAGCCGTCGGCCCGCAGGTCGGGCAGCATCCGGTCGAGTGCCGCGACCGTCTGGCTGCGCTCGCCGCCGGAGTCGTGCATCAGGACGATGGCGCCCTTGCCGTCCTTGGGCGTGGCGCGGCGGACGATCTCGTCGACGCCGGGCCGCCGCCAGTCCTCGCTGTCGGTGTTGTTGACGACGGTGATGTAGCCGCGCGAGCCGATGTACTGGGTGACCGGCCAGGTCGCGTTGTCCATGGCGGCGGAGAACGACGAGTACGGCGGCCGGAAGAGGGAGGTGCGGATGCCGGCGGCGCCGGTGATGGCGAGCTGGTTCTGCGACAGCTCCCAGTCGATGCGCTTGGTCGACTGGTAGGAGAGGTCGGGGTGGTTGAAGGTGTGCAGACCGATCTCGTGACCCTCGTCGACCATGCGCCTGACCAGGTCCGGGTAGCGCGAGGCCATGGTGCCGGTGACGAAGAAGACGGCGTGCGCGTCGTGCTTCTTCAGTACGTCCAGGACCTTCGGGGTCCAGACGGGGTCCGGGCCGTCGTCGAAGGTGAGGACGAGCCGGTGGTCGGGCACGCGCAGGGTGTCGGTACGGCCGCCGCGGGTGTCGATGACCGGGCCGCCGTCGAGGATGCGCTGCGGCACCCGGTCGGTGGCGGCGGGCGGGCGGACGCGGTGGTCGGCGAGTATCTCGCTGTGCACGTAGCCGCGCAGCATCAGCATCGCCGCCAGGGCGACGAGGACGAGCGCGGGCAGCAGGAAGCGCATCGGCACGCGGCGGCGCCGGGGGCCGCCACGGGCGCCGGTCGCGCGCCTGTGGCGGTTGGTGCGGGATGCCATCAGAGGTCGTACTCCGGGGACGGGGAGGAAAGGGCGCCCTGCTCCTCGCGGGAGCTCGCGGCGACGGGTGCGGGGTCGCCCGGTCCGGCGGCGACGGTGTCGGCGACGGCCGGGGCGCCGTTGCCGGCGGTCTCCGTCGGGCGGGCCGTGGGCCCGGTCGGCGTGGACACCGGCTCGGGGTCGGTGTCCGGCGGGGGCGTGGTCTTCGTCGGGGCAGGGTCGGCGCCGCCGCCGGTGCCCGGCCGGGAGGTGGTCCGCGTCTCGGCCGGCTGCGGCTCGATGCTCGTGCCCGGCCCGTCGGGGGTGGCCGGGGCGCCGGTGGCGCCGGTGCCGGGCAGCGGGGACGTGCTGTCGCCGGGCGGGGCCGAGGAGTCCGGCTCGGGGCTGCCGGTGCCGGTGGGCTGTGCCGACGCGGTGGGCAGCGGGGTGGTGTCGACCTGGCCCGCGGGCTGTTCGTCCTTCTGGCCGGGGACGGGCAGCCAGGGCGCGTCGGAGCTGCCGGACAGCAGGGTCGCGACGATGACGACGGCGTAGACCGCACAGGCGACGGCCACGGCCATGCCGAAGCGGCGGAAGTGGCGGCTGCGGCGGCCGGACGCGTCCACGAACACCGGCCCGTCCGAGACGTCCTGGCCGCCGGCGGCGCTCGCGGCCCGCCGTATCAGCCCGTCGCCGAGCTGCACCGCGTCCAACTGCACGGTGACCTCGTGCGGGTCGACGGTGGGGTCGTGCCCGGCGCGGTCGGAGTCCGGCGGCCAGGAGTCACGGGGCGCGGCGGCCCGGGACGCCTGCCCGGCGCCGCTCCCATGGCCGCCCCCCGGCCCACTGCCCGGCCAAGAGCCGAACCCCGGCCCCCCGCCCGCCTGCTGCGGGAACACCCACGTCTGCTCCGCGCGGGACGGCAAGCCCTGCGTCACGGCATCCGCCTGCTGCGGGAACGCGGGCGTGGGGGCCACCTCGGACGGGAAGGCCCGCGCCGCGCCTGCCGCCTGAGGGAATGCCTGCGCGGGACCGGCCTGCGACGCCGGCCCTCGGGCTGCCGCATCCCCCTGCTGCGGGAACGCCCGCGTGGAGTCCGCCTCGGACGGGAATGCCCGCGCCGCGCCTGCCGCCTGAGGGAATCCCCGCGCGGGACCGGCCTGCGACGCCGGCCCTCGGGCTGCCGCATCCCCCTGCTGCGGGAACGCCCGCGTGGAGTCCGCCTCGGACGGGAACGCCCGTGCCGCGCCTGCCGCCTGCGGGAATCCCCGCGCGGGGTCAGCCTGCGAGGCCGGCCCCCGGGCCGCCGCATCCCCCTGCTGCGGGAGCACGCGCGTAGGCTCCGCCTCGGACGAGAACCCCCGCGCCGCGCCCGCCGCCTGCGGAAACCTCCGCGTGGAGTCCGCCTCGGACGGGAACGCCCGTGCCGCGCCTGCCGCCTGCGGGAATCCCCGCGCGGGACCGGCCTGCGACGCCGGCCCTCGGGCTGCCGCATCCCCCTGCTGCGGGAGCACGCGCGTAGGCTCCGCCTCGGACGAGAACCCCCGCGCCGCGCCCGCCGCCTGCGGAAACCTCCGCGTGGGACCGGCCTGCGAGGCCAACCCCCGCGTCACCGCATCCCCCTGCTGCGGAACCGCCCGTGTCGGCTCCGCCCCCTGCCAAACCGCCCGCGGCAAAAGCTCCGTCTCGTCGGTGGCCGTGGGCGGTGTCAGCCGGTAGCGGACGTTGCGGCGCAGGGTTTCCGGGCGGGTGGTGCCGGGGTGGGCGCCGGTGTGGTGGCCGGGCGGTTGTGGGGAGGCCGGGGTGGTCATGGCGCCCGTGTCGTCGTCGCCCGTCACCGGCAGCTCCTGGGTCGCGGACGCGACCACGGGCCACTCCGGCTGGGCGTCTTCTCGCCAGTTGTTCACGCGCGCGATTCCCCCCACGGGACAGTTCTGGGTGCGCATACGACCCCGAGCACCCGTCGATCGCCCCCGGGCCCCCACCCGGATCGAACGCCCCCTTTATCACACCGTGCTCAGGCCAAGAATGTAGCGCACGCGGAGGAAGTGTGGTTGCCGTGTGTCAGCCCTGAAACGACATAACGGTCTCAGCCGGTCGTCATGACGTCCTCGTCGTCGGCCGGCAGCCATCCCTCCGGCGGCCTGCGCAACCACCCCTCATCCGCGCTGACCTGGGCCGCAGCCCTGCGCAGGGCGTCGAGCGCGGGGTGCGAGAGTCGCCTTCGCCACACCAGGGAGACGGGTGACAGCGGCACGGGGTCGACCAGGGGCCGCACCACCGATGCCGGCATGGGCGGGAAGTCCCGCACGGCGAGGACCGGGTGCCGGGTTTTCGCCATGATGCGCTGGAACTCCTCCTCCCCGATCGCGAGCGGCATGGGTGGCGCGATGCGTATCCCCCGCCCCTCGAACAGCCGGCCCGCGAGGTCGGTCCACTCGGGGGTACGGGGATTGCCGGCACCCGCGTACACGGACTCCCCCGCGAGGGCGGCGAGGGGCACTTCGGCCAGCCCGGCCAGCCGGTGGTCCTCGGGCAGGACGACGGCCATCGGCTCGTAGCGCACGGGCTGGTGGTCCAGGCCGGCCCGCAGCGCCGGGTCCAGTCCGGCGAAGCGGCCGAACGTCGCGTCGAGGCGGCCGGCGATCAGTTCCCCGGCGGCGTACGTCAGGCCGCTCTCGTAGCGGGCCATCAGTTCGTGCTCGGGGGCCAGTTCGCGGGCCCGGAGCAGGACGCGGCGGCCGGTGTTCAGGCCCGGCGAGTTCAGGTCGACGAGCAGCGGGCGGGCCTGGCCGAAGGCGGCGAGCAGTTCGTCCTGGGCCTGGAGCGCGCGGCGCGCGTACGGCAGGAGGCGTTCGCCGTCGTCGGTCAGCGTGACCTGCCGGGTGGTGCGGACGAAGAGGTCGACGCCGAGTTCCCGCTCCAGCCGCCGGATGTCCCGGCTGAGCGCCTGCTGGGCGACGTAGAGGCGGGCCGCGGCACGGGTGAAGTGGAGTTCCTCGGCGACGGCGAGGAAGGACCGCAGCAGGCGGGGGTCGAGGTGGGCGGGGGCGGGCACCGGGTGAATCTACATCGCGGGCGCGTGAGTGCGTACCGGGACGGCCCGGATTCACCACACAGGTGCGTCAATGGCCGCCGAGCAGGTGTTGGACCCGCCGATCACCGCGGGGCGACGGTGGAGCCATGCCGCAGCCGCCTTCTCCCACGTCCCGGAAAGCTCCCCTGCTCACCGTCACCGGCGACAGTCTCGTCGCCGCCGACTTCAACCCGCGCGGCGGGCCGCCCCGCCCGCCCGGCCCCTACCGCCGCCTCTTCCGCCATCCCGGCGCCCGCGCCTTCACGCTCGGGAACCTGATAGCCCGCCTGCCGATGGGCATGTTCAGCGTGAGCGCCGTCATGATGATCGCCGGGGGGCGCGGCTCGTACGCCCTCGCGGGCGCCGTCACCGCGACCGGTCTCGCGGCGACCGCGGTGGTCGCGCCCTGGACCGCGCGGCTCGTCGACCGGTACGGGCAGGCCCGCATCGCCGTGCCGGCCACGGTGATCGCCGTGTGCGGCTCGCTCGCCCTGCTGCTGTGCGTGCGCCACGGCGCCCCGGACTGGACGTTGTTCGCCGCCTACGCCGCCACCGCCACGACGCCCAACACCGGCGGCATGTCCCGGGCCCGCTGGGCCCACCTGCTCGGCGAGGACAGCGAGGCGCGGCACACCGCGAACTCCTTCGAGCAGGCGGCGGACGAGCTGTGCTTCATGCTGGGCCCGGTTCTCGCGGCGTTCCTGTGCGGGACGTTCTTCCCGGAGGCGGGCACCCTCGTCGGCACCGTGCTGCTGCTGACCGGCGTCCTGCTGTTCGCGGCGCAGCGCTCCACCGAGCCACCCGCGCACCGGCGCACGCCCGCGAGGTCGCCGCTGCGCGCGCCCGGCATGCCGTCGCTGCTGGCGGTGTGCCTGGCGACGGGCGCGGTGTTCGGCGCGATGGAGGTCGTGACGATCGCGTTCGCGGACGCGCAGGGGCACCGTACGGCGGCGGGTGCGGTGCTCGCGCTCCAGGCGGCCGGTTCCTGCGCGGCCGGGCTGCTGTACGGCGCCGTCCGCCCGGCCGGGCCCGTCGAGTCCCGGCTGCCGTGGTGTGTCGCGGCGATGGCGGCGCTGCTGACGCTGCCGCTGCTCGCGGCGTCCCTCACCGGCTCGCTGCCGCTGGTGGCGGGCGCGCTGCTGCTCGCCGGGATGGCGACCGCGCCGACCATGGTCACCACGATGACGCTGGTCCAGCGCCGCACCCCCGAGGGCCGCCTCAACGAGGGCATGACGCTCGCGGTCACCGGTCTGCTGGGCGGCATCGCGTGCGGCAGCGCGGCCGGCGGCTGGACCGCGGAGCACGTGTCGGCCACCGCCGGATACGGCGTCCCGGTCGCCGCGGCGACGGCGGCCCTGCTGATCTGCTGCACGCTGGGCGGGCCGGGGTCCGCCGCGGCCCACCGGACGGCACACCGGCCGTGACGGCGGCCGGGTGACTGCGCCGCGACGGCAACTCGACGCGGCGCACGAACGACGGCCTGGGACGACGGATCTCCCGGGGGTGGGCCGCCGCCAGGACCAT
>NZ_JARVKW010000046.1 GCF_029813775.1 Streptomyces sp. DH24 | reverse complement strand
GGGCGCCCACGGTCCCGGTGGCGCCGGCGGCGCCTACGACTCCCCCGGCGCCGACGCCCAGGGCGCCCACGGCCCCGGCGCCCCGCACCCACGCAGCCCCGGCCTCGAGCGGCGTACCCCGCCCGGTGAGGTGACGTACAGCGGCACGGGCGTGTACCAGGTCCACGACGGCGCCGACGCGTACGAAGTCAACGGGACGGCCGGTCGCAAGGGCACCCCGGTGCGCGGTACCGACGTGCCGCAGGGGGTGCGGCGGCGCGGTGGGCTGTCCGCGTGGGCGCGGCGGCTGGCCGGCGGGCGGGCCGAGCAGCGGACCGCGGACCGCGACAGCCACGACGCCGACGCACCGGCCGACACGACCGCGCAGGCGCCCTCCGCCGCCACGCGCGTGCCGGAGACCTGGCCGGACCCGGCCGCGCTGCTGCTGACGGCACTGGGACCGGGCCCGCGGCTGTGGGAGCGCGGTCCGGGTCACCCGGAGGCGCTCACGGTGCGGCTCGGCACGGCCGACCGGACGGCGCCCGACGGGAGCCTGCTGCCCGCGGTGCCGGTGACCGCCGGGCTGCGCGAGGTCGGCGCACTCGGTCTCGCGGGGCCGCGCGCGCGGCTCGCGGGGCTGGCCCGCACGGTGCTGGCGCAGCTCGCCGCGCTGCACTCCCCCGACACGCTGGAGATCACGCTGATCTCGGCCGACCGTTCCCGCTCCCTGGAGGAGCGCACGGCCGAGTGGTCCTGGCTGGGCTGGCTGCCCCACCTGCGTCCGGGCCACGGCCAGGACTGCCGACTGCTGCTCGCTTACGACCGCGAGCAGGCCGCGGCCCGCATCGACGAACTCCTCCGCCGTCTGGAGGACCACCTGGCGGACACGGCGCAGGGCATGGACACGGCGCAGGGCACGGCCCACGCACGGCCGCACACCGCGACCACGGGCACCTCAGACACCCCGGAAGCCCCAGGCTCCCCGGGCACTCCCGGCCCTCGCGCCGCCACGGGCATCCCGCGCACCCCGGCGGCCCCCGCCACCTCGGGGGCCCCGGCGCCCGCCGCCGCCCCCGCGACCGGTCCAGCGCCCGCCTCCGGCCCCGGAATCCCGCCCCAGTCCCGCCCCGTCTCCCGCCGCCCCTCCTGGGCCCGGCCGGACGACGGCCCCGGGGGCGGGCGGGAATCTGCCGCTCACGAGGGTCCGCACACCGTGCTCGTGATCGACGGCGACCCCGGTGGCGCCGATGTGCGCGAGTCCGTGGCGCGGCTGGCGCTGGAGGGCCCACGGGCCGGGATTCACGTGGTGTGTCTCGCCGAGACCGCGGCGGCGTCGCCCGCCTCGCCGGTGACGGACACGTACGAGGCGGCCTGCGCGGCGTCGTCGGTGTTCCGCGAGTGCGGCGCGGTCGCGCTGCTCAGCGGTGACGTGGCGACGGCGCTGCGGCTGCTGCGGGTGGCCCGCGCGGGCGGGTCCGGCGATCACGTCGGCCCGGTCGGGCACGGCACGGTCGGCACCGTGGACGCCGTGTCCCTGCCCTGGGCCGAGCGGTTCGCGCGGGCGCTGGCGCCGTTGCGCCCGGACGGCGGCGTGGCGGAGCGCGCGCGGGTGTCGGCCCCGTTGCCCCAGGCGGCGCGGCTGCTGGACGAGCTGGGGCTGGCCCGGGCGACCCCGGCGTCCCTGATGGCTCGCTGGGCGGCGGCGGCCGACGACCCGGAGGCGCTCGGCGGACGCGCCTGCGCCGTGCTGGGCGCCGGCCCGCGCGGCCCGGTCGGCGTGGACCTCGCCGCCGAGGGACCGCACCTGCTGATCGAAGGCCCGCCGGGCAGCGGCCGTACGGAGCTGCTGCGGGCGGTCGTGGCGTCGCTGGCCGCCGCCGAGCGCCCGGACCGGCTGGGCATGGTGCTGGTCGACGGCCGGGGCACCGTGGGCACGGCCGGCGGCCACGGCGAGGGCCTGCACGTCGCCACGGACGTACCGCACGTCACCACGCACCTGACCGCCAACGACCCGGTGCGGATGCGGGAGTTCGCGCAGTCGCTGAGCGCGGAGCTGAAGCGCCGGGCCGAGTTGCTGGGCCGCTCCGACTTCACCGAGTGGCACACCGGCCGTGAGCTGTCGGGCCGGATGGTCGCGCAGCGCACGGCGGCGGCCGCGCGGGACGGTTCGAGCACCGGCGAGCTGGAGGCCCCGCCCAGTTCGACGCTGCGGCTGCGGCCGGGTGCGGCCGGCCGGCGCGCGGAGGCGGCGCCGCCGCTGCCCCGGCTGGTCGTCGTCGTGGACGACCTGGACGCGCTGGTCTCGCCCGCGCTCGGTTCGCCGGGGCGCCCGGCGGCGGGTTCGGTGATGCGGGCGCTGGAGGCGGTGGCGCGGGAGGGCGAGCGGCTCGGCGTGCACCTGGTGGCGGCGTCGGCGGCGGGCGGCCGTACGGCGGAGACGGAACCGGTCCGGCGGGCCGGCCTGCGTGTCGAGCTCGACGCGCCCACCGCGGGCCCGGAGGAACCGGCACCGGGCCGCGGGCGGCTGACCTCGGCGGACGGCCGGGTCACCCCGTTCCAGGGCGGCCGGGTCACGGGCCGCATCCCGCGCACGGCGACCCTCCGTCCGACGGTCGTCCCCCTGGAGTGGCACCGTATGGGCGACCCTCCGACCCGCCGTCCGGTGCGGGAACTGGGCAACGGCCCGACGGACCTGGCCCTGCTGGCCAGCGCCCTGGAGCGGGCGGCGCGCCAGGTGTCGGCGGCGGAGGTCCCCTCGCTCCTGTGAGGACGTGAGAAAAAGCGCCCGTCCGGCATTTGAGGACGGAGCCGTTCGGGCCGATAAGAGGGTCCGGGGGCACAGCTCCCGCGAAGGCAGCACCCGTGCCTGGCACTGGTCACGACGGGGTCACGATGTCCCGCTTCACGGCGGACGCGCCCTTGCACGGCCCATCCCCCGGGCGTAGACCAGACCGCACGGGACAGCGCTTCGACACGTTCGACGAGGAACGAAGAACGGGGCAGTGATGCGCATCACGAGCGGCACATTCCGGACAAACAGGTCTCCCAAGCACTCCACGGCAACCCCCCGCACCCGCAGAGCCGCGAAGGCCGCGGCAGCCGCCCTGGCCGGAGCGCTGGCGCTCTCGCTCACGGCGTGCGGGGGCGGCGACGACGACAGCGGCGGCAGCGGCGACACCGGCGAGAAGACCGCGACCACCGTCACCCTTCCCAAGCTGAACGGCCAGAGCCTGGAGGTCGCCGCGGTCTGGACCGGCGCCGAGCAGGCCAACTTCAAGAAGGTCCTCGCGGAGTTCGAGAAACGTACGGGCGCGAAGGTCACGTTCGTCCCCGCGCAGGACCCGATCGTCAACTTCCTCGGCTCGAAGATCGCGGGCGGCCAGCCGCCGGACGTCGCGATGCTGCCGCAGCCGGGCGCGATCAAGCAGGCGGTCGACAAGGGCTGGGCCAAGCCGCTGGGCAAGGAGGCGCAGGACCAGCTGGCCAAGAACTACTCGCAGGGCTGGCAGGACATCGGCAAGGTCGGCGGCAAGCCGTACGGCGTCTACTACAAGGCCGCCAACAAGTCGCTGATCTGGTACAACGCGCAGGTCTTCGAGAACGCGGGCGCGAGCGAGCCCAAGACGTGGGACGAGCTGCTGACCACCGCGCGGACGGTCTACGACTCGGGCGTCACGCCGTTCTCGATCGGCGGCGCCGACGGCTGGACGCTGACGGACTGGTTCGAGAACGTCTATCTGTCGCAGGCGGGCCCGGAGAAGTACGACCAGCTGGCCCAGCACGAGATCAAGTGGACGGACCCGTCCGTGAAGGACGCGCTGACCACGCTGGCCCAGATCTGGGGCAAGCCGGAGTACATCGCGGGCGGCGCGAGCGGCGCGCTGCAGACGGAGTTCCCGGCGTCCGTGACGCAGACCTTCACCGGCGGCGCCCAGCCGAAGGCCGGCATGGTCTTCGAGGGCGACTTCGTGCAGGTGAACATCGCCGAGACCGACATGAAGGTGGGCACGGACGCGAAGGTGTTCCCGTTCCCGAGGGTCGGTGACACCGCGCCCGTGGTGTCCGGCGGCGACGCGGCGGTGCTCCTGGAGGACTCCAAGGCGTCGCAGGCGCTGGCGACGTTCCTGGCCTCCTCGGACGCGGCGGCGATCCAGGCGAAGCTGGGCGGCTACCTCTCCCCGAACAAGAACGTCGACGCGGCGTCGTACCCGAACGACGTCCAGCGGAAGATGGCCGAGGCGCTGATCGCGGCCGGCGACGACTTCCGCTTCGACATGTCGGACCAGGCCCCGCAGGCCTTCGGCGGAACGCCCGGCAAGGGCGAGTGGAAGATCCTCCAGGACTTCCTGAAGAACCCGAAGGACGTCGCGGGCACCCAGGCCAAGCTGGAGGCGGAAGCGGCCAAGGCGTACGGGGGCTGATCCGGCGATGACGTCGGACACGGCGGCAGGGGTCCCTCCGACCCCTGCCGCACCCAAGTCGCGCAAGAGTGTGACCGGCACCCGGCGGACCGTGGCGGCCCTGTTCCTGCTGCCCGCCCTCGTGCTGCTCGGCGCGCTCGTGGTCTACCCGATCGGGTACTCGGTCGTCCGCAGCTTCTACGACCAGTCCGGCGACGGCTTCGCCGGTGTCGACAACTACGAGGCCCTGTTCACGGACCAGGGCATCCGCACCGCGCTGCAGAACAACATCATCTGGGTGGTGTTCGCGCCGACGGTGGCGACGGCGCTCGGTCTGATCTTCGCGGTGCTGACCGAACGGGTCCGCTGGGGCACGGCGTTCAAGCTGGTCGTCTTCATGCCGATGGCGATCTCGATGCTGGCGGCGGGCATCATCTTCCGTCTGGTGTACGACCAGGACCCGGACAAGGGCGTCGCGAACGCGGTGTGGGTGGGCGTGCACGACACGTTCACCCAGGCGTCGGCGTTCCCGAAGGCGCACCCGGGCCGCGAGTCGCCGCTCCGGGCCGCGGGCGGCGGCGCCTTCGTCACCAAGGAGCCGGTCAGCGCCGGCGGGACGGTCGTCCTGCCGCTCGTCGGTGTCGCCCCGGACCTGATGCCCGACGGCGCGAAGAACGCCGCGCCGCCGAAGGCGGAGCCGGACAAGGTCGTCGGCACCACCTGGCAGGACTTCACGCGCGGCAAGGGCGTCGGCCGGCTCAACGGCGTCGACGCGGGCGAGCTCGGCTACGCCGGGATGCGGATCGAGGCGGTCAAGGACGGCAAGGTCGTCGCGTCCACGACGGCGGCCGGTGACGGCACGTTCACGCTGCCCGCGTCGGCGGACGGGGCGCAACTGCGGCTCCCGGCGGACAACTTCAAGGAGGCGTACAACGGTCTCGACTGGCTCGGTCCGTCGCTGGTCACCCCGGCGATCATCGGCGCGTACATCTGGATGTGGGCCGGCTTCGCGATGGTGCTGATCGCGGCCGGGCTCGCGGGCATCCCCCGGGAGCTGCTGGAGGCGGCCAGGGTGGACGGGGCGACCGAGTGGCAGGTGTTCCGCAGAGTCACGGTGCCGCTGCTGGCGCCGGTCCTCGCGGTCGTCGCCGTCACCCTGATGATCAACGTGCTGAAGATCTTCGACCTGGTCTTCATCATCGCCCCGGGCTCCTCGCAGGACGACGCGAACGTCCTGGCGCTGGAGCTGTACCGCAAGGGCTTCTCCGAGGACCAGCCGGGCATCGCGAGCGCCATCGCGGTGTTCCTGCTGCTCCTGGTCATCCCCGTCATGTGGTTCAACGTCAGGCGGCTCAGGCGGGAGGTGCGGCGATGACCGCGGACACGGGTGTCGGCAAGGCGGCCCCGCCGCCCGGCACGGACGCCGGGGCGGAGCGGTCGCTGGGCGCGCGGCTGGCCGAGGGCGTCAGCGGCGGGCTGCTGCGGGTGTTCCTGATCGTCGTCGGCCTGTTCTGGCTGGTGCCGACGATCGGTCTGCTGCTGTCCTCGCTGCGCACCCCGGAGGACATGAACGAGAGCGGCTGGTGGACGGTGTTCACCGAGCCCGCGAAGCTGACCTTCACCAGCTACGAGAAGCTGCTGGAGAACGGCGACATCACCGACTCCCTCGTGAACACCGTGCTGATCACGGTGCCGGCGACGGTGCTGGTGGTGGTCATCGGCTCGCTGGCCGGGTACGCGTTCGCGTGGATGGAGTTCCCCGGCCGGGACTGGTGGTTCCTGGCCGTGGTCGGGCTGCTGGTCGTGCCGGTGCAGGTGGCGCTGATCCCGATCGCCGAGCTCTTCGGCAAGCTCGGCATCTTCGGCTCCATGGTCGGCGCGATCCTCTTCCACGTGGGTTTCGGGCTGCCCTTCGCGGTGTTCCTGCTGCGGAACTTCTTCGCGGAGATCCCGCGGGAACTGCTGGAGGCGGCCCGGCTGGACGGGGCGGGCGAACTGCGGCTGTTCGCCCGTGTCGTGATGCCGCTGGGCGGTCCGGCGATCGCCTCGCTCGGCATCTTCCAGTTCCTGTGGGTGTGGAACGACATGCTGGTCGCGCTGATCTTCACCGACTCCGGGAGCCAGCCGATCACGGTCGCCCTGCAGACGCAGGTACGGCAGTTCGGCAACAACATCGACGTGCTGGCGCCGGGCGCCTTCATCTCGATGGTGATCCCGCTGGCCGTGTTCTTCGCGTTCCAGCGGCAGTTCGTGTCCGGCGTGATGGCGGGCGCCGTCAAGTAGCCGCCGCAGCGACCCTCTCGCGGGGCCGGGCCGTCACCGGCCCGCCCCCGCTCTCCTTCGCGGCGTCCCCCGGATGACGCAGGGCCCGTAACCAAGTCGCCGCACCGGCCGTTCCCGGGCCGAACCCCCGCGCCGACCCATGGATGCCCGTTGCCGTCCCGTATGCCCTCCGGCACCTCGCGGCCCGCCCCCAGCCGACCGCCCGGCCGACCGCCCACCCGGCGTCCGGCGGGGCGCCCCGGACCACGTCCGGCATGAGGCGGTCCGCGCCGCGCGCCGGAGCGGCACAGCAGAAGAGAAAGAGCAGCATGCCCCGCTTCAGCATCATCGTTCCGTCCCACGGGGTCGCGGGCCGGTTGTCCCAGGCGCTGGACTCCGTCCTCGTCCAGTCCTTCGGCGACTTCGAGCTGATCCCGGTCTGCGACACGCCGGACTCCCCAGCGGCGGACGTCACGGCCGAGTACGCCGCGCGGGACCCCCGGGTGATGCCCGTGCACTCGCCGCCGTCGGCCGGTCTGGCCGGGGCGCGCAACGCGGGGCTGCGGGCGGCGGCGGGCGCGTACCTGCTGTTCCTCGACGGCGACGACCTGCTCGTCCCGGGCGCCCTCGCGGAGCTGGACGACCGGCTCACCCGGACCGGCGACGTGGACGTGCTGCACTTCGCGTACGAGCGCGCGCCCTGGTGGGAGGGCGAGCCCGGCAACCCGGCCGCGCACCTGCTCGCGGGCGCCCCGGACGAGGCGTTCGCGCCGATCGAGACCCCGGAGCTGACGGGCGTGCGGCTCCCCGCGTGGAGCGCCGCCTACCGGCGCACGTATCTCGCCGCACACGGACTCGTCTTTCCCGACGGCCACTTCACGGACGTCGGCTTCGGCGGCCTGGCCGGGCTGCACGCCGGGCGGATCGCGGTGCTGCGCTCGGTCGTCGTACGGCACCGGGCGCGTCGGCAGGGCAACCGGCTGAACCTGCCCGGCGACCACCACACCGACCTGCTCGGCCAGGCCGACCTGGTGCTCACGCGGGCCACCGAGCTGGGCCTGTGCGTGCAGCGGTACACCCCGCTGTTCGAGCAGCTTTTCGCGGCGGTGCTGAAGACGGCCGCCCATCCGCGCCGGCTGCCGTCCGGGCGCCGGGCCCACTTCCGGACCGCGAGCCGGCTCTACCGGCTGCACCGCCCGGCCGGGTACCGCGCCCCAGGCGGCAGCCTCGGCGTGCAGCACCGGCTGCTGGCGGCCGGGGCGTACACGGCGTTCCAGGTGCTGCGCGGCGCGAACCGGGCCGTGACGGGCGCCGTCCGCCGCGTGCCGCGCCCCCGGATGCCGCGCACCCGCCTGCTGTACCGGCGGCACCTGCGCCGGCCGCTGGACGAGAACCTCGCCGTGTACTGCGCGTACTGGGGCCGCGGCTACGCCTGCAACCCGGCCGCGATCCACGCCAAGGCTCGCGAACTCGCCCCGCACATCCGGTCGGTGTTCCTGGTGGAGGCCGACCGGGCGCACACCGTGCCGGACGACGTGGAGCACGCCGTCATCGGCAGCCGCCGCTACTGGGAGGTGCTGGCCCGCGCCAAGTACCTGGTGAACAACGCCAACTTCGCCGAGGGCGTCGTCAAGCGCCCCGGCAGCGTCCATCTGCAGACCCAGCACGGCACGCCGCTGAAGACGATGGGCGTCGACCAGTCGACGTACCCGGTGGTCGCGGCGGCGACCGGCAGCTTCGCCAAGCTGCTGGGCCGGGTGGACCGCTGGGACTACAACCTGTCGTCCAACCGCCACTCCACACAGGTGTGGGAGCGGGCCTTCCCCGGCTCGTACGAGCATCTGGAGTACGGCTATCCGCGCAACGACGTGTACTGCACGGCGACCGCGGACGACGTGGCCCGCGTCCGGCGCGACCTGGGCGTCCCGGAGGGGAAGACGGCCGTGCTGTACGCGCCGACGCACCGCGACCACCACACCGGCTTCGCGGCCGGCCCGGACCTGGAGGCGTTCTGCGAGGCGGCCGGCGAGGACGTCGTCGTGCTGCTGCGCGCCCACTACTTCTACGACCGGGGCGGCACGCGGGGCGGCGGGCGGATCATCGACGTGACCGCGCACGGCTCCTCGGAGGACGTGTGCCTGGCCGCGGACGCGCTGGTCACGGACTACTCGTCGATCATGTTCGACTACGCCAACCTGGACCGGCCGATCGTCGTGTACGCCGACGACTGGGAGGTGTACCGGGAGACGCGGGGCGTCTGCTTCGACCTGATGGACAGCCCGCCGGGGCCGGTGGTGCGCACGCCCGAGGAGCTGGCGCGGGTGTTCCGCGACGGCTCGTACGCGGGGCGCGAGTCGGCCAGGCTGCGCGCCGCGTTCCGGGCCCGGTTCTGCGAGTTCGACGACGGCCGGGCCGCCGAGCGCGTCGTGCGGCGGGTGCTGCTGGGTGAGCCGCCCGAGGCGCTGCCGCCCGTGCGCCCGCTCGCCGAGCGCGTTCCCGCCCCCGCCGCGACGACCCCGGTCAGGAGCTGACATGCCCCGCTTCAGCATCATCGTGCCCTGCTTCGAGGTGCAGGGCTTTGTGCGCGAGTGCCTGGACTCGGTCCTGGAGCAGTCCTTCGGCGACTTCGAGGTGATCGCCGTGGACGACTGCTCGCCGGACGGCTGCGGCGCGATCCTCGACGAGTACGCGGCCCGCGACGACCGCGTCCGGGTGCTGCACCTGCCGGAGAACGTGGGCCTGGGCCGCGCCCGCAACGCGGGGCTGCCGCACGCGACCGGCGACTACCTGTTCTTCCTGGACAGCGACGACACCCTCACGCCGGGCGCGCTGGACGCGCTGGCCGACCGGCTGGCCCGCACCTCGGACCCGGACGTGCTGGTCTTCGACTACGCCCGCACCTACTGGTGGGGCGGCACGCGCCGCAACGTGCTGGCGCATGTGCTCGCCGAGTGCGCGGACGGCACGTTCTCGGCGGCCGAACACCCGGAGATCCTCGACCTGTTGATGGTGGTGTGGAACAAGGTCTACCGGCGGGACTTCGTGGAGCGGGAGGGCTTCACGTTCCCGCCCGGGTACTACGAGGACACGCCCTGGACGTTCCCCGTGATGCTCAGCGCCGCGCGGATCGCCACCCTGGACCGGATCTGCCTGTACTACCGGCAGCGCCGCCAGGGCAACATCCTGTCCACCACCAGCCGCAAGCACTTCGACATCCACGACCAGTACGAGCGGGTCTTCGCGTTCGTGGCCGACCGGCCGCGACTGGCCGGCTGGCGGCCCCACCTGCACCGCAAGATGGGCGAGCACTGCCTGGACATCCTCGCCAAGCCGGACCGGCTGCCGCCGTCCGACCGGGCCGAGTTCTTCCGCCGCACGGCCGAACTGTTCCGCGCGCACCGGCCCGAGGGCGCCGAGGTCCCCGCCGAACTGCGCGTCCTGGAGGGCGGTTACGTCGCCTACCAGGCCCGTCGGCAGGTGGGCAGGGCGGCGCGCGAGCTGGCGCGCAGGGCACGGCGGGCGCGCGGGGCCGCGGGCGCCCGCCTCGGGCGGGTCCGCTCCACGCTGAACGCGCGCCGCCCGCCGGACCCGGACCTGGCCGTGTACGCGGCGTTCTCGCACCGGGGCGTGCTCGGCGACCCTGCGGCGATCTACCACAAGGCCCGCGAACTCGCCCCGCACGTCCGCGGGGTGTGGGTGGTGCGCGACGAGGAGACGGCGGCGCTGCTGCCGCCGGACACCGAGTACGTCGTGCTCGGCAGCGCACGGCACCGCCGCGTCACCGAACGCGCCACGTACTTCGTCGGCAACGTCATCTGGCCGGGCACCGCGGCCAAGCGCCCCGGCAGCGTCCACGTCCACACCCATCAGGGCACGCCGCTGAAGTACATGGGCGCCGACCTGCTCGGCAAGCCCGGCGCCCGGCTCGGTCTGGACGTGCCCCGCATGCTGCGCAGCGCCGACCGCTGGGACTACAGCCTGGTCGCCAACCGGCACTCCGAGCTGGTGTGGGAGCGGGCCTACCCCTGCCACTTCACCTCCCTGCGCACCGGCAGCCCGCGCAACGACGTGCTGGTGAACGCCGGTCCCGGGCACGGCCGTGCGGTGCGCGCCCGGCTCGGCGTCCCCGAGGGCGACACGGTGGTGCTGTACGCGCCGACCCCGCGCGACTACCGCCGGGGCGGGTACGTCGACCGCGTCGACCTGGCCCGGTTCGCCGCCGGTCTGGGCGCGGAACACACCCTCGTGGTCCGGCTGCACCCGTCGCTGGCAGCCGGCCCGGCGCGCGGCCTGGGCGTGGCCGAGCTGCACCGGCGGGGCGTGCTGATCGACGCGACGGACGAGCCGCACGTCGAGGACCTGATGCTCGCCTCCGACGTGCTGCTCACCGACTACTCGGCCCTGATGTTCGACTACGCCAACCTGGACCGTCCGATCGTGGTCCACGCCGACGACTGGGGTGCGTTCACGGCGAGCCGGGGCGCCTACTTCGACATCACGGCGCAGGCGCCGGGGCACGTCACCCGCTCCTGTCGGGAGCTGGCGGAGCTGTTCGCGTCGGGGGCGTGGCGGGACGAGGAGGCGGCGCGGCGGCGGGCCGCGTTCCGGGCCCGGTTCTGCGAGTTCGACGACGGCCGGGCCGCCGAGCGGGTGGTGCGCACGGTGCTGCTCGGCGAGCCGCTGCCCGCGCCGGGCGCCGCACCGGGCTCCCTGGTGCCGGCCCCGGCCGCCGGTTCCGACGTGCTGACGTCCTCGTGAGGCCCCGCACCTGGGTGCTGCTCCTGGCCGCGGTGTTCGCCGTGCTCCAGCTCGCGAACGTCACCGGCCGGGACACCCCGGACAGCAAGAACTACGTGTCGTACGCGCTGAGTCTGCGCGGCGAGTCCCCGCGCGAGGCGGCGGCGGCCACCATCGACTACGTCTGCGGGAGCCGGGCGTCGACCGCGCACCGCAGGCAGAGCGTGCACGTGGTGCGCTTCCACCGCCCCGACCCGGGCCCACGCGTCACGGCCGAGTGCCGGGAGCGCGAGTGGCGGAACGTGGCGGCGCGGTGGCGGGCCGGGCAGACCGGTGGGCACACCGTGCCGTTCATGCCGGAACGGTTCATGCGGATCTTCGAGGCGCGGCCCGGTTATCCGGCGTTCCTGGTGCCGTTCACCGCCGTGCTCGGCGTGACGTGGGGGGTGTGGGCGGCGGGCGTGGCCGTCACGGTCGCGGGCGGTGTCCTCGCGTTCCTCGTCCTGCGCACGCTGGCGGTGCCGCTGCCGCTCGCGCTGACCGGGCAGGCGCTGTTCTACGTCCTGCCGTGCGGGACGACGGCGATGCGCCCGATGACGGAGGGCCTGCTGCTGGCGCTGACGCTGGCGGCGCTGTGGGGCTGCGCGCTGGCGTCGGCGGGCCGCGTGCGGGCCGGGATCGCGCTGGTGGCGGGGTCGCTGGCCGCGCTGTTCGCGGTCAAGCACTCGCAGGCGCTGTTCCTCGGGGTGTGCCTGGCCGGGGCTGGCGCGCTGATCGCCGTGGTGCGCGGGCGCCGGGGACGGCCGCCGGGGCGGGCGCCGGTGCTGATCGCGGCGGTCGGCCTGGGCGGGGCGCTCGGGACGATGCTGCTGGCGCGGCTGCTGCACTACCCGTCCGCGTCGGAGAGCGTGCAGGACCTGCTCACCGGCCACTTCGCCCGGCCGGACCGGGAGCGGCCGTGGCCGGAGTTCTTCCGGCTCCAGGTCAACTTCTGGGTGGAGTGGCTGCGGCGGCAGCTGTGGGAGCCGCTGTTCCTGGCGTTCCTGGCGGCCGGCGCGTGGGGCGCGGGGCGGCGGGGCGCGTTCGGGGTGTACGTGCTGGCGGCCTCGTTCACCGGGATCCTGACGCAGGCCGGGCATCCCGACATCAACATCTGGGGCGGGCGGCTGATCGTGCTGGCCTGGCTGCTGCCGGTGCTGGGGCTGCCGCTGCTGCTGGAGCCCGTGGTGCGGGGCCGGGTGGTGCTGCCGGTGCAGGGGCAGTCCGGGCGGGCTCACTCGATGCGGTGACGCACTCCGCCGACGGGGCGGACGATCACACGATGAGGTGAGGCGGGGTCATGCCGTTGACCCGACCGGGAACATACGGCAAATGCCCCGAACGCCCCGATCCTCCTCGCCCCGGTGAGCGCCGGCGTCCTCGTCCGGCGGGCCGCGCGCGGTGCCACGGCACTGCGCGGCGGTCGCGCCCGGCACCCCACGCCGTACCAGGTCTTCGGTTTCCTGTTCTGGCTCGTGATGTCGCTGGCGTACTGGCGGGTGCCGCTGTGCTGCGACGCCGGACAGCACGCGGCGGTCGTCGAACGCCTCGGCGCCGATCTGCTGCACCCACGCCACCCGACGGCGGACCTGCCGGGCGCGGGCAGCCCGTACTACTCGCCGTACGCCGTCGCGCAGGGCGCCTTCGCCCGGCTGACCGGGCTCGGCGGCTGGGAGGTGGTGCGGCTCGCCGGGCCGCTGAACCTGGGGGTGCTGCTGTTCGGCCTCGGCCGCTTCGTGCGGGTGCTGACGCCCCGGCCGTGGGCGCCGGTACTGGCGCTGGCGGCGATGACGCTGCTGTGGGGCACCGAGCGGGCCTGGTGGAGCGGCTACCTCGGGCTGATGTCGATGACCGGGAACCTGCCCTACCCGTCGGCGTTCGCGGCCGGACTCACCTTCTGGGCGTGGGCCCTGACCGGGCGGTTGGCCCGGGACCCGGCCCGGGTGCGGTTCGTCGGCCCGAGCGGCCTGCCGAGCCTCACCGGGTACGCGGCGCTCGGCGCCCTGTACGGGCTGATCGTGCTGGTCCACCCGATCACGTCGGTGGCGGCGGCGCTGGGCGCGGTCGCGCTGGTCGCGGGACGGCAGCGGGGCCCGCGGGCGGCGGTCGTGGGCCGGTGGGCCCTGGCGGCGGCGGTCGCGTCGCTGGTCGCCTGGTCGTGGCCGTACTTCGACGTGTTCGCGCTGGCCGGGGACGGCAGCGTGGACGCGATGCACCGGCGGCTGTACGACGATCTCGGCGCGCACTTCTGGCTGGCGCTGCTGGGACTGCCGGCGCTGTGGCTGCGGGCCCGGCGGCACGGCGCGCGCGACCCGCTGGTGCTGCTGTTCGCCCTGGACTGCCTGGTGGTGGCGTACGGCTGGGTGAGCGGCCACTACACCTACGGCAGGATCCTCGGGCTCACGCTGGTCCCGTTGCAGTGCGCGCTCGCGGTGGAGCTGGCGGCGGCCCGGCCGTGGCCGGTGTGGCGGCGCGCGCTGGGCGCGGTCGCGGCGGCGGGGGCCTGTCTGGGGTTCCTCACCGTGCAGGCCGGGGCGGTCGTGCCGCGTTCGCTGGACCCGGTGGGCTTCGAGCAGCCGCCGGACTGGCCGTCGTACACGTGGGCCGCGCGGCACATCGGTCCCGGCGAGGTGGTGATCGCCGACGGGTACTACGCGGTGCACGCGATCGCCGGGTACGGGCCGAACCTCGCCGTGCCCGCCTGGCCGGACGCGGCCCTGGACGAGCGGGAGCGGCTGCGGCGGGCGGCCGACGTCCGCGCCTACCTCGCCCCGGGGACAACCCGCGGCGAGCGCACCGCGATCGCCCGCCGGTACGACGTGCGCTGGCTGCTGCTGACGCCGCGGCGCACTCTGCCCGAGGAGGCGGTGGTGGTCGCGTGGAGCCGGCGGACGGGAGAGGTGCTGGCACGGATCGGGCCTTGACGGCGGCGGCCGGCCCGGGGCGCGCCTCGGCCGGCCGCCCCCGGGACCGGGTGACCGCCGCCCGGGTTACTCGATGACGAGGTCGACGGGGATGTTGCCGCGGGTGGCGTTGGAGTAGGGGCAGACCTCGTGGGCCTGTTCGACCAGCTTGCGGCCGGTCGCCTCGTCCACGCCCTCCGGCAGCTCGATGCGGAGGGTGACCGCGAGACCGAAGCCCGCGCCCTGCTTGCCTATGCCGACCTCACCGGTGACGGCGGCGTCACCGACGTCCACCTTGGCCTGCCGGCCGACCAGGCCGAGCGCGCTGGCGAAGCAGGCCGCGTACCCGGCGGCGAAAAGCTGCTCGGGGTTGGTGCCCTGGCCGTTGCCGCCGAGCTCCACCGGCGGGGCGAGCTGCACGTCCAGCTTGCCGTCGGAGGTGTAGGCGCGGCCGTCGCGGCCGTGGGTGGCGGTGGCGACAGCGGTGTAGAGCGCGTCCATGGGTGAACCATCCCTCTTGAGTCGGTCGTGTTCCGGCGGCCTCACCGGCCGCCTCACGACCACAAGTAGAGCACACAACTTAATTGCGCGCAATCAAATGGCGCGCCAGGGCTACTCTGGAGACATGACCCCCGCCTCCACCCCCGACCCGGACCCCGCGAACGCGTCCGACGCGGACTGGCTCCGTCTGGACCGCCAGATCTGCTTCTCCCTGCACGCGGCCTCGCGCGCCTTCAACGGCGTGTACCGCGTGATCCTCAGGGACCTCGGACTGACGTATCCCCAGTACCTGGTGATGCTGGTGCTGTGGGAGCACGGCGAGCTGCCCGTCAAGAAGCTCGGCGAGCACCTCCGCCTCGACTCCGGCACGCTGTCCCCTCTGCTCAAGCGGCTGGAGGCGGCCGGCCTGGTGATCCGCGAGCGCAGCGTGCGCGACGAGCGGTCGGTGGAGGTCCGGCTGACCGGCGAGGGCACCGCGATGCGCGAACGCGCGGCCGGGGTGCCGCGCCGGATCGTGGAGGCGACCGGCTTCGACCTCGACGAGATCCGCGCCCTGCGCTCCCGCCTGGACGAGCTCACCACGGCCCTGGACGCGGCGGGGGCCGAGAACGAGTGACGGCGGGCGGCGTGAATCCGGGGGCCGCACGGCGCGGCCAAGCACCGCGCGGCCAAGCAGTGCACGGCTCGGCAGCGCACGGCTGGGCGACGCTCGACTGAGCGAGGCACGGCTGAGCGACGCTCGGCGGGTGCCGCATTTTGTGGCGAATCGCTCGCACATGCCGATGATGGACAGGTATGAGCACGCACGGCACCGACTCCACGGCCCCCGCCGACCCCGCCGACCCTGTGGCCCTCTCCGGCCCGGTCGGTGTCGTCGTCATCGGCTACAACGACGCCGCGCACGTCGCCGACGCCGTGCGCTCGGCTCTCGCGCAGGGGCCCGCCGTCCGTGAGGTCGTCGCCGTGGACGACTGCTCCACGGACGGCAGCGCGGAACTGCTGACCCGCCTCGCCGCGACCGAACCGCGCCTCAGGGTCGTGCGGCGGCCGGTCAACAGCGGCGGCTGCGGCAGCCCCCGCAACACCGGCCTCGACGCGGTGACCACGCCGTACGTGATGTTCCTCGACAGCGACGACGTCCTGCCGCCCGGTGCCGTGGACGCCCTGCTCACGGCGGCGGCCGAGGAGCGCGCCGAGGTCGCGAGCGGGCTGTGCGTGCGCCGGGAGCTGCCCTCCGGGCGCGAGGTGCCGTGGCAGGCGGCGCTGTACGCGGCGCGCGCCGTCGTCGCACGTCCCGCGCACCACCCCCGGCTGGTCCACGACACGCTCTGCGTCAACAAGCTCTACCGCACCGGCTTCCTGCGCGAGCACGGCATCCGCTTCCCCGAGGGCCCCTATCGCTACGAGGACTTCGTCTTCACCGCGCGCGTCCTCGCCGCCGCCCCGC
The DNA here is from genome assembly GCF_029813775.1 of Streptomyces sp. DH24. Taxonomy (GTDB): domain Bacteria; phylum Actinomycetota; class Actinomycetes; order Streptomycetales; family Streptomycetaceae; genus Streptomyces. The sequence continues at coordinate 37,767 of NZ_JARVKW010000046.1, read as the reverse complement.
GCGTCGTCCTCGTCCCGGACCGGGTGTACGTGTGGCACGTGCGCCGGTCCGCCGAGCGGCTGTCGATCTCCCTGGACCGCGCCGACATCACCAACTGGCAGGCGCGCACCCGGGCCTGCCGCACGGCGTACGAGATCCTGCTGGGCGCCGGGCAGAAGACGCTCGCGCGGGCGGTGCGCGCCAAGTTCCTCGACCACGAGCTGCGCATGTACGTCCGCGAGCTGGGCCTGCGCGACCCGCGCTACCGGCGCGCGTGGTGGGAGCACACGCGGGCGTACCTGGCGGAGTACGACGCGGCCGACTGGTCGCGCCGCCCCGGCGCCCCCGGCCGGCTGATCGGCCGGGTCCTCCTGGCCTCCCCCGAACCGCGCGACCTGCCCCGGCTGCGGGAGCTGGCGGCCCGCCCGGCACGCCTGCGCCCGCCGTACGCGCGCGCCGCCGACGGCACGCCCGTCTGGTCGGCCGACCTCCCGCAGGTCACGCTGGAGCCCCTGCTGACGCGCCCGGTGCGGCTCCTGCCCGTCGCCGTCGACGCGGAACTGCGCCCGCGTGCCCGCGCCGCCCCGCTGCGGCTGCGCCTGCACGAGCTGTACGGGAGGCTGGCGGCGTCCGGCCCGGCCACCGTCGAGGTGCGGTGGCGGCGCCGCGAGGACGGCACCGTCACGGCCCGCCGTACGACGGCGCTCGTCCCCGCCGCGCCCGGCACCTGGACGGCGGAGACCACCGTGGACCCGGCCGGGCTCGGCGCGGGCACCTGGGAGTTGCGGCTGCGGCTGCGCTTCCGCGACGGCGCGAGCCGCGAGGCGACGGCGCACGCGCTCACGGGCGCCGGACGACTGCGCCGACGCGCCGTGTGGAGCCCGCGCCACGGACTTGTACTGGTCAGGCCCTACGCCACGAACTCCGGGGCGCTCGCCCTGCGCGTCGCGCCCGGCGTGCGGGGTGTGACGGCCGTCGTGCGCGGAAGGCTCCGCCGCCTGATTCACTGATAGCGAGCGGCCCGACCGCGCCAAGCACCACCCATTCGGGCCAACAGACGAGGGGACGGCCGACATGACCTGGCTGATCACCGGCGGCGCCGGCTACATCGGAGCGCACGTCGTACGGGCGATGACCGAGGCGGGCGAGCGGACGGTCGTCTACGACGACCTGTCCACGGGCGTCGCCGAGCGGGTGCCCGACGGCGTGCCGCTGGTGGTCGGCTCGGTCCTGGACGGCGCGCGGATCGCCCGCGCCCTGACGGACCACGGCGTCACCGGTGTCGTCCACCTGGCGGCGAAGAAGCAGGTCGGGGAGTCGGTGGAGCTGCCGCTGCAGTACTACCGCGAGAACGTCGAGGGGCTGCGGGTCCTGCTGGAGGCGGTCACGGCGGCCGGTGTGCCGTCCTTCGTGTTCTCCTCCTCGGCGGCGGTGTACGGCATGCCGGACGTCGACCTCGTCACCGAGGAGACGCCGTGCGCGCCCATGTCGCCGTACGGGGAGACCAAGCTGGCCGGCGAGTGGCTGGTCCGCGCGACCGGCCGCGCGACCGGCCTGGCCACCGCGTCCCTGCGCTACTTCAACGTGGCGGGCGCGGCGGCCCCGGAACTCTCCGACACCGGCGTCTCCAACCTCGTCCCGATGGTCTTCGAGAGGCTCACCGCGAAGGCGGCCCCGCGCATCTTCGGCGACGACTACGACACCCCGGACGGCACCTGCGTCCGCGACTACATCCACGTCGTCGACCTGGCGGAGGCCCACGTCGCGGCGGCCCGCGCCCTGCACGCCGGCCCCGGCCGCGACCTCACGCTCAACATCGGGCGCGGCGAGGGCGTCTCGGTGCGCGAGATGATCGACCTGATCAACGCCGTCACCGGCTACGACCGCCCCCCGACGGTCACCCCGCGCCGCCCCGGCGACCCGGCCCGAGTCGTCGCCTCGGCCGACCGCGCGGCCACCGAACTGGGCTGGAAGGCCAAGCACGACGTCCAGGACATGGTCACCTCGGCCTGGCAGGGCTGGACCCACCACCACCCGCAGGCAGCCCGAGCCTGACGCACCGGCACCGCCCACCGCGGGCACCCGTGCCGCAAGGGGCGGCACGGGTGAGCGCGGCCGGCACCCCGCAAACCCGCGACGGGCGACGCGCCCCACCGCGGGCATACGTGCCGCAAGGGCGGCACGGGTGGGCGCGGCGGCACCCCGCAAACGCCGGGCCGCGCAACCCCGTGACGGCCACGACAACGCCGCCGCACCCCACACTCACCTGACGGCCACCGCAACGCCGCCGCACCCACACCCACACCCGCCACAGTCCCGGCGCCCCACCCCAGCCGACGGCAGTCACAACGCTCGCAAGGCCCCCGCCGTAGCCCGCGTCAGCGCCGCGAGGTACCCCTTCCCCGGCTTGGCCCCCCGAATGACGACCGAGCGCCAGTACAGCGGCCCCGAGATCAGGTCGAGCGCCAGCTCGTGGTCGATCCCCGCCCGCAGCTCCCCCCGCCGCTCCGCCGCCGCCACGATCCCGCTGGCGACCCCGTTCTGCCCCTCCCGCAACGCCTTCTGCAGCGCCTCGGCGATCTCGGGATTGCGCGCCGCCTCGGCCTGCAGGTCGGGGATGACCTGCGAGGCGACGGGATGCCGCAGCGCCCGCGCGGTCACCTCGTAGAGCAGCCGCAGATCCCCCTCAAGGCTGCCGGTGTCCGGCGCGGGCAGTCCCTGTACGGCGATCGCCGAGACCAGGTCGAGCACCAGGTGCAGCTTGGACCGCCACCGGCGGTACACCGCCGTCTTGCCGACCCCGGCGCGCCGCGCGATCCCCTCGATCGACATGCGCGCGTAACCGACGGCCGCGAGCTCCTCGAAGACGGCCGCCCGGATGGCTTCCGTCACGTCCGCCCGCAGCACGGCCGCCCCCGCGGGGGCCCGGCGCCGCGGACGTGGCTGGGGCTCGTCGGCGTTCGTCGTCATGCGGCCAGCATAGGGCGTCGCGACGATACGGCCCCGTCCTCACGCACCCCGGGCTCCGCGTGACGACGGAACGGTTGCGTCCCGACGTCGAATCGGCCTACGCTCACGTTGCGACGATACGGTCCCGTCCCGACGTAGACGAACGCGCGGAGACATCCGCGTGAACGGCGGGAGACCACCGGCGACCGCCCGCCCCCGCCAGCCACCCCCCGACGGAAAGCAGCGGATGTGACCCAGGCTCTCGACACACCGCCCCGGACACCGGCCACGGCCCCGGGCCCCGACCTGGCGGCGCTCGCCGCCCGCCACGGCCTCACCGTCAGCGGTGCCCGCCCCTCCCTGCCGCAGTACGTGCGGCAGCTGTGGGCGCGCCGGCACTTCATAGCCGCCTTCGCGACGGCCAAGCTGACCGCCCAGTACAGCCAGGCCAAGCTGGGCCAGGTCTGGCAGGTCATGACCCCGCTGCTGAACGCGGCGGTGTACTACCTCATCTTCGGCGTGCTGCTCCAGACCAGCAGGGGCGTGCCGGACTACGTGCCGTTCCTGGTCACCGGCGTGTTCATCTTCACCTTCACGCAGAGCTCGATCATGGCGGGCACCCGCGCCATCTCCGGCAACCTCGGCCTCGTGCGGGCCCTGCACTTCCCGCGCGCCGCGCTGCCGATCTCGTTCTGCCTCCAGCAGCTCCAGCAGCTGCTGTTCTCGATGGCCGCCCTCGCCGTGATCCTGCTGGTGTTCGGCGTCCCGGTCGCCGCGTCCTGGCTGCTGGCGGTGCCGGCCCTGACGCTGCAGTTCACCTTCAACGCGGGTGTCGCGATGGCCATGGCACGGCTGGGCGCCAAGACGCCGGACATCGCGCAGCTCATGCCGTTCGTGCTGCGCACCTGGATGTACGCCTCCGGCGTCATGTGGAGCATCGACCACATGCTCAGCCGGCACGACGACCTGCCGGGCTGGGTCCTGCCGGTGCTCCAGGCCAACCCGGCCGCCGTCTACATCGACCTGATGCGGTTCGCGCTGATCGACAGCTTCCACGCGAGCCGGCTGCCCGAGCACGTGTGGCTGACCGCGACGGGCTGGGCGCTGCTCGCCGGCGTCGGCGGCTTCATCTACTTCTGGAAGGCTGAGGAGACCTACGGCCGTGGCTGACACCACCGAGGACCGCGTTCCCACCGTCGTCGCCGACGGCGTCGACATCGTCTACCGCGTCAACGGCACCGGCGCCGGCCGCGGCTCCGCGACCGCCGCCCTCAACCGCATCCTGCGCCGCAAGCAGACCGAGAAGGCGGCCGGCGTGCGCCGCGTGCACGCCGTGAAGAACGTGTCGTTCGTCGCGTACAAGGGCGAGGCGATCGGCCTGATCGGCACCAACGGTTCCGGCAAGTCCACGCTGCTGAAGGCGGTCGCGGGCCTGCTGCCGGTGGAGAACGGCCGCATCTACACGGGCGGCCAGCCCTCCCTGCTCGGCGTCAACGCCGCCCTGATGAACGACCTGACCGGTGAGCGCAACGTCCACCTCGGCGGCCTCGCGATGGGCATGTCCCGCGAGCAGATCAGGGACCGCTACCAGGAGATCGTCGACTTCTCCGGCATCAACGAGAAGGGCGACTTCATCACGCTGCCGATGCGGACGTACTCCTCCGGCATGGCCGCCCGCCTGCGGTTCTCCATCGCCGCCGCCAAGGACCACGACGTCCTGCTGATCGACGAGGCGCTGGCCACCGGCGACCGCTCCTTCCAGAAGCGCTCGGAGGCCCGCATCCGGGAACTGCGCAAGCACGCGGGCACGGTGTTCCTGGTCAGCCACAACAACAAGTCGATCCGGGACACCTGCGACCGCGTGCTGTGGCTGGAGCGCGGCGAGCTGCGCATGGACGGTCCGACGGACGAGGTCCTGAAGGAGTACGAGGCGTTCACCGGCGGCACGGACAAGGCCAAGCCGAAGCCGAAGGCCAAGGCCGCCGCCGTCGGCTCCTGACCCGCCGGCGTTTCCCTCACGAGGCCCAACCGGATTAACCCTTTCATCCCATTGATGCCAGTATGGCCGCACAGGCGTGCCTGGCGAGACGAGATGAAGGAGTCCTGCGATGCCCGAGCTCAGCGTCGTCGTCCACGGGCCGAACACCCAGGGCCACCTGGCCGAACTCCTCGACTCGCTCGCCGCGCGCCCCCTGCCCGGCACCGAGGTCGTGGTGGCCGCGGTCGGCGACTGGGCGCAGGAGACCGCCGAACACCACGCCTCCGACATGATGGTGCTGCCGCTGCCCGAGGGAACCGGCGACGCGGCGGCCCGGGCGGCGGGCGCGGCGCGGGCCACCGGGCGCTGGCTGCACTTCGTCCACGCCAAGGACGGGCTGCCGGCCGGCGCCTCCCACACCCTGGCCGAGCGGGCCGCCGAACTGCCCGACACGGTGGACGTCCTGCTCCTGGACCACGTCCGCAGCACCTGGCGCACCTCCGGCCTGCCCTCCTGGGACGGCCCGCTCCTGGCGCGTGCCGGACGCGGCCCGCTCGCCCTGGACGACTGCGCGCACCTGCTGCGCCTGACGCCGCTGCTGGGCAACCGGGCGGTGCGCGCCGCGTTCTGGCGGGCGAACGAGCGGCTGCTCGACTCGGCCGACGAACCGTTCGCCGCCCGCGCCGCCCTCCTCCTCGCCGACCAGGTCGCCTGTCTGCCGCACATCACCCTGGAGGACCGCCGGCTGCGCGCCCAGAGCGTCCCGCCGGTCACGCCGGAGGAGCACTACGCCCTGGTCGACCGCTACGAGGCCCTGCTCGACCTGGCCGACGGCCGCCGGGCCGCCCGGTCGGCGCTGTACGAGCTGATGGTCCGGGACTGTCTGCGCACCTTCGCGCGGGCCGGGATGCCGGACGCGGTGGCGCGGGAGTTCTTCCGGCGGGCGTCGCGCGCCGCCGTGCGCCGCAAGCCGGAGGGCCACCGGCGTCCGGCCGGCCTCGAAGGCGTCCGCCGGGGCCTGCTGGAGGACGGCGCCTACACCAGGTACCGCGCCTTCCAGGCCGCCAACCGCACCCGCCGCGCCGCCAGGTCGGCCCTGCGGACCCGCACACGGCAGGTGGGCGACAAGGTCCGCGACCACCAGTACCGCAGGGCGCTCGGCCGGCCCGTCGACCCCGAACTGGCCGTCTTCGCCGCCTACTGGAACCGGGGCGTCGCCTGCAACCCGGCCGCGATCGCCGCGAAGGCCGCCGAACTCGCCCCGCACATCCACCCGGTGTGGGTGGTGACCGCCGAGAACGCCGCGCTGCTGCCGCCCGGCACCGACCACGTCGTGCCCGGCACGCGCCGCTACTGGGAGGTGCTGGCCCGCGCCAAGTACCTCGTCAACAACGTCAACTTCCCCAACGAGGTGGTCAAACGCCCCGACGCGATCCACGTCCAGACCCACCACGGCACCCCGCTCAAACGCATGGGCCTGGACCAGATGGCGTACCCGGCCGCCGCCCAGGGCCTGGACTTCCAGGCCCTGCTGGAACGCATCGACAAGTGGGACTACAGCGTCTCCGCCAACAGCCACACCACCCGCATGTGGCAGCGCGCCTACCCGTCCCGCTACGTCTCCCTCGACCACGGCTATCCGCGCAACGACGTGTACTACGCGGCCGGCGCCGACGCCATCCGCGCCATCCGCGCCCGCCTCGGCATCCCGCCCGGCCGCCGGGCCGTCCTCTACGCGCCCACCCACCGCGACTACGAGGCCGGCTGGACCCCCCGCCTGGACCTCGCCGCGCTCGCCGACCGCCTCGGCGAGAACACCGTCCTGCTGGTGCGCGGCCACTACTTCTACGAGCGTGCCGCCTCCCCGCTGACCGGCCTGCGCCGCACCGGCCGCATCATCGACGTGTCCTCCTACGAGCCCGTCGAGGACCTGTGCCTGGCCGCCGACGCGCTGGTCACGGACTACTCGTCCATCATGTTCGACTACGCCAACCTGGACCGCCCGATCGTCGTCCACGCCGACGACTGGGACACCTACCGCACCACCCGCGGCGTCTACTTCGACCTGATGGCCGACGCCCCCGGCCCGGTCGCCCGCACCCAGGAGGAGCTCACCGAGATCCTGGCGACGGAGGCCTGGCGCGACGAGTGCGCGGCGAAGGCGCGGGCCGCGTTCCGGCGCCGGTTCTGCGAGTACGACGACGGACGCGCCGCCGAGCGCGTGGTGCGCCGTGTCCTGCTCGGCGAGCCCGAGGAGGCGCTGCCGCCGGTCCTGCCCCTGGAGCACCGCACCCCGGCCCCGCGCCCCGAGGAGCTCGCATGACCCCCGACGTCACGGTCACCGTCATCGTCCACAACGACGCCGCCCGCCTGCCCCGGGCCGTCGCCTCCGTGCGCCGCCAGACCCACGCGAACCTCGAAATCGTCATCAGCGACGACCACTCCACCGACGAAACCCCGGACGTGGCACGCCGGCTGGCGGCCGACGACCCGCGCATCCGGTATCTGCGGCTGCCGGTGAACAGCGGCGGCTGCGGCGTGCCGCGCAACCGCGCCATCGCGACGTCCCGGGCGCCGTACCTGATGTTCCTGGACAGCGACGACGAACTGCCCGACAACGCCGTGGAGTTGCTGCTCGCCGCGCACCGCGAACGCGACATCGACTTCGCGATGGGCGCGGTGCGGCGCATCCGGGTGGACAACGGCCGCCGCTCCACCTGGATGCCGCACCTGGTGGCCGAGCGCCGCACCCTCGACGGCATCGGGGCCGACCCCCGGCTGTTCTTCGAGCATCTGGCGACCAGCAAGATGTACGCCCGCGCCTTCCTCGACCGGCACGGCCTGCTCTTCCCCGAGGACATCCACTACGAGGACCAGTTGTTCTCGGCGCGGGCCTACTGCCTGGCCAGGGCGTTCACGATCATCCCGGAGCCGGTCTACCACTGGTACGTGGCGCCGTACGCGCCCGCCGGCGCGGCGTCGATCTCCAACCAGCGGGACCGGCTGGACAACGTCCGCGACCGGGTGCACGTGCAGCGCCTCGTCGACGCCTTCCTCGCCGAGAGCGGACACGGCGCGCTGCGCCCGGACAAGGACTACAAGTTCCTCAAGCACGACTTCCGCATGTACTCCGGGGACCTGCCCTACCGGGACGACGCGTGGCTGACGGCGTTCGCGGACATCGTCGAGCCCTACCTGGAGACGCTCGACCCGGACGCCTACGCCCGGCTGCCGCGCGCGGAACGCGTGGTCATCCAGCTGATCCGCGACCGCCGAATGCCCGAGGCGCGGCTCGCGGCCCGGGGGCTGGGGCACGCGGTGGCGCCCCGGCACGTGGCGACGGACGCCGACGGCCGCGCCTACTGGGGCGAGGAGGTCCCCGGCACCGAGTGGGCGCGCCGCGAACTGGACGTGTCCGACCTGGAGCTGGAGACCCGGCCGTTCCCGAGCGCCCAGTTCCGGCACGAGATCACCGAGATCGGGCGCGGCCCCGGCGCCTGCCTCGACCTGGCGATCCGGACGTACGACCCGGGTCTGCGGCTTCCGGTCGGCCCGCAGCGCGCGGCCCTGCACCTCGCGCCCGGCCCGCGCCGCCTCGTCGTCCCCTTCCGCCTCTCCCCGGTGCGCCCCGGCGTCTTCGAGGGTCGGGTGCGGCTGGACCTGGCGGCGACCCCGCTGCCCCTGCAGGGCTTCGAGGGCACCCGGCACCCGCTGCTCCGCCTCACGCAGCGGGGCCTGAGCCACACCGGTCTGCTGCTGGCCCCGCTGGACTTCCCCGCGCTGACGGCCCGCGTCGACTACCGCTCCGGCACGGCCCCGCACCGGGTCACCGTCGAACCGGAGGGCCACGCGCCCGGCCGCCTCCAGGTCCGCTGGCTGCCGGTCGGCGTGACGGCGCGCGTGATCCGTCCCGTCGTACGCCGGGTGGCACGGCCCCGCGTGAAACGGGCGGCGCGGCTGGTGACCGGCGTGCTGCGGTAGCCCCGCCCGCCGGGCTCGGCAGACGTCACCCGACCTCGTACAGCACCTGCCCGCCCGGACCCCGGGCCACCTCCCGCAGGCCTGCGCCGGGCGGTACGTCTCCCCGGTCCACCACCCACCGCACCCCGTACTCCCGCAGGACGTCCCGCCGCTCCCCGGCCGCCGTGCCCGGCGCGAAGTACCGCCGTACCGCCTCCTGCCGGGCCTCCTCGTCCGGCAGGAAGAAGTCGGGGTAGCCGGGGGCGACGGTGTAGGCGCCGTACGCGGGGATCTGCCGGGCCGGGAAGGGCACGCGGGCCATGACGACGTCGCCGGGGCTGACCCACGGCGTGATCCAGTCGTAGCCGGCCCACGGCTCCCGGTGCTTGGCCGCGACCGCCTCTGGCAGCGCGCCGCGGGGCAAGACGTACCCGGCGGTCCCGGCCTGCGTCCACGCGCCTACGGCCAGCGCCGCGGCCAGCAGGACCGCCCACCCGGCGCGCAGCCTGGGCGGTGCCTCGACCGCCTCCAGCGCGGCGGCGAACTGCGCCGGGATCAGCGCGGCGGGCAGGGCACGCCCCCAGGAGTAGTGCCCGGTCAGCCCACCGGCGGCGAACACCAGCGCGCCCAGCGCGAAGAACAGCACCAGCGGGTCCCGGTGGTCGCGCCGCCACCGCGGGACGAGCGCGGCCACCCCGAGCAGCACCAGCCAGTACCGCCCGAGCAGGTCCCGGTACAGCGGCCGGTGCACGTGCTCCAGGTCCGTCCCGGCGCCGGACAGCGCGAAGAAGTCGTAGTACGGCCACAGCCACAGCACCAGCAGTCCCGTCCCCGCTCCGACGGCCGGCCGCGCCCACACCGGCCACCCGCGCCGGGTTTCCCGGGTGATCCGCGCGGGCCGGGTCGCGAGCACCACGGCGAGCGCGCCCAGCGAGGCCACCACCCCGGTGAACTGGTGGCACAGCAGGATCACCGCCCACAGCACCCCGAGTCCCGCCCAGGCCCCCCACCCGGCCGGGCCGCGCAGCGCCCGCGTCAGCCACGCCCAGAAGTGGAAGGCGAGACCGAGGGCGAACACGCTCGGGTACGACACCGTCAGCGCGAGCGAGTTCAGGCCGAGGAAGCCGCTCCAGCCGAACTGGGCCGTGCCCCACAGCAGCAGCAGGCTCAGCACGGCGAGCGCGGGCGCCGCCCGGTGCGCGCTCAGCGTCCGCGCGTACCGCCCCGCCCCCGTCACCAGCAGCGCCAGCCCGACCAGCGCGCCGACCCGCAGCACCACGAACACCGACAGGCCGGTCAGCCGTGCGACACAGCCGAGCAGCAGCGTCCACGGCGAGTAGTAGGGGCTCGGGGTGTCCGCGTCGACCAGCGGGTTGCCGGGGTCGGTGAGGTCGTGCCGCAGGCGTTCGACCGTCGCCGCGTGGATGCCGAGGTCACCGGCCCACGGGAGCCGGACGACCACCGCGAGCAGCAGCAGGACCACGAGCCCGGCCGCCGCCCACGCGATGAGCGCGGGTGCCCGCACCGGACGGGAGGCGGCCGGGGCGGGAGCCGGTCCGGCCGTCGGGGCCCGCGTCGTGCTGGAACGCCCTGTAGTCACGTCACCAGCCTCGGCCGCGCCCGGCGACTCCTCCACCGGAGCCGCCCGGACGGCCGAGGCCCCGGGCACCCCGCACAGCCCGGAGGCCGTATGCCGAGGGCGCCCCCGCACAGCCCGGACGCCCCACACCCCCGGCACCCCGCACAATCCGCAGGCCGTATGCCGAGGGCGCCCCGCACAGCCCGGACGCCCCACACCCCCGGCACCCCGCACAGCCCGCAGGCCGTATGCCGAGGGCGCCCCGGCCGGCTCGGCTCGGGGCGCCCCGGGGTGTCACCGGCGGGCCGGAACTACCGGTGCGTGCGCAGCAGCGTCCGCATCGTCCGCATCGCCACGGACAGGTTGGCGAGGTCGAACGACTCGGAGCTGCGGATCTCCTCCAGGGTGGTGCGGGCCCGGGAGAGGATCGCCGCGTTCTTCTGCTCCCACTTCTTGAACCGCTGCTCCGGCGTCGACGAGCCGTTGCCCACCGCCAGCACGTCACCCGTGAGGGCCGCGTGCGCCGCGAACAGGTCCTCGCGGATCGCCGCGCGGGCCATGGACTGCCAACGGTCCGCGCGGGGCAGCTCGATGATGCGGTCCATCAGCTGCGAGATGTACAGCCGGTCACCGAGGTCGTAGTACACCTCGGCGACGTCCAGCGGCTCCTTGCCCATGCGGTCGGCGATCAGGACGATGTCGAGCGTCGGGAAGGCCGAGGAGAAGCCGGCCACGCGCGTGGCGAGCTCGTCCGGCACGCCGGCGTCCGTCAGCTCGTCGTGGATCTGCTGGTACCACTCCAGGTCCGCGCCCCGCAGCAGCTTCGGCAGCTGCGCCCACACCTGCTCGACGCGTTCGGCGAAGAAGTCGACGGTCTCGGCGAGCTCCAGCGGCTGCGGCCGGTTGTTGAGCAGCCAGCGCGTGCCGCGCTCCACCAGCCGCCGCGAGTGCAGCCGGATCCGGGTCTGGACGGCGGCCTCGACCCTGTTGTCGAGGGCCTCCACCCCGTCCCACATCTCGGACGACCGGAAGATGGCCCGGGCCGCGGTCTGCGCGCGGACGATCTCCTCCAGCGAGGCGCCGGTCTCCTCGCGCAGCCGGTGCAGATACGTCGTACCGCCCGTGTTGACCGTGTCGTTGACCAGGACCGTCGTGGTGATCTCGCGGCGCAGCGGGTGGTTCTCGATCTGCTCGGCGAACCTCTCGCGCAGCGGTGCCGGGAAGTAGGTGTGCAGCAGGCCGCGCAGATACGGATCGTCGGGCAGCGAGGTGTGCAGCAGCTCCTCGGCGACCGTGATCTTCGTGTAGGCGAGCAGGACGGCCGTCTCCGGTCCGGTCAGGCCGTGTCCGACGCCGAGCCGCTCACGGATCTGCCGGTCGGTGGGCAGGAACTCCAGGGCCCGGTCCAGGTGGCCCTCGCGGACCAGGTGGCGCATGTAGCGCTGCTGGGCGTGGAGCATGTCCTTGGACTGGGCGAGCGCGTTGGCGATCGCGGTGTTCTGCGCGTAGTTGTTGCGCAGGACCAGGTGGCCGACCTCGTCGGTCATCTCGGCGAGCAGCTTGTTGCGCTGCTTGACCGTCATGTCGCCGTCCGTGACGAGCCCGTTGAGCAGGATCTTGATGTTCACCTCGTGGTCGGAGGTGTCCACGCCCGCGCTGTTGTCGATGGCGTCGGTGTTGATCCGGCCGCCGTGCAGCGCGAACTCGATCCGGCCGAGCTGCGTCAGGCCCAGGTTGCCGCCCTCGCCGACGACCTTGACGCGCAGGTCCTTGCCGTCGACGCGGATGGCGTCGTTGCCCTTGTCGCCGACGTCGGCCTGCGACTCGGTGGACGCCTTGACGTACGTGCCGATGCCGCCGTTCCACAGCAGGTCGACCGGCGCCTGGAGGATCGCCTTCATCAGGTCGGCCGGGGTCATCTTGGTGACGCCCGAGTCGATGCCGAGGGCCTGGCGGACGTGGGCGTTGACCGGGATGGACTTGGCCGAGCGCGGGAAGATCCCGCCGCCCGTGGAGAGCAGGTCCGTGTTGTAGTCGTCCCAGGAGCTGCGCGGCAGCTCGAACAGGCGGCGGCGCTCGGCGTAGGAGACGGCCGCGTCCGGGTTCGGGTCGATGAAGATGTGCCGGTGGTCGAAGGCGGCGACCAGGCGGATGTGCTCGGACAGCAGCATGCCGTTGCCGAACACGTCGCCGGACATGTCACCGATGCCGACGACCGTGAAGTCCTCGGTCTGGGTGTCGACGCCCAGTTCCCGGAAGTGCCGCTTGACGGACTCCCAGGCACCGCGCGCGGTGATGCCCATGCCCTTGTGGTCGTACCCGGCCGAACCGCCCGAGGCGAAGGCGTCGCCCAGCCAGAAGTTGTACGACTGGGCCACGTCGTTGGCGATGTCCGAGAACGTCGCCGTGCCCTTGTCGGCCGCGACCACCAGGTAGGTGTCGTCCTCGTCGTGCCGGACGACGTCCGTGGGGGGCACGACCTCGCCGGCCACCATGTTGTCGGTGATGTCGAGCAGGGCCGAGATGAACGTCTTGTAGGAGGCGATGCCCTCCGCCAGCCACGCGTCCCGGTCGACGGCCGGGTCGGGCAGCTGCTTGGCGACGAAGCCGCCCTTGGCGCCGACCGGCACGATGACGGTGTTCTTCACCATCTGCGCCTTGACCAGGCCGAGGATCTCCGTACGGAAGTCCTCACGGCGGTCGGACCAGCGCAGGCCGCCGCGCGCGACCTTGCCGAAGCGCAGGTGCACGCCCTCGACGCGCGGCGAGTACACCCAAATCTCGAAGGCCGGGCGCGGCGCCGGAAGGTCGGGGATGGCCTGCGGGTCGAACTTCATGGAGACGTAGTCGTGCGGCTTGCCGCCCTGCGCCTCCTGGAAGAAGTTGGTGCGCAGCGTCGCCTTGATGACGGTGAGGAAGGACCTCAGGATGCGGTCCTCGTCCAGGCTCGCGACCTGGTCGAGGGCCGCGTCGAGCTCCTCCAGCAGCGCGTCGACGATCTCGTGTCCGGCGCGCTGCCGGTCCGGCGACATCCGCGCCTCGAACAGCGAGACCAGCAGCCGGGTGGTGTGGACGTTGTTGCGGAGGGTGTCCTCCATGTAGTCCTGGCTGAACGTCGAGCCCGCCTGGCGCAAGTACTTGGCGTACGCCCTGAGGACCATCGCCTGACGCCAGGTAAGTCCGGCGCTCAGCACGAGGGCGTTGAAGCCGTCGTTCTCCGCCTGGCCGGTCCAGGTGGCGGCGAAGGCGTCCTGGAACCGCTCGCGGGCGTCGTCCCCGAAGTGGTCACCACCGGTGAGCGAGCGGGGCATGCGCAGGCCGAAGTCGTAGATCCAGGCCACGCTGCGGTCCGAGCCGCGCAGCTCGTACGGCCGCTCGTCGACGACCTCGACGCCGAGCCTCTGGAGCACCGGCAGCACCGCGGACAGGGAGACCGCGTCGCCCTTGCGGTAGATCTTGAAGCGGCGCTCCTCGGGGGCCGCGCCCACCGGCTCGTACAGGCTGAGCGCGAAGTCCTTGCCGCTCTCGCCGGTCTTGAGCTGCTCCAGGTGGACCAGGTCGGCGACGGCCGCGCGCGGGGAGTGGTCGGCCTTGTAGCCCTCCGGGAACGCGTTGCCGTACCGGCGCAGCAGTTCGGCCGCGCGCTCCTCGCCGCATTCGGCGTTCATCGCCTCGGCGAAGCCGTCGGCCCAGGAGCGGGTGGCCTCGACCAGCCGCGCCTCGATGCGCTCCTTGTCGGTGTCGGACAGCTCCGGCAGCTCGGTGCCCGGCGGGACGCGGACGACGAAGTGCAGCCGGGACAGGATCGACTCGGTGTTCCAGGCGGTGAAGTCGACGCTGATGCCGCCGAGCTCCTCCTTGAGGATGTCGATGATCCGCAGCCGGACGCCGGTGGTGTAGCGGTCGCGCGGCAGGTAGACGAGCGCCGAGTAGTAGCGCCCGTACTCGTCCTGGCGCAGGTAGAGGCGCAGCCGGCGGCGCTCCTGGAGGTACAGCACCGAGGTGACGATGGCCTGGAGCTCGTCGACGGGCGTCTGGAACAGCTCGTCGCGCGGGTACGTCTCCAGGATCTGCAGCAGGTCGCGCCCGTCGTGGCTGTTGGGCGAGAAACCGGCCCGGGTCAGCACGTCCGCGACCTTGCGCCGGATGACCGGCACCCGGCGGACGGACTCGGTGTACGCGGCGGACGAGAACAGGCCGAGGAAACGCCGCTCACCGACCACGTTGCCGTCGGCGTCGAACTTCTTGACGCCGATGTAGTCCAGGTACGACGGCCGGTGCACGGTGGCGCGGCTGTTGGCCTTGGTCAGCACCAGCAGCTTGTGCTCGCGGGCCTTGGCGCGGGCGTCGGCCGGCAGCCGCTCGAAGGACGGGCTGACGGGGTGGCTCTCCTCCTCGGCGTGGTGCGGGTCGGAGCGCAGGATGCCGAGGCCGGTGCCGGGCACGGCGGCCAGGGAGTCGTCCTCGCGCAGCTGGTACTCGCGGTAGCCGAGGAAGGTGAAGTGGTCGTCGGCGAGCCAGCGCAGCAGCTCGCGTGCCTCGTCGACCTCGGGTTCGGCCAGGTCGCCGGGGAGGGGCTCGGCGGCCAGCGCCTCGGAGAGGCGGACGGCCGCGTCGCGCATCTTCTCCCAGTCCTCGACGGCCTCGCGGACGTCGGACAGGACGCGCAGCAGATCGGCGGTGATCTGCTTGAGGTCGGCGCGGTCGGTCTCGCGGTCGATCTCGACGTGGATCCAGGACTCGGTGTGCGCGTCGTGCGGGAGGTCGCCGCTGGGCCGGGTGGAGAACACCTCGATCAGCTTGCCGGTGACGTCGCGCCGCACCACGACCTGCGGGTGGATGACGACGTGGATGCCGCGGCCCTGCCGGGTCAGCTCGTTCGTCACGGAGTCGACGAGGAAGGGCATGTCGTCGGTGACGACCTCGACGACGGAGTGGCTGCACGTCCAGCCGTTCTCCTCGACCGTCGGGGTGTGCACCCGCACGTTGGCCGTGCCCTGCGGGCGGCTCTCGGCCAGTCGGTAGTGGGAGACCGCGGCGCCGAAGACGTCGACCGGGTCTCGGTCGGTGAGGTCCTCCGGTGCGGTGTGCAGGTAGTAGCGCTGGAGGAACGCGAGCACGGATGCGTGGTCCGGGGTACCGGATGTGCCCTCGTTCGTCTTCCCAGTCGGTAGGTGCCCCCCGACCGGGCTGTTCTCAGCTACCCGGGCGGCCCTCTCGAGCAGCTCGGCCTTTGCTTCGTCCAGCTTGGTCTGCATTGTCCTCTGGCTCCTGTCGCGCGCCGTTGCGTGACGTAGAAGGAAGTACGGTCTCTGCCCTTGTGACGCGACGCCTCGACGCGGGGTGTCCGGTCGGTTCCGACGCTATGCCGCAAGGTGAGACGAGCGGGGGCTTGTCAGCCAACTTCGGCGCGTCCGACGGGTGTGACGCTGCTCTCTGCGGCGCCACCACCCCGGAAGAGTCCGGCGCCCCGGGGAACCTCGATGTCCCCTCCCGCCCGCGAAGACCAGCGACCGCCGCCCGGTCACGGATGTCGTCCGTGCGGTCCGGGCGCAGGGCAGGGGCGGCGGTGCCCCCGCGAGCTATCGCGCTGATCACGCCACCAAGGCTATCGCTCATGACAGGGGCCCCGTCATGAGCCGTATGTGTACAAAACCAGGGGTGGAAGTTTGACGTTCTGCACAGAGGGGAGAGGTGCGGTCCTGTCGTAGGGGTCCGTCAGGCCGCGAGCCGCTCCGCCTCGGCGACCGCCTCCGCCAGCGTGTCCACCACCGGCACGCCGACCACCTCCAGGCTCGCCCGGCTGTGCGAGCCCCCGGTGTACAGCACCGCCCGCGCTCCCACGTGTCTCGCGGCCAGGGCGTCGTCGGCGGCGTCCCCGATCACGACCGTGCGCTCCGGGTCGACGCCGCCGAGGGCGCCGAGGTGCCGCACCATGTGCTCGGCCTTGCTGCCGCCGGACGGTCCGGTCCGCCCGTCGACGCGGAGGAAGTGCGTCTCGATCCCGAAGGCTCTGACCAGGGGGACCAGGTCCTCGTGCCCGTACATGCTGAGGATCGACTGGCTGTGTCCGGCCGAGCGCCAGCCGGTGAGCAGCTCCGTCACCCCGTCGGCCAGCCCGCACCGCACCCGGTGCTCCGTGTAGTAGCGGTGGAAGATCTCGTCCATGACCTCCCACTCCGTGTCGGTGGGCAGCCGCCCCATCAGCCGCTCGTAGAACTTCGGCACCGGCACGCAGTACAGCTCCCGGTACTGCTCCAGCGTGATCGGCGTCAGGCCCAGCTCGGCGAAGGCCGCGTTCGTCGCTCCGATGATCGCGTCCAGGTCGTGGAACAGCGTCCCGTTCCAGTCCCAGACGATGTGCGCCCCTGTCTTCATCCCCATGCCGGAAAACGTACCCGCCGCCACTGACAACCAAGGAAGCCGCGGGCCGGTCAGGCGCCGGGGCCGACCAGGTTGGGGATCTCCTGCGTCGCGAACCACAGCAGCTCGTGGTCGTCGGCGCCGTCCACGACGAACTGCGCGTCGTCGTCCCCGGCGTCGGCCGCCGCCAGCGCCCGGGCCGCGGCGGTCACGTCCGCCTCCGCGTCGTCCGCGTCCACGTGCACCGCCGCCGCCTTCGCCAGCAGCACGGGCCCGGCGACGCGCACCTCGCCGAGCGCGGCCGGGTCGAGGCCGCGGTCCGGGTCGGCGCTCGCCGCGCCGTCGGGCACGTCGACGGCGACCACGACCCGGCGGCGGGGCGCCCCGGGGTCGGCGGCGAGCAGCCGCAGGGAGGCGAGGGCGGCGCGGTTCAGCGCGGCGTACTCCAGTTCCTCCAGGTCGTCCGAGAGGTACCACTCGCGCAGCGCGGGCGTGACCGCGTACGCCACCAGCGGCCCGGTCCCCAGCTCACCCGTCTTGTGCGCCTCGCCGAGGCCGGGGAGGGTCAGGGGGACGTAGACGCGCATGGCCGGCCGCTTTCGTCGAGGTCGTAGGGCTCCGCGGGGACCTGGGCACAGCGGTCCCGCGTCTCCCGGAGGGCCTTCAGGATACGTGCGGGCGTCCCCTTTCGGGTCCCTGCCCGCACCCCCGAAGCCGTCCACCGCACGCCATGGATTCACCCGGTGCGCCCGCGCAGGCACGGGCCCCGGCACCATCACCGTCACCCGGATAAGTGAATCGTCCGGGCCCCCGGCGCCGCCCCCGGCCTCCTTGCACGACGCTCCGGCATCCCCGTACAAGATCAGCCAACAGAAAGTTACTGCCTGGTATCCACACCGGGCCCGCCGAACGGGGACCCCATGATCAAGGTCATGACCAGGAGCCGACGCCGCCCGCCCACGCGTCCGCCAGGCCGCCCGGACGCCCGCCGCCCGGCCGGTCCGCCGCCCCGCACCCCGGGCGGGGGCACGGCCCCCACGGCGGCCCCGGACGACCGCCCGCCGGGCAACCCGCGCGGCCCGGCCCCGCGGCCGACGGACACCCGCCCGCCCACGACCACCGCGGGCACCCGTCCACCGGCCACCGCGGGCACCACCCGCCGACCGGCGTCCCGTCCAGGGGCAACGGTCACCGAGACCCGTCCACCGGCGGCGGTCACCGGCGCCCACCACCCGGCACCGGCCACCGCTCCGGGCCGCCCCGCCGTCGTGCCCGCCCAGACACCCCGCAGGCCCGTATCGCAGCCCCGGCCCACCGACGTCTTCGCCGACCGCCTCCTCGCCGTGCTCAGCGGCCGGCGCCCCGTCCACTGGATGCTCCGGCACACCACCGGGCCCGCCTACGACGAGCTGATCCGGCTCGCCGAGCGCCGCCCGCTGCGCACCCGCGGCCCGGGCGCCGTCGTCCGCGACATCGGCTACTTCGAGCCGCGCCCCGGCGCCATCGAGGCGTTCGCCCGCATCGGCGCCGGCGACCGGCTGCGCGCCATGGCCTTCCGCCTGGAACAGGGCCGCGACCTGCGCTGGCGCTGCACGGCCGTGGAACTGGGCGGCCCCCGCCCGCCCCGCGCCACCGACGACTGAGCGGGCCGCGTCCCACCGCGCACGGTGAAGGGCCGGGCGCCCTCACAGCGCCCGGCCCTTCACCACGTTTCGCTCCTCGCGGAGCGCCCGTCACTTCTTGCGGCGGCGGCCGCCCTTCGCCTGCTTGCGGCGCTCCGCCCGCGTCAGGCCGTCGGCCGGGGAACGCACCGGCTCGTCGTCCGTGGCGAAGTCGCCCTCGATGGTGCCGCCCTCGCCGTCGACGGTCGGCGCGGAGAAGTGCAGGTTCCGCCGCTGCGGCGCGTCCAGGCCCTTGGCGCGGATCTCCGGGCGCCCGCCGGCCTGCGCCGGCACCGCGTCCTGCTGCGCCGGCTCCTCGGAACGGGCGTCCTCGACCGGGACCTCCTCGACCTGCTGCTCGACCTGGACCTCCAGGTTGAACAGGTAGCCGACGGACTCCTCCTTGATGCCGTCCATCATGGCCTGGAACATGTCGAAGCCCTCGCGCTGGTACTCGACCAGCGGGTCCTTCTGAGCCATCGCGCGCAGGCCGATGCCCTCCTGGAGGTAGTCCATCTCGTAGAGGTGCTCGCGCCACTTGCGGTCCAGGACCGACAGCACGACCCGGCGCTCCAGCTCACGCATGATCTCGGAGCCGAGCTGGTCCTCACGCGCCTGGTACTGGTCGTGGATGTCGTCCTTGACGGACTCGGCGATGAACTCGGCGGTGAGGCCCGCCCGGTCGCCGGCCGCCTCCTCCAGCTCCTCGATGGTGACCTTCACCGGGTAGAGCTGCTTGAAGGCGCCCCACAGCCGGTCCAGGTCCCAGTCCTCCGGGAAGCCCTCGGCGGTCTCCGCCTGGACGTAGGCGTCGATCGTGTCGTCCATGAAGTGCTGGATCTGCTCGTGCAGGTCCTCGCCCTCCAGGACGCGGCGGCGCTCGCCGTAGATGACCTCGCGCTGCCGGTTGAGGACCTCGTCGTACTTCAGGACGTTCTTACGGGTCTCGAAGTTCTGCGTCTCGACCTGCGACTGGGCCGACGCGATCGCGCGCGTGACCATCTTGTTCTCGATCGGCACGTCGTCGGGGACGTTCGCCATCGACATCACGCGCTCGACCATCTGGGCCTTGAACAGGCGCATCAGGTCGTCGCCGAGCGACAGGTAGAAGCGGGACTCGCCCGGGTCGCCCTGACGGCCGGAACGACCGCGCAGCTGGTTGTCGATACGCCGCGACTCGTGCCGCTCGGTGCCCAGCACGTAGAGGCCGCCGAGCTTCTCGACCTCTTCCTTCTCGGCCTTGACGGCCGCCTCGGCCCGCTTGAGCGCCTCGGGCAGGGCGTGCGCCCACTCCTCGATGTGCTCCTCGGGGTCGAGGCCGCGCTGGCGCAGCTCCGCCTCGGCGAGGTCCTCGGGGTTGCCGCCGAGCTTGATGTCCGTACCACGGCCGGCCATGTTGGTGGCCACCGTCACGGAGCCCTTGCGGCCGGCCTGGGCGACGATCTGCGCCTCGCGGTCGTGCTGCTTGGCGTTCAGCACCTCGTGCTGGATGCCGCGCTTGCTGAGCTGCTGCGAGAGGTACTCGGACTTCTCGACCGAGGTGGTGCCGACGAGGATCGGCTGCCCCTTGCGGTGCTTCTCCTCGATGTCGTCGACGACCGCCTCGAACTTGGCGACCTCGGTGCGGTAGATCAGGTCCGACTGGTCCTTGCGGACCATGGGCCGGTTCGTCGGGATCGGGACCACGCCGAGCTTGTAGATCTGGTGGAACTCGGCGGCCTCGGTCATCGCCGTACCGGTCATGCCGGCGAGCTTGTTGTAGAGGCGGAAGAAGTTCTGGAGGGTGATCGTGGCGAGCGTCTGGTTCTCGTCCTTGATCTCCACCCCTTCCTTCGCCTCGATCGCCTGGTGCATGCCCTCGTTGTAGCGGCGGCCGGCGAGGATACGGCCGGTGTGCTCGTCGACGATCATGACTTCGCCGTCGATGACGACGTAGTCCTTGTCCTTCTTGAAGAGTTCCTTGGCCTTGATGGCGTTGTTCAGGTAACCCACGAGCGGGGTGTTCACCGACTCGTAGAGGTTGTCGATGCCCAGCCAGTCCTCGACCTTGCCGACGCCGGACTCGTGGATGGCGACCGTGCGCTTCTTCTCGTCGACGTCGTAGTCGCCGGTCTCCTCGATGCCCTTCAGGGGGTTGCCGGCCTCACCGCGCTTGAGGCGGGTGACCAGCTTCGCGAAGTCGGCGTACCACTTGGTGGCCTGGTCGGCCGGGCCGGAGATGATCAGCGGCGTACGGGCCTCGTCGATGAGGATGGAGTCGACCTCGTCGACGATGGCGAAGTTGTGGCCTCGCTGGACCAGCTCGTCCTTGGACCACGCCATGTTGTCGCGCAGGTAGTCGAAGCCGAACTCGTTGTTCGTGCCGTACGTGATGTCGCAGCCGTACTGCTCGCGGCGCTGGGCCGGCGTCATGTTGGCGAGGATGCAGCCGACGTCCAGGCCCAGGAACTTGTGGACGCGGCCCATCATCTCGGAGTCGCGCTCGGCCAGGTAGTCGTTGACGGTGACGATGTGCACGCCGTCGCCGGAGATCGCGTTCAGGTACGCGGGCAGCGTGCCGACGAGCGTCTTGCCCTCACCGGTCTTCATCTCGGCCACGTAGCCCATGTGCAGGGCGGCGCCGCCCATCAGCTGCACGTCGTAGTGCCGCTGGCCGAGGACGCGCTTGGCGGCCTCCCGGACGGTGGCGAACGCCTCGGGCAGCAGGTCGTCCAGGCTCTCGCCGTCCGCGTACCGCTGCTTGTACTCATCGGTGAGGGCCCGCAGCTCGGCGTCGGAGAGGTCGACGAAGTCCTCTTCGATGGAGTTGACCTGGTCCGCGATGCGGTGCAGCTTGCGCAGGATCTTGCCTTCGCCTGCACGCATGATCTTCGAGAGGACGGACACGGGGGTTGGTCTCCTTGCCGGTCGGGCCTGGGACGGTCGGTTTCCGTTTGACGTACTGAGCAACGGCCATCGTATGCGAGGACCCGGGCGCGCCGGGAGGCCTGGCGGGACGACGACCGTCAGGTGCCTTGCGTCTGTTTTTGTCTGCTTCATCTGGCGGCTTCACGATGAACAACGTCCGGGACCCCCGGATGGTGCCGCGCCCCGCACGCGATGTACGCGAAACGTGATCATGCGCTCACCCACCGCGAGGAGCGGTGGCAACCCGTCGCGCCGTGCGGGCGGATCGGCCCGGGACCGCCGTCGACGGCACCGCGTCCCCCTGCACCCGCGCGTACTCCGCGACGAGTTTCCGCAGCTCGGGGCGCGCTGTCAGTGCCACCTCGTATCGTGCGGAGTCATGACGACCCTCCCGCGCCCCAGCACGGAACTCTCGGCAGACGACGCCCGCCGCATCGCCCTGCGGGCCCAGGGATTCCTCGGCGCCCCCGACCGCCGCGCCGGGGTCCGCGGAGTGCTCCGGCACCTCGGCGCGGTGCAGCTCGACACGATCTCGGTCCTCGCCCGCTCCCACGAACTCGTCCCGTACGCGCGCCTGGGCGCCGTCGGCCGCAAGACGGTCGAGCGCGCCTACTGGCAGGACGGCGCGTCGCCGGACGGGCCGCACGCCTTCGAGTACTGGTCGCACGCGGCGTGCATCCTGCCCGTCGAGGAGTGGCCCCACTTCGCCTTCCGCCGCCGCGCCTACCGCAACCGCCCGCACTGGCACCACGAGCTCCCGGACGGCGTCTACGACCAGGTCATCAAGCAGCTCCGCGCCGAAGGCCCGCTGACGGCCACGGAGTTGGGCGGCGCCAAGAAGACCAACGACTGGTGGGACTGGTCGGGCACGAAGGTCGCCGTCGAGCGGGCCCTGATGTACGGCGAGGTGGTGTGCGTCGAGCGCCGCGGCTGGAAGCGGGTCTACGACCTCGCCGAGCGCGCCGTCCCGGCCGCCCTGCTGCACGACGAGCTGGACGACACCGAGTGCGTGCGCCGTCTGGTCCGCCTGGCCGGCCAGGCCCTGGGCGTCGGCACGCGCGCGGACATCGCCGACTACCACCGCCTCAAGAGCGAGCAGGTCGAGGCGGTGATCGCGGACTCGGGTCTGGTCCCGGTCACGGTGGCGGGCTGGGGCAAGCCCGCCTGGGCCGACCCGGCGGCCCTGGAGACGGCTCCGCGCGGCCGGCACCGCACCACGCTGCTGTCCCCGTTCGACTCCCTCATCTGGGAACGGGCGCGCACGGAGCGGATCTTCGGCTTCACCCACCGCCTGGAGGCCTACGTCCCCAAGCCGAAGCGGGTGTACGGCTACTTCGCGATGCCGGTCCTGGCCGGCGGCCGGCTCGTCGGCCGGGTGGACCCGGCCCGCGAGGGACGCACGCTGGTGGCCCGGCAGGTCACGCTGGACGGCCCGAAGGCGGTCCCCGGGGTGGCGCAGGCCCTGGTCGAGGCGGCGAGCTGGGTGGACTGCACGGACGTGCGCGTGGAACGGGTCGACGCGCCGGACCTGCGCGAGCCTCTCACCCTGGAGCTCGCCCGGCTGCTCGCCTGAGCCTCAGCGGATCTCCAGGATCTTCTCCCGCATCGCGTACACCACGGCCTCCATCCTGGAATGCAGCTGAAGCTTCTCCAGGATGTTGCGCACGTGGTTCTTCACGGTGTTCTCGGAGATGAACAACTCCTTGGCGATATCCCTGTTGTTCATCCCCGTGGCGACGAGTTTCAGGACCTCCAGTTCACGGTCGGTGAGCCGGGGCGCGGGCACGAGCCTGCGCTCGTCCGTCCGCTGGATCATCGACTTGAACTCGGTGAGCAGCTTCGACGCCATGGACGGGCTGATCTGCGACTGCCCGTCTGCCACCGCGCGAATGGCGGTGGCCACCTCGTCCGTGGAGATCTCCTTCAGGAGATAACCCGTCGCGCCCGCCTTGATCGCGTCGTAGAGGTCGGCTTCCTCATCGCTTATCGTCAGCATGATGATCTTGGCGCTGGGTGCGACTTCCTTGATGGAGGTGCACGCCTCGATACCGCCGCGCTTCGGCATCCGTACGTCCATCAGGACGATGTCGGGCAGCAGATCCGCGGCCTTCTCGACCGCCTCGGCGCCGTCCCCCGCCTCACCGACGACCTGGATGTCCTCCTCGGCGGCGAGCACGATCTCCAGACCACGGCGGAACAGGGCGTGGTCGTCCACGACCAGGACTCTGATCGGCTCCTTGCGTGAGGCGCCCTCGTCCGGGCCCGTGCCGACCATGCTGTCGTCGGCGTCCTCGGTACGCATCGGTCCGAAGCTGTCCGCCATCGTTCCTCCCCCTGAAGGCTGCGGCCTGCGGTCCTGAGCCATCGCCAACCCAAGGCAACCGCCCACCGGTTGGGCCGTTGCCGCCATGATTCCATGCCCGGACGCCACTGCGATGACAGTGCGGGGGGCGCGCGACGGGCGCACACCGGTGCCCCTTGGGGCGCACACGCGCTCCAGGGGCACCGCCCGCTGTTGTCGCCCCGCGATGTCAGCCGCCGAGCGAACCGCCCGCATCGGGTGAGGGCGCCTGCGTGATCATGGTGTCCGTCCTGAGGTGGATCACGCCGTAGTCGTAGGCGTGCCGCCGGTAGACGACAGCCGGCTCCTTGGTGTCGGAGTCGACGAACAGGTAGAAGTCGTGCCCGACCAGCTCCATCTCGTAGAGGGCCTGGTCGAGGGTCATCGGTGCTGCGGCGTGGGTCTTCTCGCGGACGACCAGGGGGCCGTCACCCTGCACTTCCAGCGAGCCGATCTTCTTGGTGGGCACGGCCTGGGGCTCCTCCGGCCGGCCTGCGCCGGTTCCGTTGAGGGTGGCCGCGCCGGGGACGTGGTCGGCGACTTCAGCGGCCGTGAGGCGGCGCGCGCCGCGCCGGGAGTACCGCTTGTCGTGCTGCTTGCGCAGCCGGGCGTCCAGCTTCTCCGCCGCCAGGTCGAGCGCCGCGTACGGGTCGCTCGCCGCTGCCTCCGCCCTGATCACCGGCCCGCGGGAGCGGAGCGTGATCTCCACTCGGTCAGAGCGGTCGGCCTGTCGGGGGTTGGGCTCCTTGGACACCTCGACGTCGAGGCTGATCACCTTGCCATCGAGCTTCTGGATCTTCTCCAGCTTCAGCTTCTCGGCCACGTGCTTGCGGAACCGCTCGGGCACCTCGGTCTTGCGGCCCTTGACGACGATGTCCACGCAGAACTCCGTTCCCGGATCGCTCCGCTGCGGTGCGGAGCATCTCCCTTTCGCACCAGGCTCCGGCGGAAACCGGAACCTCGGACTTGGTGACTTCCACCTCCTCCCCCATGGGCGAGATCTCCACTCCACCGGCACGGAGGAATGTGGAAAACCCGTGGCACGGCATTCGGATATGGGAGGTGTGGCCTGCGGCTTTCCCTCACAACCGAACATATCTCGCCCGGACGGATGTCGTCACCCTCTACCGCCGCGTACCTCCGTTCCGGTGAATTGACGCTGTCATTACCTGCAACGATGCAAGTTCTCAGTCAGTTCCGGTTTAATTCGAAAGAATCTGGCGATGCCGCGACCACGGCCGCGCGGATCACGTTCCCGGCGCGGTTCGTCCCGGTCATTCGCGGGCCCGTAGAGGGCCCGTACGTCCTCTCCTGCGCTCCCGGCTTCCGTTCCTCACTGCCTTCCCCTCTCACCCGCGCGTACACCGGCGACTGAGCACCCGGATCCGGTTCGGCCGTTTCCCCATGGGGGACGGCCCCGCCCCAGCCGGGCGGCGGGACCGTCCCGCCCCGGCTCCTGTACGGATCAGACGCGTGAGTGTCTCGGTCCGCCTCGCTGTCGCGCCCGCCCCGGCGATCGGCGGCCGCCCGCCCCGCCGCCTCCCGCACGGCTCGCGCCGCCTCCGCGAGGGACGCGCCGGTCGTCATCAGGTCGTCGACGAGCACGACCCGACCACCGGCGAGCAGCCCGGCGCCACCGGCGACGACGGTCAGCGCCCCCGCCAGATTCGCCATGCGCTGCCGGGAGGTGAGCCCCGACTGGTCGGCCACGGCACGCCGCTGGCGCAGCACGGCGGCCACCCGCGCCGGCGTCCCGGCCCGCCTCAGCCCGCCCGCCGCCGCGAGCGCGATCCGCCGCGCCGGGTCGTGCCCACGCGCCCGCACCACCCCGCCGGCGGACGGCACCGGAACGAGCAGCACCGGGGCCCCCGGATCAGCGTCCCGGCCCTCCTCCAGCCCCGCCCGCACCGCTCCCGCCAGAGCCGTACCGAGCGGGCCTGCGAGTGTCAGCGCGCCGCGCTCCTTGTGGGCCAGCAGCACGGCCCGCACCTCGTCCGCGTACCGGGCCGCCGCGTGCACCACCGGCAGCCCGGGCGGCTCCGGCACCGGTCGCACCCGGCTCGGTACGGCCCCGTTCAGGGCGGCACGGCACTCCGGGCAGAGCACCGTGCGAGGCATTCCGCAGCCTCCGCACTCGGCCGGCAGCACCAGGTCGGTGAGGTCCTGCCACCACCCCCGCATGCCCACCACTGTGCCAAGACCGACGAGACCGGGCCACCCCTGTGGACAACCGCCTGTGGAAAACTCCGGCCGCCCGTCCGCGGACTCGGGTCCGGGTCAACTCGGGGCGGCAGTCACCGGCTTGCGGCCCCGCGGCCCGCCCCCGTCACCCCGGATAGACCGGCGCCGTCCCCTCCGTCACCTTCTGCCACTGGGCGCCCGACGGCAGCCGTACGATCCCGTCCTCCGAGTTCGCCACCAGCGGCAGCCGGTCGTCCTGGGACGCGGCGATCTCCTCGACGCCGGTCAGCGCGGCGGGCGCCTGCCCCTCGGGCGTGGAACCGTCGCTCTGGACGTACCGCATCTGCTGCACGCCGCCTTCCTCGCGCCCGACCACCACGAGCCGGCTGTCACCGGCCCACGACATGGCCGTGACCTCCTCCAGTTCGGGGGTCGCGGAGCGCAGTTCGAGGACGGTGACCGCCGGCCGCTCGTCCGACTTCTCGCCCCGTTCGATCCGCCCGATGAGCAGGGACCGCTTGCCGTCCTGCTCCACGACGAGCGCGATCCGCACCCCGTCGGCGGCCACGCGAACGGCCCGGATCCGCCCGTCGAGGCCGGACGTCTCCACCTCGACCGGCTCGCCGGCGCCCTTCTCCAGCAGCAGCAGCCGGGGCTTCGCGGGATCACGGTCGGCCACCCACAGGTCGCCCCGCGCGTCCCAGCTCGGCGCCGTCAGCCGGTCCTCCTCGGTCTTGCCCCGGCTGCGCAACACGGGCTCCCCGAGCGAACCGCCCGACACGAGCGCCCCGACGTACAGCGTCTTGCCGTCCAGGCTCACCCCGGCCGCGGTGTGCTCGTCGCGGGAGACGGCCACCGTGCGCAGCGCGGTGCTGCCCTCGCCGAGGGCGCCCGGCACCGGTTCGGCCCTGGTGGCGCCGACGCCGGTGGGCAGCCGCACCAGCCGGTGGTCGTCGTCGACGAAGTACAGGTAGTCGGGGTGCTGCAGCGAGCCCAGCGCGGCCACCGCCTCGGCCCGCGCCTCGGTCAGCGAGCACAACTGCTTCCCGCCCGACCGCAGTTCGACCTCGTCGACGGTCGGCGTGAGGTTCTGCAGCGTGAACAGCATCTGCGCGGCCATCTCGTCGCACTTGCCCGGGCCGACCCGGGCCGCGCGGGCGTTCAGCGGCACGGTCACCTTGTTCTGGTCGTCGGGCGTCAGCGCGGGGGCGTCCTTCCGCAGATCCGTCCCCGTCGGGAAGCTCGACCTGGCCACGGGTCCGAGCCAGCTCGTCGGCCCGTTGAGCAGCGAGCGCGCCATCTGCGTCATCGGATCCACGCGCCGGCGCACGTACACGGGGTCGGCGACGGCCGACGGCTGCCGGCCCTCCCCGGCCTCGGCGTTCGACGCGAAGTAGTACTTGTTGGCCGACATGTAGTTGCGCTGGAAGTCCGACCTGCCCATCACGACGCCCTGCGGCAACGCGTCGATCCGCCACTGCCCGCTCTCGCGGTCCTTCGTCAGGTGCACCGGCCTGCTGTAGGAGCCGGTGACGGGCACGTACGACTGCTGGGCGTCCACCGTGGCGACCTTGGTGCCGGTCATCGTGAACGCGAACTCCTCGCCGTCCTCACGGCCGCCCACGGGTTCGGCCCTGGTCTCCGGCGCGTCCGCCAGCACCGTCGTGGACAGCTCGGGGCGCCAGGTGCGCGCGGCCTCCTCGGTGAGGTACTTGCCGGCCGTCTCGTAGTTCGGGTCGTCACTGGTCAGCGCCTCGAGGAAGCCCTGCACGATCTCGGACGGCGACGCGTTCTCGTGCGGCGGCATGGCGAACACCCGCACCTGCGTGTCCTGCCGCGGGGTGGACTCCACGCCCCGCAGGTCCCCGCTGTCGGGCATGGAGGCACACCCCGACAGCAGCACGGCGCCGCACACGGCGTACGCCACCGCGCGTCCCGGCTGCCGACGGCCGCCTCCCACGCGGTCAGCGCCCACGAGTTGCCTCCCCTTGCCTGTGCAGGTCCTGCGGCCCACCGGCCGGCCGGCTCGCGTCCTGGCTCCGTGCCGTGGGCGTGTCTTCCCGGTGTACGTCGTCCTGGCCGTTCACGGCCCCGGAGGGCGACTCGGCCGGCCCGTCGTGCGGGCCCACGCCCGAGTCGTCCGACGGTCCCGAGACGCCTGAGGTCCCCGCCGCGGCCCGCGGCACCACGCGCGCGCCGTTGCCGGGCAGCGCGGTCGGATCGGCCGTGGGCGCCGCGGCGGACAGGCGCTGCCCGATCGGGTCGCGGGCGGAACCCGTGGTCCCCTGCTGCCCCGGCTGCCGCACGGGCACGGTGGCGGCCGTGTCGCCGTCCCCGCCGCCTCGGGGCAGACCGGCGTCGTCGAGGCCGCGGTTGCGCCGCGAGTCCGTCGGCTCCAGCGGTATCGGGGAGCCCCGCAGCGGTTCGTCGGCGGTCCTCGGCAGTGTCAGCCGGAACTGCGAGCCGCCACCGGGCTCGCCCCACGCCTGCAGCCAGCCGCCGTGCAGCCGCGCGTCCTCCAGGGCGATGGACAGCCCCAGTCCCGTACCGCCCGTGGTACGCGCGCGTGCCGGGTCGGCCCGCCAGAAGCGGCTGAACACGCGCGTGGCCTCACCTGGCTTGAGCCCGACGCCGTAGTCGCGCACCGCGACGGCCACCGCGCCGCCCGCGGCGGCCAGCTTCACGACCACGTCCCGGCCGTCGCCGTGTTCGACGGCGTTGACGACGAGGTTGCGCAGGACGCGCTCCACGCGCCGCGCGTCGGCCTCGGCCACGACGGGCTGCTGATCGCCGACGACCCGGATCCGCGAGCCCTTGCGCTCGGCGAGCGGCTCGGCACCGCTGACCACCCGGCGGACGACGTCGCGCAGGTCTATCGGCTCGGCCTCCAGAGCCGCGGCGCCCGCGTCGAAGCGGCTGATCTCCAGCAGGTCCGCGAGCAGCGACTCGAAGCGGTCCAGCTGGTCGGCGAGCAGTTCCGCCGACCGCGCGGTCACCGGGTCGAAGTCTTCCCGTGCCTCGTGGATGACGTCGGCGGCCATCCGCACGGTCGTCAGCGGCGTACGCAGCTCGTGCGACACGTCCGAGACGAACCGGCGCTGCATCCGCGACAGGTCCTCCAGCTGGTTGATCTTCAACTGCAGGTTCTGCGCCATCTTGTTGAAGGCCTCGCCGAGCCGCGCGATGTCGTCCTCGCCAGTGACCTTCATACGTTCCTGGAGCCGCCCGGCGGACAGCCGCTCGGCGATGCTCGCCGCCATCCGTACGGGCGTGACGACCTGCCGCACCACGAGCCAGGCGATCGCCCCGAGGAGCACGACGACGAACAGCCCGGCCGTCGCGAGCGTCCCCTTGACCAGGCTGAGCGACTTCTCCTCCTGGGTGAGCGGGAAGAGGTAGTACAGCTGGTACGGGTCGCTGTTCGGGTCGTTGACCTGCTTGCCGATGACCAGGGCCGGCTGGGACTCCTTGCCGGTGTTGGGGTTGTAGACGATGCGGGTGTAGCTCTGCGCGGCGCTCGTGCTGCGGTCGATCCGCTCTCGCAGTTCCTCGGGCACGCTCGCCGTCGGGTCCACCCCGCCGGAGGCCCGGGGCCCGCGTCCGCCGGTGTCGCTCTCCGCGCCGGACGGCGGGAGGGTCACCACGTCGAAGGCGCCCTGGCCGCCGCTCGACAGCGAATAGACGAGGTCGCTCATCCACTGGATGACGTTCTGCGCGGAACGGCCGTCCGGGGTGGTCGCGTCGTCGGCGGGCCCGCTCGCGGCCTCGTCCGCCTTCTGCTTGGCCACCGCGAAACCGCCGGTGGCCTGGCTCTGCGACGCCTTGACCTTGGCGTCCAGCAGACCGTTGCGGACCTGCCCGATGACGACGAAGCCCAGCAGCAGGACGACGCCCAGCGACATCAGCAGCGTGGTGACGACGACCTTGAGCTGGATGTTGCGCCGCCACAGCCGCACGACCGGCAGCAGGGGCCGGCGTATCCAGCGCAGCAGCAGACGGAGGACCGGGCTGCCCTGCACCCCGCCCTGCAGCAGCCCACCCTCCAGGAAGCGGTCCCAGCGGGAACCCGGCGCCTTCCGGCCGACAGGCCGCTCCGCCCGGGCTCCGGAACGGCCCGGCGCCGAAGCGGCACTGTCCTTGGACATGTCAGCTCGGTCCTGCCTTGTACCCGACACCGCGGACGGTCACCACGATCTCCGGCTTCTCCGGGTCCTTCTCCACCTTGGAACGCAGCCGCTGCACATGGACGTTGACCAGACGGGTGTCCGCCGCGTGCCGGTAGCCCCAGACCTGCTCCAGCAGGACCTCCCGGGTGAACACCTGCCACGGCTTGCGCGCCAGCGCGACCAGCAGGTCGAACTCCAGCGGCGTCAGCGCGATCGACTGCCCGTCCCGCTTCACGGAGTGACCGGCCACGTCGATGACGAGGTCACCGATGGCGAGCTGCTCGGGAGCGGGCTCCTCCGACCTCCGCAGCCGCGCCCGGATGCGGGCGACCAGCTCCTTCGGCTTGAACGGCTTCACGATGTAGTCGTCGGCGCCCGACTCCAGGCCCACCACGACATCGACGGTGTCGCTCTTAGCCGTGAGCATCACGATCGGCACCCCGGACTCCGCCCTGATCAGGCGGCACACCTCGATGCCGTCCCGGCCGGGCAGCATCAGGTCCAGGAGCACCAGATCGGGCTTGGTCTCACGGAAAGCGGCCAGCGCCTTGTCGCCGTCGGCTACGAAAGACGGCTCAAAACCTTCACCACGCAGCACGATGCCCAGCATCTCGGCAAGTGCGGTGTCGTCGTCGACGACAAGGACTCGTCCCTTCATAAACGCAATCATCCCATTAGCTAATCGTTACCTGGCGTGACCTGGCACACATCTCGGCTAGCGCCTCAGCCGTCACGGGCGACACGGCGCCCTCCTCCGTGACAATGGCGGTCACCAGCTCGGGAGGCGTCACGTCGAACGCCGGGTTGTACGCCTGCGTCCCCAGCGGCGCCACCGGAATCCCGCCCCCCGCTCCTGTCACCGGCACCTGGGGCGCTGTGATCTCGGTCACCTCGTAGCCGGGGCGCTGTTCGACCTCGATGGACGCACCGTCGGGCGTACCCAAGTCCACCGTCGTCACCGGCGCCACCACGATGAACGGCACGTGGTGGTACCGCGCGAGCACCGCGAGCGGATAGCTCCCCACCTTGTTCGCCACCGACCCGTCGGCCGCGATGCGGTCCGCCCCGATGAGCACCGCGTCCACCTCTCCGGCGGCGAACAGGGAGCCCGCCGCGTTGTCCGTGAGGAGCGTGTACGCGATTCCACTGCGGGCCGCCTCGTACGCCGTCAGGCGAGCACCTTGCAGCAACGGGCGTGTTTCGTCCACCCACAGCCGCCTGAGCCGCCCCGCCCGGTGCGCCGCCAGCGCCACCGCGAACGCCGTCCCCTCCCCGCCCGACACCAGCGAACCGGTGTTGCAGTGGGTCAGGATCCGGTGCCCGCCGGCCGGCAGCAGCTCGTCCAACAGCGCCAGGCCGTGCTGCGCCATCCGGGCGCTGGCCTCGGCGTCCTGCTCGTGCAGCTGCCGCGCCGCAGCCAGTGCCGCCTCGGCAGCCTGACCGGTGCTCCCGCCCCGCGCCAGTGCGGCCTCGTGAGCGGCCTGGGCCCGGCGCACGCCGACTGCCAGGTTCACCGCCGTCGGGCGGGCACCCGCCAGGACGTTCGCCGCCTCGCCCACGTCGTAGCCGCGCGCGGCGGCGAGCGCGACGCCGTACGCGCCCGCGATGCCGAGCAGCGGCGCCCCGCGCACGGCGAGCGACTGGATCGCGTCGACCAGGGCCGACGCATCCGTGCAGACGAGTTCGACCTCCTCTGCCGGCAGCCTCGTCTGGTCGAGAAGGACCAGTACGGGACCTTCGGGTGGTTCCTCCCAGCGAATCGCGGGCTTGTCGTTCGGCCGTTTGTCCTCGCCTGATTGCGCGTGCTGATCAGCCATGCCGCCAGTCTGCCCCCTGTGACGCGGACAACTGAAGGTATGCAGCTCATGCCGCTGCCGGTCACGCGATGACCACCCCATGGCACGATGGCTGCCAACCCGCCGCCGCGACCGCGGACGGGCACCGTGAAGGAGCCACGATGAACGACACTCCGGGCTGGGCCTCGCCCGGATCCACCTCGTCCGAGGGGCAGGAGCCCGGCGCGTCCGGCCCCGCCGAACCCGCCGACCGGCCCGGCCCCGCGCAGCCCGCGGACCAGCCCGGCCAGGAGCCGCAGGGCCCCGGCACGAAGTGGTCGAAGGAACAGCCGCCACCGGCCCAGTGGTCCGCTCCCACCGGCCCCGCGGCACCCGGCCAGACCCCGCCGCCCCCACCGCACGCTCCGGGCTGGGGAACCCCGCCCCCCGGCGGCCCAGGCGGCCATCCGGGCGGATACGGCGGCCCCGGTGGCCACGGCGCCTGGGGCAGCGGCTGGGGCGGCCCCCCGCCCGCGGCCAAGCCCGGCGTGATCCCGCTGCGCCCGCTGGGCGTGGGCGAGATCCTCGACGGCGCCGTCTCCACCATGCGCACCTACTGGCGCACCGTCCTCGGCATCTCCCTGACCGTCGCCGTCCTCACCGAGATCATCGTCGTCCTGCTTCAGGGCCTCGCCCTGGACAACACCAGCACCGACGCCCTCAGCGACCCGGACGCCACCGTCGGCGAACTGGGCCGCGCCATGCGCGACACGATGCTCAACACCGGCGTCGTCTTCCTGGTGTCCCTCGTCGGCACCGTCCTGGCCACCGCCCTCCTCACGACCGTCACCAGCCGCGCGGTACTCGGCAGGCCGGTCGCCATCGGCGAGGCGTGGCGCGACGCCCGCCCGCAGGTACCGAGGCTGTTCGGCCTGATCCTCCTGCTGCTCCTCGTCACCCTGGGCGTCGTCGCGGCCGGTGCGCTGCCCGGCATCCTCGTCATCATCGCGGGCGGCGACGAGGCGGGAGCCGCGCTGACCATCCTCGGCATGCTCGGCGCCGGAGTCGTCGCGCTGTGGCTGATGATCCGCTTCTCCCTGGCCTCCCCGGCCCTGATGCTGGAGAAGCAGGGCATCAAGAAGGCGCTGGGCCGCTCCGCCAAGCTGGTCCGCGGCTCCTGGTGGCGGGTCTTCGGCATCCAGCTGCTCGCCACGCTCATCGCGAACGTCGTCGCGTCCATCGTGATCATCCCGTTCACCTTCCTCGCCGCCGCCCTCAGCGGGGACGGCGTCTCCGGCTTCCTCAACAGCGGTGGCGACGTCGGCTGGACGTTCCTCGTCGTCAGCGGCATCGGCGCCGTGATCGGCTCGATGATCACCTTCCCGATCAACGCCGGCGTGACCGTGCTCCTCTACATCGACCAGCGCATCCGCCGCGAAGCCCTCGACCTCGAACTGGGCCGCGCCGCCGGCGTCCGGGGCTACGGCTCCGACGCGACCCCGGGGAGCTGATGCGGTGAGTTCCACGGGGGGAGTTCTCACAACTGCGCTGTCGCACACCGGCGCGGGAACACTGCTGCGCTCCGGCGACGAGCCGCCCGTCACCCTCCCGCGCGACCCCGCGCGGGAGGCGGCACGGCGCGAGCTGTCCAAGCGCATGTACCACGAGAACGACCCCGGCCTGTTCGAGCGCGCCCTGAACGCGTTCTGGGAGTGGGTCGACCGCCTCTTCGGCGCCGCCTCGACGGCCACCCCGGGAGGCACGCTCGGCCTGCTCGTCGTCATCGTGGCCGTCCTCGCCGTCCTGGGCGCCCTGTGGTGGCGGCTCGGCACACCCCGCCGCCGGCCCGCCTCCGCTCCCGCCCTGTTCGACGACCGCCCCCGCAGCGCCGCCGAGCACCGCGCCGCAGCCGAGGCGCACGCCGCCCAGGGCCACTGGAACCAGGCCGTCCAGGAACGCATGCGGGCCATCGTCCGCGCCCTCGAAGAGCGCGCCCTCCTCGACGTCCGCCCGGGCCGCACCGCCGACGAGGCCGCCTCGGACGCCGGCCTCGCCCTGCCCGCCCACACCGACCAGCTGCGCGCCGCCGCCCGGGACTTCGACGACGTGACGTACGGCGGACGCGCGGGGA
The DNA here is from genome assembly GCF_029813775.1 of Streptomyces sp. DH24. Taxonomy (GTDB): domain Bacteria; phylum Actinomycetota; class Actinomycetes; order Streptomycetales; family Streptomycetaceae; genus Streptomyces. The sequence continues at coordinate 3,797 of NZ_JARVKW010000046.1, read as the reverse complement.
CCGAGCAGTCGTACCACCGGATCGCGGACCTCGACCGCGACCTCGACCGCACCAAGCCGGCACTGGCGAGCACCAGCACCCACAGCACGGACCACAACGCCCGCCAGGGAGCCGTCGGATGACGACCGAGGCCACGCTTCCGTCCACCTCGGCCTCCCCCACCGCCCGCCAGGTGTGGACCCGCGCGCGGGGCATCGCCCTCGCCGTGGTGCTGCTGCTCGCGGCGGCCGTCGTGCTCGCCGTGATCCGCTCCGACGCCCACCACGGGGAGCTCGACCCGCGCTCCGCCGACCCCGGCGGCAGCCGCGCCGTCGCCGAACTCCTCGCCGACCGCGGCGTCTCCACGCGCGTGGTCACCACCCTGGCCCAGGCCGGTGACGCCGTCGGCCCCGACACCACCCTTCTGGTGGCCGCCCCCGACCTGCTGACCGAGCGTCAACAGAAGCGACTGCGCTCGGCCTTCGCCGACACCGGCGGCCGCACCGTCCTCGTCGCCCCCGGCGGCGGCGCCGTCGAACGGCTCGCGCCCGGCGTCACCGCCTCCCCCGCCACCAGCTTCGACTCCACGCTCGAACCGGACTGCTCGCTGCCCGCCGCCCGCCGCGCCGGCAGTGCCGACACCGGCGGCGTCCGCTACACCACCACCCACCTCGACGCCGACGAGTGCTACCCCAGCCGGCGCCTCGCCACCCTGCTGCGCCTCCCGGACGCCTCCGGCGGCGGCGACACCGTCGTCCTCGGCGCGCCCGACATCCTCCTCAACGACCGCCTCGACGACGAGGGCAACGCCTCGCTCGCCCTCCAACTCCTCGGCTCCCGCCCCCATCTGGTCTGGTACCTCCCCTCGCTCTCCGACGCCTCGGCCGCCGACCCCGACGAGCAGCGCGGCTTCTTCGACCTGCTCCCCTCCGGCTGGCTCTGGGGCACGCTGCAACTCTTCGTCGCGGCAGCCCTGGCCGCGCTCTGGCGGGCACGCCGACTCGGCCCCCTCGTGCCCGAGAAACTCCCCGTGGCGATCCGCGCCTCCGAAACCGTCGAAGGCCGCGCCCGCCTCTACCGAACGGCGAACGCCCGCGACAGCGCGGCCGCCGCTCTTCGCTCCACCACCCGCACCCGCCTCGCCCCCCTCGCCGGCGTCCCCGTAGCCCAGGCGCACACGCCCGAAGCACTGCTCCCCGCCCTGTCCGCCCACCTGCACGGCGACGGACAGGCCCTGCACACCCTCCTCTTCGGCCCGCCGCCCAGCGACGACGCGGCACTCATCGCCCTCGCCGACCGACTCGACGCCCTCGAAAGAGAGGTACGCCGTCCATGATGGACCCGACCACTGACAACGCCGCGCACACCGGGGACCCCGGCGCCGCCCGCGCCTCCCTGGAGGCCCTGCGCGCCGAGATCGCCAAAGCCGTGGTCGGCCAGGACTCCGCCGTGACCGGCCTCGTCGTCGCCCTGCTCTGCCGCGGCCACGTCCTCCTCGAAGGCGTCCCCGGCGTCGCCAAGACCCTCCTCGTCCGCACCCTCGCCTCGGCACTCGAACTGGACACCAAGCGCGTCCAGTTCACCCCGGACCTGATGCCCAGCGACGTGACGGGCTCCCTGGTCTACGACACCCGCACCGCCCAGTTCTCCTTCCAGCCCGGCCCGGTCTTCACCAACCTGCTCCTCGCCGACGAGATCAACCGCACGCCCCCGAAGACCCAGTCGTCCCTCCTGGAGGCCATGGAGGAACGCCAGGTCACCGTCGACGGCACCCCCCGCCCCCTCCCCGAGCCGTTCCTGGTCGCCGCGACCCAGAACCCCGTCGAGTACGAGGGCACCTATCCCCTCCCCGAGGCCCAGCTGGACCGCTTCCTCCTCAAGCTGACCATCCCTCTCCCCTCCCGCCAGGACGAGATCGACGTCCTCACCCGGCACGCCCAGGGCTTCAATCCGCGCGACCTGCGCGCCGCCGGCGTACGCCCCGTCGCGAACGCCGCCGACCTGGAGGCGGCCCGCACCGCGGTCGCCGGGACGACGGTCTCCCCCGAGATCACCGCCTACGTGGTCGACATCTGCCGGGCCACCCGCGAATCGCCGTCCCTCAGCCTCGGCGTCTCCCCCCGGGGAGCCACCGCGCTGCTCTCGACGGCCCGCGCCTGGGCCTGGCTGACCGGCCGCGACTACGTCATCCCCGACGACGTGAAGGCCCTCGCCCTCCCCACCCTCCGCCACCGCGTCCAGCTGCGCCCGGAGGCCGAGATGGAGGGCGTGACCGCCGACTCCGTCATCAACGCGATCCTCACCCACGTCCCCGTCCCCCGCTGATGGCACTCACCGGACGCACCGCGCTCCTCGCGGCCCTCGGATCCCTCCCCGTCGGCATCTGGGACTCGAGCTGGACGGGCATCCTCGCGGTCAACGCACCCCTGGCGGTCGCCTGCGCCTGCGACTACGCCCTGGCAGCCCCCGTACGCCGCCTGGGCCTGACCCGCTCGGGCGCCACCTCGGTACGCCTCGGCGACACGGCGGACGTCACCCTCACCGTCACCAACCCGTCCCGCCGACCGCTGCGCGCCCACCTCCGGGACGCCTGGCCGCCGAGCAGCTGGCAGCCCGGCACGGAAGTGGAAGCCTCCCGTCACCGCCTGAAGGTGCCCGCGGGCGAACGCCGCCGCGTCACGACCCGACTGCGCCCCACCCGCCGCGGCGACCGCCAGGCGGAACGGATCACCATCCGCTCGTACGGCCCTCTGGGTCTCTTCGCCCGCCAGGGCAGCCACCGGGTGCCCTGGACGGTACGCGTCCTGCCCCCGTTCACCAGCCGAAAGCACCTGCCGTCGAAGCTGGCCCGCCTGCGCGAACTCGACGGCCGCACCAGCGTCCTCACCCGCGGCGAGGGCACGGAGTTCGACAGCCTGCGCGAGTACGTACCCGGCGACGACACCCGCTCCATCGACTGGCGCGCCACGGCCCGCCAGACCAACGTCGCCGTACGCACCTGGCGCCCAGAACGCGACCGCCACATCCTCCTGGTCCTCGACACCGGCCGCACCTCGGCGGGCCGCGTCGGCGACGCCCCCCGCCTCGACGCCTCCATGGACGCGGCCCTGCTCCTGGCAGCCCTGGCCTCCCGCGCCGGTGACCGCGTCGACCTCCTGGCCTACGACCGCCGGGTACGCGCGCTCGTCCAGGGCCGCGCGGCCGGCGATGTCCTGCCGGCCCTGGTCAACGCCATGGCGACGCTCGAACCGGAGATCGTCGAAACAAACGCCCGCGGCCTGACCGCCACCGCACTCCGCACGGCACCGCGCCGCTCCCTGATCGTCCTGCTGACCACTCTGGACGCGGCACCGATCGAGGAGGGCCTGCTCCCGGTCCTCCCTCAGCTCACGCAACGCCATACGGTGCTGCTGGCTTCCGTGGCGGACCCGCACATCGCCGGCATGGCCAAGGCGCGCGGCACCACGGACGCCGTCTACGAGGCCGCGGCGGCCGCCCAGGCCCAGTCGGAACGCCACCGCACAGCGGAGCAACTGCGCCGCCACGGCGTAACGGTCGTCGACGCGACACCGGACGACCTGGCACCGGCCTTGGCGGACGCCTACCTGGCTCTGAAATCGGCGGGACGCCTGTAAAAAGGGAAGGGCAAAAAGGAACGGTCGAGGATAAAGGCCGTTCCTGAATACCCCCCAAACGCAGAAAACCCCCGGACCGGTATCCCCGGCCGGGGGTTTTCTCAAAAATTGTTCGGCGGTGTCCTACTCTCCCACAGGGTCCCCCCTGCAGTACCATCGGCGCTGTAAGGCTTAGCTTCCGGG
>NZ_JARVKW010000045.1 GCF_029813775.1 Streptomyces sp. DH24 | reverse complement strand
GTCCCCGACCGTCGCGCCACAGCACGTTCAGCTCACGGTGATGTTCGAGTTGCCGCTGCTCTGATAGCCCTCGGTCGCGAGGATCATGTAGTAGCTGAAGCTGCCCATCGGCATCCCGGCGCGGGACCACGCGTCGAAGTGGTTGCCGGTGGTGATGCTCCCGCCGGTCCGCTTCGACTGCCGGACGCTCCAGTACTGGTTGAAGGTCTTGGTGCCTTCGACGGACGGGGCGTTGTAACGCGTCGTCTGGTAGATGTCGTACGTGCCGCCGTCGCTGGTGACGGTGCCCTTGTACGTTCCCGTGGGCCGGTAGGTGCCCCAGTTGTCGACGATGTAGTACTCGACGAGCGGGTTCGACGTCCAGCCGTAGAGCGTCAGGTAGCCGTTGCCCGACGGGTTGAAGCTGCCCGAGTAGCGCACGGTCCTGCGGCTGCCGTTGCTCCAGCCCTTGCCGCAGACGAAGTTGCCGCAATTGGTCCAGGACGTGCGGTAGTTGCCGCCGGAGCTCAGGGTCATGGAGACGGAGCCGCCGCCGTCCGTCCAGAACGAGTAGTAGAAACCGTTGTCCGTGCCGGTCTGGTTCCGGGTGATGGTCGTGTCCGCGTGCGCGGTGCCCGGCAGGATCAGCCCGGACGTGGTGGCCAGCGCCAGCGCGCCGGTGCCGCCGATGAATCCTCTGCGGCTGAGCCGGCGGGCAGAGGAATCGTTCTCGTGCATGCGTCCTCCTCGTGTGGGGGGTACGTCGGTGCCGCCAGTGTTGGATCGGCCTGATGGACTGTCAACAGTTTCGGCAGAGGTTGCGAAAAATTCTCCCGGGAGGGCTGCCGACTCGGCCGCCGTTGGCCCAGGTCAATTCCCTGCAACATCGAGTGATTCGAGACGCTCGGTCGAAATGCCTGGTTCGATGATTCGAGATCCCGGCCATAAAGGATCGAAACTTTCGAGAACGTGTCCGATCATGCGAGACGGGTGTCGCCTGCCGGGTACGCCGCCGCGAGTAGCCGGGGTTACTCCCGCCGTCAGACGCCCGCGCCGCGCCCGCCCGGCACCGTGGGTGACGTGAAGCTGAACCGACCCGCACGCCGGGCCACCCTCGTCGTCCATGTGTCCGCCTCCGCCGGCTGGCTCGGGCTCACGCTCGGGCTGCTCGCCCTCGCCGTCACCGCGACCACCACCAGGGACCCGGTGACCGTGGAGGCCTCCGTCCGGGCCATGAAGCTCTTCGCCGACCGGCTCCTGCTGCCCGTTGCGCTCCTCACCCTGGTCTCCGGCCTGGTGCTGTCGCTCGGCACGTCCTGGGGCCTGGCCAGGCACCGGTGGGTCTGGACGAAGTTCTGGCTGACCCTCGCCACGACCACCGCCACCGCCTTCGCGCTGCGCCCCGGAGTGAACGCGGCGGTCACCGCCGCCGCCGGGGGAGAAGGGCTGCCGGACCCCGGCGACGTCCTGTTCGGCCCGATCGTCTCGCTGACCGCGTACGTCTTCATGACGGCGGTCTCGGTCCTCAAACCCTGGGGCCTGACGGGCCGGGGCCGCAGGCAGCGTGCGGCGGCCCGGGGTCCGGCGGCCGACGGGCGTGTCCGGCAGACCGCCTGACCCGCCGGGGCCCTCTCCGAACGCTCGCGCACGAGCGCGGCACGCCCCCGGCGAACGTACGGACCGTCGAGCACCGCGTCACTCATGGGCCGGACCCGCCCGAGCCTCCTGGGTAGCGGGACGGGCGAAGTTGAGTAGGAACGCTCAGGCCGGCCGTCCCGCCCGCGCGCCACGATGCGCATCACTCGTCCAGACCCGGGAGATGCACATGCTCAGCCGCCTCGCCGACGTCCTGGTGCCCATCGCCGGCCGCCTCACCGTGACCACGGACGCCGACGCCGACCTCGCGCCGGGCAGCATCGTCGCCGCGAACCACACCTCGCTCGCCGACCCCGCCGTCGTCCTCGCCGCACTGCACCGCCTCGGCGTCCGGCCGGTCGTCATGGCGGCCGCCGGTCTGTGGCGCGTCCCCCTCCTCGGCAGCGCCCTCGCCCGCGAAGGACACATACCCGTGCACCGCAACGACCCGCGCGCCGCCCACGCGCTCGACCTCGCCGCCGACGCACTGGACGCCGGACGCCTCGTCCTCATCTACGCCGAGGGCGGCATCCCCGAACGCAAGGACGCCGCCGAAGCCGCGCCCCACCCGTTCCGCAGCGGCCTGGCCCGTCTCGCCGAACGCACCGGCGCGCCCGTCGTGCCGGTCGGCCAGGCGGGCGCCCGCCGGATCACGTCGGGCAGCACGGCCAAGCAACTGGCGGGCGTCGCCACCGCGCCGCTGCGCCGCCCGCGCCTGCACGTCCACGTGAGCGCCCCGCTGACACCGACCGGCGACCGCGCCGCCCGCACGGCACAGGCACACGGCGCGGTGACGGCAGCGTGGCGCACGGCGGCGGCGGGGCTGGGGGAGCCGGCCGCGTGGGCCGCCTAGAAGCCTGTCTCAGTAATCGGCGAGCAGCCGGGCGGTCGTGATCGGCGGGATGAGTCGTCCGCCGCTCGGCGCGGAGCTGTCGGTGCCGGAGTGTGGTTCTCGGGTTTGGAAATCGGCGCCGGGGGCGCCGGTTGTGGGCGGTCAGGCGAGCGCCACGGCCAGTCCGGCGGCTCCGGTGTGGCGGAAGATCTTGCGAGGTTGTGGCAGGCGGCCGGCAGGCGCCACTCGCCGCGGGCGCCGTCCTCGCCGCGCAGGAGGAGATGAACGTGTCAGTGGGGCAGTTCAGTTGGCGTTCCGTTGCGGCTTCGAGGTTCGTCTCGGAGCAGAAGCCGGCGTCGACGAGGGCCTGCTCGAGTGATCACCAGACACACGCGGGTTGCGGTTACCGCGACACGCTCCGGGCACATCCCGGTGCCGTCAGGCAGGTTCCGCGGGCGTGGGCCCCAAGGCGCGGATCGCGAGATCGATCGCGGTGGTCAGACGCTCGACGTCGTGGCCGGCGCGTTCCCGCAACCGCAGGCCGAGCACCGTGGTGAACAGCAGCTCCACGGCGTCGTCGATGTCGAGGCCGGCGGACAGTTCGTCACGGTCACGGCCCTCGGCCAGCACGGACCGCAGGGCCTGCCGGGTGACCTCGAAGGCGGCCTCGGTCCGCTGACGGACCTCTTCGTCGGTGGTGCCGAGTTCGGCGGCGGTGTTGACCACGAAGCACCCGCGGCCGGGCGTGCCGTCGGCCGGGCAGGTGACCAGCCACAGCATCCATTCCCGCAGCACCTCCCGAACGGGATGGTCCGCCGCGTCCAGCCGCTGCCGGGCCTCAGCGGACTTGGTGGCCCGGTAGTGGTCGAGGGCGCGCAGGAACAGCGTGTGCTTGTCCGTGAACGTCCGGTACAGGCTGCTGGGCGTGAGCTTCAGCTCGTCACCCAGGTCGCGCACCGAGGTGGCGTGGTAACCGCGTCGCCAGAACAGCTCGGTCGCCGACGTGACCGCGTTCTTCTCGTCGAACTGTCGGGGGCGTGCCATGTGTTCACCTTACCCAACTTGTGGAGCGATCGCTCCCATACTAGTGTCCCCAATTCGGGAGCGAGCGCTCCCGAATTGTTGAAGGAGGCTCCGTTGACGACCGCAGAACAGACCCCCACCCCGGCGCAGGAACCACAGGCCCCCGAGAGAAGTCGCTGGATGGCGGTCTCCGCGGTGGCTCTGGGCACCTTCCTGCTGGTGACCGCCGAGCAACTGCCGATCGGTCTGCTGACCTCCGTCGGGTCCGCGCTGTCGGTCTCCGAGGGGACGGCGGGGCTGATGGTGACGGTGCCCAGCATCGTCGCCGCGTTCGCGGCGCCGCTGGTTCCGATGCTCGTCGGGGCCATGGACCGGCGCATCCTGCTGCTCGGACTGATGGCCCTGATGACCGTCTCCAACCTGGCCTCGGCCCTGGCATCGAACTTCGCCGTCCTGGTGGGCTCCCGGGTGCTGGTCGGTATCGCGATCGGCGGCTTCTGGGCCGTCGCCAGCGGCCTGGCCGTCCGGCTCGTCGCCCCCGCGGACGTGCCGCGAGCCACCGCGGTCATCTTCGGCGGCGTCGGAGCCGCGAACGTGTTCGGTGTCCCGCTCGGCACCCTGGTCGGTGACCTCACCGGCTGGCGCATTGCCTTCTCCTCGCTGAGCGCCCTGGCGCTCGTCACCCTCATCGCCCTGCTGGTGGTGCTGCCGCGGCTGGTCGCTTCGCAGGTCATCCGGCCGAAGCTGCTGATGGAGCAGTTCCGCAATCCGGGTGTGCGCGTCGGCATCATCGCGACGGTGCTGATCGTGTTCGGGCACTTCGCCGCCTACACGTTCGTGAGCCCGGCATTGCAGAAGCTGTCGGGGATCGACGAGCGCTACGTCGGTCCGCTGCTGTTCGGGTTCGGTGCGGCCGGCATGATCGGCAACTTCGTCGCCGGCTCGGCGCTCTCCCGCCGGGTGCACCGGAGCGTGCTGGTCATCTCCGTGGCCCTCGCGGTCGCGATGCCGCTGTTCCTGCTGCTGGGCCAGACCGCGGTCGGCGGCGTCATCCTGCTGATCGTCTGGGGTCTGTCCTACGGCGGTGTGTCCGTGGGCCTCCAGACGTGGATGATCAAGGCCGCCCCGCAGGCGGTGGAAGCGGCTTCCTCGCTGTGGGTGGCGGTGTTCAACCTGTCCATCGGCCTCGGTGCGCTGGTCGGCGGCGTCATCGTCGACTCGCTCACCCTCCAGGGCGTGCTGTGGCTCGGCGGCGCCTGCGCCCTGCTCGCCGCCCTGGCGATCCGGACTGCCCGCACCAACGACGCCTTGCGATGACCGAGCCCTTCTCAGAGCCCACCGGGGACGCGTAGCCACAACGGCGCCTACTGGCGCGCCGCCGGTGTACCGGCGGCGGCACGCCAGTCAGCGTCGCATTGTGTCGGGCTCCAGGCGTGGCCTGATTGCCGGTTACTGAGACACGCTCCCAGCCGTTGCCACAGAGGGGCGTCGAACCGGGCCGTCCGCGCAGGTGGGACGCGGCGGCCGGTGACGGACGGCGCACGGTGACGGACTCGGACCGCGCAGACGGAGATTGCCGGAGGAGGCCGCCCGGCGAAGACCTCGTCGAGCCGGCCGGCCAGGGGCGGATCCGGGTCGGCGCAGGCCCTGTCAGTGGCGGGTGCGACGATCTGCGGCATGAGTGCGCACAAGGACTGGTCATCGATTCCCTCGCCCGGCCGCATCGCCGCGGGGCTGGCCTTCCACGCAGCGTTCTCCGCGGTGACGGATCTGCCTCCCCGGTACGCGCCGGAGCCGGACCGGGCCGCCTACGACGACGGCGGCGGCAGCTCGTTCGTCCTCGACCTGTCCGGGTCCGCGCCCCTGCTGGTGGCGCGGGACCACGAGTCCCTTCAGTTGACCCACGAGGACATCCGCGCCGCGCTGGGGCCGGCGGAGCTCCCCGCGCCTTTCGACCGGGAACCGGACCTGACCTTCAGCGGAGCGGCCCACTGGGACAAAACCTCCTGGGCGCCCGCCGTCGGCGTCCCCGGTCGCGTCGTCGCCCACGTCGTCGACGACCAGCACCTCCTGGTGGAGGCCGACATCGCCCTGGGCGAAGTCGCCGAGGGCGAGAGCGACCGGGACGCGCTGGCCGCCCTCCTGACCGCGGTCCGCGCGGGCGCCTGGGACCGGAACACGGTCGAGGCCGCCGTGCGCCTGACGCCCTACGAGGACGACGAGGAACTCGAAGCCGAGCCCGACCCCGACGCGGCACTCGATGCGCTGGACCGCCACGCCCTCTTCCTGCGACAGGCCATCGCGGTGAAGTCCCGGCACTGACCGGACCCACCGGTCGCAGGCAGCGACCGGCCGCCCCGGAACCGCCGCGGACGTGGCCCTCGGCGGGCTCGGCGTCCGGCCGGTCGTGATGGCGGCCGCCGGTCGGCCGCGGTCCGGGCGCGGCCGACGTCTGTGGCGCGTCCCCTCGGCAGCGTCCTCGCCCGCCAAGGGCACATACGCGTGCACCGCAACGACCCGCGCGCCGCCCACGCGGCCCGGCCCGCCTCGCCGAACGCACCGGCGCGCGCGTCGTGCCGGTAGGTCAGCACCTCACGGCCGCAGCCGAAAACCTGGCGACAGGCGACGACCGGGCACGCTAGCGTCCGCAGACATGCCCCCTTCACTTGAACGTCCCCCTTTCCAGGCCGACGAGCGCACCGCCCTCATTGGCTGGCTGGATCTCCAGCGGCAGATCCTGCGGTGGAAATGCGAAGGGCTGAGCGAGGCGGACGCGCACCGCTCCGTCATCCCGACCTCGCCGGCGATGACGATGGCCGGGCTCGTCAGCCACATGCGATGGGTGGAGCACGCCTGGCTGGAGGTGCTGTTCCTCGGCGGAGACGAGACGCGGAACCCGTCCTTCGTCGACAGGGACGAGGACGCCAACTGGCGCACCGACGGCGTCACGCTGGAGCAGCTGCTCGCGAGCTATGAGGCCCAGTGCGCGCGAAGCAACGAGATCGTGGCCGCGGCCTCCCTGGACGACGTCGGTCGCCATTCCGGCCACCACTCGGGCAAGGCCAATCTCCGGTGGATGCTCGTCCACCTCATCGAGGAGACCGGACGGCATGCCGGGCACGCGGACATCGTGCGGGAGCTGCTCGACGGCACGAAGGGCTACTACTGACCGATCCGGCACGTGGGGCCCGGAGTCGGAGCGGGATCGAGGCAACGGCGACGGTGCCGCTCAAGTCCGCGGACCGTGTGACCGGCGCTTGCGCAGGGGAGTGGTGGTTGAGGGTTCTTCCCTCGCCCGCCGGCGGTTGTGCACGGACTGGCCGGGTCGACCGGGCCTTCGTTTTCCGTCGTCGTGCCCGGTTCGCCCGCCCCCGCTTCCGCGGCTGCGCCCTCATCGGGTCAGTCGGCCGAGGGCCGCCGCGTCCTCGCTGCCCTCCTCGGCGCTGAACACGTGCACCACCAGACCCGTCTCCCCGGGCGCCGCAGGAACGTGCAGGGTCTCGAAGTCCAGGGTGAGCATCCCGGCCTCCGGATGCCGCAGCCGCTTGCGCCCCGCCGCACACATCACGACCTCACCGGTGGCCCAGATCCGCCGGAAGTCGGCACTGTGCTCGGACAGTTCGGCGATGAGGGCCGCCAGTTCCCGGTCGTCGGGGTAGCGCCCCGCGGAGACCCGCAACTGGCCCACCGCCTCGGCCGCCCTGTCCTCCCACTCCGGGTGGAGGAACCGGGACGCCGGATCCAGGAAGAGGAACCGGGCGTTGTTCCGGTCGCGGCGGCCCGGGTCGCCCAGGCCGCCCATCAGTTCCGCGCCCGCGCCGTTCCAGGCGACCACGTCCAGCCGGTGGTTCGTGGCGAAGGCCGGGAGGCCGGACATCGCGTCCAGGACGCGCCGGAGCACGGGGCCGACCCGGGCCTTGGGCGCGGGCTCGCGGCGGGCACCGGCCAGCGTGGCGAGGTGCGCCCGCTCCGCCGCGTCCAGCCCGAGCGCCCCGGCGAGCGCGTCGAGCACCTCGCGCGACGGCTGCGTGGCCCGCCCCTGCTCAAGACGTACGTAGTAGTCCACGCTGATCCCGGCGAGCTGAGCCAACTCCTCGCGGCGCAGCCCCCGCACGCGCCGCCGCCCGCCGCCGGCGAGACCGACGTGCTCCGGAGCGACCCGCCCCCTGCGGGCACGCAGAAAGCTGCCGAGGGCGCGCCGGGTGTCGCCGACGCCGTCGACGCGGGGGGCAGGGCCGGCGCCGTCGATGCCGCCGCCGGCCCGGGTGCGGTGGGCCGGCCCGTCCGTGTGCTCGCTCTGGTCAACACCGTTCATGGCCTCAAGTATGGGTGGCCCTCGCGGTACCAGGACCGCCGTTCCGCCGGTCGAGGAGGGTGCTGGCTCGGCCACGCGGGTCCGGGAGAGCGTTGTGCCATGACCGAAGTCGTGCCGCAGCAGCGGAAGAAGATCCTTGTCGTCGGCGCCCACCCCGAACGCCGTTCGCTCAACGCAGCGTTGACCGACTTCGCGGTGGAGCACCTGCGGGCGGCCGGGCACGAGGTGCGGGTGTCCGACCTCTACGCCATGAAGTGGAAGGCGACGGTGGACGCCGACGACTTCCCCGACCACACCGCGGACGAGCGCCTCGACGTCCTGGCCGGCCAGGAGCGGGCCACACTGACGGGCCGGCTCACCGCCGACGTCGTGGCCGAGCAGGAGAAGGTGCGCTGGTCGGACGCCGTGATCCTGCAGTTCCCGATGTGGTGGTTCTCCGTGCCGGCGATCCTCAAGGGCTGGATCGACAGAGTGTTCACCAACGGATTCGCGTACGGCCCCTCCGTGCCCCCGCCCTACACCGGGGGCGCGCTGGGAGGGCGGCGCGCGCTGCTGTCCACCACGGTCGGCGCCCGGCAGTCGGCGTTCTCCGACCGGGGAATCCACGGGGACCTCGCCGAGGTCCTCCACCCCCTGCAACACGGTCTGTTCTGGTTCACCGGCATGACACCCCTCGCCCCGTTCGCGCTGTACGGCACGGTCAGCACGACGCAGCCGGAATTCGCCGCGGCCGTCCGGGACTACGGCCACCGGCTCGACGGCCTTTTCACCGACGACCCGGTCCCGTACCGCACACTCGACGGCGGTGACTACGACCACGGCATGAGGCTGCTGCCGGGCAGGGAAACGCCGGGCACGACCGGTCTGAACCTGCACGTCCACCCGCGGGGGCCGCGGCAGGCGTGAATGCGACGGGTCGCGGCCCTCTCATTGCGGACGGCCTCGGCAGGCGGTACACATCACTTCAGGCAACACTGTGAACAGGTCGAGTGACAGGATTCCGCGTCGAAAGTGGTTGAGCATGACGGCAGTGGAGAGGCCCGGCATTCCGACGACTTCTCGTGCCGCTGAACCGCTCGGTTCGCCGGTCCGTTCACACAACGAATGGGACCCGCTGGAAGAGATCGTCGTCGGTCGTCTCGACGGCGCGACCATCCCTTCCAGCCACCCGGTCGTGACCTGCAACATCCCCGACTGGGCGGCGAGGTTGCAGGGCCTCGCCGCCGGCCTCAAGTACCCGCGCGTCATGGTCGAACGGGCTCAGCGGGAACTCGACCAGTTCGTCGCGCTGCTCCAGTCCCTCGGCGTCACGGTCAGGCGCCCCGACGCGGTCGACCACAAGCAGCGTTTCAGCACCCCCGACTGGTCGTCGCGCGGTTTCTGCAACACCTGTCCGCGCGACAGCATGCTCGTCGTCGGCGACGAGATCATCGAGACGCCGATGGCGTGGCCGTGCCGGTATTTCGAGACCCACTCCTATCGCGAGATCCTCAAGGACTACTTCCGGCGGGGCGCGCGCTGGACGGCGGCCCCGAAACCGCAGCTCACCGACGAACTGTTCGAACGGGATTTCCGCGTCCCCGGGGCCGGCGAGCCCATGCGCTACATCCTCACGGAATTCGAGCCGGTCTTCGACGCGGCGGATTTCGTACGCGCCGGACGCGACCTGTTCGTCACGCGGAGCAATGTCACCAACCGGATGGGCATCGACTGGCTGCGCCGCCACCTCGGGCCCGGCTACCGCATCCACGAGATCGAGAGCCGCTGCCGCACCCCCATGCACATCGACACGACGTTCGTTCTGCTCGCGCCGGGCAAGGCCCTGGTCAACCCGGAGTACATCGACGTCGACCGGCTGCCCGAGGCCCTGCGGTCGTGGGACATCCTGGTCGCCCCCGAGCCCGATCCGATCGACGACCGCCTGCTGAAAGTCACCTCGATGTGCGGCAGGTGGCTCAGCATGAACGTGCTGATGGTCGACGAGAAGCGGGTCATCGCGGAGCGGCATCACACCGGCATGCTGCGCGCCCTTGAGAAGTGGGGCTTCGAGCCCATCCCGTGCGACCTGCTGCACTACGCGCCGTTCGGCGGCTCGTTCCACTGCGCGACGCTCGACGTCCGGCGCCGCGGCACGCTCGAAAGCTACTGCGACTGACCCCCGGCCACCGCGACCGGCCCGCGCCCCCGGCAGCCCGGTGACGGCGCTCGGCAGGGCAGTCCGGCGGCGCCCGGCATGCCGGGCGCCCGGTCGTCCCACCACACCCCTATAGTTGCAGGCGCAGGCTATTGCTGGTGCGGGTATGTGCGTGGTGTTAATATCTCCTCGTGCAACGTCAGGCGGCGGCTCGGGCCGCCGCTACCTCGACCGCCCGGAGTTTCGTGTGAGTTCCCTGTTCGAGCCGTACACCCTGCGATCCGTGACCATCCCGAACCGCGTGTGGATGCCGCCGATGTGCCAGTACTCCGCGGCCCCCGACGGCCTGTCCCAGGGCGTCGCCACGGACTGGCACCTCCAGCACTACGGCGCCCGCGCGGCAGGCGGCACCGGGCTCATCGTCCTGGAGGCCACCGGCATATCGCCCGAGGGCCGGATCTCGCCCCACGACCTGGGCCTGTGGAACGAGACGCAGGCCGGTGGCCTGCGCCGGATCACCCAGTTCCTCAAGAGCCAGGGCACCGTGGCCGGCATCCAGCTCGCCCACGCCGGCCGCAAGGCCTCCACCAGCCAGCCGTGGAAGGGCGACGGCCCGGTCGGACCGGAGGAGCACGGCTGGCAGCCGCTCGGTCCCAGCGCGGAGCCGTATCCGGGCCTGAAGGTCCCGCACGAGCTGAGCGTCGAGGAGATCCACGAGATCCTCGACCAGTGGCGGGCCTCGGCCCGGCTCGCCCTCGCCGCCGGATTCCAGGTCGTCGAGATCCACGGCGCCCACGGCTACCTGATCGGCAACTTCCTTTCCCCGCACAGCAACCGCCGCACCGACGCCTACGGCGGCAGCTTTGACAACCGCATCCGGTTCGCCGTCGAGGTCGTCGACGCCGTACGGGAAGTCTGGCCGGACGACCTTCCGGTCTTCTTCCGCGTCTCGGCCACCGACTGGCTGGGGAACGACGGCTGGACCGACGACGAGACCGTCGCCCTCGCCCGCGTCCTGACCGAGCACGGCGTGGACCTCATGGACGTCTCCACCGGCGGCAACGCGGCCGGCGTGACCATCCCCGTCGGCCCCGGCTACCAGGTGCCCTTCGCCGCCCGCGTCAGGCGCGAGACGGAGATGCCGGTGGCGGCGGTCGGCGAGATCACGGACCCCGCGCAGGCGGAGAAGATCCTCGCCGCCGGCGAGGCCGACGCGGTCCTGGTCGGCCGCCAGTTGCTGCGCGAGCCCACCTGGGCACGACGGGCGGCCCGCGAACTCGGCGGCGACGTGCGCATCCCCCCGCAGTACGGCTGGCGCCCCTGACCTGCCCGGCCGTCGACCACCGCGCCGAGGAGGTGCCGGCCCGGCGTCGCCGGGGGTGTGTGTGCGGGAGGAGCCGGCCCCCTCACCCTCCCGGGGACCGCAGCCGCACTCGACGTGACCGGCCGCGTGACGCGGCCCGTCACCCCCACCGGCCGCCCGGACAGCTGAGCCTGCGGGCCGAGCCCTCGGGTGTCACACCCCGCCGCATGAGGGTTCGTCACGCCGGGTGTCGCCGCCGGGGGTGTGGCGGCGGGCGAGTGAGGTGAACCCCGGCCCGGGCCCGACCGGTGTGCGCCAGACCGTTACTCGGACCGCTCGGGCTGTGCCTCCTCGGACGGGGCCCCGGCCTTCCGCTCCGCCGCTTCGGGGGCGGTGTAGAAGACGGAGTTGCCCTGCTTGCTGCGCTGGGCCTGGCCCTTGGCCACCAGGTTCTCCAGCGTGTTGCGCACGACCGTCGTCTTGAACGACCGGTCGGCGTGCGTCTTGCCCAGCGCGGTGGCGACCTCGGCGGCCGAACGCGGTTCGCCCTGCTCGGCGAGGTGCGCGCGGACGAGTTCGACCAGGGTGGGCCCGGCGGTCTTCGCGGCGGTGGCCGGGGTCTTGCCCGCCGCGGGCTTCCCGGACTTCGGCTGTGACTTCGGCTGCGACTTCGCCGGGGCCGGCGCGGCAGTCGTCTCCTTCTTCGTGGTCTTCGTGGTCTTCGTGTTCTTCGCGCGCGTGCTCTTCCTGGCACGGTCGGGGGCGGCCTTCGTCCTGGGCGCGGGCACCGTGGCGGGCGCGGACTGCACCGGGGCAGGGGTCACACCGAGGGCCTGCTGCATGTTCACCAGCACGGAGTGGTCCTGCTGCAGAGTCGCCAACTGCTCCTGCAGAGCGGCGATTTCCGCGCTGATACGTTCCTGCTCCTTGACGTTGCGGTCCAGGTCGCCGGTGACTTGGGCGGCGTACTGCGATGCCAGGTCGCCGGCGGCCGTGGTGTTCTCGGACATGATGCTGACCTTCCTCGCGGTGGTGCCTCGGCGCGGCCACGCGCAAGTGGTGAAACGCGGGGACGCGCACGGAGGTTCACGTCTCGTGGGTGGCGGGGCAGTGTGTGCTGCCGACACCTTTGGATGGCGATAGTACGGATGTGTGGCGCGAATTGTTCCCCGTCAGCGTCATCTCGTCGCTCATGTCACCCTGGTTGTGACGTCACGGTGTGGTGTTCGACCCGTTGAGCGAGTGCTGTGCGACTGTCATGCGTACCCGGTGAACTCGCCACCCCCGACGGGTCGTCAGGCGACGGGATAGCGGTGCACGTGCGGCAGGCCGGTGAGCAGGCCGGGCCACACGGTGTCGATGACATGCGCGCTCGGCGTGAACAGGGGCTGGGCGAGAGCGGACAGGTCGGCGGGCTCGTGCCACTCCCAGCGGTGGATCAACCGCGGCTCCCGTACCGCCGGTTCACCGGTGTAGGCGATGACGCGGACGGCGGCCGTCATCCGGGGGACCCCGTGGGTGGAGTCCAGCAGCAGGGCCAGCAGCCGCGCCTTGGAGGCCTTCAGCCCGGTCTCCTCCTCCAGCTCTCGTACGGCCGTGTCGACGAAGCCCTCACCGGCGTCGTTCTTGCCGCCCGGCAGTTCCCACACGCCGCGCCGGGACCAGCCGAGCAGGACGCGTCCGGCGGGGTCGGTGACGACGACACCCGCGCCGGTCAGGGCGTGCGGTGCGGGCTGTCGCTTGCCGGCGTACGTGACCTCGGCGGGGACCGGGTCGCGCAGGACGACGAAGGCGAGTCCCTCGGCGTCGTGGCGGTCGGCTGTGCCCCAGCCGGCGCGCAGCAGCGCGATCTCGTCCTCGTCCAGGGCGGTCCTCCGCCGGCCCGGCGGCGTCGTCCCGGCGACGGGGGTGATCACACACAGGGTGCCGCCGGGGCGCAGGCGTTCGCGCAGCCGGCGCATGACGCGGGTGCGGTCGTGGAGGAAGGCCCAGCTGAGACGGAAGGTGATCAGGTCGTAGGCGGGACCCAGGTCGCCGAGGCCGTCCCGCTCGATGTCGAGCACCCGGTAGGTCACCGCCCCGTCGTTCTCGGGGTGTGCCGCCGCCTGGGCGACGGCGTCGGGTGCGCAGTCGACGGCGTCGACCCGGTAGCCACCGGCGGCGAGGTGACGGGCGAGTTCACCGAGTCCGCAGCCGATGTCGAGGGCACGTCCGCCGTCGGGCGCCGGGGCGTGTTCGGCGAGCAGTTCGCGTTCGGCGTCACCCAGACGCCGGAACGTCCTGCCGCTCGTGCAGTGCGCGTCCCAGCTCTCGGGCGGGCTGTGGGTCACATGGCCTCCTCGGTGCCGGTCGAGTGTGCTCTGCCCGCCGTGGCGTCCGGCCAGTCCTCGCAGCGGCGAGTCACCGAGGGCCGCGCGGACGGCTCCCGGCTCCGGACGGCCGCCGGTCCGGTACCGGTGGGCTTCGCCGCCGACGGCGGAAGCCGCCCCCGCGGTCTGCGCGGACAGGGCGTTTTACGTCGCGGCCCGGAAACCCAGTGCCGAAAATCCGGGAAACCTGCACACGGCCCGGCGGCCCGCTCGCGAAAACTGAACAGTCGTCATGACTGATGTGGACGCGGGTGGATTTGGCACGGGAATGCGGCTTTCGGGAATTGCCGGCCCCGGCCTTCAGGTGCCGTCGAACTGCAGACCGTGTGAAGGAGTTGGCGCACTCGGTCACCGCGCAACCACGCAGGTGAAGCTGCCCCGCGCGGTGAAGTCGGATTGACTCTCGGTCAGTTGGCCGTCGCTTTCAGTGCGTGCTTTGATCCTGCACCTGGCAGGGCTCGTCGGAATAGTTCCCGATTTGGGAACCGGGCGAACCCTGCGTTTCGGAAGTGCTTACCGGAAGGGAACCGCGCGTTATGAACCTTGGTCACCAGGTCGAAACCGCCGAGATGTCCGACGCCAGCCTGGACCAGATCTCCGGGGGTCTCGGCGTCAGCGGCTCCGGCGGCCTCTTCGTCGAGACGCCGGTCGTGGACGTCTGCGCCGACGCCATCGGTGTGGGTACGGAGAACGGCCTGGCGCTCGGTACGAGCCTGCACGCCGCGCACTGACGTCTGACACGTCACTGCCCGTGGGCCCCCGGATCACCCGATCCGGGGGCCCACCCCCGTTTCCCCCGGCCCGGCCGCCCGCTGGGATGACGTGCCGACCGCTGTCCGAGGGCGTAGCGTCGTCACATGAATGAGGCCGGGTACGTCCGGCATGCGGAAAACCGCGTGCCAAGGGGGCCGGACGGCTGCCCGGCGCCGCCCGGGGCTCGCCCGTTCGACGCTGGGGGTGCCTGGTGACCAGCACGGGTGATCCGGCCACCGGCACCGACGAACTGGACGCCGCGTTCGCGGAGACGGTGCGCCGGACCGGTGCGTCCATCGGCGCCCTCTATCTGCTCGCACCGGACGAGCAGGTGCTGATGCTGGACGTGCTGTGCGGGGCGCCCGCCGAGCTCGCCGCACCGTGGGTGAGGGTGCCGATGTCCGCGCCCGCCCCGGTGGCCGACGCGGCCCGCGAGGACCGGATGGTGTGGGTGGGCAGCCAGGAGGAGATGGCCCGCTCCTACCCGCGTACCGCGGTCGCGCTCCCGTTCCCCCTGTCACTGGTCGCCGCGCCCGTCACCGGCATGCGCCGGTGGGGCGCCCTGCTGCTGATGTGGCCGGCGACCCGTCCGCCGTACATGACCGGGCGGGAGCGGAACAACATCGCGGCGAGCTGCCGGCGCCTGGCCCGGACACTGGAGGAGGCCGCCGAGCGGGGCGGGAGCCCGGTCCGTGACCGGCCCCGAGTGATGTCCGCCGGCACGGGCCGCTCGACCGTACGCCCCGCCATGGCCGCCGCCGACTTCGCCGAGCGCCTGCCCGGCGGCAGCTGCGCGCTGGACCTGGAAGGACGCTTCACCTATCTCACGTCCGGTGCCTGCGAGTTGCTGGGCTGCGACGCCGACCGGCTGCTTGGCACCCTGCCGTGGCAGTCCCTGCGCTGGCTGGACGACCCCCTCGTCGAGGACCGCTACCGTGCCGCGGTGCTCAGCCGTGAGCCCGTCTCCTTCAGCGCGTGCCGCCCGCCGGACCAGTGGCTGGACTTCCACCTCTACCCGGACTCCAGCGGCATCAGCGTCCGTATCGTGCGCACCGGTGAGCAGCCCCCGCCCGTGCCGGCGCCGCCGCAGTCCCGGCGCACCCACAGGCCGACCCGCACGGGGCAGCTCTACCAGCTCACCCATCTGGCGGCCGCGCTGACCGAGGTCGTCGGCGTCCAGGACGTCATCGACCTGGTCGCGGAGCAGATCATGCCCGCCTTCGGCGCCCAGGGTCTGGTCCTGTCCGCCGTCGACGCCGGCCGGCTGCGGATCACCGGGTCCCGCGGCTATCCCGCCCACATCATCGAGCGGCTCGACGGCCTTCCCGTCGACACCACCCTGACCCCGGCCGGACACGCCCTCAGCAGTGGCGTCCCCGCGTTCTTCGTCAACGCGGAGGAGATGCGGGCCGCCTACCCCGAGGCGCCGATGATCAGCAGCAAGCAGGCCTGGGCGTTCCTCCCGCTGATCACCTCCGGCCGGCCCGTCGGCTGCTGCATCCTGTCCTACGACAGCCCGCGCGAGTTCTCCGCCGACGAACGGGCCGTCCTGACCTCCCTCGGCGGGCTCATCGCCCAGGCGCTCGACCGCGCCCGCCTCTACGACACCAAGCACGAGATCGCCCACGGCCTGCAGAAGGCGCTGCTCCCGCACACCCTCCCCGAGATCCCGGGCCTGCGGGTCGCCGCCCGCTACCTGCCCGCCACCCGGGGCATGGACATCGGCGGCGACTTCTACGACCTGATCCGGCTCGGCGACAGCGCCGTCGCCGCCGTCATCGGCGACGTCCAGGGCCACAGCGTCGCCGCCGCCGCGCTGATGGGGCAGGTCCGCACCGGGGTCCACGCCCACGCGACCGCCGGCACCGCCCCCGGCCAGGTCCTCTCCAGGATCAACCGGCTGATCCACGACCTCGGCTCCGAGCTGTTCACCAGCTGTCTCTACGTCCACCTCGACCTCGCCCGCGGCCGCGCCACCCTGGCCACCGCCGGTCACCCGCCGCCGCTGATGCGCCTGCCCGACGGCGACACCCGGCCCGTCGCCGTCCCGCCCGGCCCCCTCCTCGGGATCGACCCCGACGCCGAGTATCCGCTCACCGAGATCCCGCTGGCCCCGGGACTGCTGCTCGCCTTCTACACCGACGGCCTCATCGAAAGACCGGGCGTCGACATCGACGACTCCATCGCCCTGCTCGCCCGCCACCTGGCCCGCGCCGACGACCGGGACCTGGACCTGCTCATCGACGATCTGCTGCGAGAGGGCAACGCCCGCGGGCAGCGCACCGACGACATCGCCCTGCTGGTGCTCAAGTACGACGCGCCGGGCCCCGCGCGCCCCGAGTGAGGGCCGTCGCCCCGTGCGGGCGTACGTCCGGCCGTGCGGGGCTCACGGCCGGGGATCGGTGCGCTGCCACCGCGGACGCGCGTCACCGCCGCGGCGCCCGGCGACGGAGGCGCAGCGCGGGCACTGCCGCCGCACCCGGTCCGCCGCGCCACCGGACTGCGGGAACGTGTCCAGCCAGGTGACGTGCGAGAAGCGGATCAGCTGGGAGCGGCTGAGGGACAGACCGCACACCGTCTGGTTCATGCCCGGCTCCCACGCGTGGACCTCCCCGGCGGGCAGCCGGCGGCGGCCCTCCTCCTCGTCGGTCCACTGCCCGGAGGCGGCGACGGCGTACTGCTTGGCGCGTGCCATGACCCGCGAGCCGTCAGCCGGCCGCGTTGTCGACGCGCAGCCGCACCTGTTCCTCCAGGCGCCGGAGGCTGCCGTCCAGCGCGTCGCGCACGGCCTGCTCGCCCGGGTCGTGGCCCTCGTCGAAGAACGACAGGTGGACCGTCACCTCACTGGCGCCGCTGCCGATGCCGGCGACCTGGAGCCAGCCGGCGTAGCTGCCCTGGTCGCGGGTGCCCCATTCGAGGCGCATCTGGTCGGGCCGGGCGCGGAACAGGGCGGACGTGTCCTCGTCGGTGCGGTCCTCGTGCACGGTGACGGCGGGAAGTTCCCCGGCGTCGGCGGGGCCCACGTGCAGGGCGTCCGGCAGCCAGCTGTCCAGCCGGCCGACGTCGGCGGCCTGGTCGAAGACGTGCTCGGGCTGCGCGGGCATCGTGCGTGAACGTTCGTACTCGGTCATCGCGGTACCGTCCTCGCGTCGGGGGTGCCAGGGTGCCCTGCCCAAGTACCCACCCGTCCCCGACCGCCACACCGCGGCCTCTCGCCGCACGGGCCGGCTCAGGCGGTGCTCATTTCTCGCGGCGGTGTCCGTGCCGGTGAGGGCCCAGCCCTCGGGGCCGCCGGGGGAGTCGCGGCGGCCGTGGTTTTGCCGTCGCCGCGGGGGAAACCCCGAAAACGCACCGTACGCACGCAGCGCGGCTGCCAGGAAGCGCCGGAAGGTGGGTGTGTGATGCCCTCAGGATCGAGTTCCAAGCGGGAACGCCAGTACGAGCACATCAAGGAAAGCGCGCAGGAGCGCGGCGCCTCGACCGGGCGGGCCAAGGAAATGGCCGCGCGCACGGTCAACAAGCAGCGGTCCCAGTCCGGCGAGACCAAGTCCTCCGGCGGCGGATCGCGCAAGAGCTCCTCGTCGAGCCGGAGCGGTGGCGGCGGCTCGAAGTCCTCGGGCGGCGCAGGCGGATCCCGGTCCGGTGCCACTCGCGACGAACTGTACGAGGAAGCCAAGCGAAAGGGCATCGAGGGCCGCTCCTCGATGAACAAGCAGCAGCTGGCCAGGGCCCTGGGCCACTGACGGCGGCCCTCCGCCCTGCAATCCCGCAATCAGCGAGGGTTCGCGTTCAGCTTCCCCGCCGCCTTGCCGGTGGCCCGCATCGACCAGGTCATGGCCCGTTCCGCGACGGTCGGCAGCATCCGCGCCCTGCCCGCGACCACCTGTCGGCCGCCGCCAGGATCTCGCTCGGCCCGCGCGCTCTGACGGAGCGTCAGACGCAAGGTTCCGAGCCGTTCAACCGGTCCCGGTCAGGCAGAACGGATGTCCAGCCGGGTCCAGGAAGACCCGCCACCTGGCCCCGCCCGGCTGGTGCTCCGGCTTGGTCGCGCCCAGACCCAGCAGCAGGGCCTCGGCCTCGTCCAGGTCGTCCACCGCGAAGTCCAGGTGGAGTTGCTGCGGCACCGCCTGCCCGGGCCAGTCCGGAGCCCGGTAACCGTCGACCCGCTGGAACCCGATGAGGAGCCCGTGCTCGCCCATGAGCCCGGCGAAGTCGCCGTTGGACCTCGGGTGCGGGGCGAGTCCGGTGGCCTGCTGGTAGAACGCGGCCAGCGCCTCCGGGTCGGCGCAGTCGAGCGTGATCGCCGTCAGCTTCATCCGCCACACCGTAGTGATCGAAAGCGGGACGGGCGAACGGACGACCTGCGCGGCGGAACCGAAGCAGCGGCACCGACACGGCGGGGAATCGACCAGAAGCGTTCGGAAGTGATCACTCGGAGGGTCTTGGAGCCCTTTCCCCTGGCGGACACGGTGGGATTCCGTACGCGCTGATCTTTTTCGATCACTACCGATGTTTCGATCGGAACCGATACCGTGACGGTCACTGCCGTGCCACGGAGGGGCTGCTGTGCCCCGCGAGGCCCGGCGTGGAGGGAGAGCGGACGATGTCCTTGGCGGCCGAGCGGCAGGAGAGGATCCTCGCCGCGGTCCGGAAGCACGGGATGGTGCGCCTCTCGGACCTCGTGCGGCAACTGGGCGTCACGGCGGTGACCGTGCGCAGGGACGTGACCCTGCTGGCCGACCGCGGGCTGGTGCAGCGCGTGCACGGCGGCATCGCCCTGCCGAACCGCGCGCAGGCGGCGCCGCAGGCCAGGGAGGGAATGCCCGGCGCGTACGGCCCGATGGCGACGCGCGCCCTGGTGGGCATGGTGGTGCCCTCGGTGGAGTACTACTGGCCGCCCGTCATCCAGGGCGCCCAGACCGCCGTCGCCGCCGCCGAGGGCCGGCTCGTCATGCGCGCCTCCCGCTGGGACGACCCCGCCGAGGACCGGCGGCAGATCAACTCCCTGCTGGAGCGCGGCGTGCAGGCACTGCTCGTCGCCCCCACCACCAGCGGGGACGGCGCCCTGGAACTGCTGCGCTGGCTCGGGTCCCTGACCGTGCCCGTGGTGCTCGTCGAGCGCAGGCCCCCCGAGGAGCTCGCCACCCTGGCCCTGGACGGGGCCATGACCGCCCACGCGCTCGGCGCCGGACTCGCCGTGCGCCACCTCGTCACCCTCGGGCACCAGCGCGTCGCGCTGATCACGACCCGTCAGAGCCCCACCAGCAAGGCGCTCCGCTCGGGCTGGCGGGACGCCGTGCGCACCCTGGACCTGCCGTCCCACGAGGGCCTGGACCTGGAGGTGCCCTCGTACGGATCCGCGGGGTGGGCGGAAACCTACTCCGGCGTGCTCAGGAGCACGCGCGACCTCGGAGTCCGGGCGATGCTGGTCCATTCGGACCGCGAGGCCATCGGCCTGATCGAACAGGGCCGTGAGCTGGGCATCGGCGTTCCCGACGATCTGGCGATCGTCACCTACGACGACGAGATCGGGGCGGCCTCCGACCCGCCGCTGACCGCGGTGCGCCCGCAGAAGCACCGGCTCGGCAGACTCGCCGCCGAGCTGGCCCTGGCCAAGATCGCGGATGTCGGCGGGGAGTGGCCGGTGCACCGCGTCGAGCTGTGGCCGAACGTCGTGGTGCGGGAGTCCTGCGGCGCCCTGCCGATACCCGAGGCGCCCTGAACGAGCCGGTCGTCCCGCCGGAACGCGGGTGGGGGAGGACCGGCGACCTGCGAACTATCGCTTCTGATCGCTTCTGATCGATGTGATTCCTCCTTGTTGACCCCGAACAGCGGCAGGCGCTGAAGTGACCGGGTCACCCGCACAGGAGAGAGCAATGGTGCTTCCCAGAAACCACGCCGACGCGGAGCCGGACTCCGCGCGCGGGCCACGCCCACCGTCCTGGTCACGCCGTACCGTGCTGCGCACCTCGGCGGGGCTGGGCGCCGCCGCCCTCACCGCGGGCGCCCTGACCGGCTGTTCCGCGTCCTCGTCCGGAGCCACCCGGGTCACCGTGTGGTCCTGGCTCACCGGCATGGACAAGTACGTCGCCGCGTTCAACAGGACCCACCGGGACATCCAGGTCGAGCTCAGCGTGATCGCCGGCGGACTGTCCGGCGGCTACGCCCAGCAGACCAACGCCCTGCGCGCGCACAACGCCCCCGACATCCTGCACGTCGAGTACCAAGGGCTGCCGCAGATCCTCACCAGCGGCGGGCTGCGGGACCTCACCGCCGACATGGCGGACCTCGCGGACGGCTACTCGGACGCGGCCTGGCGCGGTGTGCGGCCCGACGGACGCACCTGGGCGGTGCCCATGGACATCGCCCCGATGGTCTTCTACTACCGCAAGGACCTGTTCGACCGGCACGGCATCGACGTGCCCCGCACCTGGGACGAGTTCAGGCTCGCCGCCCGGGCCGTGCGCAAGGCGCAGGCGAACGCCCGCATCACCACCTTCCCGCTGAACGACGGCTCGTTCTTCGCCGGCATGTCCTGGCAGGGCGGGGACCCGTGGTGGCGGGTCGACGGCGACAGCTGGGAGGTGAACGTCAACGGCGAGGGCACCCGCCGCACGGCCGGGTTCTGGCAGGAACTGATCTCCGCCGACCTGGTCAAGGCCGATCCCACCGGCAGCCAGGAGTGGATCTCGGCGATGCACACCGGACGCCTGTGGGGCCTGCTCGGCGCCTCGTGGAGCGTGGGCTCCCTCAACAAGTCCATCCCCGACGACAAGCAGCGCTGGGCCGTCACCACCATGCCCACCTGGGACGGCACACCGGCCAACGGCATGCAGGGCGGCACCGCCTTCGCCGTCTCCGAGGAGAGCGAGGTCGCCGACGCGGCGCTGACCTTCCTGCGCTGGCTGAGCACCGACCCCGAGGTCGTGCGCATCGGTGCCACCTTCACCTCGCCCTTCCCCGGCTACGAACCCAGCCGGAAGGTGGCGCGCGAGGTGTACAAGGGCGGCTACTTCCTCGGCGAGCCCGTGTACGACGTGCTGGACCGGGCCGCCGCCCGGGTGCCGGAATGGACGTGGGGGCCCAACGCCCTCGGCCTGTTCTCCACCGTCGCCAACTCGTTCGGCCCGGTGAGCAGCGGCGGCACCACCCTGCCGCGCGCCCTGCGCCACGTACAGACCCAGGCGGTGTCCACGATGCGGGCCCGAGGGCTGTCGGTCGTCAACGCCAGTGACAGGAGCCGGGCATGAGCGTGCTGAGCCCTTCCCGCACCACCACCGAGACGGGCCGCGCCACCGGATCGCCGGCCGGCCACCGCGACCGGCGCGCGAGCAGACGGGGCGGACTGCTGCTGGCGGCCCCGTTCGCGCTCCTGCTGGCCACCACCGTCCTCGTCCCGGTCGGCTACGCCCTCTACCTGAGCCTGTTCACCGACCGGTTGACCGGACTCGGCTTCGGCGGCCCGGAGCAGGTCTTCGTCTGGCTGGACAACTACGGTGACGTCCTGACCGACGGCGCCTTCCTCGACGGCGTCGGACACGTCGCGCTGTTCGCCCTCGTCCACATCCCGATGATGCTCGGCGGCGCACTCGTCCTCGCCCTGCTGCTGGACTCCGCCGTGACGAAGCTCAGCGGCCTGTGGACCCTGACGGTGTTCCTGCCCTACGCGGTGCCCGGCGTGATCGCCGGACTCGTCTGGGCCTACCTCTACAGCCCCACCATCGGCCCCGTCGCCGACCTGCTCCCCTTCGACCCGCTGGGCAGCAACGGCGTCCTGGCCTCCATCGCCAACATGGCGACCTGGCAGTGGTGCGGCTACAACATGATCATTTTCCTGACGGCGCTGCGCTCGGTGCCCCGGGACATCCTCGAGGCCGCCCGCGTGGACGGCGCGGGCCAACTGCGCACCGCGCTGCGCATCAAGGTGCCCGTGATCCGGCCCACCCTCTTCGTCGCGTTGATCTTCACGGTCATCGGCTCGCTCCAGCTGTTCACCGAGCCCCTGGTGCTGCACAACTTCACCGGCTCGGTCACCACCAACTGGACACCCAGCCTGTACGTGTACGACTCCGCCTTCGTCAACAACGAGTACGGGCGTGCCGCTGCGGCCTCCATCGTCCTCGCTCTCGTCTCGGCCCTGCTCTCCGCGCTCGTGATGCGCCTGTCCACCAGGAGGTCGGCACGATGAGCCACACCGCCCCGGCCCGCAACCGCCCGCCGCTCACCGCGTCGATGTGGACCTCACGCACCGCCGTGCACCTCGTCCTGCTGATCGGCGCGCTCTACAGCGTCCTGCCGCTGATCTGGCTGGTGACGTCCGCGACGAAGAACGTCAACGACTTCTCCACCACCGGCGCCTTCGACCTCGGCGCCTTCAGCCTCGGCGACAACCTGACGGCCCTGTTCGCCGAGCAGGACGGCATCTTCCTGTACTGGGTCCGCAACTCCGTGCTGTACGCGGTGGTCGGCGCCGTCCTCGGCTCGCTGGTCTGCGCCGCCTGCGGATACGCCGTCGCCAAGCTGGAGTTCCCCGGCCGGCGCACCCTGTTCGCCGTCACCCTCGCCGGCGTCCTCGTCCCCACCACCGCGCTCGCGCTGCCCCTGTACCTGCTGGCCTCGCAGCTCCGCCTCGTGGACACCTTCTGGGCGGTGTTCCTGCCGGTGCTCACCAACCCGTTCGGCGTGTACCTGGCCCGCGCCTTCGCGGACGCCTCCGTCCCGGACGAGGTCCTGGAGGCGGCCCGGGTGGACGGCGCCGGCGAACTGCGCACCTTCTTCACCATCGGCCTGCCGATGATGCGCAACGGCCTCATCACCATCGTGCTGTTCCAGTTCGTCGCCATCTGGAACAACTTCTTCCTGCCCCTGGTGATGCTCACCGACCCCCGACTCTTCCCGATGAACCTCGGCATCTTCCAATGGAGCACCCGTGTCACCCAGTTCCCGCAGTACAACCCGCTCGTGATCACCGGCTCGCTGCTCGCCGTGATCCCCCTCGTCGCCGCCTTCGTCCTGCTCCAGCGGCAGTGGCGCACCGGCCTGGCCGCTGGGAGCACCAAGTGAGGCGACCCGAGACCCTGCTCGTCATGGACGACCGGGCACGCGGCATGCAGTTCGGCCCCGAGGAGATGGCCCGGCTCCGCGCCGCCGCGACGCTCGGTGACCCGGTCGTGGTGGACGACCTCGGCTCACCGGACGCGCTGCGCCGGCTCGCCGAGACGGAGGTGCTGATCACCTCGTGGGGCTGTCCCCGCCTCGGCGAGGACGTCCTGCGGGCGGCCCCCCGGCTCCGGGCTGTCCTGCACGCGGCGGGTTCCGTGCGCTCGCACGTCACCGACGCCGTCTTCGACCGCGGGATCCTCGTCACCACCGCGGCCGACGCCAACGCCGAACCGGTGGTGCACTTCACCCTCGCGGCGATCCTGTGGGCGTTCAAGAAGGCGCCGTTCCTCGCCAACGACGCCCGGCGCCACCGCGACGACTGGAGCTACGTCGAGGGCCGCGGCGAACTCAGCGGAGTCGGCCGCACCGTGGTGATCGTGGGATTCTCCCGCATCGGCAGCCGCCTGGTCCGGCTGCTGCGCGACCTGGACCTCGCACGCGTCCTCGTCGTCGACCCGGTGGCCGACCCCGCCGCCGTGGCCGCCGCGGGCGGCGAACCCGCCACGCTCGCCGACGCGCTGCCCCAAGCCGACGTCCTCAGCCTGCACGCCCCCGCGCTGCCCGAGACCCGGCACATGATCGGCGCCGCCGAACTCGCCGCCCTGCCCCGGGACGCCGTCCTCATCAACACGGCACGCGGCAGCCTCGTCGACACCGCCGCGCTGGAAGCGGCGTGCAGCGCCGGTCTGCACGCCGTCCTCGACGTCACGGAACCCGAACCCCTGCCCGCCGACTCACCGCTCTACTCCCTGCCGAACGTGATGCTCACCCCGCACATCGCGGGATCGCTCGGCTCCGAGGCCCGCCGGATGAGCGCCATGGCCCTGACCGAACTGGAACGCTACGCGGCGGGCCAACCCGCGCTCGCCCCGATCACCCGGCGCGACCTGGCGGTGCAGGCATGAGCTCCCCGCCGGGCACCGGCACGCCGAGCGGCCTGTCGCCGTACACCGGCTGGGAACGGCGGCACTGGACCGCCCTCGCCGACCGGCTGCTCGCCGCACTCGACGCCCACCGCTCCCCGGGCGGCGCCCGCATCCTGCCGCCGGGCCCGAACAGTTTTTACGGGCCCGACTCCGACGGGCTGGAGGGCTACGCCCGCTCCTTCCTGCTCGCCGGTTTCCGTGTCGCCGGCGAACGCGGCGCCGACCCCACCGGCCTCCTGGAACGGTACGCCGAGGGCCTCGCGGCGGGCACCGACCCGCACCACCCCGAGGCCTGGCCCCGGCCGGACGAACTCGACCAGGCCAAGGTGGAGGCCGCGTCGATCGCCCTGATCCTCCAGCTGACCAGGCCCTGGCTGTGGGACCGCCTCGACGACCGGGTCCGCGAGAGCACCGTGGAGTGGCTGTCCGGGGTCGTCGGCCAGAGCTACCCGCCCATCAACTGGGTCTGGTTCCGCATCGTCGTGGAGTCCTTCCTCCGCGAGTCCGGCGGGCCCTGGTCCCCCGCCGACATCGAGCAGGACCTGGCCGTGCACGCCTCCCTGCGGCGCGCCGACGGCTGGCTCTCCGACGGACAGGAACGGGCCTACGACCACTACACGGGCTGGGCCCTGCACACCTACCCGCTGCTGTGGACCGAGCTGTTCGACGTCACCGGGTCGCTCTGCGCGGCGGACCTGCGCGCCACCTGGGGCGCCGACCTCGCCCGGTACCTGGACGACGCGGTGCGCCTGGTCGGCGCCGACGGGTCGCCGCTGTTGCAGGGGCGCAGCCTGATCTACCGGTTCGCCGCCGCGGCGCCCTTCTGGACCGGCGCGATCAGCGGCACCTCCCCACTGCCTCCGGGGCTCACCCGGCGCGCGGCGAGCGGCATGGTGGACCACTTCACCCGGCACGGCGTGCCCGACCGCGAGGGACTGCTGACGCTCGGCTGGCACCAGCCGTGGCCCGGCATGCGGCAGGCGTACTCCGGCCCGGGCTCCCCGTACTGGGCGGCCAAGGGCATGCTCGGCCTGATGCTGCCCGCCGACCACCCGGTGTGGACGGCGCGCGAAGAACCCCTGCCCGTCGAGCGGAACGACGAGGCACGGGTCGTCGCGGCACCGGGCTGGCTGGTGTCGGCCCGCCGCGGAGACGGCATCGTCACCGTCCTCAACCACGGCACCGACCACGCCCACCCCGGCCAGCCGCGCACGGACGCGCCGCTGTACGCACGGCTCGGCTACTCCACGGCGACCCTGCCCCCGCTGACCGGGCCGACGGTGCACGATCCGGTGGACAACACGGTCGCCCTGCTGGACGCACACGGACGGGCCTCCCACCGCACCGGGTTCCGCACCCACCGCGCCGAGGAACTGCCCCACGGTGTCCTGGCCGCGGTGTCCTCGGGCCCGGTGCACTGGGTGGACGCCGCCGACGACACCACCGCGGACCACGGCTCGGGCCGCACCGGTGTCGTCACCACGGGCCCCGAGGTGACCGTCGCCTCGGTGGTGCGGGGCGGTCTCGAAGTCCGGCTGGCCCGCGTGGCCGGCCCACCGGGACCGGGAGTCCGGCTCCGCCTGGGCGGCTGGCCGCTGGCCGCGGCGACCAGACCCGCCACCGGGACCGAGGACGAGGCACGGCCCGCGGGCGAGGTGTACGCGGTCGCCGCGACGGACGAACTGACCTCCGTGGTACATGACCTGACGGGATATCAGACCTCCGGAGTGTTCGTGGAGCAGGGCACGAGTCCACTGGGCGCGTGGACCGCCGTTCCCTGGCTCACCGCCCGCATCCCCTCGGCCCACGCCGTGCTGGGCGCCGTCGTGACCCTCGGCCGGGGCGGCGGCACGCCTGACCTCCCCGCACTGACCGTCGACCCCGACGGCGACGGCGGCCATGTGGCGCGCATCCGGTGGCGGGACGGCCTCACGACGGACGTGCCGATTCCGCGCCCCGGGTGACCTCCCGCCACGTCCCCTGCGATCACGTCGGGGTTGTGGGCGAGCCCTGCCGATCCGTTACCACTCCGGGGCGATCCACTCGAAGGCGCGTGGTGGTGACCGGCCAGTACGGCGGCACGTACTGCCGCGCCCGCACCATCCGCGGGGGCCGCGGCGACAACGGTTGACCCGACGGTGAGGGGGCGGGGCCGGTTCCCCGCCCACGGCCGGCCGGTGGGGCCTTCACTTCGGTGGCGTGGCGGGTTCGCGGAGCGTGCGGAACAGCAGCCAGCTCAGCACCGGCATGAGAACCAGCGCTGCCAGGGCCGTCCGCAGGGACGTCGCGTCGGCGACGGCGCCGATGACCGGACTCGCCAGACCGCCGACACTGACGGTCGGTCCGAGGGTGATGCCCGAGGCCGTACCGGTGCGTGAGGGCAGGTAGTCCTGCCCGAGCGTGACCTGCAGCGAGAACGGCACGTACAGACCCGCCGAGGTCAGTGCCGCGAACAGGTACAGCGCCGGACCCGGCACCAACACCAGGCCCGCGACCGATCCGGCCGCGATCAGGTACGACCAGCGCGCGACGGTGACCCGGCCCCAGCGGCCGGCGAGCGCGCCACCGAGCACGGAGCCCACCGCGCCCCCGGCGTACAGCACGAACAGCGCCGCGGTCCCCGCCGCCGTGCTGCCGTTCATGCGCTCGGTGGTGTACAGCGCCAGGAACGTACTCAGGCCGGTGTGAACCACCGACCGGCAGACCACGGCCAGGGACAGCCTCACGAAGGACGCGGTGTCGTCACGCCCGGCCGTCGCGGCCGTCCGCGCCCCGGCCGGATGCCGCCGGCGCAGCGCGCGCAGCGCGGGCAGACACAGCGCGGCACCGGTCAGCGCCGGGAGCACGAGAAGGGGCGTCCAGCGCAGACCACCGGCGGCGACGACCGCAGCGACCAGCAGGGGTGCCACGGCGAAGCCGACGTTGCCGCCCAGCGCGAACCAGCCCATCGCGCCGTGACTGCCCCGGGCGGCGAGCCGGGCGACCCGGGCGGCCTCGGGATGGTACGCGGCCACGCCGATGCCGGACACCGCCACGCACACCAGGGTCACCGGGTAGGAGCCGCTCGCGCCGCTCAGCGCGATGCCCAGACCGGCCAGCAGTGTGCTCACGGGCAGCAGCCAGGGCATGGCCCACCGGTCGGTGAGGACCCCGAACACCGGCTGCACCACCGACGACAGCAGGGAGGCCGCGAGCACCAGACCGGAGACGGCGGCGTAACTGTAGGCGCGCTCGGCGACGAAGAACGGCACCAGGGACGCCACCGCCCCCTGGTACACGTCGACGCAGGCGTGCCCGGCGGACAGCACAGTGATCGAGGAATTCCTTCGCACCCCGTCATGCTCCGGTCCCGCCGCGGTGTCGCACTTCCGATAATCTGCCGGACAATGACGCAGATCCGCCACGAGTCCGTCGCCCCGACCCGCACCCAGTGGCTCCCCGCCGGCGCGGCGGTGGACGCCCACCGGCACGACGACCACCAGATCGTCTACGCCGGCCGCGGCGCGCTGACCGTCACCACCGACGCCGGCGTCTGGGTCGCCCCGGGCACCCGCGCGATCTGGGTCCCGGCCGGTACCGTGCACGCCCACCGGGCGCACGGCGAACTCGACATGCACCTGGTGGGGCTGCCCGCGGCCGAGAACCCGCTCGACCTGGCGACACCGACCGTGCTCGCCGTCGGCCCGCTGCTGCGCGAACTGATCGTCGCCTACACCCGCACCCCGGACGACGACAGCCCCGAACGCGCCCGGCTGCGCGCGGTCCTGCTCGACCAGCTGCGGGCCTCTCCCCAGCAGCCCCTGCACCTGCCCGCACCGACCGCGCCCCCGCTGCGCGCCCTCTGCGACATCCTGCGCGCCGACCCGGCCGACGGCCGTACCCTCGCCGAACTGGGCCGCGAGGTCGGGGCGAGCGACCGCACCCTGTCCCGGCTGTTCCGCGGCGACCTCGGCATGACCTTCCCGCAGTGGCGCACCCAGCTGCGGCTCCACCACGCGCTGGTCCTGCTGGCCGAGGACACGCCGGTGACCACGGTCGCGCACGTGTGCGGCTGGGTCGTCGGCCAGCGCGTTCATCGACGTCTTCCGCCGCACGTTCGGCCACACACCGGGCGCCACCCGTCCCCGGGACGAGGCGCGCGCCCCCGCCCGGCGGCGCCCGGAGCCCGCCCGGGAGGGGCCGGCGCGGAACCGGATCGCGTCCCCCGCGCGTTGAGCAGGGTGGCAGGGAAAGGGAAGGGGGCCGCCATGACGTACGGAGCGGACTTCGGCGCGGGACCGGGAGACGCACGCCGCGGCGTGGCACGCCCCGCGTCCGCGTCGCGCCGTGCGCGGGACGCCGCCCTCCTGACCGCCGGCTGGGTCGGCGTCCTGTGGCTGCTCGAAGGCATCGACGTGCTCAGCGGTCACGCCCTTGACACCTTCGGCATCACCCCGCGCGAGGCCGGTGAGCTGCGGGACGTCGTGCCCGCCGCCTTCCTGCACTTCGGCTTCGACCATCTCGCGGCGAACAGCGTGCCGCTGCTGGTCATGGGGTTCCTGGCCGCGCTGTCCGGCATACGCCGCTTCCTCGCCGTGGTCGCGGTGATCGTCCTCGTGAGCGGTCTCGGCGTCTGGCTCACGGCACCCGCCCACTCCACGACCGCGGGCGCGTCCGGCGTCGTCTTCGGCCTCTTCGGCTACCTGGTGCTGCGCGGCTTCGTGGACCGCCGTGCCGGTGACGTACTCCTGGGCGTCCTGGTCGGCGCCGTCTACGGCTCCATCCTGTGGGGCGTGCTGCCCACGACGCCCGGAGTCAGCTGGCAGGGGCACCTGTTCGGACTGCTGGGCGGAGTCGCCGCGGCGCTGGTGTTCCGGCGTCCGGGACGGCGGCCCTGAGCCCAGGAACCGGATGCTCCCGGTCCTTCGGCGCGCCGGGACTTCGGGCCCGGGCGCGGACGGGTCATCCGGGCGGGCGGGGCACCGGCGTGCCGCCGGTCGTGAGACGGTCGGCCTTCGCGGCGTCGGCCAGGGCCTCCGCCGCGGCCTCCTTGGCCCGGGCCGCGTCGTCGGCCGCCTGAGCGGACCGGTCGTCGTCGGGCTTGTCGCGGGTCGCCGGCGACTGGGGCAGCACCTCGCCGAAGGCACGGGACACACCCTGCAACGCCGAGGTGACCTCGCTCGGGATCACCCAGAAGCTGCTGCCCTGGCCCTGCGCGAGCTGCGGCAGCATCTGCAGGTACTGATAGGCGAGGAGTTTCGGGTCGGGGTCGTTGCGGTGCACGGCCTGGAACACCTCGTCGATGGCCCGGGACTGGCCCTCGGCCTTGAGGATCTCGGCGGTCCGGTTGCCCTCCGCGCGCAGCACCGCGGCCTGCTTGTCGCCCTCGGCGGTCAGGATCTGCGACTGACGCTGTCCTTCCGCTCCGAGGATCGCCGCCCGCTTGTCCCGCTCGGCCCGCATCTGCTTCTGCATCGCGTCCTTGATGGACTGAGGGGGATCGATGGCCTTGATCTCCACACGGTTGACCCGCAGCCCCCACTTGCCGGTGGCCTCGTCCAGCACACCCCGGAGCTGGCTGTTGATGGTGTCGCGCGAGGTGAGCGTCTTCTCCAGATCCATGGATCCCACGACGTTGCGCAGGGTCGTGACGGTGAGCTGCTCGACGGCCTGCAGGAAGTTCGCGATCTCGTAGAAGGCCGCCCGGGGATCGGTGACCTGGAAGTACAGGACGGTGTCTATCTCGACGACCAGGTTGTCCTCGGTGATGACCGGCTGCGGTTTGAAGGAGACGACCTGTTCCCGCAGGTCGATCATCGGGTGGACGCGGTCGATGTAGGGGATGACGAGGCTGAGACCGGGGTTCAGGGTGCGGTGATAGCGGCCGAGCCGTTCGACATTGCGAGCGCGTGCCTGGGGCACGATGCGTACCGCACGCACCACGGTGAAGACCGCGATGAGCGCGACGATCAGGCCGGCGATGAGCAGTGCCGAAATGTCCATGGGTCAGTCCCGGGGGTAGACGAATGCGGTCGTGCCGCTGATCTCTATGACGTCGACGCTGGCTCCCTGCGGGATGACCAGGGTCTCGTCGTAGGCGCGGGCCGTCCATTCCTCGCCGTTGACGCGGATCCGCCCGTCCCGGCCCGTCACCTCCGTCACGGCGTAGGCGGTGCTGCCGACCAGCGCGTCCACCCCGAACCGCGCACGCTGGGGCTGGAGCACGTGCCGCAGGGCGACCGGGCGCAGGAACAGCAGGGTGACGGTGGCGACGACGGTGAACACCAGGAACTGGCCGGCCACCGGCATACCGAGCACGGCCGACACGGCGGTGACCAGCGCGGCCACACCCAGCATTCCCAGCGCGGCGGTGAGGGTGAAGATCTCTGCCAGGACCAGAACCGCCGCCACGATCAACCAGATCAGCCATGGATCCATCACGGGCACTCCCGGCCGGGGCGCGCCCGAGCCGACCGGGAGCCGGCGTGCGACACGCCCTCAGTACATCCACCGTACTCCTGTTCGCGCCGTAAGAGCCGCGCGTGCCGCCCCGGGCGTCCGGGCAGAACCGGGGCCGGGCGCTACGCCCGGACTTCCGGGGCGGCCGCCGTCTCGCCGGGAGCGTCACCGGCAGGGGCCGGTGCGGCCGTGCGGCGCCGGTAGTAGGCGAGGGCCACCGCGATCAGCAGGGGCGGCCAGGCCAGCAGGGGGATGTAGCAGACCAGCATGAGCGCGTACTGCGCCGGTGTGCCGGTGCCGTCCTGCCCGATGTTCGCGGTGTGGGAGTAGAACGCCCAGGAGAGCAGGCCGGCCAGCACGACACCGCCCAGCACGGCCGGCACGGTCGCCGCGAGCGGCCGGACCCGGCGGCCCCCCAGCAGCGGGATCCAGCGCGGCACGACCTCGCCCCACGGCCGTACCAGGCCCAGCGTCAGCAGCGCGAGCCCTTCGCAGACCACGGCGAGACAGACGACGTACAGCACCTCCCAGGTGTGACGCAGGGAGATCTCGGACACCGGGAGGCCGGCCGCCAGGGCGAGCCGCCACAGGGCCGACGGCAGCGTGACCAGGGGTACGGCATGGGCCGCGAGGACGGTCCGGCGCGGCACGTCCGGCAGGGCCTTCTTCATGAACATGCGGCCCATGCTGGCACCGCCGACACCACCGCCACCTCATCCCAGGGTCCCGGCTTCCTCCACCGCGCGGCGGAGGCCGCGAGGACGCCCGGTGTGCCAACGGGTGGGCGTACCAGCCCGGTTGTAGCGGCAGCCGGGGCGATTCGGGCGTAGGGCGCAGCAGGTGCAACTTGGTGCAGGTGGCGTTGTTTCCCTTCGCGGAGGCGCTTGAGGATGGCTGACCTCGGCACACAACGGGACTGGGCAAGGGGTGGCATGAACTGGGTGGTATCCGGACTGGGCGCGGTGTCCGCAGTCGGTGGGGATCCGGACGAGATGTTCGCCAACCTGTGCGCCGGCCGCAGCGGGCTGGGGGAGCTGCACGGGATCGACCGGGCGCCCTACCGAGCGCGGTACGCCTACCAGATCCACGACCACCCCGACGGCCGCGACGTGCCGGGCAGGGCGACCGCCTTCCTCACCGACGTGATCGAGCAGGCCGCGACCCGGGCCGGACTCGGCACGGACCTGCGCGACGTGCCGATCCTCGTCGGCAGCGGACTGCGCGAACTGCGCTCGGCCGAACTGCACTGGCGCGACAAGGGCAGCCTCGGCGCCCTGTCCGCCGACGACCTGCACTTCGGCACCGCGATGCGAAACCGTTTCGGTGCCACCGACACCCACACCGTCGCCAACGCCTGCGCGGCGTCCGTGTACGCGCTGGCGCTGGCCGCCGACATGCTGGCCACCGACCAGGCGGACTCCGTCGTCGTGGCCGGCGTGGACGTGCTCAACGAGAGCATGTCCGGTGTCATGGAGCGCGTGCATCCCGTCGCCCCCGACCGGCTGCAGCCCTTCGACCGCAACCGGGCCGGCGTGATGATGGGCGAGGGCGCCGCGGCCGTGGTGCTCAGCCGGGACGCCGCCGAACCGCTCTGCCGGGTACGCGCCGTCGAGGTGGCCTGCGACGCCCGCCACGACACCGCGCCCAACCCCGACGGGTTCGCCGAGGCCATGCGCGCCGCGCACCGCTCGGCGGGCGTCGCACCCGCGGACGTCGACCTGGTCATGCTGCACGGCACCGGCACCCTGCTCAACGACGAGGTGGAGGCCACCGCGACACAGACGGTGTTCGGCGCCGACGCCGGAGCGCCGCTGATGACCGCGATCAAGTCCATGACCGGCCACACCGGCGGCGCCTCCGGAGTGATGAGCCTGGTCAGCGCCGTCCAGTCGATGACGCACGGCCTGGTCCCGCCCGTCGTCGGCCTGACCGAACCGGTGGCCGAGGCGGCCGAGTTCCGCCTGGTCACCGGCACCGCCGCCCGCAGACCGGTCGCTGTCGCACAGGTCAACGCGCTGGGCTTCGGCGGCATGAACACCGTGGCCGTACTGGAGGCATTAACCCGATGAGAAGCCATGCCTACCCCGGAGTCGTCGTCACCGGAACCGGGGTGACCCTGCCCGGCGCCGACCGCCCCGAGGCGGTCCCCGCCGGCCGGCAGGAGCACGCGGAGCCGGTCGACACCGCCCGGCTCCTCGGCCGCGGAGGCAGATACAGAGGACTGCGCTACAAGGACCGGGCGACCCAACTCGCCTACTGCGCCGCCGAGGCCGCGCTGCGGGACTCCGGTCTGCTCGTGGACGGCGCGCTCACCGTGGAGGCGGACACCGTGGGTGTCGTGGTCAGCTCCAACACCGGAAACCTGGACACCGTGGTGCGCGTGGTCGACACACTGCGTACCGGGACGACCGACGCGCTGAGCCCCATGGACCTGCCGAAGGTGTCCTGCAACGTCGTCGCGTCGTCGGTCGCCATCAAGCACGGCCTGCGCGGCCCGAACCTCATGATCTGCAACGGCTCGACGTCCGGCCTGGACGCCGTGCGCTGGGCCGCCACCATGCTCGAAACCGGCCGCCTCACCAGGGCGTTGGTGCTCGGCGTCGAACCCGACACCGAACCGGCCCGCACGCTGCTGGATGGCACCGCGCCGCTGGACGGAGCCGTCGCGCTCGTCGTGGAGAACGAGACCGCGGCGACCGCGCGCGGCGCCCGGGTGCTCGCCCGCGTCGGCGGCCACGCGCGCGGCGCGGGCCTGGCGGCCTGCGTCACCGAACTCTCCGCCGTGACCGCCACGGAACCGGCGGCCTGGCACGTGCCGGGCGGCGGCGTGCCCGACGGCGTGCTGCCCGGAGTGCCGCGCCACGACCTCACCACGGCCTGGGGGCCGTGCTCCGGCGCGCTGGGCGTGCTGCAGTGCGTCGCCGCCGTCGGCGCCTTCGTCACCGGTGCGACCGGCGCGGTCTACGCGACCGCGGGCGACGACGAGCGCGACGCGACCGCGGGCCTGGTGCTCACGCCGCCATCCGGTCGCTGACGAGCCGACCGACACCCGAAACCGCCGGTGGACACGACCACCGGCGGTGTCCACCGATCCTGGAGAATTGATGCCGGACGCCACCTCGGCCTTCGACGTGCCGCTGACCGCCGGGCAACGAGGCCTGTGGTTCGCGCAGCTCATCGACCCGACGAACCCCCGCTACCGGGTCGCCGAACGGACGGCCGTCTCGGGGGCGCTGGACGTCGGGCTGTTCCGTCGCGCGCTCGCCCGGACCGTGGCCGACATGGAGGTGCTGCGCGGCCGGGTGACCGACACGGGCGACGGCGGCGAACCGGTGCTCGTCGTCGGTGAGGCCGCCGGGGAACCGCCGTTCACGTTCGTCGACCTGTCCGCCGCGGCGGACCCGGCTGCCGCCGCCGAGGAGTGGCAGCGCCGACGACTCGACATGCCCCTGGACATCACCCGGCCCTCGGCTTACGACTTCGCGCTGCTGAAGCTGGCCGACACCGCGTACGTGTGGTTCCAGCAGTACCACCACCTGCTGATGGACGGCGTCGGCGAGTTCCTCGTGCAGCAGCGCTGCGCCGAGGTCTACACGGCGCTCGCCCACGGGCGGCCCGTCCCCCCGGCCGGCTTCGCGCCGCTGCGCACCCTGTCCGACTCCGAGGCCGAGTACCGTGCCTCGGAGCGCCACCAGCAGGACCGGGAGTTCTGGACGACGCGCCTGGCCGGCGCACCGGAACCGGTGACGCTCGGCGCCGACACCCCGCACGTGCCGCGCGAGCAGCGCCGCGCCGTCGTGTCCTGGTCGCCGCAACGGGTGGACGCGGTCCGCGCCGCCGCGGGCGAACTCGGCGTGGCCTGGCCCGTGCTGGTCGTCGCCGCCCTCGCCCTCTACCTGGACCGGCAGCGCGGCGACCGGGAGGTCGTGCTGGGCCTGCCCGTCGCCGCCCGCGGCGGGGCCTGCGACAAGGTCCCCGGCATGATCTCCAACGTGCTGCCGCTGCGCATCGACCTGCGCCCGGCGGCGACGGTCGGCGACCTCGTCCGCACCGTGTCCGCCGAGCTGCGCGCCACGGTCCGGCGCCAGCGCTACCGCCAGGAGGACCTGCGCCACGACCTCGGCCTGCTCGGCGGCACCCGCCGGCTGTACGGCCCGCAGATCAACCTTGCGCTCGGCAGGACCGTGCTGGACTTCGCCGGTCTGCCCGGCGTCAGCCGCAACGCGTCCACCGTGCCCACCGACGACCTGTCACTCGGCCTGGACCGCCGCCCCGACGACGGCGGCCTCGACCTCGTCTACGACGTGCACGCCGAGGTGTTCACCGAACGGGACTTCGCCGCCCTGCGCGCACGGCTGGACGCGATCGTCGACGCCCTCGTCGCGGCGGCGCCCGACCGCCCGCTCACCACGATCGACACCACGACCCCCGCCGAGCGGCGGCACCTGCTGCACGAACTGAACGACACCGCGCACGACGTACCGGCGACCACCCTTCCCGCGCTGTTCGAACGGCAGGCGCGCGCCACCCCGCACGCGCCCGCCGTGGTGTTCGGCGGCAAGGCGCTGAGCTACGCCGAGTTCAACGAGCGCGCGAACCGGCTGGCGCACCTGCTGCTGGCCCGGGGCATCCGCCGCGGAGACCGGGTCGCCGTCGCCGTCCCGCGATCGTTCGACCTGGTCACCGCGCTGTACGCGACGCACAAGGCCGGCGCCGCCTACGTGCCGGTCGACCCGGACCTCCCGGCCGACCGGATCGCCTTCATGGTCGCCGACGCCCGCCCGGCGCTGCTGCTGACCACCGCCGAACTCGCCGCCACGCTCCCGCCGACCCCGGACACCCCGCGCCTGCCGGTCGACGCCGTGGAAGGGCTCGCCGGCACACCGGCCCACGACCCGACCGACGCCGACCGGGGCGCCGCACTGCGCGGGCCGGACACCGCCTACGTGATCTACACCTCCGGCTCGACCGGGCGGCCCAAGGGCGTCGCCGTGTCCCACCGGGCCATCGTGAACCGCCTGCTGTGGATGCGGGAGGAGTACGGGGTCGGCCACACCGACCGGATCCTGCAGAAGACCCCGGCCAGTTTCGACGTGTCGGTGTGGGAGTTCTTCCTGCCGCTGCTGGCCGGCGCCACCCTGGTCGTCGCCGAGCCCGGCACGCACACCGACCCCGCCGCGCTGAGCAGGCTGATCGGCGCGGAACGGATCAGCACCGTGCACTTCGTGCCGTCGATGCTGGAGGCCTTCCTCGCCGCGGCGGACCCGGCCGACTGCGCCGCCGTGCGCCGGGTGATCTGCAGCGGAGAGGCACTGAACGGACGTACGGCGCAACGGTTCTTCGCCGTACTGGGCGCCGAGCTGCACAACCTGTACGGGCCGACCGAGGCGGCCGTCGACGTCACCGCCCACCGCTGCGGCCCCGACGAGCCGCACACCGGTGTCCCGATCGGACGCCCGGTGTGGAACACCCGGGTCCTCGTGCTGGACGCCGCGCTGCGGCCCGCCCCGGCCGGCGTCGCGGGAGAGCTCTACCTCGCGGGCGTCCAGCTGGCCGACGGCTACCTCGGGCGGCCGGGCCTGAGCGCCGAGCGGTTCGTGGCCGACCCGTGGGGTCCGCCCGGCGCCCGCATGTACCGCACCGGCGACCTCGCGCGCCACACCGCCGACGGCGAGCTGGAGTTCCTGGGCCGGGTCGACCACCAGGTGAAGATCCGCGGCTTCCGCATCGAACCCGGCGAGATCGAGGCCGTCCTGGCCGCCTCGCCCGGCATCGACCACGTCGTGGTCGTGGCCCGCGACGACAACCCGGCCGCGCCCGGCGACCACCGCCTGGTCGCCTACCTGGTGCCGGCCCCCGGCGCCACCCCGGACCCGGAAGCGCTCCGTGACCGCGTCGCCGAGGCGCTGCCCGCCTACATGGTGCCCGCCGCGTTCGTCACGCTCGACCGGCTCCCCACCACCGCCAACGGCAAGCTCGACCGGCGCGCGCTGCCCGCCCCGCACTACGGCGCCGCCGGTGCGGGCCGGGCCGCCCGGACCGTCGCCGAGGAACTGCTGTGCGGCCTGTTCGCCGAGGTGCTCGGCGTGGACACGGTCACGGTGGACGACGACTTCTTCGCGCTCGGCGGACACTCGCTGCTGGCGAGCCGTCTCGTCGGCCGGGTCCGGGCGGTGCTCGGCGCCGGACTCACCGTGCGGGACGTGTTCGAGGCGCCCACACCGCTGCGCCTGCTGGAGCGCACCGGCTCGGCGAGCGACCGCCCCGCGCTCCGCCCGGCGGGCGACGACGGCCCCGCACCGCTGTCGGCCGGGCAACGCCAGCAGTGGGTGCTGCACCGTCTGGAAGGCCCCTCACCCACGTACAACATGGGTCTCGTCCTGAGGATCACCGGCGACCTGGACCACGACGCGCTGCGGGCCGCGCTGCACGACGTGGTGTCCCGGCACGAACCGCTGCGCACCCTCTTCCGCGACGACGA
This sequence comes from Streptomyces sp. DH24, assembly GCF_029813775.1. Classification (GTDB taxonomy): domain Bacteria; phylum Actinomycetota; class Actinomycetes; order Streptomycetales; family Streptomycetaceae; genus Streptomyces. Next base: position 17,818 of record NZ_JARVKW010000045.1, on the reverse strand, counting down.
CACCGGGACACCGCACCAGGTGGTGCTCCCCGCGGACACCGCACGCCCCGGGCTGACCGTCCTGCGCACGGCGGAGGACGAACTGCCCGCCGCGCTCCGGGCCGCCGGACGGCACGCCTTCGACCTCGCAGCCGAACTGCCGTTGCGGGCCTCCCTGTTCGCCGTGGGCGACGAGCACGTACTGCTCCTGCTGCTGCACCACATCGCCGCAGACGGCCAGTCTCTGGGCCCGCTCACCCGGGACCTCTCGCACGCCTACACCGCCCGGCTCGGCGGCCGATGTCCCACGTGGGCGCCGCTGCCGGTGAGTTACCGCGACTACTGCCACTGGCAGCGCGCCGTCCTCGGCGACGAGGAGGACCCCGACAGCCTCGCCGCCCGGCAGTTCGCGTACTGGCGCGGCGCGCTGGACGGGCTGCCCGAGGAGATCGCGCTGCCCACCGACCGCCCCCGGCCCGCCCGGCCGACCCACCGCGGCGCGACGGCGGGCATCGAGGTCGGGGCGGACGTCCACCAACGGCTCGCCGAACTGGCCCGCAGCCGGGGCGCCACCCTGTTCATGGCCGTGCAGGCCGCACTCGCCACCGTCCTGACCAAGCTCGGCGGCGGAACCGACCTGCCGATCGGCAGCGTCGTCGCCGGCCGGAGCGACCAGGCACTCGACGACCTCGTCGGCTACTTCGTCAACACCGTGGTGCTGCGCACCGACACCTCGGGCGACCCCACCTTCGCCGAACTGCTCGGCCGCGTACGGGAGACCGACCTCGCCGCCTACGCCCACCAGGACCTGCCGTTCGAACGGCTCGTGGAGCGACTGCGGCCGCAGCGGTCGACCGCCCACAACCCGCTGTTCCAGGTGATGCTGGTACTCCAGGACGACGACCCCCGACCGGAGCTGCCGGGCGCGCACGTCCGACCGCTGCCGGCCGAACGGGAGTACACCAAGGTCGACCTCGTGCTGGAGATCCGCGAGCGGCGCGCCGCGGACGGCACCCCCGCCGGACTGACCGGCCACCTCGAATACAGCACCGACCTGTACGACGCGGACACCGCGGCCCGGATCGCCGACCGGCTGGTCCGCGTGCTCGGGGCCGCCGTCGCCGACCCCGACCGCCCGGTCGGCGCGATCGACGTGCTGGACCCGGCCGAGCGCCACCGGGTCCTGGTCGAATGGAACGACACCGCGCGCGACATCCCCGTACGGACGCTCGCGCGGATCTTCGAGGACACCGCCGCCGCGACCCCGGACGCCCCCGCGCTCCTGGCCGACCAGGAACGCCTCGGCTACGCCGAGCTCAACGCGCGGGCCAACCGCATGGCCCGGCTGCTCATCGCACGCGGCGCCGCACCGGAGCAACTCGTCGCCGTGCTGCTGCCCCGGTCGGTGGACCTCATGGTCGCCGAACTGGCGATCAGCAAGGCGGGCGCCGCCTTCGTACCCCTCGACCCCGCCTTCCCGGCCGACCGGATCGCGCACATCCTGGGCGACGCCCGGCCACTGCTCGTGGTGGCGTCCGCGGCGACGGCCGCCGCGCTGCCCGAACCGGCCTGCCCGGTACTCCTCGTGGACGACGTGTACGCCGAAGCCGCCGCCACCACCGGCATCGACACCGGCGTCGGCGACGTCACCGACGCCGACCGGCGCGCCCCGCTGTCGCCGGACAACACCGCCTACGTCATCTACACCTCCGGCTCCACCGGCGTCCCGAAGGGCGTCGCCGTCACCCACCGGGGCCTCGCCGCCTTCACCGCGTTCCTGCTGGACCGGTTCCGGACCACCCCGGACAGCCGGGTGCTGCAGTCCTCCTCGCCCAGCTTCGACGTGTCGGTGCTGGAACTGTGCCTGGCGTTCGGGTCCGGCGCCGCGCTCGTGGTGTCCTCGGACGGACCGCTGATCGGCTCCACCCTCGCCGACGTGCTCACCGCGAACCGGGTCACGCACGCGCTGATCCCGCCCGCCGCGGTGGCCACCCTGCCCGACGTGGAACTGCCCGATCTGCGCACCCTCGCCGTCGGCGGCGACGTCTGCCCGGCCGAACTGGTCACCCGGTTCGCCCCCGGCCGCCGGATGCTCAACGGCTACGGCCCCACCGAGTACACGGTCGGCGCCACCTTCAGTCACCCGCTGCGGCCGGGCGGAGCCCCGCCGATCGGCGGTCCGCTGTGGAACACCAGGTCGTTCGTGCTCGACGCCGCGCTCAACCCGGTGCCGCCGGGCGTACCCGGCGAGCTGTACCTCGCGGGCGACGGACTCGCCCGGGGCTACCTCGGCCACCCCGACCTCACCGCCCAGCGCTTCGTGGCCGACCCGTTCGGGGCACCGGGCACGCGGATGTACCGCACCGGCGACCGGGTGCGCTGGAACGCCGCGGGCGAGCTGGAGTTCCTCGGCCGGGCCGACGACCAGATCAAGATCCGCGGCTTCCGCATCGAACCCGGCGAAGTGGAGACGGCGCTCTGCGCCCACCCCGCGGTGCGGCAGTGCGTGGTCGTCGTACGCGAGGACACACCGGGCACCCGGCGCCTGGTGGGCTACGTCGTGCCCGCCGGGCCCGGCGGCGCGGACGGCGACGCGCTGCGCGCACACGCGGCCACCGTCCTGCCCGAGTACATGGTGCCCGCCGCGATCATGGTGCTCGACGAGCTGCCCATGACCGCCAACGGCATGAAGGTCGACCGCAAGGCGCTGCCCGCACCCGAGTTCGTCGCCTCAGGCACCCGCACCGCGCCCCGCGACGCCACCGAGACCGCCCTGTGCGAGCTGTTCGCCACGGTGCTCGGAGTGCCCGAAGTGGGCGTGCACGACAGCTTCTTCGACCTCGGCGGCGACAGCATCATGTCCATCCAGCTGGTCACCCGTGCCCGCGCGGCCGGACTGGTGCTCACCCCCAAGGACGTGTTCAACCACCGCACCGTCGCCGCCCTCGCCGCCGCCGTGCCCGTCGGACAGGACACGGCCGGCAGCGCCGACGTGCCCGCGGCGGACGCGACGGGGCCCGTGCGGCTCACCCCGATCATGCACTGGCTGCGCGAACACGGCGGCCCGGTGGCCGACTTCGCCCAGTCCATGCTGCTCACCACCCCGGCGGGCCTGACCGAGGACCACCTGCGCGCAACCGTCCAGGCGGTGCTGGACCGGCACGACGCGCTGCGCATGCGGCTGGTCCGCCGCCGCACCTGGCGGGCCGTGATCGACGCACCCGGCTCGCTGACCGCCGACACCTGCGTGCGCCGCGTCGACCTCGCCGGCCACACCCCCGACGGTCTGCTCGCCGCCCTCCGTGCCGAGCACGAGAGGGCACACGGCGAACTCGACCCGGAGTCCGGCGCGACGGTGCGCGCCGTGTGGTTCGACGCCGGTCCCGACCGGCAGGGCCGGCTGCTGCTCGTCCTGCACCACCTCGTGGTGGACGGGGTGTCCTGGCGCATCCTCGGCGCCGACCTCGCCGCAGGCCCGGCGGGACCCGCCGACGGGCTGCCCTCCCCGGTGCCCTACCGGCGCTGGGCGCAGGCCGTCGCCGACGGCGCGCACGACCCGGCCGTGCTGGCCGGCCTCGACACCTGGCTGGCCGTGCTCGCCGAACCGGAGACCCCGCTCGGCGCCCGCCCCGTCGACCCCGCGACCGACACCGCGGCCACGCTCCGCCGCGTCCGGCTGACCCTGCCCGTGCCGCTGACCGGCGAGCTGCTGACGACGGTTCCCGCCGCGTTCCTCGCCCGCACCCACGAGATGCTGCTCACCGGTCTGGCCCTGGCGGTCACCCGCTGGCGGTCCCGGCGCGGCGACGACTCCCGCGCGCTGCTGGTCGACCTGGAGGGCCACGGCCGCGACCAGATCGACACGCTGGACGTCTCCCGCACCGTCGGCTGGTTCACCACCATGTACCCGGCCCGCCTGGACCTGTCCGGCGTGGACGTCGACGCCGTGTACGCCACCGGCGCCACGCAGAACGCCGCCGCCGAGGCGGCCGCCGCCGTGCGCCGGGTCAAGCAGCACCTCAGGACCCTGCCCGCCGGCCTCGGCTACGGCCGCCTGCGCCACCTCAACCCGGAGACCGCCCCGGAGTTCACCGGCCTGGCGACGCCCCAACTGGCGTTCAACTACCTGGGCCGGCTCACCGCCCCCACCGGATCCGACGACTGGACGCTCGCCCCGGAGCAGGCCGCGCTCGGCGGCGGCGCCGGGGCCGACGCCCCGGTCCGGCACGCCCTGGAGATCAACGCGATCAGCGTCGAGAACGCCGACGGCCCCGAGCTGTCCGCCACGGTGAGCTGGCCGGCCGGCCTGTTCGCCGAGCCGGACGTCGCGGAGCTGACCGAGCTGTGGCGGCAGGCACTGGAGGTGCTCCGGGACGCCGCGGGCACGGAGAGCGGCCACACACCGAGCGACTTCCCGCTCGTCGCCCTCGACCAGGCCGAGGTGGACGCCCTGGTGGCCGCCGTGCCGGACCTGGCCGACGCGCTGCCGCTGCCCCCGCTCGCCGAGTCCTTCTACTTCCACGCCGCCTACCACGAGCGCGGCGCCGACCCCTACACCCCGCAGATCCTCCTCGACCTGACCGGCCCCCTCGACATCGAGCGGCTGCGCACCTCGGCACAGCTGGTGCTGGACCGCCATCCCAATCTGCGCTCCGGCTTCACCGACCGCGGGCTGCGCGCCCCGGTCCAGTTCGTGCCCGGCGCGGCCGAGGTGCCCTTCCGCGTCGTCGACCTGTCCGGCCTGGACGACCCGGCCGCGCAGGCCGAGAGCCGCCGGGTCCTGGCCGCCGACCGGCGCGCGGGCTTTGCGCTCGACCGGCCGCCGCTCGTGCGGTTCACGCTGCTCGTCCACCGCGACCGGCGCCACCGGCTGGTCATGACCAACCACCACATCCTGCTCGACGGCTGGTCGGTGCCGCTGCTGCTGCGCGAACTGTTCGACTGCTACGCCGCCGGCGCCGACACCACCGGCCTGCGGCCCGCCCCCCGGTACCGCGACTACCTGGCCTGGCTCGCCCGGCAGGACCGCGCCGCCGCCACCGACGCCTGGCGCCGGGCCCTGGCGGGCGTGGACCAGCCCACCCTGTTCGCCGGCCCGGCCCGCGCCACGCCGTCCGAGGCCGGCCGGCCGGAGTGCCGCACGGTACGGCTGTCCGGGCTCGCCGACCTCGCCCAGAGGTGCGGGGTCACCACCAACACCGTCCTCCAGGGGCTGTGGGCGATGCTGCTCGCCTCCCGGACCGGCCGTGACGACGTGGTGTTCGGCACCACGGTCTCCGGCCGCCCGCCCGAGCTGCCCGGTGTGGAGTCGATGGTCGGCCTGCTGATCAACACCGTGCCGGTACGGGTGCGTACGGCCGGGGCGCGCTCGTTCCGGGACCTGCTGCGACAGATCCAGGCCGACCAGGCCGACCTCCTCGGCCACCACCACCTGGGCATGACCGACATCCAGCGCGCGGCGGGCACCGGTGAACTCTTCGACACCCTGGTGGTGTTCGAGAACTACCCGCTGGACCCGGAGACCATGGAGCTCCCCGGCACCGGTTTGCGGCTGACCGGGGCGAGCAGCGAGGAGACCGGGCACTACCCGCTCACCGTGGTCGGCGTGCCGGGCGAGGAACTGGAGGTGCGGCTGCACTACCGGGCCGACCTCGTGTCCGCCGCCGAGGTCACGTCCGTGGCCGAGCACCTGCGCACCCTGGCCGACCGGCTCGCCGGTGACCCCGGCACCGTGCTGTCCACGGCGGACCTCCTGCCCGCCGCCGAGCGCGCGGCGCTGCTGGCGGCCGGCCGGGGGCGCGAGCGGGCGGTGCCCGACGTGTCGATTCCGGCACGGTTCGCGCAGCAGGTGGCGGCGGCTCCGGAGGCGGTGGCGCTGGTGTCCGGCGGGAGTGAGGTGACGTACGGGGAGCTGGATCGTCGGGCGAACCGGCTCGCGCGTCATTTGCTGGCGCTGGGTGTGCGGTCCGAGGACCGGGTCGCGGTCGTGCAGCGCCGTTCGGTCGGGCTGGTGGTCTCGGTGCTGGCTGTGCTGAAGGCGGGGGCGGCCTATGTGCCGCTCGATCCGCGCAGCCCGGCGGACCGGCTGGCCGGGATGCTGGCCACCAGCGGCGCGGTCGCCCTGCTGACCGACACCCATGGGTGTGCGGTGGAGCACGAGGTGACCGTGGTGGTCGGTGCGGACCCGTTGCCGGACGACGACTGCGACCCCGGGGTGGCGGTGCACCCGGACCAGTTGGCGTACGTGATGTTCACGTCCGGATCGACGGGCGAGCCCAAGGGTGTCGCCGTGTCGCACCGGGACGTGCTCAACTTCGTCTCGGACGGCCTCTGGGCCGGGCCGAACCACGACCGCATGCTGCAGCACATGTCCCACTCGTTCGACCCGTCGGTCTACGAGCTGTGGGTGTCACTGCTGTTCGGCCGCCGGCTGGTGATCGCGCCGCCCGGTGAACTGGACGTCGTGGAACTGTCCCGGACCATCGCGGACAGCAAAGTGACGGCCCTGGCCATGCCGGCTGCCGTGTTCCGTCTCGTCGCGGAGGAACACCCGGAATGCTTCGCCGGCGTACGGGAGTTGATGGTCGGCGGCGAGGCGCTGCCCGCCACCGCCGCGCGCACCGTGCTGGCGGCCAACCCCTCGCTCGCGCTGCACAACGGCTACGGGCCCACCGAGACGACGGTGATGCCTCTCGTGCACACGCTGAGCGCCGCCGACGAGGTGCCCGCCTCGGTGCCGATCGGACGGCCGATGGACAACCGGCGTGTGTATGTGCTCGATCGCCGTCTCCGCCCGGCGCCTCGCGGCGTGACCGGCGAGCTGTACGTGTCGGGGACCGGGCTCGCGCGCGGCTACCTCGGGCGGCCCGGACCGACCGCCGAACGCTTCGTCGCGGACCCCTTCCACGCCGGCGCGCGGATGTACCGGACCGGTGACCTGGTGCGCTGGAACGCCGACGGCGCGCTGGAGTTCCTCGGACGCGCCGACGAGCAGGTCAAGGTGCGCGGGTTCCGCATCGAGCCCGGTGAGATCGAGACGGCGCTGGCCGCGCGGCCCGGCGTGGGCCAGGTCGCGGTGGTCGTCCGCGAGGACACCCCGGGCGACAAGCGGATCGTCGCCTACTACGTGCCTGCCGCCGACCCGGAACCGGACGAGAACGGCCTGCGTACGGCGATGTCGGCCGCCCTGCCGGACTACATGGTGCCGAGCGCGTTCGTCGCCCTGGACGCCCTGCCCCTGACCGTGAACGGGAAGCTGGACCGGGCGGCGTTGCCGTCGCCGGTCGTCGCGTCGTCCGGCGGACGTGCTCCCCGCGACGCGCGTGAGAAGGCGTTGTGCGGGGTGTTCGCCGAGGTGCTGGGGCTGGAGGCGGACCAGGTGGGCATCGACGCCGGGTTCTTCGACCTGGGCGGGCACTCGCTGCTGGCCACCCGGCTGGTGAGCCGGATGCGGTCGGTGCTGGGCGTCGAGGTGTCCGTCCGTTCGGTGTTCGAGGCGCCCACGGTGGCGGAGCTCGCGGCGGTGCTCGACGGCGCCGGCGGCGGGCGCCCGGCGTTGCGCCCGATGCCGCGCGGGGAGCTGGTCCCGGCGTCGTTCGGGCAACGGCGGCTGTGGTTCCTCAACGCGATGGACCCGGACGGGTCGCCGTACCGGATCCCGGCGGTCCTGCGGCTGTCCGGCAGGCTGGACACCGAGGCGCTGCGGGCGGCCCTGGTCGACGTGGTCGAGCGTCACGAGGTGCTGCGGACGGTCTACCCGGCGATCGGGGGCGAGCCGCACCAGTCGGTGCTGCCCCCGTCCCGCGTGGAGCTGTGGCACGAGCCGGTGACCACCATCGAGGACGCGCTCGACGCCGACCTCGCCACCGAGTTCGCCAGGCCCTTCCACCTGGAGACCGAACCCCCGCTGCGGGCACGCCTGTTCCGGCTCGGCGCGCACGAACACGTGCTGATGATCGTGCTGCACCACATCGCCGGGGATGGTTCCTCCATCGCCCCGCTGGTGCGTGACCTGTCCGACGCCTACACCGCACGGCGCCGGGGCGTGGCTCCCGAGTGGGAGCCGTTGCCGGTGCAGTACGCGGACTACGCGTTGTGGCAACGCGCCTGGCTGGGGGAGGAGGACGCCCCGGACTCGGCGATCACCGACCAACTGGCCTACTGGAAGCGGCAGTTGGCCGGACTGCCCGAAGGGCTGGAGCTGCCGGCCGACCGGCCCCGGCCGAGCACGGCGGACCACCGCGGCGCGTCGGTGGCGTTCGAGGTGCCCGCCGAGGTGCACCGGCGGCTCGCCGCGCTCGCCTCGGAACAGCGGGCCAGCATGTTCATGGTCGCGCACGCCGCCCTCGCCGCCCTGCTCAGCCGCGTCGGCGCGGGCACGGACATCCCCATCGGCACACCGATGGCCGGCCGCGTCGACGAGGCGCTGGACGACCTGGTCGGCTTCTTCGTCAACACCCTCGTGCTGCGCACGGACACCTCGGGTGACCCGTCGTTCGTGGAGCTGCTGGAGCGGGTGCGGCAGACCGACCTGGACGCCTACGCCCACCAGGACGTGCCGTTCGAGCGGCTGGTGGAGGTCCTCAACCCCGCCCGCACCCTGTCCCGGCACCCGCTGTTCCAGGTCATGCTGTCCTTCCAGAACAGCGCCTGGGGCACGGTCCGGATGGACGGACTCACCGTCGAACAGGTGACGTTCGCCGCCGGGGAGGAGCAGTTCGACCTGTCGCTGGAACTGGTCGAGGGGTTCGGCCCGGACGACGAACCCGACGGCATGGCGGGCACGGCGCACTACCGGACCGACCTGTTCGACGAGGACACGGTGCGCATGCTCGTCGACGCGTTCGGCAGGCTGCTCGCCCGGTTCGCCGAGGCCCCCGGGCAACCGATCGGCGCGGCCGGGCTGCTCGACGCCGCCGAGCACGCGGCGCTGCTGGCGGCCGGCCGGGGGCGCGAGCGGGCGGTGCCCGACGTGTCGATTCCGGCACGGTTCGCGCAGCAGGTGGCGGCGGCTCCGGACGCGGTGGCGCTGGTGTCGGGCGGGAGTGAGGTGACGTACGGGGAGCTGGATCGTCGGGCGAACCGGCTCGCGCGTCATTTGCTGGCGCTGGGTGTGCGGTCCGAGGACCGGGTCGCGGTCGTGCAGCGCCGTTCGGTCGGGCTGGTGGTCTCGGTGCTGGCTGTGCTGAAGGCGGGGGCGGCCTATGTGCCGCTCGATCCGCGCAGCCCGGCGGACCGGCTGGCCGGGATGCTGGCCACCAGCGGCGCGGTCGCCCTGCTGACCGACACCCATGGGTGTGCGGTGGAGCACGAGGTGACCGTGGTGGTCGGTGCGGACCCGTTGCCGGCCGACGACTGCGACCCCGGGGTGGCGGTGCACCCGGACCAGCTGGCGTACGTGATGTTCACGTCCGGATCGACGGGCGAGCCCAAGGGAATCGGGGTGTCGCACCGGAGTGTGACGGAGTTCGTCTTCGACCGCCTGTGGCAAACGCGCAGCCACGAGCGGATCCTCCAGCACGTGGCCCACTCGTTCGACCCATCGGTGTACGAGCTGTGGGCGTCCTTGCTGTTCGGCCGGGAGCTGGTGATCGCACCGCCGGGTGAGGTGGACGTCGACGAACTCGCCCGCACGATCCGGGACAACGGTGTGACCGCGGTGACGATGCCGACCGCTGTCTTCCGGCTGCTCGCGGAGACGTGTCCCGAGTGCTTCGCGGGAGTGCGGCTGCTGGACGTCGGCGGCGAGGCGATGCCGGCGGCCGCGGCCCGGCAGGTACTCGCGGCCAATCCGGCACTGCTGCTGATCAACGGATACGGCCCCACCGAGACCACCGTCATGCCCACGGCGTACACCATGCGCACCGTGGACGACGTACCCGACAACGTGCCCATCGGACGGCCGATGGACAACCGGCGGCTCTACGTCCTCGACGACCGGCTGCGGCTGGTCCCGCGTGGCGTGGCCGGGGAGCTGTACGTCTCCGGTGCGGGGATCGCCCGCGGCTACGTGGACCGGCCGGGGCTGACCGCGCAGGCGTTCGTGGCCGACCCGTACGGGGTGCCGGGCGCCCGGATGTACCGCACCGGTGACCTGGTGCGGTGGAACGCCGCCGGCGTGCTGGAATTCCTGGGCCGGGCGGACAAGCAGGTCAAGATCCGCGGGTTCCGCATCGAACTCGGCGAGATCGAGGTGGCGCTGGCCTCGCAGCCCGGCGTGGGCCAGGTCCTGGTCGTGGTCCGCGAGGACACCCCGGGGGAGAAGCGGCTCGTGGCCTACTGCGTCCCCGCGGCGAACGCCGAACCGGGTGAGCAGGACCTGCGGGCCGGAGTGTCGGCCGTGCTGCCCGACTACATGGTGCCCAGCGCCTTCGTCCTGCTCGACGCCCTGCCGCTGACGGTGAACGGCAAGGTGGACCAGCGCGCGTTGCCCGCGCCGGTGCTGTCGTCGGCCGGCGGACGCCGGCCCGGGACCGCGCGGGAGGAGGCGCTGTGCGCCCTGTTCGCCGAGGTGCTGGGGCTGGAGCCGGAACGGGTGGGCGTCGACGACAACTTCTTCGAGCTGGGCGGGCATTCCCTGCTGGCCACCCGGCTGGTCAGCAGGGTGCGGTCCGTGCTGGACGTCGAGGTGTCGGTCCGGGCGGTGTTCGAGGCGCCGACCGTGGCCGCGTTCGCCGCGGTGCTCGACGGCGCCGGCACCGGTCGGTCGGCGCTGCGCCCCATGCCCCGCGGGGAGCTGGTTCCCGCGTCGTTCGGGCAGCGGCGGCTGTGGTTCCTCAACGCCATGGACCCGGACGCGTCCCCGTACCGGATTCCCGCCGCGTTGCGGTTCACCGGTCCGCTGGACGCGGCAGCCCTCCGGGCCGCTCTCGACGACGTGGTCGCAAGGCACGAGGTGCTGCGCACCGTCTACCCGGCGGTCGGGGGTGAGCCGCACCAGGTGGTGCTGCCGCTCCCGGACGTGGAGGTGTGGGACGAGCCGGTGACCACCACCGAGGCCGAGCTGCCCGGCGCACTCGCCGCAGAGTTCGCCCGGCCGTTCCACCTGGAGACCGAACCTCCCCTGCGCGCACGGCTGTTCCGGCTCGGCGCGGACCAGCACGTGCTGATGCTGGTGCTGCACCACATCGCCGGCGACGGCGCCTCGACCGCCCCCCTGGTGCGCGACCTGTCCGAGGCCTACACCGCGCGCTGCCGGGGCGCGACCCCCGAGTGGGAGCCGCTGCCCGTGCAGTACGCGGACTACGCCCTGTGGCAGCGCCAGTGGCTCGGCGACGAGACCGACCCGGACTCGGCGGCAGCCGCGCAACTCACCTACTGGAAGACCACGTTGGCGGGGATGCCGGAAGGGCTCGAACTGCCCACCGACCGGCCCCGGCCCGCCGTCGCCGACCACCGCGGCGACACCGTGCGACTGGAGATCCCGGCCGACGTCCACCGGCGACTGACCACGCTGGCCGCACAGCGCAGCGCCAGCATGTTCATGGTCGCCCACGCCGCCCTCGCCGCCCTGCTCAGCCGCGTCGGCGCGGGCACGGACATCCCCATCGGCACGCCGATCGCCGGCCGCGTCGACGAGGCGCTGGACGACCTGGTCGGCTTCTTCGTCAACACCCTCGTGCTGCGGACGGACACCTCGGGTGACCCGTCGTTCGTGGAGCTGCTGGAGCGGGTGCGGCAGACCGACCTGGACGCGTACTCCCACCAGGACGTGCCGTTCGAGCGGCTGGTGGAGGTCCTCAACCCGGCCCGCACCCTGTCCCGGCACCCGCTGTTCCAGGTCATGCTGTCCTTCCAGAACGACCCGCCCACGACGTTCACGGCGTCCGGCCTGGACGTCACCGAGGTGGCGGTGACCGACGGCGGCGGGGCCAAGTTCGACCTGGCCGTCCAACTGGCCGAGCGCACCGGGCCGGACGGCGAGCCCGGCGGCCTCACCTGCGGCGTCCGCTACCGCACGGACCTGTTCGACAAGGACACCGTGCACCGGCTCGCCGAGGCGTTCGGCCGACTGCTCACCCAGGTCGCCGAGGCGCCACGACAACCCGTCGGCGCGGTCGAGTTGCTCGACGCCGCCACCCGGCAGCGCCTGCTCGTGGACTGGAACGACACCGCGACCGGCACCGCCACGGCCACGCTGCCCGAGCTGCTCACCGCCCAGGCCCGCCGCACCCCGGACGGCATCGCCGTCCGCCACGGCCGCGCCACGCTGACCTACGCCGAGCTGGACCTCGCGACCGACCGGCTGGCCCGCGTCCTCGTCGGTCACGGCATCGGCCCGGAGCGCGTGGCGGCCGTGGTGCTGCCGAGGTCGCCCGGGCAACTCGTGGCGCTCCTCGCGGTGCTCAAGGCACGCGGCGCCTACCTGCCGCTCGACCCCGACCACCCGCGCGAGCGGCTGCGGTACGTGATGGACAACGCCCGGGCGGCGCTGCTGCTGACCACCCCCGAGTCGGCCCGCGACCTGTCCGGCGACGACCTGCCGACCCTCCTGGTGGACCCGGACACCGGCGCGGCCAAGGCCCCGGCGGCGGACGCCGTCACCCTGCCCGCACCACACCCGCACGACCCCGCCTACGTCATCTACACCTCCGGCTCCACGGGCCGGCCCAAGGGCGTGGTCGTCGAACACCGCTCGCTGTCCGACTACCTCGCCTTCGCCGGCGCGCGCTACACGGGGATGCGCGACACGGTGCTCGTCACCACCACGGCCTCCTTCGACCTGACCGTCACCGGCATGTTCGTCCCGCTCACCGTGGGCGGCACCGTGCACCTCGCCGCACTGGACGACGACCCGGACACCGTCGCGGCCTTGCGCGACCGGCCGTGCGCGCTGACCAAGGTCACCCCGAGCCACCTGCCGATGCTGGCCGAACTGCCCGACGGTTTCAGCCCGCGCACCGAACTGCTGCTCGGCGGCGAGGCGTTGCACGGCGAGGCGCTGCACCAGTGGCGGGCCGCGCACCCCGACGCGACCGTGGTCAACTGCTACGGGCCCACCGAACTCACCGTGAACTGCGCCGACCACCGGATCGCACCGGGAACCCCGCTGCCCGACGGGCCGGTGCCGATCGGTCGGCCGATGGCCAACACCGCGGTCTACGTCCTGGACCGGCGGCTGCGGCCCGTGGACGTCGGCATCGCGGGCGAACTGTACGTCTCCGGCGCCGGCCTGGCACGCGGCTACCTGGACCAACCGGCGCTGACCGCGGGCCGGTTCGTCGCCGACCCCTTCGGACCGCCCGGCGCGCGCATGTACCGCACCGGTGACCGGGTGCGCTGGAACACCGAGGGAAACCTGGTGTTCGTCGGCCGCGCGGACGAGCAGGTCAAGGTCCGCGGGTTCCGCATCGAACTCGGCGAGATCGAAGCGGTGCTGGCGCGCCGGCCGGGCGTACGCCAGGCGGTGGCCGTGGTGCGCACCGACCGGCCGGGGGACCAGCGGCTGGTGGCCTACGCGGTGCCGGAGCGCGGCGTGACCCTGGACACGGCCGGACTCCGTGACGCGCTCGCCGCGGTCCTGCCGGACTACCAGGTGCCGTCGGCCGTCGTCGTCCTGGACGAACTGCCGCTGACCCCCAACCGCAAGGTGGACCGGGCCGCGCTGCCCGCCCCCGTGGACCGGCGGCGGGCCGGCACCGCACCCCGCGACGACGTCGAACGGATCCTGTGCGAACTGTTCGGCGAGGTGCTCGGCAGGTCCGAGGTGTCCGTCGAGGACGGCTTCTTCGACCTGGGCGGACACTCGCTGCTCGCCACCCGGCTGATCGGCCGGGTACGCGAGGTGCTGGGCGTCCGGCTGGGCATCCGCACCCTGTTCGAGGCGCCCACCGTGGCCGAACTGGCCAGGAGGGTCGGCGGCGACGGCGGCGGAAACGGCTTCGACGTGCTCGTCGCCCTCCGGGAGAACGGCAACGGCACGCCCGTGTTCTGCACCCACCCGGCGAGCGGCTTCGCCCGGTCCTTCACCGGGATGCTCCGCCACCTCGACGGCGACGTCCCGGTGTACGGGCTGCAGTCGCGGGGAATGGACGGCTCTCTGCTGCCCGGCTCGGTGGCCGAGGTCGCCGCGGACTACGTCGAGCAGATCCGCAAGGTGCAGCCGAACGGGCCCTACCGCCTGGTCGGCTACTCCTTCGGCGGGATCGTCGTGCACGAGATGGCCACCCGGCTGCAGAAGGCCGGGGAAACCGTCGAACTGCTCGCCGTCCTGGACACCGTGCCGCGCACCGGCGCGGAACCCGTGTTCGACCAGGAGGAGATGCACGACGGACTGTTCCGCGCCATGCTCGAACACGGCGGCTACGACCTGACCGAACTGGCCGGCCGGCGGCTCGACGCCGACCTGGTCGCCGCACTGCTCGCCGAGCGCGGCGGCATGTTCGGCGACCTGGACGCCGAACAGCTCCGCCGGCTGAGCGGGGTCATGACCAACAACAGCCGCATGGCCGCGACACACGCGCCGCGCCGCTACCGCGGAGACATGCACCTGTTCGTCGCCACCGACGGCGAACGCCTCGACCCGGCCGCGTGGCAGCCCTACGTGACCGGCGAGATCATCGAGCACCCGGTCGCCACGGACCACGCGGGGATGACCCGCCCCCGGTCACTGGACGTCGTCGGCCGGGCCCTGGCCCGCGCCCTGGCGGACCTGGAGGCTCACCGATCGGGAACCGAGGACGACGACAACGGGCGCGACGAAGGGGGAGTCCAGTGAACGCCGACGCAACCGGCCCGGACGGGAAACCGTGGAACGCGCGGTTCGCCGCGCCCCTGCGGGCGGTGGACCGGATCGAGACGGCGGCCATGACGCCGACGGTCAAGTTCCGCGCCTACAAGGAGGTCGACTCCCGGGACCCGTACATGAACGGGCACTTCCCGGGGCTGACCTTGCTGCCCGCCACGTTCTTCCTGGAGGCCCTGCGCCAGTCGATGAACACGGTGGTGGGCCGGGCCGAGCCGGTCAACGTGCTGAAGATCGTCAGCGGGCGCTGGCTGGCCCCGGTGCTGCACGGCGACGAACTGTGCATGGACGTCGAGGCCGTGCCGGAAGGGCCGGACCGCTGGACGGTCCGCGCCCGGGGCATCCGCCGGGACGGCACCACGGTCTCGGTGGTGAAGGCCGTGGTCGGCACCGAGCGCCGCCCGCACGGCCTCGACGTGACGGGCCGCCCGCCGTCGGCCGACGACCACGCCGCAATTCCCGACTACGCCGGCATGCTGGACATCCTCCCGGTCGCGCACCCCATCGTGCTCGTCGACCGGGTGGACGCCATCGAACCGGGCCACCGGATCGTCGTCAGCAAGGCGGTCACCGGATCGGAACCCTGCTACCAGTCCATGGACTCCGGGCTGCCGGGTTCGCGGTACACCTACCCCCACTCGCTCATGCTGGAGTCCTTCGGCCAGGCGGCGGCGCTGCTGTGGCTCTCCGACGCCACCGCCGACGGCGTCCGCATGGCCGCGTCGGTGCGCGACTGCCGCTTCGCCGGACAGGTGTATCCCGGCGCCGTGCTGCGTCACGAGGCGAGGATCGACCGCCTGATCTCCGACGACGTGTTCGTCTCCGGGCAGACCTGGGACGGCGACCGCTGTGTTCTCACCGTCGGCATGATGGCCACGGTGACTCGCTCACGCACCGCGGTTCTCGGCAGGTGAACGGGCCCACGGGGCGGCTGTGGCCGCTCACCCGGCCGGGTCGCCGGGCAGGGCGAGATCGGCCGTTCCCCGCACACGCGGCACGGCACACGATCTCGCGGCTGCCCGGGCCCCACGGGAGAGGATCGCCGGGGCGCCGGTTCCCGCGTCGTTCTCGGACAGGACGCGCTGCTGGTCGGGACCGGACGGCGCGCCCCGAGGGACGCCGAGAGGGCGGCCCCGGAGGAGTGGGCCGTGAGCATCCCGCTCGTGCTGGGCCGACCGGACGAACGCACGCGTGTGCCCGGGCGGTCCGCCTGGCGGGTCCCCGCCCGCGTCGGTGTAGCTCCGGGTGTCGTCGGTGGCGACGAGTAGTGTTCGTGCCGTGCTGGCACAACGACGCCGCCGGCTCGTCCAGCGAGCCGGTGCACACAGCCGTGCGGTCCTCCCGGACGAGGCGGGCGTCGAGTTGGTCGTGGCGGGAAGGGCGCGGACATGAGGCTGACGATTCTGGGCGGCGGCGGATTCCGGGTGCCGCTCGTGTACGGGGCGCTCCTCGGCGACCGGGCCGAGGGCCGGGTCACCCACGTCGTGCTGCACGACCTGGACGCGGGGCGGCTGTCCGCGGTGACCCGGGTGCTCGCCGAGCAGGCCGCGAACGTCCCCGACGCGCCCGAGGTGACCGCCACCACGGACCTCGACGAGGCGCTGCGCGGCGCCGACTTCGTCTTCTCCGCGATCCGCGTCGGCGGACTGGAGGGCCGGGCCAACGACGAACGCGTCGCCCTCGCCGAGGGCGTCCTCGGCCAGGAGACGGTCGGCGCCGGCGGCATCGCCTACGGCCTGCGCACGGTCCCGGTCGCCGTGGACATCGCCCGGCGCGTGGCCCGTCTCGCGCCGGACGCCTGGGTCATCAACTTCACCAACCCGGCGGGCCTGGTCACCGAGGCCATGTCCCGCCACCTCGGCGACCGCGTCATCGGCATCTGCGACTCGCCGGTCGGCCTCGGCCGCCGTATCGCCCGGGTGCTCGGCGCGGACCCGACGGAGGCGTGGATCGACTACGTCGGCCTCAACCACCTCGGCTGGGTCCGCGGCCTGCGCGTCGACGGCCGCGACGAACTGCCGCGCCTGCTCGCCGATGCGCGCCTGCTCGGCTCGTTCGAGGAGGGGAAGCTGTTCGGCGCCGACTGGCTCCAGTCGCTGGGCGCGATCCCCAACGAGTACCTGCACTACTACTACTTCAACCGCGAGACCGTCCGCGCCTACCAGCGGGCGGAACAGACCCGCGGCGCCTTCCTGCACGACCAGCAGGCCCGCTTCTACGCGCGGATGGCCGACCCGGAGGCGCCCGCCCTGGAGACCTGGGACGGCACCCGCGCCGAACGCGAGGCCACCTACATGGCCGAGAACCGGGAGACCGCCGGCGCGGGCGACCGCGACGAGGACGACCTGTCCGGCGGGTACGAGAAGGTCGCCCTCGCCCTGATGCGGGCCGTCGCCCGCGACGAGCGCGCCACGCTGATCCTCAACGTCCGCAACCGCGGCACCCTGTCCGTCCTCGACGCCGAGGCCGTCATCGAGGTGCCGTGCCTGGTCGACGCCAACGGCGCGCATCCCGTCGCCGTGGACCCGCTGCCCGGCCACGCGACCGGCCTGGTGTGCGCGGTCAAGGCCGTGGAGCGCGAGGTGCTGTCGGCCGCCGGGTCGGGCTCCCGCGCGGCGGCGGTGAAGGCGTTCGCGCTGCACCCGCTCGTGGACTCCGTGCAGGTGGCCCGGCGACTGGTGGACGGCTACACGGCCGTCCACCCCGGCCTCGCCTACCTCGGGTAGCCGGGCCGGGGCCCGGCCCCGAGGGTGCGGGGAGCCTCCGCGACACAAGCGTGCCGGGCGAGGCGCCCCCACGGGGGCTCGGCGGAGACGGGCAGCACCGGTGGCGGAGGCGTGGGGAAGACGACGCGGGGGCAGGCCCGGCACGGGGGAACCGGGCCTGCCCCTGAACGTCGGCGCCTCGCCTTTCCTGGAGAGCGGGCGCCCCGACCCCGGCCATGGGGTCACTCCCTCCAGCGGCCGGCGGGGCCCGGGCGTCACGGGTGGCGGGGGAGGGTCACAAGGTCTACAACTTGGGGGCGGACGCCCTGGCGGCCCGCACACATCGACACGCGGCACACCCGTCTTCTGTCGTCCGAGCAGAAGACCCCAC
>NZ_JARVKW010000044.1 GCF_029813775.1 Streptomyces sp. DH24 | reverse complement strand
GCCGACCGGGACCCGGCCGCCGGGCTGCCCGGCCCCGTGGACGCCGAGTACCGGCCGTTCCAGCTCCCGCCGTTCCCCGTGACCGTCACCGTGGTCCGCGACACCGCCGGGAACCGGGCACTGCGCTGCGACTTCTCCCCGCGGACGCTGACGCCCGGCATCGCCGACCAGCTCCTGCGGCACGTGTCCCGGGCCCACCGGACGCTGCTGGAGGCGCCGGACACCCTGGTCGCGGACGTACGGCTGTGGGACGAGGCGGAGACCGAACGCCTCGCCGCCCTCGGCCGGCCCGGCCCCGTGCCGTCCGTCCAGCGGCGGCGCATCGACAGCGCGATCACCGCCGTCGCCGCCGAACGGCCCGACGCCGTCGCGGTGTGCTTCGAGGACACCCGCCTGACCTACGGCGAACTCGACCGGCGGGCCGACCGGTTCGCGCACGCCCTGCGCGCCCTGGGCGTGACCGACCGCGACCGGGTCGGGGTGTGCCTGGAGCGCTCCGCCGACCTGATCGTCGCCCTGCTCGCGGTCCTCAAGGCGGGCGCCACCTACGTGCCGATGGACCCGGCCTACCCCGCGGACCGGCTCGCCTACACGACGTCCGACGCCGGACTCACCACCGTGATCACCGAGCTGGCGGACTTCCCCGGCGGCGACACCGCCCGCGTCGTCACCATGGCGGGCCTGGCGGAACTGGCACCCGCCGAGTGCGACGGACCGCCCGCCTCGGCGACCGGCGCCGACGACCCGGCGTACGTCATCTACACCTCCGGCTCCACCGGCCGCCCCAAGGGCTGCGTCATCCCGCACGTCAACGTGCTCAGTCTGATGGCCGCCACCACCGGCGACTTCGGGCTCGGCGCGGACGACACCTGGACGCTGTTCCACTCCAGCGCGTTCGACTTCTCGGTGTGGGAGATCTGGGGCTGCCTGCTCACCGGCGGCCGTCTCGTCGTGGTGCCCTACTGGGTGTCGCGCTCCCCGGAGGACTTCCACGCGCTGCTGCTGCGGGAGCGGGTCTCGGTGCTCAGCCAGACCCCGTCCGCCTTCGCCCACCTCGTGGAGGTCGAACGCGACGGCGCGGACCCCGCCCCCGTCCGGCTGGTGATCTTCGGCGGCGAGGGACTCGAACCGCGCATGCTGCTGCCCTGGTTCGACCGCCACCCGGAGACCGCGTGCCGGGTCGTCAACATGTACGGCATCACCGAGACCACGGTCCACGTCACCGCGCAGACCGTCACCCGCGCCGAGGCGCTCGCCGGGTCCAGGTCCGTCGGCCACGCCCTGCCCGGCTGGTGGGTGCGCGTCTGCGACCCCGGGGGCCGCACCCTGCCGGTCGGCGTCGCGGGCGAGATCTACGTCGGCGGCGCCGGCGTCGCCGCGCACTACCTCAACAAGCCCGAGCTGACCGGGCAGCGGTTCCTCACCGACCCGCGCACCGGCGAGCGCATGTACCGCAGCGGCGACAAGGGACGGCTGCTGCCCGACGGCCGTCTTGAGCACCTCGGCCGCCTCGACAGCCAGGTCAAGCTGCGCGGCTTCCGCATCGAGCTGGACGAGATCCGCGCCGTGCTGCTGGACGACCCGCAGGTCACCGCCGCCGCCGTGGTCCTCAACCGGGCCGACCCGGACGACGCGGCGACCGCCCAGCTCGACGCGTACGTGGTGATGGACGGCGACGACACCGCCTCCGTGCGGCAGCGCGCGACGCGGTTCCTGCCCGAGTACATGGTGCCGTCCACGGTCACCGCGCTGGAGCGGATGCCGCTGACCACCAACGGCAAGCTCGACACCCGCAAGCTGCCGAAGCCCGCCCCGGCGGCGGCCCCGGCCGCCGTCGAGGCCCCCGAGGCGCGGGACACCCCGGCCCGGGAGCCGGGTGCGGCGGACACCGCCGAACCGGCCGGCACCTTCCAGGACTCGCTCCTGGAGGTCTGGCGTGAGGTGCTCGGCGTGCCCGTCGGGCCCGACGACAACTTCTTCGACCTCGGCGGCAATTCGCTGCTGGCCATGCGCGTCGGCGCGGCGCTGCGCCGACGCGGCGGCCCCACGGTGGCCATGCGCGACCTGTACCTGCGTCCGACGATCCGCCAACTCGCCGCGGACCACGCCGGATGACTCCGACAGCAAGAGGAACACACCATGGCTGAACCGTCCCTGCCCGGCCTCTTCCAGGCGCAGGTGGCCCGCACCCCGCACGCCGCCGCCGTCCACCGCGACGGCCGGGAACTGGACTACGCCGAGCTCAACCGCCGGGCCAACCTGCTGGCGCACCACCTCATCGCGCGCGGCGTCGGACCCGAGCAGGTCGTCGGCGTCCGCATCCCCAGGTCCGCCGACCTGGTCGTGGCGCTGCTCGCCGTCCTCAAGGCCGGTGCCGCCTACGTCCCGATCGACAGCGACTGCCCGGCCGAGCGCCTGGACTTCATCGTCGAGGACACCGGCCTGCGGCTGATGCTCGTCCAGGACGCCGGGGACGCCGGGGACGCCGGTGACGGCCCGAGCACCGTCGCGGTCCCCGCCGTGGTCGCCGCCGCCGAAGCGGCCGGCGGCCCCGCGCACGACCCGACCGACGCCGACCGGTCGGCGCCGCTCACCGCGCACAACCTGGCGTACGTCATCTACACCTCCGGCTCCACCGGCCGCCCCAAGGGCGTGACCGTGCAGCACGACACCCTCGTGCGCTACCTGGAGTTCGCCTGCGCCGCCTACCCGGGCCTGGCGCGGGAGGCGCTGCTGCACTCGCCGGTCGCCTTCGACCTCACGGTCACCGCGCTGTACGGGCCGCTCCTGCTGGGCGGCTGCGTCCGGGTGTCCTCCCTGGACGGGGAACCCGCCGAGCAGGGGGGAGCGGCCGGACGGCCGGGCTTCGTCAAGGCCACCCCGTCCCACCTGCCGCTGCTGACCGCGCTGCCCAGCAGCCTGTCCCCGACCGGGGAACTCGTCGTCGGCGGCGAGATGCTGATCGGCGACGTCGTGGAACGCTGGCGCAGCACCCACCCGGGCGCCACGGTCGTCAACGAGTACGGCCCGACCGAGGCGACCGTCGGCTGCTGCGTGTTCCACATCCGGCCCGACGACGCCGTCGAGCCCGGCGCCACCCCCATCGGCCACCCGACGCCCGGCACCGAGCTGTACGTCCTGGACGAGCGGCTCCGGCCCGTCCCGGCGGGCACCGAGGGCGAGTTGTACATCGCGGGCTGCCAGGTCGCCCGCGGCTACCTGGGCCGGCCGGGACTGACCGCCGAGCGGTTCGTGGCCGCCGCCGGCGGCCGGCGGATGTACCGCACCGGCGACATCGCGCGGATGCGGCCCGACGGCGTCCTGGAGTACCTGGGCCGCACCGACGACCAGGTCAAGATCCGCGGCTACCGCATCGAACTCGGCGAGGTCACCTCCGTGGTCGCCGCCCAGCGCGGAGTGCGGCAGGCCGCCGTCGTCGCGCGCGAGGACAGCTCAGGCGACCGGTACCTGGCGGGCTACGTGGTCCCCGAGGACGGCGCCGCCCTTGACCTCACGGAACTGCGCGAGGCCGTCGCGCGGACCCTGCCCTCCTACATGGTGCCCTCGGCGTTCATGACGATCGCCGAACTCCCGCTGACCTCCAACGGCAAGCTCGACACCCGCGCCCTGCCCGAGCCGCCCGCCGAGGACGGCCCCGTGGGCGCCGCGCCCCGCACCGAGGCCGAGACGCGGCTGTGCGCCCTGTTCGCCGAGATCCTCGGCGTGCCCGCCGTCTACCTCGACGACGACTTCTTCGGCCGGGGCGGCGACAGCCTGCGCGCCGCCCGACTGGCCAACAAGGCCCGCAAGTCCGGGTGGACCTTCGGCCTGCGCGACGTGCTGGAGCTGCGCACCCCGCGCGCCCTGGCCGGGCACGCCGGCGGCACCGGCCCGGTGGCCGAGGGAGCGGTGTCGTGACCGGCCGCGGTGTGGTGATCGTCGGCGCCTCGGTCGGCGGCAGCCGCGTGGCGGCGGCGCTGCGGGAGGCCGGCCACCCGGGCCCCGTCACCCTGGTCGACCCCGACCCGGACGCGCCCTACGACCGGCCCCCGCTGTCCAAGCAGATCCTCGCCGGCGACTGGGACGCCGAACGCGCCTCGCTCGGCGACCCCGCGCAGTGGGGAGCCACCCGGCACGTCGCCGCGGCGGCCGGCCTGGACACCGCGGAGCGCGTGCTGCGCCTCGACGACGGCACCCGGCTCGGCTACGACCGGCTGGTCCTGGCCTGCGGCGCGGCGCCCCGCCCGCTGCCCGGCATGCCGCGCGGGGGAGTGCACGTGCTGCGCACCCTCGCCGACTGCCACGGGCTGCGGGCCGACCTCGACCGCATCGGCGACGACGGCCGCCTGGTCGTCGTCGGCGGCGGCTTCGTCGGCGCCGAGGTCGCCTCGACGGCCCGCGCCCGCGGCATCGACGTGACCGTGGTGGAGGCCCTGCCCGCGCCGCTGTCCGGACTGCTCGGCGAGGAGGTCGCGGCCGAACTCGCCCTGCTGCACCGGGACAACGGCGTACGGCTGCTGTGCGGCACCTCCGTCGCCGGGCTCGTCGGCGGTCCGGCGGTCACCGGTGTGAGGCTCGGCGACGGCAGCACCCTGCCCGCCGACGCCGTCGTGGTGGGCATCGGCGTCCGGCCCAACACGGGCTGGCTGGCCGGTTCCGGCATCGCGCTGGACACCGACGGCGGCGTGCTGTGCGACGAGTACGGCGCTGCCGACGCCGACCGCACCGTGTACGCCGTCGGTGACGTCGCCCGCTGCCACGACCCGCTGCTCGGCCGGCACCTGCGCGTCGAGCACTGGACGAACGCCGTGGAACAGGCCGAGGCCGTGGCCCGCACCCTCGCCGGGCCCGAACCGGTCGCGCACCGGCACGAGTTCTTCGTCTGGTCCGACCAGTACGGCGTCAAGATCACCCTGCTGGGCCGGCCGGACCCGGGCGACGAGACCGACGTGGTGCGGGCCGACGGTCCGCGCCGCCGGTTCGCGGTCGCCTACCGGCGCGGCGCGCGCCTGACAGCCGTCCTGACCGTGAACTGGCCGAAGGCCCTCGTCGTGGCCCGGCGTTCGCTGGCCGGGCAGCGCGACGCCGACGAGGTCGTCGGCACCTGGAAAAATTTGTAGTCGCAGCTTGCTGAAACGCCTCTTTCGGCGGGCCGCAATTCCTGGATGATTTGAGTGTGCGGCACGTCAATAGACGTGTCAGTGCGGCGGATTGCATATCGCTGCAAAATCCCCGGTCGACTCTCTGTCGGCCCGGACAAGGTTGCTAGCGTGGCGGAAGTTTGCCGAGCTGAATTCTGGCCCCGGCAATACCCGTTGCTGCCCGCATTTCTTCGAAAGGGATATCCGGTGCTCCAGGAAGCCCATGTCGAGCCGCTTGTGCTCCGGCAGCGGTGCGCGTCCGCCGAGGCGGACACGCGTGCCCTGCTGCTGCACGGCCTCGGCAGCAGCGAGAGCTCCTGGGACGCCTTTGTCGAGCACCGGCCGCCGGGACTCGAACTGTGGAGCGCCGGCCTGCCCTGGCGGGCCGGCGGCACCTTCTCGGTCGCCGAACGCGACGACGCCGCCTGGATCACCGAGGCGATCGCGCGCATTCCCGGCGGCGTGGACGTGGTGATCGCGCATTCCTTCGCGACGCTCCTGCTGCTCACCCTGCTCGCCGACACCGCGGCGGCCGGCCTGGACCCGCGCGAGGAACTCGGCATACGCGCCGCCGTCCTCGTCTCGCCGTTCCACCGGCAGCGGCCCGAGGACTTCAGCTGGGGCGAACTGCCCGAGTTCCTCGACCTGTTGCGGCTCGGCGCCGAGGACGGCATCCAGGCCCGGTCCCGCAAGCCCATCGAACCCGGCCTGCGGGCCGAGATGGCCGAGCGCTCCCTGGACGCGCTCGGCCCGCACTGGGTGGTCCGCCACCTGCACGCCTATCTGCGCACCCCCTTCCTGCCGGTCGGCCTGGTGGACCTGCCCGTCCACGTCGTCGTCGGCGCCGAGGACCCGATCGCGCCACCGGCCGAGGGCACGGGCCTCGCGGCCCTGCTCGGCAACGCCTCGCTCGACCGGATCGACGGCTGCGGTCACACCCCGATGGCCGAGCGCCCGGAGCGGTTCTCGCTCGCTGTCCAGCAATTCCTCACCACCGTGTCGGCGGGTCACCCCCCGACGGCGGTCAACTGAGTACGGGAGTACATCGATGGCCACCCTGTCCGATGTCGAGATCAAGAAGCTGCTGACCGAGCCGAGTTCGGTGACCATGCGTCCCCCCTACGAGGGCGGCAACATCAACACCGCGATCGGCTTCAAGTGCGACAACTACATGCTCGAAGCCGCGGTGCTCGACCACTTCCGGGCCGTCGGCCTCGGCGCCACCGAGCTGTACCTGGTGCACGGCGTCAACTTCGACGTCGTCGGCGTCGACACCCGCCTGCACACCGTGCTCACCCTCGACGACGACGTGCGGATCGAGGTCACCCCGAAGACCAAGGACACCGACCGCGAGATGGTCTTCGCGGTGGCCGCCATCGTCGAGCGCGACGGCGCCCCGAAGAAGGCCGTCACCTCCAAGCTGCGCGTGCTGCTGCGCCGCGACCCGGCCATCCCCGACCCGGCGCCGCTCCCCGCCGAGCTGGAGCGGTTCGTCGTGGACCGGCTCGCCACCGCCGAGCCCACCGAGCTGGCCAGCACCCCGAGCGACGACCTCAACGGCGCCTTCCACCGCGGCGAGGACGCCGACACCGACCCGGTGCTCGCCGAGATCATCGGCGACGACAACGCCGTCGGCTGGAAGTGGCGGGTGCCGTACTACTACTGCCACTTCACCGAGCGCATGCAGATGTCCGGCTACCTGCGCCAGATGGAGGAGGCCAAGCACCTCTTCGTCGCCTCCCGCGGCATCAGCATCAAGCGACTGCTCGACGAGCGCGGCTGGATCCCCGTCGTGACGTCGAACAAGCTGCACTTCACCGACGAGACGATCATGGAAGAGGACCTGTACACGGTCTACACCGTGGAGTCCGTCTTCAAGGACATGCTCTACACCTCCCGCATGGACTTCTACGTCGTGCGGGACGGCAAGCTCGTCAAGACCGCCACCGGCGAGATCACCCACGGCTACTGCCACAAGGAGACCCCCGACTCGGAGTGGCAGATGGCCGTCTTCGACGACGAGGTGCTGCGCGCGATTCGCGGCGAGTGACCACCGACCACACAGCCCGGAGGACCTTATGGCTTCCCGTCGCCGGCCGCGCTGGTACTTCTCCCTGCGCAGCCCGTATTCCTGGCTCGCCTACCGCGACCTGATGGACACCCACCCCGAGGTGCTCGACGCCATCGAGTGGCTGCCGTTCTGGGAGCCCGACGAGGAGACCACGCGCCTCCTCGCCGAAGAGGGCGTCACCCTGCCGATCGTCGCCATGAGCCGGGCGAAGAACTTCTACATCCTGCAGGACACCCGGCGCCTGACCACCGAGCGCGGCCTGACCGACATCACCTGGCCGATCGACCGCGACCCGTGCTGGGAGGTCTCCCACCTGGCGTGGATCGCCGCCGAGGACGAGGGCCGCGGCAAGGACTTCGTGGCCGCCGCCCACCGCGCCCGCTGGCAGGAGGGCAAGAACATCTCCGAGCCCGAGGTCATCGCCGCCATCGCGACCGACCTCGGCCTGGACGCCGAGCGGCTGTCCACGGCGCACCAGGACCCCGAGCTGCGCAAGCGCGGCGCGGCCTACCTCGCCGAGTCCGCCCACGACGGCCTGTTCGGCGTGCCGTTCTTCATCAACGGCCGCGACAAGTACTGGGGCGTCGACCGCGTCGCCGCCTTCGTCAAGGCCTTCCACGCGAGCGAGGAGGCGGACCGGGCCAAGGCGGAGGCCAAGGCCGCCAAGGACCGGGCCGAGGCCGCCGTCGAGGCGCCCGACCCGGCCACCCACGCCGACCTGTTCGCCGCCGGCGGCGACCAGGGCCACGCCGGCGGCTGCGGCTGACAGCCGCGTGACGGACACCACCCCCGGCCCGGACCGCGCGGTCCGGGCACCCCACCCTGCGGCGAACGACGAGGAGACGACTGTGGACAGCGACGCGCGCGGCACCGGGCGCGGCACCGACTGGGATGCCGTCGTGGTCGGCGCCGGTCTCGGCGGGCTGACCGCCGCGGCCTATCTGGCCGCGGCCGGCAAGCGCGTCCTGGTACTGGAGCAGTTCACGATCGTGGGCGGCAACAGCCACGTGTTCCGGCGGCGCCGCGCCTACGAGTTCGACGTGGGCGTCCACTACCTGGGCGACTGCGCGCCCGGGGGAGTCATCCCGAGCATTCTGTCCGGGGTGGGGCTGGCCGACCGGGTCGAGTTCCTGGAGATGGACCAGAGCGGCTTCGACCTGATCAGGGTGCCCGGGGTGGCCGTCGACATGCCCGCCGGATGGGAGCAGTACCGGCGGCGCCTGACGGCGGCGATGCCCGAGGAGGCGGCCGGGCTCGACACGTTCGTCGACGTCTGCTCGGCCCTCGGCGAGGAGCAGCGCGCCGCGCTGTTCGAGGCCCACCAGTGGGCACCGCAGGACATCGCCGCCCGCACCACCACCATCCGGCAGTGGGGCAGGCGCACGCTGGACGACCTGTTCCGGCACTGCGGCCTGTCCCCGCGGGCCCGCACGGTGCTCGCCGCGCAGGCCCCCAACTACGGCCTCACCCCCAAGCAGGCCACCGTGGCGCGGCACACCAGCGTCACGGACCACTACCTGCGCGGGGCGTACTTCCCGGCCGGCGGCGGGCAGGTGCTCTCGGCGGGTCTGGTCGAGGTCATCGAGGCGCACGGCGGAGAGGTCCGCACCCGCAGCCGGGTGCGCCGCATCCTCGTCGACAACGGCAGAGCCACCGGCGTCCACCTGGACAGCGGCGAGATCGTCGCCGCGGACCTGGTGGTGTCCAACGCGGACTACCCCCGGACCGTGCTCGAACTGGTCGGCCGGGAACACTTCCAGAAGTCGCTGGTCACCCGCACCGAGCGGGCCCGGATGGGCATGCCGTGGCTGGTGCTCTACCTCGGCCTCGACACCGACCTGCGGGACCGGCCCAACGCCAACCTGTGGTGGTACGACACCGACGACATCGACGGCTACTTCGACGCCGTGAGCACCGGCGGCACGAGCGAAGTCCCCTTCCTCTTCTGCTCGTTCGCCTCGCTCAAGGACCCGGAGAACCGCGCCATGTGCCCGCCGGGACACGCCAACCTCCAGGTCATGACGCTGTGCCCGCCCGACTACGCCTGGTGGGGCGTCACCGAGGGACCGGCCGACGGCGGCGACTACCGGCGCAACCCGATCTACCTGCGCCGCAAGCGTGAACTCACCGAGGCCACGCTGAACGCCGCCGAGAAGGCCCTCGGTCCGCTGCGCCCGCACATCACGCACCTGGAGGCGGCGACCCCGCTGACCCACGAGCGGTACACCTTCTCGACCGGCGGCACCCCCTTCGGCATGGCGGAGTGGGGCGGCACCGCCCGCCCCGGCACCGCCACCGCCATCGCCGGACTCCACGTCGTCGGCGCCAGCACCCAGGCCGGCAACGGCATCGCGGGCGTCATGCTCGGCGGGATCAGCTGCGCCGCCGACATCCTCGGCGAGCCGCTGCTCGCCAAGTCCCGCGCCGGGACCGTGTACGGCGACCCCGACCTCCTGCCCGACCGGCCGGACGACTGGGACCCGAGGGAGGTGTGCCGGGGAAGCGCCCGGCGCACCTCGCCGAAACGGCCCTTCAGGCTCCGGCCCGACAGCCTCTCCGGTCCGCGCCAGTGAACCTGCGCACGGCCCGCGAGTGAACCCGCGCGCGACGCGAACGCACCCGCGCGCCCGAAGACGTGCGGCCCGGCCGGCCCCGGCCGCCGGCCGTCACGAACCACCCTTCCCTGCACTGGGGACCACGGAAAGAACAGAGGGAATCACATGACCACCACCATCGACGCCGCCCAGCAGACCCGGATCAAGGAGATCGTCTGCGACGTCCTGGAGCTCGAAGAGGACGAGGTGACCGACAGCAGCCTCTTCAAGGAGGACCACGGCGCGGACTCGCTGCGTGCCATCGAGATCCTCGCGGGCCTCGAGAAGGAGTTCAAGGTCACCATCGAGCAGACCGAGCTGGAGCGCATGGTCAACCTCGACGGTGTCTACGCCGTGGTCGGCGAGGCCATCGCCGCCAAGTAACACCCGGGAAGCCGAGCGACCGGAGGGCTGCGCGACCCGTCGGCCCTCCGCTGCTCGGCCGCCGTTCCGGCAACCGCCTGCCGGTCCTTCACGCACGTCCTCATCCAGGCGACCACGCCGTACCGAGGGAGATTGATGTCAGTGAACGTTTCCGACGCGACGCGTGACGACGCGGCCACCCGGGTGGTGCTGACCGGGTTCGGCGTGTTCTCCAGCATCGGTGTGGGCGCCGATGAGTTCGCCGAAGGGCTGCGGGCCGGCCGCAGCGGCGCCAAGCCGATCACCCTGTTCGACACCGAGGGTTTCGCGCACGCCAACGGCTGCGAGATCACCGGCGCCGAGCCGGAGCGGTGGATCAAGAACCTGCCCACCGAGACCCTGGGCCGCGCCACGCAGTTCTCCGTGGCCGCCGCCCGCATGGCCGTCGAGGCCGCCGGCGTGGACCTGGAGGCGCTGCGCGCCCAGCGCGGCATGATCTCCATAGGCACCACCGACGGCGAGTCGTACGAGCTCGACCACCTCGTCGAGACCGAGGTCAACTCCGGTCCCGCCGCCATGGACCCGACCGTGACCCGCCGCGTCCACCCCAACCGGCTGTCCATCGCCGCCGCCCAGGAACTCGGCCTGTCCAACGTCGAGGCCGTCACCATCGCCACCGCCTGCTCGGCCGGCAACTACGCCATCGGCCAGGGCTTCGACGCCATCCGCAGCGGCGAGGTCGACTACGCGCTGTGCGGCGGCGCCGACGCCATGTGCCGCAAGACCTTCACCGGCTTCTACCGGCTCGGCACCATCGCCCCCGACGTGTGCCGCCCCTTCGACGTCGACCGCAAGGGCATCCTCACCGGCGAGGGCGCGGGCGTGCTGATGCTGGAGAGCCTCGCCTCCGCGCGGGCCCGCGGCGCCCGCATCTACGCCGAGGTCCTCGGCTACGGCATGAACTGCGACGCCTACCACCAGGTCGCGCCGAACCAGGACAGCGTCGCGCGCTGCATGGAGATCGCCCTGGAGAACGCCGGCGTCAAGTCCTCGGAGGTCGACCTGATCTCCGCGCACGGCACCGGCACCAAGGCCAATGACGTCACCGAGTCGCGGGCCATCCACGACGTGTTCGGCGAGACCGTGCCGCGCACCGTGTCGCTGAAGTCGATGCTCGGCCACACCATGGGCGCCGCGAGCGCGCTGGCCGCCATCGCGTGCGCCCTGTCCATCCACCACGGCTTCATCCCGCCGACCATCAACCACCGCGAGACCGACCCCGAGTGCGAGATCGACTGCGTGCCCAACCAGTCGGTCGAGGCGGACCTGCGGATCGTGCAGAACAACGGCCTGGCCTTCGGCGGCAACAACGCCATCGTGATCCTCGGCAAGTACCTGGACGATGTCCGATGAGGGTCCCCATCACCGGCGTCGGCGCCGTCGCGAGCGTCGGCCGGGACGCCGACGAGATCTTCGCCAACCTGTGCGCCGGGCGCGGCGGACTCGGCCCCCTGCGCGGCTTCGACGGCGACCTCTACAACGGCAAGCAGCTGTTCGAGATCGACGACCGGCCCGAGCCGGGCGCCGACCGCCCGCTGCGCGCCACCGAGTTCCTGCTGGACGCCGTCGGCCAGGCCGCCGCGGACGCCGGGCTCGGCGACGACCTCTCCGGCATCCCCGTACTGGTGGGCACCGGCCTGCGCGAGCTGCGCTCGGCCGAGCTGTGGTGGCGCGACGGCGCCGACTTCGGCGCCGACCGGCTGCACTTCGGCACCGCGCTGCGCGAGCGGTTCGGCACCGCCGACACCCTCACCGTCTCCAACGCGTGCTCCGCGTCCCTGTACACCCTCGCCCTCGGTGCCGACCTGCTGGCGCTGGGCGAGGCGGACACCGTCATCGTCGCGGGCGTCGACGCGATCACCGAGAGCATGCACGGGCTGGCCGACCGGGTCCAGCCGAACCCGCCGACCGCGCTGCGCACCCTCGACGTCAACCGCCGGGGCACCATCCTCGGCGACGGCGCCGCCGCCGTCGTCCTGCGCGGCGAACACGTCGGATGGCCCGGCGGCCGACTGTGGGGCAGGCTGCGCGGCGTCGGCATGACCTGCGACGCCAAGCACCCCACCGCGCCCGACGCGGAGCAGGTCGCCGAGGCGATGCGCCAGGCGCACCGGCTGGCCGGCACCCGCGTCGAGGACGTCGACATGGTGATGCTGCACGGCACCGGCACCCCGCTCAACGACCTGGTCGAGATCACCGCGTACGGCGAGGTCTTCGGCGCGGCGGCCGACGGCCCGGTGGTGACCGGCATCAAGCCGATGACGGGTCACACCAGCGGTTCCGCCGGCCTCATGAGCCTCGTCACCACCCTGCAGACGATGGCCACCGGCAAGGTGCCGCCGCTCGTCAACCTGGAGGAGCCGATCGAGGAGGCCGCCGGGCTGCGCCTGGTGCGCGGCCAGGAGGCCAAGCACGAGGTGGCGCTGGCACAGGTGCACGGGTTCGGGTTCGGCGGCGTCAACGCCGTAGCGATTGTCGAGGGAGCATGATGATTACCGTCACGGGAGTCGGTGTCGCCCTGCCGGGAGCCGACTCCGCGACCGCCCTGGCGGCGGCCACGGGCCCGGAGGGCACCGTCGAACCGGCGGCCGTCCTGGGCAAGAAGGGCCTGCGCTACAAGGACCGCGCGACCCAGCTCGGGCTGTGCGCCGCGCTGCGCGTGCTCACCGACTCCGGACTGCACGTCGACGGCGAACTCACCGTCGACGGGACCAGGACGGCCGTGCTGGTCAGCTCCAACCTGGGCAACGTGGACACCGTCTGCCGCGTCGTGAAGACCATCGCCGACGAGGGCACCCACGGCGTCAGCCCGATGGACACCCCGAACGCCTCCAGCAACATCGTCGCCTCCGAGATCGCCATCAGGTGGGGTCTGAAGGGCCCGAACCTGATGCTGTGCAACGGACCCGCCTCCGGGCTCGACGCGGTCCGCTGGGGCACCGCCCTGCTGCGCTCGGGCCGCGCCGACCACGTCGTCGTGGTGGGCGTCGAGCCGGACAACGAGATCGCGCGCGGCCTGGTCGGCGCCCCGCTCGCGGACGGCGCCGCCGCGCTGCTGCTGGAGACCGACGAGGTCGCCGCGGCGCGCGGGGCCACCGTCCGGGCCGTGGTCGGCGCGCACACCAGGGGACCGGACGTGGCGGCCACCGTCGCGGAACTGGCCGAGGTCGAGCCCGAACCCACCGCCTGGTTCGCCGCCGGGGTCGCCGCACCGGCACTGCCGAAGGGGCTGCCCGTGCACGACCTCGCCGCCGTGTGGGGCGAGTTGTCCGGGGCGCTCGGCGTCGTGCAGTGCGCGGCGGCCGTCGGTGGCTTCGACGCGGGGGCCGACGGCCCGATGTGGCTGGTGGCGGGCACCGACTCCGACGACGGCGTCGCCACGCTGGTGCTGCGCCCGCCGGCAGCGGTGCCCGCCGAGCCGGCCGCCGTCTGAGCGGCACCGCCACCTTGAGCACACGAGCACAACCGAGCAGAACGGAATGGTGACCATGACCCTTACGGCGAGCGCGCCGGCGACGGCGACCCGGCCGGTGATCACCGCGTGGTCCGCGGTGTCGCCGTTCGGCATCGGCAAGGACAGCTTCGTGGCCGGCA
Organism: Streptomyces sp. DH24; assembly: GCF_029813775.1. Taxonomy (GTDB): domain Bacteria; phylum Actinomycetota; class Actinomycetes; order Streptomycetales; family Streptomycetaceae; genus Streptomyces. Next base: position 41,453 of record NZ_JARVKW010000044.1, on the reverse strand, counting down.
TGCTGGCCGGACAGGACGCCGCGTCCCCGCTGGACGCCGAGAAGTGGGCGGCCCCGGACGGGCAGGCCTGCCTGATCCCGGGCTTCGAACTGCGCGAGGTCCTCGGCAAGAAGGGCACCCGGTCGATGGACCGGGTGACCGGCCTGGCCGTGACCGCGGTCCGCGACCTGCTGCGCGACTCCGGCGACCGGCGCACCGGCTCCGACGAGGAGACCGCCCTGGTGCTGGGCACCACCACCGGCAGCGCCCAGAGCATGATGGACTTCACCCGTGCCTCGCTGGAGGGCGACAAGCCCTTCTACGTCGACCCGTCGCTGATGCCGAACGCGGTGATGAACTGCGCCGCCGGCCAGTGCGCCATCTGGCACAACCTCAAGGGCCCGAACACCACGATCGCCGGCGGCCGCGTCGCCGGGCTCTCGGCGCTGAGCTACGCCGCCGGGCTGCTCGCCTCCGGCCGCGCCACCACGGTGCTGTCCGGTGCCGCCGAGGAGTTCTCCAACGCGCGCGCCTGGCTGGACCACCACCGGCGCGGCGAGGACGGCGCGGGCGCCCTGCTCGGCGAGGGCTGCGCCATGTTCATGCTGGAGTCCGCCGACGCCGTGGGCGCCGCGGACCGCGCCCTGGCCGAGGTCCTGGCCGTTCAGTCGCGGGTCTACTTCGACGACGACCCGTCCCAGGCCCTCGACGCCTGCCTCGACGACGTGCTGCGGCGCGGCGGCATCGAGGCGTCGGACGTGTGGGCGGTCTCCGCCTCCGCGCTCGCGGGCTCCGTCGGCGCGCGCGAACGCGAGGTGCTCACGGCCCGCTTCGGGACCGAGGCCCTCGACCGGGCCCCGGGCATGACCGCCGTCGGCGACACCGCCGCGGCCTCCGCGGCCTTCCAGATCGGCGCGCTGCTCGGCGCCGCCGAGCAGTCGGAGTTCCCCGCGGGCGCCGTCGCCCTCGTCTCCTCCGTCGACGACAACGGCGTCGTCGCCTGCGCCGCGCTGCGCATGTCGGCGAACTGACCGACGACCACCCGTTTTCACGAAGTAAGGAAGACAGACATGTCGATCGACGCGCTCGCCGGGCTCGACCGGGAAGAACTGCGCCGGCTGCTCGCCGAGACCATCGACGCGGACACGGCCGACGTCCAGGACGACACCGACTTCGTCGAGACCCTGGGAGTCGACTCCCTGATGGCTCTCGAAGTGGTCGTCGTACTGGAGCGGAAGTACGGCGTCAAGTTCGCCGAGACGGAGATGCGCTCGGTCCGGACGCTCGGCAGTGCCTACGACCTGGTGCGCGCCAAGCTGGCGGAGCGTTCGTGACCAGCACCGTCCTTGCCACCGCGCGGCCGGTGCGCGAGCCCGCCCGGGACGAGAAGTCCGGGGCCTGGGCGGCCGGCTTCGCGGTGGCGGTCACCGAGCACGAGCCCGTGTTCACGGGGCACTACCCGGACTTCCCGATCTTTCCCGGCGTCTGCGTGATGGAGTGCGTGCGCCGCGCCGCCGAGTCCGCGCCGCCGCCGGAGGCGGGTGAACTGCGGCTCGCCGCGGTGGAGTCCACGCGGTTCCTGGCCGCCGTCCACCCCGGCGACGACCTGACGATCGAGGTGACGTGGTCGCAGCGCGCCGAGGGCTGGCGGTGCGCCGCCAAGGTGGCCACGGCACACGGCCAGGTCGCCACCCTCCGGCTGGGCTACCGGCAGGAGGTGCCGGCGTGTTGACCCCGGCCGACGTGCGCGCCACGCTGCCGCACCGCTATCCCATGCTGCTGGTCGACCGCGTGCTGGAGATCGCGGACGACCACATCCGGTCCGTCAAGGCCGTGACCCTCAACGAGCCCTGGTACGCGCGGCTCGGGGAGCCGGCCGGCCAGGACGACCTGGCCTACCCGGACTTCCTGCTGGTCGAGTCCTGGACGCAGACGGCGGGCATCCTCGCCAAACGCCTGGCGGGCCACACGGCCGACGGGCAGGTCATGCTGTTCGGCTCGATGAGCGGCATCGAGTTCCACCGCAGGGCGCTGCCCGGCGAACTCGTCGAACACCACGCCCGGCTGGGCGTCGCCGTGAACGACACGATGATCTTCGAGGGGGAGAGCACGGTCGGCGGCGAACCGCTGCTGACCGTCGGCCGGATCACCATGGCCTTCCGCCCCGGCGAGGCGCTCGCCCCGCCCGCGCCACAGCCCGCCCCGCAGCTCACGCCCTGAACGACCCGGCCCGGTCAGGTCCGGGCCGGCCGACAACCTACGGAGTGTCATGACGGAGAACGCAGCGCCGGTCGCCCTGGTGAGCGGAGGATCACGCGGGATCGGCCGCGCCGTGGTCCTGCGGCTCGCCGCCGAGGGATACGACGTCACCTTCTGCTACCAGTCCAACGAACAGGCCGCGCTCGAACTGGAGAAGGAGGCGAGTGAACTCGGCCGCCGCGCCCTCGCGGTCCGGGCCGACGTCACCGACGCCGCCTCGGTACGGGACTGGGTCGCCCGCGCGGAGGGCGAACTGGGCCCGATCGACGTGGCGGTCAGCTCGGCCGGCATCACCCGCGACAACCCGCTCGTCCTGATGTCCGACGAGGACTGGCACAAGGTCATCGACACCAACCTGGACGGCGTCTACCACGTGTGCCGCGCGGTCATATTCGAAATGATGAAGCGCAAGTCCGGCACCATCATCAACATTTCCTCGATCGCCGGTGTCTACGGAAACGCCACCCAGTCGAACTATTCCGCCTCCAAGGCCGGAATCATCGGCTTTTCCAAGGCACTTGCCAAGGAAGTCGGCCGCTACAACATCAGGGCGAACGTGGTGGCGCCCGGATACATCGAGACCGATATGACGGCCGAACTCTCGGACAAGGTCAAGAAGGACGCGGCAAAGCAAATCCCGCTGCGCCGGTTCGGCCAGGCCGAGGAAGTCGCGGATCTCGTCGCCTACCTGGCGAGCGAGCGCGCCGCCTACATCACCGGCTCGGTCTTCCAGATCGACGGCGGTCTGACGGTCTGATGTCCGGGGAGACGAGATGACCCACGCCGGGCAGCCCTCCGGCGCCCTGCTGGACGACGACCTGTCGACCTATCTGCGACTGCGCGAGCTGGCCGACCGGCACGACGCCGCCTACCGCCTCATCGAGCACGAGCCCGAGGGCCGCACCGAGGTCGTCAGCGCCATGCGCGGGCACGCTCTCGCACAGAGCGCCAAGTGCCTGGTGGTGGCGGTGCGGCCGACCAAGCGCACCTGCCGGTACGTGCTGGCCGTCATCCCGGGCGACCGGCGCCTCGACCTCCAGCGGGTCGCGGAATGCGCCGGCGGACGCAAGGCCGGATTCGCCGACCGGGAAACCGCCGAGCGGCTCGCCGGCTCGGTCAGCGGCTCGATCATTCCCTTCTCCTTCCATCCCGACCTCGAACTCGTCGTCGAGGAGGACCTGCTCCGCCACGACGTGCTGTTCTTCAACGCCGCCCGGCTGGACCTGTCCATGGCCCTCGCCACCGAGGATTACCTGCGCATGGCCCGGCCGCGCACGGCCCGAATCACCGAATCGAACGACACGTGACGGACGGAACACCCCGCGACTTGTCAACTGCCCGAGTTCAGCAACCTGCAGACACGCCGCCTCCGTTCTGATACCGCCCTAGCATCACGAAGCAGCGGTAGAGGAATTCCCCTTCATATCCGAACCATGGCCTGCCACCGGGCCGCCGGAGAGAGCAACGGAGGCCAGCACGTGGCCAAACCTATGATTGAGGCAATCGACGTAACGAAGTCCTTCGGCGACGTCGTCGCACTGGACGGTGTGAACGTCTCGGTTCCCGAGGGTTCGATCCACGGCTTGCTCGGGCACAACGGCGCCGGCAAGACCACCCTCGTCCACATCCTGTCCACGCTGCTGGAACCGACCTCCGGCACGGCCCGCATCTGCGGCCTCGACGTGAACGCCGACGCGCAGGAGGTCCGCCGGCGCATCGGCCTGACCGGCCAGTTCGCCTCGGTGGACGAGCAGTTGTCGGGGCGGGAGAACCTGATGCTGATCGCGCGGCTGCTCGGCGCGACCCGCCGCCAGGCCGCGGTCCGCTCGGAGGAGTTGCTCGAGCTGTTCGACCTGTCCGAGGCCGCCAAGCGCCCGGCCTCGACGTACTCGGGCGGTATGCGCAGGCGGCTCGACATCGCGGCCAGCCTGGTCGGCGCCCCGCAGGTCATCTTCCTCGACGAACCGACCACCGGCCTCGACCCCACCTCCCGTATCGGCGTGTGGGAGATCATCAAGCGGCTCGCCAAGGACGGTGTCTCGGTGCTGCTCACCACGCAGTACCTGGAAGAGGCCGACCAGCTCTGCGAGCGGATCACCCTGCTGTCCAAGGGCTCCGTGGTGGCCGGTGGAACGCCCGCGGAACTCAAGGCGGCCGTCGGGCAGCGCATGGTCACCGTGACGCTGTCGTCCGAGTCGGAGGTCCCCGCCGCGGTGCGGGCGCTCGACGCGGCCGGGTTCCGGGCCGCGCCGCAGGAGTCCGGTGCCGTCGTCGGCGTCCCGGTCGCCGCCTCCGCCGACCTGGCCGTCGTCGTGCGCACGCTCAACGAGGCGCAGACCGAGATCGCCGAACTCGGCTTCTCCGAGCCGACCCTGGACGACGTCTACCTGCGCCTGACCCGCGAGAACGCCGGAACCCCGGTGCCCGCGTGACCGTCCCGGCCATCCCCACCGAAGAAGGAGTACTCAGATGACGGTCGTCCAGGCCGAGGCCGACGCGCGGCAGACGCCGCCGAAACGGCGGGACACGGACACCCCGGGCGAACACTGGGGCAACAGCAACCTGTTCACGCAGACCATGGCCCTGACCAACCGGTCGATCCGGCCCTATCTGCAGGTCGGCGTCGTCATCGTGACGTTCGTCGAACCCCTCGTCATGCTGCTGATGTTCGCCGGTGTGCTGAAGACGCTGGGCGACGTGCCCGGCATGTCCGGCGACATGGAGTACATCGACAACCTGGCCCCGGCCATCATGATCATCACCGCGGTCGCGGCCGGCGCCCAGGCGGGCAACGGCCTCATCAACGACCTGCGCAACGACGTGATCACGCGCTTCCACACGCTGCCCATCCACCGGTTCAGCGTGCTGCTGGCGCGCAGCTTCGCCGACGCGGCCCGCTCGCTCTACCAGCTGATCGCCGTCGCCGTCCTGGCCGCGCTGATCTTCGGCTTCGCGCCTCCCGGAGGCTTCCTCGGCGTGATCGGCGCGATCCTCATGAGCGCCCTCGTCGGCTGGTCCATGAGCTGGATCTTCATCATGATGGCCGCGCTGCTGCGCAACGGCGACGTGCTGCGCATGATCACCACCCTGCTCACGTTCCCGCTGCTGTTCGCCTCCAACGCCTTCGTGCCGCCGGAGTCGATGCCGACCGGGCTCCGCGTCATCGCCGAGGGCAACCCCATCTCGTACGCCAACGACGCCGTGCGCAGCATGGTGGCCGGGAGCGCCAGCGTGAGCGAGCTGCTGACCACCGTCGCGGTGTGCCTTGCCCTGGTCTGCGTGTGCGCCCCGATCTCGAAGCGCTCGTTCCGGGTGATGTGACCCGCGGCCGGCCGGCGGTTCCCCGGAAAAACCGGTTGACCGGTAGTGCCCTCTTCCCGCCCACTGCCCCAGCGCAGTGGGCGGGATTTCCCGTTCCGGTGGCACCAAGTTGTCGAACCACTGACCGAACACTCCAAGCCGTCTCGAGCGTGTCTAGGTTGACCGTGTGAGTGGGCAGGACCTGCCCCCTGGAAAGACATTTTCCGAGAGGTTGACGTGGCGCAATCCGGAATCGGTCTCGACGAACGTACGGAGCTTCTCTACCGAAGGTTGCTCCGGCGGACGAACTGGCAAACACAGGAGCTGGCGCAGGCCATGAAGTGGCCAGTGCATGAAGTTGCACAAGCAATCGAGATGCTGCGGGCCGAGGGCCTCGCCAGCGTCGCGGCGGACGACCCCACGGCCTTCCGCGCCGTGGAGCCGTGCATCGCCCTCCCGGCCCTGCTGGCCCGGTCGATGTACGAGGGGCGCTCGCCGCAGCCCCGCCCGGTCGAGGTCGACCGTTTCATCGCCCTGCACGAGCGGGCGGCCGAGCGGATCGAGGAGTCCCCCGGCGGGAGCGGCCACCGCACCGACGCGTCCACCGTGATCGAGCGGATGGTCGCCAAGGCGGAGAGCGACGTGGTGTTCCTCGTCCCGGGCCACGTCGAGGGCGGGTTCGCCTTCTCCAGGCCCATAGTGGACATGAGTCTGCGGCGCGGCATGCGCCTGCGGGCCGTGTGGTCGGCCTCGGTCTTCCACGCCCACGGCGCCACGGTCCACGCGCAGTGGCTGGCCCAGCAGGACGTCCCGCCGCGCATGGTCGACACGGTGCCGCTGTGCGCCATGATCATGGACAACGCGGCGGCCGTGGTGGTCGACGACTCCCAGGAACCCCGAGTGGTGCGTTCCGCCGCGGAGTTGGACTCCCTGTGCGCCCTGGCGGAGCGCCTGTGGGAGCGCGGCACGGCCGTGCGCCAGCTCAGACGCACGCCGGGCACCCCCGCCACCCGCAGACCCCGCACGGAGATCGTCCTGCGGCTGCTGGCCGAGGGCCTCACGGACGACGCCATCGCCCGCCGGCTGGGCTGCAGTGTCCGCACGGTGCGCAACGACGTCGCGGCCGCCATGGTGGCACTGGACGCCCGGAGCCGGTTCCAGGCGGGAGCCCGGGCCATGCAGGTCGGGCTCATCTGAGGAACGCGCAGGAGAGGGCACGCCGCGGGGGTGCGCCCGTCTCGCGTGGCCGGACCGCCACCTGCGGTCCGGCCGATCGGTGAGAACCCGTCCGGGTGGTCGGTGAGACCTGTCTCGGACGGTCGGTGGGAACCCGTCCGGGTGGTCGGTGAGACCGGCTCCGACGGTCGGTGAGATCCCGTCCGGGGTGGTCGGTGAGACCGGCTCCGACGGTTCAGTGGGAACCCGTCCGGGGTGGTTGGTGAGAGGCTCCGACGGTTCAGTGGGAACCCGTCTGGGGTGGTCGGTGAGACCCGGCTCGGACGGTCAGCGAGGACCGTCGCCGACGGTCGTCGACAACCCGTCCGGGACGGTTGGCCATGACCGGCCCGGACGGTCAGTGGGAACTCGCGACGGGCCGTCGAACTGGCGACGGGCCCGTCGGCGGGATCACGCCTCGGCGGTCCGTGGGAACGCGCGTCGGAGGGTCGGCGGGATCGCGCCTCGGACGTCAGCGGGAACGCGCTTCGCAGAGTCGGCGGGAACGCGCCTCGGGCGGTCGTCGGACGGCCGACGAGGCGACCAGGAGGGCGGCGACGGCCGCGACCTCCTCCGGCCCCGGGACCCGGCCGATCACCTTCAACAGCGCAGGGCCCAGCGGCCCTTGGAACACGGTCGCGGACATGAGGTCTCCTCACAGCGGCGATGGGACACGACGGCGTCGGCACACAGCGGCGTCGGACGCTGCGGCCACATGGGGCCCGGCCAGGAGGCACACGGCCCCGGAGGGGCGCCCGCTGCCAGACCGGCGCCCGGCCAAACCGGCTCCGCGAGACGCTCACGGCGAGGCGGCTCAGGGCGAGGCGGCCCACGGCGAGGCGGCGTCGGCCGCCCCGAGGTACGGCGGGTCAGCCCGTGCGCCGGGCCACGAAGTCGCACAGCGCGTCGAGCGCGTCACGCGCGGGCAGCGGCGGCAGCGCGTCGAGCGCCGTCCTCGCCAGGGCCAGCCGCTGGTGCATGATCGTCCGCGTGCGGACCGCGGCCTGCGACACCGCGAAGAGGTCGAGGGCGCGACGGTGCCGGCCGGCGCCCGCGACGGGCCCCGCCGCCAGCAGCTCACGCAGCTCGGCGTCCCGCGGGTCGGTGCTCTCCCGGGCCAGCAGCACCGGCAGGCTCGGCACGCCGATCAGCAGGTCCTTGCCCTGCTCCTTGCCGCTGGACGCCGCGGGGGAGAACAGGTCGAGCAGGTCGTCGGCGATCTGGAAGACGATGCCGAGCTGCTCCCCGTACTCGATGAGGGCGTCCGCGACGTCCGGGGACGTGCCGGACTGGTGGGCGCCGACCCCCAGCGACATGGCCAGCAGCGCGGCGGTCTTGCCGGCCGTGACCCGGAAGTAGTGGGTGACGGGGTCCTCGCCCGGCACCGGCCCCACGAGTTCGCGCATCTGGCCGGCGACGATGCGGCTCGCCGTACGGGAGTTGAGGGCGAGCGCCTCGGGCACCAGGTCCGCGGAGAGCCGCGCCGCCCGGGCCAGCAGCCAGTCGCCGCCCAGGATCGCCGGCCGGTTGCCCCACAGGGCGTTGGCGCTGGGGGCGCCGTGCCGGGTGGCCGCCCGGTCCACCACGTCGTCGTGGTAGAGCGAGGCGAGGTGGACGAGTTCGGCGACGACGGCCGCCTGGGCGACGCCCTCCCTGGCCGGGTCCCCGAACTCCGCGGCCAGCAGCACCAGCAGGGGCCGCATGCGCTTGCCGCCCGTGGCGGCGAGGTGCCCGGTGAGCGCCGCGACCCGGGGGTCGGCCGCGTCCCGCGTGCACGCGCGCAGCAGACTCTCGACGTGGTCCAGGGCCTCGCCCACACGCGCCTGGAACTTCGGCTCGTCGGGTCCGAGCCGCCTCAGGAGTTCGGCGGCGTGCGCGCGGCCACCGTCCGGCGCGGCATGGGTCGGAGCCTCGTACAGCTGGTCTGCGGTCACGAGGTAACTCATCCTGTCGGGAGCGCGGGAACGGAGCCTCTGAATGAGCGTCTTCCGCTGTTTCCGGTTGCAACCCTCGCAGTTCACTCAGATGGCGACAACGGACCTGGCATGAAGGTGCCAGGGCGGCCCTGGAAGTGAGTCGCCCGACGCTCCGGGCGAATACGCCCGGAAATCGGAGAAACAGCGGAACGTCATACGCGTCGGGTATTTCGCGACGGACGCGGCAGCTTGATGCCAGCTTTTCTCCGGGAACCGGCAGGGGGGAACGCGCGCGGTGAGAATCGGTGCGCCCTTGCAACCCCTGAGAAGGAGCCTCCCCCCATGTTCGGACGGGTCGGACGGTCCGCCGTCAAACACCCATGGCTGACCATATTGGCGTGGGTGATCGCGGCGATCGGCGTGGCCTCCCTGGCCCCGCCTCTGAAGCCGGTCAGTGATCAGGCCGAATTCCTGCCCTCCCACTACGAATCGGTGCAGGCCGGGGAGCTCCAGAAGAAGGCCTTTCCGCAGCAGGAGCAGCCCGCTTCGGTGATCGTCTTCCGCCGTGACGACAACGGCAGGCTGACCGAGGGCGACCTGGCGGACGTGGCGAAGGTCGCCGCCGGTCTGGAGAAGGCGGGCCTGGAGAAGATCGGCAAGGTGGAGACGGGCCCGCAGGCCGTGTCCGCCAACGGCGAGATCGCCCTGGCGAGCATCCTCGCGACCACCGACAACCCCTACGACGAAACCCTGATGGAGTCGGTGGGTGAGATGCGGGAGGAGGCCAAACCCCTCCTCAAGGGCACCTCACTGCACATGGGCATCACCGGGTCGGCGGCGACGGCGTTCGACACCAAGGAGTCGTCCGGCGACACCGACGCCATGATCATGATGGCGACGCTGGTCCTGCTCATCGTGCTGCTGGCCGCGATCTTCCGCAGCCCGCTCATCGCGATCCTGCCGGTCCTCGTCATCGGCCTGGTCTTCGTCGTCGCCACCGGCCTGATCTCCATGGCCTCCGCGGCCGGCGGGTTCGAGGCGGACGCCTCCATCGGGTCGATCCTGATCGTGGTGCTGTTCGGCGTCGGCACCGACTACATCCTGTTCCTCCTGTTCCGCTACCGGGAGTTCCTGCGCCGCGGCCAGGCGCCCAAGGAGGCCATGGCCGACGCGGTCACCCGGGTCGGCGAGACCATCGCCTCGGCCGCCGGCGCCGTGATCGTCGCCTTCCTCGCCCTGCTGCTGTCCAGCCTGGGCATGCTGAAGGCGATGGGCCCGGCACTCGCGATCTCCGTCGGCGTCACCCTCGTGGCCGCGCTGACGCTCGTCCCGGCGGTCTTCTCGCTGCTGGGCACCAAGGCGTTCTGGCCGTCCAAGGCGTGGAGCAAGGAACCGAAGCACACGCTCGCCGGCCGCGCCGGCTCGCTCACCGGGCGCCGTCCCGGCCTCGTCGCCGCGGTCTCCGGCGGCCTGCTCGCCGTGCTCGCCGCGGGCGTCCTCAGCCTCAACACCGTGTTCGACAGCAGCAGTTCGCTGCCGAAGGACCTGGAGTCGGTGCAGGCGGCGAAGGAACTGGAGCGCGGCTTCGCGGCCGGCCAGACCGACCCGACCTGGGTGTTCCTGGAGGCGAAGGACGGCGGCAAGCTGGCCCAGGGCCAGGTCGACGCCTACGCCAAGGAGCTGGCCGCGGCCGACTTCGGGCGCGTCATGCCCGGCGTGCTCGCGCCCAAGGGCGACATCGCCAAGTTCGGCGTCGTCCTCAAGCACAAGCCGGACAGCGACAAGGCCGTCGAACTGCTCGGCGGACCCCTGCGGGACACGGCCCACGACGCGGCACCGGAGGGCACCCGCGCCCTCGTCGGCGGCACCTCGGCCGTGCTCGCCGACATCCAGGACGCCACCAACCGCGACTACTCCGTGGTCTTCCCGGCGGCCGGCCTGGCCATCATGCTGATCCTCGGCCTGCTGCTGCGCAGCGTCGTCGCGCCGCTGTACCTGATGGTCGCGGTCGGACTGGGCTTCGCCGCGACGCTGGGCTCCACCGTGTGGCTGTTCCAGAACATCGCGGGCGAGGCGGGCCTGCCCTTCACCCTGCCGGTGATCGTCTACCTCTTCGTGGTGGCGATCGGCACCGACTACAACATCCTGATGGTGGCCCGGCTGCGCGAGGAGGTCGGGCGCGGCAGCACCCCGAGGGAAGCCGTCCGCCTGGCCATCACGCACTCCACCTCCACCATCGGCACGGCCGCCGTCATCCTCGCGGGCACCTTCGGTGTCCTGCTGCTGGCGCAGAACTCCATGCTCCGGCAGATGGGCTTCGCCGTCGCGTTCGGCATCCTGCTCACCGCCTTCGTGATGGCGGTGCTGCTGGTGCCCGCGGTGACGACGCTGCTCGGCGAGCGGACGTGGTGGCCCGGCCGTGTCCGGGTGGAACCGCGGCCGGAGTCGGACGAGGCCCAGGCGTCGGCGCCGGAACCCGTCACCGCCGACCGGTCCTGACCGGAGGGGAATCGGGCTCCTGACAGATCATGTGACCGGGCAGAGCATGACAGCGCCTACGCTCGGCGAGGTGAATGCAGTCGACGTTCTCCTGATCGCAGGCGCCACGGCCCTGCTCGGCCCCGTGATCATGGCCGTACTGGCCCGCAGAGTGCTCGGACTGCGCATCGGCGCGGTCCGGGCACTTCTCACCGTCGTGGCCGGGCTGCTGGCCGCCGGCGTGGTCGGCACGCCGATGGGCCCCGAGGCCAGCCGCACCCCGCTGGTGACCGTGCAGTTGGGCGCGGCCCTGCTCGGCGCGATGCTCTTCCTCGTCCTGTCCGAGGCGCCCGCGTCCAACGGCTCCGTGCGCGGCATGGTGCGCTGGCCCGGCGCCCTGCGCCGCCGCCTGGCCCGCAGCCGGCGCTACACCCAGCTCAGCAGGATCGCCGTACGGCACGGGCTGCGCCGCTTCCTCACCGGCCGGTCCCGGCGCGGCACCGCGAGCCTGCAGGACCAGGCCGCGCTGGCCAGGTCCCTGCGGCTGGCGCTGGAGGAGGCCGGGGCCACCTTCGTCAAGCTGGGCCAGGTGCTGTCCTCCCGCTACGACCTGCTGCCCGACGTGTTCGTCGACGAGCTGAGCTCACTGCAGCACGAGGTCGCCCCGGAACCGTGGCCCGACATCGAACGCGTCCTCGCCGAGGAGCTGAAGGCCCCGCCGGAGAAGGTGTTCGCGGAGTTCATCCCCGAACCCCTCGCGGCCGGCTCCATGGCCCAGGTGCACCGCGCCCGGCTGCGCGACGGCCGTGCCGTGGCCGTCAAGGTCCAGCGGCCCGGCGCCCGGCAGATCGTCGAGCAGGACCTCGACATCCTCTTCCGGATCAGCCAGATCCTGGACCGGAACACCACCTGGGGCCGGACGGTCGGCTCCCGCGAACTCGTGCAGGGCTTCGCGGACTCGCTCCACGAGGAGCTGGACTTCCGTACCGAGGCCCGCAACACCGCGGTGGTCGCCGCCAACACCGACCGGATGGCGGGCGGCTCCGGCGAGGAGAGCGACGGCGGAGCGAAGGGCACCGGCCCGGACGGTTCCGGCCCCGGAGCGAAGGTCCGCCTGCCCCAGGTCCACCAGGACCTGTGCACGGAACGGGTGCTGGTCGTCGAGTGGCTCGACGGCGTCACGCTGAACCGGGCCGACACCGTCATCGACGCGCAGGGCCTGGACCGCGAGCAGCTCGCCCGCGACCTGTTCGGCTGCCTGCTGGGCCAGATCATGATCGGGGGCGTCTTCCACGCCGACCCGCACTCCGGGAACGTCCTCGTCCTGGACGACGGCCGGCTCGGACTGGTCGACTTCGGCTCGGTCGGCCGGATCGACCAGATGCTGCGCTCCAGCCTGCGCGACCTGCTCATGGCCATCGACCGCAACGACCCGCAGGCGCTGTCCGACGCCCTGCTGGAGCTGGTCGAGCGTCCCGACGAGATCGACGAGGAACGCTTCACCCGCGCCCTGGGCCGGTTCACGGCCCGGCACCTCGCCTCCTCCGGGCCCCCCGGCCGCGAGATGTTCACCGACCTGTTCCTGCTCGTCGCCCAGTACGGCCTGACCGTCCCGCCCGAAGTGGCCGCCGCCTTCCGGGCCCTGGCCACCGTCGAGGGCGCGCTGAACCGGCTCGTGCCGGGATTCGACCTCGTGGAGGAGGCGCGGACCTTCGCCTCCACCGAACTGGCCCGCAGACTCTCCCCGCGGCAGCTGACCCGGTCCGTCTTCGACGAGGCCGCCGCCGTGCTCCCCATGCTGCTCCGGCTGCCGCGCCGGGCCGAACGCATCAGCAGCGCCCTGGAGCAGGGCAGGCTCAGCGTCAACGTGCGGATACTCGCGGACGAACGGGACCGGCGCTTCATACGGGGCATCGTCCGTGACGTGCTGCTCGCCTTCCTCGGCGCGCTGACCGGCCTCCTGGGAATCCTGCTGCTGTCCACCCAGGGCGGTCCGCGGGTCGCCGGGTCGCTGCGGCTGTTCGACGTCTTCGGCTACAACATGCTGCTCATCAGCTCGGTCCTGGTGCTGCGGGTGCTGTTCACCATCACCAAGACACAACGCTGAGCGGGCCGGCGGAACCCGCCGCGGCGGGGCGTCGCCGGCCCGCTCAGGTCCCTGCGGCCGCCCTGCCCCGCTGGGACGGCACGGCGTGGGCGCGCCGCAGCGCGTCGGCCAGATCGGCGGCGGCGTCGAACACGGTCGCGGCGAGCCACCGGCCCGGCAGCGAGTCCATCCGCCTCGGCGGCCCCGACACCGACAGCGCGCCGACCACCCGGTCGCCGGTGTCCTGCACGGGCACGGCGAACGCGACGGCGCCCGGCTGCATCACGTCGGGCCCGCGGGCCCAGCCCCGGCGGCGCACCTGGGCGAGGTGGGCCGCCGTGAACCGGGCGCCGTGCAGACCCTCGTGGATCTCCTCGGGCTCCTCCCACGCCAGCAGCACCAGCGCGACCGCGCCGGCGAGGGCGGGCCGGGACATGCCGACCGGCACCCGCTCGGAGCCGTCGGGTCCAGGAGCACCGCCCGCGCAGGCCGCGACGCAGGTCTGCAGCCTGCCGCGGCGCCGCAGGATCCGGGCGTCGAGTCCGGTACGGGCGTGCAGTTCGGCCAGCACCGGAGTCGCCGCCTGCGCCAGCCGGTCGTAGCGTGCCTCGACCGACATGCTGCCGAGCCGGGGCCCGAGGACGAAGCGGCCGTGGAAGTCCCGGCTGAGCAGTCCGAGCCGTTCCAGCGCCACCGCGATCCGGTGCACGGTGGGCCGGGTCAGGCCACTGCGGGAGACCAGCTCGCTCAGCGGAGTCGGGGCCTGCTCCACGATCGCCAGCAGGGTGGAGGCCTTGTCGAGCACCCCGACACCGCTGACCCACTCCTGGGGAACCGTCGTCATCGTCGGGTCACCTGCCGTGCCAAGGCGCCGCGGCCGGCGGCGTGCGAGAGGCACCCGGGCCGCGCCGCCCGTGGCGACGCTGCCGTGCGGCGGCGGGGCCGCGTGCCGTCGGGAACAGATGCCATGGTGTCCGGCTCTCTTCTGCTCGCGCGGTTCGTCGTCAGTCCAGGGCGGCCGGGCTGTCCACGGACACCACCTCGACGTCCGGGACGATCCGGCGGATCAGCCCCGCCAGGGTGCGCCCGGGCCCGAGTTCGACCAGCCGGCCGCAGCCGAGGGTGCCGGTGAGCGTGCGGACGCTCTCCTCCCACAGCACCGGCGAGGTGAGCTGGCGGGTGCCGAGCTCGGTCCAGCCGCAGTCGCCGTCGTAGGGCCGCGCGTCGACGTTGGCCACCACCGGCAGGTGCCGCGGCGCGGCCGGCGTCTCCTTCAGGGCGGTGGCGAGGGCCTCCGCGGCAGGCGCCATGTACGGGCTGTGGAAGGCGCCGCCGACCTGGAGGCGGATGAACTTGGCGCCGATCGAGGGCGCTTCGTCCGCGACCCGGCCGACCCCGTCGACGGCCCCGGAGACCACGGTCTGCCCGGGGGCGTTGACGTTGGCGACCCACACGTCCGCGCCCTTGTCCCGCACGGTGGCCACCAGTTGCTCCACGTCCTCCAGCGGGGCCGCGACCAGGACGCCCATGGTGCCCTCGCGGGCACCGGAGGCCTCCCGCATGGCCCGGCCGCGCGCCGCGACGAGGGCCGCGGCGGCGCCGACGGTGAAGGCGCCGGCCGCGGTCAGGGCGGCGTACTCGCCCAGGCTGTGACCGGCGCAGGCGACCACGGGCCCGTCGAACGCCTCCCGGCGTACCGCCTCGGCGTGGGCGATCATCGCGACCGAGAACACGGACAGCTGGGCCAGGTCGGTGCGCCGCAGCTGTTCCGTCGACGCGTTGAGCAGCAGGTCGGCGATGTCCTCGCCGGTGGCCTCGGAGATCTCCGCGGTGATCTCCCAGGACGGCGTGTCCCGCCACGGGGCGCCCATTGCCTGACGCTGCGTTCCCTGACCGGGAAACACCAGACCGATCGGCCGCTGATCCATGGACCCACCTTCCGCACGGACGTCGTCGAGGGCACGGGGACCCGCACCGGTCAGGCCGGTACGGGCCGCCGCGGACCGGCGGCTACGGGGAGAACCGCCGGAGACGGGGAACCACCCTGAAGATGAATCCCGATTCCCTGCGAGTCCATCCAACTGCCCCCTCCGGCACGGGGCAACGCGCGTTTCAGGAACCTGCGCCCGGCCTCTTCACGAGCGGCCGGCGCCGTCCTGCCAGGGGTTGTCGCCGCGCGGCAGCAGCCCCAGCTCCGCCGCCCGGACCCCCGCCTGGAAGCGGGACGTGGCGCCGAGCAGGGTCATGATCTCCGCGACGTAACGCCGGTAGGTCCGCACCGAGACGGTCAGTTCACGGGCGGCCACCTCGTCGGTGACACCGGCCCGCATGGCGCTCAGTATCTGGCGCGCCAGTATCGCCCGGTCACGGTCGCCGAAGACGACGTCCTCGTTCGGCGGCACCGCGCTGCTCCAGATGCTCTCGAACAGCGTCTCCAGGGCCTCCAGCACCTCGGGCACCCGGATCAGGGAGGCCCGGCGCTCGGCGGGCGGGCCGACGACCACCAGGGCGGTGGCACCGTCGGCCATGAGGACCTGCAGGGGCGGCAGCCGCGCCACCCGGATCGCCAACCTCCCCTGGTGCTCGGGGGGCAGCCGCTTCCAGAAGGACTCCCCGACCAGGTCGGGGCTGGCGAGCAGCCGCACCGCCACCGAGTCCCGGGGGAAGTGCAGCAGGTCGGACTCCAGCCGCCCGATCTTCTCCAGCCGCTTGCCGGGGGCGGGCACCCGGGAGCGCAGGATGTCGACGGTCCTGGTGGCCTGCTGGATCAGCTCACGCGTGACGCCGATGAGTTTGCCGTAGCCCCCGGGGAGCGCCGTGATGAGCTGCTCCCGCCGACTGCGGTCCCGGTGGATGATCATGGTCGATTCGATCAACTCTCTGAGCTGCAGGAGGGCATGCTCCAACTCGTCCCCCGATTGGCTGCACACGGTGTGCCCCCACTTCTCGTCGGATGTTCCGTTCCTCGGTCCTCATGACCCCGGGCGGCGTCCCGCCCGGGCGGTCACGGAGCCTTGGGCAGCAGCCCGATCTCGACGGCGCGCACGCCGGCCTGGAAACGGGACGACGCGTTCAACTCGCGCATGATCTCGGCGACATGCCGCCGGTAGGTGCGCAGGGACACCTGCAACTCGCGCGCGGCGGTGGCGTCGGTGCGTCCGGAGCGCAGTTGCTCCAGGATGCGGCGGGTGAGGTCGGAGCGCAGACGGGGGCTCAGCTCGGGGTGGTCGACGAGCTTGCGGCCGCGCGACCAGACGCCGGCGTACAGCAACTGGAGGGTGCTGACCGCGGCGCAGTCGGTGACCACCGCCGCCCTGCCGTCCTCCGCGCCCTTGGCGCCCAGCCGCAGGAACGCGGACGTGCCGTCGACCACGACGATGCCGCACAGCTCGTGCGGGAACACCCGGACGGCCGGGAGGCTGCGCAGCCGGGCGGGCGCCACGTCGGCGGCGGCCGGGCTGCACAGGACCCGTACGGTCACCCCGCTCGGCACCTGTACCAGGGCCCGCAGCACAGCTTCCACCAAGGCGACCGAGCCGGTGAGCGCCACGTTCACCGACCTGCGTGCCCTGAGCACGAGTTCTTCGAGGGTCTCGGCAGTCACTTCGGCGTCCATGTGCGTCAGGCCGGACGCCGTCGCCGGGCGGCGGCGGTGCAGGGAGACCGTGTACTCGATGAGACCCCGGGCCTGCAGCAGCGTCTGCTCCAGGCGAGCGGCATGGCCCTGGGGGGCGTTTTCCTCAAGCTCGCCGACCGTTGGAAGTTCGAACAAAGTGCCAGCCACGCGTGCGCCCCCATGTTGTTCCACATTGCGTCGCCGCGCGTGTACCGGCTCAGGATGGCCCCCGCTGAGTGGCGCACAGCACCACCGCCGGCCCCCGCTCGGCGCATTGTTTAAACCAAAAGTTAATTTCGCCCAACCGTGACGCATTGCCTGCAGGGCAATGAAACGCAAGCTGTGGATCGGTCGTGGGCTTTGTGCTCACGGTGCGGCCGAAATCAGGTGTAGGTAATCACGACTTCCCGACGATATCCAGTTCTTGCGGTGCTGTCAGTGACAGCAAGCTGCAACGAGGTCGGCGGGAACCCGTAGTGTTGCTTCCGCTTTGGGTGCTATGGGGACGGTTACTCGCGCGTATCCGGCCTGCGCTGACCCCAAGTTGCCAACTTTGCCTGGTGTGCCGCCGTTGTACCCCGGGGCTGCTGTGGTAGCCGTCGCGCCACCGGAGGAGATGCCAACCAAACGGTCAATCGGAATGAATCCACCTATTCAGAAATTATGGGCCAGTAGGTGTTCAGTCCCGCAGGCGCCTGTTTGAGCAACGTTCAACGCGGTCAGTGGTGTTGGCAACGAACCGGACGATCGCCGTTCACCGGTTGCCGCGTTCCGGCCGGGAACGCCGGCTCGCCCGTCCGGGCTTCCGTACGCCGGACAACCCGGTGTCGGTCCGGTGTCGGCAGGATATCGGGCTCTGTTCTTCCGTGATCTATACCAATGGCAATTCGTGGAGGGAAGATGAGCAACGGTCTCCTTTGCCACGGCAGGAATGCATGCATGACGCTTTGCACTCCGTCCGGCGGCCGCATTGCGGGAGCCGGGGCCGGACACGGCCGACCGCGGCGCCAGGAACCGCGACCGGCCCGTAACCCCGCGAGCGGTCCGGGGTTGGTAGCGCAGGAGGGCCGCCGTCGGTGCGCGGCCCTCCCTGGAAAGCGGGAGGCGGAAAGCCGTGGTGGATACCGCGCGCCGGGAGCGTGGGGGCGACGGGACGTACGGCGGGCGGTTCGCCGGGGGCGGGAGCCGGGCCGGGGGAGGGCGGTCGGCCGGCGGCGAGGGCCCGGACGGCACCGGTGACCGGCCGGCCGGCGATCGGACGCGTGCCGGGCAGGAGGCCGGGCCGCGGCGCCAGTCGGCACGCGAGGCGGCGGCACGCACGTACGCGCGCGCCCTGCCGATCGTGCCGGTACGCGCGCGTGGCCTGACCATCGAGGACGCCGACGGCCGCCGCTACCTGGACTGCCTCTCCGGCGCCGGGACACTCGCCCTCGGGCACAACCACCCCGTCGTCCTGGAGGCGATCCGCAAGGTCCTCGACTCCGGCGCCCCGCTCCACGTCCCCGACCTCGCGACACCCGTCAAGGACGCCTTCCTCACCGAACTGTTCCAGACGCTGCCGCCCGAACTCGCCGCCCACGCACGCGTGCGGTTCTGCGGAGCGGCGAGCGGCGACGCCGTGCGGGCCGCCTTCCGGCTCGTCCGCGCCGCGACCGGACGGACCGGCCTGGTCGCCTTCGCGGACGCCCACCGGGGCCCGTCCACCGCGGCACTCGACGCGCCCGGCGACCCGCTCGACGCGCGGGTCGCGTGCCTGCCCCACCCGCAGGACTACCGCTGCCCGTTCGGCGTCGGCGGCAGCCGCGGCGCCGAACTCGCCGCCCGCTGGACCGAGTCCGTTCTCGACGGCGCCCGGCCGGACGTGCCGCCGCCCGCCGGGATGATCCTCGAACCCGTGCGGGGCGAGGGCGGGGTGCTGCCCGCCCCCGACGCGTGGCTGCGGCGCATGCGGCACATCACGGCCGCGCGGGACATCCCGCTGATCGTGGACGAGACCCAGACGGGAGTCGGACGGACCGGCACGTTCTGGGGAGTTGAGCACAGCGGCGCGACCCCCGACGTCATGATCCTGTCCAAGGCCATCGGCGGCAGCCTGCCGCTCGCCGTGCTGGTCCACCGCGAGGACCTCGACGCCGGACAACCGGGCACACCCGCCGGCCCGTTCCGCGGCAACCAGCTCGCCATGGCCGCCGGCACGGCCACGCTCGCCCACGTCCGCGAGAACCGGCTCGCCGAGCGCGCGGCCCGGCTCGGCGCACGCATGCTGACCCAGCTCGGCGATCTCGCCCGTGCGTTTGCCTGCGTCGGCGAGGTACGGGGCCGGGGACTGATGATCGGCATCGAACTGGTGAGACCGGAGGACGCGACGCACGTCACGCCCGAACCGTCCGTTGACCCAGGTCTGGTGGCGTCCGGCACCCGGCCGCCGACCGGTCGCCCGCCTCGCCCGGCCGCGCCCGAACTCGCCGCGGCCGTCCAGCGGGAGTGTCTGAGGCGGGGCCTGATCGTCGACCTCGGCGGCCCGCACTCGAACGTCGTACGACTGCTGCCGCCCCTGACGATCACCGACGAGCAGGCCGCCGCCGTACTCGACCGCCTGACCGACGCGGTAGGGGTCGCGGCCGGGCGCGGGGAGGGGCACACGGAGTGACACGCACGCGCACGGAGTGACGTGCACGCGCACGCGGTGACGCGCACGCCCACGGAGGTGAGATGCACGCGCGCGTGCCGGTCGCGTCCCGTCGGCCGCCGCGTCCCGCCCGGAACCGCCGCCCGCCCCGCCCACCGGACGGGCAGCGGCCGGAACCGGTCGCACCCCCGCTCCGGCCACGGCCGCCCCGGTCGGCATCGCAGCACCGCGTGTCGTCAGGCATCGCAGTACCCGGGTGCCGTCAGGCATCGCAGTACCCGCGTGTCGTCCCGCACCGCGGCACCCGGGTGTCGCCCCGGTGCGCGCGACCCCGCCCGGCTCCCGGCCTCCGCACCGGACGGCACGCCCGTGACCGGCCTCGACGTGGCCGTCCGGACGCGGCCGTCGGCGGGGACCCCACGAACGAGGGGCTCCTCCGCCGTGATCGCCCGTTTGTCAGTGCCGGGCCGTAGGGTAGTCGGGCTATGACGAAGCCCTCACTCCCCGAACTCCTGCACGCCGCCGTCACCGCCGTCGGCGGTACGGAGCGCCCCGGCCAGGTGGCCATGGCCGAAGCCGTCTCCCAGGCGATCGACGACGGTTCGCATCTGCTGGTCCAGGCCGGCACCGGCACCGGAAAGTCGCTCGGTTACCTGGTGCCCGCGCTCGCGCAGGGGGAGAGGGTCGTGGTCGCCACCGCCACGCTGGCCCTGCAGCGCCAGCTGGTGGAGCGGGACCTGCCGCGCACGGTGGAGGCGCTGCACCCGCTGCTGCGCCGCCGCCCGGAGTTCGCCATGCTGAAGGGCCGGTCGAACTACCTGTGCCTGCACCGCCTGCACGAGGGCGTCCCGCAGGACGAGGAGGAGGGCCTCTTCGACCAGTTCGAGGCCGCCGCGCCCACCAGCAAACTGGGCCAGGACCTGCTGCGGCTGCGCGACTGGGCCGACGAGACCGAGACCGGCGACCGCGACGACATGACGCCGGGCGTCTCCGACCGGGCCTGGTCCCAGGTGTCGGTGTCGTCCCGCGAGTGCCTGGGCGCCACCAAGTGCGCGTACGGCGCCGAGTGCTTCGCCGAGACGGCCCGCGAGCGTGCCAAGCTCGCCGAGGTCGTCGTCACCAACCACGCGCTGCTCGCGATCGACGCCATCGAGGGCGCCCCGGTCCTCCCGCAGCACGAGGTGCTGATCGTCGACGAGGCGCACGAGCTGGTCTCCCGCGTCACCGGCGTCGCCACCGGCGAACTCACCCCCGGCCAGGTCAACCGGGCGGTGCGGCGTGCGGCGAAGCTCGTCAACGAGAAGGCCGCCGACCAGCTCCAGACCGCCGCCGAGGGCTTCGAGCGGCTGATGGAGCTGGCGTTGCCGGGCCGCCTGGAGGAGATCCCGGAGGACCTCGGCTACGCGCTGATGGCCCTGCGCGACGCGTGCCGCACGGTGATCTCCGCGCTCGGCACGACCCGCGACAAGTCCGTCCAGGACGAGGACGCGGTCCGCAAGCAGGCGCTGGCCAGCGTGGAGAACGTCCACGACGTGGCCGAGCGCATCACCCACGGCCACGAGTGGGACGTCGTCTGGTACGAGCGGCACGACCGCTTCGGCGCTTCCCTGCGCGTGGCCCCCATGTCCGTGTCGGGCCTGCTGCGGGAGAAACTGTTCGCGGACCGCTCCGTGGTGCTGACCTCCGCGACCCTGAAGCTGGGCGGCGACTTCAACGGCGTCGGTGCCTCCCTGGGCCTGGCCCCCGAGGGCACCGAGGGCGAGGACCAGCCGCAGTGGAAGGGCGTCGACGTCGGCTCGCCCTTCGACTACCCCCGGCAGGGCATCCTCTACGTCGCCAAACACCTGGCCCGCCCCGCGCGGGACGGTGACCGGGCCGACATGCTGGAGGAGCTGACCGAGCTGATCCAGGCGGCCGGTGGCCGCACCCTCGGGCTGTTCTCGTCGATGCGGGGCGCCCAGCTCGCCGCCGAGGAACTGCGCTCCCGGATTCCCGAGTACCCGATCCTGCTCCAGGGCGAGGAGACGCTCGGCGAGCTGATCAAGAACTTCGCCGCCGACCCGAAGACCTGCCTGTTCGGCACGCTGTCGCTGTGGCAGGGCGTCGACGTGCCGGGGCCGAGCTGCCAGCTCGTCGTCATGGACAAGATCCCGTTCCCGCGCCCGGACGACCCGCTGATGAGCGCCCGCCAGAAGGCCGTGGAGGACGCCGGGGGCAACGGCTTCATGGCGGTTGCCGCCACGCACGCGGCGCTGCTCATGGCCCAGGGCGCCGGCCGTCTCGTCCGGGCCTCGGGGGACCGCGGCGTGGTCGCCGTACTGGACCCGCGGCTGGCGACGGCCCGCTACGGCAGTTACCTCAAGGCGTCACTGCCCGACTTCTGGTACACCACGGACCGCAACCAGGTGCGGAAGTCCCTCGCCGCGATCGACGCGGCGGCCCAGCAGGTGGAGACGCAGCAGGCCTAGACCGGTTCCGCGAGGCGCGCCGTCGCGCGGCAGGCGCCACCTCGTGGACTGGCTCAGGCGCGCAGCACAGGGCCCCGGAACCGGCGCAGGGGTTCCGGGGCCCGGTCAGGGAGCGGGCGGCGGCGTGGCCCGCCCGCCACGGAGCTCACACGCGGCGGAGTACGGCGACCACCTTGCCCAGGATGGTCGCGTCGTCGCCGGGGATCGGCTCGTAGGCGGAGTTGTGGGGGAGCAGCCAGACGTGGCCGTCCTCGCGCTTGAAGCGCTTGACGGTGGCTTCCCCGTCGAGCATGGCGGCCACGATGTCGCCGTTCTCGGCGACGGGCTGGCGGCGGACCGTGACCCAGTCGCCGTCGCAGATGGCGGCCTCGATCATCGAGTCGCCGACGACCTTCAGGACGAACAGCTCACCGTCGCCGACGAGCTGACGAGGGAGGGGGAAGACGTCCTCGACCGACTCCTCGGCGAGGATCGGGCCACCGGCGGCGATGCGGCCCACCAGCGGAACGTACGACGCGGCGGGCTTGCCGGCGGTGTCCGTGGGCTGCACGGAGGCGGCCTGGTCGCTGCCGCGCACCTCGTAGGCCCGGGGGCGGTGCGGGTCGCGGCGCAGGAAGCCCTTCCGCTCGAGTGCCATCAGCTGGTGCGCGACCGAAGACGTGCTGGACAGGCCCACCGCCTGGCCGATCTCCCGCATCGACGGCGGGTAACCGCGACGCTGCACGGAGTCCCTGATGACCTCGATCACCCGGCGCTGCCGGTCGGTGAGCCCGGAACTGTCCGCCCGGATGCCTGGAGGTCGCCCGGGCAGGGAGCGCTTGTGCCCCTCGGGATTCGTGGCTTCGTTCATCGCGTGCACCGGCTCGAGTCGGCCCTGGGAACGGTCCTGGGCAGTGATGGTTGCACTGTCTGCGGTCGTGGTCACGTCGTCGGCCCCTCTCGATGGTCTCCCTGCTGCACAACGGTAGTTGCTTTCGAAAGGTTGCGCCAAACACACGTTCGAGTGAAAAATCGCGATTCGCTCGACGCGATCATGTGTCCAGGTGTATTGCTTCCGTGCTGCCGAGGTAGGCAAAAGGCGGGCAAAAGGGCCCATTGTTGTACTCTTCACCGCCGGGACGGCAGCCCCGCGGGGCGTCGCCCAGTCTGCCATCCGGCCTTCCGCCGGTCCGGGCCGCACCTCCGTCTGTGCGGGAGTCGCACGTCCCCTCCGTGCGGCGCCCACGGTATCTCCGCATCCTCCGCGGCGACCCGGCTGCGACACGCGCGTACGGCGTATGTATGAGCCAAGTCCCACATCTAGTGGTTGGATTGCATCAGCAGCCCAGAAGTTGTGGTCCCCCGGGTCTTCGGGTCCGCGGAGATCGCCTATGCTTGGGGCTGCTTCGTGGGGCTCATGTGGCCCGGCGAGGTCAATGAGTCTGCTGTGAGGAGGGTTGGGAACCATGCACTGCCCCTTCTGCAGGCACCCCGACAGCCGCGTCGTCGACAGCCGTACGACCGACGACGGCACGTCGATCCGCAGGCGCCGCCAGTGTCCGGACTGCTCCCGTCGTTTCACGACCGTGGAGACGTGTTCGCTCATGGTGGTCAAGCGGTCCGGAGTCACCGAGCCCTTCAGTCGTACCAAGGTCATCAACGGTGTGCGCAAGGCATGCCAGGGGCGACCTGTCACCGAGGACGCGCTCGCCCAGCTCGGCCAGCGGGTCGAGGAGGCGGTGCGGGCCACCGGGAGCGCCGAGCTGACCACCCACGACGTGGGGCTGGCCATACTCGGCCCGTTGCAGGAGCTCGACCTCGTCGCCTACCTGCGATTCGCCTCCGTCTACCGGGCGTTCGACTCGCTGGAGGACTTCGAGGCCGCGATCGCGGAGCTGAGGCAGCAGACGGGACGCACCGCCGCGGTCGACGGAGACCGCGAGGGCGCGGGTGCGGGGAGCCAGGAAGGCGACCGCGGGCCGACGGGAACCGGGCAGGTCCCCGAACCCGCGGGCGCCGCCGACTGACCGGCGGGCCGGACCCGGACCACGAGACCGGGGCCGGCCGTGCGGCGGCGATGGAGAAGACCTGTTGCGGGCGGCGTTCGAGATGCCCGCAACACCAGACAGAACACCGTGCCACGGGAACAATCGGGGCACTTCAGGGCGTTTTCGCCCGTACAGGGAGGCGGCATGACAGAGACGGCGAGCGGTCCGGCACGGAGTTCCCGAGCCAAGAGCACCAAGGGCGGGAAGGGACTGCGGATCGAGCGCATCCACACCACCCCTGGGGTCCACCCCTACGACGAGGTGGAGTGGGAGCGTCGTGACGTCGTCATGACCAACTGGCGCGACGGCTCGGTCAACTTCGAGCAGCGCGGCGTCGAGTTCCCCGGCTTCTGGTCGGTGAACGCGGTCAACATCGTCACCAGCAAGTACTTCCGCGGTGCCGTCGGCACCCCGCAGCGCGAGACCAGCCTCAGGCAGCTGATCGACCGCATCGTGAAGACGTACCGGAAGGCCGGCGAGGACCACAAGTACTTCGCCTCGCCCGCCGACGCCGAGATCTTCGAGCACGAGCTGGCGTACGCCCTCCTGCACCAGATCTTCAGCTTCAACAGCCCTGTCTGGTTCAACGTCGGGACCAAGCAGCCCCAGCAGGTCTCGGCCTGCTTCATCCTGTCCGTCGACGACTCCATGGAGTCGATCCTCGACTGGTACAAGGAAGAGGGCATGATCTTCAAGGGCGGTTCCGGCGCGGGCCTGAACCTGTCCCGCATCCGTTCCTCCAAGGAACTGCTGTCCTCCGGCGGCAACGCCTCCGGCCCGGTCTCCTTCATGCGTGGCGCCGACGCCTCCGCCGGCACCATCAAGTCCGGTGGCGCCACCCGCCGCGCCGCCAAGATGGTCGTCCTCGACGTCGATCACCCGGACATCGAGGACTTCATCGAGACCAAGGTCAAGGAAGAGGAGAAGATCCGCGTCCTGCGCGACGCGGGCTTCGACATGGACCTGGGCGGCGACGACATCACGTCCGTCCAGTACCAGAACGCCAACAACTCGGTCCGCGTGAACGACGAGTTCATGAAGGCGGTCGAGGACGGCGGCAAGTTCGGCCTGCGCGCCCGCATGACCGGCGAGGTCATCGAGGAGGTCGACGCCAAGCAGCTGTTCCGCAAGATCGCCGAGGCCGCCTGGGCCTGCGCCGACCCCGGTATCCAGTACGACGACACCATCAACACCTGGCACACCTGCCCCGAGTCCGGCCGGATCACCGCGTCGAACCCGTGCAGCGAGTACATGCACCTGGACAACACGTCCTGCAACCTGGCCTCGCTGAACCTGATGAAGTTCCTGAAGGACGACGGCAAGGGCAACCAGTCCTTCGAGGCCGACCGCTTCCAGAAGGTCGTCGAGCTGGTCATCACCGCGATGGACATCTCGATCTGCTTCGCGGACTTCCCGACCCAGAAGATCGGTGAGAACACCCGCGCCTTCCGCCAGCTCGGCATCGGCTACGCCAACCTCGGCGCCCTGCTGATGGCCACCGGCCACGCCTACGACTCCGACGGCGGCCGTTCCCTCGCCGGAGCCATCACCTCCCTGATGACGGGCACCGCCTACCGGCGCTCCGCCGAGCTCGCCGCGGTCGTCGGCCCGTACGACGGCTACGCCCGCAACGCCGACGCCCACAAGCGCGTCATGAAGCAGCACGCCGACGCCAACGCCAAGGCCGTCCGCATGGACGACCTGGACACCCCGGTGTGGGCCGCCGCCACCGAGGCCTGGCAGGACGTCGTCCGCCTCGGCGACAAGAACGGCTTCCGCAACTCCCAGGCCTCCGTGCTCGCCCCGACCGGCACCATCGGCCTCGCGATGTCCTGCGACACCACCGGTGTCGAGCCCGACCTCGCGCTGGTCAAGTTCAAGAAGCTGGTCGGCGGCGGCTCGATGCAGATCGTCAACGGCACCGTCCCGCAGGCCCTGCGCCGCCTGGGCTACCAGGAGGAGCAGATCGAGGCGATCGTCGCCCACATCGCCGACCACGGCAACGTGAT
The DNA here is from genome assembly GCF_029813775.1 of Streptomyces sp. DH24. Taxonomy (GTDB): domain Bacteria; phylum Actinomycetota; class Actinomycetes; order Streptomycetales; family Streptomycetaceae; genus Streptomyces. The sequence goes on along the minus strand of NZ_JARVKW010000044.1, from coordinate 15,471 downwards.
CGACGCCCCCGGCCTCAAGCCCGAGCACTACGAGGTCTTCGACTGCGCCATGGGCGAGCGCGCCATCTCCCCGATGGGCCACGTCCGCATGATGGCCGCGATCCAGCCGTGGATCTCCGGCGCCATCTCCAAGACGGTCAACATGCCGGAGACGGCGACCGTCGAGGAGGTCGAGGAGATCTACTACGAGGCGTGGAAGCTGGGCGTCAAGGCGCTCGCCATCTACCGCGACAACTGCAAGGTCGGCCAGCCGCTCTCCGCGAAGACCAAGGACAGCAAGGACACCACGGCCGCCAAGGACGCGGAGAAGGCCGAGATCACCGAGAAGGCCGAGGAGACGATCCGCACCGCGGTCGAGAAGGTGGTCGAGTACCGGCCGGTCCGCAAGCGTCTCCCGAAGGGCCGCCCCGGCATCACCACGTCCTTCACCGTCGGCGGCGCCGAGGGCTACATGACCGCCAACTCCTACCCGGACGACGGTCTCGGCGAGGTCTTCCTGAAGATGTCCAAGCAGGGCTCGACCCTCGCGGGCATGATGGACGCCTTCTCCATCGCGGTCTCCGTCGGCCTCCAGTACGGCGTGCCGCTGGAGACGTACGTCTCGAAGTTCACCAACATGCGCTTCGAGCCGGCCGGCATGACGGACGACCCGGACGTGCGGATGGCGCAGTCGATCGTCGACTACATCTTCCGCCGCCTGGCGCTGGACTTCCTGCCCTTCGAGACGCGCTCCGCACTCGGCATCCACTCCGCCGAGGAGCGTCAGCGCCACCTGGAGACCGGCTCCTACGAGCCGTCGGACGACGAGGTCGACGTCGAGGGCCTGGCCCAGTCGGCGCCGCGCGCCCAGGAGCTGAAGGCCGTCGCCACGCCGAAGGCCGAGGTGGAGGCCGCCAAGCCGGCCCCGCAGCAGGCCCACACCAGCGCCGAACTGGTGGAGATGCAACTGGGCATCCAGGCGGACGCCCCGCTCTGCTTCTCCTGCGGCACGAAGATGCAGCGGGCGGGCTCCTGCTACATCTGCGAGGGCTGCGGCTCGACGAGCGGCTGCAGCTGACCGCGAGCTGAGCGCCGAGCGCTGAGACGACGAAGGGGACCGGCCCGCTGGCCGGTCCCCTTCCCCCTGTCCCCGCGGGCGTTCAGCGGCGCGCCGCGCCCATCGTCCTCGTGAACGTGGCCGGGTCGGCGTCGGAGCCGTGCACGCCGGGGCGGAAGTCCCAGGCGCCGGTCTCGTCCCGGACGAACTCGGCCACCGTCGCGGCCGTCGCGCCGAGGACGCCGCCGAAGTCGTCCTCGGCGAGCACCGTGTAGCCCTCGCGGATGCGCAGGCCCACGTTGGCCACGCTACCCAACGTCTTGTCGCTGGAGCGCTGCTGGATGACCACGCCGAGCACCACGCGCCCGTACCGGGCGTCGAGCCGGTCGAGCTCCAGCGTCATGACCTCGTCCCAGCCGAAGCCGATGCCGTCCTTGCTGTCCCGGTTGAGCGTGATCGTGCCGTCGGGGGAGCGGCTGTCGAAGTGCACCAGATACGCGGCGTCGCCGTGCGGATCGCTCGCCGGGTACACGCCGGCGACCAGGTCGAGATCGGCGGGCGACTCTCCCGCCGGACTCGGATCCCACCTCAGCGAGACCTCGACCTTGCGGATTCCCTTGCCCAGACCGTTCACCGGTTTATCCCCTTCCCCGTACCTGTCCCTGCGCGTCCTCCCCAACTGCCGCGCAGTCGGGGCCGATTGTCATCCTCCCACGCAGGCACGTCCCCGCGCCGGGAAGCGGTGGGGCCGAGCGTGACCGGCGCCACGCTCCGTGGCCTTACGATGGCGCGGTGCTGGTCAAGTGGATTCGCTGCACCGTGGTGGACCGTCGCGGGTTCGAGCGGGGACAGCGGAAATGGGCGGGGCTTCTGGGGGAGCCGGGATTTCGCGGACAGGGCGGTGGCTGGAGCCGGGGGCGGCCGGACGTGGCGCACATCTTCGCGTTCTGGGAGAGCCGCGCCTTCTACGACTCCTTCATGGCGCGCTCCCACGACCGGCTCGCGACGGCCCAGTCGGGCACCTTCAAGGACGCCCAGGTGCGGCTGTTCGACTACCGCTTCGACGTGAAGACCGGCTTCGAGCCGCGCTTCACGGACGCCGACCTGCTGCGGGTCGCGCTGTGCCGCGTGCGCGAGGAGCGCGCCGAACACTTCGTCCTGATGCAGGAGAAGGTGTGGAACCCGGCGATGGCCGGCTCGCCCGGCATGATCCGCGGGCTGTTCGGCGAGGCGCCCGGCAACGAGTACCTGATCCTGTCCATGTGGCGCTCGGCGGCCGAGCACGGCAAGTACCGCACCGAACGGGTGGAACGGCTCGCCCTGCGGGCCCAGACCGAGGCCGACATCGCCGCCCTCACGGGGGACGTCGTGGACCTGGAGAGCGCCTGGACGGTTTGATTTCCGGACCTTCCCGACGGGCGGCACGCGCGTGCCGTCGTGCGGGATTGGTGTGACCTACGCCGTATGGGGCCCGTACGGGTGCTAGACGGCCGCCGACCCGATCTAGTGTGCTGGCATGGCACGACCACGGCGCATCGTCCTTGTCCGGCACGGCGAGTCAACGGGCAATGTTGATGACTCCGTCTACGAGCGGGAGCCCGACCACGCTCTCGCCCTCACCGAACGCGGCTGGCGGCAGTCCGAGGAGACGGGCAAGACACTGCGCGACCTGTTCGGCCGCGAGCGGGTCAGCGTGTACGTCTCCCCGTACCGCCGCACGCACGAGACGCTGCGCGCCTTCCACCTCGACCCCGGGCTCATACGCGTGCGTGAGGAGCCCCGGCTGCGCGAGCAGGACTGGGGCAACTGGCAGGACCGCGACGACGTCCGCCTCCAGAAGGCCTACCGGGACGCCTACGGCCACTTCTTCTACCGCTTCGCGCAGGGCGAGTCCGGGGCCGACGTGTACGACCGGGTCGGCGGCTTCCTGGAGAGCCTGTTCCGCAGCTTCGAGGCGCCGGACCACCCGCCGAACGTCCTGATCGTGACGCACGGCCTGGCCATGCGGCTGTTCTGCATGAGGTGGTTCCACTGGACGGTCGCCGAGTTCGAGTCGCTGGCCAACCCGGGGAACGGCGAGCTGCGGATGCTCGTTCTCGGGGACGACGGCAAGTACACGCTTGACCGGCCGTTCGAACGCTGGCGTGATCCGGAGCCGTACGGGATCACTGGATAGAGTGGCAGAGCCATGACCGCTGACTCCTCACCCGAAAGACCCGACGGCCGCCTGGAGCGGGCCCTGGCAGCCCTGCGCGGACTGTCGGTCGGGGACGCGCTGGGCTCACAGTTCTTCGTTCCGGTGAACTACCCGCTGCTCAAGCGGTGCGAGCTGCCCGACGGTCCCTGGCAGTGGACGGACGACACGGAGATGGCCTGCTCCGTCGTCGCCGTCCTCACCGTCCACCACCGCATCGACCAGGACGCGCTGGCGCACTCGTTCGCCGACCACCACGACTTCGACCGCGGCTACGGCCCGGCCGTCAACCGGCTGCTGAGGCTGATCCGCGAGGGCGGCGACTGGCGCGAACTGTCCGCCGCGCTGTTCAACGGACAGGGTTCCTGGGGCAACGGCGCCGCGATGCGGATCGCCCCGCTGGGCGCCTGGTACGCGGACGACCCCGAGCAGGCCACGCACCAGGCGGAGATCTCCGCCTACCCCACGCACCAGCACCGTGAGGCCGTGGTCGGCGCGATGGCCGTCGCCGCTGCCGCCGCGCTGGCCGCGGCTCCGGATGGGCCGCCGAGCGCCGAGGGGCTCCTCGACGGGGTCATCGGGCTGGTGCCGAAGAAGAGCGCGGTCGGCGCGGGCCTGCGGCGGGCTCTCGACATGCTCGACTACGCCGACGCGGGCACCGTCGCCGCCGTCCTGGGCTGCGGACGGCGTACGACGGCGCACGACACGGTGCCCTTCGCCCTGTGGTCGGCCGCGCGGTGCCTCGGTGACTACGAGCAGGCGTTCTGGACGACCGCGCAGGCCGGCGGGGACGTGGACACGACCTGCGCGATCGTGGGCGGCGTGATCGCCTCGGCCAAGGCGGGCACGCCGCCCGCGGAGTGGCTGGCACGGACGGAGAGCCTGCCGGGCTGGATGCCGACGGCGGGCTGAGCGGCGGCGGTCCGAGAGGCGACGGCGCGGTTGGGCGCCGTGGGCGGGCCGGCGCCGGCCGCCGGGACTTCCCCTGCGCCTCGGACGGACGGTCGGCCTTCCCCTCCGCCCCAGGGACTACCGCGCCCTCCACCCCTCAGCCGATCACCGGCCCCGCCCCGGACAGCGCGTCCAGGTCGCTCTTGCGGACCCGGATCACCACACCCGCGGTGATCACGGCGAGTACGGTCATGGCCGCGGCGGCGACGAAGCCCACCGAGATGCCCTGCGCGAGCACATCGTGCCCCCACGGGCCGGGCAGCTGCCGGGTCTGCGCGAACTCCGCCTTCTGCTGCGGCGTCGCGTTGGCCAGGAAGTCCGGCACCTGCTTCTCCGCCTCGGTCCTGCTGGCCGTGCCGAACACCGTCGTCAGGATGGACAGGCCCAGCGAGCCGCCCACCTGCTGCGTGGTGTTGAGCAGCCCGGACGCCGCGCCCGCCTCGTGCAGGGCGACACCGGAGACCGCCGTGATCGTGAGCGTGACGAAGTTGAGCCCCATGCCGAAGCCGAACACGAGCATGGGTCCGAGGACCCCGCCCACGTAGGAGCTGTCGGAGCTGATCAGGGCCTGCCAGGCCAGGCCGAGGAGCGCGAGCACCGAGCCCACGACCATGAACGGTTTGGGGCCGAGCACGGGCAGGAACCGCTGCGACAGACCCGCGCCGAGCGCGATCACGACGGTCACCGGCAGGAAGGCGAGACCGGCCTGGATGGGCGTGTAACCGAGCACGTTCTGCACGAAGAGAACGATGTAGAAGAACATGCCGAACATCGCCGCGGCCAGGCTGAGCATGATCACGTACGTGCCCGAGCGGTTGCGGTCGGCGAACATCCGCAGCGGCGTGATCGGCTCCTTTGCCCGCCTCTCGATGAACACGAACGCCAGCAGCAGCACGACGGCGGCACCGAACGAACCGACGGTCAGGTTGTCCCGCCAGCCCTCGTCCGCGGCCCGGATGAAGCCGTAGACCAGCGACGCCATGCCCGCCGTCGAGGTCACCGCGCCCGCGATGTCGAAGCGGCCGGTGTGCCGCTCGGACTCCGTGATGTAGAGCGGCGTGAGCACGGCGATCAGGATGCCGATCGGCACGTTGACGAACAGCACCCAGCGCCAGTCCAGCCACTCGGTGAGCATGCCGCCGGCGAGCAGGCCGATGGCGCCGCCGCCGGCGGATACGGCGGCGAAGACACCGAAGGCCCGGTTGCGCTCCGGGCCCTCGGGGAACGTGGTGGTGATGAGCGCCAGTGACGTGGGTGAGGCGATCGCGCATCCCACGCCCTGCAGGACACGGGCCGCGAGCAGCTGCCACGGTTCCTGCGCGAGCCCGCCGAGCAGCGAGGCCAGCGTGAACAGGACGATGCCGGTCATGAAGACCCGGCGACGGCCGAGGATGTCACCGGCCCGGCCGCCCAGGAGCAGCAGACCGCCGAAGGTGAGCGTGTACGAGCTGACGACCCAGGTGAGGTCGGTGGTGCTGAACTTGAGGGCTTCTTGAATGTGCGGGAGCGCGATGTTCACAATCGTCGCGTCCAGTACCACCATCAGTTGGCAGGCCGCGATGACGGTGAGCGCGATGCCGGGGTGCCCTTCCCGGCGGGCCGCACCCGGCTTCTGGTCGTGCATCAATGGAGAGGGTGTCACTATGAGTCCCCCACGCGTCGCTTAGTGAACGCTCGCGTTCACTGTTGGGCTCAACGGTAGTGAGCCCCAGTAGTGAACGCAAGCGTTCACTTGACTTACCGCACCTGCGGCGTGTCCCCGACGCCGCCCGGGCGGAGCCCCACCTCCGAAAACCCGCTTCCCTGTTCGCTGGAGACACCGATGGTTACCTCGCGCTGGACGGCCGCCCCCGCTCGGCAGGCCTCCCTTCGCCGGCGCGGCGCCGTGCTCGAACGCGCCATCCTGGACGCCGCGTTGGAGCAGCTCAGCACGGTCGGCTGGAACGGCCTCACCATGGAGGGCGTCGCCGCCGGGGCCCAGACCGGCAAGGCCGCGGTCTACCGGCGCTGGCCCTCCAAGGAGGACCTCGTCGCCGACGCCCTGCAGGCCGGCCTGCCGCGCCTGGAGGAGGCGCCCGACCTCGGCGGCGTACGCGAGGACCTGCTGGCGCTGTGCCTGCGGGCGCGCGACGCGATGTACTCCCGCCCCGGCATCGCACTGCGCTCCGTCATTCACGAATGCGATCCCAGTCAGGCGGAACGCTTCCACGCGGTGATCTTCTCCGGGGTGGTCGAGCCGACCGTGCGTCTGATCAGAGAGATCGTCGTCCGCGGAATCGAGCGCGGAGAGGTCCGCCCGGACGCCGACGACAGCTACGTCCTCGACGTCATCCCGGCGATGATGATGTACCGCTCGAAAATGTGCAGCAGTGAATGGAGCGACCGGGAACTCGAAGAGCTGATCGACCGGCTGATGCTCCCGCTGCTCCGCCCGGCCGGCACCTGACGGCGGGCTCCGGGAGCGCCGAAGTCGCCCGGGGGACCGGGGTGTCGCCGAAGGTTCCGGGCGGCGTACGCTAAGGGCGCCATGCCGTACGTACCGCCTACTCACACCGTCGAGCGCTCCCTCCGCGCCACGACCGGAGCGAAGGTCATTGCCGGTGTCGACGAGGTGGGGCGCGGCGCGTGGGCCGGTCCCGTCACCGTCTGCGCGGCGATCACCGGACTGCGCCGGCCCCCCGAGGGTCTCACCGACTCCAAGCTCCTCACGGTCAAGCGCCGCGAGGAACTCGCCGAGGCGCTGCGGACGTGGGTGACGTCGTACTCCCTGGGGCACGCCTCCCCGGAGGAGATCGACGACCTGGGCATGACGGCCGCGCTGCGGCTCGCCGCGGTGCGCGCCCTGGAAGCCCTGCCGGTCCGCCCCGACGCGGTGATCCTCGACGGGAAGCACGACTACCTCGGCGCCCCCTGGCGGGTCCGGACCGTCATCAAGGGCGACCAGTCGTGCGTGGCGGTCGCGGCGGCCTCGGTGATCGCCAAGGTCCAGCGCGACAAAATGATGGCCGAACTGGGTATCGACCATGCAGACTTCGGTTTTGCGGACAACGCCGGGTATCCGTCGCCCGTGCACAAGGCCGCACTGGAGGAGCGGGGCCCCACCCCGCACCACCGCTTGTCGTGGGCGTATCTTGATGCGCTGCCCAGGTGGCGGCACCTCAAGAAGGTCCGCAGCCTGGTGAACGCGGGCGTGCCGGAGATCGATGGCCAGCTCGGCTTCGATTTCTGACGTTTCGCGTGCACTCAAGGGCCACCCGCCCACGCGAGCCGCACCAGCGTTTGATAAACATCAGCTCATGCCTCTCATTCCCGAGGAGCCTCAGATTCACGAGAGTGCCCAGGGTCCCCGCGCCACCCCGGCCAACGGCCGTACCGCGCCGACCCCTCGCCCCGTACCCGGCCCCCGCCCCGTGGCCCCGCCGCGGCCCGGTCGCCCCGGCCCTCTGCGGGCCACCGCGCCGGCGCAGCGCACCCCGCGCGACGCGGCCGCCAAGCCCGGACCGTCGGCACCGGCCGCGCCCGCCGGTTCGGCCGGCCCGCAGATCCAGCTGATCCCGGCGTCGGTCGAGGGTGCCCTCGACGCCGCCGAGGAAGCCGTGGACCTGCTCCTGGACTCGGGTCGCGCGCCCGGCGACATCCTGGTGGTCACCACCGGCGACCCGCACCCGTGGGCCGCCCACGAACTGTCCTTCGGCGAAGAGTCCTACTGGGCTCAGCACGACGCGGGCGACGACGTGTTCTACGCGGACGCCGCCGTCGTGGCCCGCGCGGCCGAGCGTCCCGTGGTCGTCGTCGCCGTCAACGGCGGCTCGGAAACGGCCGCCGCCGCGGCCCTGGCCACGGCCCACTCGCGGGCCGGTGCCCTGCTGATCGTCTGCGGCGACCCGCAGCGCATCAACTCGGTGCTGGGCGCGGGCGTCTGAGCCGTCACCGCGCGTCCGGAGGGACGCCGGGTCGTCAAGCGGCGTTGGAACTCCCGTTCCGCTCCTGCGGACCTTCGGCGTACGCGGAACCCCGCCGTGCTCGGGGGAGCGTGGCGAACACCGTCGTGTCATGCGTGCGTGCGCGGCAGGTTGGCGCGGCGGAACGTTCCGTCCGGGTTCCCCGAGTGCTCAGGAGCCCGGCGGGCTCAGCGGGCCGCCACGCGGCGCAGCACGTCCGAGGGGACACCGCCGGTCCTCGGCGGCGGTGGCGGCGCCTCCGACGTGGCGAACGGCTCCGGCGTCGACTCCGCACTGGGCCGGCGCCCACCGCGCCCCTCGCCGAGTACCTGCCAGCCGTCCCGGGTCAGCGTGATGTACGCCCCGCAGCGCAGCCCGTGCAGCGTGCAGGCGTCCCGCAGCCCCCACATCCACGCGCCGTCTTCCTCCGTCCAGCGCGCGTCGCCCTCACGGCAGTACAGCAGCACGGCGGTGCGCACCGGCGTGCGGCGGCGCAGATCGTGCGGGATGACCCGGCGCAACTGGGCGAGCAGGGCGTTGCGGCACATCCAGCCGTCGGCCTGCGCCTGGCGGCGCGTGAACGAGGCGCTCGCCCGCAGCCGGTCGTCCGGGTCGAGCACGGCCACGACGGCCGTTTCGGGTCTCGGGCGGTGCCGGGTGTGCAGTCCGCTGACGACCTCGCGGGGATTGCGCAGCAGCGGGATCCCGGCGGCGGCCCATTCCGCGGGCTCGAGCAGACGATTGGCAGAGGTGGCGGACGTCGACAAAGAGGCCGCCGAGGACGGAGCGAATCCGAAGGTCACGTTCCTCCCTTCGGCTACGCGCCCACACTGCGGGCGGGGTCGGATTCGGGGGACCGCGCACCGCAGTTGAGCCCTGCCTGATCACGGACGAGCCGTGCGGGGAGCGGACCTCAATTCTTCCTCTCGAACTGGGATGCGGCAACGAGCAATTGGGGCCACCGACCGTTATCGAGCGGTACGCCGTTTATATCCCTCCTCTATGGATGCCCACCACACCACCCGGTGACGCCTGGGAGTTCGCCGGAACTCGTTCGACGCGTCCAGGGGTCGCGTGTGTGGGCATGGGTGTCGGAGGTGTGGCCGCGCGCACCGCCTCACTCCGGGTACCCGCCCGGCTCGGCATCAGCCCTGTACGGCGAGGACCAGCGGCATCACCCCCTGGGCGCCCGCCCGGCGGAGCATCCGGGCCGCGACCGCCAGGGTCCAGCCGGTCTCGGTGAAGTCGTCCACGAGCAGCACCGGGCCGCGCGCCTCGGCGAGCGTGGCCGCGAGCGCCGGCGGCACGGTCAGCGCCCCGTCGAGCGCCTTCAGCCGCTGGGCGCTGTTGCTCCGGGAGGACGGCGGAGCCTCACCGGTGTACTCGACCGAGCCCAGTAGCGGCAGCCGGCCGACCTCCGCGATGTGCGCCCCGAGGGAGTTGATCAGCTGGGGCCGGGTCCGCGAGGCGACGGTGACCACGCCGACGGGGCGCGGCGGAGCGTCCTCGGCCCCCGAGGCCCAGCCGCCGGGGCCCTTGGCCCAGTCCGCGAGCACACCCACCACGGCCTTCGCGACATCGTCGGGCACGGGGCCGTCGGAGGCTTGCGGGGAAAACATCGGCCGCAGTCGGTTGCCCCAGCCGATGTCCGACAGCCGTCCCAAGGCCCGCCCGGGCGCGGCCTGTTCACCGGCCGGAATGCGCCCCTTCAGGTCCACGCCGATCGCCGGAAGGCCGGTCGGCCACATGCGCCGCGGCTCCACCTCGACGCCTGCCCGGCCCAGATCGGCCCGGGCCGCACCGACCGCGTCGGCCGACGCGTCCGCCTTGAAGCGCGGCCCCGCGCAGTTGTCGCAGCGGCCGCAGGGCTTGGCGCCCTCGTCGTCCAGCTGCCGCTGCAGGAACTCCATCCGGCACTGGGCCGTCGCCGCGTACGCGCGCATGGCGTCCTGCTCGGCCCTGCGCTGCCGCGCGACCCAGTCGTACCGCTCCGTGTCGTACGTCCACGGCTGACCGGTCGCGATCCAGCCGCCCTTGACCCGCTTGACCGCCCCGTCCACGTCGAGAACCTTCAGCATGGTCTCCAGACGCGAGCGGCGCAGCTCCACCAGCGGCTCCAGGGCGGGCAGCGACAGCGGCCGGTCCGCGTGCGCGAGGATGTCGAGGGTACGGCGCACCAGGTCCTCCGGCGGGAACGCCAGCGACGCGAAGTACTGCCAGATCGCCTCGTCCTCCTTGCCCGGCAGGAGCAGCACCTCGGCGTGCTCGACGCCGCGGCCCGCGCGGCCGACCTGCTGGTAGTAGGCGATGGGGGAAGACGGCGAGCCCAGGTGCACCACGAAGCCGAGGTCCGGCTTGTCGAAGCCCATGCCCAGCGCGGAGGTTGCGACCAGCGCCTTGACCCGGTTGGCGAGCAGGTCCTCCTCGGCCTGCTGCCGGTCGGCGTTCTCCGTCTTCCCGGTATACGAGGCGACGGTGTGGCCGCGCTGCCGCAGGAACGCCGTGACCTCCTCGGCGGCGGCCACCGTGAGCGTGTAGACGATGCCGGAGCCCGGCAGCTCGTCGAGGTGGTCGGCGAGCCACGCCAGCCGGTGGGCCGCGTCCGGCAGCCGCAGCACGTGCAGGCTCAGGCTCTGCCGGTCCAGCGGGCCGCGCAGCACCAGCGCGTCCGAGGAGCCGCCGGTGCCGAGCTGCTCGGCGACGTCGGCGGTCACGCGCGCGTTGGCGGTCGCCGTGGTCGCGAGCACCGGAACGCCGGGCGGCAGATCGGCCAGCATGGTCCGCAGCCGCCGGTAGTCCGGCCGGAAGTCGTGACCCCAGTCCGAGATGCAGTGCGCCTCGTCCACCACGAGGAGCCCGGTGGCGGCGGCCAGCTTCGGAAGCACCTGGTCACGGAAGTCCGGATTGTTGAGCCGCTCCGGGCTGACCAGCAGCACGTCGACCTCGCCGGCGGCGATCTCGGCCTGGACCGTGTCCCACTCCTCCGTGTTCGACGAGTTGATCGTCCGGGCGTGAATGCCCGCCCGGGCCGCCGCCTCGACCTGGTTGCGCATCAGCGCCAGCAGCGGGGACACGATCACCGTGGGACCGGCGCCTTGCGAGCGCAGCAGCGCCGTCGCCACGAAGTAGACCGCGGACTTGCCCCACCCCGTGCGCTGCACCACCAGGGCCCGGCGCCGCTCGGCGACCAGTGCCTCGATGGCCCGCCACTGGTCCTCGCGCAGCCGGGCCGCGCCCGTGGCGTCCCCGACGAGACGGGCGAGGACGGTGTCGGCGGCGGTCCGGAGTTCCGCGTTGCTCGTGTGCTCCATGCGTTCCATACAACAGGACGGGACCGACAGCCCGCCTGCCGCTGTGGACGACGAACGGGCCCGGGGCCCGCCGTGACGTGTCCCTGATCGGACTTGTCCACAGGTTCAAGCGGACCCTCGCAATCCGCGAGATCGTCGCCGCATGACGAATCACAGCGAAACGACCGGCCCCTCCGAGAACGGCGACATCACCGCGGACACGGGGGACATCTCCCTCGGGAGCCCGGCCTTCGACGACCACCAGGTCACCCTGCGCACCCCGGCCGAACTCGCCGACGCCCTGCCGTATCTCCTCGGCTACCGGCCGGAGGACAGCATCGTCCTGGTCGCCCTGACCGACCAGGACGGCCGCGGCAGGTTCGGCGGCCGGGCCAGGCTCGGCATCCCCGCGAACGCCGACGACTGGCCGTCCGCCGCCCGCCAACTGGTCCACGGCCTGGTGACGGGCAGCGAACGCCGGGGCGCCCGACCCGGCCAGATGGTCGCCTACCTCTGCCAGGAACCGCCGGCCGGCGCATCGGGACGGCAGGTCATGGAGCGGTTGCGGCCCCTCGCCCACCAGGTCCGCGTCGAATGCGGCAACCTCGACGTGCCGGTGGTCGAGGCGCTGTGCATCTCCGACGGCCGCTTCTGGTCCTACTGCTGCGACAACGAGGCGTGCTGCCCCGCGGAGGGAGTCGCCATGGGCCTGCCCGGCACCTCCGTGGTCGCCGCCGCGGCCACCTACGCCGGCATCCAGGTGCGCGGCACCCTGCGCGAACTGCGCGCCCGGCTCCTCCCCAGGGAGAACTCCGCCGCGCTCGAACAGGAAGTCGCCCTCGACACCGCCAGCATGGCCCTGGTCTCCCGCATCCTCGACGACGCCAGCCGCGCCGACGTCGCCGAGGAGACCATCCACCTCGCCGAACGGATCATGAGCCGCTTCGCCGAGGCCCCAGCCGCGACCGGCACCCTCACCGCCGACCTCCGCGACGACGAACTGCTCGGAGCCGACGAGGCGGCGACCCTCATCCTCGGCCTCCAGGACCGCGCCACACGCGACCGCGCCGCCGAGTGGATGGAGGGCGACGAGGCCGGCCCCGCCCTCCGCCTCTGGCGAGCCCTGGCCCGGCGCTGCGCCGGCCCGTACGGCGAACACGCCGCCGCGCCGCTCACCCTCGCCGGCTGGGTCGCCTGGTCCACCGGCGACGAACTGGAGGCCAGGGAGGCCTTCGCCATGGCCCTCGGCGCGGACCCCGACTACCTCTTCGCCCGCCTGCTGCACCAGGCCTGCAACCAGGGCCTGGACCCGGAGTCGGTCCGCCGCTGCCTGCGCGCGGAACGCGCCGAGCGCGGACGGCGGCAGGAGAACGGCACCGGTCCCGGCCCGGACCCCGACAAGGCGACGGAAAGCCCGGCCACCACCGAACCCGACCCGGCCCCGGAACCCACCCGCCGCCGACCGCGACCGCGCGTCACGAGCACCGCCAAGAACCGGCACCGCACCACCCACGGGACCCGGCCCCGGAGCACCCGTCCACGTCCCGCCGCGAAGGACGGCGGACAGCGCCGCGCCTCCCGCGCCGGAGGCGTGCGCCCGGCACGCGGCACGACCGAGGGGGAGGAGTGAGCGACCGGCACCTGCCCTGACCCACGAGCCACCCCCGGACGGTGACGGGCCCGCGTCCGGGGCCACGACCTGGCACAACGCACCACCACGCCCCACACCGGCCCCGCGCGACGCCCCGCGCGGACCGAAGTGGATCAACCGGCGACGAGACCGACGAAGGGAGTGTTTATCGTCAGGCAGACGACTATGATCGCCGCATGCCCTACGACCCGTCAGCCTTTCCGCCTTTCGCCGTCACCGTGGACCTGGTCGTGCTGACCGTGCGCCGCCATTCCCTGTGCGCGCTGGCGGTACGCAGGGGCGAACCCCCGTTCCAGGGACGCTGGGCCCTGCCCGGCGGCTTCGTGCGGGACGACGAGGACCTGGCGCAGGCGGCAGCACGCGAACTCGCCGAGGAAACCGGGCTGCGCGTCCACGACCCCGCCGTCCCCGCCCAGGACAACGGCGCCCACCTGGAACAGCTCGCGACCTACGGCGACCCCAAGCGGGACCCCAGGATGCGCGTCGTCAGCGTCGCCCACCTCGCCCTCGCCCCCGACCTCCCGGCACCCCGGGCCGGCGGCGACGCCAGCAACGCACGCTGGGCACCGGTCGAGGAACTGCTGCAGCAGGGCGGCCACGGCCGCGACGGCGAACCGCTGGCACCGCTCGCCTTCGACCACGCCCAGATCCTGGCCGACGGGGTCGAGCGCGCCCGATCCAAGATCGAGTACTCCTCGCTCGCCACCGCGTTCTGCCCGCCCGAGTTCACCGTCGGCGAGCTGCGCCGCGTCTACGAGGCCGTGTGGGGCGTCGCGCTCGACCCGCGCAACTTCCACCGCAAGGTCACGGGCACGCCCGGCTTCCTCGTCCCCACCGGCGGCACCACTACACGCCAGGGCGGCCGCCCGGCCCAGCTCTTCCGCGCGGGCGGCGCCACCCTCCTCAACCCGCCGATGCTGCGCCCCGAGGTCTGACCGTCCGCCGAGGGCCGACCGTCAACGGCCGCGTACGGCACGGTCGACGGCGACGCAGACAGGGGCGGTCGGTACCGGCCCCACCGGCCCCGGCACGAACGGCGAACACGGGTCCGACAAGCCGCATCCCTGCCCTGCGAGCACCCCGCATGGTGTCCGGAAAACCGGACATAGCACGCTATCTTGCTGCGGGTGATCCAGGCCATCGGACTGACCAGCAAGCCCCGCAAAGAGCTTCCGCCCGCCGTCGACGACGTCTCCTTCGAGGCACACGCCGGCCGCGTCACCGCGCTGCTCGGAGCACCGGGCGCGGGCAAGACGACGGCACTCAGACTCATGCTCGAACTTCAACCGGGCCGGGGAATCACCTACTTCAGAGGCCGCCCCCTGCACCGCATCACCCACCCGTCACGTGAAGTCGGCGTCCTGCTGGGCGAAGTACCGGGACACCCGTCCCGCACGGTACGCGGCCATCTGCGCATGCTCTGCGCCGCCGCGGGCGTCCCCGTACGACGTGCCGACGAAGTCCTCGAAGCCGTCGGCCTCGTCAGCCTGCGCGACGAACGCCTCGGCACCCTCTCACGCGGCATGGACCGCCGCCTCGGACTGGCCGGCGCGCTCCTGGCCGACCCCCACACACTCGTCCTCGACGACCCGGCCGGCGAACTCTCCGCCCGCGAGAGCCGCTGGCTGCACGGCCTGCTGCGCGCCTACGCCGACCAGGGCGGCACGGTCCTGCTCACCACCGCCGACCCCAAGGAGGCCGCCCGCACCGCCGACCACGTCATCACCCTCGACGACGGCCGAGTCGTCGCCGACCAGAAGGCCACCGACTTCGCCCGCACCCGGCTGCGCCCCCGCGTCGCCGTCCGCACCCCGCACGCCGCCCGCCTGGCCGCGCTCCTCGCCAAGGACGCCCGTACCGCGCAACGCTCCGTCGAGGTCGCACAGGAGGACGGCAACCGCCTCTCCGTGTACGGCAGCAGTTGCGCCGAGGTCGGCGAGGTCGCCTTCCGGCACGGCATCGTCGTCCACCAACTCGCCGACGAGATCGGCGACATGGGGCCCGGCGCGGGCGCCTACGGCTCGCAGGGCGCGCAGGGTCCACAGGATGCACACGGCCCGCGGGACGCACAGCGCTCACAGGGTCCACAGAGCCCGCAGAACGCACAGGACCCACGGGGATCGGAGCGTCCGCGGGCCGTGCTGACGGGCTCACGCGCCGACGGCGACCGGCCCCCGGCCGGAGCGGCCCGCACGCCAGGGCCGGACGCCGGTCGGGACGCGGACGCGGGCCAGGGCTCCGACGCCGCTCAGAGCTCCGACGCTCGTCATGAGCCGCAGGGTGAGCAGGGGCAGAGGCAGGGGCAGGAGTCAGAGCCGGAATCGCAGTCGGGATCGCAGTCCGAGTCGGAGTCGGCCCAGGCTCCGCAGGCCGTCACCGTGCCCCGCACTCTCGATGCCCCGTCCCCC
>NZ_JARVKW010000043.1 GCF_029813775.1 Streptomyces sp. DH24 | reverse complement strand
GCCGGGCCCTGCGGCCCGGCCCACCCGCCTTGCTGCGCAAGGCGGGTGACGCTCCGTCCGCTGCGCTCCCGGAGCGGAGCGGGGCGTTGCCCCGCGCGGTGGCCTCCACTGTGCTCCGGCCACATGTGACGCTCTGCGTCACATGGTGAGACCGCGCTTTGCGCGGTCTCACCGCCGGCCTGCGGCCTGAGTAGCGGTAGGAGGGGGTGTGGAAGGGGGCCGCTCGCTCTCTAGGTGACGGTGTGTCAGAGGCTGTGGGTCCATCAGCCTGGGGTGTACCGCACCCCGGGCTGCGGTGTGCATCAAAATGATGTGCGGATCGGAACTGGATCTGGTGAGCCCCACCGATCCGGCCGACCGCCCCGGCAGGAGCCCGGCGGGATCGTCACCAGGACGACCGTGGCCCCCACCCCCGGGCACACGCGGCACCATTCAGTACCAAACCAGCGCCCCAAGTTCAGCGACCCGCCAACCCACCCACCCCTACCAGGCACAACCCAGCACTGAAAACCAGAAACCGACCACCACCAGGACGACCTTGTCCCAGTCCTGGCGGGCGGCATAGCGGAAGGAGTTCCGCAGCAGGTGCACCACGCAGGTCTGCACGATCGCGCGGGCCAGATCGTCTCCACGGCCTCGGGCAGAACCTTCAAGCCGTCGCAGACCAGCATCAGCACATCGTTCACGCCGCGGTTCTTGCAGTGAGGATGTGCAATGCAGTGAGGATGTACATCCAGTGCTTGGCGCCCTCACCACCGTCCCCGACCCACAACCCCACGATCTCGCGCCGGCCCATGGTAATGACGGCCAGAGCCACACAGATGGGCCAGTCGGCGACCGCACCGTCACAGATCTTCACGTGGAAGGCGTCGATGAAGAAGACCGGACAGACAACATCGAGGGATCGACTCTGCCACCCGGCCATCCCCTCAAGGACCTTGTCGGCGATGGCGGAGATGATCTGGCGGGAAACCTCGACACCATAGACCTCGACCAGGCGGGCCTGCACCCCACCGGTAGTCAAACCTCTCACGACCAGCAAGATGACCATCTCATCCACGCCGCTCAGACATTTCTACCGCTCCTTGACGATCTTCAGTTCAAAGGAGCCGTCACGGTCGCGGGACACAGTCATCTCCACCGAGCCGACGTCAGCCAGCACCGTCCTGGAGCATTTGCCGTTGCGGGAGTTGCCGCCGTTCCTGCCAGCCACATCGCGCCTGCCACAGCCGAGATGGTCGATGATCTCGCCCACCAGGACGGACTCCAGCAGGCGCTTGGCCAGCTGCTGCAGCAGCCCGCCCCCACCAATCAAATACAAACCCTCAACCCAGGCACACCCCACCAACCCGCCAATCAACCACCCCCCCCCCCACAACAAAAAAACACACCAAACACCCCACAACCCCAACAAAAAGCGTGTAGGTCGAGGTCATCCGTCGGTGCCAGTGTCCGCAGGCCGCCGGAGGGGTCGTGGGGATCCTTAGCGCGTCCGGCCGGAGTGGTTCGGTGATCACGTCGGGGTGGGGTGTGAGGGGCAAGGGTTGTTAGGCGGTGGGGTATTTCGTTGCCCAGGCTGTGAGGAGGCGTTGGTAGGCCTGGCGGCGTGGGGGGCGGGGGGTGGAGCGGCCGGATTCCCAGTTTTTTACCGTTTGGGGGGTGGCCTGGAGGATTTGGGCCAGGCGGGCCTGGGTCAGTCCGGCTGCCTGGCGGAGGCGGGAGCGTTCTGCGGGGGGCGGCAGTTGGGGTTCGCCTTCCTCCAGTAGTGCTTCGACCGCCGCGAGCAGTTCTTCCTCGGTCGCCATGGTCAGCCGTCACCTCCGGGTTTGTTTGAGTCTAGCGGGTGATTTTAGCTTTCAGTTTGGGGTTGGGCTTGCCTTTGGTTTTTACCTTGAAACTCTCTACTCACTCTCTAATAAGAGGCGCTATCATTTGACTATGGCTCTCAAGAATCGTTGGTTAGCGCTGGTCGGTCTGACGATCAGCATCCTTGTCATCGGCTTCGACCTGACGATCCTGAACGTCGCCCTGCCGACCATGGCCGCCGACATCGGCGCCGACACGGGCGAGTTGCAGTGGATCGTCGACTCGTACGCCGTCGTCTACGCCGCCGCCATGCTCCCGGCGGGTCTTCTCGGTGACCGGTTCGGGCGGCGCAAGCTGCTGGTCACCGGGCTTGTGATCTTCCTGGCCGGCTCCGTCCTCGGAGCGGTCGTGGATACGCCGGGTCCGGTCATCGCCGCCCGTACGATCATGGGCGTCGGCGCAGCGCTGATCATGCCGCTCACGCTGTCCGTCATCCCGACCCTCTTCAAGGGCAAGGAGCAGACCAAGGCGATCGCGGTCATCACCGTGGGCATGTCGGTCGGTATGCCGCTCGGGCCGCTGGTCAGCGGCTGGCTGCTCGACCACTTCTGGTGGGGCTCGGTCTTCGTCTTCAACATCCCGCTGGTCGCCATCGGCATCGTCGCCTGCCTCCTGTTGATTCCCGAGACCCGCGACGCGTCGGCCCCCTCCATCGACATGCTGAGCACGGTGCTGGGCATCCTCGGTCTGGGCGCGCTGATCTACGGTGTGATCGAGGCTCCCGCCGAGGGCTGGGGCGACCCCGTCATCATCGGCTCGATGGTCGCCGGTGTGCTGATGCTCGTCGGTCTGGTCATGCGCGAGCGGCGTCAGAGTCACCCCATGGTCGACCTGGAGCTGCTGAAGAACCCCGCCTACCGGTGGAACACGATCATCGCCACGCTGGCCATGTTCGTCTTCATGGGCCTGATGTTCGTCCTGCCGCAGTACCTCCAGGCCGTGCAGGGGCACGACGCCTTCGGCACCGGTCTGCGGCTGATGCCGCTCATGGCCGGCACCATCATCGTGGCCCGCGCCGTGCCGCCGCTGACCGCTCGCTTCGGTACCCGGCCGCTGGTCGTCGCCGGCGTGGCCCTGATGGGCCTGGCGATGCTCCTCGGCAGCACCACGGAGGCCGACACCGGCTACGGCTTCACCGCGCTGTGGATGACCCTCACCGGTCTGGGCATCGGCTTCGTCCTGGTGCCGGCCCTCGACAGCGCCCTGGCCTCGCTGCCCAGGGGCCGTGAGGGCACCGGCTCCGGCCTGATGACCACCATCCGGCAGGTCGGCGGCGCCTTCGGTATCGCGCTGCTGGGCAGCATGCTCAACGGCTCGTTCACGGACAAGCTCGACACCACGGGCGTACCGGAGCAGGCGGCCGAGGCGGCCAAGGAGTCCGTGGTGGCCGCGCAGACGGTCGCCGCGAAGCTGGACCTCCCGCAGCTGGCACAGTCCGCCGAGTCCTCCTTCGTCCACGGCATGGGTGTGGTGCTCCTGGTCTGCGGTATCGCCGGACTCGCCACCGCCGTCCTCAGCGCCTTCGTCCTGCCGAACGACCGCAAGGAGAAGGAGACGCAGGAAGCAGGTGAGCAGCCCCTGGCCGAGTCTCTGTCCGGGCCGGCCGGCGGTGTCCGACAATGAGTCCCATGCCCTCAGCCACATCCAACGCACCGTCGTCCGAGTCGCCCACAGCCGCCGAGTCCGGTCTGGGTCTGCGTGAGCTCAAGAAACTGCGCACACGTCAGGCGATCCGGGAGGCAGCGCACCGGCTGATCGACGACCGGGGGTACGACAACACCACCATCGAGCAGATCGCCGCGGCGGCCGAGGTCTCACCGAGCACCGTCTTCCGGTACTTCCCCAGCAAGGAACACATCGTCCTCACGGACGACTACGCCACCTCCAGCATCGAGTTCCTCCGCGCCCGCCCCGCGGACGAACCGCCGCTGGTCGCCCTGCGGGAAGCGATGACCGCGATGGTGCGCGCCCTCTCCGAAGAACTCGGCGAGGAATACCGGTGGCGGCGGAAACTGGTGCGTGAGGTGCCCGCAGTCCGGGCGCTGATGCGCGAGAACCAGGACAGGATGGTCGCGGCCGCGAGCGGGGTGCTCGCCGAGCGGACCGGACGGCCGGAGACCGACCTCGAACTCCGCGTCCTCGTGGGCGCCGTGACCGGCAGTCTCCATCAGGTGCTGTGGGGCGACCACAGTCAGGAGGCCACACTGCCGGAAATGATCGAACGGGCTCTGGCAGTGCTGGAACGGGGTCTGACGCTGTAGGGACGGGGCAGGGCCTCCCGGTGACTCGTCGGTGATCCGACGGTGTGCCGGGAGGCCCTGGCTCGTGGGTCCGGGGCCGGAGGGTAACGAGGCTGGTTAGTGGGGGACTTGTGTCCCTGCCTCGTCGTGCTTGGTCTGGAGCAGCTGTCGGCCCGACAGGTGCAGGTACGGGCCGAGGTGCCGGCCTCTGGGCCAGGATCACGGTGCGGTCAGGGTGGCGTGGCGATCGGATGGGCCTACTCAGCGGCTCCGGGGCCTTTCGGCCGGCGCTGTGGCTGCACACGGCGCAGATCAGGTAGTCGCAGGCGAGTGAGCCGCCGGCCGCCACGAGCGCTTCGGTGTTCTCGGCCGTGCTGTCTCCCGCGTTGCACGAGGCCTTTTGCAGGCGGGTCAGACCGGCAAGAGAACAGCTGTGTTTCGTGCTGAGCAATATCGGCGATGACACCGCCTGACCGCTCCCTGCACTCTGGTCTGTGAACGCGCTCCGCGGGAGCGGAAGAAATCTTCACGCGACTCGCGAGTGCCAGCCAAGTCGGAACTGGGGAAGGTCTCGCATGTCGTCCACTCTGTTCGGGTTTCCTGACGATTTCGACGTCATCGTCATCGGCGGCGGGCCCGCCGGTGCGACCGCCGCGGGGCTTCTCGCCAAGCGCGGACACCGTGTTCTGGTACTCGACCGGGAACGATTCCCGCGCTATCACATCGGAGAATCCCTGATTCCCGGCGTCATGGTGCCGATGGAGGAGCTCGGTCTCACCGAACGCATGGAAGCCAAGGGATTCGAGCGCAAGTACGGCGGCACTCTGGTCTGGGGCAACAACGAGGTCCCGTGGAATTTCTCGTTCACCACGGGCGGACGCATCCCGTACGCCTTCCACACCCGCCGTGCCGACCTGGACGCGCTGATACTCGACCGGGCTCGCGAGCTGGGCGCCGTCGTCGTGGAGGACGCCACGGTGAAGGACACCATCGAGGAGGACGGCCGTGTCGTCGGCGTCCGCTACGCCCTGCGCGGCCTCAACGGCAGCCAGGAGGCCAGGGCGCGCCTGGTGATCGACGCCTCGGGTCAGGCTCGTGCGATCGGCCGTAAGTACACCGAGGTCAACTGGAACGAGCAGCTGCGCAACGTCGCGGTGTGGACGTACTTCGACAACTGCCACCGCCTGCCGGGCGACGAGTGGAGCAACATCCTCATCGAGGGCACGCGGGACGGCTGGTTCTGGGGCATTCCGATCGACAAGGGCGTCTTCAGCGTCGGTTACGTGACGCGTTCGGAGCTCGCGAGCGAGTCCGACAAGTCCCTCGAGGACCTGTTCAAGTCCGAGATGAAGACCACCACCAAACTCAAGGAACTCCTCAAGGACGCCACCCAGGCCGCGGGTTACCGTTCAGCGCGCGACTGGTCCTACACGCAGGACCGTTTCCACGGGAACGGCTGGGTGCTCGTCGGTGACGCCGCTGCGTTCGTCGACCCGCTGTTCTCGACAGGTGTCGCGCTGGCCACCCTCGCTGCCAGCACGCTGTCCAAGGTCGTCGACAAGATCCTGCAGCACCCGGAAATCGAAGAGAAGGCACTCGACCGGTACTCCAACGCGTACCAGGAATTCTTCCACGACATCCGTCAGTTCGTGGAAGGCTTCTACGACCGGTCGAAGACCAAGGGCTTCTACTTCAACATGGCCCAGGACGTGATCGACCCGGACAAGAAGAACGACGCGGAAGTCGACTTCGTCAAGCTGGTGTCCGGGCTCAGCGGGCGGTCCGGCGGACTGTTCGAACTCGAGCTCGACGACCTGGTCGCCGACGCCACACCACCGGCCACGGCCGGCTGACAGCAGCGACCGTCCGGGCCAACCGGCCACGGCCCGCTGACAGCAGCGACCGTCCAGGCCAACGATGCGGCAGCCTCCGGGAACACCGGAGGCTGCCGCACTGCTCGGGCGTGGTGCTTGCCGTACCGCTTGTCGTGCGCGTTCGTGGTCAGCGGTTTTCGGGGGCGACCAGGCCCGATGCGTAGGCGAGGCCGACCAGATGGACGCGGCCGCGGGCGCGCAGTTTCGACTTGGCCCGGTCGATGTGGGACTTCACCGTGAGCGGACTGATCACCATGCGGTCGGCGATCTGACTGGTGGACAGGCCTCGCGCGACCAGAGCGACGGCCTCGCGTTCGCGGTCGGTCAGCGCTCCCAGACCCGGCGCGGTAGGCAGAGAGAGCGGCCGCGCGACAAGCCGGTTGATCAGCTTGCGGGTGACGGACGGGGCGAGCAGAGCATCACCGCGGGCGACGACACGCAGAGCGTGCAGAAGGTCGGCGGGAGCGACATCATTGATCAAAAGCCCGGCCGCGCCCGCCCTCAGCGCCTCGAAGACGTGTACATCCGAGCCATCCGAGCCGCCGGCGGTCAGCACGACGACACGGGTACGGGCCAGGGCCGGATCCCCGGTGATACGCCGGATCGCTTCGATACCGTCGACCACCGGCAGTCGGATGTCGGTGAGGACAATGTCCGGCAGATACCGGCGGACCAGCTCCAGGACCTGGCGCCCGTCGGCGGCTTCGGCAACGACTTCGATGTCGTCCTCGGCGTCGAGAAGGACACGCAGACCGCTGCGCAGCAGGGGCTGGCCGTCGGCCAGCAGGACACGGATCACGACAGCCGGTCCACGGGCGGCGCGGCCGGTGCGGTGAGGCCGTCGGGCGGGGTGTGTGCGGTCATGCCGCCTCGCCCTCCCCGCCGGGCTCCCTCTGGTCGATCACCCAGCGGACGGTATGGACACGTCCGTCGAAAATGCCGAACGCCAAGGCGCCGAGGATCGTGCCGTCGCGGTCGCGGAAGACCGCGCCGGGGCCGCCGTCCACGTCCTGCGGGCGCATGGTGACACCGATACGGAGCAGTGCGGGGACGATCGCCGCCAGAACCCGGGCCACGTGGTCCGCTCCGACGACGTAGCCCGGCCAGGGCAAGACCGTGCCGCCACCGCCACCGCCACCGCTGAGCACCGGCACCGAGGCGACCAGCTGACAACAAGCCGTGACCGAGCAGCCCACGGCCGCCGCGATCCGGGCAGGGCCGCATCCGAAAAACTCCTGGAGTACGAAGACGGCACGTTCCAGCGGGGAAAGGCGTTCCATCAGCAGGACAGCCGCTGTCGACAGCGACTGGGCCAGGTCCGGGGGTCGTTCGGGGTCCTGGCCGAGGTCACCCGGCAGCGGCTCGCAGGGCCACGGGCCGGGGTGGCTGTCCCGCCGCAGACGGGCACTGCGCAATACGTCCGCCGAGACACGGATGACTTCGGCCGACAGATACTCCTGAGCCGAGACAGGGACCGCGGGAGCGGACTCGTAGCGCAGCCAGGTCTCCTCGACGGCGTCCTGCGCATCGCTGACACTGCCGAGGATCCGGCAGGCAAGGGAAAGCAGCAGAGACCGCGACTGCTCGAACTCTTCGATCCGGCTCACGCAAGCCCCTCCTTGAACACGACGGACAGCGCCCCTCCCGCTCGCCGGGGCCGCCGCGCTCGTCGTCGTTCACGCAACGAGAAGGCCCCTGCGTCAGTGACATGAGGGAGTGAAGGGCGTTGGGACGAGACCGCCGGCAGGGCACCAACCGACGCGCCCGCCCGCCCGACGGGGGGGGGGATGGACGGGCGGGCGCGACGCCTGCAGAGCCACCCTAGAGGCGGCGTCCTGGCACATCCCCGGTGCGCCAGAGACCTTCGAGCACGACGGGAGCCGTCGTCGAGTTCAGGCAGCCGTGCCGAAGTCACACGCATCCTGCTGCCCGTAGTAGCCGGCATAGACCGCGAGGAAGACGGCCAGTCCCCGTACTCCGTCACCGCCCGGTTCCAGGCCGGTGACGGGGACGGACCGGCCAAGGCCCGCCGACAGCGCACTGTGGGCACGCAGCGCGTCAGCGGCCAGCTCGCCGAACGACCCGCGGCCGGGACCGGGACCGGGGCAGGCCATCGACAGGGCCTCACTCCAGGCCCGCGACACCAACTCGGCGCGGCACGTGTGCCGTTGGAGGTGGGCAGCAGCACTCATCGGCTTCATCTCCCGTCAGTCGGGGTGTCTCCTGCTCCAGAGATAGAAAGTGCCCGGCCGCCGCCCTCGCCGTCAGGCCCGGCCCACGGCCCCACCCGCCCGTTGCTGGGCGCCACCCGTCCGCCGCCCGCCGCCCAGCAACGGGCAGCGCCGCCAACGGCTACGGCTACGGCAACGGCAACGGCAACGGGTCAGTCCCCAACGTCACCGTTGACATGCCGCTGGATGAACTCGTGGGCCAGGTCACCGAACCGCGCACCGAACACCACAGACCTCTCGACCGTCTCCCTGAACGCGACACCCGCCCACACACGGCTCTGGGCACAGTCGCCAACGAAATCGGTCCACGTCTCCCAGCTCAGCTTGAGATCACCGGCCGGGACAAGCCCCGGCTCCGTCTGCGCAGAGCCGGCGGGGAAGGCATGCGTCCAGTCCAGGACATCGTCACCGAGCACCCGCCGGGCCGCCTGCGCCTGAGCCGAGCAGAGCGTAGTGAACGCGGACGGATACTCCGGATGGTTCCCAGCAGGCAGGTAACTGCTCCACTCGTCGGCAGGGATATCGGTGACGGTGCCCTTGCCGGGGCCGCCCCAGGCGGTCACGGGGGTGCTGCCGTACACATGCCGGACCGCACTGAACGGACGCACAGCGTCGTGGGCGTGCTTGTGATGCCAGACGGCGATCAGGTTGTCGAAACGAGCCAGCGACGTCGTGATGAACAACTGCGCCCAACCGTCCAGGTCCAGGTCGTGGGCCAGAGCAGCAGCGCGGGGCGCCCAGGTGAGGGAGACCGGGGAGTGCTCGAAGAACTCCGCCTTGACCTTCTGTTCGTCGGTGAGTGCGGCCGACGCCTTGAGGACGTCGTCCACGGAGCGCTTGTACGTCTCGGCGTCGGTGTGGTCGAGGTGGTCGGGCGGGGCCAGCTCGAACTCGCTGGGATCCTTGAACGTGACGGGCTTGACCAGCCGCAGTTGCGGGGTGGCGAACTGCTGGACGGTGAAGATGCCCTTGTCGCCGGGGCCGCCGCCGACGCGGCGCTGGTGCGGTCCGAGTGCGGGCTGCCAGCGCGAGGGATCGCGCAGTTCGTAGGCGGTGTTCACGGGCGCGTAGCCGGTGTAGTCGGCGTAGGGCCGGCCGTTGTAGACGCGGCCCTTGTCACCGAGATGGTTCATGCCGTCGTGGAGACGGGCCGCGACGACAGCCTTACCCGCGAGGTTACCGATACCGACCGGGGTGGTCGGGTCCTCCGACTCGTCGTCGGGGTTCAGACCGATAGCGGCCATGGCCATCCGCATGACCGGCGCACGCTCCGCGAAAGCAACCTTCACGACCTGATACGAAGCATGCAGGCCGGCGATGTTCTTGTTGCGGTTGGTGGCGGACTCGGCGGCGGGGCGGCGGTCGATGCGGGAGTACACGCCGACCGCGGTCGGGTGGTAGGGCGCCAGCGCGTCGAACCACGACACCTGGAACAGGTAGGTGATCCAGGTGTAGATGGAGGTGTCGCCGGGGGCGATGGCCTCTGCCGGGGGGAAGCCGCCGCCGCCGTTGGTGGTGATCAGGTCACGGATGAAGTTTCCGTTGTCGAAATCGAACTCGATCTTCAGGGCGGCCGGTGCCTCGGCAGAATGGCCGGACGTCGTCATGGGGCATGTCCTTTTCTGGATAACAGGGAGCTACAGTCGTGAACTCCGTCCGGAAACAGCGTGTACCACACCCCCCGGAGGATAACGACCTCCGCTAGAGGCGCGATGGAAAGCCGCTATATTTCCCGGCCAGGACAAATGTCAATGGACAAGATTAGTCAATAACTTGACAGGCTGTGCTCCAGGCGTTGATGCTGCCATAGAGCGGCGAGCAGGGGGCACACTTTTCACGGTGCCGGTGCGGCCCATCCGGACGATTCGCTTCCCATCCGAAGTGCCAATGATCTGCCCCGATTCGCATAGACATTGTGATGGACACTGGAGGACGACGAATGACCGGGACAGAGCAGCTGGAAAGTATTTACTCCGCCATGGAGGAAACAGCTGGGCTGCTGGACATCACTCCCTCTCGCGACACGGTCCGGCCCATCCTGAACGCGTATGCGGAATTCCTTGAGGAGGCCGTGGTCGCTTTCCGGGTGGCGACGCGCGACACGAGCGACCTGGACTGCCGCTTCACGGCGTTCCCGCAGGGCTTCGACCCGTACGCCCGCGCGGTCGAGCGGGGTCTCATCGAGAAGACGGACCACCCCGTCGGGCGTCTGCTGGCGGAGCTCGAGGAGCGCTTCCCGTGTCTGTGCCACGGCGCCGACTTCGGGCTGGTCGGCGGTTTCAAGAAGACGTGGACGTTCCTCCCGGTCAACAACCTGCAGAAGCTGTCCGACCTCGCCGAGTTCCCGTCCATGGCGGGCAGCCTGGCCGAGAACTTCGACTTCTACGCCCGTTACGGCCTGGAAGACAAGCTGAGCATGGTCGGGATCGACTACCCGAGCAGGACGGTCAACGTCTACTTCCTCGGGGCGTCCGCCGAGTGCTACGAGCCGGACACCGTCCGCGCGATGCTGCGCGACATCGGGCTGCCGGAGCCGAGCGAGAAGATGCTCAAGCACGTCAAGCAGTCCGGCGGCATCTACACGACGCTGAGCTGGGACTCCCCCAAGATCCACCGGATCACGTTCGCCTCGCTCCTGCCGGACTTCCGGGACCTGCCGGCGCGTTTCGACGTGGAGCCCAGGATCGAGAAGTTCGCGAAGAACGCGCCGTTCACCTACGACGCCGGCGGCAGGGGCCTCGGTCTCTACAACGTGGCGTCGTACTCCGGCGGGGAGTACTTCAAGCTCCAGACGTACTACCAGATCAGCAAGAGCTCGGTGGAGGGCAAGGCGCTGCTCGGTCCGGGCGCCGCGGCGGCCGCCGGCGCCAAGTAGGCCCGGGACGCGGGCGCGAGGCCTGCCCCCCCCCCGCGAGGCCTGCCCCGCAAACGGAAAAAGAGCCCCGCCCCCCGGTCCGGGGGCGGGGCTCTTGTGGGTGCCGGCGGCGAGGAGGCGTGGTCACACCCGCGGGTCACACCTGTTCGGGTGTGGGGGCCTTGAGCGGCCGGGGCAGGGGCTGCGGCTGGACCTCGTGTTCCAGGCCGCGGCTGCGGGCCCGGAGCACGCGCACGGCCAGGAGGCACAGCCCGACGGGTACGGCGAGGATCACCAGGACGGTGCCCAGGCTCCAGCCCGCGTCGACCATGAGGCCGCCGAGCAGACCGCCGAAGACGGGTCCGAGCTTGCCGACACTGTTGGCCCAGCTGATGCCCGTCGCGCGCGCGGAGGGCGGGTAGGCGACCGCGGCGATCACCTGCAGCGCGGAGTTGGCTCCCGGCAGGCACAGGCCGAGGACGAACGCCCCGGCGAGCAGCGTGACGAACTGCGCGGCCCACAGGGCGGCGGCCACGAGGCCGACGACGGCCAGGGTCCACAGTCCGGCCAGCACCTGGAACCGGTCGAAACGCTTGAGGGCGAAGGACACCGCGAGCTGCCCCAGCAGCCCGCCCCAGCCGAACGCCGCGACAGCCACGCCGGCCTGGGCGGACGTCAGGCCCATCCGCTCGATCAGCATGGGCAGGTAACTGAGGATCAGGGCCACGACCCCGAGACCCACCAGGAAGCACAGCCACAGCAGGACGGTGGTGGACGCGACGCCCCGGGCCAGTACGGCCCTGGACGCGGCCCGGCGGTGCTGCGGCGCCTCGGTGCGGTCCAGGACGACGCCGGACAGGTCCTGGCCCGGGGCGACCGTTGCCAGGGCCTCGCGGAGGTCCGCCACGGGGCGGCCGCGGGCGGCGAGCACGCTCACGGACTCCGGGACGTACCGGATGACCATCGGGATCAGCAGCAGCGGCGCGAGCCCGCACACGGCGAGCAGCGTGGGCCAGCCGAACGCCGGGATGAGGGCCGAGGAGAGGATGCCGCCGAGTGTCGTACCGGCGGTGACGCCGGCGAAGGCCAGCGCGATCATCTGGCCCCGGCGCCGGGCCGGCGTCCAGTCGGCGACCAGGGCCATCATCGTCGGCAGGACGGCACCGAGCCCCAGGCAGGCCACGATCCGCAGGCCGGCGAAGGCGCCGATGCCGTTGGTGAGCGCCATGGCGGCGGTGCCGAGGCTGAAGACGGTGAGGCCGGTGACGGTGACGCCCTTGCGTCCGTAGCGGTCGGCGAGCGGGCCGACGGCCGCACCGCCGACGACCATCGCCAGCACGCTCAGCGTGACGGTGGCGGTGATCGCGTCGTCAGCGGTCCCCCACTGTTTCTCAAGCTTGGGGTAGACGAAGGCCGCTACGATGGCATCGAGGCCTTCGGCGACCATCGTGAGCAGGCCCACGGTGACGATGAGCCACTGGCGGCGGCTCATCGGGTTGCGGTCGATGAACTGTTCTGGACTCACCGGTGCCGGGGCACCCGTGGTCGAGGAATCCGTGGTCACGGACGGACCCTTTCCGTGCGAAGTTACGTTGAAGACGCGCAGACGCGCAGACGCGCAGGCACGCCCGCGCAGACACGCAGCCACGCCCGCGCAGGCACGCGGCGTGCGGACGCGTCAGTGCGTCGGCGTGCGGCTCAGGGGGTCCGCGCGCAAAGGCCGGAGGGCCGCGCGCAAAGGGGTGTTCGCCGGGACGGCGGGACGGCGGGGACGTCAGTCCGCGCAGCGGCGGGCCTGTTTGGCCTCGCGGCTGAGCGCCCAGGCGTCCGCCACCGGGCCCAGGTGGCCGAGCTTGTCGGGGTTGGTCACCGAGCGGACCGTCTGGACCCGGCCGTCGAGTACGTCGAGAGTCCAGGTGTTGAGCACCCGGTGCTCCCGGTCGCGGAAGATCGCGCCGGGCTGGCCGTTGACCTGGCACGGCTCCAGCGTCACGTCCACCCGTGCGAGCAGGGGCAGGAGCGAGGTGAGCAGGCGGGCCACGTTGGCGGCGCCGCTGACGGCCCTGGCGAGCTGCGGGGTCTTGCCGCCGCCGTCCCCGATCATCTGCGCGTCCGCGGCGAGCAGTTCCCGCAGGCCGTCGACGTCGCCCTCGCGCAGGGCGAAGAAGAACCGCTCGGCGAGTTCGTCCCGCTCGCGGCGGTCGGCCTCGTAGCGGGGGCGGCCGGAGGCCATGTGGCGGCGCGCGCGTACGACGAGCTGGCGGCACGCGTTCTCCGAACGGCCCACCGCCGACGCGATCGCCGGGAAGTCGAAGGCGAACACCTCGCGCAGGACGAACACCGCCCGCTCCAGAGGGCTGAGCCGTTCGAGCAGGACCAGGGCCGCCATGGACACCGAGTCGGCCAGCTCGGCGGCGCGCGCGGGATCGTCGTAGGGGTCGCTGAGCAGCGGTTCGGGCAGCCACGGGCCGACGTACTCCTCGCGGCGGACGCGGGCGGAACGCAGCACGTCGATCGAGACGCGGGTCACCACGGCCGAGAGGAAGGACTTGGTCGGCCCCGGCCGGGCCGGGGAGGCTTCGAAGCGCAGCCAGGTCTCCTGGACCGCTTCCTCGGCCTCGCTCACGCTTCCCAGTATCCGGTAGGCGATCGAGAACAGCAGGGGCCGAAACTCTTCGAACTCTTCGATCCGGCTCACCGCAAGCCCTTCCTCGAGCCCGAGCTTGGTTCCAAGCCTCCGGGACGGACAGCAATCTCCCGCCGAGTTCCACCCCGGAGGCCGCGTCGTCCAAGTCCCTGGTTTGCGGCGGGAGTTCGGGCGCGGCTGGAGTGGAAAACGAAGGGAACGACGAAAGCGGCCGGCGCCGTCCGGGGGTGTTCCCCGGGCGGCGCCGGCCGGTGGACCCGTGGGTCCTTCGACGGATGGTCAGGAACGCGCCGGTTCGGCGTCCTGCGACGGCTTCTGGGCGGGCGCCTCGGCCGGCGCGGCCAGCGGGCCGCCGCGCAGCAGCAGTGCGGCGACGACCGCGCCGACGGCGAAGATCGCGGTGCACCACCAGAACACCGTGACGTCGCCGTGGATCGAGGCGAGGCCGAGCTGCTCCGCCGTCGGCTTGCCCTGTACGTGGCTGTCGAGCCAGTCGGTGGCGGCGGTGGCGGCGATCGTGTTGAGCAGGGCGGCACCGACGGCACCGCCGAGCTGCTGGCCGGTGCTGATGACGGCGGAGGCGATGCCCGCCTCCTGCGGTGCCACGCCGAAGGTGCCGGCGCTCAGGGCCGCGCCGTAGATGAGGCCCATGCCGAGGCCGACCAGCACGAGCGGGCCGAGCAGGTGGGTGGCGTAGCCGGAGTCCGCGTCGATGCGGGTGAGCAGGGCCATGCCGATGGCGGTGACGAGCAGACCGCCGGCGATCAGCGGCCGGGGGCCGACCTTGGGCAGCAGCTTGATCGCGCCGACGCTGGTGCCCACGGGGGTGAGCGCGATCATCGGCAGCAGGGCGCAGCCCGACTTGATCGCCGAGTAGCCCAGGTTGGTCTGCATGTAGTAGACGAGGAACAGCAGGATGCCGAACAGGCCGGCGCCGACGAGCAGCACGGTGAAGTAGGCGGCGCCGCGGGTGCGGTCGAGTACGACGCGGGGCGGCAGCAGGGGGTGCGCGGCGCGGGTCTGCCAGGCCGAGAAGGCGATCAGGAGTACGGCGCCGAGGGCGATGAAGCCCCATGTGGAGGCCTCGCCCCAGCCGTTGTGGGCGTTGGAGAAGCCGAGGACGACGGCGAACATGCCGCCGGAGGCGAGCAGTACACCCGGGATGTCCATGCGGACGTCGGCCCTGGGCTGCTTCTGCAGCAGCGCGAGGCCGCCGAAGAGGGCGATGCCGGCGAGGAACAGGTTGATGTACATGCACCAGCGCCAGTTCAGGCCGGAGGTCAGCGCGCCGCCGATGATCAGGCCGAGGCCCGAGCCGCTGGCGACGACGCCGCTGAAGATGCCGAAGGCCTTGGCGCGTTCCTTGGGGTCGGTGAACGTGGTGGTCAGCAGGGCCATGCAGACCGGCGACAGCAGTGCGGCGAAGGCGCCCTGCAGGGCGCGGGCCGTGACCAGCATCTCGAAGTTGGTCGCGGCGCCGCCGATGGCGGAGGCGACCGCGAAGCCGAGCAGGCCGATGAGGAAGGTCTGCTTGCGGCCGATGAGGTCGGACAGCCGCCCGCAGAACAGCATCAGACCGCCGAAGGGCAGCGCGTAGGCGGTGACGACCCACTGCCGGTCGGAGTTGCCGAAGTCCAGTGACTCCTGTGCCGAGGGAAGCGCGACGTTCATGACGGTCAGGTCGAGGCCGATCATGAGGTACGCGGTGCAGATCAGGGCTCCGATCAGCCAGCGCCGCTTCGCGTCCGCGCCCGCCCCCGGGCTCGGCCCAGCCGCGGCGGCTGCGCTCTCTGTTGCCATGATCATCTCCTTGTTCATGTTCCGACGAACGGGCGTGAGGCGCCGTCCCGTCGACGGGACGGACGTCAGGCCGCTGCGGCGTTCGCCGTGAACACCTGCAGCAGGCGAGGGGGGATCTGGTGGTACACCGCGAGGTCGAGGTGTTCGCCGGCGGACGACCACTTGGCCGCCGAGGCGTTGACGCGCTCACCGGCGTACGTGTAGGGGGAGGTCTTGAGGAATTCCACGAGTTCCGGGTCGAGCCGGGCGGGAAGTGCCGTGAGGTCCAGGCCGGGGGACGGCATGGGCGCGAACGAGATCCGGTGGATTTCCGGGGAGTCCCAGGTGAGGGTCGCGTACACCCGGTATGCCTTGGAGGCGTAGGCGAGCATCCGCTCGTCCGGGTCCGGCAGTCCCATGTCGCGCAGCAGGGACCGGATCGTCTCGGGGTCGAGGCGGCCGGCGACGGCGGCGGGCAGCTGGAAGTAGAGGTTCACGGATGGGCGCTGGTAGTTGATTCCGACCAGGGCCACTTCTTCCAGGCCGTGGCGCGCGAAGAGGTCGGCGTTGTCGGCGACCGAGCGCGGCATGGACGGGATGTCGGCGAGTTGTGAGACCTTCTGGAGGCTGCGGGGGAACTGCGCGTACACCTTTTTGAAGCCGTTGGTGATGTCGCAGTCGATGAAGTAGTCGTCGATCTGGACGCGGGTCTGGAGGTCCGTGAGCAGGCTCCCGACGGGGTGGTCCGTCGGCTGGAGGAAGCCGCCGGCCAGGGCCCGGGTGTAGGGGCCCTCGGCCCCGGGGGAGACCTGGACGGTGTATTCGAGTTCGCCCACCTGGCCGGCGTTGATCTGTGCGCTGAAAATGATCGCGCCGTCCGTGAGCAGTGCGTCGCGGAATGCGTCCAGAACGGGCCAGACCTGGTCACGCGAGAAGGATGCACCCACCAGTCGAGAGGTTTCCTCGATGGCTGCGTACAGCTTTTCTGCCTCGGTGCCTTGGGACATCAGAACTCCAGGGTTGTGCGTCAGCCGTTGATCCCACAGGAATCCCGCACTCCGTCGCTCCTCGAAGGTAGCGGGGGGCCGCTTGAGATCCGCTGGACTGTGACGGTGACGGTGACGGGGTTCGGGGAATCGTCAGACGCTGGTGCGCGCGGTTTCCGTGGGGGTCTCGGCCACGCTGTTCGGCCGGGGGGCGTCGTGGTCCTGACCGTGGTTCATGAGCCGGCTCAGCAGCGGGCCCGCCATCGCGGTCGTGACCACGGCCATGACGACCATGAGGGAGTACAGGTCCCGGCCGAGGAAGCCCAGTTGCAGTCCCACGTTGAGGACGATGAGTTCGGTCAGGCCGCGGGTGTTCATCAGCGTGGCGAGCGCGGCGGACTGCCGCACCGGCATGCGGTTCAGCCGGGCGGCGCCGAACGCGCCGAGGAACTTGCCGCCGACGGCGACGAGCAGGATCAGGCCCAGTGCGCCCAGTCCGGCCGCGTCCAGCCCGGACAGGTCGACCTTGAGGCCGGCGACGAGGAAGAACACCGGCAGCAGCAGGGTGCCGGTCAGGTGGCACAGGCGGCCCTGCATGTCGTTGCGGAACTGCTCGGTGCCGGTGCGCGGGAGGATCACGCCGAAGAGGAACGCGCCGAAGATGTAGTGCAGGCCCACCCATTCGGTGACGGCGGCGGACAGCAGCAGGCCGATCAGGACGCTCGCGAACAGGGTCGGGGTGAGCTGGAGGTGGGGCCGCCGCGCGACGTAGC
This sequence comes from Streptomyces sp. DH24, assembly GCF_029813775.1. Lineage (GTDB taxonomy): Bacteria > Actinomycetota > Actinomycetes > Streptomycetales > Streptomycetaceae > Streptomyces. The sequence goes on along the minus strand of NZ_JARVKW010000043.1, from coordinate 38,208 downwards.
GCCGGAGCAGGGGGCGTACGACGAAGAGCATGCCCAGCAGGTACGGGACGGCGAGCAGGATGCGCCACTGTTCGGGGCCGGCCGAGCCGCTGACGGCGACGACGGCGGCGAGCAGGGACCAGGCGAGGACGTCGTCGATGGAGGCGCAGGCCAGGGCGACCACGCCGAGCGGGGTGCGTGTCATGCCCCGGTCGGTGAGGATGCGGGCCAGGACGGGGAACGCCGTGATGGACATGGCGATGCCCATGAACAGCATGAACCCGGTCTCGTCGCTGGTGCCGTAGTCGTCCATCAGGTACAGCGCGAGGGCCATGCCGAGGCCGAACGGCAGCACGATGGAGCTGAACGACACGGTGGCGGCGAGGCTTCCGCTGCCGCGGATCATCCCGGCGTCCCACTCCAGGCCGACGAGGAACATGAACACGACGACGCCGACCGCGGCCAGGGCGCTGAGCAGGGGCCGGATGTCACCCGGGAACAGGGCGTCGGAGACCGCCCCGTGGAACAGGGTCGGTCCCAGCGCGATGCCGGCGAGGACTTCACCGATCACCGCCGGCTGGTTCAACCGCCGGGCCAGCGCGCCCAGTACGCGCGCCAGGAGCACGATGGCGGCGAGGCCGAAGAGAAGTGACGTGGTCTGGTGGGTGTCCATGGCGATGGGGTCTCCGTGGGTGGGGATCCGGTCCGGGGCGGCTGAGGGACGTCTGTCGTCGGGAAAGCCGAAAAAAGGGGGGAACCCCGGTGACCGCTGTCAGCGCGTCACCGGGGTTCCCCGGGTGTCCGTCCGGTCAGTGCCTAGGGCTCAGGCCGGATAGCCGCCGAAGCGCCGCTCACGCGCGCCGAGGTCCGCGAGGGCGGCGTCGAAGTCGGCTCGCGTCATGTCGGGGAACAGGCACGGGGAGAAGTGCAGTTCGGCGTACGGAGACATCAGCGGGAAGAACGACGACATACGGATCGCGCCGCCGGTGCGGATGAGGTAGTCGACGTGGGTCGGGACGTACGCGTTCTCGAGCAGGATCTCCTCGGTCATCTCCGGGATCTTGCCGTTGAGCTTGTTGAAGATGCCGATGACCTCGTGCGTGAGGGACATCCCCAGGATGTAGTGCAGGGTGAAGTCCGCGTCCTTGTCCGACTTGTCGCGCAGTTCCTCCAGTTCGGCCAGGTACGGGGCGTCCACCAGGTCGAGGGACCCGGAGAAGTCGAACCGGCAGGTGTCGTAGACGCGCCGCACCACGTCGTTGAACGCGTTCATGAACGTGGTCACCGCGGCCTCGGGACGGCTGTGGTTCGCGGCGGAGGAGGCCGTGATGTAGAGGGTCGTGACACCGGCCTCCTTGGCCCAGCCCATGAACTCGATGAGCTTGTCCCCCATCGCCGCGTAGCCGTCGTCGAGGGAGACGCCGTGCGCCTGGGACCATCGGCGCATTCCGTCCGGCAGTAGCATCAGCGTGGTCACCGTGATCTCCTTGGGTTGCGTGTGGGAGCGTTGAATGAGCAGCGGTGTTCAGCGTTCGCGTCGTTCTCGGTCGGCGCGGGGCCGGTGTCATGCCTGCTGCTCGAACCGCTCCTGGAAACGGCGGGCCAGCGCGAGGCGCTGCACCTTCAGGGTGGCTGTCCGGGGCAGTTCGGCGTTGGGGATCTGGACGGGGTCGCCGAGCTGGGGGAAGCCGGCGGCGGCGGTGCGCCAGCGCTTCAGGTCCAGCGGCTTGTCGTCGGCGGTGCAGACCACCGGGACGGGCTGGGAGTCCGGGCCCTGCACGACGACGAGTTCGGTCAGCTCGTCCAGTTGGCTCAGGACGACGTCCTCGATCTCCAGGGAGCTGCGTACGCCGGGGATCATGTCGACCTCGCGGTCGAGCATGTGCAGGCAGCCGAACCTGGTCCGGTAGCCGACGTCGCCGGTGCGCCACCAGTCGCCGTCGCGGTTGATGTCGTAGCGGTCCTGCTCGCCGTAGTAGGTCTTGGCCAGGCCGTCCCAGGCGACCTCGATGAAGCCGGGGTTCTGCTCGGACGGCGGGTTGCCGTCCCGGCTCACCACGCGGACGCGCGCGGCGCCGTTGGGCATGGCCCAGCCGACGCAGCGGCCGTTCGCCTTGTGGGCGGAGCGGCGGAAGTAGGCGCGGCCGACGGCGGGGCCGACCTCGCTCTGCCCGTAGATCTGGAAGAACAGCGCGCCGCGGCGGTGGGACGCCTTGAGGAGCTTGCTCATGGTGCCGGGGTGGATCGCGTCGAAGGTGCTGCTGAAGACCTTCACCGATCCGAACGGCGCGCGCGGGTCCTCGGCCAGTCCCTCCCACTCCATCAGTGAGTTGGGCAGCGCCTCGACGAGGGCGGGGCGGTGCCGGAGGAAGTGTTCGGCGACGTCGGCGGGGTCCGTCTCCCGCATGAGCAGGACCGGGTAGGCCTTCAGCAGGGCCAGGGACATCGCCGCGACCATCCGCGAGTGCACGAACGGCACGTGGATGGCGACGGTCTCCTTCTTCCGCATCAGCGACAGCAGCCGCCACTGCGGTACGAGGCGGATGCCCTGGGTGCGGGGTGTGTGCACGACGAGCTTGGGAATGCCGGTGGTGCCGGAGGTGTGGGTGATGACGGCGGCCTCGTCGATGGGCCGGACGACCGGCTTGACGCGGGGCGCGCCGGCGAGGTCGGCGAGGCAGACGGCTCCCGGCCGGTCGCCGGCCGAGGTGATCACCCGGCGGGTGAGGTCGGCCAGCGGCACGTCGGCGAGGACGTCGAGCTTGGTGCCGTCGGTGAGCAGGGTGGGCAGGCCGACCCGTTGCAGCAGGACGCCGACGGTCGCGGCGTCCAGGGCGGGCGACAGGTTGACGACGACGCCGCCGATGCGGGAGATCGCGGCGGCGAGCATCCAGTGGTCGGCGTTGGCCGTCTTGTAGATGACGACGCGCTCGTCGGGCCGGACTCCGGCCGCCCACAGGCGGGCCGCCAGGTCGTCCACGTGCTCGGCGTACTGGGACACCGTCAGCCGTCGGCCGGCGTCGGGGAAGACGTCGAGGTCGTGGTCGAGGGTGATCGGTGTCGACGGGTTCACGGCCGCGGCCATCTCCGGCAGGAGGCCGATGTGCAGACCGCGCTTCTGTATCGATTTGTAGGCTGTGGAGCCCTTCATGAGGTTGTCTCCTTCGGTGCACGCTGCGAGATCGACGACGTGGCGTGCGGGTGCCGGCGTGGGTTACGCGGCGCGCCGGCCGCTCGTGGCGTGGGCGCGCACGGCGCCGCGCAGGGCCTGCGCGACCTGTGCGACCTGGTCCTGGCCGAGCTCGGCGTGCATGGGGATGGCGAGCTGGCGCCGGGCGAGGTCCAGCGAGACGGGGCACTTCTGCCGCGCCTGGAACACGGGCTGGATGTGGCCCGCGAACGTGCCGTGTCCGCAGCCGATGCCCTTGCCGCGCAGCTCGGTGGCGACCGCGGCGCGGTCCACGCCCGGGTCCAGGGTGACCATGTAGGTCTGCCAGGCGTGGGTGCGGTCCTCGGGCACGTGCGGCAGCGTCAGCAGGTCCTCGTCGCCGAGCAGTTCGGCGTACTGGGCGGCGACGGTGCTGCGGCGCCGGAGCAGTTCGTCGATGCGGCCGAGCTGGACCTGGAGGATGGCCGCGGCGATGTCGGACAGCTTGAAGTTGTAGCCGACCTCGGTGAACGTCGGGATGGGCAGGCCGACGACGTTGCCCATGTCGAAGATGCTGCCGATGCCGAAGGAGGAGCGCAGCCGCGCGTCCTTGCCGATCGCCGGGTCGCGGGCGAGCAGGGCACCGCCCTCGCCGCTGGAGGCGCCCTTGCGTCCGTGGAAGGACAGGCAGCCCACTTCGGCGAGCGCGCCGGCCTGGCGGCCCTGGTAGGTGGCGCCGACCGCGCAGGCGGCGTCCTCGATGAGGAACAGGTCGTGGCGGTCGGCGATCGCCTGGAGTTCGGTGTAGTCGGCGGGCATGCCGACCGTGTCCACGGCGATGATGCCGACGGTGCGCGGGGTGACCAGGTCGGCCACGGCCTGCGGGTCGACGGTGTAGGTGTCGGGGCGTACGTCGGCGAAGACGGGGGTGGCGCCGACGTAGAGCGCGGCCTGGGCGGGGGCGGGGAAGCCGTAGTCGGCGACGATCACCTCGTCGCCGGGGCCCACGCCGAAGGCGAGCATGGCCAGGTGGAGCGCGGCGCCGCAGTTGCTGACGGCGACCGCGTCGGCGACGTCGTACTTCTGGGCCAGCTGGGTCTCCAGCGCCTTGCCCCTGGGCCCCTGGCCGGCCGGCCAGCCGGAGGCGAACACCTCGGCGACGGCGGCCAGTTCGCGCTCGCCCAGGCTCGCGTGAACGAGGGGTATCGAATCCATCGTGCTCATCTCCGTCAGCTCTCGCGCTCGGTTGCCGTCTGGGCGGGAACAAGGGTGGGAGGTTCGAAGCGCAGGGGCGTGAGCTGCTTGACGTCGTAGCGCTTGCGCATCTCCTCGACGGCCGCGGGGTCCACCGCGGTGCCGCGCGACCAGATCTCCGCGATCTCCTCGAAGTAGTCCTCGTGGTCGGGCGAGGGCAGGCACTGGAAGAGCATCTTGGCGGGCTTGTCCGTGGCGTTGCGGAACGCGTGCGGAGTGCCGGGGGGCACGAACATGCAGCTGCCCTCACCCGCCCGGACGACGCGGTCGCCCTTGGGGGACTGCCAGGAGTGCCAGGTGTCCTTCGTGCGTTCGGTCGGCTCGAAGCACAGCAGGTCGAGCTCGCCGTCCAGGACGTAGAAGAACTCCTGGGAGTGGTCGTGCACGTGCGCCCCGACGTCGAAGCCGGGCGGGACGACCACCTCGAAGATCGACACGGAGGATCCCATCTCCGCCGTGGCCTTGAAGGTCACCTCCTGTGCCGGGGTGATCAGTTTCCGCCCCGCACCCGCCGGGAGGATGAGGTCAGTCATACTCGTCGCTTCCTTGTCCGCGCGCGGGTTCAGTCGATGGTCTGGGGCGTGTGGTCGGCCCAGGTGCCGAGCGCCATCTCGGCGGTGATGCCGGGACCGAAGCCCGCGATGAGACCGGTGGCGCCGGGCGCGGGGGTCTCCTCCTCGATGAGCCGGCGGGCGGCTTCGAGGACGACGGCGCTGGCGATGTTCCCGTACTCGCTGAGGGTGGACCAGCTGTGGCGGAACACGCTGCGGTCGACCTCGAGGAACTTGGCGAGGTCGTCCAGGATGCGCGGGCCGCCGGCGTGCACGATGTAGAAGTCGAGCTTGCCGGCGTCCCAGCTGTGGTCCTTGGCGAACTCGCGCAGGACGGGGGCCAGCGGCTCCATCGTGCCCGGCACCCGGCGGTCGAGCTGGAAGTGGAAGCCGGTGTCGCGCACGGAGTAGGAGATCCAGTCCTCGGTGTGCGGGATGAGGTAGGAGGCGTTGCGCTCCAGCTCGATGCCGACGCCGCCGCTGCCGCGCACCACGGCGGCCGCGACCGCGTCGCCGAACAGGCCGTCGGACAGCAGCGAGCCGATGTCGTCCATGTCGGGCTGGTAGCACAGCGAGCAGAACTCGGCGGAGACGATGAGGACGTTGCTGCCGGGGTGGGCCACGCAGAAGTCGTGGGCGCGGTTGATCGCTGCGCCGCCGGCGGCGCAGCCGAGCTGGGCGATGGGGATCTGCCGGGTGTCGGGGCGCAGGCCCATGGTGTTGATGAGCCACGCGGTCAGCGACGGCATCAGGAAGCCGGTGCAGGACACGTAGATGATGGCGTCGATGTCACGGGCCGCGACGTCGGCGTTCTTCAGCGCCTCCTCGACGACCGCCGGGGTGCGCTTCTTGGACTCGGCCTCGTAGATGCGGTTGCGTTCCGTCAGACCCGGGTGGTGGAGGGTCTTCTCGATGGGCTGGACGATGTGCCGCTTCTGCACTCCTGTGTTGCGTATCAGGCGGAGCGCGAGGGGCAGTTGGGGCTTTCCTGCGTGGACCCTCTGGGCGAAGTCCAGAGTCTCTTCCATCGTGATGACGTGTTCCGGCGCCTGCACCGCGGGCTTGCATAGCCTGGGCATATCGGATCCGCTTTCTCTTGAGTCTGCCTTGGGATACGTGCTGTGCGCACAGCGTCCGGCCGGGGTCAGGCCGCCATCGGCTGTGGGTCGAGGTCCATCAGGGCGGAGAGGATCGGTGGCCGGGACCAGTCCGGCGGGGACAGGGTGATGTCGATACGGCGGGCGGTGTCGTCCTTGACCCGCACCGGGCCCGCGGTCGCCGTCAGTGGGACGGGTTCCGTGTCGGCGGCGCTGCCGGCGGGCCGGGCCTGGGCGACCGCGTGGATGTACCAGGTGCCGGCGGGCACCCGGGTCAGGGTGAAGCGCCCCGGCGCGGTCACGCTGCTCCACGAGGCGGGGGTGCCCTGGAGCATGGCGCTGTCGAAGGCGCCGACGTGGACCGGCGAGAGCACGGTGCCCGCGGTGTGCAGCACCCCCGTCACCGTGCCGGAACAGCGGGCCGCCGACGGCGCGGGTGGGGCGGCCGAGGCTGCTTCGGGCCGCGCCGGCTCCCGCTTCTCGCCCGGGGTTTCGAGCGAGAGTCTGCGGTAGTGCGTGGGGGACAGTCCCACCAGCTCGGTGAAGCGGCGGGTGAAGCTGCCGGTGCTGCTGTATCCGACGCGTACCGCGATCTCGGCGACGGTGAGCGAGGTGGTCATGAGCAGGCGCTTGGCCTCCTGGATGCGCACCGCGCACAGGAACCGTCCCGGAGTCACACCGGTGACCCGGGTGAACACGCGCAGGAAGTAGTACTTGCTGACCATGGCGCTCCGGGCCAGCTCGTCGAGGCTCAGCGGTTCCCAGAAGCGTTCGCGGATCGTGGTGACGGCATGCTGCACTAGGTGCTCCATGAAGGGCTCCTGATGGCGATCATGTGGCCGCCGGCGCGGGCCGCTCGAGGGTCGCCGGTCGACGGGACGAGGCCTGCGGCGGACCCACTCGGTCTCCGGTTCGATGGAGACGGGCACGCCTGACAGCCGGGCGGCGAGGAAGTGGAGAACCGGGCCCGCAGCGCGCGGTCACGGCCATGGCCGGAGCCGACGAGCACTCAGGGGGAGAAGCTGCGCCGCGGGCGGCTGCGAGCGGTGTCAGAGCTCGGCGATGCCGGGACGAACGGGAAAGGCGGCGCTCAATCCCCTGCGACGCGAGGCGTTTTCGGGCAGGGGAGGTGTGCCGAAATAGTGACACGGTTGCCGTCGGCGCGCCAAGAGCGCCTCGAAGTGACGTGGATCACGCCAACTTCCGCTGTTCTCGCCAGAGTTCATGTGGCGGACGATAGGCAGCGCGCGAGCCCCGTACGCAGCACGCCAGTCGTACCCGACCGGCTCTGTAGCGCGCTGCTGCCACCATCGCCCCTGTATCCCAACACAACGGACACGGAGGGCGAATGTCTCGCGCCGAGGAAGCCACCGTAAGGAGCAAGCGGTTCCCATCGCCACAGGCGCGGGGCAAGGGTGGTGCCGACGACAGGCTGAAGAAGCTGCGGCGGACCGGGTTTCTCATCACCTTCATGCTCGGCGCCCTGTCCGCGGTGCCGCCGCTGTCGATGGACATGTACCTCCCGGCGCTGCCGGACGTCGCGCACACCTTCGGCTCGTCCGCGTCGAGCGGTCAGCTGACACTGACCGCGTGCCTGGCCGGCATGGCGCTCGGGCAGCTCGTGGTGGGTCCGATGAGCGACCGGTGGGGGCGGCGCCGACCGCTGCTGGCCGGCATGCTGATCTATGTCGTCGCGTCCGTGAGCTGCGCCGTCGCGCCCTCCGTCGAGCTGCTGATCGGGTTCCGGCTGCTCCAGGGCCTGGCGGGTGCGGCCGGGGTCGTCATCGCCCGTGCGGTCGTCCGTGACCTGTACGACGGCGTGGAGATGGCCCGGTTCTTCTCCACGCTGCTGCTGGTCTCCAGCCTCGCGCCGGTCATCGCTCCCCTCCTCGGGGGGCAGGTGCTGCGGTTCACCGCCTGGCGGGGTGTCTTCCTCGTGCTGGCCGCGGTCGGTGTCGCGCTCACCGCGATGGTCTGGCGGCGGCTGCCCGAGACGCTTCCGCTGGAGCGGCGCCGGGGCGGTGGTGTGCTGGGCGCGCTGTTCACCATGCGCGGGCTGGCCGCCGACCGGGTCTTCAGCGGGTACGTGGTGGTGCACGGCTTCACGTTCGGTGTGCTGTTCTCCTACATAGCCGCGTCGCCGTTCGTGATCCAGGAGCTCTACGGGGCGTCCCCGCAGGCCTTCTCCCTGGTCTACGGCCTCAACTCGCTCGGCATGATGGTCGTCGGCCGCGTCAACGGCAAGCTGCTGGTGGGCCGGGTCCGCCTGGACAAGGTCCTCGCGTTCGGGCTCTCCCTGATCGCCGCCGCGGGCGTGGTGATGATGCTGGTGACGAGCGGCGCGTTCGGCGACACGGGTATCGTCCCGGTCGCGTGCTGCCTGTTCGTCGTGACCTCGGCGCTGGGCATGGTGCTGCCCAACACCAACGCGCTCGCCATGATGCGCACCCCGCACGCCGCGGGCTCCGCCTCCGCGCTGGTCGGCACCGCCACCTACACCATGGGCGCGCTGGGCACGCTGCTCGTCGGCCTCGGCGGGAAGGGCTCGGCGGCGCCGCTGGCCGCGGTCCAGCTGGGCAGCGCGGTGGCCGCGATCGTCACCCTGCTGGTCATGTGCCGCCCGTGGGAGAACCTGCCGGCGGAGCGGCCCAAGCACTGAACCGGCCGCCGGCGGACACCGGTCGGCACCTCGCACGACGGCTCCTGCGGATCGCGCCCGGCGATCCGCAGGAGCCGTCGGTGTGCGCGGGCGGCCGGCGGGCCGGTCTCAGGCCGCCTTGTTCCGCTCCGGCGGCAGGATGAGGGTGGGCTCCAGGACGACGCGGGCGGCGGGCTCCTCCCGGGCCTCGGGCACCCGCTCCACCGTGTACCGCGTGCCCCGTTGCTGGCGCCAGTGGGCCTGTGCGACCACCACGGCGGCGTACGGGATGACGACCGCGCCGACCAGGGCGCAGACCGCGAGGACCGGCCACCGGCTCCAGGTGGCTGCCATCACGACCACGCAGGCGGTGCGCACCAGCATGGCCGTGAGGTAGCGGCGCTGACGGCCGTGCAGGTCACGTGTCAGGCCGGTACGCGCCCGGGTGATGGACTCGGCCCGGGGTGCGCCCCGGCGCCAGGGGAATCTGCTCATCGGGCCTCCGTGGACACTCCGGCGCGTACGCCGGACAACCGGAAAGGGAACGGGGCCCGGCCGGCTGGACGGGGCTCCCGCGCGGTGCGGACGTTCACCGACGGGCGGTGACGACGGCGAGCGGCGGAGACGGCGGGCGGGGAGGGCAGCGCGCGGGGGCGGGCGAGGAGGGACGGGGACGGGCGGGGACGGGCAGGGGACGGGTGGAAAGGAAAGCGGCGCGGGTGACCGTCCCCTGATCACCCGCGCCGCCGCTACTTTCCCGGCCCTCTGCTGTGCCGGGTCAGTTCAGCGCCTGGTCCGACTCCCGGCCCTCGGCGGAGCGCTGCGCGCCGATCGCCACGTGTCCGTTGGGCGAGTGGTCGCCGTGCTCCAGGGCCGCGTGCTCCAGCTCCTGCGGTGTCGGCTTCGGGATCTGTCCGCCGTACAGCCAGCGGCTGAGCTTGTAGCGCAGCATCTCCTTGCGGAACCGCGGGTTGGGCACGCCGTTGTGTTCGGCCTCGGGCACCGGCAGGGGCTTGTAGTCCTCCCTGGCCAGCAGGGTGTACTGATGCCAGCGGTCGAGCGGCTCGTGCACCTCGACGAACTCGCCGTGCGGCAGCCTGCGGATCCGTCCGGTCTCGCGGCCGTGCAGGAGCTTGTCGCGCTCCCGCCGCTGCAGGGCGAGGCAGATCCGCTTGGTGATGACGTACGTGAGCGCCGGGACCACGAAGACGCCGATCCGTACCGCCCAGGTGATGCCGTTCAGCGAGAGGTGGAACCGTTCGGCCAGGACGTCGTTGGCGCCGCCGAAGAACAGCACCAGGTACAGGGAGACGAACGCGATGCCGAACGCGGTCCGCGTGGGGTGGTCGCGCGGCCGGTCGAGGAGGTGGTGCTCCCGGGTGTCCCCGGTGACCCAGGCCTCCAGGAACGGCCACAGGGCGATCACCGCCATCATCACCGTGGGCAGGACGACGGCCGGGAGCAGCACGCCCATGTTGACGGTGTAGCCGCCGGGCAGGACGAACTCCCAGGCGGGCATGGCGCGCAGGGCACCCTCCAGGAAGCCCATGTACCAGTCGGGCTGCGAACCCTGGGAGATCTGGTCGGCGCGGTAGGGGCCGTAGCGCCACACCGGGTTGATCTGGGCGATGCCGGCGAGGAGCGCCAGCAGACCGGTGACCAGGAAGAAGAAGCCGCCGGCCTTGGCCGTGTAGTGCGGCATCAGGGGCTGGCCGACGACGTTCTGCTCGGTGCGCGCGGGGCCCCTGAACTGGGTGTGCTTGTGGTAGAAGACCAGGATCAGGTGGACGGTGACCAGGGCGAGGATGATGCCCGGCAGCAGCAGGATGTGGAAGCTGTAGAACCGGCCGATCACGTCGTGACCCGGGTACTCGCCGCCGAACAGGAACATCGTCAGGTACGTGCCGACCAGCGGGATGGCGAGGGTGACGCCCTCGGCGATGCGCAGGCCGGTGCCCGAGAGCAGGTCGTCGGGGAGCGAGTACCCGACGAAGCCCTCCAGGGTGACCAGGACGAGGAGCGTGAAGCCGATCAGCCAGTTGGCCTCACGCGGCTTGCGGAACGAACCGGTGAGGAAGTGCCGCAGCGTGTGGATGCACAGGGCGCCGATCATCACCAGGGCCGACCAGTGGTGCAGCTGCCGGATCAGCAGGCCGCCGCGCACGTCGAAGGTGATCTCGATCGTGGACTCGTAGGCCCGCGACATGTGGATGCCGTGCAGCGGGGCGTAGGACCCCTCGTAGACGGTTTCCGTCATGCTCGGGTCGAAGAACATGGTGAGCCAGAAACCGGTGAGCAACAGCATGATGAAGCTGTAGAGCGCGATCTCACCGAACATGAACGTCCAGTGGTCGGGAAAGACCTTGCGGACCAGGAACCGGAAGTGGTAGATCCCGAGCCGTCCGTCCGCCCAGTCGGCGATGCGAACGCCCTTCGACGCCTCGGTGCGCGCACCCGGCGGCGCAGTTTCGGTCGTGCTCATACCCGCGCACCCTCCCCTCGCCGCTCGATCGTCACAGACACACCCGATCCGGCCGGTACGTGGTCGGTGCTCGGGGTGGCCTGCCGCGGCGCCAGCGGGCCCGTGCCTTGGAGCAGCTGGAACGCTATCGACGCACGTCGTGGCCGGACAACCGCCCTCAAGCCTAAGTGTGGTTTCAACTCAAGTCTTTCTCGAGCGAGTTGCGAGTCAGCAGAGTGCATGTCGCCCCTCTTCTTGCTCAACTGGGCACAGGACGCGGGCCTGTTGTGAGCGCCGTGCGGAAGCACGTCTCTCAAGTCCGCCTCTGCAGGCGCCAGTTGATTCGCTTTTGTCATGAGGGAAGCGTAGGACTGTGCGCTGTGCGGCCTGCGGCCGGGTGCGGCTGCCGGGTGATGCGGCGGCGGAGGTCATGGCTGTCGCCGGTCACAGGCGGACGCGGTGGTCGGCCACTGGGCCGAGGAGCCGGTGGCGGGTCTCCAGCGGGCGGAGCCGGTGGAGACACCGATGGCGGGCGCTTCCGGTGCGACGGCGCGGCGCCGGCGGGCGTTCGGGCCGTGGGTGGTGCTGGGCGGGCCCGCCGGGACGGGGCCGCGGGGCCCTCGGAGGGCGGCGCGGATCGCCGAGGGCCGCAGTGCCGCGGCGGGCGGGGCGGCGGCCTGGAGCTGTTGGAGGAGCAGGGTCGCCGCGCAGGGGTCGGTGGTCGCGGCGGCGGCGAGCCGGGCCGCGTACCGGCTGCCGAGCCGGGCCCGCCATCCGGCCTGCCGGTCCTGGTTCTGGTCCCCCTGTGCGGCGCGCAGCGCGCGGGTGCTCGCCTGCCAGGCGGGGGCCAGCCGGTGGGCGATGGCCCTGCGTAAGCGGTAGCCGAGGCCGACGGCGGTGCCGTGGGCGGCCAGCATCTGGTCGAGGACGAGGGCGCACTGCACCGCGGCCGTCATGCCCTGGCCGTGGGCCGGGTCGAGGGCGGCGAAGGCGTCGCCGACGACGAGGAACTGGTCCGGCCAGCGGCGCAGTTTCTCGTAGTGGCGCCAGCGGTTGCCGGTGGGGCCGCAGCTGTAGACGGGGCCGAGCGGTGTGGCGGCCTCCAGGACGTCGCGCAGCAGGGGGTCGCGCAGGGTGCCCGCGGCGCGCAGCAGTTCGGCGTGGTCGGCCGGCGGGCGTCCGCCGTCGCCGGCGCAGACCGACACCGACCAGCGGCCGCCCTCGATGGGGTTGAGCATGCCCTGGGCCGGGTGGCCGGACGCGGGCATCAGCAGCAGGCTCTTCCAGTCGGCGACGTGGCCGACGGGCGGCGCGAACACGGCGGTGGCGAAGGCGGTGCGGGCGTCGACGACCGTTTCACGGGGTGGCGCGTAGCCGAGTTCGGCGAGCCACTGGGGGGCGCGCGAGCCGCGTCCGGTGGCGTCCACGACGAAGTCGGCGGTGAGCAGGTGCCGGGTGCCCCAGCCGTCGGGCGCTTTGGGGTCCCGGGCGCGCACCCAGACTCCGGTGACGGTGTCCTGGCGGCCGGGTTCCAGGGAGAGGGCCTCGTGCTTCTGCAGGAAGGTCACTCTGGGGTCGGCGCGCAGCCGGTCGCGTATCAGCGCGTCCATGAGGTCGCGGCTGGCGCTGAGCGTCGTCAGGTCGCAGTCCGCGCGGGGCAGCCATCCGCCCGGGCCGAGCAGCAGCATGTCCTCGGTCATGCGGACGAGGACCGCCCCGGCGCCGGTGAGTTCCTTGACGATGCCGGGGAACAGCTGCTCCAGGCCGTGCTGGGCGGCGGTGGTGAGGCCGTGCGTGTGGCGCGCCTGGGGCACGCCCCGGCGTCTGCCGGGTCCGCGTGGCACCCAGTCGCGCTCGATCACGGTGACCCGGTCCATGAAGTTGGCCAGGGCCCGCGCCGCGGTCAGACCGGCGAGACTGGAGCCGATGACCACCGCGTGGCCGTGGCCACCGGCAGCTCCGCCGGCACTGTGCGCATCGTGCGTCATCTCGCCCAACTCGCCCGCCCTCCCTGTGCGTTGTCCTTGCATCATGCGGGGAGCGGTCACCCGGACGGGTGTTGTTCGGCCTGTCCGAGGCGGGAGTTCGAGGGGCTGTCGAGGCGCCCGCGAGGGAGTCTTGAGCCGTGGGAGCGGGGCGCGGGGAGCAGCACGGTACCCCAGGGGCCCCGTCCGCTTCCCGCGCGGCCCGGGGCCGCCCGCCGCGGGCCTGCCGCGGCGGGCGGTCGGGTCACGGCGCCGCGGCGCGTACGCGTCCCGGTGCGGTGAGCGCCCGGTCCACCAGGGGTCCGGCGACGCCGGTGTAGCCGTCCGGGTCGAGCAGGGCGGCGGCCTCGCCCCGGCTCAACGCGCCCGCGAGTTGCGGGAGTTCGGCCAGTACGTCGGCCAACGGCCGGCCGGTCGTGGCGGCGAGCAGCGAGGCCTGGGTGAGCAGTTCCTTCGCGGCGGTCTTGCCGATGCGCGGCGCCAGAACGGCCGATACCCGCTCCGAGACGAGCTGTCCGCCGGTCGCCTCCAGGTTGGCGCGCATCCGCTCGGGGCGGACGGTGAGCCCCCGCACGAGTTCGACGGCGGTGTGCGCGGCGCCGCCGGTGAGCCGCAGGGCCTCGCGCAGCGGCTGCCACTCGGCGTGCCACATGCCGGCCGAGCGCTCGTCCTCGGTGACCAGGCACTGCGTCAGTACGGCGGCCAGCGCGGGCACCTGCACGGACGCCGACCGGATCATGGTGGCGAGCACCGGGTTGCGCTTGTGCGGCATCGCGGAGGAGGCGCCCCGCCCGGCGACCGCGGGCTCGGCCACTTCGCCGACCTCGGTACGGGTGAGCACCAGGACGTCCGCGGCGATCTTGCCGAGTGCCCCGGCCGTGTGGGCGAGGGCGGCGCCGAGGTCGGCGACGGGAGTGCGCAGGGCGTGCCAGGGCAGGGCGGGCACGGCCAGGCCGGTCTCGTCGGCGAAGGCGGCGCCGAGTTCGTCCAGGACGGCCGCGGGGTCGGCGTCCTCACCGGCGTACTGGAGGTAGCCGGCGAGGGTTCCGGCCGCGCCGCCGAGCGACACCGGCAGTCCGCCGCGGGCGACGCGGTCGAGGCGTTCGGCCGCGTCCAGGACCAGCTGGCGCCAGCCGGCCGCCTTGAGCCCGAACGTCGTGGGTACGGCGTGCAGGGCGAGGGTGCGGCCCGCCATGACGGTGTCCCGGTGCGTGGCCGCGAGGTCGGCCAGGGCCGCGGCCACGGCCCGCAGGTCGGCGACGGTCAGCCGCAGCGCGCGCTGGGCCACCAGCATGGCGCCGGTGTCGAGGACGTCCTGGCTGGTCGAGCCGCGGTGCACGTATTCGGCGGCGGCCGGTGAGCGTTCGGCGACGACCGCGGTCAGTGCCTTGACCAGGCCGACGACCGGGTTCGCGGTCTCCCGCGCGGCCAGGGCGAGTTCGCGTACGTCGAGCAGTTCCGCGCGGGCGGCGGCCGTGATGTAGGCCGCCGCACGTGCGGGGACCGTGCCGCAGCGGGCCTGGGCGCGGGCCAGGGCCGCCTCCGCGTCGAGCATCGCCTGGAGCCACGCGGTGTCGCCCACGGCCGCCTCGACGGGGGTGCCCGCCCGGACCGGTGACAGCAGCCCCGCGTCGACGTGGGCGGGCAGCGGTCCGGGCGGCTCGGGTTCGTGGCGGAACGTCATGCGTTTGCCTTCGCGTTCGGAATGCTGAGCGGGGCGGTGGTGCGCCCCGTGACCGGGCGGGGCGCGGGCTGCGGCGTGGCCGGCGGCAGGGCGAGGACGGCCGCCGCGATGGCGTCGGAGTCCTCCAGGGTGACGGAGCCGACGCCGGGTCTGATGCCCGCGGCGGTCACCCAGTGGACGGACTCGGTGGGCACCCCGTAGGCGAAGCGCCGGGGGTGTGGTTCGCCCCGGGCGTCGATCAGGTGGTAGGGCCGCTCGGACACGGCGAGGCCGCCGGTCTCGTAGCCGGCGCCGCCTCCGCGGCCGTCGCCGGTGTCCGGTGCGCCGGGGATGCGGTACGGGCGGCACTGCCCGGTGCGCAGCAGCCGGCCCATCAGCGGGTCGGCGGTGCGCCGCAGGTCGATCTCGGGCAGCCGGGCCTCGATGAGGACGGTGGCGCGCACCCGCACGTCCGGTATCTGGCTCGACGTACCGGCGAAGCAGGGGCCGAGGGAGTCGCGGGCGTCGGCGGTGACGCGCAGGCCGGGGCCGGTGACGTCGAGGACGCCGGCGTCCATGAGCGCGGCCATCTCCTCGATGCGGGACGCCGGCGGGCCGATGGACAGGTAGGCGTTGAGCGGTGTGTACCAGCGGTCGAGGTCGTCGCGGTGGGAGTCGGCGGTCAGGCCGGCGTGGTCGACGGCGAGCCGCAGCTCGTTGCGCAGGTCCCGCAGGACGTCGAGCGCGGCCTTGACGGGTCCGCTGACGTTGCCCTGGCGGGCCAGGCGGACGTCCTCGTCGAGGTGGCCGCGCAGCCAGGTGCGGAAGGCGGCCAGGTCGCGGAAGGCGCGGTGGCCGTAGGGGCGGGCGACGAGGTCCCAGTCCCAGCGTTCGGCCGCGTCGATGCCCGCCTCGTCGAGGACGCGGTCCTCGGCCGCGCCGGGTTCGGCGTGCAGGTACCGCTCGGTGAACTCCTCGGTGAGCGTGCCGGGTTCGCCGCGGGCCGCGAGCAGTGCCGTGTAGTAGACGGCGCACACCTCCTTGGAGATGAGCGGCCACAGGTCGGCGGCGAAGTCGATGGCCGCGCTGCGGGTGTCGCGGGCGCGCAGCCGCGCGATGTATCCGGCGGTCAGGAGCCGGGGGAAGTGGCGGCCGTGGGCGCCCTTCTCGTTCTCGCCGCGCGCCTGGTAGGGCACGCCGCGCCGGGAGCCGGCGTACAGGCGGGGTTCGCGGCCCGAGGGCCGGTAGACCAGGCGGCCGTCGACGCGGGTGAAGACGCCGCCGCGGCCGCGGGTGAACAGGGCCATGTAGTCGAAGAAGTTGAGCCCGAGCCCGCGCAGCAGCACGCTCTCGCCGGGCTGGATGCCGGACAGGTCGACGTCGGCCGGGTTGGCGGGCGGCACGTAGGTCAGCTCGTGCCGGGTGGCGAAGTCGGCCAGTTCGCGTTCGGTGCCGGTGGGCCGGACCGGGACGTGGCCCTGGGCGAGCACGACGGCGGACAGGCCGGTGAGCCGGGTGCCGTCCTCCAGGACGACCGTCTGGGGCCCGCCGTGCCCGCTCGCGGCGTCCGCGTCCTCCAGGGCGACGGCGCGCACCGGGTGGGTGCGTACGGTCACGTGGGCGGCGGTGTTCGCCACGACCTGCCGGAACGCCCAGGTCAGGTAGCAGCCGTAGAGGGCGCGGGTGGGGTAGGAGTCGGGGCCGAGGGCGCGTGCCTCGGTGACGACCTCGTCGGGCCAGGCGGTGTCCGGGCCGGTCTCCAGCGCGCCCGACTCGACGGCCTTGGCCCACTGGTACAGGCTCGGCCCCTCCTCCAGCGGTCCGTCGATGCGGACGCTGGCGTCGGTGTAGACGGTCACCTGGCAGGCGACGGTGTTCATCAGCAGGTGCCGGGACTGGGTGGGGCGCCACACGCGTCCCGCGCCCGGTGGGTCGGGGTCGACGACATGCACGGTGACGGTGTCCCAGCGGGGCGACTTCCGTTCCTGCGCACAGAGCCTCTCCAGTACGGAAAGGCCCCGGGGACCGGCGCCGACGACGCACACCTCCAGGTGTGCCGCGGTGCCTGCCCCGGCCGGCGGGGCGGAGGTGCTGATGTTCGGGTGTCCGCCCGCGAACACCTCACCCGGGGAAAACTGAGCGACCGCCGTCGAGTGCGGCCCTGCGGGGAGTCCGGCGCGCACCGCGCGTTCGCCTCCGTGCAATTCGTCCACAGTTCCTCCTTCCTCGGCAACCGTCGGGCCAAGGGCTCAACCGCAGCTCGGTTCCGGGTGGAAGCGGCCTGGAGAACAGGTGCGGATCGGGTCGGGAAGCCGGTCCCGAACGAGGCTGTATCGGGACTCGAGTCACCGGTCGGGTAATAGGACTGTTCGCCCGGGGCCGACGCAGCAGCCTCACCGGACCAGAGCACAGAGCCAACTGCCGCAATGTGCACGGGATTTGCATGTGATGTACAGCGGTCGTGGGGGCGAGACGCCTCGTGAAGGAGCTTCGATGAAGTCCCATCCATGCCCGAGAAACCACACTCAGGAAAGTCGCGCCGCCGCCGGATCCGCCCTCTGCGCTCCCTGCGTCAAGGGAGTGAAACGCAATCTCCGTGCACTCCCCGTACTGCACCGGGAATGCCTGCACCAGGTGGCGCCGACGGGCCGGCGAACCAATCCGACCAAGGTCTCGGGCAGCCGCAGCAGGGACTACCTGGACATCTCCGTGCTCGACGCCCGCCACAACATCCTCGCCCTTTTGGAGTCATGGTCCGGAATGGTGGTGGAAAAGCTCGCAACAGCCGCACCGGCGCGTACGGTTCCCGCCCTGGCGCAGTTCCTGACGCTGCATCTGGACTGGCTCCTCGGCCAGCCCCCGGCCGCCGACTTCGCGGACGAGATCGAAGGGCTCGTCGAGGAATTGCGCCGGACCATAGATCCTGAACCCAGCACTCTCCACACGCTGATCAGACAGTGCGTCGTGGACAACTGCCCGGGAACGATCAGCGCCCCGCCGGGAATCGGGCGGGCGGGAAGCAGCAGGATCACCTGCTCCTCAGGACATTCATGGGAAATGTGCGAGTGGCTCAGTCTCAGGAAACTCATGGAGCGGCAGCGAAAGGGTGTCAACGCATGATCAAGCCACCGAGCCACCGGCTCGTTCCCACGAAAGTGGCCGCACTCGCCGTGGGGGTGTCCGAAGCGACGATCCGCAAGTGGGTCAGTCGCGGGAAGATCACGCGCTACGGCGCACCGCACCGCCGCTCGGAGTTCGACATCGAGGAGCTGACGGAGATAGCCCTCCAGCGCCGGCCCTGACCCGGTCCCCGTCCGACGTGCCCGCCGCGGCTGCCCCTGGCAGCCGCGGCGGTGCTGCGTTCCCGGAACACCGCCTGGAAGTGACCCACGTCACTTCCAGGCGGTGTTGGCGTGGTGGTGGCCACCGTGTCACTATTCACCCACGTCTCCCCTGCCCAAAAGTTGCTGCGGGGCAGCGGATCGCGTGTCGTACCCGCCCTCTCGTGCGAGGACTGACCGCGTCCAGCGCGTACGACACCACCCCCCACACCGCACCGGTCCGACCACGCGCCCGGGTGCTCGGCGCGTCGATGCCCGACCGGTGAAACCCCTGCTGCGTGCGCCGGTCGACGCTCCGTGCCGTCCGACGTCCCGCGTCGGCCTTTCAGCACATCACCTTCACTGCGTCACCTTTTGCCGCTCACCGCTTTTTGCTCGTCTTCACCGCGCCGGCTGCACCGCACCGGCGCCTTTTCCCATTTCAGTAGAGAACAAAGGGAGCTGAGTGCGTTGACTCTACCGACCTCAGCGGAGGGGGTAACAGAGAGCCGCCGGGCCCGCTCGGTCGGTATCGGCCGCGCGCACGCCAAGGCGATCCTGCTGGGAGAGCACGCGGTCGTCTACGGAGCTCCGGCGCTCGCTCTCCCCATTCCGCAGCTCACGGTCACGGCAAGCGCCGGGTGGTCCTCCCACGCCCCCGACAGCCAGGGCGACCTGTCCTACACGATGACGGGTTCCCCCTCGCGGGCGATGGTGACGCAGGCCTCCGACGGCCTGCGCCGGCTGACCGCGGAGTTCAAGGCGCGGATGGGCATCACCGGCGGGCCGCACCTCGACGTGATCCTCGACGGCGCCATCCCGCACGGCCGGGGTCTGGGCTCCAGCGCGGCGAGTTCGCGCGCCATCGCCTTCGCCCTCGCCGACCTCGTCGGCCGCAAGCTGACCGAGAGCACCGCGTTCGACCTGGTGCAGACGTCCGAGAACATGGCGCACGGCAGGGCCAGCGGCGTCGACGCCAAGGCCGTCGGCGCCTCCCGCCCGCTGCTGTTCCGGGCGGGCCGCACCGAGCCGCTCAAGCTCGGCTGCGACGGCCTGTTCATCGTCGCGGACAGCGGCGAGATGGGCAGCACCAGGGAAGCCGTCGAACTGCTGCGGGCCGGGTTCCGCAGCCGGCCCGGCGCCCAGGAGGCCTTCGTCCGCACGGCGACCGAGCTGACCGAGGCGGCCCGGCAGGACCTCGCCGACGGCCGGGCGAAGGAGCTCGGCACGCGGCTCACCGAATACCACGAACTGCTGCGCGCGGCCGGTCTGAGCACCGACCGCATCGAGGCCCTGGTCGACGCCGCGCTGAGCGCCGGCAGCCTCGGCGCCAAGATCACCGGCGGTGGCCTGGGCGGCTGCCTGATCGCACTGGCCCAGCCGGAGCAGGCCCGGGAGGTCACCCGGCGGCTGCACGAGGCCGGGGCCGTACAGACCTGGGTCGTACCGCTGAAGGGGCTCGACAACCATGCGCCGTGAACACCCGACCGCCGTGCTCGCACCGCTGGAGCAGGACGGCTCCACCACCGCCACCGCGGTCGCGCACCCGAACATCGCGCTGATCAAGTACTGGGGCAAGCGCGACGAACGCCTGATCCTGCCCGTCACCGACAGCCTGTCGATGACGCTGGACGTCTTCCCGACGACCACCCGGGTCCGGCTCGCCCCCGAGGCCGGGCAGGACCGGGTGACGCTCAACGGCGCCCCCGCGACGGGCGAGGCGGGCCGCCGCATCACCGCGTTCCTCGACCTGGTGCGGGAGACGGCCGGCAGCCGGGAACGGGCCGTCGTCGACACCGAGAACACCGTGCCCACCGGGGCCGGTCTGGCGTCCTCCGCCAGCGGGTTCGCCGCGCTCGCCGTGGCCGCCGCCGCGGCGTACGGGCTCGACCTGGACGCCACCGCGCTGTCCCGCCTGGCCCGGCGCGGCTCCGGGTCGGCCTCCCGGTCCCTCTTCGGCGGCTTCGCCGTCTGGCACGCCGGCCCGGACACCGCCGGCGCCGACGCCGACCTCGGCTCCTACGCCGAGCCGGTGCCCACCGCCGACATCGACCCCGCGCTGGTCATCGCCGTGGTCAACGCCGGGCCCAAGCCCGTCTCCAGCCGCGAGGCCATGCGCCGCACCGTCGACACCTCGCCGCTGTACCGGCCGTGGGCCGCCTCCAGCAAGGACGACCTGACGGACATGCGGGCGGCGCTGTCGCGGGGCGACCTGGAGGCGGTGGGCGAGATCGCGGAACGCAACGCGCTCGGCATGCACGCGACCATGCTGGCGGCGCGGCCCGCCGTGCGGTACCTGTCGCCGGCGACGGTCACGGTGCTCGACCGGGTGCTGGACCTCCGGCGGGACGGCGTCGCCGCCTACGCGACCATGGACGCCGGGCCCAACGTGAAGGTGCTGTGCCGGCGCGCGGACGCCCAGCGGGTGGCCGAGGCGGTACGCGACGCCGCACCGGACAGCACGGTGCTCGTCGCCGGACCGGGCCCCGGCGCCCGGCTGCTGGACGAGGGCGGACGATGACGCCGCAGCGGACGACGACCCGGCAGCGCACGGTCGTCCGGCACGCGCCGGGCAAGCTGTTCGTCGCGGGCGAGTACGCCGTGGTGGACCCGGGGAACCCGGCGATCCTGGTGGCCGTCGACCGGCACGTCGGCGTCACCGTGTCCGGCACCGGGGACGTGGCCGGGCCCGGTGAGGCCGACGTCGTGATCTCCTCCGACCTCCTCGGTGCGCGGGCGGTGCCCTGGCGCTGGCACGAGGGCCGCCTCGTCGTCTGCGGCGCGGACGCCGCACAGCAGGCGGGCAAGGGCCTGGCCTACGTCGCGTCGGCGATCGAGACCGTGGGCCGGCTGCTGACCGAACGCGGACTTCCCGTGCCCGCGCTGAGCGTCTCGGTCGGCAGCCGGCTGCACGACAACGGCCGCAAGTACGGGCTGGGTTCCAGCGGCGCGGTGACCGTGGCGACCGTCGCGGCCGTGGCGTCCTTCAGCGGCCTGGAGCTGTCGGCCGACGAGCGGTACCGGCTGGCCATGCTCGCCACGGCGCGGCTCGACCCCAAGGGCTCCGGCGGCGACCTCGCCGCCAGCACCTGGGGCGGCTGGATCGCCTACCGCGCGCCCGACCGTGCCTTCGTGCTCGACCTGGCCCGGCGCCTGGGCGTCGACCGGACGCTCGGCGCGCCCTGGCCGGGCCACGAGGTGCGCAGGCTCCCGGTGCCCGAGGGCCTGTCCCTGGAGGTCGGCTGGACCGGTGAGCCCGCCTCCACCGCGTCCCTCGTCTCCGACCTGCACCGCCGCGACTGGCGGGGCAGCGCCTCCCACCGGTGGTTCGTCGAGGCCACCAACGACTGTGTGAGCGCCGCGGTCACCGCGATCGGGACCGGCGACAGCCAGGGCCTGCTGCGCCAGATCCGCCGGGCCCGCACCGAACTGGCCCGGCTGGACGGCGAGGTCGGCCTCGGCATCTTCACGACCAGACTGACGCGCCTGTGCGACGCCGCCGAGGCGGTCGGCGGCGCCGCCAAGCCCTCCGGGGCGGGGGGCGGCGACTGCGGTATCGCCCTGCTGGACGCCGAGGCGTCACGCGACATCTCACAAGTACGGCAACGGTGGGCCGCGGCCGGGGTGCTGCCCCTGCCCATCCGTCCCGCCCTGGAAGGGATCGAGGAATGAGCGCTCAACGCAAGGACGACCACGTCCGGCTCGCCATCGAGCAGCAGGACACCCACCGCGGGGTCAACCAGTTCGACGAGGTGTCGTTCGTGCACCACGCGCTGGCCGGCATCGACCGCGAGGACGTGTCCCTGGCCACGGCCTTCGCCGGGATCTCCTGGCCGGTGCCGATCTACATCAACGCGATGACCGGCGGCAGCGTCAAGACCGGCATCATCAACCGGGACCTGGCCATCGCCGCCCGGGAGACCGGCGTACCGATCGCGTCCGGGTCCATGAACGCCTTCATCAAGGACCCGTCCTGCGCGGACACGTTCAGCGTGCTGCGCAAGGAGAATCCGGACGGGTTCGTCATGGCGAACGTCAACGCCAACGCGACGGTCGAGAACGTGTGGCGCGCCGTCGAGCTGATCCGGGCCGACGCCCTGCAGATCCACATCAACACGGCGCAGGAGACGGCGATGCCGGAGGGCGACCGGTCGTTCTCCGCGTGGGCCGGGCAGATCGAGAAGATCGCGGCGGCCGTCGACATCCCCGTGATCGTCAAGGAGGTCGGCAACGGCCTGAGCCGGCAGACCATCGAGACGCTGAAGAACCTGGGCGTGTCCGTGGCCGACGTCAGCGGCCGGGGCGGCACCGACTTCGCCCGCATCGAGAACGGCCGCCGGGCGCTGGGCGAGTACGCCTTCCTGCACGGCTGGGGCCAGTCCGCCCCCGCCTGCCTGCTGGACGCGCAGGACGTCGACCTGCCCCTGCTGGCCTCCGGCGGGGTCCGCCACCCGCTCGACGTGGCCCGCGCCCTGGCGCTCGGCGCGAACGGCGTCGGCGCGTCCGGCGGGTTCCTGCGCACGCTGCTCGACGGCGGCGTCGACGCGCTGATCGCCCAGCTCACCACCTGGCTCGACCAGCTGGCCGCGCTCCAGACGATGCTCGGCGCGCGCACCCCCGCCGACCTGCGCCACTGCGACCTGCTGATCCACGGCTCCCTTCGGACGTTCTGCGCCGACCGGGGCATCGAGACCGGGCCGCTCGCCCGGCGTTCCAGCTCCGCCGGGGCCCTCCACGAGACGACGGGAAGCACACGATGACCGACACGCACGCCATTGCCGGGGTCCCCATGCGCTGGGTGGGCCCCGTTCGCATTTCGGGGAACGTCGCCCAGACCGAGACCCATGTCCCGCTGGCCACCTACGAGTCGCCGCTGTGGCCGTCGGTGGGGCGCGGCGCGAAGGTCTCCCGGCTGGCCGAGAAGGGCATCGTCGCGACGCTGGTCGACGAGCGGATGACGCGCTCGGTGCTGGTGGAGGCGACGGACGCGCAGACCGCGTTCACGGCAGCGCAGGCCATCGAGGCGCGCATCGACGAGCTGCGCGAAGTGGTGCGCGGGTGCAGCCGGTTCGCCCAGCTGATCGGCATCCGGCACGAGATCAACGCCAACCTGCTGTTCATCCGGTTCGAGTTCTCCACCGGCGACGCCTCCGGCCACAACATGGCCACCCTCGCCTCCGACGTGCTGCTCAAGCACCTGCTGAACACGGTCCCCGGCATCTCCTACGCCTCGATCTCCGGCAACTACTGCACCGACAAGAAGGCCACCGCCATCAACGGCATCCTCGGCCGCGGCAAGAACGTGGTCACGGAACTGCTCGTGCCGCGCGACGTGGTCGAGAACGTCCTGCACACGACGGCCGCCAAGATCGTCGAGCTGAACATCCGCAAGAACATGCTCGGCACGCTGCTCGCCGGCGGCATCCGCTCGGCCAACGCCCACTTCGCGAACATGCTGCTCGGCTTCTACCTGGCCACCGGCCAGGACGCGGCCAACATCGTCGAGGGCTCCCAGGGCGTCGTCATGGCCGAGGACCGGGACGGCGACCTGTACTTCGCCTGCACGCTGCCGAACCTGATCGTGGGCACGGTGGGCAACGGCAAGGGCCTCGGCTTCGTGGAGACGAACCTGACCCGGCTCGGCTGCCGGGCCGACCGCGCGCCCGGGGAGAACGCGCGCCGCCTCGCCGTCATCGCGGCGGCGACCGTGCTGTGCGGTGAGCTGTCCCTGCTCGCGGCGCAGACGAACCCGGGCGAACTGATGCGTGCGCACGTCCAGCTGGAACGCGAAAACAAGACCGCAAAGGTTGGTGCATAGGGCATGTCCATCTCCATCGGGATCCACGATCTGTCGTTCGCCACCGCGGAGTTCGTCCTGCCGCACACGGAGCTCGCCGCGCACAACGGCACCGAGATCGGCAAGTACCACGTGGGCATCGGCCAGGAGTCGATGAGCGTGCCCGCCGCCGACGAGGACATCGTCACGATGGCCGCCACGGCCGCCGCGCCGATCGTCGCCCGGCACGGCACCGACCGGATCCGCACCGTCGTCTTCGCCACGGAGTCGTCCATCGACCAGGCCAAGGCGGCCGGCGTGTACGTCCACTCCCTGATCGGGCTGCCGTCGGCGACCCGGGTCGTCGAGCTGAAGCAGGCCTGCTACGGCGCGACGGCGGCCCTGCAGTTCGCCATCGGCCTGGTGCGGCGCGACCCCGCGCAGCAGGTCCTCGTCATCGCGAGCGACGTCTCCAAGTACGACCTGGACAGCCCGGGTGAGGCCACGCAGGGCGCGGCGGCGGTGGCCATGCTGGTCAGCGCGGACCCGGCGCTGGTGCGCATCGAGGACCCGTCGGGTCTGTTCACCGCCGACGTCATGGACTTCTGGCGGCCGAACTACCGCGACGCGGCCCTGGTCGACGGGCAGGAGTCGATCGGCGCCTACCTGCAGGCCGTCGAGGGCACCTGGAAGGACTACACGGAGCAGGGCGGCCGCGCGCTGGAGGAGTTCGCCGCGTTCTGCTACCACCAGCCGTTCACCAAGATGGCGTACAAGGCGCACCGCCACCTGCTGAACTACTGCGGCTACGACACCGACAAGGACGACATCACCCGCGCCATCGGGCAGACCACGGCCTACAACACGGTGACCGGCAACAGCTACACCGCGTCGGTGTACCTCGCCCTCGCCGCGCTGCTCGACCAGGCCGAGGACCTGACCGGCCGGCCGATCGGCTTCCTCAGCTACGGCTCCGGTTCGGTCGCCGAGTTCTTCGCGGGGACCGTCGTCGCCGGGTACCGGGAGCACCTGCGCACCGAGGCGAACCGCGAGGCGATCGAGCGGCGCAAGCCGGTCGACTACGCCGAGTACCGCACGCTGCACGAGCACAGGCTCCCGGCCGACGGCGGCAACCACTCCAACCCGGAGCAGACCAGCGGCCCGTTCCGGCTGGCCGGGATCAGCGGCCACAAGCGCATCTACGCCAAGCGCTAGGCCGGGTCCGACTCCGCACAGCACGCCAGGAGCACCTTCCGGGCCCGTACGCGGGCGGCCCGTCACGGCCGCCCGCGTACGGGCCCGACGTGGCCGTGCACCCGCCGGCCTTGTCGCACAGATGATCACCGACCATGTGAGGGGAGGGCAGCCGAATGGACAACGGAACGATCTACCGCACCGGCAGCCCCATCAGGGAAGTCAGGATCCTCGGTACGGGTGCCTGTGTGCCGGACCGGATCGTCTCGAACGACGAGGTCGGTCGGCCGGCCGGAGTCGACGACGCCTGGATCACCCGTAAGACCGCGATCAGGGAACGCCGTTGGGCCACCCCCGACCAGGCCACGTCGGATCTGGCCACGGCCGCGGCGCGGGCCGCGATGAAGTCGGCCGGCATCACCGCCGAGCAGCTGTCCGTGATCGCGGTCGCCACGTCCACGCCGGACCGGCCGCAGCCGCCGACGGCCGCCTACGTCCAGCAGAACCTCGGCACCTCCGGCACGGCGGCGTTCGACGTCAACGCGGTGTGTTCCGGCACGGTGTTCGCGCTGTCCGCGGTCGGCAGCGTGATCCTGCGGCGGGGCGGCTACGCGCTGGTCATCGGCGCCGACGTGTACTCGCGCATCCTGAATCCGGCGGACCGCAGGACGGTCGTGCTGTTCGGGGACGGCGCGGGCGCGCTGGTCCTCGGCCCGACCACCGAGGGCCCGTTCGTGCGGCATGTCGCGCTGCACACGTTCGGCGAGCTGTCGGGCCTGATCCGGGTGCCCGCGGGCGGCAGCCGGCAGCCCCTGGACCACGCGGGTCTCGACGCCGGTCTCCAGTACTTCGCGATGGACGGGCGCGAGGTGCGCCGTTTCGTGGTGGAGCAGTTGCCGCAGCTGGTCAAGGCGTTCCTGCACGAGGCCGGCGTGGAGGCCGCGGACGTCGACCACTTCGTCCCGCACCAGGCCAACGGCGTGATGCTCGACGAGGTCTTCTCGGGCCTGGCCCTGCCCCGCGCCACCATGCACCAGACGGTGACGCACTACGGCAACACGGGTGCCGCCTCCATCCCGATCACCCTGGACGCGGCCGTCCGCGCGGGCGACATCCGTCCGGGCGAACTGATCCTGCTGGCCGGCTTCGGCGGTGGCATGGCCGTGAGTTTCGCCCTGGTCCAGTGGTGAGGCGGGCCCGCACAGGGCCGCTTCCCGCCAGCTGAATGCCGCTTGTCCCGAAGTCGAAAAGGTTGTCCCGCATGTCACTCGCCCTCGACCCCGCCGCCCAGGATCTGCTGTTCCGCGAGGCCCGTACGGCCAACACGTTCACCGACGAGCCGGTGACCGACGAGCAGATCCGGGCGATCCACGACCTGGTCAAGTACGGCCCGACCGCGTTCAACCAGTCGCCGCTGCGCATCGTCCTGGTCCGCTCCCCCGGGGCCCGCGAGCGTCTGGTGCAGCACATGACCCCGCCCAACCGGGCGAAGACGGCCGCCGCGCCGCTGGTGGCGATCCTCGCCGCGGACAACGAGTTCCACGAGGAGCTGCCCCGGCTGTTCCCGCACTTCCCGCAGGCCAAGGACGTGTTCTACGCCTCGCGGGAGGTGCGCGAGAAGTCGGCCCACCTCAACGCCGCGTTGCAGGCCGCGTACTTCATCATCGGCGTCCGCGCGGCCGGCCTGGCCGCCGGGCCGATGAACGGCTTCGACCACGCCGCCGTCCAGAAGGAGTTCCTGGACGACGACCACACCCCGCTGATGGTCGTCAACATCGGCCGGCCGGGCCCCGACGCCTGGTTCGCGCGCTCACCGCGCCTGGGCCTCGACGAGGTCGTCACCACCGTCTGAGAACCGCCGCCGCACCGGGGTGCCGGCCGGGCCGGCGCCCCTACTTGCCGTCGGGGGTCCGGTGTTCGGTGTGCGCGGGCCACAGTTCCCGCAGGATCCGCAGTTCCTCCGCGGTGAGCGGGACGTCCTCGCGCAGGCGCTCGGGGTGGGCGGGCGGCGGCCCTCCGGGGCGCTGCCGCGGCGGCTGCTCGTCCTCGGCGTACTGGGCGGCGAAGGGGTCGTGCGCGGCGCCGAACGCCACCAGGGACTGCCAGAGCCGTCGTACGAAGTAGTCGGCCAGCGCCCGTCGGCCGTTGCGCAGCCACCGTCTCATGTTCGCCTCCTCCGCACCGTCGCCGGTCGCGTCCTCCACAGGCTTCCAAGGCCCGCTCGCGGATCGCTCGAGGACGGCACGGGTGCGGTTGCGCTCGGCGTCAGTCGATGCCTCGTACGAGGTGGGACTCCAGCTCGTCCTCGTCGATCCCGGCGAGGAGCAGGGGTGGGATACGGAACAGGGAGGTGCCCGCCGGCTCCTCCGCCGGCCTGCCGTCCTCCTCTTTGGTGTCGTACACCTGGTCCTCCCGCTGGTTCGTCGTCAGTAGGGGTGGTGGTACGGCGCCCGCCGCGGGTGCGGTGCCGGCGGCCGGGCGGGGTCATCCATGCCACGGTGCAGGACGGCGAACGAGGAATCCTGGAGCTGGGGATGAACGGCGGTGGAACCGCGTCACGTCCCGGCCGCGGTGGCGTCCTCCAGGGCCCGGGCGAGATGGCGGGCCCGCTCGTACTCGTCCGCGGACGCGCCGGCGAGCACGACCCGCGGCGGGCGGCCGCCGTCCGCCGCGATCCGCCGGGCGATCTCGCAGGCGAGGACACCGGCTCCGGAGTAGCCGGCGAGCAGCAGGGAGGTGTCGGCGCCGGGTGCCGCGAGGGCGGGCCGTGCGCCCTCGGCGTCGGTGCCGGCGGCGAGCACCAGCAGTTCGTGCGGGCCCGAGTAGGTGCGGGCCAGCAGGTCGTAGCAGGTCTCGGGGGTGTCCGGCGGCGGTATCAGGCAGATCCTGCCCGCCCGGTCGCGGCGTGCCTCGCGCAGGGTGACCAGCGGGCCGCTGGTCCGCTCGCCCGCGGGCGGCGCCTCGGCCGGGCGCGCCGCCACGCTGCCCTTCAGCAGTTCCAGGGCCTCCCCGACGGTGGTGGACTCGCCCGCCGACAGCGGCAGTGAACGCAGCAGCAGGGCGCTCTGCGCGAGCAGTTCGGCGGCCTCGTCCTCGTCGAGCAGGGAACGGTCGTGCACTCCGGTGAGGACCAGGCCGCCGGTGGTGTCGTGGTGGGCGAGCAGACCGATGGGCAGGGAGGAGCGGGCCGGCAGGGTGCCGGGGAACTCGGCGTGCAGGCCGTGGGCGGCGAGTTCGTTCTCCAGGCCGTCCACGGGATGCGGCGGGTCCTCGAAGACGATGACGGTGTCGGCGTCCGTGCCGCCGCGGTTCCAGGCGCGGATCCAGTCGGCGGGCACCCATTCGTAGGCGGCCATGTCGAGGGCGCGGTCGCGCAGTTGCCGCAGCAGCCTGGGGACGGTGCCCGCCGGGTCCACCTCGACGGACATCGGCAGGGGATTGCGCAGCGGTCCGGGCAGCCGGGCCGCGCCGTCGAGCGGGATGCCCCGGCCCGACACGGTCACCGCGAAGCAGACCGGGGCCGGTCCGGTGGCGCCGGAGGCCCAGTAGATCAGCATGGCCCAGACGGCCTGGAGCACGCTGCTCTCGGCGGTGCCCCAGGTGCCCGCCCAGCGCGCGAGGCGGCTGGTGTCGACGGGGTCCAGGCGCAGCCGGGCCCGGCCGATGCCGGTCAGGCCGGTGGTGCCGGCGGACCGTCCCGGCCGGGACGCCGCGCCGTCGGGCGGCGCGCTGCGCGCCCAGAACCCCCGGGCGGGTTCGGGGTCCTGGGCGGCGATCCAGGCGGTGTAGTCGCGCAGGTCGGGGCGGCGCTCACCGCCGGGCAGGGTGCCGCCGGCGAGGTAGGCGCGGTAGAACTCGCGCAGCAGGATGTGCGCGCTCCAGGTGTCGAGCAGGGCCCGGTGGTAGGTGACCAGGATCCGGGTGGGTGCGGCGGTCCGGGCGGACGGGGTCTGCTCGGGCTCCAGCAGGGTGAGGCGCAGCGCTCCGGGGCGGCTCAGGTCGAAGCCGCGCAGCCGGTCCTGTTCCAGGAGGGGGGACCAGTCGCCGTTGCGGACGACGCGGCGGGTGATCTCGGGCGCGACCCGGTCGTGCACCACGAGGAGGGGTTCGGAGCCGCCGGTGAACGCGGTGCGCAGCACCGTCTCGCAGTCGAAGACCGACTGCCAGGAGGCGGTGAAGCGCCGGGTGTCGAGCGGGCCGTGCCAGACCCAGACGAGCTGTTCGACATGGCGTCCGGTGCCGGGCTGTGCGTCGCCGCCCGTGTACAGCGCCGACTGCTGGGGGGTGGCCCGGAAGGCGAGCGGCACCGGGGCGACGGGTACGTCGGCGAGTTCCTTCAGCAGTCCCCGCAGCAGGTGTTCCAGGGTGGCCGCGGAGGTGTCGGTGACGCCGTCGGGGTGGCCGGTCACCCAGTCGATGCCGATGTGCAGCCGGCCGCCGGCGATCCCGGCCCGCACCTCGACGGGGTGGGTGGGCCGGCCCGGTGCGGGCAGGGCGGCGCCGGGCAGTGGCTCGCCGGTCTCGTCCAGGGTCAGACAGGCCCGGGCGGGCGGCAGGTCGCGCAGGGCACGGCGCAGCGACGGGTCGGGGCTCCACTCCCGGCAGGCCCCGAAGCCCGCGCCGCCCCCGGCGCGGCCGGCGCAGGCGGCCAACGGCCCTGCGAGCGCCGTGAGTTGGCCGAGCAGGTCGCGGCCGGTGTCCACGGTGAGCTGGACCGGGTAGGGGTCGGTGAGCCGGCCCACGTGGCGTCGCAGGCTGCGGCGCCCGGCCCTGGGGTCGCTGCGTACGTCGAAGCCGACCTCGCCGGATTCCTGCCAGCGGGCGAGGGCAAGGGCGAACACACCGGTCAGGACCTGTCCGGTGGTCAGCGCGAGCCGCCGGGCCAGGCCCTGGGCGATCCGCTCGGTCGCGTGCTCGTCGAGGGTGAACGCGGTACGCCGCTGCCGCCGCCCGCCGTCACCGCGCACGCCTGCCACAGGGCCGCCGTCACCGCGTACGCCTGCCACAGGACCGACGTCACCGCGTACGCCTGCCGCAGGGCCGTCGGCGGCGGCCTGCCCGTCCCCGGGTACGCCTGCCGCACGGCCATCGGCGGCGGCCTGCCCATCACCGCGCACCGCTGCCGCAGTGCCGTCGGCGGCGGCCTGCCGCCCACCCGGCCCGGTGTCCGGCGCGTCCACCGGGACGGTGCCGGACACGTCACCCGGTACCGGCCCGGCGCCGGCCCCGTCATCAGGCGACGCCGCTGCCTCGGTCACGGCGTCGGTCACCGCACCGTGCGGCCCGGGTGTCCGGGCGGGCCCGGAGAACCCGGCCGCCCGGGACCTCAGTTCGGCGACCAGGCTCCAGTGCTGGGCCTCGGCGGAGTCGCGGGCCAGTTCCCGCAGTTCGGTGACCCAGTCGGCGAGGCCGTCCGGCACGCGCCGCGCCCGCGCCCGCGCCGGGAGACGACCCGCGTCCGCCCCGCGGGTGTCCGCAGCGGGGGCCTCCGCACCGAGGGCGGCCGTACCCAGGGCGGCCGTACCCAGGGCGGCCGTACCGAGCGCGGTGGTCAGGTCGTCGAGCAGGACGCGCCAGGACGCGGCGTCGACGGCGAGTTCGTGGGCGAGCACGACGAGCCGGTCGGCACGCGGTCCGGCCGGGCGGCGGTCCCTGGCGAGCAGGGCCCGCAGTTGGACACCGGCGTACGCGTCGAGCGTGCGGCCGGCCGCGTCCAGGAGCGCGGCGAAACCGGCCTCGTCGGTGAACTCTCCCTCCACCAGCGGGTCCTGCCCGCGCCCGGCGTCGTCCCCGGACCTGGTCTCCGCCGTGCGCCAGCCGTCCGCGTGATCGAGGCGGGCGTGCAGTTGCGGGTGGGCGGCCGTGACGGTGCGCAGTGCCTCGCGCAGCGTGCCCGCGTCCGGCACCGTCTCCCGTTCGACGAGTACCGCCTCGTACCGGTCCCCGGCGCCGCGCGCGAGCGCCGCGCGCTGGGCGGGGGTCAGCGGACGGTCGGCGGGCGGCGGCGGTTCGGTGAGCCGGTCGGCGACGCGGCCCGGGACGGAGGCGGTGGGCGCGCCCTGCGGTGCGCAGAACCGCAGGGTGTGGTGGTCGGGCCCGTGCCGCAGCAGCCGGTGCTGCCAGGCGGTCGGGTCCGGGTCGCCGGCGGTGAGCTCGACCAGGAGGTGTTCCAGTGCGGCGGCGTCCAGCGGCCCGCGCAGTTCGAGGTCCCACGGCGTCGCGTGCGGAGGAGGGCCGGGGCTGACGACCACGGAGATCGGCGCGTGCGGGAAGCGGTGAACAGTCATGGTGTCCGGGTGTGCGGTCCGCTGCGGGTGGCCGGGTCCCCTCTCTCCTTTCTGCGGGCGCGGAACGGGCTTTCGGGTTTCTCTGGAGCGGCTCTGGCGCCGTGCCTACGGGCGGCCTTCCGGGTCCGGCCGGTGGGGCCGTGGCGGAGGGCGAAGCCGCGCCCGGGGCCCGGGCGGGGCCTGGCAGGACGTCATGTTCGGGCCCGTTGGGGCCGGAGTGGAAGAAGCGAATGCGACACGACCGGACGGCGGGACGCACCAGGGCCTGACCTGGCCGTGCTGCCTCTCTCCCATGACGGCCTCCGCGCCTGCCGGTGTCCACAACGGTCGGGCTGAGCACGCTAATGGCAGTACGTGCCCGAAGTCCGTTTTCCCAAGTGGGTGTGCAGCGGTGTCCGAGCCGTGCCCGAGAACGGCAGGCGTCGGCGCCGCGCCGCGGCGGGTTCAGGGGGCGTCCGCGTCGAACGCGGGCCGAAGCCGTCGTGGATCTGCTGCTGGGCGCGGTGTGAGAGGGCGCGGGTCTCCAGGACGGTCGCCCGCCGCGCCCCGGGCGGCTCTCGGCGGCTCGTCCGGGCCGGGAAGAGCACGGCAGGAGTCCCGGACGGCACCGGCTCAAGGGTGCCTGTGCCGGTGACCACCGCGCGGTTGCCTGCCGTGTCCGGACCGGAGCCACGGTACTGGGCACGCGACGAGCCGCCGCCGGCGACTGGATCGGGGCTCGACCCGTTCCCGAGTGGTCGGCGGCACGTCCGGCGGACCCGGCCGTACGGCCGTCACAGCATGCGGACGGCGCTCTCCGCGTGCAGCTTGGCCAGGGACAGCAGGGCCAGGCAGTGGTTGCCGAGGGCCTCGCGCGCGTACCGGCGGGCGTCCGTGAGGCCGGCGTGCTCGCCCAGCACCGCGGTGATGTGGTCCTCGCGCAGCACGACGTTCTGCCGCGCGGCGACGGTCACGCCCGTCTCGTCCGGGACGACGGACCATTCGCCGGTGTGTGCCGCCAGCAGTTCGGGGGTCGCGGTCTGCTTCCAGACGATGCGGCCGGCGTGCGGGAAGCAGATGCGCACCGATTCGGTGCTGTGCGCGCCGTACTCGTTCAGCGTCTGCATGGTCATGCGCTGCACTCCGGGGGTGTCCTCGGTGAGGCCGACCCGGGTGACGTGCGGCACCAGCTCGGGCCAGTCGGCGGCCCGGTACAGGAAGTCGTAGGCCAGCTCGGCCGGGCCCTTGATGCGGATCGAGTCCTCGAAGGAGAGCATCAGTTCGTCCAGGCGCGTCCACTGCTCGGCGAAGTGCTTGAGGTCGGCGAGCTGGGTACGGCTGTACCGGTCGGCGCCCCGCTCGCCCCATGTCACGTCGTCGGGCAGGTCGTCGGTGACGCTGAAGTCGTACCGCAGTCGCAGCTCGGTGTCGTGCGGGCCTTCCTCGCGGACGCTGAGGACGCCGCCCGGCGCGTGCAGCGAGGAGACGGGCAGTTCCTGCCGGAATTCGACGCGGCGCTCCACCGGGTCCAGGTGCCGCCAGGTGGTCCACGACTTCAGCGGGCCGTCCATGATGCACCACATCCGCAGGCGTTCCCGCTCGCCGTCGAATTCCAGGCGCTCCACATGGACATTCGGGGAGAAGTAGAGCGGCCACTTCGACGCGTCCGCTATCAGTGCGTAGACCACACCGGCGGGCGCCGCCACCTTTATTTTGCGCGTCGCCCTGCCCACACGCTCACCAAACATCTGAACACCTCTCTCTTCACCTGGCCCCGGCCGGGCCGCGAACAGAATTCAGACGACGGAATGAGAACCGCTGGAGCGGGAGCGGAATGAGGGTCGAATGAAGCGCTGAGCGAGCAGACGTGAACCGGCGCGCGACGGAATGTTGTTCACGGCTCCACCGGGGGACGCCCGAGGGAACGGGGCCGGTGGGCCGGAACGCGGGATCAGCCGACGGGCGCGGGTTCTCGGACCAGCCGGCGGGTGACGCGA
Source organism: Streptomyces sp. DH24 (assembly GCF_029813775.1). Lineage (GTDB taxonomy): Bacteria > Actinomycetota > Actinomycetes > Streptomycetales > Streptomycetaceae > Streptomyces. The sequence continues at coordinate 4,879 of NZ_JARVKW010000043.1, read as the reverse complement.
CAGGCGCGGCCCAGGAGCCGCGGCAGTTGCCGGCCGCGTACGAAGAAGTGGTGGCCCGGGACGGTGCGCAACCAGATGGGGCCCACGGTCCACTGGCGCCAGCTGTCGGCCGTGGAGGGCGGGGCCAGCGGGTTCTCCCGCGAGGCGACGACGAGCACCGGTGTGGTGAGCGGGCCGGCCGGGGAGGGCCTGCGGGCCGCCTCGTCGAGGGACTGGGCCAGCTCCAGGTCGGCGCGGAGCACCGGCAGCATGGTCCGCAGCCAGATCCCCTCGTCGCTGGTCGGCGGCACGGCGCCGGCGCCGCTGAGGACGTGCAGCAGTTCGGCGTCCGTCGCCCCGCGGGCGTCGGTCAGTTCGGCGGGCGCGTGCGGCGGCGAGTAGGCGCCGACGGCGAGGAGCGCCGGGCCGGGCAGGCCGGCCTCGTGCAGGGCGCGCGTCACGGTGAGCGCGATCATCGCGCCGAGACCGTGCCCGTACAGGACGTACGGGCCGGGGTTCGGGTCGGCGAACCGGGGCAGCACTTCGGCGAGCAGCGCCTCGTGGGTGGTGACGCGGGGTTCGGTGCGCCGCCCTGGCGAGCCCGGCATGTGGACCGGGACCGGTTCCACGCCGGGGCCGACGTGCGCGGCCCAGTCGTCGAAGGCGGAGACGCCCTCGGCGGAGTGGGCGAAACAGTGGAGTCGCACCGGCTGTTCGTCAGGCATGGCATCCTCCTCTACCGCCCTGGTCCCGCACGGGCGGATTCGAGGATCGCCGGACCGCCTCGAGTCCCGCTGGAGACCGGACCGAGGCCGCCCGTCGGCGGTACGCGGCCTAGGCCGCGTACCGGTCGAAGGTGGAGCCGCGGCGCGGGCCGGCCACCACGTCGAGTTCCGGATCGACCGCGAGCATGGCCTGGTGCAGGCGCTGCAGCTGCGGGGAGGGTTCCACGCCGAGGTCCTCTATCAGGCCCTCGCGCAGCTTGCGGTAGACGTCCAGGGCGGAGGCCTGCCGCCCGGACCGGTACAGGGCCACCATCGCCTGCGCGTGCAGGCCCTCGTGCTGGGGGTGACGGGCGATCAGGTCGGTGAGCTCGGCGATCAGTTCGGCGTGCCGGCCGAGCCGCAGGTCCGCGTCGATGCGCCGCTCAATAGTCACCAGCCGGGACTCCTCCAGGCGCATGACCTCGATCTCCAGGACCGGCCCGAGCCGTACGTCCACCAGCGCGGGCCCCTGCCACAGGGCGAGGGCCTGCCGGAAGCAGCGGGCGGCCCGTTCGTCCTCGCCCTCCTCGAAGGCCTCCTGGCCCTCGGCGACCAGGCGTTCGTAGGTGTGCACGTCCACCGACTCCGGCGGGATCTGCAGCAGGTAGCCGCCGTGCCGAGTGGCCAGAACGTTCTTCGCCGCACCCGGTGCGTCCGGCCCCATCGCGGTTCCGAGGCAGCGGCGCAACTGCATGATGTACGTCTGCAGAGTCGTCATTGCGCTCTGCGGGAGTTCCGTCCCCCAGATCTCCTCCATCAGCGTCGAAACGGGCATGACGCGGCTCGGATACAACGCAAGCAGGGCCAGAATCTGTCGGGGCTTCCCGGCGGTCGGGACGATCGACCCCCCGTTCACGGCGGCACACAGCGGACCCAAAACCTGAATCTCCATGGTTCCCTCCGTTCGTCGTCGGGCACTCCCGATGGCGGAAAGTCGTCGGCGAACTTGCACGCTAGCCGTACCCGCGGCGGAGGAATCGGTTCCTTCAGCGATGTTTGAGCAATCCTCAAAGAACAAACAAAAGAGGTAAACCAAATTCAAAGAATCGCAAAAGCGAGACGAAAGACAGGCTCGCTGGAGAATCGACCGAAAAAGCACACTGAAATACTTGAAAATCCTTCTCCCCGCACTCGACCCCCACCGGCCGGGCCACCGGGCCGCGCACGGCTACGACCGTGCCGCCGACGGCCGGGCCAACGGGCCGGCCGACGGGTCCACCGCTCAGCCGCCCCTCAGCCGCCCCTCAGCCGCTCCGCTCAGGCACTCGCGGGCGTCGCCCGCTGCTCCGGCGCGGTCTCGGGTCCGGCCATGAGGATCAGGCGCTGTATTCGCCGCAGCTCGGCCGACGGTTCGAGCCCCATCTCCCGTACGAGGGTGGCCCGCAGCCGCTGGTACGCCTCCAGCGCCTCGCTGCGCCGCCCGGAGCGGTGCAGGGCCAGCATGTACTGGCCCCGCAGGGTCTCGTGCGTGGGGTAGCGGTTGACCAGGACGGTGAGTTCGGCGAGCAGGTCGCGGTGCCGGCCGAGCCTGAGGTCCGCCTCGATGCGCTGGTCGAGCGCGAACAGCCGGGTTTCCTCCAGGCGCCGGGCCTCCGTCTGGAGCTGCTCGCCCGCCTGCACGTCGGCGAAGGCGGGCCCGCTCCACAGGTCGAGGGCCCTCCTCAGCTGCCGTGCCGCGCCCTGGAGGTCTCCGGCGTCCATCGCCCGGTAGCCCGCGCCCGCGAGCTGCTCGAACTCCCGCACGTCGCTGGTGCCGCCGCCGCTGTCGAGGAGGTAGCCGCCCGGCAGGGTGACGAGGACGTCCTTGGCCGTGCGCCCCGCCCCGTCCTTCGGCCGGCCCGCTTCCAGGGCGGCCCCGATGAGTTCGCGCAGCTGGAGCACATACGTCTGCAGCGTGGTGCGGGCACTGCGCGGCGGCGTGAGGCCCCACAGTTCCTCGGTGAGCGACGCGACGGAGACCACCTGGTCTGCGTGGAGCGCGAGCAGGGCGAGCACCTGGCGCGGCTTCGGCGCGGTGGGCATCACGGAGACGCCGTTCTCCCTGACGTCCAGGGTGCCCAGTACCTTGATGTTCACGGGGTTTCCCCTATCTCGTGCCCGAGTACTCCGGCCGTCCCGCGGCTGCCGGCTGCGACGCCGACAACGACCACATTAAAAACAGCGCAACCGGTCTGTCAAAACCAAACCGCACGGTTCGTATTTTTGTACCAGAGCCGGAGTCTCGGTTCCCTACCGCTCGGAGGCGTCCGCGGCAACCGTGCCCTGTGCGGTTTCGGGTGCGGCGGTCGGCGGCCGGGAACCCGCGCACACCAGCGTGGCCAGGTCCTGCCGGTCGACGAGCCTCGGCAGCAGCAACTCCCAGAAGCGGGTGATGTTCTGCCGGGCCAGCCAGGAGGCGTCCGCGCCGCCGAGCACTTCCAGACCCACGGTCGCGGCGACGATGACACGGGCGGCGTCCGACGAGGACACCCCCTCCGCGAGCGCGCCGCTGCGCTCGGCCCGGCCCAGGCTGTCCTCGACCCATTGCCGCCACTGGGCGCGCAGCGGGGACTTCGTCCGGCGCGTGATGTCACTGGCCAGCTCGAAGCCGCCGCGGACGACGACGTCCTGGACCAGGCTGCGCATCAGGTCGTGCGTGGCGTCCACCACCGTCTGCAGGGAGTCGCCCTGCCGGGCCCGCGCCGCCTCGGTGAGCCGGCGAACGGCCTCGGTGGCCTCCGCCTCGACCGCTTCGGCGAGCATGCTCTTGTTGGCGAAGTGGAAGTGCAGCGCCCCGTTGCTGACACCGGCCCGTTTGCTGATGGCGCCCAGCGACGCGGCGACGAAGCCCTCCTCGGCGAACACCTCGGCCGCGGCCTGAATCAGCGAACGCCGCGTTCGGGCAGCTCGTTCCTGTTTGACCATGTGCTGTCTCCTGGGCAACGGGACGTCGTAAAGTCGGCAGAAACACCGACATCTCGCGCCGCTTGCAAAGTACACCTGACGTGGGGGTTCGCCGTGTTCACGAGACGGCGGTTCGGTGCGCTTGCTGTGCAGCACCGTCGGCGACGCATGAAGGGCAGGGTCGGGGCTCGGAAGCGGTCGCTGACCTCGGCCAGGCGCCACTCGACCGCTCGGCAGGGGGCATCAGCTCCGCCCGGCGCTCCTCGGCCGTACGGGCCCGGGGAGCCTCGAGGCCCTCGGTCCCGGCGGTCTGCCGGCGGAGGACTCCGACGCCGGCGCACCGACCGTCTCCGGTACGGCCGCACGGCCCCGTGCGTCGGTCGACTCCGTATCGCGCGCGGAGGGCTTCCTCACCACCGCCATGACAGCCCCCTTTCCTGGGTCGGCGCGGGCACGGTCATAGAAACCGCGTGCTCAGAGTAACAAACCGCGTGGGCGGTTTCCATATGGCGGACGGACATGGCCGGTCACTGATGCCGACCCGATATCACTCGCGATGTCCGCCACTGCGCGACGGCTGGTGGACCCCGGTGCGTCCGGCCGGTGCCGGCAGGTACGGCTCAGTCCCCGCTGCCCGCTTCGCGGTTCTGTACGTGCCCGGCGACCAGCGAGAACAGCGTCACGGTAAGTACGGGCCGGGCAGCCTTGTCGCCGTCGCTGTCATGGGTCCTTCCTCGCCTCCGGTCCACGGTGCACGGCGGGGCTCGAACCACGCTCAAGTGACCTTGGGGTGCCCGGAACGCCGTATGAGCCACGAAGGGCTGTGTCCCCCAAGGCAGGGGTCAGGACCGTCCTCGAAGGCGCTGAGCAGCGGTCACGGGCAACGCGTCGACAATAGCGGCCGACCGCGGCACGGCGGCGCGGGGCGGCACTGGGCAGCGTTGGGGCGGCGCGCTGCGGCGCGGGGCAGCGCGTCGGCCGGGCTTCGCGCCGCCTGGCGGCAACCGGCGGACTGCCGCCGGGAACTGACTGAGGGGCCGCCATGGGGGCGGCCCCTCAGTCAGTCCCACAACGCTCGCTGGTGCCGTACCGCGCTGCTACTGCGCGGGTTCGGGCTCCGGTGTGTTTTCGGTTTCCGTCGTGTCCGTCGGGTCGGTGGGGGTTTTGACGGAGTCGAGGAGGAGTTGGGCGACGTCGACGACCTGGATGGTTTCCTTGGCTGTGCCGTCGTTCTTCTTGCCGTTGACGGAGTC
>NZ_JARVKW010000042.1 GCF_029813775.1 Streptomyces sp. DH24 | reverse complement strand
AAGACCCCTGACAGGTCGCCGACCTGCGCATCAAGATTGATGTACTCCATCGACCTTCGCCCCCACTCATGACTTTCCACTGGCCGACGAATCGTCGCACAGACTCACCAAATGAGATGCCGTCTTACCCGACGAAGAGCGACAAGAAGCTGCCCGGCGGGAGTGCCTTGGATCCGATGCACCGCCTCGTACCGGGCTTCGGGCCGAGCGAGCAGGCACGCTACGACGCCAACCGCTCCGTCGTCTCCTCCACGTGTAACAACCCCGCCGTCCCGGGTCGACCCACGGCGGGAGAGCGGCGCGACTGCGACGAATTCCCCTTCGCCTCCAGTTACCAGGGGGCCGCGCGCTACCAGTACGAGGGGGATCCGTACCGCGACGACTTCTCCGTCCGCTACATCGACTCGGACGAGAATCAAGAAGCCGGGCGGCGCCTCGGCGCCTGGTACGACAATGACCGGATCCTGAGCCATGACCCGTTCATAGTCGTCATCGGCGACTGACCGGGACATCTGGCCTGAGATGGTCATCATGCGGGGCCGGTCCACCAGACCGGCCCCGCATTTCTTTCACTCAGTCCCTTCACTGGCGGCTGTGCGCCAGATCTGGACCAGGCAGTATTGATCTGCGCCATTCAGTTTCTCTTCGTGCCCCGGCGGCATGGGCAGGGGTTCCCGGTGTCCCACCAGCGGAGAGGTGAAAGGCCCGCCTGTACGATTGAATATCCACTGCCATCGCATCCGGTAAAATCCGGACGAGGGCAGGATCAAGGGGACCTCTTTCTGCCCTCCATCGATGGTCTCCAGCGCGAGGTCGCCGCCGGGAAGCTCCACCTCCACGTCCTCCGCACCGGACCATTGAGTATCGCTTGCCGGCGGAACCGTTGACCAACTCTCCAACCGCACAGACGCCCGGATCACTTGGGGCGGCACCTGTAGATAGACCATGCCAGGGGCGGAAAGAAGCCAATTCGTGCGATCCGCATGTGGTGCATACGTATCGACACTCGTGTCAACCAGCCCAAAGATGCGATAACTTGGAGAAACCACGGTCTCGAAAATATCCAGCAGCCTGCTCAAGGGCACCTCGCACGTTATCAGTTGAGTCGCGAGCAGCATAATGCCCTCGGATTAGACTACGGCCTTGCGCTTGGTGAGTTGCTGTAGGCGGCCGACGAGGTGGGCGGTCGCGTTTTGGCCCTGGGGCCGTGCCGAAGTGAAGGCCGGCGACAAGGGGGCGATGATGACCTCGACGACCTCCTGTTCGCTGGGCGCGTCGACTCCTCGTGGGGCGGCGCGGTCGCCCATGGCCTGCATTTCAGTCGTGCACGGTCGAGCGGGATACGAGGCGGTCGCCGACCACGTCGAGGACGATGCCGCCCCAGCGGGTAGAGGGTGCCGAAGTGGACGCTCGAGCGAGGCGGCGTTGTCGGGCCGGGGTCGCCATCGGACGACCCGGCTTCGCCCGCAGTGCCGTCGCTCCCAGACGCGTTCCTCCCGCAGACGCGGGAAGAACGCCGGGGACGATGCTCAGGTACTTCGGCCCATCGCCCGTGTTTCCCGAACCTCATTGACCGCTCCCATGCCCGCTGTCACGCGACGCTGCGCCCAGCGGTTCGCCGGGGCACCGGTCAGTCATCCGATCGGGGGCCCACGAGGTCAGGGACGGGCGCTCTCCGTCGCGACAGCGTGCCGATAATTTCGGGGCGTTCAGGCGTACCGACTCGCTACGCTCCGCGCATGTCGGGGAAACGGCGCCCTGAGGGGACATTGGGGCTGGATCCGTGGAGCAAGGGCTCACGCATCTGCGGCCTGTGCGCTGAATACCGCAAAATGACCAGGGCCCACGTGCCGCCCCAAGCCGCCGGGAACACCGCGGCAGCGGCCGGCCGCCGCAGCGATCGTGGTGGCAACCCTCCCGAGCGTTGACACCTCGCAGAAGGACACCGTCACCACGGTCTCGAACCACATCGAGCCCCAGATTTCCACCACTGTCCGCCCGGCCCCTGGTGTGCTCAAGACGGAGGTCCTGCTCACGGAGGAGGACATCGCCAAGGCCAAGAAGCGTGCCAAAGGTGAGCTGGCGTCCCCTTCAGCGAATGACGCCCAGACCAAACGCCCCGACCACCTGAAGTCGAAGCCCAAGGAAGGCAAGGGCACCGCCGAAGACTTCAAGGCGGTGATCGAGAAGGCCCGGTCATTCGCCACCGCAGCCAAGGAGAAGCCGTTCAAGCTCCCGGAGCCCACGACGGTCAAGACTTCCAGCACGCTGTCAATGGACAACGTCAACGCATTCACGTACACCTACGCGGTCGGTGACACACCGCCGGACGCACTCGCTCAGCTGTGCTTCTCGTTCGACAGCTCCTACACCGACTACACGATCCTTTGACCGGTACACCTACTGCGCACGACAGAAGATCACCGCAGATTACTGGAAGGTCGACAAGGCGACCAACCAGAAGATCAAGCATGGGCACGACGTACGCCAACATGGAGCTCTTCGGCCAGAAGTACACCGACAGCCGGTCGACGCGCCTGTTCGCCCGGCTCCAGCAGGGCTCGGTTGATTACCAGTGGGGCCCGATCGACGACTGGTGGACCGCTCCGGGCGTCGAGTTGTCGCTGATCGGACAGTGCCAGCCACTCCTGACGCAGTGCTCCACATTCCAGGGGCCGGCGACGATGACGTGGGGTACGTGGGACAACAACACCGACTGGTTTCCGTGGAACACCAACAGCCCTGAATCCGGTATGTGGGGGCGGGACAAAACAAGGGGCCCACGGTGTCAGCATGCAGTACTACACGGACAGCGAAGAAATCAGCACTAGCGAGCCGGGGGTTGTGCCGTCCCTGACACCACGGTGTGACTCCGCCACGTACTTCGCGCCGGAACGTCCGCACTCGTGCGTGTTCCTTGAGGCCGTGCCGTACGTCGCCTATTCCACCGGTGATGGCTCACCGAACCGCGAGGTAGCTGAGCACATCCAGCTTGTGTTCACCACTCCGAACAAGACCTACCCGACCAGTTCCACGTCAAAGGTGTTCCCCGGTGAGTACGACGGAACATGTACACCGGAAGGTCTGCACCGCCTGACCGAGTCGCTGCACCCGACGATCATGAATGCCAACACGGCGGAGAAGGACGACGCCTGCCAGAAGGTCGGTGACTACGCCAACACCGGCCTCCCCTACGCGGAGCAGCCCAAGGAAGGACAGGACTGCGATGAGTACCCCTTCCGCTCGACGCTGGAGGGAGCATCGAGTCCTGACTGGGACTTCTCTCCCCGCCCCATGAACCGTGATCATTCACAGCTCAGGATCCACTTTCGGTACACGGACTAGGCGCTGCGCCGCGGTTTGCGGCCAGCCGTCTTCTTCGCGGTCGTCTTCTTGGCCGGCTTGGCCCGGACCGGCTACACCAGTTGCCGGGCATATGCCGAGGAGTCGGACCGCCTCGCCGACGGGTTGGCCCTGGCTGGGCGTCAGTCGCGGGAACTGCCGAAGAGGAGGCGGTAGGCGATCAGCAGGACTAGGGAGCCGCCGATGGCCGCGCCCCAGGTGGCGAGGTCGAAGAACTGGTTCTGTATGGGCCGGTCGAGGAACTTGGCGGAGAGCCAGCCGCCGGTGAAGGCGCCGGCGATCCCGATGAGGGTGGTGCCGATGAGGCCGCCCGGGTCGCGGCCGGGCAGGAGGATCTTGGCGATGGCTCCGGCCAGGAGTCCGAGGACGATCCAACTGATGATGCCCATGCTGTGACGCTGCTTTCCGAATCGGTCTGGCGGACGCTGGCGGCCCGGCGGGTCTGCGGAAGGGGGGACGTGGTCGGGGCGGGCTTTGGTTGAGGGCTGGTCAGGTCCGCGGTGTGTCGTTGCCCGGCTGTTCTGCGGGACGGCCGGTGGTGTCTCCGGGTGCGGCCCGGATGATGCGCGGGGCTGTGACCTCGTGCGTGGCTGCCTCCGCTGTGGTCGGCGGCGTCTGGTCGGACTTCATCGCTTTGGCCTCGCTCTTGAGGATGCGGGCCGACTTGCCGATGGAACGGGCGAGTTCGGGAAGCTTCTTGGCGCCGAAGATCAATATGACGACGATGAGGATGATGGCGAGTTCGCTGATGCCGAACATGGGTGTCCGTCTTCTCCCCGGTGGCGGGCGGCAGGGTGGCTAGAGGTGGCTGGCGATGGCGGGCATCAGGTCCTGGAAGGTGCGGCCGTTGGCCGGCTCCCCGATGGCGGACATGTGCCATCCACCGCTGGAACGGTGAACCTTGGCGATGATCTGGGCGGTGTAGGAGCCGCCGCCGGAGAGGGTGTAGCGGGCCAGTTCCTGGCCGGTGTTCTCGTCGATGAGACGGCAGAAGGCGTTCTGTACTTCGGCGAAGGTCTGGCCGGTGAAGGAGTTGACGGTGAAGACGATCTGGTCGACGTGGGCGGGCAGGCGCAGTAGGTCGACGAGGATCGATTCGTCGTCGCCGCCCTGCCCGGCGCCGCCGACGAGGTTGTCGCCGGTGTGGCGGACCGATCCGTCGTCGCTGACCAGGTGCTGGAAGAAGACGACGTCAACCGGCTCGGTGCCGGCGAAGAGCACCGCGGAGGCGTCGAGGTCGATCTCGCGTGGGCCGGTGAGCCTGGCGAGGAAGCCCTTACGGGGCGCCGCCTGCCAGCCCAGTCCCATCCGTACGACGCTGAGCGGTTGCCCGCCGCTCTTCTCCAGGCTGATCTGCTGGCCCTTGGTCAGCGTGACTGTCACCGGTTTCCTCCTGGTCCTCGGGGGCCGAACTGCGCTGCCCTACCGGGTGTATGGGGGCAGCCCACATAAATCTACAGCACTGTAGAAGAGGCACACAGGGGCGCGCCCGGCCCCAGCAGGTACGGCCTGGTGCGGCGGCACCCGTTCGGCCTGCGCGCACTCGTGGGAGCGGGGTCAGTCCCGGGAAGGGAAAGAGGGGCCGGTGAAGTCCGGGGTGCTGTAGCCGGGGCTCGCATTCCGCTGAGCGGGAGGCGAGGCGGGGCGGGACTGCGGCGCGGGGGTGGGCGGGTGGTGCAGCTCGCGGCGCAGGAACGGAAGCAGTCCGCGCTCCAGCAGGGCCTGGCGCCATGCCGCGTGGGCCTGGGCGAGGGAGGCGGCGTCCTGCTGCGGGTTGCGGGACGTGGCGCGATGCCGGGCCGCGGTGATCAGGAGTGCGGCGCCCGCTGCGGCGGCAGCGAGCACCGCCACGGCCCCGGCGACCCAGCCCGCCCGGATCAGCGAGATAGCGAGGTGCTGCTGGGCGCCGGCCAGTTGGAGCCCGTAGCCGAGGAGAAGGAAGATGGCCGCCGCCGCGGCGGACAGGGCTGGGGTGAGTACGGCCAGTGCCGCCAGCAACCCGTTCCCGGCGGTCGCGGGCGTGGGCTGGCGGGGCCGGCCGGTGGGGGCCGGGGCGGCTGCGGTCCGCAGCCGCAGCAGGGCGGCGTACTCGGTCGCGGTTTCGGCGGCGAGGGTGTCGGCCGCGGTCAGTGCCCGGGCGCGGAGTTGCTCGGCGGTGACCTGTGCGGTCGGCTTTTGCAGGGCCTCGCGGATGTCAGTGGTGTTGAGCGCGACGTGCAGCGTGTGTTCGAAGTCTGCTCTGTCGACTGCTTCGAGGCGGCCAGGCTCGTTCATGAAGGTCCCCCCGATCATGTAGTGCGGGATGGTGCCGGCGTTGTGGCGGCGCGGCCCGCTGGGCGGCATGTGGCAGCGGATGTGCTCGTTGCGGGCGGGGCGGACGTACGGTCCGGCCCGCCCGCAGACGCGTGGTGGCGGGTTAGACGTTGACGCCGAAGTCGGCGGCGATGCCTGCCAGGCCGGAGGCGTAGCCCTGGCCGACGGCGCGGAACTTCCACTCGGCGCCGTTGCGGTACAGCTCGCCGAAGACCATCGCGGTCTCGGTGGCGGCGTCCTCAGACAGGTCGTAGCGGGCGAGTTCGGCGCCTCCCGCCTGGTTGACGACGCGGATGTAGGCGTTGCGGACCTGGCCGAAGCTGTGGCCGCGGTTTTCGGCGTCGTGGATGGAGACGGGGAAGACGATCCGGGTGACGTCGGCGGGGACGGTGGTCAGGTCGACCTTGATGGCCTCGTCGTCGCCCTCGCCTTCGCCGGTGAGGTTGTCGCCGGTGTGCTCCACCGATCCGTCGGGGCTCTTCAGGTTGTTGAAGAAGACGAAGTGCCGGTCGGAAAGCACCTTGCCGGACTCGTTGACCAGCAGCGCGGAGGCGTCGAGGTCGTAGTCGGTGCCCGTGGTCGTGCGGACGTCCCATCCGAGGCCGACCAGGACGGCGGTCAGGCCCGGCGCCTCCTTGCTCAGCGAGACATTGCCGCCCTTGGAGAGGCTCACACCCATGTCGCATCCCTTTCCGTGTCCGAGGCCGGGCGTAGCCCGGCTCGTCAGTGACTGAACTCAAAATCTACAGCACTGTAGAAGTTGCTGGAGGTTGCCAGGGCCGTCCGTGCCGCAATCGGAAATGGAGCGCGGTGATGCGGGCAGCCGGGCAGCCGGTCAGCCGCGCAGGCCGGGGTAGCTGGCGCCGACGGTGAGGGTCACCGCACCGGGTGCGGCCTGGCGGGTCCTGCCTGGGGGTGGCGGGGATCCTGAGCCGGGCGGCCAGGGCCATCGCCTGCTCTTCGAGGCCAGACGGACAGGTCACGGTGGTTTCCTTCGCCGGCGTGGGCGCGTTGCCGGCGCCGGTCACCGTGTAGCCGGCCTGCAGGCGGCAGCGCCGCCGATGCCGCCCGTGGTGCCACCGATCGCGAACGCCTCATTGATCTTGAAGTGGTGCGGTGCGGTGCTGGTGCCGTTCCCGCGGTCGCAGGCGGGTGTCAGCACCCAGGAATCGCGGGGCAGCGAGACGACGGCGGCCCATTCCCGGTTCGCGGCGATGTGCGGCACCATCAGGGTGTCCGACTGCATGGTGGTCAGGCCCTTGCCGTACTCGGCGTTGTCGCCGTCGCGGCTGTCCGAGCCGACCACCAGGATGTTCTTCGCGCCAGGGCTGAGGTTGACCGAACGGCCCCCGCCGATCTTGTTGTCAATACCGGCGGCCTGGATGTTGCTGTCGAGGCGCTGGTACAGCCAGTAGCCGGTGCCGCCGACGACGAGCAGTACGGCCAGGGCGGCACCGGTCAGGGCCAGGATGCTCCCGCGCCGGGTCAGCCGGGTCTTGATGTGCCGGTGCCCTCGGGATCGGGTGTCCGGCCTGCGGTGTTCGCGGGACGCGCCAGGCTGTCTGTCCACGTGTCCGCCTCCCTGTGCCGCCCGGTGCGGCGGTTCGCTGTGCTCTGCCGTGATGCCGTCCGGCGGCCCCACTCCCGTGCCCGTGGAGTCAAGAATCTACAACGGCGTAGAAGGCGGTGAGGGGCAGAGGGCATCCTGAACGTGTGCGACGGCATGCTTCATCGCCTCGCGCCCGGCAGCGGCGGAGAGGAGCAGCGGTTGGATAACAAGCAGGACGAGCCGGTGCGCGCACGCCCCCGCGAAGGACCAGGGCGTACTGGAAGTCAATGTGCTGGCCGTCCTGGGCGGCGCGCCGGGGCCGGTGACGGCCGGCTGGGTGCGCGAGCAGATCGACCCCGCTCTCGCCTGCACCACAGTGGTGACCACGCTGACGAGGCTGCTCGGCAAGCGGGCCGTGGTACGCCACCGCGACGGGCGCTCCTACGTCTGGAGAGCCCTCTTCGACGGGGCGGGCTTGGCCGCCCGGCGCATGCACCACGTGCTCGACAAGGAGAACGACCGGGGGGCGGTGCTCAGCCACTTCGTCGCCGGACTGCCTCCGGACGACGAACGGTCGCTGCGGCTGAGACTCGGCAGCACCACAAACGCGGGAGCGGACATGGGCACGGCCAGTCGATGGGACCCGCCCTGTCCGGGCGTGCCCGTTGGCCGGCTCCTGGACGTGGACGTTGCGGAAACGGCGTTGGGCGGGCGGGCGACAGGCTCAGTACGATGAACCGCCCCCGCAGCGGCAGGCGGAACCGGCAGACGGAAGGTTGACGGTATGACGGACCAGAACAGGGGCGGTATCGAGCAGTCCCCGCGCCGGCGCGGCCAAGGCGAGTTGGAGACGCAGGTGCTCGCTGCGCTGCGCCAGGCTCCCGGGGCGGTTCCTGCGGCCTGGGTCCAGGAGCGCCTCGGCGGCACCCTCGCCTACACCACGGTGATGACCATCCTGACCCGGCTGCACGCCAAGGGTGCGGTCGCCCGCCGGCGGGCGGGCCGCTGGTTCGAGTGGACGGCGGTCGCCGACGAGGCCGGGCTGGCTGCTTTGCGGATGCGGAAGGTCCTGGACGCCGAGGCCGACCGGGAAGCGGTGCTGGCCCGCTTCCTGACCAGCCTGACGCCGGGGGATGAACAGGTGCTGCGCGATCTGCTGGCCCAGGGGCCCGCGGAGGGGGAAGGCTAACCGCCATGGGGGTCTTCGTCTTCCTGCCGCTGGTGCTGCCGTTAACGGCCTGGCCCATCGCCCGCCTTGCCGAACAGCATCTGCACCCCAGAGCGGCGACCTGGCTGCTGTCGGCCGTCGCCGGGGTGCTCGCGGTGTGCAGCACCCTGTGCCTGGCCCTGTTGATGGTGGTCGGCACCGCGCAACTGCCCGGCAACCCGCTGCCCGACGGCTGGTCGGACCCGGAGGTCCGCGAGGCGGTGCCCTACGACGAGATCGCGGGTAAGGCCGCGATCCCCGCCCTGATTGCGGTGCTCGCCGCCTGCACCCGGACGGCGTGGCGCCACCACCGCGTACGCCGCCGGGCCGAGCGTGCCCTTGCCGGCCTGCCCGCAACGCCGGTGGCGGTGCTGCCCGACGAACTGCCCTACGCCTACGCGCTGCCAGGCAAGCGGAATCGGATCGTGGTCACCACCGGGATGCTGGCCGGGCTCAGTTCGGCCGAGCGGCGGGCCTTGTTCGCCCACGAGCGCGTCCACCTGACCTGCCGCCACCACCGGTTCCTGCTCACCGTGCAGCTCGCCGCACGGGCCAACCCGTTCCTGCGCCCGCTGCGGACCGCCGTCACATACACGGCTGAGCGGTGGGCGGACGAGGAGGCGGCCACCGCGGTGGGCAGCCGGCGCACGGTGGCACTTGCGATCGGCAAGTCCGCGCTGATCTCCCGGGGCGCACCCATCGCCACGCTCGCGCACTTCGCGGCCCCCGGCCCGGTGCCGCGCCGGGTCGCCGCCCTGCTCGGCCCGGCTCCCGCCACACGGATCTGGCCGCCGGTCTTCACCGCGGTGGGCCTGGCCGCCTGGACAGCCGCCGCGGGCACCACCGTATCGGCGCTGTCCTCGGCGAACTCGGCCGTCACGCTATTCCTCATCCTTCACGCGGCCACCCCGATGTAGCAGGACCCCGCCATGCATGGCGAAGAGGTGTGCTGCCGCCCGTCCGGCGCCAGCACACCTCCGGCGGCAGCACCCCTGTTCGGTTGCCGGGTCAGCTGCGGGCTTTGAAGCGTTCGAGGGCGGTCACGCCCACTGCGGCGAGCCCGATCTGGATGAGCCATTCGATCCAGTCGACCCCTTTGGTGTCCGCCACCCCCAGGCCCGCGGCGATACCGGTCCCGACGAAGGCCGCGGCGATACCGACGCCGATCGTCCACAGCACGCCGATGCGCTGACGGCCCGGCAGAACCAGCCGTCCCAGCGCGCCGACGATGACGCCGATCACGATGGCACTGATGACCCCGGAGATCTCCATACCCGTCTCCTTCCCGTGCATCGTGCGGGGCTTTACAGGTCGAACTCGTGCGGCGGCAGGTTGAGCGTGAAGCACGCTTCACGGACGATGGCCTGCTCGGTCTTGTCGAAGTCGCCGTCGGCGCCGCCGATGACGATGCCGATCTGGATGACGGCGCGCGCCTCGGCGGGCTTCTTCTTCGCCTTGGCGATCTCCTGCAGCACACTCACCTTGCCGAAGTCGAAGTCGGCGGTCAGCTTGTCCAGATTGTCCTCGAAGCGCCGCTGCAGGTCCATGGCGTCGAAGTTCTGCAGCACCTCGTTGGTAGCGATCAGCTGCGCCACCCTGCGCCGCTCGGACGGGTCGATCGTGCCGTCCGCGGCGGCCACCAGCGCGCACATCGCCATGGAAGCGTCACGGAAGGCGCCGGACTTGAGGTCGTTCTTCTTCGCGTTCAGCTGGGTCTGCATCGTCGATGCGGACTCCCTAATGCGGTCCCACAGGGCCATGCCCACTCCGTACGTCTCAAGGGCCGCCCGGGCCAAAGGGGAGGGCCCGGACAACCACACCTTCTACATTGATGTAGAAGCTATCAGGAGCGGCAAGAGCGCGCGGACTCCTCAGTCCTCGCCGCCCTCCTCGTCTTCGTCGCCTTCGAAGAAGTCGCCCACCTCGTCGACGACTTCGGCCGCGACCATGCCGCCGACCACACCGACAGCGAGACCCGCCGCGCCGGCCGCGATCGCAGTGCCCAAGCCCGGCCCAGAGCGGTGCCCGTCCCCGTGGTGGCCGCCGTGGCCGTGCTCGTCCTTGTGGACGTGGCGGCCATGGGCGGCATAGGGGTCGCCGTGTCCATAGTGGGCGCCGTGGTGCGGCTCGCCGTGCCCGTACGAGCCGTGAGTACCGTGGGAGGCGCGGTGCTCGATGAGCTGACGGATCCAGCCGTCGACTTCCGCGTGCCAGTCGTGCTGCTCGACGCCGTGGTGGCTGACGGTGAAGCGGGTCACCGCGTCGCGGCCCCCGGGGAAGAGGCCGCCACGCTTGTCGGCCTCCAGGACCACCTCCATGTGGCCCGGGTTCGCGAGGAAGGTCACCTCGATCTCGTTGACCTGGTGCGCGTACTGCGGGGGCGGCGTGAGTTCGAGCTCCTGGTAGAAGGGGAGCTGCTGGCCGGTGCCGCCGATGCGGCCCAGCTCCAGGTCCGCGGACTTGAAGCCGAAGCCGAGCTGCCCGAGTGCCTCCAGGACCGCCTCCTGGGCGGGCAGCGGGCGCACCGCGAGCTGGTCGAGGTCACCCTTGTCCTTCGCGCCCGCCACTGCCAGTTCGGTGCGTACCCCGAGCACGATGCCCAGAGGCTGCCCGTAGAGCTCGGTGACGGGGGTCTCCCACGGCAGCATCACGCTGAAGGGCACGCTGTGCGCCTCGCCTGCGGCGAGGCGGAAGCCGCCGCCGACGGTGAACCGGTCGAAGACGACCGCGCCCTCGGACTCCCCGTCATGTTCGGCCTCGACGCGGGCCACCAGTTCCAGGGTGATGTGCTCGATCGTGAAGTCGGCGTCGCCGCCCTTCAGGTGGACCTGCCCGCTCAGGGTCCCGCCGGGCAGCACCGCGCCCGGGGCCAGGACCGTGTCCACCGTGGGCCCGCCCACGCCGAGCGAGCCGAGCAGCCGCTTGAACACCATCGTGGCGTTCACTCCTTCATGTGTACGTACGGTTCTTGACCCCGCCGGGCGGCAGACCCCGAAGGGGCGGGGTCCAGCCGCCCGGCGGGAGAGGACTACTTGGCGGAGGTGTCGAGGGCGGCCAGGGCCTGCGCCCAGCGCGCGTACTTCAGCTCGGCCAGGTCGGCGACCGTCTTGACGCCGAACGCCTCCTGAAGGAGTTCACCGTCCCGGTCAGAGACCCCCTTCAGCGCGGAGACCGGCGCGGCGAGGATCTCCGGCAGACTCTTGTCCGCCCACGCCTTGTCCAGCACCTTGTCCAGGTCGATCGAAGCCATGGCAGCCCTCCCAGGGAAATACGGATGGAAATTCCGGACGACATGCCGCCGGGGTGGCCATGGTCGGCGGATGATGACCTGCTCAAACCGGTGTGGCCCTCCCGTCCCTGCCCGTCGCCCGCAGGGCAGCCGGGAACATCCGGCCCGCCCCTCGCGTTATCTACACGCATGTAGAAGCATAGGGGTGAGGCAGCCCACACGGACGACATCCCAGCGGAACGTCCGAAAAGCACTCGCTCGGGCGGCGGAAGCCGCCCGGCGCGCGGCTTTGCCGTCCCTTTACCATGGGGTCGGGGTGTGGACGCCTCACCGAACCGCCCCGGGATCCGCCCGACCCCGATGAGTCAAGAAGGAGCAGCGGACCCACCATGGGTGAGCCTCCCAGTCCCAGCCGTGCCATTGCCCGCCCGCCGCGTATGCGTGGGGGATCGGGGGTGGCACGGTGACCGAAGTCCTGCTCCTGCTCTTGGCCCTGGCCCTCACCTTGGCGTGTGCGGTGTTCGTCGCGGCCGAGTTTTCCCTGACCACCGTCGAGCGCGCTGACCTGGAGCGTGCCGCCGAGGTGGGCGAGCGCGGTGCCGAGAGCGCGCTGAAGGCCGTACGCCGCCTGACCGTCCAGCTCTCCGGCGCCCAGCTCGGCATCACGGTCACCTCTCTGGTGATCGGCATGCTGGCCGAGCCGTCGCTGGCGGCGCTGTTGCGCGGCCCTTTGCAGGCGGTCGGTCTGGGCGGTGCCGCCTCGTCGGTGGCGACCGTGCTGGGCGTGGCCGTGTCCACCGTGGTCCTGATGGTGGTGGGTGAGCTGGTGCCGAAGAACTGGGCGATCTCCCGCCCGCTGGCCGTTGCCAAGGTGGTCGCCGGCCCGCAGCGCGGCTTCACCGCCGCGTTCGGCCCGTTCATCCACCACCTGAACGACACCGCGAACCGGTTCGTACGCCGCTTCGGACTGGAGCCGACCGAGGAGCTGGCCTCCGCCCGCAGCGCCGAGGAACTCATCGCGCTCGCCCGGCACTCAGCCGCAGAGGGCGCCCTGGAGGCGGACTCCGCCGAACTGTTCGTGCGCACCCTGCACCTGAGCGAGCTGACGGCGGAGAACGTGATGACCCCGCGAGTGGACGTCAAGGCGCTCGAAGCGCACGCCACGGCCGCCGACGCCGCGAACCTCACCCACGCCACCGGACTGTCCCGCTTCCCGGTCTACCGCGACAGCCTGGACGAGGTCATCGGCACCGTCCACATCCGCGACGTGCTAGCCCTGGTGCCGGAGAAGCGGCAGCTCACGCCCGTGACCGAGCTGGCCACCGCCCCGCTGCTGGTGCCGGACAGCCTGACCGCCGACCGGCTGCTGGAGCGGCTGCGCGAGATGCGCACGATGGCCGTGGTCATCGACGAGTACGGCGGCACGGCGGGCGTGGCGACGGTGGAGGACATCGTCGAGGAGGTCGTCGGCGAGGTCCGCGACGAGCACGACCCCGTCGAGGTCCCCGATCTGCTGCCTGGTCCGCCCCGACGACACCCTCACCGCTCTGCGCACCGACGGCAGCCATCTGGCCGCGGTGACTGGCGAGAAGGGTGCTGTCCTGGGCTTCGTGACCATGGAGGACGTCCTGTCCGAACTGGTCGGCCCGGCCCTGCCCGCCGCCTGACCGCCGACGCCACCCGGCGGGTTTGCACGGAAACACTCCGGAATGCGCACTCCGTCACAATCGTCTAGTTCCCTGCACGCCTACTCAAGGAGCAAGCCCGTGTCCGCCAGACCGACGGACTCCCCGGGGTACAGTCCCCGACCGTTCCGCCAGATTTCAAATGATCGTTTTGATCGCGGCGTGCGGCAGGGTGGTGTTCGATGAGTACCGCGAATGCCGTACTCGGCCTGCTGGCCGTCTTCGTCCTCACCGCCGGCACCGGCTACTTCGTGGCCCAGGAGTTCGCGTACGTCTCCGCCGACCGGCTCGCCCTGACCCGTGAGGCCGAGGCGGGCGATAGGAAGGCGGCTCGCGCTCTGAAGGTGCTGGAGCGGCTGTCGTTCATGCTGTCCGGCGCACAGCTGGGCATCACCGTGACCGGCCTGGTCGTCGGTTTCATCGCCGAGCCGTCCGTGTCCGCGCTGCTCGAACCGGCCCTGACTGGCATCGGCCTTCCCGAGGGAGCCGTCTCCGGCATCTCCGTCGTCCTTGCCTTCGGGCTGGCCACGGCCGTGCAGATGGTGCTGGGCGAACTAGCGCCGAAGAACCTCGCGATCGCGGTGCCGGAGCGGCTGGCGAAGTCGCTGGCCGCCTCCACCCTCGGCTACCTGAAGATCGTCGGTCCTCTCGTACGGGTCTTCGACGGCGCGGCGAACGGGCTGCTGCGCAAAGTCGGCATCGAGCCCGTCGAGGAACTGCACCACGGCGCCACCCTGGAGGAACTCGGCCATCTGATCGGCGAGTCCCACGAGCAGGGCGAGCTGCCCAAGGACACCGCCGACCTGATCGACCACGTCCTGGAGTTCTCCGAGCGGACGCTGGACGAGGTGATGGTGCCGCGCGTGGACGCCGTCTTCGTCCGCAAGGGCGCCTCCGCCGCCGAAACGGTCGAGCTGATCGGCAAGCACGGTCACTCCACGTACCCCGTACTGGGCGATCACCCGGACGACGTCGCGGGCGTCCTCGGCGTGCGCGAGCTGATGCGGCTGCCCGCCGACCGCCTCGCCACCGCCACCGCGGGCACACTCGCCCGCAGGCCGCTCCTGCTGCCGGACACACTGCCGCTGCCGGACGCGGTGACCCGGATGCGTGAGCTGGACGACGAGTTCGCCGTGGTCCTGGACGAGCACGGCGGGGTGTCGGGCATCGTCACCTACGAGGACATCGCCGAGGAACTGGTCGGTGACATCGCCGACGAGACGGACACCGTCACTGAACTTGCCGCCCCCGATGGCGCAGGCTGGCTGGTGGATGCCGGACGCCGCCTCGACGAGGTCGCCGACGCCACCGGTATCGACCTTCCCGAGGAGGAGGACTACGACACCGTGGCCGGTCTGGTCATCGACCGACTCGGCCGCTTCCCGGCCATCGGCGACCGGCTGATCGTCGGCCTGCCCGAAGGGGGCAGCGCGGTGATCGACGTACGCACGCTCGACCGGCACGTGCCGGAGCGGGTCCGCCTGGAGCGGCTGCCCGTGGCGGAGCATGAGGAGGAGCAGGCATGAGTTTCCCGATGGCGCTCTTCGTCACCGTTCTGCTGCTGATCGGCAGCGCCTTCTTCGTCGCCGCCGAGTTCGCGCTGGTCGCCGCCAAACGCCACCGGATGGAGAAGGCCGCAGCTTCAGGTCGGCGCGGCGCCAAGGCCGCGCTGGCCGGGATGCGTGAGCTGTCACTGATGCTGGCCGGCGCCCAGCTCGGCATCACCGTGTGCACGCTGGGCCTGGGCTCGCTCTCCAAGCCCGCGATCTCCCACGAACTCGACCCGCTGCTGCACGACCTGGGCCTGCCCAGCGCGTTCAGCTACGGCATCGCGTTCGCCGTCGCGATGATCGTCGTGGTGTTCCTGCACATGGTCGTCGGCGAGATGGCGCCCAAGTCCTGGGCCATCGCCCACCCCGAGCGCTCCGCGATGCTGCTGTCCCCGCCCTTCCGGGCCGTGGTGAAGACGGTACGGCCGCTGATCGGGCTGCTCAACCGGATCAGCAACGCCCTGGTACGGCTGTGCCGGGTCAGCCCGCGCGACGAACTGGCCTCGGTCCACAACCGCGAGCAACTCACCCATCTCGTCGAGGAGTCGCAGCGACTCGGCCTGATCAGCGAGTCCGACTCCGAGCTGATCACCCGCTCGCTGACCGAGCCCCAGACCCCGGTGAGCGACCTCCAGGTCCCGGCCGCCGAGATCACCTCGGTCGACGGCGACACCGGCATCGACGACATCCTGCGCACCGCCGCCGACCACGACCGCACCCGGCTGCTGGTCCGCGAGAGCGGCACGGTCCTCGGCTCCCTCCACGCCCGCGACGCGCTGGTCGCCCGCGCTCAGGGCCGTACCATCACCGCCCGAGCCCTGGCCCGCCCCGTACCGGAGCTGACCGAGAACGCCACCGTCGCGGACGCGATCGACCTGCTCCGCCGGCACCGCGCCTCGCTCGCACTCGTCTGCGACGACACCGGCCGCCTCACCGGCCTGGTCAGCCTGGACGACCTACTCGCCCGCTACCTCCAGCCCCAGACGGCCTGACCTCCCAAATGGGCAACACCCGTTGAGGGGGCGGGCATACCGCCCGTCCCCTCACGGAGTCTGCCCGAGGTGCACGCATCGGGCGCTCGGGTGCGTGAGCGGTGAGGTATCCTGCTGAAGCCGCCCCGGCACGGCGCAACCATCTACAGTGCTGTAGAAGTCTCTCCCGCCGGAGGCTGGCGGAACGGGCCCGTGCCATCACGGAGGCCCGGCGGTTCGCCCTCACCGTGTTCGGCCTGATCCTCGCCAACGCGGCACTGCTGGGCGCGGAGGCGTACAGCGCTGTGGTCGAGGACTGGGACCAGTGGTTACACCTGGCCGAACACGTCTGTCTGGCCGCTTTCACGGTTGAGATACTCCTGCGGGCCTGCGCGCACACCGACCGCCCCCGCGACTTCTTCCGTGATCCGTGGAATCTGTTCGAACTGGCCGTCGTGGTCTCCGCATTCCTGCCGGTCGTTCGCGAGAACGGCACCATCCTGCGGCTGCTGCGCCTAGCCCGAGTCCTGCGCACCGCCCGCTTCCTGCCCCAACTGCGCACCTTCATGGTCGCCGTCGGGCGCAGTCTGCCCGGCACCTTCAGCTTCCTGGTCGTCGGTGCCCTGTTGCTGTACGTCTACGCGATGCGGTGGAGATCGTGTTGCGCGACCGGATCACGGACGCGGGTACCAAGCCGCTGTTCCAGCTCATCAAGCAGGGTGTCGAAGCCGGCGTCCTGACGGCGCGGCAGGCGGAGTACCTCGCAGAGCTGCTTGCGGACGGCGACGCCGGTAACCGGGTGGAGCGCCATGGTCTCGAGAATCTCGACGGCCGGCTGCCGGTGTGCGGTGCGGCCGGTTTCGATCCAGGCGCTTGCCACGGACCGCACCGTCGTGCCGCCCGGCAGCAGGGACAGCTGTACCAGGCAGTCGGCGATACGCTGTAGATGCCGCACGGCGATGAGTCTCGGCAGCCACCTTGCACCACTGACCGCCCGGTTCGCGGGCAGTGGCGAGCGCGCGGTCATGGTGAGTCTCGGCGCGAGCGCGATCAGCCTCCTTCTGCTCGGCGCCACCGCAGCGTTCACAGGAGTGGGTTCCATGATCCTCGCCGCCATCGGCTACGGCCTCGTCTACCTCGGTCTCGGCGCAGCGGGACCCGGTGAGAACGCCCTCCTGCACCGCCATGTCTCAAGTCCGGGCCGGGCCACCGCACTGTCCGTCCAGTCTCTCGCTCTGCAACTGGTGGCAGCTCTCACCGGCTTGATCATTGGTGTCCTTCCCTCAGGCCTGCCGCCGTGGCTGCTGGGAGGCACAGTGCTGCTGGCAGGAGCTCTCCTGTGGATTCACCGCAACGGGCCCACACCCGAAACCCCGGCGGAAACTCCTCAGCGACATACTGTGTCGCCCTCCTTGAGCACCACCGACTCCAACTCGCTTCAGCAACATGCCGATCAGTGAGTCTCCGCCACTCGACAACGCAGGTGAACGGCTCGTTCGACCGGTTCTCGGGGATACTCGCACTCGTCGTGAGCGACTGCTTGAGGAGTGGATCGTCCGTCAGGAGGGGCTTTCGGACCTGAAGGTCCGGCAGCAGGGTAAAGCAGTTCGTTCTGAGGTACCTGTGGCATTACCGTGACGCGATGATGCGTGTGCGGGAGATGGATGAGGCTGACATCGGGGCCGTCTCGACGATCCGGGTCCGGGGATGGCAGGCGGCGTACGCCGGCATCGTTCCCCAGACGTACCTGGATGCAATGACTGACGAAGGAGATGCCGGTCAGCGGCGGCAGTTGTTCCCTCAACCCCGTCGGAAGTCACGAGACCTTGTTGCGCTCGGTGACCGCGGCCCGGTGGGGTGGATCTGCTTTGGGCCCTGTCAACATGAGATGTCTGGTGTTGGGCGGGTAGGTGAGGTCTACGCCCTGTACGTCGCACCGGATCTGATCGGTCAGGGCATCGGGCGGAGGCTCCTGGGTGAGGCTCACGCTCAGATGAAGAGCCAGGGCTTCGAGGCGTCGGCCTTGTGGGTTCTCTGTGACAACCAACCAGCCCGGCGCTTCTACGAGCGGGCCGGCTATCAAGCCGACGGTGCAACTCGAGACGATGTCTACGACGAGATCACGCTCACTGAGCTCCACTACCAGCGCGTCCTCTGAGTTCAGCGACGACAGGTGCATCTTGGATCCCGAACTGCTGGAACGGATCACCGCGCGGCGTGGAATTGGACGAACTCGAAGACCAACTGGTCGAGCAGCTGGGGGAGGTACGGGCCGAGCGGAACGAAATTTCCGTCACCGACGAGTCGTTGAGCAGGTGAGTGAACAGATCGCTGACGAACGCGCCTCGGCCGCGTCGGCACCTGGCGGGTGGGCGGGCATGCGGTGATGCTGATCCCGCACCGTGCACCGGGCGTGGAGGAGGCCGCGCTCCCGCCGGACCAGCAGCGCATCCTCGCCGTCGTACGGCAAGCACAGCCCGCACCCTTCGGCCGAGCGGACTCAGTGGGCGTACCCCATGCGGTGACTGATCTCCTCGGCGCCTTTGAGCAGGACGGGAGCAATCTCGCAGATGCGCTGCTCACTGAGGCGGTACGCGGGGCCGGAGGCGCTGAGGGCGGCGACGACCTCACCGGTGTGAGACCGGATCGGAGCCGCCACGGCGTGCAGGCCGATCTCGAATTCCTCCAGTGTCACCGCGTAACCGCGCTCCCGCGCCTCCGTGAGATCTTTTCCCAGTTGGGACTGGGAAGTTATTGTGTGCGGCGTCAGTTTCTGCATCCCGGACGCCGCGAGTGCTGCGGCGCGGTCTTCCGCGGGCAGGTGGGCCAGAAGGATCTTGCCGCTGGACGTGGCGTGCAGGGGCGTGAGCTGCCCGACCCAGTTGTTGGTGCCGATCGCGCCCGGGCCACGCATCTGGTACAGGTTGACCGCGTAATGCTCCTGTAGAACGGCGATGTTGACGGTCTCGCCGATCTCCTCGCTGAGTCGCTCGCACACAGCTCGGCCCTGCTGGGTGAGATCGAGACGGTCCGTGACCGCGCCCGCCAGGCGTACGATCCCGAAGCCGAGCCGGTACTTGCCCCGCTCGGTCGACTGCTCGACGAGCCCGCGTGCCTCAAGCGCTCCGAGGAGGCGGAACGCGGTCGACTTGTGGACATTGAGCTCGGCGGCGACCTCGCTCACGCCCGCCTCTGCGCGCTGAGCGAGAATCTCCAAGACGCTGACGGCGCGGTCGACGGACTGCACCCCGCCCGCCGCGGCGCCTGCTGCTTCGCCGTCTGCCGTGTAGTTGCTCATGGCGCAACTATACGACTGGTTTTGCTCCCCTGTCGGGGATGGGCAAGTCGATATACCGAGAACCGAATGGAGCCCTCGGGGCCGTCACCCGCCCTGCGAGCGGACTCTGCGACCGGCCCCGGCGCGCCCCGTCTCCTGGAGTGCTCGACCTTGCCGCGGGGGGTGAACCGGGGACAGGCCGTCTTCGGTGCCCGCTCCGTCGACTCCGGGTGCGCACCGGATCGCCGAGCGGCGGAGCTGTGAGCGGAACGGATCCTTCGTTCCGTCAGCGGACCCCCCCCCGGGACAGCGGTGGCGGCCGTGGCTGAAAATGAGGGTGTCGGCAGGAGGGCGGCCACAGGGTGTTTCTCTATATGAACGAAACACCGCAATGTGAAACGTGGCCCTGCGGGCGATGAGGTCCCTCAAGACCGGGCGGGCGGCGGTGTAAGCGACGCCCGTCATGGGGATGGGGGTGCGCGGTGAGCTGTTGCGGGATGCGAGAGGAACTTGCAAAACCTTGTGCAGGTTGCCTTGACGTCGCTCCGGGATGGATGTTCTGTTGCGACTGAAGGAACGCGTTTCTTTGAATGCAACTCCGTCGTGGGGCGTCAACCGTGATGGCACCGCCCAGGTCGGTCCCGGGCCGGGTTCTTCGAACCCGGTTCCGCCGGAAGGGGGTCACGGTCGTGAGCCACACAGTCCCCCGTCCCCCAGTCCGGGAGCTCAAATGTCCATCAGTGCCATCGACGAGGTGCCGCTGAACAAGTTCCATCGCAAACTCACTTGGGCCTGCGCCGGAGGTCCGTTCCTAGACGGCTACCTGCTCAGCATCATCGGTGTCGCGCTGATCGGCATGAGCAACGAGCTGAACCTGAGCATCGGAGAGGAAAGCCTCATCGGTGCCGCCGCCTTGGTCGGCATCTTCGTCGGAGGCCTGTTCGGCGGCATCGCCACCGACAAGCTCGGCCGTGAGGCGATGTACACCATCGACCTGATGATCCTGGTCGTCGTATCGGTGCTGTCGGTGTTCGCCACTGACGCCTGGCAGCTCGTGGTGCTGCGCTTCATCCTTGGCGTGGCCGTCGGAGCCGACTACCCCATCGCGACGTCACTGCTGGCTGAATGGGTGCCGAACCGGCATCGCGGCCGGTTGCTCGGGATTCTCATCCTCGCTTGGTATGTCGGTGCGGCGGCCGCCTATGTGGTCGGCTACGTCCTGGCCGAGATCGGTGGCGCCGGCGCTTGGCGGTGGATGCTGGCCTCCGGAGCGTTGCTGAGCGCAGTGATCCTTTTGATGCGTATCGGTACACCCGAGTCGCCGTTGTGGCTGGTGAACAAGGGGCGCACCGTCGATGCCCAGAAGTCGATCAAGCGGGCTCTCGGCCGTACCGTCCCCATCGATGACCTGCTCGCCGCCGCGGCCGCCGAACGAGCCGTGGAACGGTACCGGTTGCGTGACCTGTTCCAGGGCATCTATCTGCGGCGGACGCTGTTCTGCGGGCTGTTCTACATGTGTCAGATCACGCCGATGTTCGCCCTGTACACCTTCGGGCCGGCCATCCTGGGATCCTTCGGTCTCGGCGAGGGCAATGCCAGCAACCTCGGTTCGGCGCTGATCAGTTCCGTGTTCGTGCTGGGCTGCATTCCCGCGCTGCGTCTGGTGGACCGGGTGGGGCGCCGCCCCGTCATCGTCTGGTCGTTCGCCTTGATGGCGATCCCGCTCGCGGTGCTCGGAGGCGGGGACTCGCTTCCCGTCGCGGTGGTCGTCGCCTGCTTCTGTACCTACGCCCTGCTCTCCGGCGGCCCCACGGTGCTGGAGTGGACCTATCCCAACGAGCTGTTCCCCACCAGTATCCGAGCCACCGCAGGGGGCGTGGCCACCTCGATCAGCCGTATCGGCGCCGCCGCGGGTACCTTCCTGCTGCCGATCTCTCTGAGCAGGCTGGGCATTGGCACGACCATGCTGATCGGCGCCGGTATCACCCTGGTCGGCTGGCTGGTGTCTTTTGCGTGGGCCGAGGAGACCCGGGGTCGCACGCTGGCGGAGACCAGTGCCGTCCCGGCCGACTCCCGACACCCCGCAGAGGCCGACGAGAAGCGCGGAGCCGACGTGCGGGAGAGCGATCTCGAGCGTTCCTGACGCCGCGCGCGCCGGGCAGAGACACGCGGCTGTCCGCCCCATGAGGCCGGACAGCCGCGTGTCCTGGCAGGTCCGTCCGGCCGGATCACACGTTCTTCGGCGCCCCTTGACAGCGCCGCTCATCCTGCGGCAGACGGTTTCTCTTGTGAAGCAGTGAATGTCATGCGCAACGGAGTGCCGGCTCGACCTCGTCCCTCCTGGGGCCGGGGAGGCCGGTGCCCAGTGCCAAGACGCCCTGCACCACCCGCGTTCGTGGGAGCTTCCGTGCACGGCGAAGGCGCCGATCCCTCGTCTCATCGTTCCGCCAGGGCGATGCGACGCCGCGCCAACCAGCACATCCGGTCGCACCTGGGATTCGGCCGTCTCCCTCGGCGAGGAGAACCACAGTGACACATGAGATACGAGCCGTCGTCGCTCGCGAGAAGGGTGCCCCCGTCGCGCTGGAGACCGTCCTGGTGCCGGACCCTGGTCCGGGCGAGGCGTTGGTGCGGGTGCACGCCTGTGGTGTCTGCCGCATCGACCTGCACTACCGGGAGGGTGAGGTCGCCGACGAATTCCCCTTCCTGCTCGGCCACGAGGCCGCAGGGGTGGTCGAATCGGTCGGTGAGGGGGTCACCGAGGTCGCGCCCGGTGACGTCGTCGTGCTCAACTGGCGCGCGGTATGCGGTGGTCAGTGCCGGGCTTGTCGCAAGGGCAGGCCGTGGTACTGCTTCGCCCCTCGCCACGCAGGTCGGCCGATGACGCTGGCAGACGGCATTCCGCTGTCCCCGGCCCTGGGTATCGGTGCCTTCGCCGAGGAGACCCTGGTTGCGGCCGGGCAGTGCACCAATGTGGACGCGACCGCCTCGCCGGCCGCTGCGGGGCTGCTGGGCTGCGGCGTGATGGCCGGATTCGGCGCCGCGGTCAACACCGGCGGCGTCGGCCGCGGAGACTCGATCGCGGTGATCGGCTGCGGCGCCGTGGGCATGGCCGCGATCGCCGGTGCCAACGTCGCAGGCGGCGCCCGCATCATCGCCGTCGACGTCGACGAGGGGAAGCTGCGACGGGCCGAGAGGTTCGGCGCCACCGACACCGTCGACTCCTCCAGGGCCGACGCTGTCGAGGCCATTCGTACGCTCACCGGCGGCTTCGGTGCCGCCGTGGTCGTGGACGCCGTGGGCCGCCCTGAGACCTACAAGCAGGCCTTCTACGCCCGCGACCTGGCCGGCACCACCGTCCTGGCCGGTGTCTCCACCCCGAGGCTGACGATCGAGCTGCCTCTGCTGGATGTCTTCGGCCGGGGGCGGAGCTTTGAAGTCCTCGTGGTACGGCGACTGCCTGCCCTCACGGGACTTCCCTGCGCTGATCGAGCTCTGTCTGCAGGGCCGCTTCGACCTGGCGAGCTTCGTCAGCGAGAAGATCACACTGGACGAGGTGGAGCCGGCCTTCGCCAAGATGCGTCGCGGTGAGGTCCTGCGCTCGGTGGTGATCCCGTGAGCGCCTGCAAGGACGGCCCACCCCGAGAGGCACCCGGTTACTGGCGACTGACCGCCGACAGCGCTGACGGTGGCCGGCGTCGGAGTGTGGCGACACCCTCTTCCGTGCTGTCCGTGCTGTCCGTGCTGTCCGTGCTGTCCGGGCGGCGTCGTGTCGAACGGCAGACCAGCACCCTCTCGCACGAGCGGCCCGCCCACTGATTCGTCTGTACCGCCCGAGCACCTGTCGTGTGTCTCCTCCGGCAGGTGCACGGGCCTTTTGCCGTTGGCCGGGGGAGCGACGCCACGGCGGACCGATGCGGCTTCTCTCTTGACAACGCCTTGGAGTAAACGAAAGCATGTTGCGCATAGCGAGTTTGGTTGTGTTATCCGAGACAATCGTTCGCTGCTTGTACTCCGTCGAATGGTCGGGTGCCCACCCCCGGCCGACGGCTCCCATTCCCCGTCGGGCACCCGCAACCCGGAGGTTCTCCATGATCACGGTGTGCCGGATCGAAGACCTGCCGCCTGGCGAGTCCATCCGCACGCACCCAGGAGGCCGCACCGGCCCACGGCCGGCCGGCGGGCTGGTGCGTCGAAGGCCCCCTGCCCTTGGCCTTGTTCGGTCTGCGCGCGGGCCGGCCGACCTTCCTCTCGGGGAAGGAACCGGCGCCCGTCCACCACGGCCCCTTCGAGGACGGCTACCCCGTTCTCCGCGTCGCTGCCGGAGAACCGGCGTGAGGAACACCCCCGTCGCCGTGCTCGCCATGGACCGGCCGAGGCTGTTCAACCGGTTGTGCCGCACCCCCGCCCCGGTCGCTGAGGCCTCCGTCTCATGAGCTCCCCGCCCCGGCACCGTGCGCGGTCCCCGCGGGAGACCGCCCTGAGCGTTCCGCAGCACCTGCGGTACACCTGGGACCACGAGTGGTTGCTCGTCGATGCGGGCAACGCCACCGTGGGCATCACCGCCTTCGCGGCACAGGCCCTCGGTGATGTCGTCCACCTCCGGCTGCCGGCGGTCGGTACCCGGGTCGAGGCGGGTGAGGCATGCGGGGCGATCAGTTCTCCCACAGCCGTCGGTGAGCTCTATGCCCCGGCCTCGGGTGAGGTCCTGGAGGTCAACACCGCGCTGGCCGGCGCACCAGGCGTCGTCATCGCCGCTCCCTACACCCTCGGCTGGCTGTTCAGGCTGCGGGTCGAGAACATCGCCGGTGCGCTGTCCGCCGACGCGTACGCCGCGTACTGCGCGCATGTCCAAGGAGACGGCCGATGACGTACGACAGCGGCGCGTGCACTGCCCGCGTCACCACCTCGGCGGAGCGGGACCCCGTTCACCCACTCATGTGACCGCCTCCCGCGGGCCGTGCCCGCGGCATGTTCGTAATTCCCTTCCACCCCATGGAGTGTGGCGTGGCAATCAGCGTCTTCGACCTGTTCTCCATCGGCATCGGTCCGTCCAGCTCGCACACCGTCGGCCCGATGCGAGCCGCCCGAATGTTCGCCGCCCGGCTGAAGAGGGACGGCCTGCTCGCGCAGTCCGCCGCGGTGCGAGCGGAGCTGTTCGGCTCCCTCGGTGCCACCGGCCACGGCCACGGCACCCCGAAGGCCGTGCTGCTCGGCCTGGAGGGCAACGAACCGCACACGGTCGACGTCGCCCAGGCCGAGCTGGACGTCGGGCGGATCCGCAGTACCAAGCGCATCCGCCTCCTCGGTACCGAGATCGGACCGGACCACGAGATCGACTTCGACGTCGACACCCAGCTGGTCCTGCACCGCCGGCGTTCACTGCCTTATCACGCCAACGGCATGACCATCAGTGCGTACGACGTGGGCGGGCAGCCGCTGCTGGAGAAGACGTACTACTCGGTCGGTGGCGGTTTCGTGGTCGACGAGGAGGCCGTCGGCGCGGACCGGGTCAAGCTGGACGACACCGTCCTGAAGTACCCCTTCCGCACCGGTGACGAATTGCTGAGCCTGGCGCGCGAGACAGGTCTGTCGATCTCCGCGCTGATGCTGGAGAACGAGAAGGCCTGGCGCACCGAGGACGAGATCCACGAGGGCCTGCTGGAGATCTGGCGGGTCATGCAGGCCTGTGTCTCCCGCGGACTGTCCAGTGAGGGGATTCTCCCCGGCGGTCTGAAGGTCCGCCGTCGCGCCGCGGCCGCGGCCCGGGCGATGCGCAGCGAGGGCGATCCGGCGCTCCGTGCGATGGAGTGGGTAACCCTCTACGCGATGGCCGTGAACGAGGAGAACGCGGCCGGCGGCCGGGTCGTGACCGCCCCGACCAACGGCGCGGCCGGCATCATCCCGGCGGTCCTGCACTACTACATCAACTTCGTGCCCGGCGCCGACGAGGAGGACGTCGTCCGGTTTCTGCTCACCGCGGGCGCGATCGGCATGCTGTTCAAGGAGAACGCCTCCATCTCGGGCGCCGAGGTCGGCTGCCAGGGCGAGGTCGGCTCGGCCTGCTCGATGGCCGCGGGTGGTCTGGCCGAAGTGCTGGGCGCCACCCCCGAGCAGGTGGAGAACGCCGCGGAGATCGGCATGGAGCACAACCTCGGCCTCACCTGCGACCCCGTCGGCGGCCTGGTCCAGATCCCGTGCATCGAGCGCAACGGCATGGCCGCGGTCAAGGCCGTGACCGCCGCCCGCATGGCGCTGCGCGGCGACGGTCGCCACCACGTTTCACTCGACAAGGTCATCAAAACCATGAAGGAGACCGGCGCCGACATGAAGGTCAAGTACAAGGAGACGGCTCGCGGCGGACTCGCTGTCAACGTCATCGAGTGCTGAGCGCGGGGGAGTTGAGAGGGTTGTTCATGGGCGAGCACGATCGAGTCGCAGTCGGGCCGGGACTCGTCGACACCTACGGGTGTGCCGCCACCGACCTGTGGGTCTCACTCACCGACAGGTGCGATCCGCGCGGCGCCTCCTGCATGCCGGAAGAGGGTTTGCGGTGGCTGACCAAGCCTGATCTGCTCACCGACGACGAGGTCGTCCGGCTGAACGGCGAGCAGCGTATCGACCTTCGGACGGCAGTCGGCAGGCCACGGCAGCCGGAAGGCGGGCCGGCCAGGTGAGCCGGCACCTGCGCCGGCTCGGCGAGGACCGTGGTCTCGTCCCCGGCACCCCTGTCGACGCCTCGTGGCCGCGGCCTCGCGACGCCCGCCGCCACCCGCGCCGTGTGGCGATGCTCAGCGTGCACACCTCTCCGCTGCACCAGCCGGGCACCGGCGATGCCGGTGGAATGAACGTCTACATCGTGGAGCTGGCCCGGCGTCTCGCCGCGATCGGCATCGAGGTCGAGATCTTTACGCGCGCCACTTCTGCCGTGCTTCCGTCCGCCGTGGAACTGGCCCCCGGCGTCCTCGTGCGGCACATCGACGCCGGCCCCTATGAGGGGCTTGCCAAGGAGGACCTGCCCGCCCAACTGTGCGCCTTCGCGTATGGCGTGATGCAGGCGTGGGCCGGCCACCGCCCAGGCCACTACGATCTGGTCCACTCGCACTACTGGCTCTCCGGTCATGTCGGTCGGCTCGCCGCCCGGCGCTGGGGCCTGCCCCTGGTGCACGCCATGCACACCATGGCCAAGGTCAAGAACGCCAACCTCGCCGAGGGCGACACCCCCGAGCCTGCGGCCCGGGTTGTCGGCGAGTCCCGGATCGTCGCCGCCGCGGACCGGCTGATCGCCAACACCCGGAAGGAAGCGGAGGAGTTGCTCCGCCACTATGGCGCCGACAGCAGCCGGGTCACGGTCGTCCACCCCGGCGTCGATCTGGAGCGTTTCCGGCCCGACCCGTCCGGCGTCGAGGTCGGCCGGGCTGCGGCGCGCGCCCGCCTCGGCCTGCCCCAAGACGCGCTCATACCTTTGTTCGTGGGGCGGATACAGCCCTTGAAAGCGCCGGACGTCCTGCTGTTTCTCGGTGGCCCGGTTGCTGGAAGAACGGCCGTGGCTCCGAGAGCGGATCATGGTCCCGGTCGTGGGTGGGCCGAGCGGCAACGGCCTGTCGAAGCCGGACGGGCTGCAGAAGCTGGCGGCGCACCTCGGCATCGGTGATGTCGTGCGGTTCCAGTCGCCGGTGGGTCAGGAGCAGCTCGCCGACTGGTATCGCGCGGCGTCGGTCCTGGTCACGCCGTCCTACAGCGAATCCTTCGGCCTGGTGGCCATCGAGGCGCAGGCCTGCGGCACCCCGGTGATCGCAGCGGAGGTGGGCGGTCTGCCCGTGGCGGTGCGAGACGGTACGAGCGGCTTGCTCGTACCGGGGCACGACCCGGTCGACTACGCACGTGCGTTGCAGAGTTTCGCCGACGACCCGGCACTCTGCGTTCGGATGGGCGAGGCCGCCGTCCGGCACGCCCGCTCCTTCGGCTGGGACAGGACCGCCG
The DNA here is from genome assembly GCF_029813775.1 of Streptomyces sp. DH24. Taxonomy (GTDB): domain Bacteria; phylum Actinomycetota; class Actinomycetes; order Streptomycetales; family Streptomycetaceae; genus Streptomyces. The sequence continues at coordinate 28,926 of NZ_JARVKW010000042.1, read as the reverse complement.
CGGCGACGGCGGCCGTCTACGCGGAGGCGATGTGACCGTCGTCATAACGATGGGTGTACGGGGCTTGACCTGTCGGGGCTGACCGCGAAACTGTTGCACATCGAGCTTTCGGTTGCGTGTTGCGCACCATGTGCGCAGGTTTCGAGCGGCAGGGAACTTCCTCTTCCCGTCCGCCCCCTCTCCTCTCTCCATGCCCCGTACGGAAGGTCGCCGATGAGTACCCCTGCGACAAAGAAACCGAGTTCGGCCACGACTCGGCTTGATCCGGCAGTCCTCTACATCTCCGTGACGCTGTCCGCCCTCTTCGTGGCGTGGGGAGTGTTCTTCACCGACAGTCTCGCCACCGTGGCCGAGGTGACGCTGGGGCGGATCATCGAGAACTTCGGCTGGCTCTTCGTCCTGGCCAGTTCCGGATTCGTCCTGCTGGCGGTTGTGCTGGCGTTCAGCCGGTTCGGCTGTATCCGGCTCGGCAAGGACACCGACCGTCCGGAATTCAGCACCGCCTCATGGGTGGCGATGATGTTCAGCGCCGGCATGGGCATCGGCCTGATGTTCTACGGCGCGAGTGAGCCACTCATGCACATGGCCAGCCCACCGCCCGGCACCGCCAAGGCGGGCACGGACGACGCGGCCCGCGTCGCGCTGGAGTACTCGTACTTCCACTGGGCAGTCCACCCGTGGGCCATGTACGCCGTCGCCGGCCTCGCCCTCGCCTACTTCGGATTCCGCAAGAGCGGCAACAGTCTGATCAGTTCAGCCTTCCGGCCGCTGCTCGGCGACCGGGTGAACGGACCGCTGGGCAAGTCCATCGACATTCTGGCCATCTTCGCCACCCTCTTCGGCTCCGCCGTCTCCCTGGGGCTCGGCGCGTTGCAGATCAACAGCGGACTGAACGAGCTCTGGGGGATCGCGGACTCCACCGCGCTGGCCGTCTTGATCATCGCGGTGCTCACCGTCCTGTTCGTCGTCTCGGCCCTCACCGGGGTACATCGCGGTATCCAGTGGCTGAGCAACGGCAACATGATCCTGGCCGGCGTTCTGCTGCTGTTCGTCTTCGTCGTGGGCCCCACGGTATTCATCCTGAACAGCCAGACCGAGGCGCTGGGCGGCTACCTGGCCTCCCTTCCGGAGATGAGCTTCACGACGGGTGCCTTCGGCGGCAGCGAATGGCTCTCCGGCTGGACGATCTTCTACTGGGCGTGGTGGATCTCCTGGACGCCGTTCGTGGGCACGTTCATCGCGCGGATCTCCCGTGGTCGCACGATCCGCCAGTTCATCGTCGGTGTGATCATCGCGCCGAGCGTGGTGAGCGTCGTGTGGTTCGCGATCCTCGGCGGGACCGCGCTGAATCAGGAGATGCACGGCGGCCGGCTGTCCGCGGCGGTCGCCGAGGGCGAGGAAGCGGGCCTGTTCGCCACCTTGCAGACGCTGCCCTGGTTCACCATCACCTCGGTCCTGGTGATCGTCCTGGTCGGCCTGTTCTTCGTCAGCGGTGCCGATGCGGCATCCGTGGTGCTGGGCATGCTCTCCTGCCGGGGCTGCGCGAACCCCAGCCGACCCGTCGTGATCCTCTGGGGCACGTTGACCGGCCTGGTCGCGGCCGTCCTGCTGCTGGCCGGAGGCCTGGAAGCGGTCAAGCAGGTCGCCATCATCGCCGCCTTCCCGTTCCTGTTCGTGATGATCGGCATGTGTGTCTCCCTGGTCAAGGCGCTGCGCGCCGAACCGAGAGGTGAACGGGCCCCGGAGGCCGTGGTAGCCGCCGACGAACGCGCGCCGGACGACGGTGCGCGACCGACCGAGGTGGCGGATCCGCAGGTTACCGGCTGAGCTGCCGGAAGAGACGAAAACCGGCCGAAAACCGGCCGACTCAGGGCGCGGGCGAGGGCCGCATCCCAGGATGCCGTCCCCGCCCGCGCCCCGCCCGCGTCGACGTCGCCCAACGCCAACTCACCCGGTGGCAGTCGGCCACTTGACCTCGCACCTGCCCTTCCCCGATGCTCAGTTGCGTATAACGGTGCGTGTGTCTGATTAAGCAACACGCAGTTGAAAGTTCCCGCCAGAGGAGTAACCCATGGCTCACGAGGTTCGTGCCGTCGTCGCCCTTAAGAAGGGCGCCCCGGTGTCCGTCGAGACGATCGTTGTACCCGATCCCGGCCCGGGGGAGGCGCTTGTCGCGATCGAGGCGTGCGGCGTCTGCCACACCGACCTCCACTACCGGGAGGGCGGCATCAACGACGAGTTCCCCTTCTTGCTGGGGCACGAGGCCGCGGGCCGCGTCGAGGCCGTCGGAGAGGGTGTCACCGGCATCGAGCCGGGTGACTTCGTCATCCTGAACTGGCGTGCGGTCTGCGGGCAGTGCAGGGCGTGCAGCAAGGGCAAGCCCTGGTACTGCTTCGCCACGCACAACGCCAAGCAGTCGATGACGCTGCTCGACGGCACGCCGCTCTCGCCCGCGCTCGGCATCGGTGCCTTCGCGGAGAAGACGCTGGTTGCCGAGGGACAGTGCACCAAAGTCGACCCGGCGGCTCCGGCGGCCGCCGCCGGCCTGCTGGGATGCGGCGTCATGGCGGGCTTCGGCGCGGCCGTGAACACCGGCGCCGTCGGCCGTGGGGACTCCGTCGCCGTCATCGGCTGTGGTGGGGTGGGTATGGCCGCCGTCGCGGGGGCGAGGCTCGCCGGCGCGACCAAGGTCATCGCCGTCGACGTCGACCAGCGCAAGCTCGACCGGGCCATGAGCATGGGCGCCACGCATGTGATCGACGGCAAGGCGGCGGACGTCGTGGAAGCCGTGCGTGAGCTGACCGGCGGCAACGGCGCGGACGTGGTCGTCGACGCGGTCGGCCGGCCCGAGACGTACAAGCAGGCCTTCTACGCCCGCGACTTGGCCGGCACGGTCGTCCTGGTCGGCGTGCCCACTCCGGAAATGACCGTGGAACTTCCGCTGATCGACGTCTTCGGACGCGGTGGCGCGCTGAAGTCCAGCTGGTACGGCGACTGTCTGCCCTCGCGCGACTTCCCTGCGCTCATCGACCTGTACCTGTCGGGACGCTTCGACCTGGACGCGTTCGTCAGCGAGACCATCGGTCTCGGTGACGTGGAGAAGGCGTTCGAGAAGATGCACCACGGTGACGTCCTGCGCTCGGTGGTGGTGCTGTGATGGCCGGTACCGTCCGTATCGAACACCTCGTCACCAGCGGCACCTTCAGCCTCGACGGCGGCACCTGGGAGGTCGACAACAACGTCTGGATCGTCGGTGACGACGACGAGGTCGTGGTCATCGACGCGGCGCACGACGCCGACGCCATCCTGGCGGCCGTCGGTGACCGCCGTCTGACGGCCATCGTGTGCACTCACGCCCACGACGACCATGTGAGCGCCGCTCCTGCCGTCGCGGACGCCACGGGTGCCCCCGTCCTTCTGCACCCCGACGACCAGGTGCTGTGGGAGCTGGCGCACCCGGACCGGCGGCCCGACGGCGCGCTCGCCGACGGTGAGGAGCTGAAGGTCGCGGGCATCGGCCTTCGGGTTCTCCACACGCCCGGACACGCTCCGGGGGCCGTGTGCCTGTACGCACCCGAGCTGGGGGCCCTGTTCAGCGGCGACACCCTGTTCGCCGGAGGCCCCGGCGCGACCGGGCGCTCGTACAGCGACTTCGGCACGATCACCACCTCGATCCGGGACCGGCTGCTGACGCTCCCGGGGGAGACGGTCGTCCACACCGGCCACGGCGAGACGACCACTGTCGCCGCAGAGGCACCACACCTCGCCGAGTGGGTGGCCCGCGGCTGGTGACGCGGGCCCTGCCATGCCCCGTCGGGGCGCTCGACTGCCACGGCGTCCCTCGGACGACACCCGCAGCCGAGCGCCCCGATCCACCCTCCGCCGCCAAATCCCCGCCTCCTCACTGGACGAACCGTCGTGCGCGATCTCGCCCCGCTGGCCCGCTTCGGCGGGCTCGTCGCCACCGACCTGCGTGATGTGACCAGCGACCCTGCCGCCCTGGAGTCCTCCGGCTTCTGGGCAGTCGTCGCGGACTTCGAAGGCCGTCTGGTCTGCGCCCGGTTCGGTGACGTGCGCCGCGAGCGGCCGCCCGCACCGGTGACCGGGGCCTGGCGCGGACCGGCCGCAGGCGACTGGACCTCGTCGCTGGACCGCGCCGCCTATATCGCGGGCGTGCGCCGCATCCGCGAGCACATCGCGGCGGGCGAGGTCTACCAGGCCAACCTCTGCCGGGTGCTCTCCGCGCGACTGCCCGACCCGGCCGCCGCGGACGTCGACGCGCTGACCATGCTTCTCGCCCGAGGCAACCCCGCCCCCTACGCCGGTACGGTCCGGCTCCCCGCACACGGCGTCGAGGTGGCCACCGCCTCGCCCGAGCTCTTCCTGCGCCGTACGGGCCGCACTGTCGAGTCCGGGCCGATCAAGGGCACCGGGCGCACGGCGGACGACCTGCAGGACAAGGACCACGCCGAGAACGTGATGATCGTGGACCTGGTCCGCAACGACCTGGGACAGGTCTGCGCCACCGGATCCGTGACCGTCCCCGCCCTGTGCGCCGTCGAGGAACACCCCGGCCTGGTGCATCTGGTCTCGACCGTCCGCGGCGAACTGGCGACCGGCGCGGGATGGCCCGAGCTGCTGGCCGGAACGTTCCCGCCGGGCTCCGTCACGGGCGCGCCCAAGTCCAGCGCGCTGCGCATCATCGACGCCCTGGAGACCGCGCCCCGCGGCCCGTACTGCGGCGGCATCGGCTGGGTCGACGCCGACCGGCGTACCGGTGAACTGGCAGTGGGGATCCGCACCTTCTGGATCCACCGCGGCGCCCCGGGAGGACCGGTGCTGCGCTTCGGCACGGGGGCCGGCATCACCTGGGGCTCCGACCCGGAGCGGGAGTGGGACGAGACGGAGCTGAAGGCCTCCCGGCTGCTGGCTCTCGCCTCGTCGAGGCCGCGTCGGGTGTCGAGACAGCCCCGTGCGGTCTGAAGCCCTTCAAGAGACCTGAAAACCGTGCGGCCGCACAGCGGGCGTGCCGACATCTGTCCGGTGTGCGCCCCGACGCCTTCGTGCCCGCAGGAGTTCGGGTGGCTGCCCGCCCCCGGCGTCAGCCGTGGGCTACCCGCCCCCCGGCGTCAGCCGTCGTGCCCGGCTCAGCCCCGACTCACTTTCTCCGGCCTTCCCTGTGCCTTGACAGGGCTTTGGAGCGCCCGCAAACTCGTTGCGTAAATCGCACACTGTTCCTCTATATGCAACGAGGTGTCATGGTGATTCCCGCGTGCCGTCTCGCCGATCTGCCGCGAGGCGAGTCCTACAGGCTCGAGACCGATCCGCCTGTCGCGGTGTTCCACACCGAGGACGGCGAGATCTATGCCATCGACGACACCTGCACCCATCAGGACGCCTCGCTGTCCGAAGGCTGGCTGGAGGGGTGCTGGGTCGAATGCCCGCTGCACGCTTCGAAGTTCGACCTTCGAACCGGCAGCGTGGACGCCCCTCCGGCAAGGCTCCCGGTGCGCACCCATGAGGTCCTCGTCGAGGACGGCATGATCCACGTGGTGCTGTCCGACGCCCCGCCGAACCTGCCGCCCTCCTGCACGGCCGCCCGTCTGGCCGGAGGCTCCGCATGAAGACCGTGGCCATCGTGGGCGCCTCGCTCGCCGGACTGTCCGCCGCCCGTTCGCTGCGCGGCCAGGGCTACGACGGGCGCCTCGTCATCATCGGCGACGAGCCTCACCGCCCCTATGACAGGCCGCCGTTGTCGAAGGAGTTTCTCACCGGCGCGCTTGACGACGCCGAACTCGCCCTGGAGACGGAAGGCGAGGACCTCGGTGCCGAATGGATCCTCGGCGCACGAGCCGTCGGCCTGGGGACCCGGGACCGCTCCGTGCGACTCGCCGACGGCAGGGAGGTGCGCGCGGAGGGCGTCGTGATCGCCACGGGAGCCGCCGCGCGGACCCTGCCCGGCACCGACGGTCTCGTCGGTGTGCACGTACTGCGCACGCTCGACGACGCCCGGGCCCTGCGGGACGATCTGGCGTGCGGTGGCCGACTGGTGGTCGTCGGCGGCGGGTTCGTCGGCGCCGAAGTGGCCTCGACGGCTCGCGGCATGGGCCTCGAGGTCACGTTCGTCGCGGCCGGTCCCGCACCGCTCGCCGGCGCGCTCGGGCCCGACATGGCGGCAGCCGTCTCCCTGCTGCACGGTGATCACGGCGTCCGCCTGCTGTGCGGGACCGGCGTGCGAGGGATGACCAGCAGGCCGGACGACGGCTCGGGGGAGGGCAGGGAGAGGGTGACGGCCGTCCTGCTCGACGACGGCCGCAGCATCCCGGCCGACACGGTCGTCGTAGGGATCGGCGCGACTCCCTGCACCGGGTGGCTCGAGGGGTCGGGCGTCGTGCTCGACAACGGCGTGCGCTGCGGGGCCGACGGCACGACGAGCGTGCCGGGCGTCGTCGCGGTCGGCGACTGTGCCGCCTGGTACGACCCGGTTCTCGGCGTCCATCGCCGAGTCGAGCACTGGACCGGCGCCAAGGAACGCCCGTCGGCGGCTGCGGCCGCCCTGCTCTCCGGCGGGGACGTCCCGTCCACCCCGCCCCGCCCGCCGTACTTCTGGTCCGACCAGTACGGCGTGCGGATCCAGTTCGCCGGGTATGCCGCACAGGCCGACAGCGTGACGGTGGAGGACGGCGACCCGGCCGACCGGAGTTTCCTCGCGGTCTACCGGCGCGCCGGCCACCCGGTGGCCGCCCTGGGAGTGAACCGGGTCAAGCCGTTCACGCGCTGGCGTCGGCAGCTGGCGACCGCCACGGTCCGGGCCGGGACCTCATGAGCACCGCGACCCGGACGGGTCAGGGAGTTCCCGCGCCGTACCCACGCGGGCTTCCCCGGCCCGGCCGGACCCTGGTCATGGGCATCGTGAACGTCACGCCCGACTCGTTCTCCGACGGTGGGCGGTGGTCCGACCCGCAACGGGCCGTCGCGCACGGGCTCGCGCTGATCGACGAGGGTGCGGACATCCTGGACGTGGGTGGCGAGTCGACCCGCCCCGGGGCCCTGCGCCCGCCGGTGGAGGAGGAGCTGAGGCGCGTACTGCCCGTCGTCCGTGAACTCGCTGCCACCGGTGTGCCCGTCAGCGTCGACACCATGCGGGCCGAGGTCGCCGCGCGCGCCATCGAGGCCGGCGCGAGACTCGTCAACGATGTGTCGGGCGGGCTCGCCGACCCCGCGATGCTGCCGCTGGTGGCGCAGGCCGGGACGCCGTACGTGGCCATGCACTGGCGTGGGCACTCCGCCGACATGCAGACGAACGCCGTGTACGGCGATGTCGTCACCGACGTGGCCGACGAGTTGCGGCTGCGGGTGGAGGCGGCGCTGCACGCCGGCATCTCGCCGGACCACCTCATCGTCGACCCGGGTCTCGGGTTCGCCAAGCACGCCGATCACAACTGGCAGTTGCTGGCCCGCCTCGGGGAGATCGTCGCGCTGGGCCGGCCGGTCCTCGTGGGCGCGGCGCGGAAGTCCTTTCTGGGCCACCTGCTGGCGGACCCGGCGACGGGCCGGCCCCGTTCTGCGCGGTTGCGGGACGCGGCCACGTCGGCGGTGTCCGTCCTGGCGGCCGCGCAGGGCGCCTGGTGTGTCCGTGTCCACGACGTCGCCTCGACGTCGGACGCGGTGCGCGTGACGGCCCGTTGGGGCCTGGAGGCCGCGGCAGCGACGCCGCGGATGTCGCAGCTGTGAGGGCCGCGAATGCCTTGACAGGGATTCGTGGCCGCCCTCAGACTGGCGTTGCGTTCAACGCAATCCGTTTCGCTATACGCACCGAGGTGTCATGATGATTCCCGCGTGCCGTCTCGCGGATCTGCCGCGAGGAGAGGCTCACCGGCTCGACATCGATCCGCCGGTTTCGGTCTTCCACACCGACGACGGCGAGGTCTTCGCCATCGACGACACCTGCACCCATCAGGACGCCTCGCTCGCCGACGGCTGGCTGGAGGGCTGTGAGGTGGAATGCCCGCTTCACGCTTCGAAGTTCGACCTCCGGACGGGGGCCGTCGATGCTCCACCGGCCAAGCTCCCCGTCCGCACCCACGAGGTCGTCGTCCAGGACGGCATGATCCACGTCAAGCTGTCCACGGAGGCCCCCAATCTGCCGCCATGTGTCGCGGCCAGGCTCGCCGGCGGTCCCGCATGAGGACCGTGGCCGTGGTGGGGGCCTCGCTCGCAGGCCTGTCCGCGGCGCGCTCATTGCGGAAACAGGGCTTCGACGGGCAGCTGATCGTCATCGGCGAGGAACCGCACCGCCCCTACGACAGGCCGCCGCTGTCCAAGGAGTTCCTGGCCGGCAAGATCGATGAAGGCGATCTGGAACTGGAGCAGGACGGCGAGGACCTGGCGGCGGAGTGGCTGTTCGGCGCCCGCGCCACCGGGCTCGACAGGGAACGGCGTGCCGTCCGGCTCGCCGACGGCCGAGAGGTGAGGGTCGACGGCATCGTCATCGCGACCGGCGCGGCCGCGCGGACTCTGCCGGGGGCGCACGGCCTGGCGGGTGTGCACACGCTGCGCACCCTGGACGACGCCCGTGCCCTGAGGGAGGACCTGGCACTGGGCGGCAGGCTCGTCGTGATCGGCGGCGGGTTCATCGGAGCCGAGGTCGCCTCCACCGCATACGCCCTCGGACTCGACGTGACGGTCGTGGAGGCGGCACCCACCCCGCTGGCCGGACCGCTCGGCGAGGGTATGGGCCGCATCGTCTCCGCCCTTCACGCGGATCACGGCGTACGGCTGTTGTGCGGCGTGGGCGTCAAGGGACTGAGCGGTGACACCCGGGTCAGTGCCGTTCTGCTCGACGACGGGCGTACCGTCCCGGCCGACACCGTCGTCGTCGGTGTCGGCGCGCGCCCGTGCGTCGAGTGGCTGGAGGGCTCCGGCGTCGCGCTCGACAACGGCGTGAAGTGCGGTGTGGACGGCCGCACCAGTCTGGCCGGCGTGGTTGCTGTCGGTGACTGCGCTTCCTGGTATGACCCGCGGGCGGGCGCGCACCGCCGCGTCGAACACTGGACCGGTGCCCGGGAGCGGCCGGACGCGGCCGTGGCCGCGCTGCTGTCGTGGGGTGCGGCGCAACCGGGCGTGCCCAGGCCGCCGTACTTCTGGTCCGACCAGTACGGCGTGAAGATCCAGTTCGTCGGCCATGCGGCGGGCGCGGACAGCGTGACGATCGAGGAAGGCACCCCCGAGGGCCGCGACGTCCTCGCCGTCTACCGGCGCGCCGGGCGTCCGGTCGCCGTGCTCGGCATGAACCAGACACGGCTGTTCACGCGATGGCGCAAGCAGCTAGCGGCACCGCCGCCCTGACCGCGGCGGCGCGACCGGTCCGCGGCGTCCTCCCGGGAACGCACGGCGACCCCGACCCGCGCGCCGTCTCAGCCCGGGTAGCCCATGCGATGGCTGATCTCATCCGCGCCCTTGACCAGCACGGGAGCGAGTTCGTGCATGAGCTTCTCGGTGAGCCGGTACGCGGGCCCGGAGGCGCTGAGGGCCGCGATGACGTTTCCGTCCCGGTCGCGGACCGGCGCGGCCATGGCGTGCAGCCCGACCTCCAACTCCTCCAGGGTCCAGGAGTAGCCACGCTCCCGGGTCTCGGCGAGGTTCTTCTCGAGCTGAGTCTTCGTCGACAGGGTGTGCGGGGTCATCTTGTTCAGGCGCATCTTCGACAGGAGCGCGGCGCGTTCCTTGGCCGGCATGTGCGCCAGGAGGACCTTGCCGCTGGAGGTGGCGTGCAGCGGGGTCAGCTGGCCGACCCAGTTGTGCGCGGTGATGGCACCGGGACCGCGCACTTGGTAAAGGTTGATCGCGTAGTGCTCCCGCATCACGGCGACGTTGACGGTCTCGCCGATCTCGTCGGCGAGACGTTCGCAGACCGGGCGGCTCTGCTGGGTGATGTCGATCCGTCCGGTGACCGCGCCGGCGAGGCGCACGATGCCGAAGGCCAGACGGTACTTGCCGCGCTCGCCCACCTGTTCCACCAGGCCTCGCGTCTCCAGGGCGCCGAGCAGCCGGAACGCGGTGGACTTGTGCACCCCGATGTCGGCGGCCACCTCACTGACTCCGGCCTCTCCGTGCTCGGCCAGGATCTCCAGCACGGTGATGGCGCGGTCGACGGACTGCACGCCGCCGGCTTGCGAATCTGTCGCTTCGTTATCCGGACGGAAGTTGCTCATGGCGCAACCATACTCCTAGTAAACATCGACGACAGCGGCGCACGCCACAGGCTCGGCATGGAACGTTGGAGTTGCGCAATGTGCAACTGCATCGCATCATGCTGAGTTCCTGGCTCGGGCCGCGAAAGAAGGTGCGATGACCGGTGAATCCTTCCGCGCGCTCCTGCGCAGCGTCCGTTACGAAGTGCTGCCCGCGAGGGCGACCGAAGACAAGGTGCTTGCCCACGTTCCGCGCGACATCGCCGTCACGGTGACGGCTTCGCCGGTCAAGGGCCTGGAGCCCACGCTGGACCTCGCCACCCGGCTCGCGGCCCACGGCTTCCGCGTCGTACCGCACGTGCCCGCACGGCTGTTGCGGGACGACGCACACGTGAAGGATGTCGTCGACCGGCTCCGCTGCGCCGGTGTCGACGACGTCTTCGTCCCGGCGGGCGACGCCGATCCGCCGGCCGGGCCCTACGACGGTGCGCTGCCGTTACTGCGCAGGCTGGACGCACTGGGCAGTCCCTTCGCTCAGGTCGGGATCACCGGATACCCCGAGAGTCATCCGCTGATCCACGACGATCTCACCATCCAGGCGATGTGGGACAAGCGGGCGCACGCCACCTACATCGTCAGCAACCTCTGCTTCGACCCGCGGTTGCTCGGTGACTGGGTGGGCCGGGTGCGCCGTCGCGGCGTGACCCTGCCCCTGCGCGTGGGGGTCGCGGGGCCGGTGCAGCGGGCCAAACTGCTGTCCGTGGCGGCGAAGATCGGCGTGGGGGAGTCGACCCGCTTCCTGACCAAGCACGCGTCCTGGTTCCTGCGCTTCGCGGCCCCCGGCGGCTACTCGCCCGGCCGGCTGCTCGCCCGCAGTGCCGGAGCGCTCACCGAGCCCTCCGCGGGAGTGGCCGGCCTGCACGTCTTCACCTTCAATCAGATCGCCGAGACCGAGCGGTGGCGCCGTGCCCTGCTCGACCGGTCGGACGGCTGAGCCTTCCGACGTCGAAGCCGTGTGCGACACGGCCGCGCCGAACGGTGCGAGCAGCGGAACCGGGCCACCGGACGGCGGCCCGTACTGTCTCGCGCCGGATGATCGGGCGGCCGTCTGCAGGGCCCGGCAGGCCTCCTCGACGGCCTGCCGGGCCCTGTTGTGTTCCGGCCTGTTTCCCGACGTCACGGACCTCTTGACACTCACCCCCTCGGGGGGCACATTGAGTTGCGCAACCTGAACTGTGTTGCGTAACAAGCAACTAAAACGTTTTCAACGTCGGAGGTGCGGCGATGGCGGGACCCCGGGTGGTCATCATCGGAGCGGGCGTCGTGGGAGCGGCGCTCGCCGACGAGATCTCCGAGCGAGGCTGGACCGAAGTGACGGTGGTCGACCAGGGCCCGCTCCCTGCCACGGGGGGCTCGACATCGCACGCCCCGGGCCTGGTCTTCCAGACCAACTCGTCCAAGACCATGACGGAAATGGCCCGCTACACCGTCGAGAAGTTCTGCTCGCTCGAGGTCGACGGCAAGCCCTGTTTCCTCCAGGTCGGCGGCCTGGAGGTGGCGACCAGCCCTGAGCGCGTCGCGGAGCTCCAGCGGCGCCACGGGTGGCTCACCTCATGGGGCATCGAGGCCCGGCTGATCGGCCCCGAGGAGTGCGTCGAACAGCACCCGCTCGTGAACCCGGACAAGGTCCTCGGCGGTCTGCTGGTTCCGACCGACGGCCTCGCGAAGGCCGTCCTCGCCGTCGAGGCGCAGATCCGCCGGGCCACCGAACGCGGCGTGCGCTTCCTCGCCCGTCACGAGGTCCTGGACGTCCAGCACACCGAGGGCCGGGTGACCGGCGTCCTCACCGACCAGGGCGAGATCCCCGCCGACATCGTCGTGTGCTGCGCCGGCATCTGGGGCCCGAAGATCGCCCGCATGGCCGGTATGAACCTGCCTCTCACACCGCTCGCCCACCAGCTCGCCTGGACCGGCCCCGTCCCGGCGCTGGCCGGCCAGACCGAGGAGGCGGTGCGCCCGATCCTGCGGCACCAGGACGCCGACCTCTACTACCGCGACCGCTTCGACGGCCTGGGCATCGGCTACTACGGTCACCGCCCCATGCCGATCACCGCCGACGAGATCCTGTCCGTGGACGACGCCGACGAGATGCCGTCGGTGCTGAAGTTCACCGAGGAGGACTTCGAGGAGGCCTGGACCGAGACCCAGTCACTGATCCCCGCCACCCGCGAGGCCAAGGTCGAGGAAGGCATCAACGGCCTGTTCTCGTTCACCACCGACGGCCTGCCCCTCCTCGGCGAGTCCCCGGACGTCAAGGGCTTCTGGGTCGCGGAGGCCGTGTGGGTCACCCACTCCGCCGGCGTGGGCCGGGCCATGGCCGAATGGCTGGTCGACGGCCACTGCTCGTCCTTCGACCTGCACGAGTGCGACGTGAACCGCTTCGAGCCGCACCAGTTGGCCCCGGAGTACGTGCTGGCCCGCGACTGCCGGAACTTCGCCGAGGTCTACGACATCCTCCACCCGCTCCAGCCGCCGGAGGACCTGCGGCCCCTGCGCACCAGCCCCTTCTACGCCCGCCAGCAGGAACTCGGCGCCTTCTTCCTGGATGCGAACGGCTGGGAGCGCCCCCAGTGGTACGAGGCCAACGCGGGCCTGGTCGAAGGCCGCTCCATCGTGACCCCCAACGACTGGGCGGCGCGCTTCTGGTCGCCCATCGTCGGCGCCGAGGCGCAGGTCACCCGGGAGACCGTCGCGATGTACGACATGACGGCCCTCAAGCGGCTCGAGGTGAGCGGGCCCGGCTCCGCCGCCTTCCTGGAGCGGCTGTGCACCGGCAAGATCGACAAGTCCGTCGGCTCTGTCACCTACACCCTCCTGCTCGACCATGACGGCGGCATCCGCAGCGACATCACCGTCGCCCGGCTCGCCCCCGACCGCTTCCAGATCGGAGCCAACGGCAACCTGGACCTCGACTGGTTCACCCGCCACCTGCCCGCCGACGGCACCGTCCAGGTCCGCGACACCACCGCCGGCACCTGTTGCATCGGCCTGTGGGGACCGCTCGCCCGCGAGGTGCTCCAGCCGCTCACGGACGCGGACTTCTCGCGCGACGGCCTGAAGTACTTCCGGGCCAAGCAGGCGTACATAGGCTCCGTGCCCGTCACCGCGATGCGACTGTCGTACGTCGGCGAACTCGGCTGGGAGCTCTACACCACCGCCGACCAGGGACAGAAGCTGTGGGACACCCTGTGGGAGGCGGCCCGGCCGCTGGGCGGCATCGTGGCGGGCCGCGGCGCCTTCAACAGCCTCCGCCTGGAGAAGGGTTACCGCTCCTTCGGCACCGACATGACCTACGAGCACGACCCCTACGAGGCCGGTGTCGGGTTCGCCGTCAGGCTCGACAAGGGCGACTTCATCGGCAAGGCCGCGCTGGAACAGCGCAAGGCCGACGTGCGACGCAGGCTGACCTGCCTCACCGTCGACGACCCGCAGGCCGTCGTGATGGGCAAGGAGCCGGTGTACGACGGCGACCGCCCCGTCGGCTACGTCACCAGCGCCGCCTTCGGCTACACGATCGGCAAGGGCATCGCCTACGCCTGGCTCCCGGCGGAGCTCGCCACCACCGGCCGCACCCTGCAGATCGGCTACTTCGACCGGCGCGTCGAGGCGGTCGTCGCCGAGGAGCCCCTGTTCGACCCGACCATGTCCCGCCTCCGTGGCTGACGCACAGCGCCGACATGAAGGAAAAGGAGCACTGCCGGTGAACGCACAGCTGCTCGACGGCAAGGCGACCGCCGCCGCCGTCCGCCGCGAACTGGCCGAACGCGTGGCCAAGCTGACCGCCACCCTCGGCCGGCCGCCCGGCCTCGGCACCGTCCTGGTCGGTGACGACCCGGGCAGCCACGCCTACGTCTCCGGAAAGCACCGGGACTGCGCGCAGGTGGGCATCGCCTCCCTGCGCCGGGAACTGCCCGCCGACGCCACCCAGCAGCAGGTCGAGGAGGTCATCGACGAGCTCAACGCCGACCCGGCCTGCACCGGCTACATCGTCCAACTGCCGCTCCCGCGCCACCTGGACGCGAACGCTGTCCTGGAACGCATGGACCCGGCCAAGGACGCCGACGGCCTGCACCCCGTCAACCTCGGCCGGCTCGCCCTCGGCGTCGAGGCCCCGCTGCCCTGCACACCGCGCGGCATCGTCGAACTGCTCCGCCGCCACGACGTGCCGCTAGCGGGAGCGCGGGTGTGCGTGGTCGGACGGGGCATCACGGTCGGCCGTCCCATCGGACTGCTGCTCACCCGCAAATCCGAGAACGCCACCGTCACCCTGTGCCACACCGGCACCAAGGGCCTGTCCTGGCACCTGCGCGAGGCGGACATCGTCATCGCCGCCGCAGGCTCGCCCGAGCTGATCACCAAGGACATGCTGCGCCCCGGCGCGGCGGTCCTGGACGTCGGCATCACCCGCACCGATCGGGGACTGGTCGGCGATGTGCACCCGGACGCGGCCTCGGTCGCCGGGTGGCTCGCGCCGATGCCCGGAGGTGTGGGCCCCATGACCCGAGCCATGCTGCTCGCCAATGTCGTCGAGGCCGCCGAGAGGAACGCGAACACCGTATGAACGCGCTGAACACCCCCCTGGCGGAGCTGGACCCCGAGGTCCACGCCGCGCTCCGCGCCGAACTGCACCGCCAGCAGTCCACCCTCGAAATGATCGCCTCCGAGAACTTCGCCCCCACCGCCGTGATGGAGGCTCAGGGATCGGTCGCGACCAACAAGTACGCCGAGGGTTACCCCGGCCGCCGTTACTACGGCGGTTGCGAACACGTCGATGTCACCGAGCGGCTGGCCATCGAGCGGATCAAGTCCCTCTTCGGCGCCGGGTTCGCCAATGTCCAGCCGCACTCGGGCGCCCAGGCGAACACCGCCGTCTTCTTCGCGCTGCTCCAGCCCGGCGACACCGTCCTCGGCCTGGACCTCGCGCACGGCGGGCACCTCACCCACGGCATGCGCATCAACTACAGCGGCAAGATGCTCAACATCGTGCCGTATCACGTGTCCGAGGCGGACAACCTCGTCGACATGGACGAGGTGGAACGCCTCGCCAAGGAACACCGCCCCAAGATGATCATCGCGGGCTGGTCGGCGTACCCACGGCAACTGGACTTCGCGGCCTTCCGACGGATCGCCGACGAGGTGGGCGCCCTGCTGATGGTCGACATGGCGCACTTCGCGGGTCTGGTCGCCGCCGGGCTGCACCACAACCCCGTGCCGCACGCGCACGTCACCACGACGACGACCCACAAGACGCTCGGCGGTCCGCGCGGCGGAGTCATCCTGACCAACGACGCCGACCTCGCGAAGAAGATCAACTCGGCGGTGTTCCCCGGTATGCAGGGCGGACCGCTGGAGCATGTCATCGCCGCCAAGGCGGTGGCATTCAAGGTGGCCGCGTCACCCGAGTTCGCCGACCGCCAGGCCCGTACCCTCGCCGGCTCCCGAATTCTCGCCGAGCGGCTCACGCGGCCGGACGCGGCGGCGGCCGGAGTGAAGGTCCTCACCGGTGGCACGGACGTGCACCTGGTCCTGGTCGACCTGCGCGATTCCGAACTGGACGGCAAGCAGGCCGAGGACCTTCTCCACCGGATCGGCATCACCGTCAACCGCAACGCGGTCCCCTTCGACCCGCGGCCGCCCATGGTGACCTCGGGACTGCGCATCGGCACCCCCGCACTGGCCACCCGAGGCTTCACCGACGAGGACTTCGCCGAGGTCGCCGACGTGATCGCCCTGGCGCTCCAGCCCAACCCCGACATCGAGGACCTGCGCGGCCGCACCGAGGCCCTCGCCGCCAAGCACCCGCTCTATCCGCACCTTTCCGAAGCAGAAGCCGGAGACGCACGATGAGTCCCCGAACGCCCGGCGCCGACCTCCCGGACCACCCCGACTGGTTGTGGCGCACGCCCGAACCCAAGCGGTCGTACGACGTGGTGATCGTCGGCGGCGGCGGCCACGGCCTGGCCACCGCCCACTACCTGGCGAAGAACCACGGCATCACCAACGTCGCCGTCCTGGAGAAAGGCTGGCTCGCGGGCGGCAACATGGCCCGCAACACCACCATCATCCGCTCCAACTACCTGTGGGACGAGAGCGCCGGCATCTACGAGCACGCGCTCAAGCTGTGGGAGGGGCTGGACGAGGAGCTCGACTACCCCATCCTGTTCTCGCAGCGTGGCGTGCTGAACCTCGCGCACAGCCTCCAGGACGTGCGCGACAGCGTCCGCCGCGTCGAGGCGAACCGGCTCAACGGCGTGGACGCCGAATGGCTCGACGCCGAGCAGGTCAAAGAGGTCTGCCCGATCGTCAACATCTCGCAGGAAGTGCGCTATCCGGTGCTGGGCGCGACCTACCAGCCGCGCGCCGGCATCGCCAAGCACGACTACGTCGCCTGGGGCTTCGCCCGCTCCGCCGACGCGGCCGGGATCGACATCATCCAGAACTGCGAAGTCACCGGCATCGACGTCGTCGACGGCCGCGTCGTCGGTGTGCAGACCACGCTCGGCCCGATCGCGGCGGGGAAGGTCGCGCTCTGCTCGGCCGGCCACACCTCGGTGCTCGCCGCCATGGCCGGCATCGAACTGCCCATCCAGAGCCACCCGCTGCAGGCGCTGGTCTCCGAGCTCCTCGAGCCGGTGCATCCGACCGTCGTCATGTCCAACGCGGTCCACGTGTACGTCAGTCAGGCACACAAGGGCGAGCTGGTGATGGGCGCGGGCATCGACGCGTACAACGCCTACACCCAGCGCGGCGCCTTCCACATCATCGAAGAGCAGATGTCGGCCGCCCTGGAACTCTTCCCCGTCTTCGCCCGCGCCCACGTGCTGCGCACCTGGGGCGGCATCGTCGACGTCAGCCCCGACGCCTCACCGATCGTCGGGCTCAGCCCCGTCGACAACCTCTACCTCAACTGCGGCTGGGGCACCGGAGGCTTCAAGGCCACCCCCGGCGTCGGCTGGGTCTACGCCCACACCATCGCCCATGACACCCCCCACCACCTCAACGCCCCCTTCTCGCTCGACCGTTTCACCACCGGCGCGCTCGTCGACGAGCACGGCGCGGCCGCGGTAGCCCACTAGGGAGCCGAACCCATGCTTCTCATCCCATGCCCCTGGTGCGGGCCCCGTGACGAGGCCGAGTTCCACTACGGTGGCCAGGCACACGTGCCCTACCCCGAGGACCCCGCGGTCCTGACCGACGAGGAATGGGCACGCTACCTTTTCTTCCGCGACAACCCAAAGGGCCCGTTCGCCGAACGCTGGAGCCACGCGGCGGGCTGCCGCCGCTGGTTCAACGCGGTGCGCAACACGGCGACGAACGAGATCCTGGCGGTGTACCGGGCGGGGGAGGAGCGCCCGGCGACAGTCGAGCCGCGTCCGATCGCTTCCGGACCGCGTACGGCGCAACCGGCCCGTCCGGCGCCTGAGGACGAGGCCCGTTCGGAGCCCGCGGGGGTCCAGAGGGCGGAGCGCCCTGACGGAGCCGAAGGGGCGCAGTCCCTTCAGGACGGTGCGGGCGAGGGCGGCGGGGGCCCTGCACCCATCGACGGCTCCGCCACGGCCCAGCCGTTCCGGCACCCCACGCGCGGCCGGATCCACCGCGACAAGCCGCTCACCTTTGTCTTCGACGGCACCGAGTACCAGGGCTACCGAGGCGACACCCTCGCCTCCGCCCTCCTCGCCAACGGCGTCATCCAGGCCGGCACGAGCATCAAGCTCGGCCGACCGCGCGGAATCTTCTCCGCCGGCGTGGAGGAGCCCAACGCCGTCGTCCAGATCGAGGAACCCTTCCCCGAGCCGATGCTGCCCGCGACGACGGTCGAGCTGTACGACGGCCTGGTGGCGAGCAGCCTGCCCGGCCAGGGGAGGCTCGCCACCGACCCGGACCCCGCCCGCTACGACGCAGTCCACGCGCACTGCGACCTGCTCGTCGTCGGCGCCGGACCGGCCGGACTCGCGGCGGCGGCCGCCGCCGCCCGCAGCGGTGCCCGCGTCATCCTCGCCGACGACCAGCCCGAGCTGGGCGGAAGCCTGCTGGGGACGGGTGAACTGCTCGACTGGGTGGCCGAAGTCGGCCGCGGGCTCGAGGCCGCCCCCGAGGTGCGCGTGCTGCACCGAACCACCGTCTTCGGCTATTACGACGACAATCATCTGCTCGCCGTCGAGCGCCGCACCAACCACCTCGGTGCGGACGCCCCCGGTCATGTTTCCCGCGAGCGCGTCTGGCGCATCCGCGCCCGGCGCGTCGTGCTCGCCACCGGCGCCCACGAGCGCTCGCTGGCCTTCGCGGACAACGACCGCCCCGGTGTGATGCTGGCCGCCTCGGCCCGCTCCTACGTCAACCGTCACGGTGTCCTGCCCGGTCGCCACGCCGTCGTCCTCACCACCAACGACAGCGCCTACGCCGCCGCCCTCGACCTCGTCGCGGCAGGCGTGGAGGTCACAGCGGTCGTCGACACGCGGTCCGAGCCGGGCCAGTGGGCGGACCGCGCCCGGGAAGCCGGCATCGAGGTGCTGACCGGACACGCCGTCACCGGCACGGAAGGCACCGAACGCCTCACCGCGGTGACTGTCGCCCCGTACGGGGAGACAGCGGCGCGCCGGGAGTTCGCCGTGGACCTGCTGCTGGTGTCCGGGGGATGGAACCCCGCGGCCCACCTGTTCAGCCAGGCGGGCGGCAAGCTGCGCTACGACGACTCGCTCGGCTCCTTCGTCCCCGACACCTGCCACCAGGCCGTCGAGGCCGCGGGCGGCGCGAACGGCGTCCTGGACCTGGCCGAGGTTCTCGCGCAGGGTGCCGCAGTCGGCGCTCGCGCGATCGAGGCCGAGGGCTACACCTCGGTGACGCCCCGCCTTCCCGACCTGGCCGCCGTGCCGCAGTCGCCGCCCATGCACGTCTTCCTCGTCCCTGGCGCGGCCGGGGCGCCCCGCTTCGTCGACCTCCAGCGCGACGTCACGGTCGACGACCTGGCCCGCGCGACCGGCGCCGGTCTGCGCTCGGTGGAGCACACCAAGCGCTACACCACGGCCGGCACCGCCAACGACCAGGGCAAGACCTCCGGAGTCCTCTCCAGCGGTGTCGTCGCCGAACTGCTCGGCGTGGACATCTCCGACCTCGGCACCACCACCTTCCGGCCGCCCTACACACCGGTCTCTTTCGCCGCGCTGGCCGGCCGTGACCGGGGCTCACTGCTCGATCCGATCCGGGTGACGGCGCTGCACGAGTGGCATGTCGAGCACGGTGCGCTGTTCGAGAACGTCGGGCAGTGGAAGCGGCCGTGGTACTACCCGCAGGACGGCGAGGACATGGAGGCGGCGGTCCTGCGCGAGTGCAGTTCTGCCCGGGAGGGCGTGGCGTTCATGGACGCGTCCACGCTCGGGAAGATCGATGTGCAGGGCCCGGACGCCGGTGTGTTCCTGGACCGGCTCTACACGAACATGATGAGCACCCTGAAGGTCGGCATGATCCGCTACGGCGTGATGTGCCGTGCGGACGGGATGGTCTTCGACGACGGCACCGTCATCCGCCTGGCACCGGACCGCTTCCTGGTCACCACGACCACGGGCAACGCCGCGGCCGTGCTGGACTGGATGGAGGAGTGGCTGCAGACCGAGTGGCCGGAACTGCGCGTGCACTGCACCTCGGTGACCGAGCAGTGGGCCACCGTGGCTCTGGTCGGCCCCCGCTCCCGCGAGGTGCTGGCCGGGCTCGCGCCGACGCTGGCGGTGGACAACGACAGCTTCCCGTTCATGGCGTGGCGGGACACGACCGTCGCGGGCATCGAGGCGCGGGTGTGCCGGATCAGCTTCTCCGGCGAACTGGCCTACGAGATCAACGTGTCGCCGTGGGAGGCGTTGGCGCTGTGGGAGGCGCTGTACGAGGCGGGCCGGCCCTTCGGCATCACCCCGTACGGCACGGAGACGATGCACGTCCTGCGGGCGGAGAAGGGCTATCCGATCGTCGGCCAGGACACCGACGGTACGGTGACGCCGCAGGACCTCGGCATGAGCTGGGTGGTGTCCAAGAAGAAGCCGGACTTCATAGGCAAGCGGTCCCACGCCCGTGCCGACGCCGCCCGCCCCGACCGCAAGCACCTGGTCGGTCTGCTGCCCGAGGACCCCGGCACCTTCCTCCCCGAGGGCACGCATCTGGTCGCCGACGGTGTGCTGCCCGCCCCCCCGGTCCCGATGCTCGGCCACGTCACCTCCAGCTACCGCAGTGCGGCGCTCGGCCGGACCTTCGCCCTCGCCCTGATCAAGGGCGGCCGGGAGCGCATCGGAGAGCGGCTCTACGCCCCCGTGGGCGACCGGATTGTTCCCGTGACCGTCACCGGCCCCGTCCTCTACGACCCCGAGGAAGCCCGC
This sequence comes from Streptomyces sp. DH24, assembly GCF_029813775.1. GTDB lineage: Bacteria > Actinomycetota > Actinomycetes > Streptomycetales > Streptomycetaceae > Streptomyces. Next base: position 8,312 of record NZ_JARVKW010000042.1, on the reverse strand, counting down.
CGCGATGGCTGACGCCGTTCTTCCGGCAGCCCGCCGCAGCCCACTGGCGCACGCGGCGGACCGCCTGGCCGCCGTCGGCCGAGACACCGGCGGAGCCCTGGAACTGTCCGAACTGCCCCTGCTCACCCAGATCGACGTCCGGCTCGACCCCAAGGGAGCGGCAGCGGACGCCGTCGGACTGGCACTGGGCCTCCAACTGCCCGCCGAGCCCGACACCGTCGTCCGCGCCGGGAACCTGTCCGTCCTGTCGCTGGGCCCCGACGAGTGGCTGGTGCTCGGACCGCCCGGCAGTCGTCAGGATCTGGAGAGCCGGATCCGGGAGGCCGGCGGCGACGAACCGGTCTCCGTCACCGACGTCTCCGCGCAGCGCACCACCCTCGTCGTCTCGGGGCCACGCGCCCGTGACCTGTTGGCCCACGGCTGCCCGTTGGATTTGCACCCGCGTGCCTTCCGGGCCGGACGCTGTGCCCAGACCACCCTGGCCCGCGCACAGGTCGTGCTGGTCGCCCCGGACGAGCCCGGGGGCGGGTTCCGGGTGCTGGTACGTTCGTCCTTCGCCGGCTACCTGACGGACTGGCTGCTGGACGCGGCCACGGAATGGAGGGCCTGAGACCGGCAGACCCGCCTGCCGCAGTGTCGTGCGATCGGTGACCAGCCCCTGACCTCCGATCGCCGCTCGTTCCGGTGGTCCGCAATGGCTCGACGCGGACCACCGGAACTTTTGCCTTTGGCGTTTCGGTGTCCCTGGCAGGGGCCGGACGGATCTCCGGCAGATCGGCGGGACGTGCGGGACCGACCGCGGTTGGGTTCGCCTGCGAGCCGCGTGCGGCGGTGGGCCGGCCGGCCGCGTGCGGCTTGCCTAGGGCCCCGAGGGCTCCACACCGGCAGACTTGCGCTCTTTCAGTGCGCGCCCATGTAAAGGGCCGCCGCATACGCGGCGGCCCTTTACATGGGTCACTCCTTCGCGAGTCGACAGCTCAGCGGAAGACGACCGTGCGGTTGCCATTGATCATGATCCGGCTCCGGCTGTGCCATTCCACGGCGCGGGCGAGGACCTGGGCTTCGACGTCGCGTCCCAGGGCGACCAGATTCTCCGGGCTCTGCGAGTGGTCCACGCGGACGACGTCCTGTTCGATGATGGGTCCCTCGTCGAGATCCGGGGTGACGTAGTGCGCCGTGGCGCCGATGAGCTTGACGCCCCGTTCGTGTGCCTGGGCGTACGGTCGTGCGCCCTTGAAGCTCGGCAGGAACGAGTGGTGGATGTTGATGGCCCGGCCTTCGAGACGCTTGCACAGGTCGTCGGAGAGGATCTGCATGTAGCGGGCGAGGACGACGAGGTCGACGTCGAGTTCGTCGACGAGTTCCAGCAGACGTGCCTCTGCCTCGGTCTTCGTCTGCGGAGTCACCGGGACGTGGTGGAACGGGATCCCGTGGCGCTCCGCGAGCGGTTCGAATTCCCGGTGGTTGGAGACGATCGCGGGCACCTCGATGTCCAGCGCGCCGATGCTCCAGCGGAAGAGCAGGTCGTTCAGGCAGTGACCGAACTTGGACACCATGATCAGCGTGCGGGTCGGAGTCGCCGCGTGGCGCAGCTGCCAGGAGATCCGGTAGGCCTCCGCCACCGGGGCGAAGCCGGCGCGCAGATCCTCCAGTGTCGTGCCCGGATCCGAGACCTCGAAGTGCACACGCATGAAGAAACGGCCTTGGAGCCGGTCGTCGAACTGCTGGCTCTCCTGGATGTTCCCGGAGCGCTCGACGAGGAAGCTGGTGACGGCGTGGACGAGGCCGGCCTGGTCGGGGCAGGAGAGGGTGAGGACGAACTCGCTGTCGGGTGGGGGTCGAAGAGACACTGAGCCCTCCAGGTAGTGCGCATTACGCAACAGTGAGACTGATACGCAACATACTCGGCTCGCAGCAGCCTGCGGTCAAGGGGCTTTCCTGACGTTCGTTCGCTGCGAGTTGGCGCGTCGGCCCCCTCGGGCGCCATCACCTCCGCTTGCGGCGCAGGTGTGCGTCCTGGTCTTGCGTCGACCTCTTGACAGCGGTCCGGAGGGACTGCACTGTTTGTTGCGTTCCCCGATGCGGGTTGCGTATGAAACAACTTCTCGGGGATTCGGTCTCTCCCGTGGGCGTTAGGGAGCTCTGTGATGAATCCTCACCTTCCGGGCGCCGGCCTTCCCGGGCAACCCGAGAGCGGTGCCGGACGCCTGAGGCAGGGCGGTCGTCCCGGCTTCGACACCCTCCTGCGCCGCACAGCCGGGCGCGCCGGGCCCGTCCGCCCGCGCTGACACAGCACCGCTGCCTGGAGCCGGCCGGATGTGCCGGACAGGCCTCAGCCCAGTTCTCCACGACCTCCGAGGGAGCCCGCCCCGATGGCCCACACCACGACCCGTCGCAGTCCGCTGGCGCACGCCGCCGATCGCTTCACCGCCGTGACCCGGAACTCGCGCGGAGCGCTGCGCCTGGCCGAACTCCCCTTCCTCACCCAGATCACCGTCCGGCTCGACCCCAAGAGCCCGGCGGCCAAGGCGGCAGGCCTGGCTCTGGGAGTGCCGCTGCCCCTGTCACCGAACACCGTGAATCGGGGCGCCGAACTGGCCGTGCTGTGGCTCGGCCCCGACGAGTGGCTCGTCGTCGGGCCGGCGACGGCGACCGACCTGGCCGAGCGACTGCGCACCGCGATCGGCGACGAGCCCTCGGCGGTCGTCGACGTCTCCGCGCAGCGGACCACACTGCTCGTCGCCGGACCCCTCTCCCGCGATCTCCTCGCACAGGGCTGTTCCCTCGACCTGCACCCGCGGGCCTTCGGGATCGGCCACTGCGCACAGACCACACTGGCCCGCGCCCAGGTCGTCATCGTGGCCCGTGACGGTCTCAAGCCCGGATTCTGGGTGCTGGTCCGCTCCTCCTACTCCGGATACCTCGCCGCTTGGCTCCTGGACGCGGCCACGGAGTACCTCGGGCGGCCCGCCCTCCAAGGGCGCTGAAAAGCCTCTGACCTCCTTCCCGTCGGCACGAACCACCTGCCCAAGACACATCCCCCGAGGTGAACAATGACTACGACCGACCTTCCGGAGAGCCTGATCGCGACCCTCCCCGGTGACCACTACACGGACCCGGCGATCTTCCGCCTGGAGCAGGAGCGCATCTTCGAGGCCATGTGGTTCTGCGTGGCACGCTCGTCGGAGCTGGCGAAGCCCGGTGCCTTCAAGACCGTGGACGTCGGGCGTGAGAGCATCCTGGTGACCCGGGCGCGGGACAAGTCCGTCCGTGCCTACTTCAACGTGTGCCGGCACCGGGGCGCGAAGCTGTGCACGGAGGAGTCCGGCGAGGTGAAGCGCGCGTTCCAGTGCCCGTACCACGCCTGGACCTACGACCTCGAGGGCAAGCTCGTCGCGGCCCCGAACCTGACGAAGATGCCGGACGTCGGCCGGACCGAGTACGGCCTGGCGAGCGTGGCGGTGCACGAGTGGCTGGGCTACGTGTGGGTGTGCCTGGCCGAGAACCCGCCCCCGTTCGAGCAGTCGGTGATCGCGGACGTGGTGGACCGTCTGGGAGACGTGGAGTCCATCGAGCGGTACGGGATCGAGGATCTCGAGGTCGGCAAGCGCATCGTCTACGACGTGAAGGCGAACTGGAAGCTGATCATCGAGAACTTCATGGAGTGCTACCACTGCGCGACGATCCACCCCGAACTCACCGAGGTCCTCCCCGAGTTCGCCGACGGCTATGCGGCGCAGTACTACGTGGGCCACGGCGCGGAGTTCGGCGAGGACGTCCAGGGCTTCACCGTCGACGGCTCCGAAGGCCTGGACCGCATCCCCACGGTCTCCGAGGAACAGGACCGCCGCTACTACGCGATCACGGTGCGGCCCCAGGTGTTCATCAACCTGGTCCCCGACCACGTGATCTTCCACCGGATGTACCCCGTGGCGGTCGACCGGACGATCGTGGAATGTGACTGGCTGTACCTGCCGCACGTGGTCGAGAGCGGCAAGGACGTCAGCCGGTCCGTGGAACTGTTCGACCGGGTCAACCGGCAGGACTTCGACGCCTGCGAGCGCTGCCAGCCCGCGATGAACTCAAGGCTGTACGCCAAGGGCGGCGTCCTGGTGCCGAGCGAGCACCACATCGGCGAGTTCCACGAGTGGGTTCAGGAGCGGCTGGGCACCCAACTGCCCCAGTAGTCACCAGGAGTGAGCCGGCGGCGGTGCCGGGCGGAGAGCCACGTCCCTGCTCCGTCCGGCACCGGCTGTGGTCGGCGGCGGCACCCAGCTGTCCGACCGGTTCCTGCAGATCAGGCTCGGCGGCGACCAAGCCCTGTTCCAGGCCTTCAACCGGATGCTCCTCGAAGCAGAGGACACCGCTCCGGGCACGGTCCTCGACAGCGACTTCATCACCGCGCACACCCACCGCTTCGAAGCCTTCGCCGAGCAGACCCGCAAGACGTCCTGGGACGACACCCTGGAAGCCACAGGCCTCTCGGTGCAGGAGATCGAGGAGTCGTTCCGGGACGTGCTGGCCGCCGAGAAGATCGTCGTCTGCTGGGCGATGGGCCTCACCCAGCACCGCCATTCCGTACCGACCATCCGTAATGGGCTGCACGGTTTTGTCAGTTGATGGCCGCATGGGTGCCAGTTGGATTTGCTGCTGGTCAAGTGTTTGATCTGCGGGTATCTGCTGACGTTGCTGCCGTGTGTGTGGTGACGGGTTTGCGGTTTCGGTGCTGTCGATCTTTGCGGTGTCTGTAGGCATGTTGTTGGTTGGTTGCTCGTTGAGCCCTCGGGCTGGTCTGCCGTCCGCGTTTCCTGGTGGGTGTGCTGCCTCTGGGGTTCTGCGGCGAGCCGCTAGCCTGCCGTCCCGCCGTGGCTCGGTCTCCGGGAGTGCGGATGGCGGTTGGTCGTCTTGGGGCTATGCGTGGCCGTCGTGTTGGCGTTGGCGGCGTTGGAGCCAGTTGGGGTCGCGTGCTGGCACGGTTGCTGACGCATGAGCCTGCGCGGGATGCGGTGTTGGCGGTGTTGCGTGCGGGGATCAGCCGTGCTGGTCCCTACGGTCCCTTCGGTGGGCTGCCTGGCCGGGTGCGGGTGGACCGGGGCAAGGAGTTCTTGCGCCGGACGGCGGGGCGTGCGTTGGGCGCTTTCGCGGTGCCGGTGGAGGATCTGCCGGCGTAACGCCCTACCGCAAGGGCACCATCGAGGCGCTGAACAGCGCGGTGGAGGAAATGTTCCTGGTCTCGCTTCCCGGTTACACCCGCCGCGCCCGGCCTGTGGGTGTTCATCGCCCCGACGAGGTGGGCGATCTGCTGTCCTTCGCGGACTTCGTCGAAGCGCTGCTGGGCTGGGTGCGCTGGTGGAACACCGGGCACCGGCCCTCGGTCCTTGCGTCGGGGCTGACCCCGATGGCGGCATGGGAGGCGGATCCGACCCCGGTGGAGGACGTGCCCGAGGAGCAACTGGCGTTCTTCTCCCTGGAGGACGACGGCAGGGTGCGGAAAATTTCGACGAGCGGGGTCAGGTGGCGGCGCCGGTTCTACATCGCTCCGTGGATGGTCGGGCACGTTGGTACACGCGTGCGGCTTCGCTATTTGCCGCACCACGACGGCCAGGTCGAGGTCTTCTCTGCGAGCATCCGGACCGTCATCTGGGGACCGCCCATCTGGCAGAGGAAGCGACGCTCGAGCAGCGCAGAGAGCTCAGCGCGGTCAGGGAGAAGAAGGCCCGTGCGTTGAGGGCCGACTTGAAGGCGGCGGAGAAGCTGCGCCGCGCCCGCTACACGGCCACCACTACACCGGATGTTCCTCGTCCGCGGCGGACGGTCACCGGGCAGCAGGCCCGGGCGGAGATCGCCCGCGCGAAGGAGACCGATCTGGCGGGCCGGGCGCTGCCGGACCTGATCCCGCCCCGGGACCCGCCTGCCGACTGGGCCCGCCCGCGTCCCTCCACCGCCGCCGGGCTGCGCCCGGGTCCCGTGCCGCGGCCCTCGGTGTCGGGCGATGCAACTGGCACCGCACCTGCTTCGCACACCGAGGAGTGACACCAGATGGCTACCGCCGAACGCAAGGGGCGTTTGCCCGGGGAGCGGGAAGACCACTTCATGCGCCTGCCCGGCGCCCAGATCGTCTCCATACGGGCGCTGCTGGCGGCGCGGGAGAACATCCGGGCGGCGATCGAGGGGAAGGCGATGATCTGCGTCTACGGGTAAGCCGGCAACGGGAAGTCGTTCGCAGTGAACGCCTCCCTGCGCGAACTCGCACCGACACTGACCCGCCGGATTCAGTTCCGGGCCCGCCCTTCCACCTGGGACCTGCGGCACGAACTGTTCCACGCCCTGGGCCTGCCGGGCTGTCCGCTGTCACATGCGATCGAGTTCGACCGGATGCTGCGCGGTGCGCTGGAGGAGCCGCGGGTGCTGGTGTGCGACGAAGCGCAGTGGCTGTCGAAGCTGTGTTTCGAGTACCTGCGCTATCTGTGGGACGACACCTCATCCGACCTCACCATCGTGTTCACCGGCGGCAACGGCTGTTTCGAGATGCTGCAGAGCGAGCCGATGCTCGAGTCCCGCGTGTACGCCTGGCAGGAGATCGGCCGCATGCCCCTGGACGAGGTCCTCACCGTCATCCCCGCCTTCCACCCTGTATGGGCCGACGCTGAGGCCGAACTGATCGCGGTCTGCGACCAGGAAGCCGCGCACGGGAACTTCCGCGCCTGGGCGAAGATCACCCATCACCTCGTCACCGAGATGAAAGAAAGCGGCCGCGAGCAGGTGGACGAGGAACTGCTGCGCTGGGCCTACAGCAAACTCAGCACCCGCCAGGCCGCGTGAGACGAACATGCTGGCCTGCCCCCATCCGCCGCCCGTCACACTGGTCTTGGACCCCGACGACGTCACCCACACTCGCGCGGCCCTGGCCGCGCACGACCCGTCAGGCGGACGCATCACCGTCCATCCCACCCCCGCAACCGACTCCACTTTCACCCTGGCCTGCGACATCCTTGCCGCCCTCGGCAAACCCGCCCCTCTGACCGCCTACCCCGCCTCCGATCCCCGCCCCGCATGGACACTGTGCGCGGCCTGGACTCTCGCCGGCCCCGTCACCCACCTGACCGTCCTGCGCGTCCACCTCCTCCACCAGCGTTGCCTCGCCGAGCTGATCGCGCTGCGCTCCCGCACCGGGGTACGCCTCGCCCTCGTCTGCCACCAGCGGACGCTCCCGCGGACACTGGAGCGCACCCTGGCCCGCACGCAGCACACCGTGCCCGACGCCGAAGCGGTGTTCTCCCAGCAGGAATCTCCAGACGACGAGCCCACGGCCAACGTGCTGCGACGGCGGTGGATCAGCCTGCCGGCCCTGACCACGCTGATGTCCTGGGAGGACAGCCCGGCCTGCACGTGTGCCGCCCCCCTGGCGAGCGAGCGCGGCTTCACGCCTCCCGCGATACCCGCGCTGACCGAGCAGGAGGTCGCCCGGCGCCTTCATGCCGGCACCGCCCATCCTTATCTCGCGGCCGAGCTCGCCACCGCCTGTTTCACGGCCGCCTCGACCAGCCAGCTCTCCACCGCCCGGGTACGGGATGCCGCCCTGGACGGCAGCACGGTGACGCTCCACGATCGCCACAACGTCCGCCAGGGCTGCATGACCCACCCCGTGCCCGCCTGGGCACGGGCTCTTCTCTGGGTTGCTGCGTTCACTCATCTCCTGGCCACCGGCACCAGCAGCGACAAGCTGTTCACCGATCCCTACGAGCCCACAGGACTGCCCTACCTGACCGACTTCGCAGAGCAACTGAAACTGCGCCCGCCCCAGCCACCACGCCCCAAGCGGCGCAAGAACACGCGCAGAAGACCACCGCCACCGACCGTGTGGCCACTCAGCAACGCCCACCACCACCTGCCCTGGATCACGCCAGAAGACATGCGCGGCTGCCCTCAGCCACCCGGCTACAAGCCCAAACCCCAGCCATACGCGATGCTCTGACGGTCGATTACCGCCCAGGGCCATAGCCCGTGACTGCAAGAAGCGAGCAGGAGCACCGGATGCTGCGCAGTTCAGTGGTCTGCGGGAGCCGTGTGAGGCGGAGGCGGCAGGTAAGACGTGATCCAGATTCGATCCGGAAGCCATTTTGAAGCACAGATCTGAGCACCCAACCCGGGCCCTCCACAGTTCCGGGACGGGAGCACCCTCGGGCTTCTTCTCTCCGAAGCCGCCCTCTGGCTCATCGTCACGTTCCTCCCCAAGCCGCACAACCCCCTTCCCCTGCTGCCGCACGGGCCGGAGGCCCGTTTGCCGCGCGCAGCGCGGTGGAAGGCTGGAG
>NZ_JARVKW010000041.1 GCF_029813775.1 Streptomyces sp. DH24 | reverse complement strand
GGAAGGGGACGTGTCGGGGGGTGTCCGCCCGCAGCGGTTGGCGCGTCAACGCCAGGGCGTTTTCAAGTGACCGATTCCGCGCCGTTCCGAGGACGGACACCCCCCGGCGCGGCCCCGACCCACCCACAACGCGACGGCGCTACACACGCCACCCACCGAACCCGCACAGGCCGCCGCAGGCACCCCGCCCACACTGCCCCGCAGCCTGCCGCAGGCACCCCGCGCACCCTCCCCCCGGCGCGAGCCGCCGTCAGGCACCCCGCGCACCAGCCCCGCCCTCAACCAGCCCTCCGCCCTACAACCAGCCCGCGAACTCCAGCAACAGTTCCGCGTCCTGTCGTCGGCCCACCCGCCGCGCCCGCACGCCCGATTCCACCGCGCGGAACAGCGTCCAGCCCCGCAGCCGCTCCTGGTCCACCTCCAGCGACTCCGCCAGCCGCTTCACCCGCCGCCGCGTCGTCGCCGCCCCCGACGGCTGCGCGATCAGGTCCTCCACCCGGTCCCGCACCAGCCGCGCCAGGTCGAACGCGCTCTCCCCCACCACCGGATCCGGCCCCACCGCCAACCACGGCACCCGATCCCCGGCCAGCACCTTGCTCTGCCGGAACGTCCCGTGCAGCAACCGCTCCTCCGGCGGAGCCACCAGCAACTCCGCCCGCGCAGCCAACGCCACCTCTACCAGCGGCGCCACCTCGGGGTCCCGCTCGGCGCTCGCCCGCATCGCCTCGGCCTGCCGCCCGGTCCGCTCCGCGACGGTCTCGAAGGCATGCCCCGCAGGCGGCTCCACCCACAGCCGCCGCAACGCCCCCGCCGCCTCCAGCAACGCCTTCGCCTCCGGCAACGACCGCACCGACACGTCCGGATGCAACCGCTCCAGCAGCAACGCCCCGTCGCCCGAGGACTCCTCCAGCAGCTGAACGGCCCCCAGCCCACCCCAACGCGCCAACGCCGCCCGCTCACTCTCCGGCCGCGCCCGCCACGGCGCCAGCTTCAGCACCGCGGGCGAACCGTCCGCCCGCCGCACCAGCACCACCAGACTGCTGCGCCCCCCGGGCACCTGCACCCGCTCCACGGTCAACTCACGTACGGCGACGGCCCGTTGCGCCAGCCCGGACAGCTGCTCCAACCAGTCGTCACCGTCCGGTGCCGTCTCACCGAGCGCCCTGACCAGACGCGGCGGCGCTTCGAAAGCCATGCGCGAGCCGTTCCCTTCCTCGTTGCGCCGACGCCGCGACCACCACGACCGGCGACCACCACGACGCGGCCACCACGACCAGCGACCACCACAGCCGGTGACCGGCGAGGCCCACCCCGCCGACGCCTACCCCGCCGACGCCGACGCCGACGCCGACGCGGACGGTGTCGACGGCGCCCCCGACGCGGTGGCCGACCGTTCGGCGAGCCCAGGGAAGGCTACGCTCTCGCCGCGCCACCGCACCGCACGCACCGCGGCCTCCCGCAGCGCCCCGGCCGCCGCCGCCCGCCGCTCGCCCTCGGCCGACCGCACCAGATCGGAGTACACGCCGGCCACCCGGTCCTCCAGGTCGGCGGCCAGCCGTACGGCCGCGGCCGAGTCCGGCACCGCGAACGGCAGCGCGTACCCGGCGGCCGCCGCGACGGGCTCGCCGCCCAGGTCCCGCACCTCGCGGGCCAGCGCGTCCCGTCGCGCCCGGTGCGCGTCGTACGCCGCCCGCGCCTCCCCGCGCCGCTCCTCGCGGACGCGGCCGCCGACGACGCCGTAGCCGTACACGGCGGCGTGCTCGGCGGCGAGAGCCGCCTGGAGCGCCCGGAGAGCCTCCGCCTTCCCGTCCCTGTCCCCGCCGTCGTCCCCGTCCCGCAGCTTGCTCACCCGTCACCCTCCGTCAGCAGGTACACGTGCGCGGCCCCGGCAGCCGCCACGGAGGCGAGCAGCCGCGCCAGTTCGCCCGGCGCGTCGAGCAGCGCGCCCGAGCGCCGCTCGGCGAGCACGCGCTCGGCGGCGGCGAGCCCGGCCAGGGCGTCCTTCTCGTCGCCGGGCACGACGACGCCGGGCGCACCGGACGCGGACGGCGACACCGACGGCGATCCCGGGGGCCGGCCGGAGGCCTCGCTGCCCGCCTTCCCGCCGGTCCTCACTCCCGAATCGCCCCCGGCCCGCCCCGAACCGGCCGCCTCACCCACCGAATCCCCGGACGAATCGCCGGACGCATCCCGGCCCGGCCCCTCACCCGCCTCGAACGCCCGCGCATGCCGCACGACCTCGCCCCGCAACGGCGTCAGCCGCTCGGCCAGCCCCGGATGCGCCGCGATCACGGCGTCGTAGTGCTCGGCCAGCCGCCGGCTGTCCCGCGCCGCGCGCACGCGGACGCGCTCCGCGGCCGACGCCCGACGCCCGTCCGTACCGGGGGAGTCGGAGCAGCCGGCGAGCAGTACGGCCCCGGCGGCCGAGGCGAGCAGACTCCTTCTGCGCGGCCCGGAGGGCATGCGCGACGGTGGGGACAGCGGCACGGCGGACGTCCTCGGGCTCGTACGGAATCGGGGGCGGTATGGCACGCCGTGATCACGGTACCCGCGCACCCGTGCGTCATCACCCAACGGCACCGGTCACACCACGGGGTGGACGGCAACACCCCCTGGGACCGGATACCCTTTGTCAGACACGCGACCATCCCACAACAGCACACGCGGCCGAGGAGTCACCCGGATGAGCACCACCCAGAGCGAGAGGCTGCGAGAACTTCTGGAACCGCTTGTCAGCTCCCAGGGCCTCGATCTCGAAGAGATCGCCGTGGACTCCGTCGGCCGCAAGCGTGTGCTGCGCGTCGTCGTCGACTCCGACACCGGAGCGGATCTCGACCGGATCGCCGATGTGAGCCGCGCGCTCTCGGCGAAGCTCGACGAGACGGACGCGATGGGCGAGGGGGAGTACACCCTCGAGGTCGGCACCCCGGGCGCCGAGCGCGCCCTCACCGAGCACCGCCACTATGTCCGCGCCACGGACCGCCTGGTGAAGTTCCAGCTCCACGAGGGCGGCGAACTCGTCGCCCGCATCCTCGACGTGGACGACGACGGCCTCGACGTCGAAGTGCCCGGCGTGAAGGGCCGCAAGGCCACCAGCCGCCGGCTCGCCTTCGCCGACATCGACAGGGCCCGCGTGCAGGTCGAGTTCAACCGCAAGGACAAGAAGGACATGAAGGAAGAGGAGGAGGCGTAGCCGTGGACATCGACATGAGTGCCCTGCGGGGCTTGGTACGGGAGAAGGAGATCTCCTTCGACCTGCTGGTCGAAGCGATCGAGTCCGCCCTCCTCATCGCCTACCACCGCACCGAGGGAAGCCGCCGACACGCGCGCGTGGAGCTCAACCGGGAGACCGGGCATGTGACCGTGTGGGCGAAGGAGGACCCCGAGGACATCGAGGAGGGGCAGGCGCCCCGCGAGTTCGACGACACCCCGTCGGGTTTCGGCCGTATCGCCGCCACCACGGCCAAGCAGGTCATCCTGCAGCGCCTGCGCGACGCCGAGGACGACGCGACGCTCGGCGAGTACGCCGGCCGTGAGGGCGACATCGTCACGGGCGTGGTCCAGCAGGGCCGCGACCCGAAGAACGTGCTGGTGGACATCGGCAAGCTCGAAGCCATCCTGCCGGTGCAGGAACAGGTGCCGGGCGAGACCTACCCGCACGGCCTGCGACTGCGTTCGTACGTCGTCCGGGTGGCCAAGGGCGTCCGCGGCCCGTCCGTGACCCTGTCGCGCACGCACCCGAACCTGGTGAAGAAGCTGTTCGCGCTGGAGGTGCCGGAGATCGCCGACGGGTCCGTCGAGATCTCCGCGATCGCCCGCGAGGCCGGCCACCGCACCAAGATCGCCGTCCGTTCCACCCGTTCGGGCCTGAACGCCAAGGGTGCCTGCATCGGCCCCATGGGCGGCCGGGTGCGCAACGTGATGGGTGAGCTGAACGGCGAGAAGATCGACATCGTGGACTGGTCGGACGACCCGGCGGAGATGGTGGCGAACGCCCTGTCGCCCGCCCGCGTGTCCAAGGTCGAGATCGTCGACATGGCGTCCCGGTCGGCCCGGGTGACCGTGCCGGACTACCAGCTGTCGCTGGCGATCGGCAAGGAGGGGCAGAACGCCCGCCTCGCCGCCCGTCTGACCGGCTGGCGGATCGACATCCGGCCGGACACCGAGCAGCCCGCACAGCAGCCGGGAGAACAGCCCGGGGAATAGATCCAAGCCGCAGGCAGCTTGGATTACGACAACAACCGTTCGATTTTTGCCCCAACCGGGTGAGGTCGGTGCGGGGAGGTAGACTTAGCAGTGTCTGGCCGGACGCGAGCCCGAGCATGCCCTGAGCGCACCTGTGTGGGGTGCCGGGAGCGAGCGGCCAAGACCGAACTGCTGCGGATCGTGGCGGTCGAGGGCGCATGCGTCCCCGATCCTCGCGGTACGCTGCCCGGCCGGGGTGCGTATGTGCACCCCGCCCCGCTCTGTATCGACCAGGCGGTGCGCCGCCGGGCGTTCCCGCGGGCGTTTCGCGTCCCGGGGCCGCTCGATGTAATGGCGTTGCGCCACTACGTCGAGCAGGCACAAGGTTGCGGTCAGCAGCTCTGAGCTTGCTGAACAGGCAACATGCACGTAAGACGTGCCGCACGGAACCCCGTGCGGTCTGGTACCTCGCGAGTCGAAAGCAGGTCGAGATTGCGATGAGCACTCGATGAGTACGCGATGAGTACGCCCATGAACTAGCGACGGTCCGGACGCAACCCGGACCTCAAAGGAGCGAAGTGGCTAAGGTCCGGGTCTACGAACTCGCCAAGGAGTTCGGTGTCGAGAGCAAGGTCGTCATGGCCAAGCTCCAGGAACTCGGTGAATTCGTCCGTTCGGCGTCTTCGACCATCGAAGCACCGGTTGTACGCAAATTGACTGACGCCTTCCAGGGCGGTGGCAACGGCAAGTCCGCCGGCAAGCCCGCCCCGAAGAAGGCTGCCCCCAGGCCCGCCGCGCCGTCCCCGGCGCAGGCTGGCCCCTCCAACGGCGCCAAGCCGGTGGGGGAGCGTCCGGCTGCTCCCAAGCCGCCGGCCGCGCCCAAGGCCCCGACGGCGCAGCAGCCCGCTGCCCCGTCCTCCCCCGCGCCGGCTCCCGGTCCGCGTCCGACGCCGGGTCCCAAGCCCGCGCCGCGCCCGGCCCCGGCCGCTCCGGCCGCGCCCGAGTTCACCGCTCCGCCGTCGGCCCCGGCCGCTCCGAAGCCGAACACGCGCCCCGGCGCCCCCAAGCCCGGTGGCCGTCCGGCCGCCGGTCAGGGTCAGCAGGGCGGCCAGGGCGGCCGTCCCGGTGGTCAGGGTTCCCGTCCCGGCGCCTCCGCGCCGCGTCCGGGTGCTCGTCCGGCGGGTCCCCGTCCGGGCAACAACCCCTTCACGTCCGGTGGCTCCACCGGCATGGCGCGCCCGCAGGCGCCCCGTCCGCAGGGCGGCCCGCGCCCCGGCGGCCCCGGTGCCCCCGGCGCCGGTCCCCGTCCGCAGGCCCCCGGCGGCCAGGGCGGCGGTCCTCGTCCCCAGGGTCCGGGCGGTCAGCGTCCGTCCCCGGGCTCGATGCCGCGTCCGCAGGGCGGCGGCCCGCGTCCCGGCCCCGGTGGGCCGCGTCCCAACCCCGGCATGATGCCGCCGCGTCCCGCTGCGGGTCCGCGTCCCGGCCCCGGTGGCGGTCGCGGTCCCGGCGGCGGTGCGGGTCGTCCCGGCGGCGCCGGTCGTCCCGGAGGCGGCGGCGGCTTCGCCGGTCGTCCCGCCGGTCCCGGCGGTGGCGGTCGTCCCGGCGGTGGCGGCGGCGGTTTCGCCGGTCGTCCCGGTGGTGGCGGCGGCTTCGGCGGCGGCGGTGGCCGTCCCGGCTTCGGCGGTCGTCCCGGCGGTCCCGGTGGCCGTGGTGGCACGCAGGGCGCCTTCGGTCGTCCCGGCGGTCCCGCGCGTCGCGGTCGCAAGTCGAAGCGGCAGAGGCGCCAGGAGTACGAGGCCATGCAGGCCCCGTCGGTCGGCGGCGTGATGCTGCCTCGCGGCAACGGCGAGACCATTCGCCTGTCGCGCGGTGCGTCGCTCACCGACTTCGCGGAGAAGATCAACGCCAACCCGGCGTCGCTCGTCGCGGTCATGATGAACCTGGGCGAGATGGTCACGGCCACGCAGTCCGTCTCCGACGAGACGCTGCAGCTCCTGGCCGACGAGATGAACTACACGGTTCAGATCGTCAGCCCGGAGGAGGAGGACCGCGAGCTCCTGGAGTCGTTCGACATCGAGTTCGGTGAGGACGAGGGCTCCGAGGAGGACCTGGTCGTCCGTCCGCCGGTGGTCACCGTCATGGGTCACGTCGACCACGGCAAGACCCGCCTGCTCGACGCCATCCGCAAGACGAACGTCATCGCGGGCGAGGCCGGCGGCATCACCCAGCACATCGGTGCCTACCAGGTCGCGACCGAGGTCAACGACGAAGAGCGCAAGATCACCTTCATCGACACCCCGGGTCACGAGGCGTTCACCGCCATGCGTGCCCGTGGTGCGAAGTCGACCGACATCGCGATCCTGGTCGTCGCGGCCAACGACGGCGTCATGCCGCAGACGGTCGAGGCGCTCAACCACGCCAAGGCGGCCGACGTGCCGATCGTCGTCGCGGTCAACAAGATCGACGTCGAGGGTGCCGACCCGACCAAGGTGCGCGGTCAGCTGACCGAGTACGGCCTGGTGGCCGAGGAGTACGGCGGCGACACCATGTTCGTCGACATCTCCGCCAAGCAGGGTCTGCACATCGACTCCCTGCTGGAGGCCGTGATCCTCACGGCCGACGCCTCGCTCGACCTGCGGGCCAACCCGAACCAGGACGCGCAGGGCATCTCGATCGAGTCCCGTCTGGACCGCGGTCGCGGTGCCGTGGCCACCGTCCTCGTCCAGCGAGGCACGCTGCGGGTCGGCGACACGATGGTGGTGGGCGACGCCTACGGCCGCGTGCGCGCCATGCTCGACGACAACGGCAACAACGTGGCCGAAGCGGGCCCGTCGACGCCGGTCCAGGTCCTCGGCCTGACCAACGTCCCGGGCGCCGGCGACAACTTCATCGTGGTCGAGGAGGACCGTACGGCCCGCCAGATCGCGGAGAAGCGTGCGGCCCGCGAGCGCAACGCGGCCTTCGCGAAGCGCACGCGCCGTGTGTCGCTGGAGGACCTGGACAAGGTCCTGAAGGCCGGCGAGGTCCAGCAGCTGAACCTGATCATCAAGGGTGACGCTTCCGGTTCCGTCGAGGCCCTCGAGTCCTCCCTGCTCCAGCTGGACGTCGGCGAAGAGGTCGACATCCGCGTCCTGCACCGCGGCGTCGGTGCGGTCACGGAGTCCGACATCGACCTGGCGATGGGCTCCGACGCCATCGTGATCGGCTTCAACGTCCGCGCGGCAGGCCGTGCGGCGCAGATGGCCGAGCGCGAGGGCGTGGACGTCCGGTACTACTCGGTCATCTACCAGGCGATCGAGGAGATCGAGGCGGCCCTCAAGGGCATGCTCAAGCCGGAGTACGAAGAGGTCGAGCTCGGTACGGCGGAGATCCGCGAGGTCTTCCGCTCGTCCAAGCTGGGCAACATCGCGGGTGTTCTCATCCGCTCCGGCGAGGTCAAGCGCAACACCAAGGCGCGCCTCATCCGCGACGGCAAGGTCATCGCGGAGAACCTCAACATCGAGGGTCTGCGTCGCTTCAAGGACGACGTCACCGAGATCCGCGAAGGCTTCGAGGGCGGTATCAACCTCGGAAACTTCAACGACATCAAGGTCGACGACGTCATCGCGACGTACGAGATGCGCGAGAAGCCGCGCGCGTAAGCGCTCGGTTTCCGAGACGGTCCGGTCCGGGGCCGGTCGACGGAGAGTAATTTCCGTCGATCGGCCCCGGCCGTTCGTTGTACGGTTCTGATGTCCCTGCCACACGGATGGCGGGGCCATCGATCCCGTACCGGCGGGTGAACCGGCTACACACATGTATGTGGGGACGTTGTCCTTCGACCTCCTCCTCGGCGACGTACGGTCGCTGAAGGAGAAGCGCTCCGTCGTCCGCCCGATCGTCGCCGAGCTCCAGCGGAAGTACTCCGTGAGCGCCGCCGAGGTCGACCATCTGGACCTCCACCGCAGGGCCGGTATCGGCCTCGCGATGGTGTCCGCCGACGCGGGGCATCTCACCGACGTACTGGACCGGTGCGAACGGCTGGTCGCCGGCCGCCCTGAGGTGGAACTGCTGTCCGTACGACGGCGCTTCCACGGCGAAGACGACTGACCCAAGAACGCAGAAGAGAAAGAACGGGAGACGGACCAGTGGCCGACAACGCGCGGGCTAAAAGGCTGGCGGACCTCATCCGAGAGGTGGTGGCCCAGAAGCTGCAGCGCGGGATCAAGGACCCGCGGCTCGGCTCGCACGTCACCATCACGGACACCCGGGTCACGGGTGACCTGCGGGAGGCGACCGTCTTCTACACGGTGTACGGGGACGACGAGGAGCGGCAGGCGGCGGCCGCCGGCCTGGAGAGCGCCAAGGGCATCCTGCGCTCCGAGGTCGGCCGGGCCGCCGGCGTGAAGTTCACGCCCACGCTGACCTTCGTCATGGACGCCCTCCCGGACACCGCCCGGACCATCGAGGACCTCCTCAACAAGGCACGCCAGTCCGACGAGAAGGTGCGCGAGGCGGCCACGGGCGCCAAGTACGCCGGTGACGCGGACCCGTACCGCAAGCCGGGCGAAGAGGACGACGAGACGGACGACGCCGCCGAATGACCGCCAAGCACACCACGCCCGACGGACTCGTCATCGTCGACAAGCCGTCGGGCTTCACTTCGCACGACGTCGTCGCCAAGATGCGGGGCATCGCGAAGACGCGGCGCGTCGGGCACGCCGGCACCCTCGACCCGATGGCGACGGGCGTCCTCGTCCTCGGCGTCGAGAGGGCGACGAAGCTCCTCGGTCACCTCGCGCTGACCGAGAAGGAGTACCTGGGCACCATCCGCCTCGGCCAGACGACCGTCACGGACGACGCCGAGGGCGACATCACCGCCTCGACCGACGCGACCGGCATCACCCGGGACGCCGTCGACGCCGGGATCGCCAAGCTGACCGGCCACATCATGCAGGTGCCGTCCAAGGTCAGCGCCATCAAGATCAACGGCGTGCGGTCCTACAAGCGGGCCCGGGAGGGCGAGGAGTTCGACATCCCGGCCCGGCCGGTCACCGTGTCGTCCTTCGACGTGTACGACGTCCGGGAGGCCGTCGCCGAGGACGGCACCCAGGTGCTCGACCTCGTCGTCTCCGTGGTCTGCTCGTCCGGCACGTACATCCGGGCCCTCGCCCGCGACCTGGGCGCCGGCCTCGGCGTCGGCGGCCATCTCACCGCCCTGCGCCGCACCCGCGTCGGACCGTACCGGCTGGACACCGCGCGCACCCTGGACCAGCTCCAGCAGGAGCTCACGGTGATGCCGGTCGCCGAGGCCGCGTCCGCGGCGTTCCCCCGCTGGGACGTCGACGGGCGGCGGGCGAAGCTGCTGCTCAACGGCGTGCGGCTCGACATGCCCGAGGAGTACGCGGACTCCGGCCCGGTGGCCGTCTTCGACCCGGACGGCCGCTTCCTGGCGCTGGTCGAGGCGCAGCGCGGCAAGGCCAAGAGCCTGGCCGTCTTCGGCTGACGGCGCCACGGGCGGGTCCGGCGGGGCGGGTCTGCCCGGCACCCCGCACGGCTCGCCCCGCCCGTGGAGCGGCGGCCACGGGACCTCCACTGCCGCCGCTCCACGGTCCCCCCTCGGTTCCCCCACCCTTAGCGTGCGTCCTGCCGCCCCGCTCTATTCACCCGTCCGGACGGGCGCTCGGAGCGAACCGGGGGAGCGGAAGGGGGCGCGTTCCCCGGCCCGGCTGTCCCGCTGATCATCGCGCGCCTACCGTCGGAGCGGGCACGGCGGGGAGGTACGGCGATGACGGCGGAGCGCGGCTCGCACGACGGGGAGGACGCGCCCCGCGGTACGTACGGCGAGGCGCCCGGCGGTATGTACGGCGAGGCGACCCGCGACACGTACGGCGAGGCGCCCGGCGGCATGGACGGTCAGGCGCCCCAGGGCCCGTACGGCGAGGCGCCCCGCGGGCCGCGCGACTGCGCGCTCGTCCGTCTGCACGATTCCGTCGGCCGGTTGCGGGGCACCGGGTTCGCCGCCGACCACCACGGGACCGTCGTCACCAGCCACGAGGCCGTCGACGGCGCCGCCCGCCTCGTGGTGACCGACGCCGGGGGCCGCCGGTGCGCGGTGACCGCGGACGCCGTGACGCCGCTGCCCCATCTCGACCTCGCCCTCGTCCGCACCGAAGGCCTCGGCGCCGAGCCGCTGCCCGTGACCGTGCGGGACCGGATCGAGCCCGGCGCGTACGTACGGATCGCCGCCGGAGGCTGGCGCGAGGCGCGGGTGCTCGGCGCCGCCCCGGCCACCTACGCCGCCGCCGGCCGGCGTCATCTCCTGGAAGGCGCCGTGGAGTTGGCCATCGGCACGGCCGGGTGCGACGCGCTGCGCACCGGCGGCGGGGCGTCCGGGGGACCGGTGCTCGACGCGGCGACCGGTGCCGTGCTCGGTGTGCTCGGCACCGCGCTCGGCTCCGCCCACCGCGACGTCGGCTTCGCGGCGCCGCTGCGGCCCCAGGAGGGCGCCCCCGCCGCCGAGGGGCCGCTCGCCGCGCTGCTCGCCGAGAACGCCGCGACCGTGCCCGCGTACGGCGCCGACCTCAACCTCGCCGGGGTACTGGCACTCACGGCCACCTCGGTCGGCCAGGACGGCCCGCCGCCCGCGCCGCGCGGCCCCGGTGCCGTCGTGCCGGTCGAACGGGCCGCGTCCGCCGCGGAGTTCGCCGCCTTCGAGGCCGGCCCCGCCGCCGTCCTCGCCCTCGTCGGGCCGCCCGGCAGCGGACGTACCACCGAACTCGCCGCGCTCGCCGCCCGCCGCGGCCGGGGGCCCGCACCCGCGCCCACGCTGTGGCTGCGCGGCGCGGACCTCCACGACGACGACACCTCGGTCGCCGACGCCGCCCGCCGGGCCCTGGACCGCGCCGCCCGCATCGTCGCCGCGTCCCGCACCACCCCGCCCGCCGACCTGGGTGACACCACCCCGGACCGCCTCGCCCGGCTCGCCCACGAGGCCGGCCGCCCCCTGCTGCTCCTGCTGGACAGCCCCGAGGAGATGCCGCCGGTCCTGTCCCACCGCCTGTCCGACTGGACGACCGGCACGGCCGACTGGCTCCGCCGCACGGGCGCCCGCCTGGTGGTGGCGTGCCGGGCCGAGTACTGGGAGGTGGCCGGGGCCGCCCTGCCGGGGGATCTGCTGTACGGCGCGACGAGCGGGGGCGAGGAGACCCGGGCGCCCGCCGCCGGGCCCGCGGCCCGCGCCGGCCTGCCCGCCTGTGTGCCCCTCGGCGACCTGGACGCGGCCGAGGCCCGGCGGGCCCGGAGATGTTACGGGATTCCCGACGGCGCGCTCGGTGACCGGGACGCGTGCCATCCCCTCACCCTGCGGCTGCTGTCCGAGGTGCGGGCCGCGCTGCCCGGCGGGGGCGGGCAGCGGGTCGACCGGTACGACGTCTTCGCAGCCCACCTCGATCTGATGTGCCTGCGCGTCGCCGTCCGGCTCGCCGCCCAGAACGGGCTGCGCGGCACCGCCGTGCGCAGGCTCGCCGCGAAGGTCGCCGGGCAGGTGCACGAGGCCGCCCGGCGCAGCCTCGGCCCCGGGCAGGGCGCGCTGGACCGGGCGGCGTTCGAGGCGGTGTTCCCGTGGGGACCCGCGCCGGCCCGGCTGGGCGGCGGCACCGGCTGGGCGTCCGCCGTACTCGCCGAGGGCCTCCTCGTGCCCGCCGGCTCCGGGTACCGCTTCGCGCACGAGGAGCTCGCCGACTGGCTCCAGGGCACGCACCTCGACCTGGACGAGGCCCTGCGCGTCCTGGTGCACCGCCGCCGCACCCCGGGCGCCGCCCACCCGCTGCCCGTACCGCACCACCGCATCGGACCCGTCGTCCAGGCCCTGCTCCTGCTGTCCCGCCAGTACGGGCCGGACCGACTGGCCGCGCGGCTGGAGGAGTTGGTGCTCGCGCTGGACACCGACCCGGAGTCCTGGTGGGCCACCCGGCTGCTCGCCGAGGTGCTGCCCCGGCTGACCGACGCGGCGCCCTGCGCGAGGTCGCTGCGGCTGCTCGCCGACCGGCTCGTGGCCCGGCGGGAGCGGGAAGGACGGCCGGTGCCGGAAGAGTTCGGGCCCGCCTTCTGGATGGCGCTGCCCCTGCCCGAGGGCGTCCGCTGCGAGCTGCTGCGCGCCCTGGTGCGCGCCGACGGCCCGCCGGACGAGACCGGACCCCGCTTCCTCGACGCCACCGCGCGGCTGCTCGCCGCCCGGCCCGCCGCCGTCCAGCCGCACCTGGTGCGCTGGTTCGACGACGAGCGTCCGCTGCCCGCCACACCGCACGCGACCGTCGGCACGGCCGCGCAGGCCCTGCTGCACACCCACCGGCACCGGGCGCTGGACGACCTGACCGAGGCGCTCGCCGGCAGCGCGCACCCCCGCGCCGCCGAACTGCTCGCCGTCCTCGCCCAGGAGGAACCCTCGGCCGTGTGCCGGGCCGTCGACCGGTGGGCCCACGACGAGCGCCCCGAGCGCCGGGCGGCGGCCCTCACACACGGGCTGCGGGCCGCGCCGCACGCGACGTCCGAGGCCGACCGCATGCTGCTGCGCTACGCCGCCCTCGCCCTGCTCGCCCGCCCCGCCGACCACGCCCTGCACGGCGGCGCGCTCGCCCTCCTGGTCCGGGACCCGCACACCCGCGCCCGGCACCTGCCGCAGGCGCTGCGGCACTTCGCGGCCGGCGACCCGCTGTTCCCGCCGGGCGCCCTCGCCGGCGCCCTCGTCACCCACCCCGACCCCGTCCTCGACGCCTTCCGCGACCGGCTGCGGCTGCCCGGCGCCGGACCCGCGCTGCGCACCCTCGCCGACATCACCACGCCCGGCCTGGCACGCCGGGTCGCCGCCCTCGTCCGGGAGACCGTCGAGCGGCGCCCCGAGACCGCCGGGGACGTCGCCGCCCACGTCGACCGGCGCCTCGACCAGGGGCCCGCCGTCCGGGCCGTGCTGCTGCCGCTCGTCGGCACGCTGCTGGACGACGGTCCGGAGCCGGTGCGGGCCGCGCTCGCCGGGGTCGTCGGCGCCCCCGGCGCGCCCGCCTCCCGGCCCGTGCGCCGCGAACTGCGCGAGACGCTGCTGGCCCGCGAGGACGAGCCCGCCGTCCTGGACGCCCTGCTGCGCGCCGCCGCCGGGCACGACGGCGAGGACCTGCGCGACCTCGTGCACCGCACCGCACTGCGCCTGGCGCGCACCCCGCGGGGCGCCACCCGCCTCGACCTGGCCCTGGCCGATCTGAGCAGGCACGTGCCCGGCTTCGCGGCCCGCCTGGCCGGCTGGCTGACCGACGCCCCCGGCGACTGGCCGGCGCTGGTCGGCCCCAGCACCCGCCGCGCGATCGAGAACCTGGCGGGCGTACGCGTCCCCGCCTGAGCCCTCCGCGCGTGCCCTCCGTCACAGCCCGATGCCGATGCGGGCCGGACGGCCACGGCATGGCACCCTTAGACCTGCGTACGAGGCACCACGGACACGGGTTCGACGAGTTTGCGACAAGGAGCATTCACAGTGCAGCGCTGGCGTGGCTTGGAGGACATCCCCCACGACTGGGGGCGCAGCGTCGTCACCATCGGCTCCTACGACGGAGTCCACCGCGGTCACCAGCTGATCATCCGGCATGCCGTGAACCGCGCCCGTGAACTGGGCGTGCCCGCCGTCGTCGTCACCTTCGACCCGCACCCCAGCGAGGTCGTCCGGCCCGGCAGCCACCCGCCGCTGCTCGCCCCGCACCACCGCCGCGCCGAGCTGATGGGCGAACTCGGCGTCGACGCCGTGCTGATCCTGCCGTTCACGACGGAGTTCTCGAAACTGTCCCCGGCGGACTTCGTCGTCAAGGTCCTGGTCGACAAGCTGCACGCCAAGGCGGTCGTGGAAGGCCCCAACTTCCGCTTCGGACACAAGGCCGCGGGCAACGTCGAGTTCCTCGCCGAGCAGGGCGGGATCTACGACTTCGAGGTCGAGGTCGTCGACCTCTACGTGTCCGGCCAGGCGGGCGGCGGGGAGCCGTTCTCCTCCACGCTGACCCGCCGTCTGGTCGCCGAGGGCGACGTCGAGGGCGCCGGGGAGATCCTGGGCCGGCCGCACCGCGTGGAGGGCGTCGTCGTCCGGGGCGCGCAGCGGGGCCGCGAACTCGGCTTCCCGACCGCCAACGTCGAGACCCTGCCGCACACCGCGATCCCGGCCGACGGCGTCTACGCGGGCTGGCTGCACGCCCAGGGCGAGGCGATGCCCGCGGCGATCTCCGTCGGCACCAACCCCCAGTTCGACGGCACCGAGCGCACCGTGGAGGCGTACGCCATCGACCGCGTCGGCCTCGACCTGTACGGGCTGCACGTCGCCGTGGACTTCCTGGCGTTCGTGCGCGGCCAGGCGAAGTTCGACACGCTCGACGCGCTGCTGGAGCAGATGGCCGAGGACGTCAAGCGGTGCCGGGAACTGGTGGGGGCGGCGGAGGCGTAACCGCCGCCCCGGCCGGCCCGTCGGCCGGTCGACCGGCCGGGCTCAGGTCTTCGTCGCCCGGGCCCAGTGGCAGGCCGCCTGAGCCGGCCCGCTCCCGGCGAGCACCTCCGGGTCGATGCCCCGGCAGGCGTCCGCCACCCCCGCGCGTTCCGCCTCGCCGCTCGCCAGGACCTGGCAGCGCACGTGGAAGCGGCAGCCGCCCGGTACGCGGGACGGGTCCGGGGGTTCGCCGGTGAGGACGACCGGGTCGCCCGGCGCCTCCGGCAGCACCGACAGCAAAGCCCGCGTGTACGGGTGCCGGGGCGCCGTCAGGACCCGCTCCACGTCACCGGTCTCCACGATCCGGCCCAGGTACATCACGGCCACCCGGTCGGCGATGTTCCACGCCAGCCCCAGGTCGTGCGTGACGACCAGCGCCGACAGGCCCAGCTCGGTGCGCAGCCGCAGCAGCAGGGCCAGGATCTCACCCCGGACCGAGGCGTCCAGGGAGGCCACCGGCTCGTCGGCGACGAGGAGTTCGGGCTCCAGGACGAGCGCGCCCGCGATGACGACGCGCTGCCGCTGCCCGCCGGACAACTCGTGCGGATAGCGCAGGAAGAACCGCTCCGGCGGACGCAGCCCCGCCCGGGACAGCGCCCGCGCCACGGCCTCCTGCTCGTTACCGCCGTAGCCGTGGATGCGCAGCCCCTCGGCGACCGCGTCGTACACCGTGTGCCGGGGGTTGAGCGAGCCGCTCGGGTCCTGCAGCACCAACTGCACGCGCTTGCGGTACGCCTTCAGGGCCCGGCCCGCGTAGTCCAGCGGACGGCCGTCGAAGGTGACCTCGCCCGACGTCGGCCGGACCAGGCCCAGCAGGCTGCGCGCGAGGGTCGTCTTGCCGCAGCCGGACTCGCCGACCAGGGCGACGATCTCACCGGGCCGGATGTCGAGGTCCACGCCGTCGACCGCGCGGGCGCGGGCCGCGCCGTGCCGGCCGGGGAACGTGATGTGCAGGTCCCGGGCGCTCAGCAGGGGAGCGCCGGTGGCCTCGGAGGTCTCGGGAACCGCGGGGGACGTGGTCATGGCGTGCTGCGCCTCGCTTCCTCAAGGGGCCCCTGTGCCGCGGGCCCGTCCGCCGTCACGTGGACGCAGGCCGCCCGCCGGTCCTCTCCGGCCGGCCGCAGCGCCTGGTCCTCCCGCGTGCAGGAGTCGAGGGCCGCCGGGCAGCGCGGGTGGAACGTGCAGCCGGACGGCAGCGCCGCCGGGTCGGGCGGATCACCGGCGAGGCCCTGCGGCGCGAACCGGGAGGCCGGGTCGCCGATCCTCGGGACCGCGGCCGACAGCGCCTTGGCGTACGGGTGCCGGGCGTCCTCGTAGACCTGCTGGGCGGGGCCCTCCTCGACGATCCGGCCCGCGTACATCACGGCGAGCCGGTCGCAGGTGTCCGCGAGGACCGCCAGGTCGTGGCTGATCATGACGAGGCCCACGTCCTGCTCGGCGACGAGCTGTTCGATCAGCCGGAGGATCTGCGCCTGGATCATCACGTCGAGCGCGGTGGTCGGCTCGTCGGCGATCACCAGCCGCGGGTCGCAGGCCAGCGCCATCGCG
This sequence comes from Streptomyces sp. DH24, assembly GCF_029813775.1. GTDB lineage: Bacteria > Actinomycetota > Actinomycetes > Streptomycetales > Streptomycetaceae > Streptomyces. The sequence goes on along the minus strand of NZ_JARVKW010000041.1, from coordinate 41,242 downwards.
ATCATGACGCGCTGGCGCTGACCGCCGGACAGCTCGTGCGGGTAGGCGTTCGCCCGCGCCGCCGGCAGGCCGACCTGCTCCAGCAGCTCGCCGGTCCGCTGCTTCGCGCCGGCCGGGGTGGCCTTGCGGTGCAGCAGGATCGGCTCGGCGATCTGGTCGCCGATGCGGTGCACGGCGTTGAGGGAGTGCATCGCGCCCTGGAAGACGATGGACGCCCCGGCCCAGCGGACCGCGCGCACCCGGCCCCACTTCATGGCCAGCACGTCCTCGCCGTCGAGCAGGATCTCCCCGGTGGCCCGCGCCCCGGGCGGCAGCAGCCGCAGCAGGGCCAGCGCCAGCGTGGACTTGCCGCAGCCGGACTCGCCGGCCAGGCCGAGCTTCTGGCCCGCGTCCAGGCGCAGGTTCACACCGCGCACGGCCGCGGCCCCGCCGGCGTACGTCACCGTCAGGTCCCTGACGTCGAGCAGACTCAACGGGACACCCCCAGCCTCGGGTTGAGGACCGACTCCACGGCCCGGCCGCACAGCGTGAACGCCAGCGCCACCACCGCGATGGCGATGCCCGGCGGCACCAGGTACCACCAGTGACCGGCACTGACCGCGCCCGCCTCCCGCGCGTCCTGGAGCAGACCGCCCCAGGAGACGACCGTCGGGTCGCCGAGGCCGAGGAAGGCGAGCGTGGCCTCGGCGAGGATGGCCGAGGAGATGATCAGGGTCGTCTGGGCCAGCACCAGCGGCATCACGTTCGGCAGCACGTGCCGGGACATGATGTGCCAGTGGCCGCCGCCCAGCGCCTTCGCCCGTTCGATGTACGGCCGGGTCTCCACCGCCAGCGTCTGCGCGCGGACCAGCCGGGCCGTGGTCGGCCAGGTGGTCACGCCGATCGCCACGACGATCGTGGTCAGCGAACGGGACATCACGGTGGCCAGCGCGATCGCCAGGACCAGCGTCGGCATCACGAGGAACCAGTCGGTGATCCGCATCATCACCGTCGCGTACCAGCCGCGGAAGTGGCCGGCCGTGACACCGATCAGCGTGCCGATCGCCACCGACAGTACGGCGGCGAGCAGTCCCACCAGCAGCGAGACGCGCGAGCCCCACACCACCAGGCCCAGCAGGTCGCGGCCGAACTGGTCGGTGCCGAGCGGGAATTCACCGCTGGGGCTCTGCAACGGGCTGCCCGGCGCGTCGGTCACGTTGCTCACGTCGGAGCCGACCAGCAGCGGCGCGGCCAGCGCCAGCAGCGCGAACAGCGCGAGCGCCACCAGGCCGGCCACGCCCGCCCGGTGCGTGCGGTACTGCCGCCAGAAGCGGGCCACGGAGGCGCGGCGCCGCTGCCGGGCGAGCGCGCGCGGACTCGCGGGGGCCTTTCCGGTGGCTGAGGTCTCGGTCGTCATCGGCCCACCCGGGGGTCGAGCAGCGGATAGATCAGGTCGGCGAGCGTGTTCATCACGATCACCGCGGCGGCGAACACGAAGAACAGGCCCTGCACCAGCGGCAGATCGGGCACGCTCAGCGCCTGGTAGAACAGCCCGCCCAGACCCGGCCAGGAGAACACGGTCTCCACCAGGATGACGCCCGCCACGGTCCGGCCGAGGTTGATGAAGATCAGCGTGACGGTCGGCAGCAGCGCGTTGGGCACCGCGTGCCGGCGCCGCACCTGGTCGTCGCGCAGCCCCTTGGCGCGCGCGGTCGTCAGATAGTCGCTGCCCATCTCGTCCAGCAGCGCCGAGCGCGTCACGAGCAGCGTCTGCCCGTACTCGACGGCCACCAGCGTCAGCACGGGCAGGACCAGATGGTGCGCGACGTCCAGGACGTAGGCGAAGCCCTCCTCGCCGCCCGACTCCATGCCGCCGGTCGGGAACAGCCCCGGGAGCGGGCCGATGCCCACCGACAGCACGATGATCAGCAGCAGTCCCAGCCAGAACGACGGGATGGAGTACAGCGTCAGCGCCAGACCGGTGTTGACGCGGTCGCCGGTCCTGCCGTGCCGCCACGCCGAACGCGTGCCGAGGAAGATGCCGAGCAGCGTGTACAGGACGAAGGCGGTGCCGGTCAGCAGCAGCGTGTTCGGCAGCGCCTCGGTGATCTTGTCGATGACCGGCGCCCGGAACTGGTACGACGTGCCGAGATCGCCGGTGAGCGCCTTGCCGCAGTAGTCGGTGAACTGCTGCCACAGCGGCAGGTCGAGCCCGAACTCCTTGCGGTAGGCGGCCAGTTGCTCGGCCGACACCTGACGGCCGCCGGTCATGTGCTTGACCGGGTCGCCCGGGATCAGCCGGAACAGGAAGAAGCTGGTGACGAGGACGGCGAGCAGGGAGACGGCCGCTCCGGCCACCTTGCCCGCCACGTACCGCAGATACGCGGTGGTGGTGCACGCCCGTGGCCCGCGGGCCGCCGGCCCGGCCTCGGCCGGACCGGCGGTCTCCTCGACCAGCGCGGGTGTTGCGTCAGCGGTCATGTGTACTCAATCGCCTGGTCGGTTCGGGAGTGCGCGGAGCGCCGCGGGGCGCCTGCCCGGTCTACTCGCGGTCCTCGGCGGTGGACCGGCGGCGCATCGCGACGAACACGCCGAGCCCCGCGAGGACGACGACACCCGCCACGATCCCGACCACGACCCCGGTCGAGGACGAGTCGTCAGACGAGTCGCCGGAGTCCGCCGGAACCGCCGACCACCAGCTCCAGTAGCCGTCCTGGCCGTAGATGTTGCCCGCCTTGGCCGGCATGGTGGTGATCGACTTGATCTGGTCCGTCCGGTAGGCCTCGACCGCGTTCGGGTACGCCATGACGTTCATGTACCCGAGGTCGTACAGCCGCGACTCCATCTGCTTGATGATGTCCGCCCGTTTGGCCGGATCGTATTCGGCGAGCTGCTTCGCGTAGAGCTCGTCGTACTTCTTGTCGCAGATGAAGTTGTCCGTCGCGCCGGTGTCCTTGGGCGTCGCCGGGAGCGCCGCGCAGGTGTGGATGGACATCACGAAGTCCGGGTCGGGGTTGACCGACCAGCCGTCGAAGGCCAGGTCGTACTTTCCGGCCAGCCACGGATCGGTCACGTTGTCCAGGCAGTTGAGCGTGACGCCGATGCCGAGGTCGCCCCACCACTCCTCGAGGTACTTGCCGATCGCCTTGTCGTTCGGGTCCGTGGCGTGGCACAGGATGCGGTAGTTGATCGGCTTGCCGTCCTTGCCGACGCGCTTGCCGTCACCGTTCTTCTTGTAGCCGGCCTCGTCGAGCAGCTTCGCGGCCTTGGCCGGGTCGTACGCCAGCTCCTGCTCGGCGGACGGCTCCCAGAAGTACTGCGAGAAGCGCGGCGGGATGTACCCGGCGCCCTCGACGGCGTGGCCCTGGAACACCTTGTCGATGACGGTCTTGCGGTCGACCGCCATGAACAGCGCGTTCCTGACCCGCTGGTCCAGCAGCGAGGGGTGCCCGTCGCCGAACTTCTCGCCGTTCTTCGCCTTCGCGCCCGGGTTGGTGGCCAGCGCGTAGAAACGCCGGCCGGGGGCGTCGTTGACCTTGATGTTCTTCTCGCCCTTGAGCGAGGCGGCCTGGGCGGGCGTCAGGGACGGCGAACCGGCGACGAAGGACACCTCACCCTTGCGCAGGGCGGACACGGCGGCGTCCTGGTCCTTGTAGTAGCGGAAGACCAGTTCGTCGAACTTCGGCGTGCCGCGCCAGAAGTCCTTGTTGGCCTTGAGACGCACATAGCTGTCGGCCTTGTAGCCGGTGAGCACGAACGGCCCGTTCCCGACGATCGGGAAGTCCTTGTCGTTGTTGAACTTCGAGAAGTCGTCGACCTTCTCCCACACGTGCTTGGGCACGATCGGCACGTCCAGCGCCGTCATGGTGGCCTGCGGCTTCTTCAGCTCGATGACCAGCTTGGTGGGGCTGGGCGCGGTGACCTTCTTGAAGTTCCCGACGAAGCTGCCGTTGGCGGTCGCGGCGCCCTCGTCGGTCATCATCGTGTTGAACGTCCACGCCGCGTCCTCGGCGGTGGCCTGCTTGCCGTCGGACCACTTGGAGTTGTCCCGGATGGTGTACGTCCAGGTCAGCTTGTCCGGGGACGACTCCCACTTGGTGGCCAGACCCGGGATGACGTGGTTGTCCTTGGGGTCGTAGTTCGTCAGGTACTCGTACGTCAGCCGGTGGATGCTCGTACTGAGCAGCCGCACGGCCAGGAACGGGCTGAGCGAGTCGACGCTCTGCGCCACGGCGACGGTGAGCACCTTCTTGCCGTCGTCGGCCGCCTCGGCCTGCTGCGGCGCCGGGTTGAGCGGGGTCGCGAGACCGGCGGTCAGGGCGAGCGCGGCCGCACCGGCCGCCGCCACGAGCCGGAAGCGGCGCGGAAGATTACGAGACTGCGGGCGCGGACGCCCTCTGCCGTACTGGTCGTTCTTGTCCATTGCGTCGGTGACCTCGCGTCATGGCTCGCACGGGAAGGAGGGTTGAGCGGACGGGTTGATCAGGTAGATGAGGTTGTCTATCAGCGAGTATCTGCATGCGTCAACGGCAGGTGAACCCCATGTGGCCTGCGGAAATAACGAATTGACGAGCATTTCGGGGCCCATTGGTCGAGACCACTGAAGGTGGCCTGGCCAGGGGCTGGCGCCGGTTTCGGGCACGGTGCGCCCGGTGCGAGCCCGGTGGGTGCCCGGTGTGCGCCCGGGACGGGGGCGGGATGCGCGAAGGCCCGCGCCGAGGGGATCGGCGCGGGCCTTTTTGTGTGCGTTGGTTACGGCTGTACGGGTGACCGGGGCTACTGGGACGGCGGGTTCTGGCCGGGCTGGGGCTGGTACGGCCGGCCGTAGGGCTGCCCCGGCTGCGGCTGGCCCGGGTAGGGCTGCTGGCCGGGGTGCCCGGGCTGGGGGTAACCGCCCGGCTGGGCATACGGTCCAGGCCCGCCCGGGGCCTGCTGCGGACCGCCGTACGGCTGACCCGGCGCGGGCTGGCCGGGGTACTGCCCGCCCGGCATGGGCGGGGCCGCGACCGGCGGCGGGTTGCCGTCGGAGGTCCACAGACCGTGGGCCTGCTGGTGGCGGACGAAGTCCTCGGCGACCATCGCCGCGAGGTTGAAGTACGCCTCCCGCACCTTCGGCCGCATCATGTCCAGGTCGACCTCGGCGCCCGCGGCCAGATGCTCGTCGAAGGGGACGACGACCACGCCGCGGCAGCGCGTCTCGAAGTGGGACACGATGTCCTCCACCTTGATCATCTTGCCGGTCTCGCGGACCCCGGAGATGACGGTGAGGGAGCGCGAGACGAGATCGGCGTACCCGTGCGCGGACAGCCAGTCCAGCGTCGTACTGGCGCTGGAGGCACCGTCCACGGACGGGGTGGAGATGATGATGAGCTGGTCGGCGAGGTCCAGCACACCGCGCATGGCGCTGTAGAGCAGACCCGTGCCCGAGTCGGTGAGGATGATCGGGTACTGCTTGCCGAGCACGTCGATCGCGCGCCGGTAGTCCTCGTCGTTGAAGGTCGTCGAGACGGCCGGGTCGACGTCGTTGGCGATGATCTCCAGCCCGGAGGCCGCCTGCGAGGTGAACCGCCGGATGTCCATGTACGAGTTGAGGTACGGGATCGCCTGGACGAGGTCACGGATGGTGGCCCCGGTCTCGCGCCGCACCCGGCGGCCGAGCGTGCCGGCGTCCGGGTTGGCGTCGATCGCCAGGATCTTGTCCTGCCGCTCGCTGGCGAGGGTGGAGCCGAGGGCCGTGGTCGTGGTCGTCTTGCCGACGCCGCCCTTGAGGCTGATGACGGCGATGCGGTAGCAGGACAGCACCGGTGTGCGGATCAGCTCCAGCTTCCGCAGCCGCTCGGCCTCCTCCTTCTTGCCGCCCAGCTTGAACCGCGAACCACCGGCCGCCGGGCGGCTGCTCTTCGCCTTCTGCTTCTTGTTGTTGAGCAGCCGGTCGGACGACAGCTCGACCGCGGCGGTGTAACCGAGCGGCGCGGCACCGGGGTTGGTCGGCTGCCGCTGGTCGTGCTGGACGGCCTGCGGCCAGGCGGCACCGGTCCGGGGGTCGACGGGCGGCTGCGGGGGCTGACCCGGCTGCCCGTGCCCGGCGTGCGGCGGCCGGCCGGGCTGCCCCGGCTGCGGGCTCTGGGGGCCCTGGGGCTGGGCCTGCGGGGGGATACCGGGCTGACCGTGGCCGGGTCCCGGCTGCCCCGGCTGCCCCGGCTGGGCGGGGGGCTGCGGGAAGCCGTAGCCGCCGGCCTGCGGGGTGGGGTGGGGGAAGCCGTAGCCGGCCTGGGGGTCGGGAGTGCCGGGAGTGCCGGGACCGCCCGGCTGGGGGAAGCCGTAGCCGCCTTGCGGGTCGGGGCTGCCGGGGGCGCCGGGCTGCGGGAAGCCGTACCCCGCCTGCGGGGCGGTGGCAGGAGCCGTCGGCGGTGCGGCGGGCGGGTTCTGCCACGCGGCGGGCGCGGGCTGCGGAGCCTGCGGCTGGTAGGCGGGCTGCGCCGGAGCGGCCGACTGCCCCTGCGGAGGCACGCCGGGCTGCCCGGCCTGCGCCTGGTCCTGCTGGGCGGGCGGCTGCGGGAACCCGTACCCACCGGCCTGCGGGGCCTGGGGCTGCGCCGGCCACTGACCCCCGGGCGCGGGCGCTGCGGGCTGGTAGGAGGGCGGCAGAGGCGGCACGGCGTCCGGCGCGGGCGGGACGGGCGCCGAGGGGGCGGATGCCGAAGGGGCGGCGTCCCGGGGAGCTTCGGCGGGGGCCTGGTCGTCGGGGTCGACGGCCTCGCCGGCGTCGGAGGAGGGGGACGCGGTGGACTTGGCGTCGTCGCCGGCGTCGGTGTCGGCCTCCGGAGCGGCGGGAGGCGTGTCGGTGGCGGTGTCGGTCTCGGAGTTCTGATCCCGGGTGTCCGCGGTGTCCGCGGTGTCCGAGGTGTCGGCGGTGTCCGTGGCGCCCGTGACATCCGTGGCGTCCTGGGCGTCGCTCTCCGCGGTCGGGCCGGCATCGCCCGCGCCGCCGAACGACGCGTCGCTGCCGAACACCGCACCGAGCGGGGCGTCGTCGTCCCGGCGGTCGTCGACGCGACTGTCGCCGACGCCGGAGTCGTCGTGGGACGTGTCTCCTCCGGCGGCCGTGCCGGAGGCGGCCACGTCGTCCGTGCTGTCGGTGGACCCCGGCCGCGCCCCGGCCTCGGCGGCGCGCTCGGCGATCTCCCGCTTCAGCGCGCCGGCGGAGAACCGCATGGTCGCGCCGCTCTCCAGGTCACCGCTGCCCGACTCGGAGGCCGCGGTGGCGGACGTGCCCGGCGCCCCTGGGGCACCGGCACCCTCGAACCCGGGCCGGACGGGCGCCTGCGGCTCGAACCCGCTGCCGACCGGAAGCCCCGGCACCGCGACCGGACCGCCCACGGGCGGCGGAGGCGGGGCGTAGGGGGCGGTGGGCGACGGGGGAGTGACGGGCGCCTGCGGTGCGGGAGGGGCCGCAGGCGTGCTCGCGGCGTCCACCGGCGTGGCGGCCTGCGGCGGCGGAGGCGGGGAGTCGGGAGTGGCCGGCGGCGGGGCCACCGGCTCGTCCGGCGCGGGAGGCGCGGGCGCGGCGGGAGGCGGCGCGGGGGTGCCGGACGACGCCGAACCCCCGGAGGTGTTCTGCGTGTACCAGGCCGGTGGCGCGTAGTCGATGGTGAACTCTCCGGTCGCCTCCACGGCCGATTCCACGTCGGGCTGGTCATCGCCGGGTGTTGCCCAGCCCCCGCGGTTCCCGTCCCGATCGCTGCTCACAGTTCCTCCTGGTGTGGTCGAGCACCCTCATGCCGTGCCGGGGCGCCCTTTGCTCGTCGTCCGCGTCGGCCGAGTCGCCCGAAGCCGTACGAATTCGCCCGAGGTCGTCCGAAGTACTGGTTCCCCCTGGGACGCCGACGCCGGGTCCACGGGTTCAGACGTCGCGCCCGATCCCAGCCTAATCATCCGGGCCCCACCCCCGTCAGGCCCGCCCGCCCCCGCTCTCCGGCACCTAACGCCACAACCCGGGCGAAAGGGGCGCCTCTTCGTGATGTGGGGGCGCACACATCGCGCGTGCGCTCCGGGGGATGCGTCAATCCATGCGGCGGGGGGTGCCGAGGAGACCGATCTCGGCGTCCGTGGGCTGGGTCGTCACGTACTGCCGGTCGCGGTCCGCGCACCACAGCGTGACCCCGTCCGGCAGCGTCGGCAGCGAACCGGAGACGGCCTGCGGCAGCGCCATCGTGCGGCCCAGCTCCGCCGCCTCGTCCGGCGAGATCCGCTGCACGCCCACGAGACGCGCCTGCCGTATCAGCCGGGGGGCCACCGGGCTCAGGTACGGCAGCAGGGTCAGCACCGACTGCCACGGGCCCGAGGCGACCCGTCCACGGGGCGGACGCATCCCGCAGTCCCGGATCACGAGCACCGGCGTCCCGGCGGACGTGCCCTGCGGCGGCACGCGGCCGACGTCGTACACCGCCAGTCCGTTCTGACCGCCGCCCATGGCGTGCACCATCTGCATCCAGGACTGCGGCCGGCCCGTCTCCACCGCCACCCGCGCCCCCGTCGCCGCCGCCCGGAGGGCGATGACCTGCGCGGTCCACAGGCCCCCGATGAAGACGACGTCGTACGGGGTGGGCCGGTTGAGCCCGAGCACGGCGGGCTGCCCCTCGGAGTCGACGCCGATGACCACGCCGTCGTCCCCGATGGGCAGAGCGAGCGCGTCCAGCTGGTCGGCGGACACCGCGTGCCGCCCGTGCCGGGGGCCGAGCAGCCCCGCGCCCTTGCGCGCCCACTCCCGCACGCGCCCACCGGGGGCGGCCGGGGTGTCCGGCGTCGCGCCCGGCCGCGCGACCTGTCCGGTCGTCGTCACCTGGCACCTCCGAGGGGCAGGGTGGCGAGGATGCCGGGCACCTGTTCACGGTCCAGCCGGGACAGCGCCAGGCCGCCCTGGCGCGCGGCGGTCTGCAACGCCTGCCGCGCCTCGACCAGTTCGTTGTCACTGCGCCCGGTCACCCGCACATGGGCGCTGACCGAGACGTCCTGCCGGTCGCCCGGCGCGAGGGTGAGGCTGAAGGTCGTGGCGAGGGCGGGGACGGCGGTCATCCGGGCGACGAGCTGCGGCAGCGAGGGCCCGTCTTCGCCCAGCGCGGGCCAGCGGCGCACCCAGTACGTCGTGTGCCGGCGGTTGTCGCAGCGCCAACTGCGGGTCGACTCCTCGGTTCTCCGCTCCGGCGTCCCCGTCCGGCCCGCCTCCGCCGTCACCAGGGGGTTGGCGCAGGCCGACGTGGCGAGGGCGGCCGTCAGCTCCTCCTCGTCGAGGAGCGTCACCCGGAACCCCGCGCCCGTCAGCCGGCTCGCGAGGTGGTCCGCGGCACGCACGACGCACTTCTGCGCCCCCACGAGCCCGCCTCCGCGCGCGGCCACCGCGTCCGCGCACAGCTCGGGGTCGAGCTTCAGCGCGATCCACGTGATGCGCACGGCGGGCGCGCCGGTCAGCTCCTGCAGCGGCTGGTAGTTGGCGACGGCCACGGACTGCCGCGGCAGGTGCAGCGCCGGCGCCGGCTGGGTGTGCAGCACGATCTGGGCCGACTCCAGCCGGATCGCGTCCACTTCGAGGGCGTCCCGCACCAACCCGAGGGGCAGCGGCTGCCGGCTGCGCTCGGCCCGCAGCGCCGTGGTGTCGGCCTCCACCTGCAGAACCGCGGTGACGAACGTGCCGTCCCCGACCAGGCCGACGGGGCGCCGGTCGCGTCCCGCGTACGTGTAGGTCCGCAGGCTCGGATCGCACTCCAGCGCCGGGGCCAGGGCGGGCTCGGTGCCGGGCGGCAGCGGTGCGTCACCGGCCTGCCGCTGCCGCGCGCGCAGGGCCCGCGCCGCCGAGAACCACTCCGGCAGCGAGCGCCCGCGACGGCGGACGAAGGACACCGCGACGAGGGCGACGGCAAGCACGGAAGCGGCGATCAGGGCCACCGGCCCGATCGCCCGGCCGACCAGCAGAGCGGCGGCCGCGATCTCCAGCAGCACCAGGCGTTGCAAACGAAACGCGCCACCCTGGCGGGAACGCGACGAGAGATGGAACGAGATCGGCCCCCGGGGCGACGTGTCCGGCGCCGTCGGCCGCTGCCCGGCGCCCGTCCGGGACGCCGGGGAGCCCCGTCCCCGCGACCGGTCACGCGACCGGGTACGCGTTCCGGAAGTCATCACTCCGTCCCCCCGACTTGCTCACGACTCGCCGCTGTTCCAGCACCACACAAGGCACTTGAAGGCCCAGGCACCCTACCCGCTCCGCAAGTCCCTCGTGATACACGGCATAGTAGAGGGCTGGTCCGACATCGGCAGGGCGGGGGACGGCGTCACCCCGTGCGTGGCCACGGCAGAACACGGGGAGAGACAAGCACACATGGCATCTCGGCGGGACCAGCTCAATGCCTACACCTTCGCGAAGCGCCGCCTGCTCGCGGCCTTCCTGCAGTCGCCCCCGGCCGGATCGGAGGAGGGCGCTCCCCGGCCGCTCCGTGCGGTGGTGCCCGGCACCATCGTGGGCGTGGTGGTGATGGCCGTCTTCGGAGCGTGGGGCATGTTCAAGCCGACCGCGCCGAAGGGCTGGGACGAACCCAACGAGAAGGTGATCGTCGCCAGCAAGTCCACCACCCGTTACGTCGTCCTCAGGACCGACGGAGAGGTGCAGCTGCACCCGGTCCTCAACATGGCGTCCGCCAAACTGCTCCTGAACGACGGACAGGGCGAGGTCGTCACCGTCTCCGAGAAGGTCCTGGACAGCGGCAGGATCCCGCACGGCGTGACGATCGGCATCCCGTACGCCCCCGACCGCCTTCCCTCGGCGTCCGAGGCGGGCAGCCGCAAGCGCTGGGTGGTGTGCGAGCGCCCGAGCGCCGGCGGCGGCTCCGTGCAGAAGGCCGCACTCGTCCTCGACGACCGCGACATGAAGCAGACCGAGGGCAGGGAACGGTTGCGCGGCGGTCAACTCCTCTACGTCACCGACCCGGACGGCAAGCGGTACGTCGTGGACAGGGCCGGCTGGTCGTACGCGGTCGACGGCGACGACGAACTGCTCCTGAGGGCCGTCGTCGGCTCCGACCGCAAGCCGCAGCAGGTGTCGAAGGAGTGGCTCGCGACCCTCCACGGGGGTGACCCCATCACCTTCCCGTCCCTCGACGCCGAGCCCGGCACACCGGCCGGCGCGCCCGGTCAGCTCGACGAGACGACCAACCGGGTGGGAACGGTCCTCAAGGCGTTCGACAACAACAGGGAGCAGCACTACGTCGTCCTGCCCGGACGCGTCGCGCCGATCTCCGCCTTCGTGGCCCAACTTCTGCTGTTCAGCGAGGATCTGGCGGACCTCAAGCAGGCGGGCAAGGCACGCGAGACGAGCCCCGGCGCGATCGTCCCCGGCAAGCCCTTCGGTACCGAGCACCGCTGGCCGACCGGCGACCCCGTACCCGTCAACGACACCACGGGCACCGAGGGCGGACGCAGCACGGTCTGCAACGTCCTGCTCGGCGTCGACGAGAACTCCGGTGCCACGACCCTGAGCACCTGGGCGGGCACGGACTTCCCGGCCAGGCTCGCCACCGGTTCCTCCAGCGCGTACGTCACGCCCGGCTCCGGCCAGCTCTACCGCCAGTTCCAGGGCACGGAGACCACGGCGGGCCCGGTCTTCCTCGTCACCGACACCGGGCTGCGCTACGTCCTGCAGTCCAACGCGGACAGTGCCACGGACGACGCGGGAATCGGGATGTCGCAGAAGCAGCGCGAGCAACAGCAGCAGGAGGCCAAGCAGGCTCAGACGCGGCTGGGTTACGCCGACGTCGCCCCGGCGCCGATTCCCGCGGCCTGGTCGGAGTTCCTGCCCACGGGCCCCCGCCTGTCGACGGCCGCGGCACGCCAGCCGCAGGGCTCCTGAGAGGAGGGACGTTCATGCCACGCCCGTACCGCGTCGCCGCATGTCTTCTGGCGGCAACGGCAACCCTGGCCGCGACGAACGCGGCCTTCGCGACACCCGCCACCGCGGCCGATCCCCCCTACTCGGACGAGTGCTCGTTCCCGAACGGCAAGTACCCGGGCCGCCCTTGGGCCCTGCAGCGAGTTCTGCTGGACCAACTGTGGAGCCGCACCAGGGGCAAGGGCGTACGGGTCGCCGTCATCGACACCGGTGTGGACGTGAAGAACCCACAACTCACCGACGCGGTCGATGTGGAGAGCGGGCGCAACCTGCTGCCCAAGAACCTCAAGGACAAGGACGGCAACCCGATCGAGCGGGGCAACGAGAGGGGCACGACCGACACCGTCGGACACGGCACCAAGGTCGCGGGCATCATCGCGGCCCGGCCCGCCAAGGGCACCGGCTTCGTGGGCCTCGCGCCCGAGGCGACGATCATCCCTATCCAGCAGAACGACGCGGAGGGGAACGGCTCCGTCGAGACGTTGATCGATGCGATCCAGCACGCCGTCGCGGCCGGAGGCGAGGTCATCAACATCTCCCAGGACACGTCGAACGCGGTAAAGCCCGACCCGGCCCTGGAACAGGCCGTCAACGAAACCCTGGACAGGGGAATCGTCGTCGTGGCCTCCGCAGGCAACAACGGCGCCGACGGCCAGAGCAAGAAGACCTACCCGGCCTCCTACGACGGGGTCCTCGCGGTCGCCTCCTCGGACCGCAACAACGAGCGTGCCTCCTTCTCCCAGTCCGGCGACTTCGTGGACGTCGCCGCTCCCGGCGTCGACATGATCTCCACGGTGCCCGGCGGCGGCCACTGCTCCGACAACGGCACGAGCTTCTCGGCCCCGTACGTCGCCGGCGTCGCGGCGCTGCTCAAGGCGGAGCACCCGCGGTGGACGGCACGCCAGATCGCCGCGCAGATCGCGCAGACCGCGGAGCGGACGACCGCCGGCCACGACCGCCTGGTCGGCTGGGGAGTCGTCGACCCGGTACGCGCGTTGACAGAGGACGATCACCCGATCGAGTCACCGGACCCCCGCGAGGGCATGCCCCGGGCGGAGGCCCCGGAACCGGCCGCCTTCCAACTGGGCGAGACCCCGGACGAGCGCAACGCCCGCCTGGGCACGTACGTGGCCGTGGGCGCGGCCGCCCTGGTGGCGGGACTCGGGGGAGTGGCGGTGACGGTGCGGGATGCGCGGAGGCGGGCGCGCCGCAGTGCGGCTGACGGATGACGATGCTTCGATGACGGCCGGCCCGGCTGTCTCATAAGGCAGTTGGGAGTGTCACAGGCAGTCATTACAGTGGTTGTGTCGCGATCGCTAACGCTTGAGAGACAGGGGGCCGCCCGGGAAGGGCGGCGCAACGGGGGAGGACAAGCTTCGTGCTTCCGGCAGACACGGGGGGCGCCGCCGACGTACGGCGCGGTTTGATGGCGCTTTCAACTTTCAAGAAGCGCGTGGACGATCTCCTCACCGCTTTCGAGGAGTCGGCGGGCGGTTCGTCGAAGGTGGCCAGACACCGCCTGTCGGAGGCCGCGTTCGGCTCGGGAAGGTTCCCGGAAGCGAAGGCGCTGCACCTGGAGTACGAGCGCGTCCACGAACGCATCACGGCACTCTCCAAGCTGCTCAGCCTTCAGATGGAGGCGATGCAGATCGCCGTCCACGGCGTGGACGTCACCTTCGACAACCTCGAAGACGAACAGCGCTACCGCTTCCACGAGATCCGCACCGAGGTCAACCAGAGGCGGGACAAGGCGCTGCAAGAAGAGATCCGGCGCGACAACGACGCCGATCGCACCGACGCGGGGTACTGATGAGCGGGGACGAGAACAAGCCGAATCCTCATGCGGCGGAGCGGCAGGAGGCCAACAAGCAGAACGGCAGCATCGACGGCATTGCAGACATCACCTCTGCGGTGAATCCGTTCGGTTCCGCCCCCATCCGAGGTTTTCATTTCGGCAAGACCAGCTTCGAGGGCTACGACCTCAACGAAATGATCGACATCGTCGAGTCCGCCAGCCCCGAGCTCCTGGAGAGCGCGGCCACGGCACTCGTCGACGCCCGCGACGCCATCAAGGAAGCCGCCGACGAACTCAAGACCAACCTGGGCGAGGTCGACTGGGAGGGCGAGGCACACGGCGCCTTCTACAAGTGGGGCCAGAGCCTGGTCACCACCGCCCACGACCTCGCCGGCTACGCCGACGTCGTGGGCACACAGATCCTGGCCGCGGGTTCGGGCCTCGCCTCCGTACGCAAGTCGATGCCACCGCGCGACAACCGTTCCGACCGCAAGACGGTGGACGACATCCCCGAATCGAAGCGCGTCGAGAGCAACGACGAGTACGCGGCGGCGCTGAAGGCGGAGAAACACCGCCAGGAAGCCATCAACCAGATGTACCGGCTGGCGTCCTTCTACGCGGTGTCGCAGGGCACGATGACCAAGGCGGAGGAGCCGGTCTTTCCTAAGATGCCGGATGTGGGGGTTCCACAGCCGAAGGAGTGGATCGGGGCGGAGCCTTTTCCTGGTCCCGGGCAGACGGGCTCGCTGACCGGCACGAGGCACTCGGAAACGGCGCGTCACCCTTCGGTGGCGGGCTCGGCCGAGCGGCCGCAGCCTGATGCACTTCTGCCATCTGCAAAAGAGTTGGACGATTCCGGCAGTCGCCCCGGCCGACATGTTGGTACGGAGATCGACAGTGTCGGTACGTTGCCGCCACAGGAGACAGCGAAGCCGACGCCTGCCGCGCCTCCGTCGACTCCGAGCCCCAACGCGCCGTCAGTGACGGGGCCGCCCCCTCTGCCGCCCGCTGCAGCACCATCCGTCTCGCGCGGCGGAACCGGGCGCACGCCAAGGTTCAACGGTGTGCCGGGGTTCAAGAGCGCCACTCCAGCGCCGGGGCATGGCGGAGCTACGCACCCTGCCACCCCAGCAGGCCGCACGGGAACCACACCCCCGGGGTCGGCAGGGCGTGCCACAGCGACAGGAGCGGTCCCCATGGGGCGAGGCATGGTCGGAGGGGCGCCGAACTCCGGGGGACCGGCGCCCCGGCAGACCGGCGGTGCTTCACGCGTTCCTGCCAACGGCTCCGGCGCCCCCAACCCCGGGCGCACCGGCGTGGGGCGTGCCACGAACGGCGTTGTCGGTGGAAAGCCCATCCCCGGAAATGCCCCTGGCGCCGGCGGTAACCGGGTGCCGCGTGGCACCGTCATCGGCGGTGAGAACATGCCCGTCCCACGTCCCACGGGGGACAGGCCCGGTCAACGGGGAGTGATCGGAGCCCCGAGCTCCACGACGGGCGTCGGACAGGCCGCTCGCCGCTCCGTCGCCCGCCCTGACGGCGTGGTGGGCACGCCGAACGGCCGAACCTCTGCCACCAGGAACAACGGACACACATCCGGCGGAATCGGAGGCACCTCCGGCGCTGCGAGTCAGCAAACCTCTGGCGATGCGAGGGCACGCCGTGAGGACCGACGCGATGGCGCGTCGTCGACCGACTGATCAGACAAGAGCGAGGACAGGCAGAGGCATGGGGCCAAGGAACAGTCGATGCGGTGGGTGGAGCGTGCCCTTCGCAGGACGAGACGTGAGACGGGTGTCCGCCGCCTGTGTGGTGCTCGGTGCCCTGGCTGCGTTCGCGACGGGCCCGATGTCGAGCGCGGCAGCCGCAGACGTTCAGTCCCAGCAGTGGTACTTGTCGGCGATGAAGGCCGATGACATGTGGACGGTGAGCACCGGAAAGGGCGTCGAAGTTGCCGTCATCGATACCGGAGTCAACCCTGACACGCCCTCTCTCAGAGGGCAGGTGACTGCCGAGGACGTACCCCCGTCCGTGGCGCATGGCGCGACAGAGGACTACGACGGTCACGGAACCACCATGGCGGAGCTGATCGCCGGCACGGGTGCCGGCGGCGGTCTCAAAGGACTTGCTCCAGGAGCGAAGATCGTTCCGTACCGGATCAAACTCGATGGGCTGATGGACGAAGCGCAGAGGAAGAACACCGCGACCTCGGCGCAGGCGATCAGGGCCGCTGCTGACAGCGACGCCAAGATCATCAACATGTCGTTCGGCAGTCCCGGTGACGACGCCGAGGAAAGAGCGGCGATTGAGTACGCTCAATCCAAGGGAAAGCTGATGTTCGCCGGAGTCGGTAACGGCGGAGAGAAAAGCGGCCTCATCGACTATCCGGCTGCCTATCCCTACGTGGTCGGAGTGGCAGCATCAGACCGGAACGGCAGCGTTACAAAGTTCTCTGATCACGGAAACTACGTGGATCTGGCATCTCCCGGTTTGAATATTCCGAGTTGGTGCGACAAGACGTTCCGTTCATACTGCACAGGCAGGGGCACCAGCCATGCTTCCGCCATCGCCTCCGCCTCCGCCGCCCTCATCTGGTCCGCCCACCCCGACTGGACGGCCAACCAGGTCCTCGCCAGCCTGATCGACACCGCCGGACGGGACTGGGCGAGGGACGACCCGAGCACGTACCTCGGATACGGGCTCATCCGCCCGCGGAAAGTGCTGGAGGACGACACCTACACTCCCGTTCCGGCCGACACCGACCCTCTCGCGGTGGAGAATTCGGTGGGTGTCACGGACAAGGAGGGAAACCCGGCCTTGTCGTCTCCGCCCGCCTCGCCCCAGCCCGGGAAGGGCACATCAGGCAGCCAGGCCGCGGCGGCAGACACCGGTTCCGACACGTCGGACAGCATGATCTGGGCAGCCATCGGAGCCGCCGCGGCAGTTCTGGTGGCTGGAGGCGGAGTCTTCGCCTACCTCCGTTCGCGACGCGGCGCGTGACACCTCGTCAGAACTGACCAGCCACGCAGGGCTGTCCGACGCGTCCGGCAGCACCCTCCGAATGCCCAACCGGGCAGCGCAGCACCACCCGGTGATGCGAACCGATCCACAACTCTCACGATCCACAACTCTCATGAAGGGGAAGTGCTAAATGGCCACGGGTCGCGAATTCGACGACACTCATGCACAGAAGCTCAAGACGGAAATCATCGACCGGTACGACGGAATCCGAGGCACGCTCGCGCAACTGCAGGGCACCATCGACATGATCGAGAAGGCCTGGCAGGGCGAGGGCGCAAACGCGTTCAACAAGAAGCAGACGGAAATCAACTCCCACATGGTCGAAATCGGGAAGATGCTGCAGGACTTCCTTGAGGGCGTCCAGTTGAACACGCGGGACAAGAACACGCTCGAAGACCAGATCAAGGCCGACATGGCCAGCATCTCGGTGGACCTGGGCGGCAAGACCTCGGCCCTGAACAGCTACTGATGAGTGACAGCCCCGAGACACAGAGTCTGTCGGGGCGGACAAGCTCGGCTCGAAACGTCAAGGAAATGAGGTACGAATGGACGTCCACTACGGCAAACTCGCCGTCAACTATGGTGCCATGGACGCACTCGCCACGGAGCTCGGCAACAATGCCAAGAAGCTCGAGGAGGAGCTCGAGGCGCTGAAGGCGGCTGTGCTCAACGTGTCCGGCGGCTGGGCCGGTGAGGCGCACGACGCGTTCGCCAAGAAGGCGCACATCTGGGACAACCACGCCAGGGCCATCCACGAGGCGCTGCTCAACATCGGAAAGCGGGTCCACGCGGCCGGCGGTGACTACCGGGGCGGCGACCTGAAGGGCGCCAGCTACTTCTAGCGGCCGCAGGGAGCCGCGGTCTCCGGCACAGGGTGGGCACGCACGGGAGGTGCCCACCCTGTTCTGCTGTTTTTGGGTCGCCAGCCCCGCCTGACGACTCTATCTGCTCTTGCAGGCTGACCGTCTGAGCTGAGGGTGAAGTTCCGTCTATTTCTAGCCGACGTTCAGCTTCAAAGGGATGTTGCACTTTGCGGCTTTCACTGCATATGTTGCTGAACTCTTCACGAGTTCAATCAGATGGGCCCGCGCCGTTGTGTTCTCAACGTCGCCAGCTTTCTTCAATTCGACGGAAATGCTGAGATTGTACGCCCCGCCGGGAATCTTCCCTTTCCCTGTACATGCGATGGAAGCTGCTGCGAATCGGCTAGAGGCTGAGGCTGAGTCGCCAAAAGAGAAGGGGTGAAGAGTTGTTACTGATTCACGGTCGGCAGCCGTCCCCTTCACCCATGCAACCCAGTTTTCCGGTGATTCTTTCTGGATCAGGACAGCCTTGGCGGTGAGTAGTTGATCGCCGTCACCGGAGGCGAAGCACGAGGACTCGTACGACGAGTCTGAATCGTCGAGGCGTGGGTTTACTTGGTGATCAAATGAATACGAAGACGCGTCAGGAAGAACTTCGTTCAAGGCGTCAACGGAATGTGAGGAGCGCCCAAGTGGGGGGCAGATGTCGGTTGCCTCAACTTCCGCTTGGTTTTTGAAAGGCGAGAGGTTGGCGGCGTAGAGGATCCCCGTAGCAACTGCCAGTGCCACGAGAGTTCCGACGGTGAGAGAGATCTTGGCGCGGGAAGTCTTCAATGGTCAGTCCTCCGAGTCGAGTGCGCGGGGGATGCCTTCCCCTTCAAAATAGTCATGAATCTTGGTTCGGGCGCTGTCGAAGCCACTTTCAGCGGCTGTTCCGACGGAGGCCACGATGAGCGGATACTGGTTGCCGGTGTTTTCCCCCGCCTTCTGGGCTGCAGCTTCAACTGCGACGTAGGTGGAGGCTTTTGTGTCTTGGAATTCTGTTCCATTGCGGTACACGACATCACCAGAGCTGTCCTTGAGTGAACCCTCAATGATGGAACCGATGATTTCATCGGCTGCCGTCCCGGCAACCCCGCCGACAATCACTCCACCTGGTCCCGTCGCCGGGGTTGCGGCCAAACCGATACCGATTCCGACAACGGTGCCGCCCCATGTTTCCACCTTCTCCAGCGTCGCGTTGTACTCGGCGTCCTTTTCCGCTCCTTCGAGCTCACTTTCGTATGCCCGTCCCGCGCCGATAAAACCTTCGATCTGTCCAGCGGTCCTGGCGACATGCTCGATCGCCTGCTTCAACCTGTCTTCTTTTGGGAACGCCGGATCTGGGGCGTATGCGTCTGGATTATCGAAATGATGGTGCATCAAGTGGGTCGTATAGCTCTGCTGGCCGAGATTGACTGCTGCGTACCCTTCAGGGTTTCGTCCCACAGTGTAGAGGAAGCGGGTAAGGTCGGCCTCGCCAAGTCGAGCTGCCGTCCCAGCAATAGGGAAGAGCTCACCTTCTCCCTTACTACCTGGATGTAGTCCACGATGGATATCTGGCATGTATTCTGCAGCGATCTGCCCCATACTGTCTGACATGTATTCGTGGTCGGTCAGTCGCGCAGGTTTCTCGGAGACGGAACTCACAAGGCTCTCCACCAGCAGTGCCTGGGCTGCGGTGTGTGGCGGTGTATCCGCCGTCGGCTCTTCGCCTGCCGGATGCCCTGTGGCAGCCGCCTCCAACGCCAGAGCCATGTAGTTGCGACCGGCAATGCTGGTTTCGCCCTCGTCATCCAAGTCCTCGGGCCAGTCCCGTTCCTCGAAGAAGTACTCGAAGTTGGAAAGGGTCCTCTTGACTTCCTTGCCGTCGACCTTTTCCGTGAAGTCGTGCTTTTCGTCTTTGGTGACGAACGTGTCGTTGAAGAACGTTGTCGCGGCGTCCGGGCTGTTGGAGAGCGCCTTCAAGTAGCCCGTCGTGGGGTCCCAACCCGAGTCGGTCGCGGTGCGGTTGAGGAGGGAGTCCGAGGCGATGCGGTTCCAGGCTCCGTGTGTGCCGTTGCCGGTAAACTTTTTTTCGGCATCAACGAGTTTCTCGCCATACTGGACGAGAAAGTGATCGTCATAGTTTCCCCATCGCATCAGATTGCTCATCACCTGTCCGCCCAGAGGGAAACCACCTCCCTGGCCGACAGGCTTGTCGGCCAGGTCCACCATCTTGGTCTTCCAATCGATCATGGCGGCGGAATCGCTCTGGGTCGCGGTCGCCAGCGTCAGGCTCAGATTCTTCTGAAGCTCGGCGTATTTCTCGCTCCGCTCGCTCCCCACGCCGTAGGCGCGGTGCGGGTCGGTGAGCCCGGTCCAGAAGTCCAAAGTGCCCTGGGCGCCGAGGCGGCCGGCGAATCTGTCCGCGAAGAGCTCGTCGTTCGCATACTCCTTGAGACCTTTGTTCAGGTGATCGAAGTCGCGGGCCGTGAGATCCTCGGGCTTCTTCTTTGCCAGCTCGGCCAGTTCGTTCGCTGTCCTGACGGCGCGGTCCGCCTCGTCACGGTCACTGTAAACCGGCGCGTCGGAGAATCCGACCTTGGTCTGGTCGACCAGGGCGCGCAGCACGGTATTTGCGGAATTGTCACGTTTCGCGGCATCGTCGAGGATCTTTTGAACTTCGTCGCGCAGTGCAGTGACGTCGCTCTGGTTGTGTTCGGGAACTGTCGTCCCCTTAGCTGCGCGGTCGGGATGGACGTTCATGGTGACGGTGAATCCGCCGTTCCCCGTCGGCGTGACCGTCAGATTCTTTTTGAGGCCGCGCTCGATGGCATCCTTGAGCTTGGTCTGATACCCCTTCAGCTCTGAGCATGTGTCGCGCAGAATGTTTCGAATCGACCTTGCTTGGTTGAGGGCATCTTTGAACTCTTCGGCGGTCTTGCCGATAAACTGTCTTGAAACAGCGGCGTTCACGCCGGACCAGTTCGCCTTGTTGGCCGAACGGCGGAGACCATTGTCCGCGGACTTTTCGAGGGTTTCGAGGTCCCGGATCATAGTGGACCAGTCGTCCACGGCGTCATCGAGAGGGCCAAAGTTGGCGAATCGGAGAGCGTCGAGGTCCATCAGTCGGCCTTCTTCTTGCTGTCGTTCTTGTCGCCGTACACGTTGTTCCTCTCACCGGGCGGGCCAACGCGTTCGTCGAAGCCTCCGTCCAGTAGGTCGATGCTGCTCATCTGCCGTCGGATGTACTCGTCGTCACCGGAGTGGATCTTCTTGGTGACGCGCATGTGGTTCGAGATGTGCGCGCAAGCGTCACGGAGGGAGGACAACTGCTCGTCCCAGCGTGTCGCTACGTGCTGCAGGCCTCCACCGAGCGCGAAGCCGTCCTTGGACAGCTTTCCGGCGGCTGTCTCGCTGGAGGGAACGGCTCTGCGGGCCTTGTCCCAGAGGTCGTTGTAGAGACTGAAGGCGTGTTCACCGATTTTCGCGAGATCGCTCTGGCTGACTGTCAGATCGCCGTACTTGCTCGGAGTTCCGGTAACGCCGCCACCACCGCCGTCGACCTGGTTCAACTGCATTTGCGTTGTCGGCTCCCGAGCTGCCGCCTCGGCCTTCAGCTGATTCCACTCTTCCCACGCCACGCGTGAACTCCTTCCCCCGTCAACTGACGAGCGTTCTGAACCACCCACTGACAGAGCCACTTGTGCGGCACCCCATACAGTCGAGTGCTCATCGCCCTCAGAAGGCCTCCTCCGGCATGAGCGCCGTCTGCACCAACGGCTTACCCCTGCGCCGGGAAACGAAGATGCCCCGGCCGGCCGGCATGGGCCGCGCGCGTACGCCTCCCAGCAGGTCGCCCTCCGAGGGATCGCCGGACAACACCACGCCCTGCGCGCCCAGTTCCTTGACGCGCTGCATGAACGCCTCATAAGAGGCCCGCCCCGCCCCCGCCGTGGACCGCGCGATGATGAAGCGGACCCCCACGTCCCGCGCGAACGGCAGCAGTTCCGTCAGGCCGGACAGCGGATTGCCGCTCGACGTCGACACCAGGTCGTAGTCGTCGATCACGACGTACACCGTGGGACCCCTCCACCAGCTCCGGTCCCGCAGCTGCTGCGCGGTCACGTCGGCCGCGGGCGTCCGGCGCTTCATCAGGTCCGCCAGGGCGGCCATGTGATGATCCATCGCATTCGACATCGGAATGTACTCGGCAAGGTGCGAATCCGGCGTCACCCCCAGCAGCGAGCGCCGGTTGTCCACCACGAACAGCTTGCACTCGTCGCCCGAGTACCGCTCCGTCAGCTGCTTGATCAGCAGTCGCAGCAGGTTGGACTTGCCCGACTCGCTCTCGCCGAAGACGAGGAAGAACGGGTCCTGCTCGAAGTCGACGAAGACCGGTTCCAGGTTGTCCTCGTCGAGGGCGAACGCCACGCCGCGCTGCGGGAAGCGGTTGCCCGGGGGCAGGAGGTCCGCCGGGAAGTCGCGCGGCAGCAGCCTGACTTCGGGAGCGCCGGGAGCCTGCCAGTGGCGGGTGACCTCGCCGGCCAGTGCCGCCGTCGCCTCGGCCAGTTCCGTGTCCGAGGCCAGACCGTCGATCCGCGGCACCGCCGCCATGAAGTGCAGCTTCTGCGGCGACTGACCGCGGCCGGGCACGCCCGCCGGGACGTTCGCGGCCACCTTGCGGTCCAGCTCGGAGTCCATCGTGTCGCCGAGCCGCAGCTCCAGCCGGTTCATCAGCAGGTCCTTGAGGGCGGACCTGACCTCCATGGAGCGGGAGGCCGTGATGACCAGGTGGACGCCGTAGCCGAGGCCCCGCGCCGCGATGTCCAGGATGATCTGGTCCATCGCCTCGTACTCGGAGCGGAAGTTGCCCCACCCGTCGATGACGAGGAACACGTCACCCCAGGGCTGGTCCGTCACCGAGATGTCGCCGCGGGCCCGCCGGGTCCGGAACTCGGCGATCGAAGAGATGCCCGACGCGCGGAAGTACTCCTCGCGGCGCGTCAGCACCCCGTACACCTCGGCCACCGTGCGCCGCACCCGCTCCGGGTCCAGGCGCGAGGCCACGCCGCCCACGTGCGGCAGTCCGGCCACCGCCGACATGCCGCCGCCACCGAAGTCGAGGGCGTAGAACTGCACCTCGTGGGGCGTGTGCGTCAGGGCGAAGGACGAGATGAGCGTGCGCAGGAGCGTCGATTTGCCCGACTGCGGACCGCCGAGGATCTGCATGTGACCCGCCGCGCCGGAGAAGTCGACCCACAGCGGGTCGCGGCGCTGCTCGTACGGCTTGTCCACCAGGCCGACCGGCACGACCAGCCGGCCCGCACCCTCGTAGCCGGGCTGCGTGAAACCGCGGCCCTCGACCGCCGTGAGCCCCGGCAGCAGTTCGTCCAGTGACGGCGGGCTGTCCAGCGGGGGCAGCCACACCTGGTGGGCTGGCGGACCCTGTGCCTCCAGGCGCCGTACGACCACGTCCAGCACGGTGTCCGCGAGCGCCTCGTCGACCTCCGGGTCCCGCTCGGGGCGCTGCTGCGGCACCGTCACGTACTGCACCGGCACCTCGGCCGCCGTGAACAGCACGGGCCGCCGGTCCACCGGGAGGGGACCTCCGCCGAGCGCGGCGCGCTGCGTGCCCGAGCGGTACGTGCCCGAGACGTACGCCGCCTTGAAGCGGACCATCTCGTCCGTGCCGAACTTCAGGAAGCCGGAACCGGGCACATTGGGCAGCTCGTACGCGTCCGGCACGCCCAGGGCGGCCCGGGACTCGGCGGCGGAGAAGGTCCTGAGGCCGATCCGGTAGGACAGGTACGTCTCCAGGCCCCGCAGGCGGCCCTCCTCCAGGCGTTGCGAGGCGAGCAGCAGGTGCACGCCGAGGGACCGGCCGATGCGGCCGATCTGCACGAACATCTCGATGAAGTCGGGCTTGGCGGTGAGCAGTTCGCTGAACTCGTCGATCACCAGGACGAGTGACGGGATCGGCTGGAGGGGGGCTCCTGCCGCGCGTGCCTTCTCGTAGTCGTGGATGTTGGCGTAGTTGCCCGCGTCGCGCAGCATCTCCTGGCGGCGGTTCAGTTCGCCTCGGATCGAGTCGCCCATGCGGTCGACCAGCGTCAGGTCGTCCGCCAGGTTCGTGATCACGGCGGCGACGTGCGGCATCTTCGCCATGCCCGCGAAGGTCGCGCCGCCCTTGAAGTCCGCGAGGACGAAGTTCAGGGTCTCGGAGGAGTGGGTGACCGCGAGACCGAGCACCAGCGTGCGCAGCAGCTCCGACTTGCCGGAACCGGTGGCGCCGACACACAGACCGTGCGGGCCCATGCCCTCCTGCGCGGCCTCCTTGAGGTCCAGCATCACCGGCCGGCCGTCCTCGCCGACACCGATCGGCACCCGCAGGCGCTCGGCGAGCGAACGGGGCCGCCAGGTGCGCCTGGTGTCGACCGAGGCGGCGTCGCCGAGGTTCAGCAGGTCGGTGAACTCCAGGTTGGCCAGCAGCGGTTCGTCGTCGTCACCGCCGGACGCCATCCGCAGCGGGGCCAGTTGGCGGGCGAGGGCCTCGGCCGACTCGGGGGACAGGGCGTCGGGCGTGCCCTCGTAGGCGACTCCGTGCGCCGACTCCAGACGCAGTGCGTCGGGCCGTACGACCACGGCCAGGTCGCCGCCGGGGCCGGCGGGCTCGCCGGGCACGATGTCGAGGACCGTGACCCCCTGGAGTCCCTCGGGGTTGGCGAGGAGCGAGTCCGGCGGCAGGGACAGACCGTCGAGGACGACCACGATGTGCGGTTCCTCCGGCAGCGGGGCCGCGTTCGGATGGAAGCGGGGACGGCCGCCGAGCCGGGACGCGACCAGGTTCTCCAGCTCACGCGTGTCGCTGCCGATCAGTCTGCGGCTGCCCGCGCCGTCCACGGCGCCGGAGGCCTGCACGTGCGGCAGCCACTTGGCCCACTCCCAGTGCGGGAGTTCCTCGCGCCCCGCGGCGATCACGACGACGAGGTCCTGCGGCGAGTGCAGCGCGGCCAGCGAGCAGGTCAGCGCGCGGGCGCAGGAGCGTACGGACGGCACGTCCCCGCTGAGCGTGACGTGGTAGAAGGCGCGCAGCGACACCGCGATCGGCAGGTCGTCCAGGCTGCCGTGGACGTCGAGGAACCGCTGCACGGCTCCCGCGGTCAGCGGTTCCAGCTGCTCGACCGGACCCGTCTCGGGCGCGACGAGCGGGGTGGCCAGGCCCTGCGAACCGAGGCCGATGCGCACATGGGCGAAGTCCTCGTCGCCGGGGCGCCGTTCCCAGACCCGGCTGCCCTCGGCGGCCAGGGCCCACAGCTGGTCGGGGGAGGGGTGCAGGTAGAACTGCGCGTCGCGCTGCGTCCTTGCGGTCTTGGAGACGGTGTTGCGGACCTGCGCGAGATAGCCGAGGTAGTCGCGGCGCAGGTCGGCGAGCTGCCCCTGGGTGCCGCGCCGGAAGCGGACGATCATCGCGATGGACATGGCCACCGTCGAGGCGATCATGACCATGCCCATGATCTTCATGAACGGGTGACCGCTCGTGAAGAAGAAGACCACGGAACCGCCCATGCCCAGCGTGGGCAGCAGTTGCATCAGCACGCCCTCCTGGTGGCCGCGCGGCAACTCCGGTGGGGGCTGCAGAGCGATCTCACCCGCGGGCACCTCGGGCGGCAGCGTCCGAGGCGGGCGCTTGACGACGATGTGGCTCACTGCTCACCAATTCCCTTGCGGCCCACGAGGATTTGTCCACCCACCCCGTGTCGGGCGGACGCGGACCACCGCGTGATCCTACTGACTTCACGGGCCACCGATGGGCGATAGGGTGCCGAATGTTCGCGTGAGCACACGCGAACAGGGCTGGACCAACGGGGCATCTCCATGCGTTCCGGAGCTCCGTGGGAGCCCGGCGGGCAACGCGACGGCACGTTTCGCGCCGCCATGGCTCGGAGCCGCCCGCGCCCTGCGGCGGGAGTGCCGCAGGATCTTCACGAGGCACACGCAGGACCATCATTGAGGGGGAGCAGCAGGTGAGCATGACGGCCTCCGCGGCGGCCACCGGAGCCGGCGGGCCCGGTGTTGGGGCCCCTTCCGGGGCGGGAACGGGGCTCGGTTTCTGCCGCGTCACGATCGTCGCGCCGGACAGCCGGATCGACGTGGCACTGCCCGACGACGTCCCCGTCGCCGACCTGTACGCGGAGATCCTCAGGCTGTCCCAGCAACGGCCGGAAGCGGGTGCCCCGGTCGGTTATCACCTCGTCCGCCGCGACGGCGCCGTCCTCGACAGTTCACGTTCCTTCGCCGCGCAGCGGATCCTGGACGGCGAACTGCTCACGCTGCGCCCGTTCTCCGACTCCCTGCCGCCCGCGGTCTTCGACGACGTCCCGGACGCGGTGGCCTCCGCGGTCACCCGCGACCGGTCCCTGTGGAGCGCCGACCTGACCCGGGCGGCCGGCCTGACCGGCGGCGCGGTGCTGCCCGCCCTGCTCGCCTTCGTCGCCTGGACCGCCGATCCGCGGCACGACATGAACAGCCTGCCCGGCGTCCTCGCGGGCCTCGTCGGCGTGGTCCTGGTCGCCTTCGCCGCCGTACGGGCGCGGGTGTACGCCGACCGGGCCTCGGCCGTCGCCCTCGGGCTCGGTGCCCTGCCCAACGCGGGTGTGGCCGGTTCGGGTCTGCTGCCGCTCGCCGACGGTCAGGGCATCGGGAAGCTGCAGTTCCTGCTGGCGTGCGCGGCGGTCCTGCTCGCCTCGGTGATCCTGACGCTGTGCTCGCCGCGCCGGGACGGGCCGTTCGTCGCCTTCGCCTTCGCTTCCGGCATCGGCCTGATCGCCGTTTTCGTCGGACTCCTCGCGCACTGGACCCCCGCCGAGGTGGCCGGACTGTGCGCCCCGGTCGCCGTCGGCCTGCTGGCGTTCCTGCCGGGGCTCTCCCTGCGCTTCGCGCGCCTGCCGATCGGATTCGACCCGCCGGACACCGCGTCGCGCGGGGCCTACGGCGCCGATCCCGAGCCGCAGGCCCCGGTGGACGCCGAACGGATCGAGGCCCAGGCGCGCCGGGGTCACGAACTCCTCGTGGGCCTGGTCAGCGGCTGTGCGCTGCTCGGCGTCGTCTCCACGGCGGTGCTCGCCTTCTCCGGCGGCGTCTGGGGGCAGCTGCTCGCCCTGGCCACCGGGATCGCGCTGCTCATGCGCGCCCAGCTGTTCCGCTACACCGCGCAGGTCGCCCCCGTCCTGGCGGCCGGCCTGGCCTCCCTGGTCCTGCTCGGCCTCGGCCTGGCGCTCAACCCGCCCCACTCGGCCTTCCGGGCGGCGCTGGAGGGGAACCGCGCCGATCTCGACCTGCGCACCATCTGGCTCGTGGCCGCGATCGCGGCGGCGGCCGCACTGGTCACGTTCATCGGACTGATCGCGCCGCGCAGCGGTCTCAGCCCCTTCTGGGGCCGCTTCATGGAGCTCGCCGAGGGCTTCGTCCTGCTGACGCTCGTGCCGCTGGCTCTCGCCGTCTTCGACGTGTACGCCACGGTCCGGGCGATGACCGGCAACTGACCACCCGAACCAGGGGTGCGGCGGTGTGCCGTGCCGTCCCGGTGACCCGAAGGGACGTGTGAGCGTGAGCTTCGGCCCGCCTCCCTCCATATACACGCAGTCCTCAGTGGCGGCGGACCGGCGGCGCAGGAAGCGCCGCACGGTGCTGCTCGGCGCCGCGGCGGCCGTCCTCGCCGTCGTGCTGGGAGCGGGCGGATGGCTCCTGTGGCCCGGTGAGGAGACCGGCGGCACGAGCGGACCGGAGGCCGTGCGGCAGGCCCCGGACGACATCCGGGAGACCACCGAGGAGCTTCCCGTCTCCCCGGAGGGCGAACTGGTCCTGGAGCACGACGAGGAGGACGTCGGCAAGGCCACGGACACCAGTCCGCGCTACGCGCCCGGCACCTGGGCCACCGACAAGGTCTTCGCCAAGGGCGTCGCCCGCCGCATCGAGGGCTACCGCATCAAGGAGCACGCCACCGAGAAGGCGTGGACCCTCGAACTGGACGGCCACCTCTGCGCCACCAGCAGGCACGTCACCGCCGACGGCCGCACCGCGGTCGTCGTCCAGCCGCCGCGGGCCGAGGGCGCGGCGGAGGACAAGGGCGTGTGCGACCAGGTGGTGTTCGTCGACCTGAACACCGGCAAGAAGCTGTGGCAGAAGAAGATGCCGTCCGCCGACTTCGCCTACGCGACCAACACGAACCTCACCCTGACCAAGGGCGTCGTCGCCGTCGCCTGGGGCCGCGGCTCGGTGGCGTACGGCATGGAGGACGGCAGGCACCTCTGGAACGGCACGACCGCCTCCCAGTGCGAGGACAAGGGCTTCGCCGGCGGACGCGCACTGGTCGCGCTGGTGAAGTGCGGTGAGGTTCCGGACGCCACCTACCGGGTCCAGAAGCTCGACCCGCGCACCGGCAAGGCGCAGTGGACGTACCGGGTCTCCGACGGCGTCCAGGACGTGTACCTGCCCTCCTCCGACCCGCCGGTACTGGCCGTGGCGGCCGGGGACAGCGTGGTGACCGACCTGATCAGCCTGGACGGCCGGGGCAGGCACCTCACCACCGTCTCCCTGTCCGGCTACGAGGCGAAGTGCGGTACCCGCTACTTCTCCTCGCCGCTGTTCGGCGTGGTGGAGAACTGCGACGGCATGGTCGTGGGCGGCGCGCAGGCCTTCGTCATGAGCAAGGAGAACATCGCCAACGGCCAGCCGTCCGACTGGATCGTGGCCTTCGACCTGAAGACGGGCGAGACGCGGGGCAAGTTCGAGGGCCGCTGGCTCCAGATGGTCTACCCGCTGCGGATGAGCGGCGACGAGCTCCTCGTCTACCGGCGCAGCGGAGCGCTGTCACCGGCGTCGATCGTGAGCTGGAACCCGCGCACCGACAAGGAGACCCCGTTCCTCCTCTTCGTGCTGCCGGAGGACGAGGAGGGCGTCCTGAGCGACCCGGAGCAGTCCGACATCCTCGTCGAGAACGGCAAGGTCTTCTTCGCCCGGCGCACCGTGGTCCGCGACGACGAATACCCCAAGGACCCGGTCCTGCTGGCCGTCGGCTACGGAAGCGCCGGCCTGAAGCACTGACGCGAACGCGCGAACGCGCGAAGGGGCGGCACGCGCGCGTGCCGCCCCTTTCCCGTTACCCGTACGAGGGTCACTCCGCGGCGACGCCCCCGTTGCGCGGCGACGGTTCCAGGTCGAACTCCCCGTCCCGCGCGCCGAGTACGAACGCCCGCCACTCCGCCTCCGTGTACCGCAGCACGGTGTCCGGGTCGAGCGACGACCGCATGGCCACGGCGCCGCCCGGCAGTTGGGCGATCTCGACGCGCTCCTCGTGTTCCTCGGCGCCGGGAGCGCACGTCCACTCCACGCCGGAGATGTCGAGCGCGTACAGCTCATCCCGTTCCCGCTCCTTGCGCGCCTTGAGTTCCTGGTCCTTGGCCTCGGCCATCGCGGATCCGACCCTTCTGTCTGTGCCAACGAGCTGCCCGGTTAACATACTTCGCCCCGTCCTTCCAGGTCAGCGGATTCCCCGGTCCGAGGGAAGCACCGGGCGCGCACGGGGGCGCGCTCCCGCCTCCCCCGGTGAGAAAGGCGCCACCCGTGAGCTTCGGCCCACCGCCGGCCCCCTACACCGCGTCCGTCCTGGACGCCCGCCGCCGCAACCGGCGTCGCAGGGGCCTCGTCCTGGGCACCGTGGCCCTGCTGGCCGCGGCGGTGACCGTGGCCGTCTGGACACTCGCGGCCGGCGGTGAGACCCCCGCCGACCGGCGCCCCGCGGCGGCACGGCAGGACCCGGACGACATCCGGGAGACGGTCGAGACCCGCCCCAGGACTCCGGACTCCGTCGGCGTACTGCTGGTCAGGAAGACGATCCGCACGGTCGGACAGAACGTCCCCGCGGCGGGTACCTGGGCGACCGGCACGACCTTCGCGAAGGGCTACGGCAACCGCGTCGAAGGCTACCGGCTGGGCGCCCCGGCCGCCGAGGACGGCAACGACGCGTCCCGGGAGGCCTGGCACATCACCTTCCCGGCCGCCCCGTGCGCCGTCACCCAGCACGTCAGCGTCGACGGCCGTACCGCTGTCGTCCATCCCGGCAGGGCTCCCGGAAAGAACGCCGACGAGACGGACCTCCTCGACCTGCCCTGCGACCGCCTCACCGTCTTCGACGTCGACACCGGCAAGAGGCTGTGGACGGTGAAGCTCCCCGGCGACGGCTCCGCCATGAACGCCAACGTCACCATGGCGGACGGCGCCGTCGCCGTCTCCTGGGGCACGGGCTCCGCGGCGTACGACATGACCGGCGGCAAGCGGCTGTGGGCCGATCCGACGCCCTCGGCGTGCACGGACCTGGGGTTCGGCGGCGGCCGTGAACTGGTGGCCCTGCAGACGTGCGGCGAGTCGGCCGATCCCACGTACCGGGTGCAGAAGGTGAATCCGCGCACCGGCAAGGCCCTGTGGACGTACAAGGTGGCCCCCGGCGTGAACGAGGTGTTCGTCGTGTCGTCGTCACCCGCGGTCGTCGCCGTCGCCGCCGGTGACTACCAGGTCACCGATCTGATCGCGCTGAGCGACACGGGCCGCGCGCGCGGAACGATCAGGATCGACCGCGACCACCAGGCGGTGCGGTGCGACGGAACCTTCAACGCCGCCGTGGAGGCCTGCCGGGGCATCGTCGTCGGCCAGGAGCAGGCATACATCTCCACGAACGGCGAGGTGGTCGCCTACGACCTGGACACGGGGAACACCGTCTTCAAGTTCGATTCCCCCGACGGCCGGGAGACGCACCCGCTGCGGATGAGCGGCGGCAAGGTCGTCGCCTACCGGAAGGGCTCGTCGTTCGGCCCCGACTCGATCGTCAGTCTCGACCCGGCGACCCGCCGCCAGACCGCCCTGCTGTACTTCTCGGGCGGCCACGAGCTCCTGGACGTCAACGATCCGGTCCACTCCGACGACGTACTGTACGAGCAGGGCCGCGTCTTCTTCGCCGCACGCGGCGTGACCGGGCCGGCGGACAAGGGCGAGGTCGGAGGCTCCGAGGTGCTCGCGGTCGGGATCGAGAGCGTCGGCTGACCCCCGGCCGCCCCCGGACAGGCCCGCTCCCACACCCTGGTACCCTGGCTGACGGCCGTATGCGTACGCACCCCCGGAGCCCCGCTCTGGAGGTCGCGCCCAGCGGACCCCGCCTTCCGAGTCACGGAAGATCCCCCGAGAAGTGGACCGGGGGCACTCGGTGGCCATTCACAGACCATGAGGAGTACGCGTGTCGCTCGACGCCGCTACGAAGAAGCAGATCATGTCCGAGTTCGGTACCAAGGAGGGCGACACCGGCTCCCCCGAGGTCCAGGTGGCGCTGCTGTCCCGTCGGATCTCCGACCTGACCGAGCACCTCAAGACCCACAAGCACGACCACCACTCCCGTCGTGGTCTGCTCATCCTGGTCGGTCAGCGTCGCCGCCTGCTGCAGTACCTGGCCAAGAAGGACATCCAGCGCTTCCGTGCGCTGGTCGACCGCCTGGGCATCCGCCGCGGTGCGGCGGGCGCCAAGTAAGACGCCGTGAGGGGAGCGGTTCCCGAAACGATCGGGGACCGCTCCCTTTGCCGTACGTGGAGAAGTCCCGGCGGTACGGCGGAGAAATCTCCGCCGTTCGTACGGAAAGATCCGCCGACGTGTGGGAACCCTTCCCGTGCGTAGGAAACGTGCGGAGTGTCACTCACGCTTTGTAGTGTGGTAGCACAACGCAATCCGCACGACACAGAACGAGGAGAAGCGCGCCTCGCCGCCGCCGGTCCTCGGTAGTGGCCCCCGGGGCAGCGAACCCCGGGTGCTTCGATCGAAGACCGGCCCGCACCAGACGGAGCGCTTCTCCGGCACCGTCCCCCTGCCACACGGGCAGACCAGGGACGAAGGACGAGAAGTATCGGAGAATTTGCTGGTGGAGAACGAGACCCACTACGCCGAGGCCGTGATCGACAACGGTTCCTTCGGCACCCGCACCATCCGCTTCGAGACGGGCCGCCTGGCCAAGCAGGCCGCCGGCTCCGCCGTGGCGTACCTGGACGACGACACCATGGTGCTGTCGGCCACCACCGCCTCCAAGAACCCCAAGGACCAGCTCGACTTCTTCCCCCTCACGGTGGACGTCGAGGAGCGGATGTACGCCGCCGGCAAGATCCCCGGCAGCTTCTTCCGCCGTGAGGGCCGCCCCTCCGAGGACGCGATCCTCACCTGCCGCCTGATCGACCGCCCGCTGCGCCCGTCCTTCAAGAAGGGCCTGCGCAACGAGATCCAGGTCGTCGCGACGATCATGGCGCTCAACCCCGACCACCTGTACGACGTCGTGGCGATCAACGCCGCCTCCGCGTCCACGCAGCTGGCCGGTCTGCCCTTCTCCGGCCCGATCGGCGGCGTCCGCGTCGCGCTGATCCGCGGCCAGTGGGTGGCCTTCCCGACGCACACCGAGCTCGAGGACGCCGTCTTCGACATGGTCGTCGCGGGCCGCACCCTGGAGGACGGCGACGTCGCGATCATGATGGTCGAGGCCGAGGCCACCGAGAAGACCATCAAGCTGGTCGAGGGCGGCGCCGAGGCGCCGACCGAGGAGGTCGTCGCCGCCGGTCTGGAGGCCGCGAAGCCCTTCATCAAGGTGCTCTGCAAGGCCCAGGCCGACCTCGCCTCGAAGGCCGCCAAGCCGACCGGCGAGTTCCCGATCTTCCTGGACTACCAGGACGACGTCCTCGAGGCGCTGACGGCCGCCGTCAAGCCCGAGCTCGCGCAGGCGCTCACCATCGCCGGCAAGCAGGAGCGCGAGGCCGAGCTGGACCGCGTCAAGCAGCTCGCCGCCGAGAAGCTCCTGCCGGAGTTCGAGGGCCGCGAGAAGGAGATCTCCGCCGCGTACCGCTCCCTGACCAAGACCCTGGTCCGTGAGCGCGTCATCAAGGAGAAGAAGCGCATCGACGGCCGCGGCGTGACGGACATCCGTACGCTCGCCGCCGAGGTCGAGGCCATCCCGCGGGTCCACGGTTCGGCCGTGTTCGAGCGTGGCGAGACCCAGATCCTGGGCGTCACCACCCTCAACATGCTCCGCATGGAGCAGCAGCTGGACACCCTCTCCCCGGTGACCCGCAAGCGCTACATGCACAACTACAACTTCCCGCCGTACTCCACCGGTGAGACCGGTCGCGTCGGCTCCCCGAAGCGCCGCGAGATCGGTCACGGCGCGCTCGCCGAGCGCGCCCTGATCCCGGTCCTGCCGACGCGCGAGGAGTTCCCGTACGCGATCCGCCAGGTCTCCGAGGCGCTGAGCTCCAACGGCTCGACGTCCATGGGCTCGGTCTGCGCGTCCACCATGTCGCTGCTGAACGCCGGTGTGCCCCTGAAGGCCCCCGTCGCCGGTATCGCCATGGGCCTGATCTCCCAGGAGATCGAGGGCGAGACGCACTACGTCACCCTCACCGACATCCTCGGTGCGGAGGACGCGTTCGGCGACATGGACTTCAAGGTCGCCGGCACCAAGGAGTTCGTGACCGCCCTCCAGCTCGACACCAAGCTGGACGGCATCCCCGCCTCCGTCCTGGCCGCCGCCCTCAAGCAGGCCCGTGACGCCCGCCTCCACATCCTCGACGTGATGATGGAAGCGATCGACACGCCGGACGAGATGTCCCCGAACGCGCCGCGGATCATCACCGTGAAAATCCCGGTCGACAAGATCGGCGAGGTCATCGGCCCCAAGGGCAAGATGATCAACCAGATCCAGGAGGACACCGGCGCCGAGATCACGATCGAGGACGACGGCACGATCTACATCGGTGCCGCCGACGGCCCGGCCGCCGAGGCCGCCCGCGCCACGATCAACGGCATCGCCAACCCGACGATGCCCGAGGTCGGCGAGCGCTACCTGGGTACGGTCGTCAAGACGACCACCTTCGGCGCGTTCGTCTCCCTGCTGCCCGGCAAGGACGGTCTGCTGCACATCTCGCAGATCCGCAAGCTCGCCGGCGGCAAGCGCGTGGAGAACGTCGAGGACGTCCTCGGCGTGGGCCAGAAGGTCCAGGTCGAGATCGCCGAGATCGACTCCCGCGGCAAGCTCTCCCTCATCCCCGTGATCGAGGGCGAGGAAGGCGACGAGACGAAGAAGGACGACGCCGACCAGTGACGTCCCGTGGCTCCAAGGCGACGGCCCGCACCTCTTCGGAGGCGCGGGCCGTCGCCCGTACCCAAACCCTGATCAAGGGCGAGAACGGCATCGGCACGGTCCGCAAGACCACCCTCCCCGGTGGCCTGCGCATCGTCACCGAGACGCTGCCCTCGGTCCGCTCCGCGACCTTCGGCATCTGGGCGCACGTCGGCTCCCGCGACGAGACCCCGGCTCTGAACGGCGCCACGCACTACCTGGAGCACCTGCTCTTCAAGGGCACCGACCGCAGGTCCGCCCTGGACATCTCCTCCGCGATCGACGCGGTCGGCGGCGAGATGAACGCGTTCACGGCGAAGGAGTACACGTGCTACTACGCGCGCGTGCTCGACGCCGACCTGCCGCTCGCCATCGACGTCGTCTGCGACATGCTGACCGGCTCGCTGATCCTGGAGGAGGACGTCGACGTCGAACGCGGCGCCATCCTCGAGGAGATCGCGATGACCGAGGACGACCCGGGCGACTGCGTGCACGACCTGTTCGCGCACACGATGTTCGGCGACAACCCCCTCGGCCGCCCCGTCCTCGGCACCGTCGACACGGTCAACGCCCTCACGGCCGACCGCATCCGCCGCTTCTACAAGAAGCACTACGACCCGACCCACCTCGTGGTCGCCTGCGCGGGCAACGTCGACCACAACAAGGTCGTACGCCAGGTCCGCGCCGCGTTCGAGCGGGCCGGCGCCCTCAAGGACCTCGCGGCCGAGCCCATCGCGCCGCGCGGCGGCCGGCGCAACCTGCGCACCGCGGGCCGCGTCGAGCTGGTCGGCCGCAAGACGGAACAGGCGCACGTCGTGCTCGGCATGCCGGGCCTCGCCCGCACCGACGAGCGGCGCTGGGCCCTCGGCGTGCTGAACACTGCCCTCGGCGGCGGCATGTCGTCCCGTCTGTTCCAGGAGGTCCGCGAGAAGCGCGGTCTGGCCTACAGCGTGTACTCGTACACGTCGGGCTTCGCCGACTGCGGCCTGTTCGGGGTGTACGCCGGCTGCCGGCCGTCGCAGGTCCACGACGTGCTGAAGATCTGCCGCGACGAACTCGACCACGTCGCCGAACACGGGCTGTCCGACGAGGAGATCGGCCGCGCCATCGGCCAGCTCCGCGGCTCCACGGTTCTCGGCCTGGAGGACACCGGCGCGCTGATGAACCGTATCGGCAAGAGCGAGCTGTGCTGGGGCGACCAGATGTCCGTCGACGACATGCTGGCCCGGATAGCCTCGGTCACCCCGGACGACGTCCGCTCCGTCGCCCGGGACGTCCTGGGCCGGCGGCCCTCGCTGTCGGTCATTGGCCCGCTGAAGGACAAGCAGGCGTCCCGGCTGCAGGACGCCGTCGCCTAGGGCTCGTCCGGCGGACGGACAAGCCCTGCGCCCACCCCCTCCCGTAAGGAAGCAACAAGATGAGCAAGCTGCGCGTGGCGGTCCTCGGAGCCAAGGGCCGCATCGGGTCCGAGGCGGTACGGGCAGTCGAGGCCGCCGAGGACATGGAACTGGTCGCCACCCTCGGCCGGGGCGACAAGCTGGAGACGCTGGCCGACACCGGCGCCCAGGTCGTGGTCGAACTGACCACGCCCGCCTCGGTCATGGGCAACCTCGACTTCTGCGTGCGCCACGGCATCCACGCCGTCGTCGGCACCACCGGCTGGACCGACGACCGTCTCGCGCAGCTCAAGGGCTGGCTCGACCAGTCCCCGGAGACGGGCGTGCTCATCGCGCCGAACTTCTCCATCGGCGCCGTCCTCACCATGAAGTTCGCGCAGCTCGCCGCCCCGTACTTCGAGTCCGTCGAGGTCGTCGAGCTGCACCACCCGAACAAGGTCGACGCCCCCAGCGGCACCGCCACCCGCACCGCCCAGCTCATCGCCGAGGCCCGGCGCCGGGCCGGCAGCGCCCCGGCGCCGGACGCCACGGTCACCGCCCTGGACGGCGCCCGCGGCGCGGACGTCGACGGCGTCCCGGTGCACGCCGTCCGGCTGCGCGGCCTGCTCGCGCACCAGGAGGTCCTGCTCGGCGGCGAGGGCGAGACCCTCACCGTCCGGCACGACTCCCTGCACCACAGCAGCTTCATGCCGGGCATCCTGCTCGGCGTGCGCCGTGTGGTGAGCACCCCGGGCCTGACCTTCGGCCTGGAACACTTCCTGGACCTGAACTGAAGCCCTGACACCCATGCGCGCAAAGCTCACCTACGCCGTCACGGCCGCCGTCCTGGTCTTCTACTTCGTCCTGGTCGGCAGCCGCGGCGTCATGCTCATCGAGACCGGCACGCCCGTCACCGTCGCCTTCGGCCTCGCGGTGCTGGTCCTGCCGGTGATCGGGCTGTGGTTCCTGTGGAAGAACACCGAGTTCGTCCGCCGGGCCAACCAGCTCGCCGCCCAGCTCGACGCCGAGGGCGGACTGCCCGTCGACGACCTCAAGCGCATGCCCTCGGGGCGCATCGACCGTGACTCGGCCGACGAGGTGTTCGCCAGGCGCAAGGCCGAGACGGAGGCCGCCCCCGACGACTGGCGCAGCTGGTTCCGGCTCGCCGTCGCCTACCACGACGCCCGCGACACACCGCGCGCCCGCAAGGCGATGCAGCGGGCGATCACCCTGCACAGGAGCTCGCGGTGAGGGCACGGCAGCCCTGACGTCAACCGTGACGTCGTCCCGCCCTGCGGCACGGCGAGGGGCCCGGTCCGCGATCCCGGACCGGGCCCCTCGCCGTGACACCGTCGTCGCGCTCAGCCGCGCCGGTACTCCTCGGCCCACGCCTCCACCGAGTCGGCGGCCCGGTCGAAGGCCTCCGGCCGCGCCAGGAAGTCCGCGTTGTGCGACGTCAGCAGCGTCGGCGCCGCCTCGGCCGGACGCCCCTGCCGGGCGAGCACCAGCGCCTGCCCCTGCACCGCGCGCGGCAGCCCGAGCCAGCGCACCGGCTGCTGCACCGTCCGCACCGCGACGACGCGTTCCCAGGGCGTCGTCCGCGTGGTGAAGAAGCTCACGTGGCGCAGCCCGTACGCGCTCACCCACACGCCCACGCGCAGCAGCCGCAGCGCGCAGACGATGGCGACCCCCGCGACGGCGAAGACCAGACCGGCCGAGGCCACGCTGTCCGTCAGCGCGATGACGACGGCGGCGAACAGCACGAACGACGCGAGCAGCAGCAGCACCGCGGCGGTACCCACGCGCCACGGGCCGGGCCGGTAGGGGCGCCGCCAGCGGTCGCGGTCGTCGTACGGCAGGGCGACGTCGTCCGTGGACTCGAAGGCGCGGTCGGCCGTCAGAAAGGGCAGGGGCACGGCGGTTCCTCATTCGATCCATGCGTGGGCTGGCCCGGTGAGGTTATCGACCTGTGTCGCCCGTCACCACACTTGGGGGCCCGGACGGCGTGTGCGTCGCCGTGGGGGATCGCCCGTAGAGTTGGCGTCCCAAGAGACGAGATGGGAAGGCCCTTCGTACCGTGACCGGCACAGACGACGACTTCAAGATCGAACTCCGCGGCGACGTCACCGTTGAACTGGTGAAGCACAGCGCGGCCGACTCCGACGTACTGTTCGCAGCCCGGGTCTCGACCGTCGGGGAGCAGTCCCTGGACGAGCTGAAGAAGGACCCGGAGCGCTCGAAGGGGCTGATCAACTACCTCATGCGGGACCGGCACGGC
The DNA here is from genome assembly GCF_029813775.1 of Streptomyces sp. DH24. Lineage (GTDB taxonomy): Bacteria > Actinomycetota > Actinomycetes > Streptomycetales > Streptomycetaceae > Streptomyces. Next base: position 3,835 of record NZ_JARVKW010000041.1, on the reverse strand, counting down.
AGCCCGTTCGAGCACAACTCGATGACCTTCTTCATCAGCGCCCCGATCTTCGTCTTCCGTGAGTTCATGCGGCACCGCGTGGGCTGGTCCTACAACGAGGAGTCGGGCCGCTACCGGGAGCTCCAGCCGGTCTTCTACGTCCCCGACACCTCCCGCAAGCTGGTCCAGCAGGGCCGCCCGGGCAAGTACGAGTTCGTGGCCGGCACCGAGGAGCAGCACCAGCTGGTGTCGGAGTCCATGGCGGAGTCCTACCGGGGGGCCTACCGCACCTACCAGCAGATGCTGGAGGCCGGCGTCGCCCGCGAGGTCGCCCGTTCGGTCCTGCCCGTCGGGCTGTACTCCTCGATGTACGCCACCTGCAACGCCCGCTCGCTGATGCACTTCCTCGGTCTGCGCACCCAGCACGAGCTGGCCAAGGTGCCGTCCTTCCCGCAGCGGGAGATCGAGATGGTCGGCGAGCAGATGGAGGCCGCGTGGGCCGAGCTCATGCCGCTGACGTACGCCGCCTTCAACGCCAACGGGCGGGTCGCCCCGTAGGGCGCGGCGCCGCGCACCCGCGTCCCGGTCGGGCACACATGTGCGGGTCAGCCCTGCGAAGTGTCCGTATTGCGGCATTTAGCGAAGTTCATCTAGCCTGATCAAACGGACCCGGCACTGCTTGAACCCCCGAGCAGGCAGTGCCGGGATCCGCATTTGTCCCGCCTTGTCGCCTCCCCCTAGGGCACACCCCGACTTGAGCAACGAGTAGCGTGTAACCCATGGCTCCGACCTCCACTCCGCAGACCCCCTTCGGGAGGGTCCTCACCGCCATGGTCACGCCCTTCACGGCGGACGGCGCACTCGACCTCGACGGCGCGCAGCGGCTCGCCGCCCACCTGGTGGACGCAGGCAACGACGGCCTGATCATCAACGGCACCACCGGCGAGTCCCCCACCACCAGCGACGCGGAGAAAACGGATCTCGTACGGGCGGTCCTGGAAGCGGTCGGCGACCGGGCCCACGTCGTCGCCGGAGTCGGCACCAACGACACCCACCACAGCATCGAGCTCGCCCGCGCCGCGGAGCGCACGGGCGCCCACGGGCTGCTGGTCGTCACCCCGTACTACAACAAGCCCCCGCAGGAGGGCCTCTACCGCCACTTCCGGGCCGTCGCCGACGCCACGGAACTGCCGGTCATGCTCTACGACATCCCGGGCCGCAGCGGCGTACCGATCAACACGGAGACGCTGGTCCGCCTCGCCGAGCACCCGCGGATCGTCGCCAACAAGGACGCCAAGGGCGACCTCGGCCGGGCCGGCTGGGCCATCGCCCGGTCCGGCCTCGCCTGGTACTCCGGCGACGACATGCTGAACCTCCCGCTGCTCTCCGTGGGCGCGGTCGGCTTCGTCTCCGTCGTCGGCCACGTCGTCACCCCCGAGCTGCGCGCCCTGGTCGAGGCGTACACCGCGGGCGACGTCCAGAAGGCGACCGAGATCCACCAGAAGCTGCTCCCCGTCTACACAGGCATGTTCCGCACCCAGGGCGTCATGACGGCGAAGGCCGCGCTCACCCTCAAGGGCCTGCCCGCCGGGCCGCTGCGCGCGCCCATGGTCGAATGCATGCCCGAAGAGATCGAGCAGCTCAAGATCGATCTTGCCGCCGGCGGGGTACAGCTCTGACATCGGACTTCACAACTGAATAGCGGGCCACCGGTGCCCGCACCCCACGACAACTGCTTCTGCACGAACGTCACGCGCGCCACGTGCCCCACCGGTACGTGGCGCGTGTGGTTGAGGAGAGTCTTTTGAGTCATCCGCACCCTGAACTGGGCCCGCCCCCGCCGCTCGCCGAAGGCGGCCTGCGGGTCACCCCACTCGGCGGCCTCGGCGAGATCGGCCGCAACATGACGGTCTTCGAGTACGGCGGCCGCCTGCTGATCGTCGACTGCGGAGTGCTCTTCCCCGAGGAGGAGCAGCCCGGAATCGACCTGATCCTGCCGGATTTCAGCTCCGTCCGGGACCGCCTCGACGACATCGAGGGCATCGTCCTCACGCACGGCCACGAGGACCACATCGGCGGCGTCCCCTTCCTGCTGCGCGAGAAGCCGGACATCCCGCTGATCGGCTCCAAGCTGACCCTCGCCCTGATCGAGGCCAAGCTCCAGGAACACCGCATCCGCCCGTACACCCTGGAGGTGACGGAGGGGCAGCGCGAGCGCATCGGCCCGTTCGACTGCGAGTTCATCGCGGTGAACCACTCCATCCCCGACGCCCTCGCGGTCGCCATCCGCACACCGGCCGGCATGGCCGTCCACACCGGCGACTTCAAGATGGACCAGCTCCCGCTGGACAGCCGCCTCACCGACCTGCACGCGTTCGCGCGGCTGAGCGAGGAGGGCATCGACCTCCTCCTGTCCGACTCGACGAACGCCGAGGTCCCGGGATTCGTCCCGCCCGAGCGGGAGATCTCGGGCGTGCTGCGCCAGGTCTTCGCCGGCGCCCGCAAGCGGATCATCGTGGCGAGCTTCGCCAGCCACGTCCACCGCATCCAGCAGATCCTCGACGCGGCGCACGAGCACGGCCGCCGGGTCGCCTTCGTCGGCCGCTCCATGGTCCGCAACATGGGCATCGCCCGTGACCTCGGCTACCTGAAGGTGCCGCCGGGCCTGGTCGTGGACGTCAAGACGCTCGACGACCTGCCGGACAGCGAGGTGGTCCTGGTCTGCACGGGCTCCCAGGGCGAGCCGATGGCGGCCCTGTCCCGCATGGCCAACCGCGACCACCAGATCCGCATCGTCGAGGGCGACACGGTGATCCTGGCGTCGTCGCTCATCCCCGGCAACGAGAACGCGGTCTACCGCGTCATCAACGGCCTGACCCGCTGGGGCGCCAACGTCGTCCACAAGGGCAACGCCAAGGTGCACGTCTCGGGCCACGCCTCGGCCGGCGAACTGCTGTACTTCTACAACATCTGCCGGCCGAAGAACCTGATGCCGGTCCACGGCGAATGGCGCCATCTGCGGGCCAACGCCGAACTGGGTGCCATGACCGGCGTACCGCACGACCGCATCGTCATCGCCGAGGACGGCGTGGTGGTGGACCTCGTCGCGGGCAAGGCGAAGATCTCCGGCAAGGTCCAGGCGGGCTACGTCTACGTCGACGGCCTCTCCGTCGGCGACGTGGGCGAGCCGGCGCTGAAGGACCGCAGGATCCTCGGCGACGAGGGCATCATCTCGGTCTTCGTCGTCCTCGACTCGTCCACCGGCAAGATCACGGGCGGCCCGCACGTGCAGGCCCGCGGCTCCGGCATCGAGGACTCCGCCTTCGGGGACGTCATCCCGAAGATCACGGAAGTGCTGGAGAGATCGGCCCAGGACGGCGTCGTCGAACCCCACCAGATGCAGCAGCTCGTCCGCCGCACGCTGGGCAAGTGGGTCTCGGACACCTACCGGCGCAGGCCGATGATCCTCCCTGTGGTGGTGGAGGTCTGACGGTCCGTCGGTCGCGCGACAGCGCGAACGCGGGAGCGGGGCCCTCGATTTGCATCGGGGCGCTCCGCTCCAGTACGTTTACGACCCCACCCAGACGGGAACCCGGCCACTTCGTGCACCGGGGGGACCATCCTCGCCGAGCCTCATCGAGTCTCACGAGGGTGACCGGACCGGGTGGGAATTCCGACTCAGAACCTCTGATAAAGTCGGACCCGCCGGAAAGGGAAACGCGAAAGCGTGAACCTGGAAAGCACCGAGGAAATCGGATCGGAAAGATCTGATAGAGTCGGAAACGCAAGACCGAAGGGAAGCGCCCGGAGGAAAGCCCGAGAGGGTGAGTACAAAGGAAGCGTCCGTTCCTTGAGA
>NZ_JARVKW010000040.1 GCF_029813775.1 Streptomyces sp. DH24 | reverse complement strand
CGGGCGGGCGCCGCGCCCCCGCGGCGCCGGGGGCCGGCTCGCCGCGGGGGCCGCGGCGCCCTGTGCGGGGTGGGCGACGGACCGTCGCCGTGGGTCAGGTGGCCGTGGCGCGCCAGCGTTGCGCGGGGGTGCCGGTGTCGGTGGCCTGGACGACCGGTCCGGCGGACGTGGCGGTCAGCGACAGGCCGCTGTGCTTCGCCTTCAGGGTCAGCCGTCCGCCCTCGGCGCTGATCGTCCAGCGCTGGTTGGCGTTGCCCGTGCAGGTGTACTGGACCACCTGCACGCCACTGGACTGCGCGCTGCCCGCGACGTCCGCGCACAGTCCGCTGCCGGCGTTTTTGATCTGGTAGGAGCCGTCGTCGTCGTTGCGGGTGACGTTCCACTTCTGCGCGGGTGAGGGGGACGGTTCACCGAGCCGCAGCTGTCCCGCACTGGTGTCACCGGGCGCCTCCAACTGCCCCGCGCCGCCCTCGTTGCCCAGTGTGTACTGCCCGTCGGCGATCGGCGGCGGGACCGCCTCCTCGTTGCCGACGGTCATCGCGAAGACGTGCACGGCGCTGTTGGCGGGGAGGGTGACCGCGGCGACCTCCTTGGCCGGGTCGACGCGCAGCGTCTTGGTGTAGAGGCGATAGTCCACGGTCGGGTACGCCGGTCCGGACGGGGTGTTCTTGCCCTTGGTGCTGACGGCGATCCTGGCGCCGTAGCGGTCGGTGGGCAGACAGCACCAGTTGGGGAAGCCCAGGGTCGCCTCGGCCGTGGAGCCGTCGGTGTAGTGGACGGTCGCCGTTCCGGCCGCCGAGCCGCTGGTGCCGGTGCCGAGGAAGGCCAGCGCGTTGCCCTTGCGCTGTCCGGGCACCTTGATGGTCTGTCCGCTGCCGGTGACGTTGTCCACCGTGCCGGGCCTGGCGTCGGGCCAGTCGAAGGTGAAGCCGTTGGCCTGGACGGTGGCACCCGGCGACACGCCCTTCTCGGCGAGGCGCTCGGCGATGAAGCTGGAGCCGCCGCCGTCGATGTCACCGGGCCCGGGACTGTCCGCTTCGGTCACGCCGATGTTGTCGGCGGCCGAGGCGAGCGAGGGATGGGCCAGTGTGGTGCCGGTCCGGTCCTGTACGGCGTACCGGCCGTCGCGGGTCTCGTAGGCGACGGAGGCCTTGATCTCGTAGCGGCCCGGATCGGCGCCCCGGGGCGGGGTCAGCGAGAAGCGCGCGGTGAAGGCCGCGCCGTCGGCCAGCGCCTTGGTGGAGGTCGGCCCCGCCGGGCGGACCTCCCAGCCGTCGGGCGCGTCTACGGCGGTGCCGGTCACGGCCACGGGCTTGCCGGTGCCGTTGGCGAACGTCGCCTTCACTTCCTGGGTTTCGCCGGTCGCGGCGACAACGGCGGTCGTGGCTTCCAGGCCGACGGCCCGGTCCTGCGGGTGGGTGCCGCCGACGGAGCCCGCCCCGTCGATCCGCACCGTCAGCGGCCGGTCGGTCGCGGTCTTCTCCGTCGTGATGTGCACGGTGCCGGTCGGCTCGTCGTAGTACCAGCCCGAGCCCGCCGCCTTCAGCTCGGCCGCCGATCCGGATTCCGCCAGCCGCTGCCGGCCGACGCTCACGGTCGCCGGTGCGCTGTGGGTGTGCACGGTCAGGCCGTAACGCCGCTGGTCCGGCTTCCCGTCGTAGGTGCCCTCCAGCGCGCCGACGCGGACCTCGACCGGGCCCCGCTCCCGCGCCCTGGGTGCGCTCACCTCGAACTTCTGGGTGGCCCAGGCGCCCTCGGCGTGCGCCCGGGTGCGGCCGTCGTCCTCGTAGTGGACGAAGGAGGAGTCGCCCTCGGGGTAGACGTCCAGGTCCAGGCGTCCCGCCCGCTTGCCCTGCTGCCAGTCGGTGGTGCCCTCGGGGAACATCGGGACGATCGCGCCCGCCCGCACGAACAGCGGCAGCGTGTCCAGCGGCACCCGGTAGCCGTCGAGCGTCCGACCGCCCTCGTACACCCGGCCCGTCCAGTAGTCGACCCAGCGGCCCGCGGGCAGATGGATCCCGTCGCGGACGTCGCTGTCCTCGTACACCGGCGCGACCAGGAAGTCGTCGCCGGCCAGGAACTCGTACTTCGCCTTGTCGCCCCAGGTCGCCGGGTCGTCCGGGTAGTTGAGGTAGAGCGGCCGGGTGGGTCCGACGCCCGTCTTCGCGGCCTGGGCCGTGTGCGTGTAGAAGTACGGCAGCAGCCGCTCGTGCAGCAGCAGGTACTTCTTGTTGACGGCCGCGTACGGCTCCCCGTGGCGCCACGGCTGCTTGTCGCTCGCCGCCCAGCCGCTCATCGAGTAGGTCATCGGCAGGAACGCCTTCCACTGCAGATCACGCACATAGGTCTCGGCGCTGCCGCCGAAGATGCCGTCGATGTCGCCGGTGGTCATGTGCTGCCCGGACATCGTGGAGCCGGCGTACGTCGGGATCTGCCAGCGGATGTAGTCCCAGGAGCCGGACTGGTCACCGCTCCACATCGCGCCGCAGCGCTGGGTACCGGCCCAGCCCTCGATGGTCAGCACGGTGGCGCGGTCGGCACTGTGCTCCTCGATGCCGCCGCGCGCCTTCTCGCAGGCGTCGAGCGCGAAGCGGTAGCCCGGGCCGACCCAGGCCACGTCGGTCTTGCGGACCCGCACCCCGGCGCGGACCTCGGACTCCTGCTCGGTGAGCTCCGACTCGGTCCACAGCCCGAGTTCGCTGCCGCGGTCGTTCAGCATCCTGCCGGTCTCCGGCAGGTCCTCGTAGCCGCAGCCGTAGCCGTCGTTGACGAGCGTCCAGCCGAGCGGGATGCCCCGGTCCGCGTAGCCGTCGGCGATCGCCTGCGCGTCGCGCAGGGTCTTCCGTTCGCCGCGGTTGGCGTTGTGGAGGTAGCAGTCGGCGTCGCCGACCTCCAGCGCGTACATCGGCATCATCGCGGGACGGCCGGTCAGTTCGGTGTAGCCGTCGATGACCTGCCGGGCGTCACCGACGAAGTAGTAGGCGTCGAAGCGCTGTTCACGGTGGGTCGTGCGTACGGGGGCGCCGAAGTCGTAGCGGCCGGGCGCGAAGGTGTTGCGCAGGACGCCGTAGCCCTGGCTGGAGAGGTAGAACGGCACCGCGTTCGGGTTGCCGCCCTCGTTCCAGTTGTAGTCGCGGTCGATGTCGATCGTCTCGCCCCGGTGGCTGAACCGCCCGTTCTGCATGCCGCCGCCGAAGAACTGCTCGCGCTGCCCCTGTTCGAGGGTCTGCACCGTGCCGTCGCCGGACCAGGACAGCGGCGCGCTCTCCCGCCACAGCGGCTTGCCGCTGTCGTCCGCCAGGGTCAGCGTGACCGGCGATTTGGTGACGGTCAGCACCGCCTCGTCGGTACGGATGGTGTACGCGTCGTCCGACTCGGAGTACGTCGAGCCGGCGCCCCGGTAGTCGCGTTTGACGACGATGTCGGCGTCGGGTGCCTTCGGGTCCGCCGGGTCTTCGTTGGCCGGGTCGCCGAACCGCCCGTCGGGAGCGAGGTGGACGCGGAAGAGGTCCTCGTCCTGGAAGTCGATGCGCAGCCTGGCCGGGCCGGACTCCACGGTGTAGGTGTCGCCGTCGGCACGGAAGCCGGTGAGGTCCCCGAGACGGCCGGTGTCCGGCTCGGCGGCGGGTGCTGCCGCGCCGGCGGGCAGCGCGGCGGGGACACCTCCGACCAGCAGCGCCGCCAGGGCGGCCACGAGGAGACTTCTTCGAGGGCCAGGTCTCATGGAGGAACGCTCCAAATCTGCGGGGATCGGTGCGACGAGGGCCGGAGCGAGGGGCGGCATCCTGCAACTGCGTGCCGTCTGAGGGCTCTTGACGGCGACTGAGCGACCGTGGACGGCGCCATCGTCCACCGAACCAGCGAGGAGTGACAAGAGTTGTGCGCAACATCCTCGTTCCTTGCATCCGCGAGCATGGCGACTCGGGTACGGGTGGCCTTCGCGGCATGTGCCGGCCCGCGCGGAGCACGCGACGCCGTGGGCCGACGATCGCCCTCTTCGCGCAGATCGGCGCGGGATAGACTCCCGGCACGAGCGAGGAGGAACGAGTGGCGGCACATGCGCGGTGGACCCAACTGCTCGAAATCCTCGGCGAGGAGCGCCGGATCGACGTGCTGGAGGCCGCCGAGCGACTGAACTGCTCCGCTGCCACGATCCGGCGGGACCTGGACGAACTCGCCCGGCAGAACCTGCTGACGCGCACCCGGGGCGGCGCCGTGGTGAGCGCTGTCGCCTACGACCTGCCCCTGCGGTACAAGGTGGCCCGCAGGGCCGACGAGAAGCTGCGCATCGCCAAGGCCGCCGCCGAACTGATCCCGTCGGGTTCCACCGTGGGGATCAACGGAGGCACCACGACGTCCGAGGTGGCCCGGGAACTGGCGATGCGGCCCGGCCCGGCCGGCGAGAGCGGGGGCATCACCCTGACCGTCGTCACCAACGCGATCAACATCGCCAACGAACTCGCGGTCCGCCCGCACGTGAAGATCGTCGTGACCGGCGGGGTGGCCCGGCCGAACTCCTACGAACTCGTCGGCCCGCTGGTGAACAGCGTCCTCGACAACCTGGCGCTGGACTACACGATCCTGGGGGTGGACGCCGTTCACCCCCGCCTGGGAACGGCCACCCACGACGAGTCGGAGGCCGGTGCCAACCGCGCTCTCGCGGAGTGCGCGAACAAGGTGATCGTCGTGGCCGACTCGTCCAAACTGGGGCGCCGGGCCTTCGCCCTGGTGTGCGAGATGAGCGCCGTGTCGGTGCTCGTGACGGACAAGGACGCGCCGCGGGACATCGTCGAGGAGATTTCCGGCCGAGGCATCGACGTGCTGTGCGTGTGACGCGCGCCTGACCGGCAGCACACCGTCCCCGTCGGCACACCGGTTCGAGAGCCAGGACGGCACGACAACGCCCTCGATCCGTCAGGCGGGTGACACGTGCGCGCGGCAACTTCCCCCTTCTTGCTCGTTTCTGATTACTCCAGCCTTCCAATGAGCATCTATTGACACGGAGTTGTCGGCTCGCCACAGTCGTTCCGCAGGAGCCAGTCGGTCACTCACGAGGAGCGTCGTACGCATGCCTGAGATCCCCGAAGTCTCCCGCCGTTCGCTCATGGGCGGAGCCCTGGTCACCGGCGCGACCCTCGCCGGATTCGGCGCCGGCCCCGCCTCCGCCGTCCCCGCGGCCCCCTCGCGCCTGCCGGACGGCGCCGCGGAGCCGAGGCGCCACAGCGGCCAGAAGTCGATGATCAACGTCGCCTTCGACTCCCACCGGACCGTCCGGGTCGGCCTCATCGGCCTGGGCAACCGCGGATCGGGCATGAGCACCGGCTGGGCAGCCGTCCCCGGCTGCACCGTCACCGCGGTCTGCGACATCCGCGCGGACCGGGCCCGGCGCACCGCCGACCGGCTGGCCGCCGTGGGCGAACCGCGGCCCGCCGAGTACGGCGGCTCCGCCACCGCGTACGAGCGGATGCTGCGCCGCGAGGACATCGACCTCGTCTACATCGCCACCCCGTGGGAGTTCCACTACGAACAGGGCAGAGCCGCGCTGCTGGCCGGCAAGCACGTCATGGTCGAACTGCCCGTCGCCACCGAGCTGCACGAGCTGTGGGACCTCGTGGACACCTGCGAACGCACCCGCAGGCACCTGATGCTCGCGGAGAACTGCAGCTACGGCCGCAACGAGCTGGCGATCCTCAAGATGGCCCACGACGGGATGTTCGGCGAGATCACCAACGGCCACGGCGGATACCTGCACGACCTGCGCGCCCTGCTGTTCTCCGACACGTACTACACGGACGCGTGGCGACGCATGTGGCACACCCGCAGCATCGCGTCCTTCTACCCCATGCACGGTCTCGCGCCCGTCGCGGCCGCCATGGACATCAACCGCGGGGACCGGATGACCACCCTGCGGGCCACCTCCACCGAACCCAAGGGCCTCGCCGACTACCGTGAGCGCTTCGTCGACAGGTCCCACCCGTCGTGGAAGGAGACCTACGTCAACGGCGACCTGATCACCTGCCTCATCGACACGGCCAAGAGCCGGGTGATCCGCGCCGAACACGACGTCAGCTCCCCGCGGCCCTACAGCCGGATCAACACCATTGCCGGAACCCGCGGCATCTTCGAGGACTACGCCGGCACGTCCGCCACCGGCGCGCGCGTCTACGTCGAGCCCGACCACAGCAAGCACGCCTGGGCCGACTTCGCCCCGTACCGCAAGGAGTTCGACCACTGGCTCTGGACGAAGATCGGTGACGACGCGGCCAACAACGGCGGCCACGGCGGCATGGACTACGTCCTGCAGTGGCGCACGGTGCAGCTCATGCGCGCCGGACTCGTCCCGGACATCGACGTGTACGACTCCGCCGCGTGGTGCTCCCCCATTCCCCTGAGCGTCAGGTCCCTGACCGCGGGCGGACGCCCGGTCGCCGTTCCCGACTTCACCCGCGGCTCCTGGGTCAACCGCCGCACGGGCCTGGACTCGCGCCCGTCCGAGATGCCGCCGGTGGACTGACCACCGCCGTCACCGGGCGACCGGCCGGGCCACCCGAGGCCGCGGCGCACGCCGGTGAGTCGTCGCCAGTCGGCCGACGGGGTCGAGAGGGCTGAGGGGTCGGCGCAAGGTGAGAGGTCCCCGCGGGAGGGAGAATCCCGCTCAGTCGGCTGCGTCCGTGCCGTCCGCGTCGTCCGCGTCGAGGACGCGGTCGTCCCGGTGAGTGCCGTAGTAGGCGCTCTGCCGGGCCATGATGTCGCGCATCGGTGTGTCGCGGGAGACTCCGTACACCGTGCCCGGGAAGTCCAACTCCCGCTGCACTTCCCAGAGTTCGTCGTGCTGTCCCGGGGCGAACAGGCGTGCCGGGTCGCCCGCCGCGATCCAGCCGATGGGCAGCACCGTGCCGGGCGCGAGCTTCGAGTTGACGTGCAGCACGCTGTTGATCCGCAGTTCGGCTCCCGCTCCGGCCACCGAGCCGGGGAACGGCGAGGCGCCGGTGGCGACGAAGACCTCGTCCTCGACCGTTGCGCCGTTGACGTGGGCGTGCGGACCGATCAGTACGGCGTCGCCGATCACCGCCGGGTGCCGGGCCCGGCCGCGCACCAGCGCGTTCTCCATCACGACCGTGTTCTCGCCGACACGGATCTCGCCGTCCTCGGCGGTGAGCACGGCGCCGTGCAGCACCCGTGCGCCCTCGCCGAGCACGACCGCGCCGCACAGGGTGGCGGAGGGGGCGACATGGGCGGACTCCGGGACGACCGGTCGTCTCCCCCGGTGTTCGATCAGCATGCGGGACTCCTTGCCGTCCGGTGCGGCGGACACTGGCGTCAATTCTCCATGGCCCGTTCGATGAGGGTCTGAAGGTACAGGCCCCGCCGTGCGTCGAGTCCGGTCGCGGTGTGCGTGCGCACGGCGGTGGCGAACTCGCGGCGCAGGACGGGCCAGCACTCCTCGTGGTCGAATCCGGCGGTGTCGTAGACGACCGGCGGCCTGGCGCCGTAGAGCTCCACGCGGGTGCGGACCCGCGGCACGTTCACCGAGCCGGACAGGGAGGCCTGGCTCACGGCGCCGTTGGCGTGTTCGCAGGTCAGCTCGATCCAGTGGCGCGGGTCCCCCGTGCCGCGGACGTGGACGACCGGACCGACCGCGGCGTCGAGGAGGTCCAGGAGGTGCGGGCCGAGGTCGAGCAGGGCGCCGTGCTCCAGGCGCCAGCCGGTGGCGAGGTCGCCGCCGAGGAACGCGCCGTGGAGGTAGCAGGCGCGGGCGCCGGCCACGTCGACGGTCCGGGCCGCGTCCAGGAAGGCCCGCGTGGCGGGGTGATACCGCTTGGTCAGGACGAGTTGGGAGACGACACCGGCGTCGGCGACGGCGTCCGCGAGTCGTCGTGCCGACGGCAGGTCCGGGCCGAGGGGTTTCTCCAGGAGCAGGGCCTTCCCCCGTTTCGCGGCGAGCGGGGCCAGTTCGGCCTGGACGGCGGGCGGGACGGCGAAGGCGACGGCCTCGCAGCTGTCGAGCAGCTCGTCGAACGTGGTCGCCACGCGGGCGCCGTAGGGAGCAGCGGCCTGCTGCGCGGCTTCGATGCGGCGTGCCCAGACGGCGGCCAGCCGCGTCTCGGGGCCGGCCGCGAGCATGCGGGCGTGCATGGCCCTGGCCCAGGGGCCGGCGCCCACGAGACCGACGTCCACGGGTCGGTGGGGCCAGGGAGCGGATGTGCGGGTCACGTGGTTCCTGTCTGCGTGCGGTGGCCTGCGCGGTCAGGACGCGAGGCGGTTGAGGCGGGCGTCGGCACTGGCTGCCGAGTAGAGGAACTCCACGACCATGGCCGCGGCTCCGATCAGACCGGCGTGGTCGCCGAGACGTGAGGTGACGATCTGGAGGCTGCCCGTGCTGCGGGGCATCGCACGCTGGTACAGCAGTTCGCGCACCCCGGTCATGAAGGGCACCCCGGAGAGGTCGCCGGCCAGCATGAGCACCCCGGGGTTGAGGAGGGTGACGACGGTGACGAGGACCTCGCCGACCCGCCGGCCGGCCTCCCGGGTGAGGCGGACGGCGTCCGGGTGGCCCTCGGCGAGGAGACGGCCGACGTCGGACCCGGACGCGGTGTCCAGGCCGAGCTCCGACAGCTGTCCGGCCAGCGCCCGCCCGCTGGCGACGGCGGCCAGGCAGCCGCGCGAGCCGCAGGTGCACACGGCGTCGGGCCGGTCGTGGAGCCGGATGTGCCCGATGTCGCCGGCACCGCCGTCGACGCCCCGGAAGACCTGGTTGCCGATGACGACTCCCGCGCCGATGCCGGTGGACGCCTTGACCAGGACGAAGGCCGAGCAGTCCCGGTGGTTGGCCTGGTGCTCGGCCAGCGCCATGAGGTTGGCGTCGTTGTCGACGAAGACGGGGACGGGACCCTCCTCCATGCTGGGGCCCACGTGTTCGGCGTAGGCCCGCTGGAGGCGTTCGCGGACCGGGTACTGGTCCCAGCCGGGCATGCTGGGGGGTTCCACGACCCGGCCGGTCTCCCAGTCGACCGGGCCGGGCACGCACAGGCCGATGCCGCAGACAGCGGCGCCTTCGACACCGGCGGCGGCGATCAGACCGGGGAAAGACGCCGCCATCCGGTCCAGCACGTGCTCGGGGCCCTCGGTGATGTCCAGGGGCCCGGTGCGCTCGGCGAGGACGGTGCCGGTCAGGTCGAGGACGGCGAGGCGCGCGTGCCGGGTTCCCAGGTCGACGGCGACGACCGACGCGTGGGCGGGATCGAAGTCGATGCGGTGGGACGGGCGGCCGCCGGTGGAGGTGCCGCTGGTGTGCCGCAGCCACCCGGCGCGGTTGAGCAGGTCCAGGCGCTGGCCGACGGTGGAGCGGGACAGTCCGGTGACGTGTTGCAGGTCGGCGCGGGTGTTGGCCCGGCCGCTGCGGATCAGCTGCAGCAGGTCGCCCGCGCTGGCCTGGTTCGGCGTCATCGGTGGTTCTCCCATGGCGTCAGCTCTTGTCGGCGCCGCTGGTCAGGCCCTCGGTGAGGAGGCGTTCGGCGGCGAAGAACAGAAGTACCACGGGAATCGTCAGCACCACGGAGCCCGCCATCAGGACGGTCTTGGGCACTTCGATGCCGTTGGACAGCTGGGCGAGGCCCAGGGACACGGTCCAGTTGTCCGGGTCCGCGGCCAGGAACAGCAGGGCGAACAGGAACTCGTTCCAGGCGATCATGAACACGTAGAGCCCGGTCGCCATGAGGGAGGGCATGGCGAGCGGCAGGATCACCTTGCGGACGGTCTGCAGCCGGGAGCAGCCGTCGAGGGCCGCCGCCTCCTCGACGGAGTGGGGGATGGTGACGAGGTAGTTCCGCAGCATGTAGATCGACACCGGCACGGTCTGGGCGACGTAGACGATGGCGAGTCCGACCAGGCTGGAGGACAGGCCCATCCTGGCGAAGATGACGAACAGCGGGACGGCCAGCAGGGTCGCCGGGAACATGTAGACGGCCAGGAACAGGGCGCTGACCTGGCGGTGGCCGAAGAACTTCAGCCGGCTGACGGCGTAGGCGCCGGGCACCGCGGCGAGCAGGGTCAGGGCGACCGTGCCGAGGGACACGAGGGCGGAGTTGAGCAGGAACTTCGTGAAGCCCTGACCGCCGTCGTCGGTGGACCGCAGCACGTCCTGGTAGGTGCTGAGGGTGAAGTCCTTGGCCGAGATCCACAGGGATCCCGGGTCGAGCAGCAGTGCGTCGATGGGCTTCAGCGACAACAGCAGCATGTAGTAGAAGGGCAGCAGGGTGATCACTGCGAGGAACGTCACGACGATCCAGCGCAGCACGCCGAAGATCCTGTCCTCGACCTGGGCCCGGGTCAGGGCCGCCTTGCGGGTCGTCACGATTCCTCCTGGACCTTGTTGGCGAAGAACTTGAAGTAGAGGCCGAGCAGGATCATGAGCGAGACGGCCAGGACGAGCGCCTGGGCGGCCGCGGCTCCCACGTCGTAGCGGGCGGTGAGGAAGTCGTAGACCCGGACGGCCGCGACGTCGGTGCCCGCGCCGCCGCCGGTCAGCAGGTAGACGTCGTCGAACTTGTTGAAGGTCATGATGAACCGCAGGACGCACAGCAGGGCCATGACCGGCATCAGCTGGGGCAGCAGGATGTGCCGGAAACGCTGCGTGGGGGTGGCGCCGTCCACCATGGCGGCCTCCTCCAGGCCGTCCGGGACCGCCTGCAGCCGGGCGAGGATGAACAGGAAAGCGAAGGGGAAGTAGCGCCAGATCTCGAAGACGATCACCGTCAGCAGGGCCAGCGGGATGTCGAAGTGCACGCCGAGCAGGCCGACTTCGTACTCGCGGGTGGAGAGGAAGGCGATGGGGTCGTCCCAGCCGAACAGGCGCCGGCCCCAGTCGTTGACGACGCCGTACTGCGGGCTGAGCGCGACCTCCCAGACGAACGCCACGGCGACGACGGGGGCGACGTAGGGCAGCAGCATCGCGGCGCGCAGCAGTCCGCGGCCCCGGAAGGGCCCCCGCAGGGCGAGCGCGGCGATCAGGCCCAGGGCGACGGAGCCGAGGGTGGAGCCCGCGGTGTAGATCAGGGTGGTGCTCAGGCTGGACCAGAAGCCGGCCGAGTCGAAGACCTGGGCGAAGTTGTCCAGGGACCAGTTGCCGAACAGGCCCATGCCCTGGATGTCGACGAGCTTGGCGTCCTGGAACGCCAGCAGCACGGTCCACAGGATGGGCAGGACCACCACGACGAGGACCACGAGGAAGGTGGGCGAGACGAACGCGAGGCCCGCCCGGTTGGCGCGCCGACTGGCGGTCATCGGGCGCCGGGTCCCGGTGCTGGGCCGGTCCTCGGACCGGGGGTCGGTGTCCCGGCGCTGCGGTGCGCCGGCTGGTGCTGTAGTCATGAGAAGACCTTCGTGACGAGCAGGCGGACGGCTACTGCAGGGACTTCTGGAGGGCGGCGACTTCGTCGGCGGCTTCGCGGGCCGCCTCGGTGGGCGAGAGCTGTCCGCCGGTCATGGCGCCGATGGCCTTCGGCACGGGCAGTTCGCCGTTGGTGGCGCCGACGAGTGCTCCTTCGCCCTGGGTGATGCCCCAGCGACCCATGTTGCTGACGCCGTCGGCGAGCTGATTGAGCAGGCTCGCGGGGAAGACCTGGTCGAAGGGCTTCTTGGTGTCGACGCCGATGTCGCTGTGGCGCCAGGCGTCGAGGTAGCGGTCGGGCTCGGCGGCGGTGCCCTCGCGGACGGGGATCTTGCCCTCGGGTGCCATGCCGAACCAGGCCTCGTAGCCGGAGCCCATCACGTACTCGACGAACTCGCGGGACGCCTCGGTCTCCGCGGTTTTCGTGGTCACCCAGGAGGTGATCTCGCCGAACTGGGCGGCCCCGGTGGCGTCCGGGCCCTTCATGGCGGTCACGATGCCGCTGTTGCGCGACAGGTACCGCGGGTCGTCCTGGCACCGGGGGCAGCTGGGCAGGGCGTCCTTGCGCAGGCCGGCGAGTTCGTCCAGCAGGAACGAGGACCAGATGATCATGGAGGAGCGGCCGGCGAAGTAGGTCGCGCGGGTGGAGTCCACGGTCTGGGTGCCCGGGGCGCCGTAGGTGCGGGCGAGTGCGTCGTAGGTGCGGAACGCGGTATGGCAGCGCGGGGATTCGAGGGCCACCTCGTGCCGTTCGTCGACGAGTTCGCAGCCGTTGGCGAGAGCGAGGCTCTCGAAGCTCTGCGAGGTGAAGACGTCGCCGGGGTCGGTGGCGGCCGAGATGCCGTCGTTGCCCTTGGCGTCGAGGGCCTTCGCGGCGGCCAGGGCCTTGGCATAGGTGTCGGGGGCCGCGAGGTGTTTCGCGTCGAACTGGTCCTTGCGGTAGACCAGCAACTGGAGCCAGGCGTCGGAGGGTACGCCGAGACTGGTGGCGCCGTCGGACGTCAGGTCCAGGGCGTTGGCGTTGAAGGTGCCGCGGCCTAGTCCGGCGATGATCTCCTTCGGGATGTCGGTGTTGAGCAGCCCGCTGCTGTACATCTGCCAGACCTGGCCCAGGGGAGCCGCGCCGATGACGTCGGGCAGCGTGCCCGAGGCCGCGGCCGACATGATCAGCTGGGGCATCTGGCCTTCGTCGACGCCGACCAGCTTGACCTTGATCCCGGTCTTCTTCTCGAACCCGTCGACGATCCTCTGCGTCGCGGCGACGCGGTCGGGCAGGTTCTCCTGGGACCAGACCGTGATCTCGCGGTCCGGTGTGCCGGGCCCGGTGCTGCCGGCGCAGCCCGTGAGCAGCCCTGCGGCCAGGGCGGCCGTGATGCCCACCGCGGTCGTCCTCGACCGCCGGCTCTTGGTGTGCATTGCGTGTCCTCGTTCCGGCTTACGTCTACTGGGCACGCATCTCAGCATTAGTTTTGCGTATTGACAAGACATAAGTTGTGGTTATTGTCGACGCAACCGCACCCGCACACCTTTCCGGAGCCATCCGTGGAACGCGTCGTACAGTTCACCGGCCCACGCCAGGTGGAGGTCGCCCAGCACCCCAGAGCCGAACTGCCGCCCGGCCATCTCAGAGTGCGCACCCGCTACTCGGGCATCTCGGCCGGCACCGAGCTCACCGCCTACCGGGGGACGAACCCGTACCTGACGCGGACCTGGGATGCGGAGGCCCGGCTGTTCCGGGACGGCGCGGCCGGCATCGCGTACCCCGTGGCCGGCTGGGGCTACTCGGAGGTCGGCGAGGTCGTCGAGGTCTCCCCCGAGCTGGCCGGGACCCCGGGACTGCCCGCCCCCGGCGATCTGGTGTGGGGCATCTGGGGCCACCGCAGCGAGGGCGTGGTCCCGGCCGAGCGCATGATCGGCCACACCCTTCCCGCCGGGCTTGATCCGCTGGCCGGGGCCTTCGCCCGGGTCGGCGCCATCGCCTACAACGCCGTCCTGGCCGGCGACATCCACCTCGGCGAGGACGTCGCCGTCTTCGGCCAGGGCGTCATCGGTCTGCTCACCACCCGCCTCGCCCAGCTGAACGGCGCCCGCGTCACGGCGGTCGACGCCCTGGACGGCCGCCTGGAGACCGCCAAGCGCTACGGCGCCCACCTGACCCTCAACGCCCGTACCGACGCCGTCGCCGAACGCGTCCGCGAGGCGACCGGCGGGCTCGGCGCCGACCTCGCCATCGAGATCAGCGGCGCCTACCCGGCCCTGCACGAGGCGCTGCGCTCGGTCGCCGTCGGTGGCCGTGTGGTGGCCTCCGGCTTCTACCAGGGCGACGGGGCGGGCCTGCGTCTGGGCGACGAGTTCCACCACAACCGCGTCCAGCTCGTCTGTTCCCAGATCGGCGGCGTCCCCCCGCAGGTGTCGGACCGCTGGACCGTCGAACGCCTCCAGCGGACCTTCCTGCGGCTGGTCGCCGAGCAGCAGGTGGACGTCACCTCCCTGGTGAGCCATGTGATCCCGGCCGCCGACGCCGGCGACGCCTATGTGCTGCTGGACGAGCGCCCCGCCGAGGCGCTGCAGGTCGTGCTGGAATTCTGAGAGTCCCGAAAGGCCCCCTCATGCTCAAGACCGCCGTTCAGGAACAACTCCTGCCCGGGGACAGCCTCCAGGCCAAGTGGGACTTCGCCCAGCGGGCCGGCTACGACGCCATCGAGCTGCGCGGCAAGGGCGACCTGCACTTCGCCTCCCGCCTCGGCGAACTCAGGCAGGCCCGCAGGGACGGCGTCGTCATGCCGACCGTGTGCGTGGACATGCTGCACTTCCTCGGCGCCTTCGACGAGGACCTGCGCCGCGACGCCGTCGCGCAGCTGAAGTCGCAGCTCACGGTGATCGCCGAGATCGGCGGCGTGGGCGCGCAGACCCCGGCCTCGTACGGCATGTTCTCCCGCCGCCTGCCGCCCTTCGAGCCGCCGCGCGGCGAGGCGGAGGACCGCGACATCCTCCTGGCCGGGCTCACCGAACTCGGCGAGCACGCCCGCAAGGAGGGCGTCACGCTCTTCCTGGAACCGCTCAACCGGTACGAGGACCACATGGTGAACCGGCTCGGCCAGGCGGCCGATCTGATCCGTGCCACCGGCCTGGACTCGGTGCGGATCGGCATCGACAGCTACCACATGAACATCGAGGAGACCGATCCCGCGGCGGCGATCCTCGCCCACGCCGACCTCATCGGCCACGCGCAGGTCTCCGACTCCAACCGCTTCCAGCCCGGCGCCGGACACCTCGACTGGCCCGCCTGGCTCGGCGCCCTGCACACCATCGGCTACGACGGCCACCTGGCCCTGGAGTGCCGTCTGACCGGCGATCCCGTCGAGGCCGTCCGGTCCGTCCCCGGCTTCCTCAAGAGGTCCGGCGCGTGAAGTCACTCGTCGACCGCCCGGTCCGGCCCGCGCCCACCGCCGCCGCAGACCTGACACTGCGGCGCGGTGCGGCGCGGGTCCTCCTCGACAACTGGACCGGCGCCTCCACCGTTCCCTCCCGCACCCTCTACCCGCACCAGTGGAGCTGGGACTCCGCGTTCGTCGCCGTCGGGCTGCGCCACCTCTCGGCGCGCCGGGCGCAGCGGGAACTGGAGTCCCTGCTGGCCGGGCAGTGGGCGGACGGGCGTATTCCGCACATTGTGTTCAACCCGGAGGTGCCGCACGGCGCGTACTTCCCGAGCCCGGACTTCTGGCAGTCGTCCGGGGCCGGCCGGGAGGCGGGCGCGCCCTCGGCTCCCGAGACGTCCGGCATCGTGCAGCCTCCGGTGCACGCCCTGGCGGCCTGGCTCGTGCACCGGGCCGACCCGGCGGAGTCGCGGCGCCGGGGGTTCCTCGCCCGTGTCCAGCCCCGGCTCACCGCCTGGCACGACTTCCTCCTCAACCGCCGCGACCTGGGCGGCGGGGGCCTCGCGGCGGTCGTCCACCCGTGGGAGCCGGGCATGGACAACAGCCCCTGCTGGGACCGGGCGCTGCGGCGGGTCGAGCCCGCGCCGCCCAGCGCCTTCCGGCGCGCCGACCTCGACCACGGCCACCCCGCCGACCGGCCCACCGACCTGGACTACGGCCGCTACGTCCGGCTGGCC
Organism: Streptomyces sp. DH24; assembly: GCF_029813775.1. Taxonomy (GTDB): domain Bacteria; phylum Actinomycetota; class Actinomycetes; order Streptomycetales; family Streptomycetaceae; genus Streptomyces. Next base: position 43,834 of record NZ_JARVKW010000040.1, on the reverse strand, counting down.
GCCGACTACCGGGAGGCGGGCTACGACGACCGCGTGGTGCGGCACGGCTTCGCGGTGGAGGACCCCTGCTTCAACGCGCTGCTGATCGTCAGCGAACTGGCCCTCGCCGCCATGGCCCGCGAACTGGGCCTGCCCCACGCGCCGTTCACGACGCGCGCCGAGGCTCTCACCCGGCGCCTGGTGGCCCGGCTGTGGGACGAGTCGGCGGGCCTGTTCCGGGTGCGCGACCTGCACACCGACACCCTCGTCCAGGAGCGCGGCGTGACCGGGCTCGTCCCGCTCGCCGTGCCCGGTCTGCCGCCCGGAGTGGTCCGCGCGCTGCACGGCACGCTGAGCGGGCCGCGCTTCCGGGCCCCGGCCACCCGGCTGGTCCCCAGCTACGACCTGACCGGCCCGGCCTTCGACGCCCAGCGCTACTGGCGCGGCCCGGCCTGGTTCAACACGGCCTGGCTGATCCACCGCGGACTGCGCGCTCACGGTCTGACGGAGGACGCCGAACACCTCCGTCGGGGTTTCCTCACGCAGGCGGCACAGTCGGACTTCGCCGAGTACGTCGACCCGGTCACCGGAGAGGGCCGCGGCACCCGCCGCTTCTCGTGGACCGCCGCCCTCGCCCTCGACCTGCTGTGCGCCGACCCCGAGGAGCCCGCCTCATGACCGCGGCCGACACCCGCGTCCAACTGGTGCGCGACGCCACCTTCGTCCGCCTCGACCCCGGCGGCGGCATCACCGGGCTGCGCGGCACCGCACCCGACGGGCTGTTCCTGCGCGACGCCCGCCATCTCAGCCTCTGGCAGCTCACCGTGGACGGTGCGGGCCCGGTCCCCCTGGTGCCCGCCACGGCGGAGACCGACCACACGGCCACCAGTGTCCTGACCCCGGCGGGCACCCGGGACGACCCACCCGCCTACACGGTGTTCCGCGAACAGGCCGTCGGCGCGGGCACGTTGACCGAGCATCTGCGCCTGGTCAGCAACCGCCCCGGCCCGGTGACCGCGCGCATCGACCTCACCGTGGACGCCGACTTCGCCGACCTGTTCGAACTGCGCTCCGACGGCCGGGACTACGCCAAGCCCGACAGCCGTTACGAGACCCGGGCCACCGGCGGCGGCGCCGACTTCGACTACCGGCGCGCCGAGTGGCACGCGCGCACCACCCTCACCTGCCGACCCGCCCCGGACGTCGTCGCCGACGCGCCGTCCGCTCCGCGGCCCACCGCACGCACCCTCAGCTGGCACCTCGAACTCGACGCCCACGAGCAGGCCGACCTCCACCTGACCGTCCGCGCCCACCCGCACGGGCTCCCCGCCCGCCGGCCTTCCGTGCCGCGCCCGCACCGGGGGACGGTGACCGCGACGGACGACCTCGCCCGCAGCTGCGAACGGGGCCTGGCCGACGTCGACCTGCTGACGATCCCGGTCCCCGGTGTCGACGGCGAGGAGGTGTACGTGCCCGCCGCCGGCATCCCCTGGTTCCTCACCCTGTTCGGCCGGGACTCCCTGCTGACGTCGTACTTCCTGCTGCCGTACCGCCCGGACACGGCCGCCGCCACGCTGAGCGCCCTCGCCGCGACCCAGGGCCGGCGCCACGACTCCTTCAGCGGCGAGCAGCCCGGACGCATCGTCCACGAGACCCGCCACGGCGAACTCGCCCACTTCCGCCAGGTCCCCTACGGGCGCTACTACGGAGCCGTCGACGCCACGCCCCTCTTCCTGGTCCTTCTCCACGCCCACCACGAGACGACCGGCGACTCCTCCCCGGCCCGGCGCCTGGAGCAGCACGCCCGGCGGGCGGTGGACTGGATGTTCACCGACGGCGGTCTGGACAAGCACGGTTACCTCGTCTACACGCCCGATCCGGGCGGCCTGATCAACCAGAACTGGAAGGACTCCGCCGGCGCCGTCTGCTTCACCGACGGCACCCAGGCCCCGGGACCCATCGCCGTGTCGGAGGCCCAGGGCTACGCCTACGACGCCCTGGTGCGCACGGCCGCCCTCGCCCGGGACATCTGGCGCGACGAGCCGTACGCGCGTCGCCTGAGCGAGGCCGCCGACCGGCTGCGCAGCCGGTTCGTGGCGGATTTCTGGATGCCGGACGCCGACTTCCCGGCCCTCGCCCTGGACGGCGACGGCCGTCGGGTCGACGCCCTCGCCTCGGACGCGGGACACCTGCTGTGGTCCGGGATCCTCGACACGGAACGCGGCCACCGGGTCGGCCGCCGTCTGCTGGAGCCGGACTTCTTCTCCGGGTGGGCGATCCGCACCCTGGCCGCCGGCCAGCGGTCCTATCACCCGCTGTCGTACCACCGCGGCAGCGCATGGCCGCACGACAACGCCGTCATCGCACTGGGTCTGGCGCGCTACGGGCTCGCCGACGCGGTCCGCACCGTCGCCGAGGGCCTGGTCGCGGCGGCGGCCCGGCACGGCCACCGGCTGCCCGAGGTCATCGCCGGATACGACCGCTCCGCGACCGCCGGGCCCGTCCCCTACGCCCACGCGTGCTCCCCCCAGGCGTGGGCGGCAGCGACACCGCTGGCCCTGCGCACGGCGCTCCAGCGGTGCGCACAGGACGACCGCCCCGGCGGCCGCGTCGTCCCGTAGCCCTCGTCGGCTGCCGTGTCCCTGGCGCCGCCCGGCTCGGGCCGGGCGGCGACGGGCGGCGACGGGCGGCGACGGGTGGCGACGGGTGGCGACGGGTGGACCAGACGTCGCGCGGCGCCCGCCCGGTCCGCAGCCCGGGCCCTCGGCGGCCTTCCCGAGGGCTTCACGGGCGAGTTGCACGCCGGCGCCCGGAACGACACCCCGGGTGGGCAACGCGCTGCCTCGATCGGATGAACTCGTCCGCCATTCGGGCGAGCAACGGCCCACGTCGGGCCCTGGCTGCGAACCGGGAGGACTAGTTTCCGCTGGGCTGGTTACGCACTGACCGCAGGGCGAGGGACGGCCAGGGCGTTCGTTCGCCCCGTGTTGCCGGAGCCCGCGCACCGCCCGTTGCTGATCGAGGGGTCTGATGGCGACACACACGACTGAACCGATTTCCCCGGTACCGGCGGCCGAGGGGCGCCGCAGCCGGGGCAAGGTGATCGTCTCCTGGCTGACCACGACCGACCACAAGAAGATCGGTCACCTCTATCTGCTCACGTCGTTCGGCTTCTTCCTGATCGCCGGGGCGCTGGCCATGGTGATCCGGGCCGAGTTGGCGCGTCCGGGGCTGCAGTTCATCTCCAACGAGCAGTACAACCAGGCGTTCACGATGCACGGCACGATCATGCTGCTGCTGTTCGCCACCCCGACCTTCGCCGGGTTCGCCAACGCCATCATGCCGTTGCAGATCGGCTCGCCGGACGTGGCCTTCCCCCGGCTGAACATGTTCTCGTACTGGCTGTTCCTCTTCGGCGGCCTGATCGTGCTGGGGAGTTTCCTCACGCCGCAGGGCGCGGCCGACTTCGGCTGGACCGCCTACACGCCGCTGAGCGGCCCGATCCGCTCCGGTTACGTCGGCGGCGACCTGTGGATCATGGGGCTGGCGCTGTCCGGGTTCGGCACGATTCTGGGCGCGGTCAACTTCATCACCACGATCATCTGCATGCGCGCCCCCGGCATGACCATGTTCCGGATGCCGATCTTCACCTGGAACGTGCTGCTCACCTCGGTGCTGGTGCTGCTCGCCTTCCCCGTCCTGGCGGCCGCGCTGTTCGCGCTGGAGGCCGACCGGCGCTTCGGCTCGCACGTCTTCTCCCCGGAGAACGGCGGGCCGATCCTGTGGCAGCACCTGTTCTGGTTCTTCGGCCACCCCGAGGTGTACATCCTGGCCCTGCCGTTCTTCGGGGTGATCAGCGAGATCATCCCGGTGTTCGCCCGCAAGCCGATCTTCGGCTACGCCGGTCTGGTCGGCGCGACCATCGCCATCACCGGCCTGTCCGTGACCGTGTGGGCCCACCACATGTTCGCCACCGGCGCCGTGCTTCTGCCGTTCTTCTCCTTCATGAGCTTCCTCATCGCCGTGCCCACGGGCGTGAAGTTCTTCAACTGGATCGGCACGATGTGGAAGGGATCGCTGTCGTTCGAGCCGCCGATGCTGTGGGCGGCCGGCTTCCTGGTCACCTTCCTCTTCGGCGGTCTGACCGGCGTCATCCTCGCCTCCCCGCCGCTGGACTTCCACGTCACCGACAGCTACTTCGTCATCGCGCACTTCCACTACGTGCTGTTCGGCACGATCGTGTTCGCGATGTTCGGCGGCTTCAGCTTCTGGTGGCCGAAGATGACCGGCACCATGCTCGACACCCGCCTGGAGAAGGTCCACTTCTGGACCCTCTTCGTCGGCTTCCACACCACGTTCCTCGTCCAGCACTGGCTCGGCGCCGAGGGCATGCCCCGCCGCTACGCCGACTACCTGGCCGCCGACGGCTTCACGGCCCTCAACATGCTCTCGTCCATCGGCGCCTTCCTCCTGGGCCTGTCCACCTTCCCCTTCCTCTACAACGTCTGGAAGACCGCCCGGCTGGGCAAGCGCGTCACGGTGGACGACCCCTGGGGATACGGACGTTCACTGGAGTGGGCCACCTCCTGCCCGCCGCCCCGCCACAACTTCGTCACCCTGCCGAGGATCCGCTCCGAGTCCCCGGCGTTCGACCTGCACCACCCGTACCTGGCCGAGCTCGACGAGAAGGAGAACGTCGGCAAGCGCGACGTCATCGACGCGGCCGGGCACGAGAGCGACCGGTCGTGAGGGGAGGTTCGCGCCGGCCCCTGGACGCCGGCCAGGTCTCGGAACTCCTCGCGGAGGCCGAGGGCCACCTCATGGCACGGGCATACCGCGACCAGGCGCGCCGTGAGGCCGAGGAACTGTGCGCCCGCCTGCCGTGGCTGACCAGCGGCCAGGCGGAGGACCTCAGCCGCCACTACGTCCAGCGCCGCCTGGCCGTGACCCGCCGCATGCTGCGGGACACCGCGGAGCGGGCCGCCGAACTGCGGGCGGAGTACGAGGCCCGGTACGCCGCCCTCCGCCGCGACCTGCTCAGGCGTCACGCCGTGTGCGCCTGCGCCGTCCTCGCCTGCGGTGTCGGCCTGTGCGCCCTGGCGGGTCTGCTCACCGCCCGCTGAGCCGGGCCGCGCGTGCGCGCCTGCAGCAGTCCCACCAGGCCCCAGCCGCGGCGGGCGGCCTACGTCACCTCTTCGCCCCACTCAGACGTTGCATGTCGCCCCAGGCACTGCCCGCGCGGACGTGGAGCAGGATGCGGTCCTCGACGGGGATGCCGCCCAACCGCTCCCCCGAGAAGTCGGGCGTGAGGCCGGAGCCGATCCGCCAGCCCTCGCCGGAGTGCACGATGCGGATCGTCCCCGGTTCGGCCCGCATCGAGTCGAGCGCGAAGTCCTCACGGCCGGCAGCCGGACTCCGGAGCCAGAGCGCCAAGTGGTAGGCCAACTCGGCCACCGGGAACGCCTCCCCGGACCACACCGCCCGCCCCCGCTCCACCGTCCGCCCGGCAGGCCCTGTGCAGTCGGCTCGTGACCGGCGCGCCGGGGCACGCGTCCTCAGTTGCCGCCCTGCCCCGCGCCTGCCCGCGGCGGTGCCGTGCTCGCTCGGGTCACCAGGCGGGTCGGTACGAGGGTCGTGCCGTGTTCGGGGCCCTCCTGGCGCATCTTGCGCAGCACCGCCTGGACGCAGAGCCGGCCGACCTCGGCGAAGTCCTGGTGGACCGTGGTGAGCGGGGGCAGGAAGGACGCCGACTCGGGGATGTCGTCGAAACCGATGACGCTGACGTCCTCGGGTACGCGCCGACCGCGTTCGTGGAAGGCGCGCAGCAGGCCCAGGGCCATCTGGTCGTTGGCGGCGAAGACGGCCGTGCACTCGGCGCGGGCCGCGAGTTCGAGGCCGGCGCGGTAACCGGACTCGGCGGACCAGTCGCCCCGGACGAGCGGTGGCGCGGTGCGGCCGGCCTCCTCCAGAGCCGCGCGCCAGGCGTCCGTGCGGCGCTGCGCGGCGAAGGAGCCCTCGGGTCCGCCGAGGTGCCAGACGGTGTCGTGGCCGAGGTCGAGCAGGTGCCGCACGGCGGCGCGGCTGCCGCCCGCCTGGTCGGTGTCGACGACGGTGTAGTGGTCGCCCGCGTCGGAGTCGACGACCACGACCTGGACATGCGGCGGCAGTCGGACGGTGGCCGCGTCCAGGAGGTGGACCTCCATGATGACGATGACCGCGTCGACGGCCAGTTCTTCCAGCCGGGAGAACGCCCCCCGCACCTCGTCCTGGGTGGGTATGGCGACCGGCAGCAGCGTGACCGCGTACCCCTCGTGCGCGGCGGAGGTGGCGATGGCCTCCAGGGTGCGGACGTTGCCGGTGGTGGACAGGGAGAAGGTGATGACGCCGATGGTGCGGAACTCGCCGCGTTTGAGGGCGCGCGCCGCGCTGTTGGGCCGGTAGCCGAGTTCCTTCATGGCGGCCAGCACCTGGCGGCGCGTCTCCTCGTTCACGCCGGCGTACCCGTTGGAGACGCGGGAGACGGTCTGGGAGGAGACGCCGGCGAGGCGGGCCACGTCGGCCATGGAGGCCGTGCCGCGGCCACTGCCCCGGGGCCGGCCGCGAGGGCGCTCGGGGCGTCCCTCGGGCGTGGCCGCTCCGGCGGCGGTCGTGTCCGTGGTGTTGCCGGGCACGCTCGCCGGTGTTGTCTCAGCCGTGTCCACTCGCCGTCCGCCACCTCTCTGCCGCTGCTCGGGCCGCTGTTCCGCCCAGGACCCTTGACCGTCCTCAACGGGGCAGTGTAGACATGCCGCCACCAGATGTTTACGTAAACATAACAGCTCACGGCCCCTTTGCGGGGCCGGATGTTTGCGCAAACATCAGCGATGACGCGGCCCCGGCGCAGGCAGGCCACGGCGGCGTCACGGCTCCAGAACCTGGACGAGCGAGGAACGACATGACGACGCTGCAACCGCCGGTGGCCGCCGGGCCGCGGCCGGCGCCACCCCCGGCGAGACGGGACCGCCGCTCCTGGACGGGGTGGGGGTTCATCGGCCCGTTCGTGGCCGTGTTCGCCGTGGTGTTCCTGGCGCCGATCGCGTACTCGGTCTACCTGAGCCTCTTCCGCGACCAACTCATCGGCGGAACCACGTTCGTCGGCCTGGAGAACTACCAACAGGCCCTGCGCGACGAGAACTTCTGGGCCGCGCTCGGCCGGGTCTCGCTGTTCCTGTGCGTCCAGGTGCCGATCATGCTGGGCATCGCCCTGCTGGTGGCCCTCGCCCTGGACAGCGGACGCCTCTACGGCAAGAACTTCTTCCGCATCTCGATCTTCCTGCCCTACGCGGTGCCCGCCGTCGTGGCCACTCTCATGTGGGGCTTCATGTACGGCACCCGCTTCGGTCTCGTGAGCGACCTCAACTCCGCTTTCGGTCTGTCGCTGCCCAACCCGCTCTCCCCCGACCTGGTGCTGGCCTCCATCGGCAACATCGTCACCTGGGAGTTCGTCGGCTACAACATGCTGATCTTCTACTCGGCGCTGCGCGTCATACCGCACTCCCTGTACGAGGCGGCCGAGATCGACGGCGCCGGGCAGATCCGGGTCATCACCACCGTCAAACTGCCCGCGATCCGCGGAGCCCTGGTCATCGCGACGATCTTCTCGGTCATCGGCAGCTTCCAGCTGTTCAACGAGCCGAGCGTCCTGCAGAAGCTGGCGCCCAACGCCATCACCACCGACTACACGCCGAACTACTACACGTACTCGCTGTCCTTCTCCGGTCAGCAGCACAACTACTCCGCGACGGTCGCCATCGTCATGGGGCTGATCACCATGGTCATCGCCTATGTCGTCCAGCTGCGCGGCATGCGCAAGGGAGTGTGAAGCAGCGATGATCAGTACCGTCACCCCCGCCTCCGCCGGTGCGGCGGCCTCCCCGTCCGGCACCTCCCGGTCCGTGAGCCGGCTGCGCACACCCCGGCGCGCACCCCGCCCCGGCCGGCCCCGCCGCAGCGTCCTGCTGACCGTGCTCACCGGCCTGGTGCTGCTCTACAGCCTGGTGCCGCTGGTCTGGCTGCTCATCAGCGCCACCAAGACCCAGCAGGGACTGTCCCGTTCGTTCGGCCTGTGGTTCGACGGGGAGTTCGCCCTGTGGGACAACATCGCGGAAACGTTCACCTACAACGACGGCGTCTTCACCCGCTGGCTGCTGAACACCGTCCTGTACGTCGTGGCGGGCGCGGGCGGTGCCACGTTCCTCGCCGTGCTCGGCGGTTACGCGCTGGCCAAGTTCGACTTCCCCGGCCGCCGTGCCGTGTTCGCCGTCGTCATCGGCGCCGTGGCCGTGCCGGGGACCGCGCTGGCGGTGCCCACGTTCCTGATGTTCAGCAACATGGGGCTCACCAACACGCCGTGGGCGGTGATCATCCCCTCGCTGATCTCCCCGTTCGGCCTGTATTTGATGTGGGTGTTCGCCAGTGAGGCGATCCCGGCCGAACTGCTGGAGGCCGCCCGCATCGACGGCGCCGGCGAGGTGCGCACCTTCTTCCAGGTCGCCCTCCCGCTGCTCGCGCCGGGCATCGTCACCGTCTCCCTCTTCACCATGGTCGCGACCTGGAACAACTACTTCCTGCCGCTGATCATGATCAAGGATCCGGACTGGTATCCGCTCACCCTGGGTCTGAACAGCTGGAACGCCCAGGCCGCGACCGCCGGCGGCCAGCCCGTGTTCCACCTCGTCGTCACCGGCTCCCTCATCACCATCGTCCCGCTCGTCGCCGCCTTCCTGCTGCTCCAGAAGTACTGGCAGTCCGGGCTCGCCGCGGGAAGCGTCAAGGAGTAGCGCCCTTTCCCGATCGCGCCGCCGCGCGGTGCGTCCGCCGTGCCCCGACGCCCGTACGGGTCCGTCGCGCGGCGGTTGTCCCTGCCCCACCAGCCCTCACCGGTCACGGTTCTCGGCCACGAAGAAGTGGAAACACGACCATGCACAAGCACTCCCGCCGCCTGCTGCGCGGCATCGGCCTCGTCTGCGCCCTCGCCCTGGGCGCCACCGCCTGCGGCGGATCGGACGACTCCGGCCCGGGCCCGAAGGCGGTCTCCGAGGCGGACGTCGACGCCGCGCTGAAGAAGGGCGGCACCATCACCGTCTGGGCGTGGGAGCCCACGCTCAAGCAGGTGGCCGCCGACTTCCAGAAGGAACACCCCGGCGTCAAGGTGAACCTGGTCAACGCGGGCACCGGCAACGACCAGTACAAGGCGCTGCAGAACGCCATCTCGGCCAAGAAGGGCGTCCCCGACGTCGCCCAGGTCGAGTACTACGCCATGGGCCAGTACGCGCTGACCGAACAGCTCACCGACCTCAAGGGCTTCGGTGCCGACAAGCTCGCCGACCAGTACTCCCCCGGCCCGTGGAACGGCGTCGGGGCCGGCGGTGAGGGCGTCTACGGCCTGCCGATGGACTCCGGTCCGATGGCGCTGTTCTACAACAAGAAGGTCTTCGACAAGTACGGGATCGAGGTCCCCGGCACGTGGGACGAGTACGTGGACGCGGCCCGCGCCCTGCGCAAGGCGGACCCGAAGGCGTACATCACCAACGACGCCGGTGACGCCGGCTTCACCACCAGCCTGCTGTGGCAGGCCGGTTCCCGTCCGTACAAGGTCGACGGCACCAACGTGAAGGTGGACTTCTCCGACGCGGGCGCCGAGAAGTTCACGGGCACCTGGCAGAAGCTCATCGACGAGAAGCTGGTCGCCCCCGTCACCAGCTGGTCCGACGAGTGGTACAAGGGCCTGGGCGACAGCACCATCGCGACCCTGGCCATCGGCGCCTGGATGCCGGCCAACCTCGCCTCCGGCGTGAAGAACGCCGCCGGCGACTGGCGCGTGGCGCCGCTGCCGCAGTGGCAGGCGGGCGCCGGCGCGAGCGCGGAGAACGGCGGCAGCGCCCTCACCCTGCCCGAGCTGGGCGAGAACGAGGCGCTGGCCTACGCCTTCGTCAAGTACGCCAACGCCGGCAAGGGCGTCGACACCCGGGTCAAGGGCGGCGCCTTCCCGGCGACCACCGCGCAGCTGAACTCGAAGGCGTTCCAGAACGCCGAGTTCCCGTACTTCGGCGGGCAGCGGGCCAACAAGGTCTTCGCCGAGTCGGCCGCGAACGTCGCCGACGACTGGTCGTACCTGCCGTACCAGGTGTACGCCAACTCGATCTTCAACGACACCGTCGGCAAGGCCTACGTCTCGGACACCCCGCTGGCCGACGGCCTCAAGGCCTGGCAGGACGCCTCCGTCAAGTACGGCAACGAGCAGGGCTTCACCGTCGAGAAGTAGCACGCCGGACGGCGCGGGCAGCCCGCGCCGCCCCGGTCGCCCCTCCCCGGAAGGACCACCATGATCTCCACCCTCCTGTCCCGCCCGAGCGGGGCGGACGGTGATCCCGTCCCGCGCCTCGTCTACGGCGCCGACTACAACCCCGAGCAGTGGCCCCGCGGCGTGTGGGAGGAGGACGTCCGGCTGATGCGCGAGGCCGGCGTGAACCTCGTGTCCGTGGGCATCTTCTCCTGGGCCCGCCTCCAGCCGGCCGAGGACACCTGGGACTTCGGCTGGCTCGACGAGATCATGGACCTCCTGCACGAGGGCGGCATCGGCGTCGACCTGGCCACGGCCACCGCGTCCCCGCCGCCCTGGCTCACCACGGCCCACCCGGAGATCCTCCCGGTCACCGCCTCCGGCGAGACACTGTGGCCGGGAGCCCGTCAGCACTGGCGCCCCACGTCGCCGGTCTTCCGACGCCACGCGCTGCGGCTGGTGCGGGAGTTGGCCGGCCGTTACGCCGGGCACCCCGCTCTGGTCGCCTGGCACGTCAACAACGAGCTCGGCTGCCACAACGTCTACGACTACTCCGACGACGCGGCCCGCGCCTTCCGCGCCTGGCTGCGCGCCCGCTACACCACGCTCGACGCGCTCAACGGCGCCTGGGGCACGGCCTTCTGGTCGCAGCGCTACACCGACTGGGAGCAGATCCTGCCGCCCCGCCTGGCCGCCTCGCACCCCAACCCGACCCAGCAGCTGGACTTCAAGCGCTTCTCGTCGGACGCGCTGAAGGACCATCTGCGCGCCGAACGCGCAGTCCTGCGGGAGATCACGCCCGGTGTCCCCGTCACCACCAACTTCATGGTGATGGGCGGCACCAGGGGCATGAACTACCCGGACTGGGCCGACGAGATCGACTTCGTGTCCAACGACCACTACGTCCGCCCGGGTCCGCAGGACCGCGACGAGCTGTCCTTCTCCGCCAACCTCACCAGCGGCATCTCCGGCGGGCGGCCCTGGTTCCTGATGGAGCACTCCACCAGCGCGGTCAACTGGCAGCCGGTCAACGTCGCCAAGCGGCCCGGCGACCTGGCCCGCGACTCGCTGCTGCACGTCGCGCACGGCGCCGACGCGGTGTGCTTCTTCCAGTGGCGGCAGTCGGCGGCCGGTGCCGAGAAGTACCACTCCGCGATGGTCCCGCACGCCGGGGCCGACAGCGACCTGTTCCGCGCGGTGGCCCGGCTCGGCGCGACGCTCGGGGCGTTGGCGCCCGTCGCGGGCAGTGAGCGGGAGCCCGCCCGGGTCGGCATCCTCTACGACTGGGAGTCGTGGTGGGCGAGCGAGCAGGACTCCCACCCCACCTCGCTGCTCGACTACCGGCAGGAGGCACTCGACTGGTACTCGGCGCTGCTCGCCCTCGGTGTCCGCGCCGACCTCGTCACCACCCGGGCCGACCTGCACCGCCATCAGGTGCTGATCGCACCCGTGCTGCACGTGGTCCCCGCCGACCTGGCCAAGACGCTCACCCGGTTCGCGGAACAGGGCGGGCACCTGATCACCACGTACTTCTCCGGGATCGTCGACGAGCACGACCACGTGTGGCTCGGCGGCTACCCGGGCGCCCTGCGCGACCTGCTGGGCATCCGCATCGAGGAGTTCGGGCCGCTGCTCGCCGGTGACACCGTCGAACTCGACGACGCGACGACCGGCAGCCTGTGGACCGACCACGTCACGGTCACGGCGCCCGAGACGGAGGTCCTGGCGCACTACCGCACCGGCGTGCACGCGGGCCGCCCCGCCGTCACCCGGCGCCCCACCGGCAGCGGTTCGGCGGCCTACGTCTCCACCCGGCTCGGCGTCGAGGGGCTCACCTCTCTGCTGCCGAGGCTGCTGACGCCCGCCGGGGTGGCGAGCGAACTGCCGGAAGGGGTCCGCGGGTCGGTCGAGCTGACCGTGCGCCGCGACGCCGGCAGCCGCTACCTGTTCCTCGTCAACCGCACCGACGACACCGTGCCGGTGCGCGGCCTCGGCGGAGACGTCCTGCTCGGCGGTACCGACGCCGACGGCGTGCTCACCCTGGGGCCCCGGGACGTCGCCGTACTGCGGCAGCCCACGGGCTGACACGCACCCGAGCACTCGCCCGCGCACCCTCGACTCCCCGGACCGGCACGCACCGTTCCGGGGGCCATCCCCTCCCGCCCCCGCCCGGGGCGACAGGGACCACCGCAGCGACGACACCGCACGTTGGGAGCACACGATGGCACGCCGTACCCGCAAGCGACGGCTCCTCGGAGCAGCCGCCCTGACCGCCCTGGCCACCGCGGCCTCACTGATCGGCGCCCCCGCGCCGCCGGCCCGGGCCGACTCGGCCGTCACCGTCCAGCCGGACCCGTCCTACCGGCAGGAGCCGTTCCAGGGCTGGGGCACCAGCCTGGTGTGGTTCGCCAACGCCACCGGCGACTATCCCCAGGAGATACGCGAGAAGCTCGCCCGTCTCCTCTTCGGCGACGACGGCCTGGCGCTCAACATCGCCCGCTACAACGTCGGCGGCGGCAACGCCCCCGACGTCAAGGACTACCTCCGGGCCGGCGGCGCCGTCGAGGGCTGGTGGAAGGCGCCCGCGGGCACCACCCGCGAGGACACCGACTGGTGGAGCGCCGACGACCCGGCCGACTGGAACGAGGACGCCGACGCCACCCAGCGCTGGTGGGTGAACCGCATCAAGGACGACATCGACCACTGGGAGACGTTCAGCAACTCCCCGCCCTGGTTCATGACCGTCAGCGGCTACGTCTCCGGCGGTTTCGACGCCACCGTCGACCAGCTCAAGCCCGGCTCCGTGGACGACTTCGCCGCCTATCTGGCGGGCGCGACGAAGCGGCTGGAGCAGGCGGAGGGCATCAGGGTCGACACCGTCGACCCGTTCAACGAGCCCAACACCACCTACTGGAGCACCCGCCTCGGCGCGGACGGCGAACCCGTCGGCGGACGCCAGGAAGGCGCCCACATGGGCCCCGGACTCCAGCAGAAGGTGCTCGCCGCCCTCGCGCCCGCTCTGGAGAAGGTGAGGACCGGCGCGAAGATCTCGGCGATGGACGAGACCAACCCGTCCATCTTCGCGCAGAACTGGGAGGCCTACTCGCAGCAGTCGCGCGACCTCGTGTCGCAGATGAACGTCCACACCTACGGCACCGGCCGGCGCACCACCGTGCGGGACCTGGCCAAGGCCGCGGACAAACCCCTGTGGATGAGCGAGGTCGAGGGCGACTGGGGCGACGGACAGAGCTTCACGGACATGCGCCCCGGTCTCGGCCTCGCCCAGCGCATCGTCGACGACCTGCGCGAACTGGAGCCGCGCGCCTGGGTGTTCTGGCAGCCCGTGGAGGACTACGACAACATGAAGCCGGGCGGCGAGTCCGCCAAGGGCGGCAACTGGGGCAGCATCCAGCTCCCGTTCAGCTGCACCGCGACGGACACCCTGGAGAGCTGCCCGATCCGGACGAACACCAAGTTCGACACCGCCCGGAACTTCACGCACTTCATCAAGCCCGGCGACCGGCTGGTCAAGGTGAACGACACCTCCAGCGCCGCCGCCGTCGGCAGTGACGGCAAGAGCGCCTCGCTCGTCCACGTCAACAGCACCACCGCCCCGCGCACGGTCACCGTGGACCTGTCCAAGTTCGCCGACGTCCGCCGCAACGCGACCGTGGCGCCCGTGGTGACCAGCGCCGACGGCAAGCTGCGCGAGCACCCCGCCGTGGCGGTCGACGACCGGCGGGCCACCTTCACCGTGCCGGCGCAGTCCGTGACCTCGTTCCGCGTCAAGGGCGTGTCCGGCGTCGCGGAGGACGCCCCGCTGCTGCGCAAGGGCCACACGTACACCCTGACCGGCGTCCAGAGCGGCAAGGCGGTCACGCTCGCGTCCAACGGCACGAACCTGGTGCTCGGGCCGACGGCCCAGCGGTGGCGGCTGAGCGCGGTGCACCCCGCGGGGGGTGTGCGCCGGCACCACGTCTTCACCGACGCCGCGACGGGCGACCGTCTCGCCGTGCGCGACAACGTGCCGGTGACGGAACCCGACACCGGCAGGCGCGACCCGGCGACCGAGTGGCTCATGTCCAGCACCGGTGACGGCACCTGGACCCTCGTCAACGCCGCCACCGGCCGCCTCCTCGAAGTGGGCGGCCAGGCCACCGACGACGGCGCCGCCGTCACCACGTGGCCGCCCAACTCGGGCTCCAACCAGCGCTGGACGGTGACGGACGTGACGAAGCCGGCCGGCGACTAGCCCTCGCCCGCCACCCGCCCTCACGGTCCGGTCCCCCGAACAGGCTCTGCCGTACGACCCCGCTCGGCGGTGGTACGGCAGAGCCTTCGCACGTCCCGGACGACCGGCCGGCTCAGTGGCTGCCGGTCAGCCGGCCGGCGAGGCGGTCGTGCATGTCGGCACTCGGCTCGTTCAGACCGGTGATGGTGACCTTCTTGCCGCGCTGGGCGTACTTGTTCTCGACGGCGTCCAGGGCCGCGACGGAGGAGGCGTCCCAGATGTGGGCGCCGGAGAGGTCGATGACCACGTCGTCCGGGTCGTCCTTGTAGTTGAACTGGTGGACGAGGTCGTTGGAGGAGGCGAAGAACAGTTCGCCGGTGACCGCGTAGACGACCTGGTTGCCGTCCGGGTCGACGACGCCGGAGACGTTGGCCAGGTGCGCGACCCGCTTGGCGAAGATCATCATCGCCGTGACGCAGCCGACGACGACGCCGATGGCGAGGTTGTGGGTGGCGACCACGCAGGCCACGGTGACCAGCATGACGATCATCTCGCCGGCCGGCATGCGCCTGACGGTCTTCGGGGCGACGGAGTGCCAGTCGAAGGTCGCCACCGACACCATGATCATGACGGCGACCAGGGCGGCCATGGGGATGTCGGAGACGACCGGCCCGAAGACGATGCACAGGACCATCAGGAACGCGCCCGCCAGGAAGGTGGACAGCCGGGTCCGGGCACCGGAGACCCGTACGTTGATCATCGTCTGGCCGATCATGGCGCAGCCGCCCATGCCGCCGAAGAAGCCGGTGACGATGTTGGCGACGCCCTGGCCGACGGACTCGCGGGTCTTGCCCGAGTGGGTGTCGGTGATGTCGTCGACCAGCTTGGCCGTCATCAGGGACTCCATCAGGCCGACCAACGCCATGGCGAAGGCGTACGGGGCGATGGTGGCCAGGGTGTCCAGGGTGAAGGGCACGTCCGGCAGGCCCGGCACCGGCAGCGAGGAGGGCAGTTCGCCCTTGTCCCCCACGGTCGGCACGGCGATCGCGGCGCCGACGGTGATGACGGTCAGGACGACGATGGAGACCAGCGGGGCCGGGACCACTGTGGTGACCTTCGGGAAGAACACCATCAGGGCGAGACCGCCGAGGACGAGCGGGTAGACGGCCCACGGCACGTCGCGCAGCTCGGGCACCTGGGCCATGAAGATCAGGATCGCGAGGGCGTTGACGAAGCCGACCATCACGCTGCGCGGTACGAACCGCATCAGCCTGGCCACCCCGAGCGCGCCCAGGACGACCTGGAAGACGCCGGCGAGGATGACGGCGGCGACCAGATAGCCGAAGCCGTGCTCATGGTTGAGCGGGGCGATGACCAGAGCGATCGCGCCGGTCGCGGCGGAGATCATGGCCTTGCGTCCGCCGACGACCGAGATGACGACGGCCATCGTGAAGGAGGCGAACAGGCCGACCGCCGGGTCGACCCCGGCGATGATGGAGAAGGAGATCGCCTCGGGGATCAGGGCCAGGGCGACGACCAGGCCGGCCAGCACCTCGGTGCGCAGGACCTTCGGCGATGCGAGCCAGTCGGGCCTGGACAGGCGGAACACGGGGCCTGCGGGCAGCGGTGAGGACATGCAACCGTTTCTGTTCGGGCGGAGGCGTCACGTGCTGGAACGCGTCCGCGTCGTTCATGATCCCGCGCACGGACGGAGCGGAATCCCAGGCGGCCGGGCCACATCGGCGGGGCCGGCCGGTCTGCGAGGCAGCCTTCCGGCTGCCGGTCGGGCATCATGGCCCGGAAGTCTTCGGATGCCATCGGGGCCCGGTCGGGGCCCGCGCCATGGCCGTTGTCTGCTGCCGCGCCTCTCGACGGCGGCGGCGAACACCTCAAGACTCTACCCTGACGTGAGGGAAGAGTGCGACGTGCGGTGCGGGAAGCGGAGGTGAACAGCCACCAAGATCCTGTGATTCACCTCACGTGGACGGTGCTGCTTCACTGATTCGAAGACCGAGAAAGACAACGAAGGGGATCATGGGGCGATGGCGGATCAGCGGCAGATGCAGATCGGCGAGGTGGCCGAGCGGACCGGTTTGTCGCTGCGCACCATCCGCCACTACGAGGAAGTGAGCCTGGTGATCCCCTCGGCCCGCAGCAAGGGCGGCTTCCGGCTGTACACGGAGTCCGACGTCGAGCGTCTGATGGTGATCCGCCGGATGAAGCCGCTGGACTTCTCCCTGGAGGAGATGCGGGACCTGCTGGATATCACCGACCGTCTGGCCGCCTCCGACGATCCGCCCGTCGGCGAGGAGCGCGAGCGGCTGCGGGAGCGGCTGGACTCCTACCGCGAGGTGGCCGACGCCCGCTGCGAGACGCTGCGTGCCCGGCTGGAGATGGCCGAGGACTTCGCCTCCACGCTGCGGAACCGCCTCCAGGCGGACACCCGCGCCGGCGCCTGATCCGCTCCGGCCCCGCACCGGCCTCCGGCGCGGTCCTTCAGGGGTGCAGCAGGTGCAGGCGGCCGGGCAGGGCCTCGATGCGCAGCGGGGCGCGTACGTCGCGGGAGGGCACGCCGTCCACTTCCAAGCGGTAGGCGCCCCAGGCGCGTTCGAAGCGCAGGCGGCGGATGCGGCGCAGGCCGAAGGAGTCGCCGCGCGCCTCCAGCAGGCCCTGATCGGTCAGGGTGATGCGCAGGGGCCGGTCGCCGGGCGCGGTGATCTTCTCGTTGTCGAGGATGAGGCGGGCGTGGCCCGGGTGCGGCTGCAACGAGACCAGGACGGTCTCGCGCACGGCGACACCGAAGCCGCCGTCGGAGAGACGGAAGCCGACCACGGGCCTACGCCGCCCCTCGAAGGCGTTCGGCTCGCCGCGCGGCGGCCCTTGCGGACGGTCGACGAGCAGCGGCAGGCCCCACAGGGCCGCGGCCCGCATGGCCTGCTCCACCTGGGATCCTCCGGCGTAAACCAGCAGGTCGGCCCTCGGTGGCCGATCGCCACGCCCCGGTCCGTCGCGCTCACCGGCCTCCGCGACGGGGCTCAACTCGGTGCTGCGCACGCGCCGTTCGTCGAGGCCTTCGCGCAGCAGCCGGGCCCGCTCGCGGTCGCCGCGGCTCCAGCCGCGCACGATGCCCACCGTGGGGCGCGCGGCCGGAAGGGTGCCGACCAGGCGTAAGGCGGCGGCCAGCAGGTGGTCGATGTCCGACGCGTCCCGGGTGGACACGTCGGGGGACGAGGTCGAGGGCGGCATGCGGGCTCCTTGCGCGCTCGGTACGGACAGACGACGCCGGGGACGCGACCCGCGGTCGTGCCGGGGCGCGGGGCCCACCAGGCCTTCGGCCGGGGCGGGAGTCGGCCTCGCGGGCCGCGGCCGACGGCCGTTTCGGAAACGACGGCTCCCCGGCCCCCGCCTCCGCGTGCCGGGGCGGCGCCGGCGGCGACCCCCCGGCCGTTCGCCTCCAACCTAGGGCGCGAGGGCCGTCCGCGTGAAGCGGGCCCCGCACGGGATGGACCGCCCTTCGAGTTCACGTGGAGACAGGGTTTTCCGCCGGTCCGGTGCCCCGGTTCCCGAGTCGCCCGCCGCTCTCCGCGAGCCGGGTCGGCACAAGACAAGGACAGGGGTAATGGATCACCCCGGCCGGCCTCCGGTAGCGTCACGGTATGAGTCACCCGCATCCCGGCCTGAAAGCCGCCCCACCACTGCCCGCCGGAGGCTTGAGGGTCGTCGCCCTGGGCGGCCTCGGCGAAATCGGCCGCAACATGACCGTCTTCGAGTACGCCGGCAAACTGCTCGTCATCGACTGCGGCGTGCTCTTCCCCGAAGAGACACAGCCCGGCGTGGACGTGATCCTTCCCGACTTCACCTCCATCCGGGACCGCCTGGACGACATCGTGGCCGTGGTGCTGACCCACGGACACGAGGACCACATCGGTGGTGTCCCGTACCTGCTGCGCGAGCGGTCGGACATCCCCGTCGTCGGATCGAAGCTCACGCTGGCGTTTCTGGAGGCCAAGCTCAAGGAGCACGGCATCCGGCCGCGTTCGGTGCGCGTGCGCGAGGGCGACCGGCGCGGGTTCGGGCCCTTCGACTGCGAGTTCGTGGCCGTCAACCACTCCATCCCGGACAGCCTCGCCGTCGCCGTCCGCACCGGTGCCGGACTGGTCCTGCACACCGGTGACTTCAAGATGGACCAGTTCCCGCTGGACGACCGCATCACCGACCTGCGGGCCTTCGCCCGGCTCGGTGAGGAGGGCGTGGACCTGTTCCTCACGGACTCCACCAACGCCGAGGTGCCCGGCTTCACCACCTCCGAGCGCGAGCTGAACCCGGCGATCGAGCAGGTGATGCGCACCGCGCCGCGCCGGGTCATCGTCTCCAGCTTCGCCAGCCATGTGCACCGCATCCAGCAGGTCCTGGACTCGGCCCACCAGTACGGCCGCAAGGTCGCCTTCGTGGGCCGCTCGATGGTCCGCAACATGGGCATCGCCCGCGAGCTGGGCTATCTGAAGGTTCCCTCCGGCCTGGTGGTCACCACCAAGGAGCTGGAGAAACTGCCCGACCACCGGATCACCCTGGTGTGCACCGGTTCCCAGGGCGAGCCGATGGCCGCGCTGTCGCGGATGGCCAACCGGGACCACATGATCCGCATCGGCCAGGGCGACACCGTGCTGCTCGCCAGTTCCCTGATCCCCGGCAACGAGAACGCCATCTACCGAGTGATCAACGGGCTGACCCGGTGGGGCGCCCACGTCGTCCACAAGGGCAACGCCAAGGTGCACGTCTCCGGGCACGCCAGCGCCGGCGAACTCGTCTACTGCTACAACATCGTCAAACCCCGCAACGTCATGCCGGTCCACGGCGAATGGCGCCATCTGCGGGCCAACGCCGACCTGGCCATCCGCACGGGCGTCGATCCCGAGCGGGTCGTCATCGCCGAGGACGGCGTTGTCGTCGACCTCGTCGACGGGCGCGCGTCCATCACCGGCAAGGTGCCCGCGGGCAACGTCTACGTGGACGGCATGGAAGTCGGCGGCGCCACCGAGGCCTCCCTCAAGGACCGCCTCACCCTCGCCTCCGAGGGTGTGGTCACGGTCGTGGCGATCGTGGACGCCGACACCGGTGCCCTCGCCGAGACCCCCGACTTCCTGGCGCGCGGCTTCGTCCACGACGACACCACCTTCGAGCCCGTCATCCCCGTCATCGAGAAGACGCTGGCCACCGCCGCCGAGGAAGGCGTCGGCGACGCGCACCAGCTCGAACAGCTCATCGCCCGCGCCGTGGCCAACTGGGCGTTCCGCACCCACCGCCGCAAGCCGCTGATCATCCCCGTCATCATCGACGCCTGACGCGCGGCCCGGCCGACATCGCGAAAGCCCCGGCCACCGGCCGGGGCGGAGACGAGGAACACGGATGGGTGCGCGCTTCGAGGAGATCGACTGGCGCCCGACCCGGCTGGGCGACATCAGCCTGCGGCGCCGCAGGTACCCGGGGTCGGACGACGACGTCTACGAGGTGAAGCTCGGCGACGAGTTCCTGATGTCCAGTCTCTTCACGGCCGGGGAGGTCGCCTTGGCGCACCTGGGGCTGGCGGAGCCGGCGGGCGACGAGCTGGACGTCGTGGTCGGCGGGCTCGGCCTCGGGTACACCGCCGGGGCCGCTCTGGACGACCCCCGGGTGCGCTCCCTGATCGTGGTGGAGGCGCTCGGCGAAGTGATCGACTGGCACCGGCGGCATCTGGTTCCGCTCGGGGCACGCGTGGCCGACGACCCCCGCTGCCGCCTGGTGCGGGCCGACTTCTTCGAGGCGGTCGGCGGCCCGGCCGGCCCGGACCCGCGGTCGCCGGGACGCCGCTTCGACGCCGTCCTGCTGGACATCGACCACTCACCGCGCCACGTACTCAACCCCCGACACGCCGCTCTGTACCGCCCCCAGGGGCTGCGCGCCCTCAGCGAGCACCTGCTGCCCGGCGGCGTCTTCGCCCTGTGGTCCAACGATCCGCCGGACGAGCAGTTCACCGCCACGCTCGCCGACGCCTTCGCCACGGCCGAGGCCCACGTCGTGGACTTCGACAACCCGCTCCAGGGCGGCACCGCGACCAACACCGTCTACGTGGCGCGCACGAGCGGGCCCTCGACCGCCTGACCTGCGAAGAGGCCTGCCCGGGCTGGGAAAACCGGCATGGCCGAAGTCATGACATGGCGCATTGGCGTCACCATGATTGGCGATCTTTGGCCTTGCTTTGACTCGCCGTATACGGCAACTTTACTCGCGGTGTGCCGGGAAGTCTGGTCGGCGGCCCGGCCCGCCATGGGCCGGCGTCAGCATGTCGCCGACCGGAGTGAGGGCCGATGTTCCAGCGTGTCGCGAAAGAGATTCTTTCCGGGCTGACCGTTTCCATAGTCGCGCTGCCGCTCGCGATCGCCTTCGGCATCACCGCCACCGGCACCTCCGAGGGCGCCCTCGTCGGACTGTACGGCGCGATCTTCGCCGGGTTCTTCGCCGCGCTGTTCGGCGGCACCCCCGGCCAGGTGACCGGCCCGACGGGTCCCATCACCGTCGTCGCCACCGGAGTCATCGCCGCGCACGGACTCGAGTCCGCGTTCCTCGCGTTCATCATGGCCGGCGCCTTCCAGATCCTGTTCGGACTGTGCAGGCTCGGCTCGCTCATACGCTTCATCCCCCACCCCGTGGTGTCGGGGTTCATGGGCGGCATCGCGCTGATCATCATCCTGGGCGAACTGGACCAGGTGCAGCGGAGCTTCCTGGTCGTGGCGGTCACCATCGTGCTGATGCTCGTGGCCACCCGCGTCATCAGGTCGATCCCGGCGAGCCTGATAGCGCTCCTGATCATCACCCCGGTCCTGCGGCTCGCGGACCCGCTGCTGCAGGACGTGGGCGTCGGACCGGTCCGGCTCAACGAAACGATCGACTACATAGGCCGGATACCGGAGTCCATCCCCTCGGTGACCGTCCCCGAGTTCGGCGGATCAACGCTCCTCACGCTCCTGCTGCCCGCGCTCAGCATCGCCCTGCTG
The DNA here is from genome assembly GCF_029813775.1 of Streptomyces sp. DH24. Classification (GTDB taxonomy): domain Bacteria; phylum Actinomycetota; class Actinomycetes; order Streptomycetales; family Streptomycetaceae; genus Streptomyces. The sequence goes on along the minus strand of NZ_JARVKW010000040.1, from coordinate 22,272 downwards.
GGTTCCATCGACTCGCTGCTGACCTCGGTCGTCATGGACAACATCACCGGCAACCGGCACCGCAGCAACAAGGAACTGATCGGGCAGGGCATCGGCAACGCCGCCAGCGGACTGTTCGGCGGGCTGGCCAGCGCCGGCGCGACCGTCAGGTCGGTGGTCAACGTCCGCAGCGGCGGCACCACCGCGCTGTCGGCGGCCACCCACAGCGTCATCCTCCTCGCCCTCGTGGCCGGCCTCGGGTCCGTCGTGCAGTACATCCCCCTCGCGGTGCTCTCGGGCATCCTGATCCTCACCGCGATCGGCATGTTCGACTGGGACAGCCTGCGCAAGGCGCACGTCTCCCCGCGGGGCGACGTCGCGGTGATGTTCGCGACGATGATCGTCACCGTCGTCTTCGACCTGACCGTGGCGGTCGCCGTCGGCGTCCTCCTGGCGCTCGTCGTGCACGCCGCGCAGTCGCGCCGGCGCAAGGCCCAGGTCGTCCACGACGGCGCGGACACGTACCGCATCGAGGGGCCGCTGTCGTTCCTGACCGTCGACCGGGTCTTCACCACGCTGCGCAACGACCGGCCGGCCGTGTCGCTGAGCCTGGAGAAGGTCGACTACATCGACATGTCCGGGGCGAAGGCGCTGCTGACCTTCATCGACCACTCGCACAGGTCCTGCGTCGAGGTGGGCATCAAGGACCTGCCCGCGCACGTCGAGGCGAGGCTCGTCGCCCTCGCCGACGACGAACAGCGCGACAAGCTGAAGACGGTCGTGGAGACGGCGTAGGCCGCGGGCGGCACGGTCCGCGTGGGCCGTGCCGCCGGGCGCGTAGCGGCGCTGCCGGGCAGCGGCCCTCCCGTCAGACCGGCGCCGGAAGTCCTCGGATCAGGTCGGCGGCCTTCTCCGCGATCATGATCGTGGGGGCGTTGGTGTTGCCCCGCACCACGGTGGGCATCACGGAGGCGTCCACCACGCGCAGCCCGCTCACGCCGTGGACACGGAGCCGGGAGTCCACCACTGGCCCGATGGAGCAGGTGCCCGCCGGGTGGTACAGGGTCTGCAACTCGCGCCGGGCGAAGTCGAGCAGGGCGGTGTCGTCGGTGGAGCGCGGGACGCGGAAGTCGGCCCGGCGGTGCTTGGCGAGCCCCGGCCGGTCGGCGATGTCGAGCATCATCCGCAGCGCCCGGACCATCGTCGCGCGATCCTCCTCGCTGACCAGGTAGTTGTGCAGGATGTGCGGCTTGGCACCGGGGAGCGTCGAACGCAGGGACACCTTGCCGCGGCTCGTGGGCGCGAGCAGGGCCGCACCGAACATGAAGGCGTGGTCGGTGACGGGGCTGATGCCCTCCTCGTGGAACATCACCGGCGTGGCGTGCACCTGGATGTCGGGGGCGTCCAGTCCCTCACGGGTGCGGAGGAACCCGCCGGCCTCGCCGACGTTCGAGGTGAGGGGGCCCCGTCCTTCGGTCTCCAGCAGGCGGAGGTTGTCCGGCGTTTCGGCCGTGAACAGCGACTCGGTGTCGGTGAGGAAGCACAGGCCGACGTGCGGATGGTCCTGCAGGTTCTCCCCGACGGGCAGGTCGACGCGGGGCGCGATGCCGCGGGCCGCCAGCTCGCCGGCCGGGCCGATGCCGGAGAGCATGAGCAGCTGCGGGGAGTTGTACGCGCCGGCCGACACCACGACCTCCCGTTCGGCGCGCAGGGACAGCAGTTCGCCGTTCCGGTCCACCTCGACGCCGGTCGCACGGTCGCCGTCGAGCAGGACGCGGGTGCACTCGACGCCGGTCAGCACTTCGAGGTTCGGCCGGGAGAGGGCCGGCCGCAGATACGCGTCGGCCGTGCTGCAGCGCAGGCCGTCGCGCTGGGTGAGGTGGTAGTGGCCGACGCCGTCCTGCTCGAGGCCGTTGAAATCGTCTGTGCGGACGTGGCCGGCTTCCTGTGCCGCCGTCAGGAAGGCGTCCGTCAGCGGATGGCGGGAGCGGCCTTCACCGACCGTGAGCGGTCCGCCGGTCGCGTGCCACGGTGACGCGGGGCCCGTGAAGTCCTCGGCGCGCAGGAAGTACGGCAGGACGTCCTGCCAGGCCCATCCGTCGGCGCCGCCGGCCGCCCAGGCGTCGTAGTCGCGGCGGTTGCCGCGTATGTAGATCATCGCGTTCATCGAGGAGGAACCGCCGAGCATCCGGCCCCGGGGCAGGTAGCGGCGGCGGCCGTCCAGTCCCGGTTCGCACTCGGTGAGGTAACTCCAGTCGTACTTCGTCTGGAAGAGTTTGCTGAACGCCGCCGGAACGTGGATCTCGGCGGCGTCGTCCGCGGGGCCTGCCTCGATGAGCAGTACGCGTGTGTTCTCGTCCTCGGTGAGCCTGGCCGCCAGCACGCACCCGGCTGATCCGGCGCCCACGACGATGTAGTCGTACACCTGTCCCCCTTCGCCCCGACACGGTTGCCCGACCCCTTCAGCCAACCGGCAGGCACCGGGGATTCACACCGTGCAATCGGCCAATGTGGGCTCGCCGTCGGCGCGTTCGCGGACAGGTGGTGCCGGCGGGGCCACCTGACGTCATCCGCCCGGGAGCGCGTGTTCCGGTTCCCGGCGCCCGCGGACCCAGCCGAACAGGGCGACCGAGCACACGGCCGCGACGGCGCACCAGGTGGAGACGGACTCCAGCCGCCACAGCCACCAGCAGACCAGTGCCCCGGCACCGAGCACGATCCCCAGGCGCAGCAGCCCGCGGTCGCCGGACAGCAGCAGCGAGCCGACCGTGGCCAGGAGGTAGCCGACGACCACGGTACGTCGCTCGTGCGCCGCACCCCGGGCGGCACGACGGCGGCCACGCCACCTCGGGCGGAGACCTCCCCGCGGGAGGCGGTGCGGTCGGTCGTCCTCACCCGCGGACGGCCGTCGCACGGGTGAGGACGAACGCCGGTCCGGCTACGGCAGTTTCACGAACGGTGACAGGAAGGCCCGCGCTCCGGGCGTGTCCAGCCGGTAGGTGACATTGGTGGCGTAGCAGGGGCTGTCGCCGGTGATGGTGGTGGCCGCGAGGATGCTCCTGCCCCCGATGACGGCGAAGTTGGGGCCGCCGGAGTCGCCGTAGCAGGCGCCGCCGTTGCCCTGGGGCGCGGTCATCGCCAGGCGTACCCAGGCGTCGTTGAGGGCGTCGAAGGTCACGGGTGCCTTCATGCGGACGCCGCCGCCGGGATGGGTCTGTCCGCCTGGTCCGTTCACCGCTTCCTGGGTGCCGTATCCGGCGACGGTCCAGTCGGTGGAGTTCAGCTTCTGCGGTCCGAGGGCGCCCAGTTGGTTCGCGGTCGGCAGGGTGGCGGGGGTGAAGGACCAGCGTGCCTTCATCTTCGTGGCGGGCAGTTCGACGACGGAGATGTCGCGGGTGTCGGAGGCGGGCCCGGGGTAGCCGGGGTGGTTGTGGGCCTGGCCCTGTACGGCGACGGCGCTCGCCTGCGCGGCGGGGTCGCCGGGGTACTTCTTCGCGGCAGCGTCGAGTGCGGCCTGCACGTCCTGGTCGAGCGACACGTAGAACCGGACGTTGTCCGGCCAGTCCGTGGTGCAGTGGGCCGCGGTCAGGAACGTGTTCGCGTCGACCATCGTGCCGGAGCACACCCAGTCGACCCGGTCCGGGGTCGCCGGATCGTCGTCGTTGTCCCAGGTGGCGACCAGCGCACCGACCTCGGTGCGCTCCGGGGCGGGTGTCGCGTTGTACGAGTTGATCGCCGACGAGGGAAGGGCGACGGCGAGCACGGTGGCGCAGGCCGCTGCGGTGACGGCGGTGGCGCGTATGGCGGTCAAGAAGAACCCCTTTGCTGGGTGTGGGACCGGCGTTCTCCTGTGGGAGGTGAGGTGCATTGAAACCCGTGTCGTCCGCCGCGACAAGACCGTGACCGCGGCTCGCCGGGAATCGGTGAGCCGCGGTCACGGTGTTGCCGCCGACCGGGTTCTGCGGGGGTCGGCCGGGGCTACGTGCTGACGCTCGCCGGCTCGTCGCCCACCGCTGTCGCCGGCGTCCCGGGCCCGCGCCCGGCGAAGCGCATGGCGACGCACGCCCCCAGGTACAGCGCGGCGACGACCAGCAGCAGCGCCTGATAACCCGTCACCAGGGCCAGGTACTCCAGCGCTCCCCCGGTCAGCGCGCCCAGCAGGTTCGCTCCGAACGCGGACGTCGGGTCGGCGGCGCGCGCGAGACGGTCCGAGAAGATGAGGTTGGCGCAGAAGATGGGCGCGAAGGCCAGGGCGATGGCGGCGGCGAGCCGTCCGGCGAACGGCAGCGAGAGCACCGCCTGCGCCGGGACGAGCCAGGCCACCGCCAGGGTGGTGAACAGCAGGATCTGCAGCAGCGTCTGGTTGACCCGCCGGAGCCTGCGCCGGACCTCGACCGCCGCGAGGACGGCGACCAGTACGCCGAAGAACACGAGGGCGTTGACGAGCCATGTCGTACCGAAGTACAGCGCGAAGCCGATGACGTTCTTCGTTTCGAGCAGCATGAACGCGGCGCCCAGCAGGAACATGTCGGCGTAGCGGAACGTGCTCCGGATCCGGACCCCCGTCAGGCGCACCGACAGGAGCGTCACCAGCAGGATCGCGCCCAGCGCGCCCAGGTAGAGCGTGGGGATGTTCCGGTGGAGCAGGTAGGGGAAGGGGTGGTCGTCGCTCGCGGCGGCCGGGATCGGACCGCTGGGCTGCCAGGTCCGCTCGCACGACTGGTCGGCGGGTTTCATGCCGGCCACCAGCACGGCCGCGTTCCTGTTGAACGTCGTCATGCAGGGGGCGTGGCCGTAGACCTCGTCGAGGGTGCCGGCGAACCGGTCGACGAGCCAGCTCTTGCGGTAGTAGTTGTACATGGCGAAGGCGCCGTCCGGTGCCAGGTGGTCGCGCGCGGCCTCGAAGGCCTCCCGGGTGAACAGGTAGCTCTCCAGGCGGAGGTTGCTCGCGCCGGACACCAGGGTCAGGGAGTCCGGCAGCGCCAGGACGACGAGGTCGTACTTCCTGTCCGTCCGCTCCAGGAAGGCGCGGCCGTCGTCGATGTGGACGTGCACCCTGGGGTCGTCGTACGGCCTCGCGGGGTGCAGGTCCGCGCCGATCTGCTGGAGCCGGGGGTCGATCTCGACGGCGTCCACGCGTTCCGCGCCGTGCGCCAGCGCGACCGCGACGTCGTTGCCGTTGCCGGCGCCGATGACCAGCACGCGCTTGTGCGGGTTGTCGGGCGTCTGCTCGTAGGCCTTGCGGTAGGGCGAGTTCTCCCGCATCAGCACGGGGAGCGGGGCGGTGCTCTGGTGCGGGACTCCGTTCGCGGAGATGTGGTAGGTCCGGTTCGCGGTCGGCGAGGGTTTGAGCTGGATCTTGTAGTAGGGCGACCAGGAGATGCCGGTCGTCGTGGTTTCCAGGAACAGCGCGGCGACCATCGCCGTGAGCGGGATGCCGTACCGCAGGGCGTCGCGCCGTCCGCCGAGGACCAGGAAGGCGACGGCGGCGAGTACGCCCCACACGACCGACGGTGCGCGGAGCCAGGAGAACACGGCGAAGGACACCGAGCCGGCGATGCTGCCGAGCAGGTCGTAGCGGTAGGCTTCCAGCGAGGGGAGCTGGCGGAAGAGATCGGCGGTGATCTTGCCGATCCCGGCCATGATCAGCGCCGTCAGCAGGAAGATGGCGGGCAGCGTCACCCACTCGGGCAGGCCGGTGGTCTCCACGGCGGTGAAGTAGACGACCTGGTCGCTGCTCTGACGCACCTGCACCGGGAACTCGCGCACGAAGACGACGAGGAGCGCCAGCGGCAGCGGTGTCCAGCGCTTCAGCCACTGTCCGCGCGCGGCGGGGATCAGGAACCCGATGCCGATGCCGAGGAACGATCCCAGCAGGATGAAGTTCGAGAAGTAGCTGAGGTGTACGACGTTGGCGCCCGCCCATCTGATCAGCGCCAGCTCGACGAAGAGCATGGTGGTGCTGGCCAGCGTGAGCCGCCAACGCACCGTTCGTACGCTTTGCCCGATTTCAGCCCTCTTCATGCGCCCGTACGGTGCCACCTTCGACGCGGCGAGTCGAGGTGCCTTGCCGGTGCCGCGCCTCGGACAGCGGTAAGAGGAGGTCCCGGGACGTCGGTGCGGACACCTGCCGGTGCCCGCCGTGCCGGGCCGGACCCGTGGCTCACACGTGGGACCTGGCGTCCTCCGGCGGAGCCGTTCCAGTGACCCTGGCGGGACCGGCCACGGGGCGCCCGTCAGCCGGAGGCGGCGAAGACCTGGGTCCACCACGGGGGGCCGGCGCCCTCGTGGATGCCGACGCCCATCTCCTCGAACGCGCAGTTGAGAATGTTGGCGCGGTGTCCGGGGCTGTCCATCCACGCCCGCATCACCCGCTCGGGGGTCTGCTGCCCACGGGACACCGAGCGCAACGGCTCGACGCCGACCTACAAGGACGGCGCGGCGTACACGCTGGCGAACGTCTTCATGCTCGCCGCGGAGCAGCCCTGCGGTCGTGCGTGTCGTGCCCGTGATGCTGCGGAGACCCGTTGAGGCCGGACAGGGCGGCCAATCCCCGGCGCCCGGGCGCGCGTAGCCGGGCGGCCGACCGGTTGGCTGAACAGGTGACTGAACGGGTGCTTGAGCAGGTGGCTGAACGGGTGCGCTAGATTTTGCGTCACCTTGACCGCGATCACTCAACGATCTCTCACGTTACGGAGCCGGGCATCCCCATGAGCGACATCGTCAACGGACTGGGACGGGCCACCACTTACGGCGCCCTCGGCCTCGTCCTGCTGGTCCTCGGCATCGTCCTGGTCGACGTGCTCACCCCCGGCAAGCTGGGCCGGCAGATCTGGGAACAGCGCAACCGCAACGCCGCCCTGGTGCTCAGCTCCGCGCTGCTCGGCATCGGCGGCATCGTCTTCACGTCCATCTGGACGACGTACGAGGACTTCGGCAAGGGACTGGTGTCGACGGCGGCGTTCGGGCTGCTGGGGCTCGTGATGATGGCCGTGGCGTTCCTCGTGGTCGACCTGATCACGCCCGGGCGCCTGGGCGCGACGCTGGTCGAGCCGGAGCCCCACCCCGCGGTCTGGGTTACGGCGTCCTGCAACCTCGCCGTGTCCGCCGTCATCTCCGCGTCGATCGCCTGACACCGCTCCCCCGGCCGGCACCGGCACGTTCACGCGCGTCCGTCGTCGCGCGGGCGGCGCCCGGAGCCGTGCCGGCCGGACCCTGCCCCGGCACGCCGCACCGCAGTCGGTGCGGCGTGCCGCCGCGCGTCCTCAGCCGCCCAGCGCCCCGAGGACCACGCCCTTGGCCTCCTCCTGGACCTGCCGCAGGTGGTCGGGGCCGCGGAACGACTCCGCGTAGATCTTGTAGACGTCCTCGGTGCCCGACGGGCGGGCCGCGAACCAGGCGCTCTCGGTGGCCACTTTGAGACCGCCGATGGCCGCACCGTTGCCCGGTGCCTCGGTCAGCACGGTGGTGACCGGCTCTCCGGCGAGGGTGTCGGCGGTGACCTGCGCCGGGGACAGCCTGGCGAGGCGGGCCTTCTCCTCACGGCTCGCCGGTGCGTCGATGCGGGCGTACGCGGGCGACCCGAAACGCGCGGTGAGCGCGGCGTAGTGCTCGGAGGGGGTCTTGCCGGTGACGGCTGTGATCTCGGAAGCGAGCAGGGCCAGGACGATGCCGTCCTTGTCGGTGGTCCACACCGATCCGTCCCGGCGCAGGAACGACGCCCCCGCCGACTCCTCGCCGCCGAAGCCGAGCGAGCCGTCGACCAGTCCGTCCACGAACCACTTGAAGCCCACGGGCACTTCGACCAGCCGGCGGCCGAGGTCGGCGGCGACCCGGTCGATCATGCCCGAGGAGACCAGCGTCTTGCCGACCCCCGCGTCGGCGGGCCACTCGGTGCGGTGGGAGTAGAGGTAGGAGATGGCCGCGGCGAGGTAGTGGTTCGGGTTCATCAGCCCGGCGTCCGGGGTGACGATGCCGTGCCGGTCGGCGTCGGCGTCGTTGCCGGTGGCGATCTGGAAGCGGTCCCGCTGCTCGATGAGCGAGGCCATCGCGTACGGCGACGAGCAGTCCATGCGCATCTTGCCGTCCCAGTCCAGCGTCATGAACCGCCAGGTGGGATCGGTGAGCGGGTTGACCACGGTCAGGTCGAGGCGGTGCTGCTCGGCGATGCGGCCCCAGTAGGCGACGGAGGCCCCGCCCAGCGGGTCGGCGCCGATGCGCACGCCGGCCGCCCGGACCGCGTCGAGGTCCAGCACGCCCGGCAGGTCGCAGACGTACGCGTCGAGGAAGTCGTACCGTCCGGTGCCGGGAGCGGCGAGGGCCCTGGCGTAGGGGATGCGCCGTACGTCCTTCAGGCCGCCGGCGATGATCTCGTTGGCCCGGTCCTGGATCCACGAGGTCGCGTCCGAACCCGCCGGGCCGCCGCTGGGCGGGTTGTACTTGAAGCCGCCGTCGGCGGGCGGGTTGTGCGAGGGGGTGACCACCACGCCGTCCGCGAGACCCGAGGCGCGGCCCCGGTTGTGGGTGAGGATCGCGTGGGAGACCGCGGGGGTCGGGGTGTAGCCGTCCGCCGTGTCGATCAGGGTCGTCACGTCGTTGGCCGCGAACACCTCCAGCGCGGTAATCCTCGCCGGCTCGGACAGGGCGTGGGTGTCGGCGCCGAGGAACAACGGCCCGTCGGTGCCCTGCGCCCGGCGGTACTCGCAGATGGCCTGGCTGGTGGCGGCGATGTGGTCCTCGTTGAACGAGACCGCCAGGGACGATCCGCGGTGGCCCGACGTGCCGAACGCCACCCGCTGGCCGGGCTCTGCCGGGTCGGGGTGCAGCGCGTAGTACGCCGTCACCAGGCGGGCGACGTCGATCAGGTCCTCGGGCCCGGCCGTCCGGCCCGCTCGCTCGTGCTGCATGCCACAACTCCTCCACATCGGATCCGCTCGGTCGCCCTCTCATCTTCCCCTGTCCGGCCGGGCGGTCCCGCACCCCGGTCCCCCACTGCGCAGGAAGGCACGAGGAAGGCGGCCGGTCCTGCGCTCGCCGGTCCTGCGCTCGCCGGTCCTGCGCTCGCCGGTCCTGCGCTCGCCGGTCCTGCGCTCGCCGGTCCTGCGCTCGCCGCGTCGCGGCGCGCCGCCTCGCGGCAACGGGCGGACCGGTGGAAGGGTGTCGCGGATGACTTCCCACACGCCTGCGGGGGCGCCGACCTGGTGGCCCGCCGCCCTGGAGACGACGAGGTTGCTGCTCCGTCCGGTGACGACGGCGGACCTGCCGGCGATCGAGCGCCTGTGGCGTGACGAACGGGTACGCCGCTACCTCGGCGGGCCGGTGAGCGAGGACAGGATCGCGATTCGGCGCCGGCGTCTGCCGGGCACGCCCGGAGCGTTCGCGGTCGAGCGGCGGTCGACGTCCGCGGTCGTCGGGCTGGTCACCGTCGAGCCGGGTTCCCCCAGGGGCGGGACGGAGGTCTCGTACACGCTCCTGCCGGACGCATGGGGGCGCGGCCTGGGGCGCGAGGCCGTCGGCGAGGTGATCCGCTGGGCCCGGGGCCTGCCGGGCACGCGGTCGATAGTGGCCGTCACACAGAGCGCGAACGTCTCTTCCCGGAGCCTTCTGGAGGCCGTCGGCATGCTGCCCGGCGACGAGTTGGTCGAGTACGGGGAGCGACAGACGATCTACCGCCTTCCCGTGTGACTCCCGCCCGGACGGCCGTGCGCCGGCCCCGCTTCCCCTGCCGAGCCGGCCGCCGCAGCGCGCCGTGTCCGGGAAGGACCGAGGCTCCGCTCCCGGGCGAGCATCGGGATGGACCGGGCGCGTCCGTGCGCCGGCGGACGATCCGGATGCGGGCCGAGGCCGCCGGACCTGCCTGTACGGCGCGCAGGCGGCCCAATCGGCCGAGATCTCAACCGCGTTCGCGGAGGTACGCCTCCAGTTCCGCCGCCCCCGTGAGCATCGCCCGCGCGCGGGCGGACAGCCGGTCGTGCCAGTCGCGCAGGGCGGACTCCAGGGGCTCCAGACCCCCGGCCGCGCGCACCTGGGTGATCAGCGGGGCGATCTGCTCCAACAGGTAGCCGCCGCGCCTGAGTTGGTGGGTGAGGCGGGCGTCCCGCACGTCGGCCTCGTCGTAGACGCGATAGCCGGTCCGTGGGTCGCGGCGCGGGCGCACCAGCCCGACGCGTTCCCATGTGCGCAACGTCGCGGGGCGGATGCCCAGCCTTCCTGCCAGCGGGCCGATGAACACGGCGCCGGGCCCGGGCCCGGGCACCGTACCGGGTCCGGACCCCACGCCCCGTTCGGCCACCGCGCCCGGTCCGGACGCCGTGCCGTGTTGCGACGCCTTGATGGGCTCCAGGTCGCGGAGGGCGCTCTCCACGGCCCGGAGGGTCCGGCGGTCCTCGAGGAGCTGGGCGTGGCTCTCGTCGATGAGGCGGAATGCCTCCTCGACGGCGCCCTCGTTCACCGCCCGCATGATCGCCGTCGCCGTCCGGTGGCCGTGGCCGGGCACCAGGGCGAGGAACGCACGCAGGGCCCGCGCGTGCAGCGGCGTATAGGTGCGGTAGCCGTGGGGTGTGCGAGCGGCGGCCGGGAGGATGCCGGCCTCCTCGTAGTTCCTGACCGCCTGCGTGGACAGACCGTGCCCGCGCGCCAGGTCGACCGGCCTGAGCCGTTCACCGGTTTTAAGGTTTCTCCCCATGCTCCTGCCGGGTTCCATAAAAAGTCTCAACCGTCGCTTCAACGATAGCGTTGAAGGCATGGCTACAGACATCAAGAGCGCCGCCCATGCCGCCCATGCCGACGCCGTCATGAGGCTGCTCCCGGCCCGGCCGAGGCTCCTCGCCCTGGGCGAGCCCACCCACGGCGAGGACACGCTGCTCGACGTGCGGAACGAGCTTTTCCGGCAACTGGTCGAGCAGGAGGGGTACCGGTCGATCGCGATCGAGAGCGACTGCGTCATGGGCCTGGTCGTGGACGACTACGTCACCTCGGGCACCGGCACCCTCGACGAGGTCATGGAGCGCGGGTTCAGCCACGGGTGGGGCGCGTCCGCCGCCAATCGCGAACTCGTGCGCTGGATGCGCGCGTACAACGACGGCCGGCCCACGGCCGAGCAGCTCCACTTCGCAGGCTTCGACGGCCCGCTGGAGATCACCGGCGCCGCGAGCCCCCGGCAGGTCCTCACCGCACTCCACGACTACCTCTCGGCCCACGTGAACCCGGACCTGCTCCCCTGCACCGCCGAAACCCTCGACCGTCTGCTCGGCGCGGACGGCCAGTGGACCGATCCGGCCGCGATGACGGACCCGACCCGGTCCGTGGGGCGGTCGGCCGAGGCCGGGGAACTGCGGCTGCTCGCCGACGACCTGGCCGCGCTGCTGACCGAGCAGACGCCGCACCTGCTCGCGGCGACCTCCCGGGACGACCTGGACCGGGCGCGCCTGTACGGGCGTACGGCGAGGGGCCTGCTGCGGTATCACTTCTGGATGGCCGACACCTCACCGGGCCGACTGACGCGGCTGGTGGGGGTGCGGGACCAGATGATGGCCGACAACCTCCTCGCCGTCGCCGAACGGCGCCCGGCACTGGTCCACGCCCACAACGCCCATCTCCAGCGGAACAAGAGCACGATGCGGATGGGCGGGCAGCAGCTGGAGTGGTGGAGCGCCGGCGCCATCGTGAACGCCCACCTGGGCGAGGACTACGCCGTCCTGTTCACGGCCGTCGGCACGATCCGGCACCAGGGCGTGGGCACCCCGCCGCCGGACACCGTCGAAGGACTCCTCTACGCGCTCCCGGAGGACCACCACGTCATCGACGCCCACCGCCTGGCCGGCGCCCTCGGCGGCATACGGCCCGTCCCCCGTGTGTCCCCCTGGTTCGGTTACGCCCCACTCGACCCGGCCCACCTGTCCGCAACCGACGGGCTCGTGTTCGTGAAGGACCTGTCGCAGGGCTAGCACAGAGAGTCAGTGGTACGGCGTGTCCGTCAAGGCGCGGGCCCGCCCGCTCCCCTGCCCGCGTCCGCGGTCCCTCAGTGGCGGACAAGGCAGAACGGGTGCCCGGCCGGGTCGGCGTAGACGCGCCAACTCCGTTCGCCGGAGCCGTCGTCGAGCAGCGACGCGCCCTCGGCCAGGACCAGGTCCTGGGCCCGGTCCAGGTCCGCCACACCGAAGTCCAGATGGAACTGCTGGGGCCGGGCGGGGTCGGGCCGGCGCGGCGGCCGGTAGTCCGCCACCCGCTGGAACGCGAGCACGAAACCGGACGGTGCGTGCAGCGTCGCCCAGTCGTCGCCGACGGCCCACCGCCGGTCGGGCTGGTTGACCGTCCCGCCCAGCAGCGACTGGTAGAACTCGGCGAGCACCAGCGGGTCGGGACAATCCAGCACCACGCACTGCAGGTCAGCGATCATGTTCCAGATCCTAGGCCGGGTCCGCGAAGTGGCGCCTGCCGCACGGGCGGCGCCCCGGCGGCCGACACGTTCCGGCCACCCATGAATTACCTTTTTCTGCGTCGATCCTTCACACGACCCGGCCCGCTCCAGCCGGGAACGGCGCATCCGTCAAAATAAGGTCAACCGCCAAAAACCCCTATCTTTCCGCATCATCGGACAGGTTTGTTACCTTCGGTAACTTGGCTTAATCCATTCGAAGCGGAGTATTGCGACCCGCACTTTCCGCCCTTAAATTCCAGGCAAGTGCTCGATCGGTCGGCCGACCATCCTGGCCGGCGTTTCCGTTACGTGTGCCACGTCCGCGGTTGCCGCCCGATCGGGCCGGTTCCCCGCGGGCGCGGCACCCCCGCAGAAGGGAACCGGAACCATGCACCGCATCACCCGCACGGTCCTCACCGCCGCCGCCGTCAGCGGCGCCGCCCTCGGCCTCACCGTCGCCCCCAGCTCGGCCGCCGCGCAGGCCACCTGGACAGTGACGCCGGGCGGCAACTTCACCGCCCACTCCGACAGCCCGGGCGTGGTGACGGACTCCGGCACCTACTACTGCACCTCCGCCGACGGCACCGGCTCCCTCAAGAGCGGCTCGGGCCTGTCCGGCGCCGGCATCGGGCAGATCAACTCGCTGTCCTTCGCCGGCTGCAAGGCCTCCGGGATGAGCATCACCATCACGACCTCGGGCCTGCCGTACGCGATCAACGTCACCGGGGTCGACGCCGACAACCCGAACCGGATCAACGGTGAGGTCGTCGGCGTCAAGGCGCACGTCTCCGGCTTCGGCTGCCGGGCCGACTTCACGGGCACGGTCCACGGCTACTTCGACAACACCGACGGCACCCTGGTGGCGGACGGCACGAGCCGGGACCTCGTGGCCTCCAACGCCAGCTGCCTGGGCCTGATCAACAACGGCGACACGGCGGCCATCAAGGCCGTCATCAAACTGAACCCCGCACAGAAGATCACGCTGGACTGACCGAAGGCCGCGCGGAATGCACCGCGCGGCCTCCTCATTGCGTCGGCGGACTCACTGTCCTCCGAATCCGGCGATGCCGGCGACCGGTATTCAGAGGGCAGCGCACGCCGACGCGGATGCGCAATTCCCTGAATCGAAGGCGCCCTCCGTCGAATTCCCGTGAAGCGCCGGGAGAATTCAGCAGTCGGGAATCACCCTGCCGCTGTTGTCGCGGGCCTCGTCATTGCCCCAGCGGGACAGGTAGTAGGCCGAGACGTACTGGTTGGCCGGGCCCACGTCGAGGTCGGTCTTCAGCCACCAGTGGTTGAAGTTGCCGGCGCTGTCACGGATTTCACGGCCCCACGCCTTGCAGAACACGTAGTTGGTGCCGGCGTAGAGGGTGCCGGTCTGAGCGGTGCTGGTCGGCGAGGAGTAGCCCGGCGCGTTGGCGAACGTGTCGACCCAGTACTTGCCCCCGCCTGCGCAACCGTTGTCGCTGGTCAGGTACTTCTGGTGGTAGGAACCGGGGTACGGGGCGAGCGAGGCCCCGTTGATGCGGATGGTCTGGCCCACGCCGTTGTAGAGCTGCTCGTAGTGGATGTGGGCGCCCGAGCTGTTGCCGGTGGAGCCGGTGGTTCCGATCGACTGGCCCTGGGCCACGGCCTGTCCGTGGCTGATTCCGAAGGAGGCGAGGTGGAAGTAGTAGGTCTTCCAGCCGCCACCGTGGTCGATGACGACGTAATTGCCGGCGCCGCCCGCCTCGTAGTAGCGGTAGGCGGTGCCCGAGGCGGAGGCCAGCACGGGGGCGCCGGCCGTGGCGCCGCCGTCGGAGCGGACGAAGTCCAGCGCGAGTCTGACCTCGGCCGAGTGATGGCTGTAGGTCCAGGTCTGCCCGCAGGGATAGGGCGCCTTGAAGTTGGGCGCCGCCTGCGCCGTGGGTGCGGTGAGCAGGCCGACGAGGAGTGCGGCCAGGACCACCAGGACTATCCGCAGATGACGCATCAAACCTCCTGAGAACGGGGGGGTTGCCGACGGGCAAGAGGGGGTTGCCGGTTCGGGACGGGGTGCCGCTGATGTCGCGGTCGGTTCGGAGAGGGCCGTCGCGGGCGGACCGGAAGGGCTTCGACGGGGGCGGCCCGCGTCGCGCACCCGGACAGGCACTTCCGGTCGACGGTCAGGCCGACCGCGAGCGCGCCCTCCCGCCCCGGCGGTGCCGCTGCGACGGACCGGGCTCGCCTCGCGAGCGGCGGGCGCCGCGATCCTGCCTCACGGGAGCGTGTCCGGGTCGTCGGCGTGGTTGCCGCACGGCACCTCGACAAGCCGCATGCACCACTCCACTCCACTTCACTGGTCATCCGCGGGCGAGACAGAATCCGAGCGTGTTCATGACAGACGATACTGGCCAAGTCGCCCGCGGAACAGGGGGGGTGAGGAGGACTGGGGTGCCGCTCCGTGGTTCTCGTCGGTGCCGGAGGCGGGCGTCGGCTCCCGGTCACGGGGCCCGTTCCGCGGCCCGGGCCGGTCAGTCCCGCAGGGCGTCGGCGAAGGTCTCCCGGTGGGCCGTGAGCCAGGCCTGCACGCGGTCCCAGCGTTCCCAGCCTCCGCGCTCGGCCAGCGCCCGGACGTAACCCGGGTCACCGCCGGCCACACGGTCGGCCACGAACGCCCGGCAGACTTCCGTGGCCTGCTCCACGACCGCGGGCAACTCGGCGCGTTCGGGCGGCGAGAGACCATAGCCGTCGGCGAGAGTCCGCAGTCGTGCGGGGGCGTCCAGTCCGGCGGGGTAGAGGCCGGCCGCGGAAGCGGGGTCGAGCATGGGTACCCAGTAGCGGGCGGCCATGGCGACGTCCCAGAGGGGGCGGCCCGGGGCGGCCATGTCGAAGTCGATCAGGGCGGCGGCCCGGCCGTCGCGGAAGACGACGTTGTCCGGACACACGTCGTTGTGGCACAGCGTCGTGCCGCCCTCCGGATCGGCCAGGTCCCGGGGCCAGGGGACACCGGAGCCGGCCGGGACGGCGCCGCCGGCGTCATGCAGACGGCGCAGCAGTCCGCCCACGGAGGCGAGGGCGGTGTCCGTCATCACCCAGTCCGGGAACGGCGGCAGGGCCACGTCACCGGGGATGAAGGTCAGCTGTTCACGACCGTCGGCGGTGAGGCGGACAGGGCTGGGCGCCGCGTCGAAGCCGCGCTCTCTCAGCGCGCGCAGGTGGGCATGGAGGGCGTGCGCGTTGCGCGGCGCCGGGCGGTCCACCAGCGCGCCCCGGCGGAAGACCGCCCCGGCGTTCAGCAGGCCGCCGGCCAGCGCCTCGCCGTCCTCGGCGTCGCCCTCAGCCGTCATGCCGACCACGTTGCCGCCGCACGGTCACGGCCCGGTTCCGGGGCGGGCGTGCCGGAACCGTGCCGCTTCGGCAACCCCCGAGGCTCAGCAACCGCGCCCCGGGGACCCGGCCGGGCCGGAGGCGAACGTCACCGGCGGGAGCGCAGACGGGAGAGGAGCCGCTGGGCCTGGGCGCGGCGGCGGGGGTCGGACGCGGCACGCCGCGCCTCGCCGATGGTGCGCCGCCCCTGCGGACTCCGCGCGAACTGCTTGATTCGTTGGATCAAACCAGGCATGACACTCCTTCCACGGGTCGTACCGGGTTCGGTGCCCGGTTCTCATGTCACCCCCTTACCCTGTGTCCGCGGGTCCATCCCGGCAGGTGGACGGCTTCCCCGCCCGTTCGGCCCAACCCGCGCCGTGGCCACCACGCGTCCCCGCCGCCAAATCGGTGTCCCCCGCCCGCGCCGTGCGGTGATCATGAGCGGACACGACACCGATCCACGAGGAATCGCCCGCCATGCCTGTGCCTGCCGACCCGACCGTGCTCCGTCCGATGCCCGACCAGCCCCGCGTGGTGCTGCTCAGGCCACTGGTGCGGTCCCCGCTCATCGAGGTCGGGGAGTTCTCGTACTACGACGACCCCGACGACCCGACCGCGTTCGAGACACGCAACGTGCTCTACCACTACGGGCCGGAGAAGCTGGTCATCGGCCGGTTCTGTGCGCTGGGCACGGGCGTGCGCTTCCTGATGAACGGCGCCAACCACCGCATGGACGGCCCGTCGACCTTCCCCTTTCCCACCATGGGCGGCTCCTGGTCCGAACACTTCGACCTGCTCACCGGCCTGCCGAACCGCGGGGACACGGTCGTCGGCAACGACGTGTGGCTCGGTTACGGCGTGACGGTGATGCCGGGCGTGCGGATCGGGCACGGCGCGATCGTCGGTTCCGGCTCCGTGGTCACCTCGGACGTGCCCGACTACGGGATCGTCGGTGGCAACCCGGCCCGCCTCCTGCGCACCCGCTACAGCGACGAGGACGTGTCCCGGCTGCTGGCCCTCGCCTGGTGGGACTGGCCGCTGCGGCACATCACCGAGCACGTGCGGACGATCATGTCGGGCAGCGTCGCGGAGCTGGAAGCCGTCGCTCCGGACACTCGGCGCACCTGACGCCGACACCGTCGCCGACGCGCGTCAGTGGTGGCGGCCGTGCCGGCCGAGGGTGTCCACGGGGGTCGCGCCGGGGCGGGACCACTGCGGCACGGGGCGGCCGGCCGGGCAGCGCGGTGGTCGGTTCGTCCGGCGTGGTCGCCATGGTGTCCTCCGGGGTCTCGTGCCGGGCGGCGTCGTACGGCGCGCTCTGCGGCGGTCACCGGGACAGACTCCCGGCCCGGCCGGAACTCATCGCAGCGGACACCGTCACTGCGCCGTCGCCGACGGCGATCCTGGCGGCGGCACCCCTGCGTGAGCGCGGGCCTTGATAGGCAAGTCAATACTTGCCTATGGTGGTGGGCATGGCGGAAGATGTCTTCAAGGCCCTGGCCGACCCCACCCGGCGGCGCATCCTTGACGAGCTGGTGGAACGGGACGGCCAGACCCTGTTCGAGATCTGCACCCGGCTGGCGACGAAGCACGGCCTGGGGCTGTCCCGCCAGGGGATCAGCCAGCACCTGGCCGTACTGGAAGCCGCGGGCCTGGTCACGTCGCGACGCCAGGGCCGCTACAAGTTCCACGACCTGAACACCGAACCCCTTGAGCGCATCGCGACCAGATGGCTCAGGCCCAAGAGACCGGAGAGCACCCCATGAAGATCCATCTGTCCAGCGTCTTCGTCGACGACCAGGAGAAGGCCCTGCGCTTCTACACCGACGTGCTGGGCTTCGTGAAGAAGCACGACGTCCCGTTGGGCGAGGACCGGTGGCTGACCGTGGTCTCGCCCGAGGACCCCGACGGGACCGAACTGCTGCTGGAACCCTCCGGCCACCCCGCGGTGCAGCCGTACAAGACGGCGCTGCTCCAGGACGGCATCCCGGCCACCTCGTTCGCCGTGGACGACGTGCACGCGGAGTTCGACCGGCTGCGCGCGCTCGGGGTGCAGTTCACGCAGGAGCCGTTGAAGATGGGCCCGGTGACCACGGCCGTGCTGGACGACACCTGCGGCAACCTGATCCAGATCGTGCACAGCGAGTAGGGCACCGGCCCTCGGAGCGTCCCCCAGCCCTCCCCCTCAGGGCTCTCCCCCCTCAGGGCTCCCCTAGAGTCGCCCGCGTGACTGAGCCCTCCTACCTCGCCGCGGTCCGGGAGTCGTACGACACCGTCGCCGCCGCCTACGCGGAATTCGTCAAGTCCCCTGCCGAGCTGGACCCGTTGTCCCGCTCGATGCTGGCCGCGTTCGCCGAGGCCGTGCGGGCGGCCGACCGCGGACCGGTCGCCGATCTGGGGTGCGGTCCCGGCAAGGTCACGGCGCATCTCGCGGACCTGGGAGTGTCCGCGGTCGGCATCGACCTGTCCCCGAGGATGATCGAGCTGGCCCGGCAGGCGTACCCGGGCCTGGACTTCGCGGTGGGGTCGATGACCGCGCTGCCGGTCGGGGACGACGCACTCGGCGGCATCCTGGCCTACTACTCCGTCCACCACACACCGCCGGAGTCGCTGCCGGTCGTGTTCGCCGAGTTCCGACGCACGCTGGCGCCCGGCGGCCATCTCATGCTGGCCGGCCACGTGGGGGACGACGAGCACCTGCGTCCGACGCAGGCGTACGGCGGCCGTCCCGTGTCCTACGAGTCCCACCTGCTGCCGGCGGACCGGATCGCCGGGCTGCTGGACCGGGCCGGGCTCGCCGTCACCGCGCGCCTGGTGCAGGAGCCCGGCGAAGGAACGAAGAGGACCGTCGGCACCTTCTTCGCCGGAAAGCCCGCGCGGTCGTGAGCGGGACGGGGTTCCGAGCACCCCGGGCAGACGGCGGCACGCCGTGCCCGGGCACTGACCGGCGGCCCGTGCCCGGGCAGCAGGGGCCGGAGGTATTCCCGCCCCACACTGCACCGCACCCGGAGCGGCCCCCGCGCCGGGCCTGAACCTGCGCGCACGTTCCTGGCCGAAACCCTGGTGTCACTGAGTCAGCGCGACCATCCGACGAACACGATCCCCGTCCCGTACGGGCCCGATGCCGCGGCGGTCAATTGACGAGCGAACGGCCCGTCGGTGCCAGCCTCAAGATCTGCGGGGACGCCGCCTGTTCCTTCTCGACTCTCGACAGGATCTCCCGCCCCACCGGGTGGGCCCGCACCGCGGCCAGGTGGCCGCGGTGCGCGCTTTCGTCGGGGTAGGAGGTGAGGACCGCGACCACGTTCTCCCCGGTGCGGACCGGCAGCCTGGCGAAGGTGTTGGGTGCTGTTTCGGTGGTCAGGACGGCGAGCGGCTCGGGCCCCGTCTCGCGGAGCACGGGGAGGAGAGCGTCCCGGATCAGTCCCTCGCCGTCCGGGTCTCCGGGAGGGAAGGACCAGACGGTGACGGACACGAAGCGGTCCGGTGCCGGAGTGCCGGGCCGGGACCGTTCGGCCGGGCGGACGGTGAAACCGCTCCCGGCCCACATCGGCCGCAGCAGCAGGACGTCGTCCGAGTCGACCATCGTGGCGTTGGCCCGGGGCCCGTGCTCGGCCCAGACGGGTCCGCCGTAGAACGCCGTCAGGGCGCGGTGCCGTACGGCCATGTCCGGGAATCCGCGCAGCCAGACGAAGCGGTCCGGATCGTCGAGGTCGCGGAACTGGCCGAGGACGACCATCCCGGTCTCCTCCTGGGTTTCGACGAGCTCCCGGTCGAACAGGTCGATCAGCTCGTCACGCCGCCCTGACCGCAGCGTGTACTGGCGAAGCTCGATCACGGCGGGGCTGGGCGCGGGGTCGGTGGGCGACACGGCGGAACTCCTGTTGTCGGCGCTCTGATACGGAGGTTTCAGTGCTGCGGCACGGAGGTTTCAGTGCTCTGGCACGGAGATGTCGGTGCTCTGGTCCGGAATGGGCGCCGGCTCGTTGTGGGGGAGCCGGGCCCGCACTGACGCTAGAGGAACCGTGTGCCAGGTGCTGTCAGGGTTTCCGGGCAGAATGCGGCCATGTCCGCCGAACGCCTGCTGTCGCTGCTGCTGTTGCTGCAGACCCGTGGCCGCATGTCCGCACGGGCGATCGCCGGCGAACTCGGCGTGTCCGTGCGGACCGCCTACCGCGACGTGACCCGTCTGCAGACCGCCGGGGTGCCGGTTCGCGCGGAGCCCGGCCCCGGGGGCGGTTATCAGCTGCTCGACGGCTATCGCACCCGCCTCACCGGGATGAGCGAGGGCGAGGCACGGGCACTGTTCTTCGCCGGACTGCCCGGCCCCGCCGCCGACCTGGGCCTCGCGGCGGAGGTGACGGCGGCGCGGCTGAAACTGCTGGCCGCGCTGCCCACGGGCCTGCGCGAGGCGGCGGCGCGGACCGCCGCGGTGTTCCACCTGGACGCCCCCGGCTGGTACCGGGCCCCCGAGGAGACGCCGTTTCTGTCCCTGTTCGTCGACGCGGTGCTCGCCCGGCGTGCGGTGGACGTGCGGTACCGGCGTTGGCGCGCGCCGCAGGAGGTGCGGCGCCGCCTCCACCCCTACGGCCTGGTGCTCAAATCCGGCACCTGGTACCTAGTGGCCGCCTCGGAGAGCGGAGTCGGGACGTACAGGGTCGCCCAGGTCCTCGACGCGGTGCTCGGCGAGGAGCGCTTCGAGCAGCCACGGGGCTTCGACCTGGCGGCCCACTGGACTTCCTACCTCGCCGATTTCGCGTCACGCCGCTTCACGGGCTCCGCCACCATCCGCCTGTCCCCGCGAGGGCGCCGACGCCTGCCCGACAACATGCCCCCGGAGGTGGTGCGGGCGGTCGCCGCCACCGCTACCGCCGTCGGGGACGACGGATGGGTCGAGGCCGTCATCCCCACCGAGAGCACCGACCACGCGTGCGGCGAGCTGCTGCGGCTCGGCACAGACGTCGAGGTCGTCGCGCCGGCCGAACTCCGGAGGGCGATGGCCGACACCGTCGGCGCCCTCGCCAGGACCTACGGTCGCGCCGGCGTCGGGGCCGGGGAAGGGACCGGCGAGGAGTGACAGTCCTGCCGGGGATTGCGCTGTAGGCAGTGGGTCCTGAGCAGGCCGCTCCCGTCCCGTCGCCCGCCTGCCCGCCCGGCGGTTCCGACGGGGACGGGCCTCGGGTGCCGGCGGGAGCCGGGTAACCTGGGCCTGCCGTACCCCAAATCACAACGCACCATGGGATTTTGGGGCCGTGCGGTGTCTTCGTGTCGCAACGATGTGGGGTGGGCGGGCAAGTGCTGTTGGCGGATCGCTACCAACTGGACGAACTGCTGGGACGCGGTTCGATGGGCGAGGTGTGGCGGGCCACCGACCAGATCCTCGGGCGCCGGGTCGCGGTCAAGCTGCTGCGTACCGTGGAGGCGACGGACACCGAGCGGTTCCGGCTGGAGGCGCTGACGGCGGCCCGCCTCAATCATCCGCACGTGGTGGGCGTGTACGACTTCGGCTCCGACGGCGACCAGTTGTATCTGGTGATGGAGTGCATCGACGGCTGGAGCCTGGCGCAGGAGCGGTCGATGCGCGGTGTGCTGCCTCCGGAGGAAGCGGCCGCCCTGGTGGCGCAGGTGGCCGTCGGTCTGTCCGCGGCGCACCAGCACGGCGTGATCCACCGGGACATCAAGCCCGCCAACATCATGCTCACCGTCGAACGCACCGCGAAGATCACGGACTTCGGGATCGCCCGCTTCGCCGACGAGGCCGAGCGCACCCTCACCGCCACCGGCAAGATCGTCGGAACGGCCGACTACCTCGCGCCCGAACGCGCCCTGGGCCGGTCGGCCCGCCCCGCGGCCGACGTCTACTCGCTGGGCTGCGTGCTGTACCAACTCCTCACCGGCCGGGCGCCGTTCCAGGGCGCGACCTCCCTGGCCGTGGTGCAGCAGCACGTCGACGCCGTGCCGGTGCCGCCGGACCGGCTGCGTCCCGGCATACCCCAGCCGCTGTCCGACTACGTGCTGCGTCTGCTGTCCAAGGACCCCGCGCACCGGCCCACCGCCGACGAGGTGGCCGACTGGCTCAACGCCCGGCGGTGGGCGGTCTCCCCGGCGGAGCCGGTCGGTGCCGCAGCCGCACCCGCGCCCCCGTCCGCCACCGCGTCGTTGCCGCTCCCCTCGGCGAGCCCTCCCCCGGCCCGCGCCCGGTCCAGGGCACGCGGCCGCGTCATGCCGGCCTCCAGGGCGGTACTGGGCACGGCTGCCGTCGTCCTGTTCGCCGGTGCCGCCACTGTCGGCGCGTCGTTGAACTCCGGCGACAAGAGCCCCGTACCACCGGCGTCGCCGACCCCGACCAGCGTCACGTCAGCCCCGGCGACCGAATCCCCCAGCGCCACGCCGTCCTCTGCCAGGCCGTCCTTCGCCACGCCCACGTCCGCCGTCCCGTCGCCGGCCTCACGAGGCGAGGACGATGAGGACGACGACCGCGAGGACGAGGACGAGTACGGCAAGGGCAAGCGCGAGAGGGGCGAGGGCAAGGGCAGGGGCAAGGA
>NZ_JARVKW010000003.1 GCF_029813775.1 Streptomyces sp. DH24 | reverse complement strand
CAAGGCTTGCCTTGTTCTCGTGACTGCGTGCCTTTTGAAGAATGAGCCTGCGAGTTTGCGGTGTGTTGCGAGGTTAACCCGGGTGGGGTAGCCGTAGCGAAAGCGAGTCCGAACAGGGCGATTCAGTAGCACGCTCAAGACCCGAAGCGGAGTGATCTAGCCATGGGCAGGTTGAAGCGGAGGTAAGACTTCGTGGAGGACCGAACCCACCAGGGTTGAAAACCTGGGGGATGACCTGTGGTTAGGGGTGAAAGGCCAATCAAACTCCGTGATAGCTGGTTCTCCCCGAAATGCATTTAGGTGCAGCGTCGTGTGTTTCTTGCCGGAGGTAGAGCACTGGATAGGCGATGGGCCCTACCGGGTTACTGACCTTAGCCAAACTCCGAATGCCGGTAAGTGAGAGCGCGGCAGTGAGACTGTGGGGGATAAGCTCCATGGTCGAGAGGGAAACAGCCCAGAGCATCGACTAAGGCCCCTAAGCGTACGCTAAGTGGGAAAGGATGTGGAGTCGCAGAGACAACCAGGAGGTTGGCTTAGAAGCAGCCACCCTTGAAAGAGTGCGTAATAGCTCACTGGTCAAGTGATTCCGCGCCGACAATGTAGCGGGGCTCAAGCGTACCGCCGAAGTCGTGTCATTGCAGCATGAGGGCCAACGCCCGCTGTGATGGGTAGGGGAGCGTCGTGTGCCGGGTGAAGCAGCCGCGGAAGCGAGTTGTGGACGGTTCACGAGTGAGAATGCAGGCATGAGTAGCGATACAAACGTGAGAAACGTTTGCGCCGATTGACTAAGGGTTCCTGGGTCAAGCTGATCTGCCCAGGGTAAGTCGGGACCTAAGGCGAGGCCGACAGGCGTAGTCGATGGATAACCGGTTGATATTCCGGTACCCGCTGTGAAGCGTCAAACATCGAGCATCGTGATGCTAAGGCCGTGAAGCCGCCCTTGATCTCTTCGGAGTGATGGGGAGTGGTGGAGCCGCCGGACCAAGCGGTTAGTAGGTGAGTGATGGGGTGACGCAGGAAGGTAGTCCATCCCGGGCGGTGGTTGTCCCGGGGTAAGGGTGTAGGACGTCAGGTAGGTAAATCCGCCTGGCAGTAGTCTGAGACCTGATGCCGAGCCGATTGTGGTGAAGTGGATGATCCTATGCTGTCGAGAAAAGCCTCTAGCGAGTTTCATGGCGGCCCGTACCCTAAACCGACTCAGGTGGTCAGGTAGAGAATACCGAGGCGTTCGGGTGAACTATGGTTAAGGAACTCGGCAAAATGCCCCCGTAACTTCGGGAGAAGGGGGGCCATCACTGGTGATCCGTTTTACACGGTGAGCTGGGGGTGGCCGCAGAGACCAGCGAGAAGCGACTGTTTACTAAAAACACAGGTCCGTGCGAAGCCGTAAGGCGATGTATACGGACTGACGCCTGCCCGGTGCTGGAACGTTAAGGGGACCGGTTAGTCACTCTTCGGGGTGGCGAAGCTGAGAACTTAAGCGCCAGTAAACGGCGGTGGTAACTATAACCATCCTAAGGTAGCGAAATTCCTTGTCGGGTAAGTTCCGACCTGCACGAATGGCGTAACGACTTCTCGACTGTCTCAACCATAGGCCCGGTGAAATTGCACTACGAGTAAAGATGCTCGTTTCGCGCAGCAGGACGGAAAGACCCCGGGACCTTTACTACAGTTTGATATTGGTGTTCGGTTCGGCTTGTGTAGGATAGCTGGGAGACTGTGAAGCTTGGACGCCAGTTCAGGTGGAGTCGTCGTTGAAATACCAGTCTGGTCGTGCTGGATGTCTAACCTGGGTCCGTGATCCGGATCAGGGACAGTGTCTGATGGGTAGTTTAACTGGGGCGGTTGCCTCCTAAAGGGTAACGGAGGCGCCCAAAGGTTCCCTCAGCCTGGTTGGTAATCAGGTGTTGAGTGTAAGTGCACAAGGGAGCTTGACTGTGAGACCGACGGGTCGAGCAGGGACGAAAGTCGGGACTAGTGATCCGGCGGTGGCTTGTGGAAGCGCCGTCGCTCAACGGATAAAAGGTACCCCGGGGATAACAGGCTGATCTTCCCCAAGAGTCCATATCGACGGGATGGTTTGGCACCTCGATGTCGGCTCGTCGCATCCTGGGGCTGGAGTCGGTCCCAAGGGTTGGGCTGTTCGCCCATTAAAGCGGTACGCGAGCTGGGTTTAGAACGTCGTGAGACAGTTCGGTCCCTATCCGCTGTGCGCGTAGGAGTCTTGAGAAGGGCTGTCCCTAGTACGAGAGGACCGGGACGGACGAACCTCTGGTGTGCCAGTTGTCCTGCCAAGGGCATGGCTGGTTGGCTACGTTCGGGAGGGATAACCGCTGAAAGCATCTAAGCGGGAAGCCTGCTTCGAGATGAGGACTCCCACCTCCTAGAGAGGGTAAGGCTCCCAGTAGACGACTGGGTTGATAGGCCGGATATGGAAGCCCAGTAATGGGTGGAGTTGACCGGTACTAATAGGCCGAGGGCTTGTCCTCAGTTGCTCGCGTCCACTGTGTTGGTTCTGAAACCACGAACAACCCCGCATGTGTTGTGTGTGTGGTGCGGTTGTTGATTGTTTCATAGTGTTTCGGTGGTCATAGCGTAGGGGAAACGCCCGGTTACATTCCGAACCCGGAAGCTAAGCCTTACAGCGCCGATGGTACTGCAGGGGGGACCCTGTGGGAGAGTAGGACACCGCCGAACAATTGTTGAGCTCTGGCTCTTGGGTATCTGGCCCGAGAGCCAGAGCTTTTTTGCGTTGCGGTAAGGTCAGGGGGCATCGTTGGCACGTTTCCCACAGGAGGCCCCCGGGTGGAGGTCCAGGAGACCCGCGTCCAGACAGACCGGGTGCTCACCATCCCGAACATCCTCAGCATGGCGAGGCTCGTCGGCGTACCGCTCTTCCTGTGGCTGATCCTCAGGCCCGAGTTCGGCGGTCCGAAGAGTGACGGCTGGGCGCTTCTGGTGCTCATGCTGAGCGGGATCAGTGACTACCTGGACGGCAAGCTCGCACGGCGCTGGAACCAGATCAGCAGCCTCGGCCGACTCCTGGATCCGGCCGCCGACCGGCTCTACATTCTCTCGACATTGGTCGGTCTCACCTGGCGCGAGATTCTGCCGCTCTGGCTGACCGCCATACTGCTGGCGCGAGAGCTCGTTCTGCTGGTGATGGTGGGCATCCTCCGGCGGCACGGTTATCCGCCGCCGCAGGTGAACTTCTTGGGGAAGGCCGCGACGTTCAACCTGATGTACGCCTTCCCGCTGCTGCTGCTCAGTGACGGAAGTGGATGGATCGCGTCACTCGCTGCCATTTTCGGATGGGCGTTCGCAGGATGGGGTACAACCCTGTATTGGTGGGCAGGAGTTCTCTACGTGGTACAAGTCCGCCGGCTGGTCCGGGCGGACGCCGTGGCCGATTGAACCCGTTCATTGGTGAGGCCGTTACGGCCGGATGGCCCGCGGATGAAAAGTGCGGGACACTTTGGACGGGTGAAGTCGGCCAGACCGTCGTCTCTTCGAGGAGGACGCTTCCGACATGAAGGCCGTCGTGATGGCCGGAGGCGAAGGCACGCGCCTTCGTCCCATGACCTCAAGCATGCCCAAGCCGCTCCTGCCGGTGGCAAACCGGCCAATCATGGAGCACGTTCTGCGGCTGCTCAAAAGGCATGGTCTCAATGAAACCGTCGTCACCGTCCAGTTCTTGGCCTCATTGGTCAAGAACTACTTCGGTGACGGTGAAGAGCTCGGTATGGAGCTCAGCTATGCCAACGAGGAGAAGCCTCTCGGTACCGCCGGAAGCGTCAAGAACGCCGAAGAGGCGTTGAAGGACGATGCCTTCCTCGTCATCTCCGGCGATGCCCTGACCGACTTCGACCTCACGGACCTCGTCAATTTCCACAAGGAAAAGGGCGCGCTCGTCACGGTCTGCCTGACGCGTGTTCCCAATCCGCTGGAATTCGGCATCACCATCGTGGACGACGAAGGCAAGGTCGAGCGCTTCCTCGAGAAGCCGACCTGGGGCCAGGTCTTCTCGGACACGGTGAACACCGGCATCTACGTCATGGAGCCCGAGGTCTTCGACTACGTCGACCCCGACGTGCCCGTCGACTGGTCCGGTGACGTCTTCCCGCAGTTGATGAAGGAAGGCAAGCCGATCTACGGCTATGTCGCCGAGGGCTACTGGGAGGACGTCGGCACCCACGAGAGTTACGTCAAGGCGCAGGCCGACGTTCTCGAGGGCAAGGTCGACGTCGACATCGACGGCTTCGAGATCTCCCCCGGCGTGTGGGTGGCGGAAGGCGCCGAGGTGCATCCCGATGCGGTGCTCCGCGGCCCGCTCTACATCGGCGACTACGCCAAGGTGGAGGCCGGCGCCGAGATCCGGGAGCACACCGTCGTCGGATCCAACGTCGTCGTGAAGAGCGGCGCCTTCCTCCACAAGGCCGTCGTGCACGACAACGTGTACGTCGGGCCGCACAGCAACCTGCGGGGCTGCGTCGTCGGCAAGAACACCGACATCATGCGCGCGGCCCGCATCGAGGACGGCGCGGTCATCGGTGACGAGTGCCTGATCGGTGAAGAATCGATCGTTCAGGGCAATGTGCGGGTCTATCCGTTCAAGACGATCGAGGCCGGTGCCTTCGTCAACACATCGGTGATCTGGGAGTCCAGGGGACAGGCGCACCTCTTCGGTGCCCGGGGCGTCTCCGGCATCCTGAACGTCGAGATCACGCCGGAGCTGGCCGTCCGCCTGGCCGGGGCCTACGCGACGACCCTCAAGAAGGGCTCCACGGTCACGACCGCGCGCGACCACTCCCGTGGTGCCCGTGCGCTGAAGCGCGCCGTGATCTCCGCCCTGCAGGCCAGCGCCATCGACGTACGCGACCTGGAGAACGTACCGCTGCCCGTGGCGCGGCAGCAGACCGCGCGGGGCAGTGCCGGCGGCATCATGATCCGGACGACGCCCGGTGTGCCGGACTCCGTGGACATCATGTTCTTCGACGGGCAGGGCGCGGACCTGTCGCAGGGCAGCCAGCGCAAGCTGGACCGGGTGTTCGCGCGTCAGGAGTACCGGCGTGCGTTCCCGGGCGAGATCGGAGATCTGCACTTCCCGGCGAGTGTCTTCGACTCGTACACCGGGTCGCTGCTGCGGAACGTGGACACCAGCGGGATCGCGGAGTCCGGGCTGAAGGTCGTCGTGGACGCGTCCAACGGCAGTGCCGGGCTCGTGCTGCCCAGCCTCCTCGGCAAGCTGGGCGTGGACTCGCTGACGATCAACCCGGGTCTCGACGAGGCCAGGCCCACCGAGTCGGCCGACATGCGCCGGTCGGGGCTCGTGCGGCTCGGCGAGATAGTGGCGTCCTCCCGCGCGGCCTTCGGCGTGCGGTTCGACCCGGTCGGCGAGCGGCTGTCGCTCGTGGACGAGAAGGGCCGGATCATCGAGGACGACCGGGCCCTGCTGGTGATGCTGGATCTGATCGCCGCCGAGCGGCGCAGCGGCCGGGTGGCCCTGCCCGTGACCACGACCAGGATCGCGGAACAGGTGGCCGCGTACCACGGCACGCAGGTCGAGTGGACCACGACCTCGCCCGACGACCTCACGCGCGTCGGACGCGAGGAAGGGACCATCTTCGGCGGTGACGGCAAGGGCGGCTTCATCGTCCCCGAGTTCAGCGGCGTCTACGACGGCACGGCGGCCTTCGTACGGCTCATCGGCCTGGTGGCCAGGACGCAGCTCACGCTCAGCCAGATCGACGCGCGTATCCCGCGGGCGCACGTCCTGAAGCGGGACCTGGCGACTCCGTGGGCCGTCAAGGGCCTGGTGATGCGCCGGGTCGTCGAGGCGGCCGGGGAGCGGTTCGTGGACACCACGGACGGTGTGCGCGTCGTGGAGACCGACGGGCGCTGGGTCATGGTGCTGCCGGACCCGGCGGAGGCGGTCACGCACCTGTGGGCCGAGGGCCCCGACGACGCCTCCGCGCAGGCTCTGCTCGACGAGTGGTCGGCCGTCGTGGACAGCGCGGGGCGGTAAAACAACCTGCACGTGTGCGTGCCGGACAAGCGTCCCCAAGGGGGCCTGTCCGGCACGCCGGTGGGGCCGTTCGGAGGTAGTGGCCGACGCGTGCGACGATGTGCGGCATGCCGCAGCAACCCCCCGTTCGGAGCACCCCCACGCGGCCCCCGCGCCCGGACGCGTCCATGTCGTTGCTCACCAACGTCATGGACCACAGCCTCGACGACGGATACGCCGAGGCCGCGGCGCGGAAG
This sequence comes from Streptomyces sp. DH24, assembly GCF_029813775.1. GTDB lineage: Bacteria > Actinomycetota > Actinomycetes > Streptomycetales > Streptomycetaceae > Streptomyces. Next base: position 306,297 of record NZ_JARVKW010000003.1, on the reverse strand, counting down.
AAGGCCGCCGGCGACGCAGGCATGCCGAAGACCCTGAGGGCGAAGCTCGGGCTCGCGGCGGGCCTGGTGCTCGCGGCGCTCGTCGTGACCGTGGGAGCCGCGCAGGCGCGCGTGGCGGCGCCCGCGGCGGCGAAGGAGCGCGAGGAGCTGATCGACCGCATCGACCGGGAGACGGCGACGGCCGACAAGCTCGAGGAGAACATCGACGAGCTGCGCGACGAGGTCGGTGCGCGCCAGCGCGAGGCGTTGCGCAACAGCGGCGGCGACCAGTCCGAGCTGGTCGGCATCCTGTCGGGCGCCGTCGCGGTGCACGGCCCCGGCGTGAAACTCGTCGTGAACGACGCGAAGGACACCTCCGCGGGCGGTGACGGCGACCCGCGGAACACGACCGGCTTCTCCGACACCGGCCGGGTGCGCGACCGGGACATGCAGCGCGTGGTCAACGGGCTGTGGGAGTCCGGTGCGGAGGCCGTCTCCATCAACGGGCAGCGGCTCACGGCACTGTCGGCGATCAGGGCGGCGGGTGACGCCATACTGGTCGACAACCGGCCGCTGGTGCCGCCGTACACGGTGCTCGCGGTGGGGGACGGCAAGCGGCTCAGCACGCGGTTCCAGGACAGCGCCGACGGGTTGTACCTGCACGCCCTGCAGGAGAACTACGGCATCCGGACCGCCATCTCCGTGGAGGACGACCTCCGGCTGCCGGCCGCACCGAGAGTGATCGTACGTACAGCACAGCCGATAACTGGGAAGGGCACATCGTGATCGCCGTACTGGGCCTCGTCCTGGGAGTCGTGGCCGGACTGTTGGTCCGGCCCGAGGTTCCGGCGGTCGTCGAGCCTTATCTGCCGATCGCTGTCGTCGCGGCGCTCGACGCCGTCTTCGGCGGTCTGCGGGCCATGCTCGACGGCATCTTCGACGACAAGGTCTTCGTGGTGTCGTTCCTGTCGAACGTGGTCGTGGCCGCGCTGATCGTGTTCCTGGGCGACAAGTTGGGCGTGGGCGCCCAGCTGTCCACGGGTGTCGTGGTCGTCCTCGGCATCCGGATCTTCTCCAACGCCGCGGCGATCCGCCGGCACGTCTTCCGGGCGTGAGGCCGATGAGCGACAAGGACGAGACGAACGAGAACAGGCTCCGCAAGGAACTTCCGCAGGAGGTGCCCGCGGCCGGCGGGCCCCAGGGCGCGGACACGCCCGGGGAGAGCGCCGGGGGAAAGCCCGCGCTGACCGGGCGGCAGCGGCTGGTCGGCAGCCTGTGGCCGCCGCGCGCCTCCCGGGCGCAACTCATCGTTGCCCTGCTGCTGTTCGGCCTCGGCTTCGGTCTGGCGGTGCAGGTGGCTTCGAACAGCGAGGGCGACGGCGCGCTGCGCGGCGCACGCCAGGCGGATCTTGTGCGCATCCTCGATGAACTCGACGACCGAACACAGCGTCTTGAGGACGAGAAGCAGGGACTCGAGAAGCAGCGCGACGAGCTGGAGAACAGCTCCGACCAGGCCGAGGAGGCCCGTCGGCAGACGATCGAGAAGGAACGGCAACTCGGTGTGCTCGCGGGCACGGTGGCCGCGCAGGGCCCCGGGATCACGATGACCATCGAGGACACGAAGGGGATGGTCGAGGCGAACATGCTGCTCGACGCGGTCCAGGAGCTGCGCGCGGCCGGTGCCGAGGCGATCCAGGTGAACGACGTGCGTGTGGTGGCCGGGACTTTTCTGACGGATTCCGGGAACGGAGTGAGCGTCGACGGGAACAAGATCAACGCGCCGTATCGTTTCAAGGTCATCGGCAAGCCGCAGGACCTCGAACCGGCGCTCAACATCCCTGGAGGCGTGGTGCAGACACTGGAGAAGGAACAGGCCACCGTGACGGTCGAGCGGTCCAGCAAGATCGTCGTGGACGCCTTGCGAGCGGCGAAGCGGCCTGACTACGCTCGGTCGTCCTCCCAGTGAACCGGGGGTGCATGGCGACCGTCCGGTGGGGGCATGAGGTTGCGGGGGGTCGGCGCACCGAACGGGTGGTGCGTGGTGGAAACTGTTTGGTGGATACGGACGTTGTGAAGGTGTCCGGGTCGGCCGGTGTATGCAATCAGGGTTCGTCCTGCCCCACGGGCGGGTCTGTTTCGGTCAAGGGGAATCGCCCGTGAAGTTGTTTGCGAAGTTGTTCGGCAAGAGCGCGCGAGAGGGCGGCGAGAACGCCACCGCTCGTCATCGCGCACAGCCTGACGCGGAAGGGCAGCGTCCGCTGTTCCGGGACCAGGTGGCTGGTCCGGGCGGTGGCCTTTCCGGTGGTCAGGGCGCGCCGTCTGTTGACCCTGCGCAGTCCGGCGGCATAGGTTTCGGACAACCGTCAACCTCAAGTACGGGTGGAGAGTTTTCCGGAGACCCGTACGCGTCCCATGCCCCCCAGGGGCAGCCGCGGCAGGAGGATCCGTCCATGTCGGCCCTGGTGTGTACGAGGTGCGGTAACCGCAACGCGGAGAACAGCCGCTTCTGCTCCAACTGCGGCGCCCCGCTGCGGCCCGGGGCGGCTCCGGAGCGTTCGTCGGAGACCACGTCCACGATCTCCATCTCCGGTCTTGAGGCCTACGACTCCGAGGCCACCGGCCAGACGGCCATGCCGGCGCTCTCCCCCGAGGCCCAGGCGGCCGTCGACGCGCTGCCGCAGGGTTCCGCCCTGCTGGTGGTGCGCCGCGGTCCGAACTCGGGCAGCCGCTTCCTGCTGGACAGCGACCTGACCACGGCCGGCCGTCACCCGCAGAGCGACATCTTCCTGGACGACGTCACGGTCTCCCGTCGCCATGTGGAGTTCCGCCGCGGTCCGGACGGCTCGTTCACGGTCGCGGACGTCGGCAGTCTGAACGGCACGTACGTCAACCGCGAGCGGATCGACCAGGTCGCTCTGTCGAACGGTGACGAGGTGCAGATCGGCAAGTACCGGCTGGTGTTCTACGCGAGCCAGCGGGGCTACTGACCCGCCCCGGACCCCGGTCCGGGGGACCCCCAGGGAAGGTCCATGCGTCAAACACGGAGCGGTGGCGCCGGGCACGGCGCCGCCGCCGCGGACAGTGGGCTGATGAGCATCGGCACGGTGCTGAACGTGCTGCGTGACGAGTTTCCCGAAGTGACGATCTCCAAGATCCGTTTCCTGGAGTCGGAAGGGCTCGTCGAACCGCGGCGGACGCCTTCGGGGTACCGCAAGTTCAGCGCCGGTGACGTCGAGCGCCTCGGGCATGTCCTGAGGATGCAGCGGGACCACTATCTGCCGCTCAAGGTGATCCGTGAGCACCTGGACGCCATGGAGCGCGGTGAGGCCGTGGAGCTGCCGGCCGTGGGGCGCCAGCGTGAGGGCGAGGCCGAGCCGGAGCCCTTCGCGGGCCACGCGCCCACCACGGCCCGTATCGGGCGGGAGGAGCTGCTCGCCGCCGCCGGGGTCGGCGAGCAGGAGCTGGCGGAGTGGGAGTCGTACGGGCTCGTGACACCGCTGGCGGACGGGGCGTACGACGCGGAGTCGGTGACCGTCGCCGCGCTGGTCGTGGAGCTCGGGCGGTTCGGGATCGAGCCGCGCCATCTGCGGGCGATGAAGGCCGCCGCCGACCGGGAGGCCGGGCTGGTGGACCAGGTGGTCGCGCCGCTCAGACGGCACCGCAATCCGCAGACCAGAGCGCATGCCGAGGCCCGGGCGAAGGAGCTGGCGGGGCTGACGGTGCGGCTGCATTCCGCGCTGGTGCAGACGGCGCTCGGAGTGCGGCTGCCCTGAGTGCGCGACGGGCCCCGGATCGGCCAACCGTTCCCGGCCCGACTACCCAAACATCCCGGGCACGGCCTAGGGTTGCTGTGTGAACGAGCTCGATGTCGTAGGTGTCCGGGTCGAGATGCCCTCCAACCAACCGATCGTGCTGCTGCGTGAAGTGGGAGGCGACCGTTACCTCCCCATCTGGATCGGTCCGGGAGAGGCGACGGCGATCGCCTTCGCCCAGCAGGGCATGGCTCCCGCCCGGCCGCTGACCCACGACCTGTTCAAGGACGTGCTGGAAGCCGTCGGCCAGGAGCTCACCGAAGTACGCATCACGGATCTGCGCGAGGGCGTCTTCTACGCGGAGCTGGTGTTCGCCAGCGGCGTCGAGGTCAGTGCACGTCCGTCCGACGCCATAGCGCTGGCGCTGCGCACCGGGACGCCGATCTACGGCAGTGACACGGTGCTGGACGACGCGGGCATCGCGATCCCGGACGAGCAGGAGGACGAGGTGGAGAAGTTCCGCGAGTTCCTCGACCAGATCTCTCCGGAGGACTTCGGCACCAGCAACCAGTGAGGTGGCGTGGCATGTGCCGGTGGCCGGGGAGGGCGTCCTGCGCCTCGTTCTGAGCGCATTCGGCTAGCCTTTCCCCGCGGTGGGACACGGGAAACCACTCTTAGGGTGATTATCACTCGGCGTGCCGAGTGTGGCGATCGTTGACGCACCCCTGGTGACTGCCTACCGTCGAGAAGGCAGTTCAAGGACGGAGGTCGGCGTGAGAAGCAGCGGCGACGGTACGGTTGGGGGCGCCCCCGGACGCGGTCCCGGGGCCGGCGGTCCGTACCCTCCCCCGAGCTCTCGGCTTCTCGCGAGCAGGGGGTATCCCCATCACAGCAACGCCGCCGAGCACGCTCCGCAGCGACCGACGGCCGTGCCGAGCAGCGGAGGGGCGACGTCCATGACGTCCGAGCAGATCGGCTACCGGGGCCCGACGGCATGCGCGGCTGCCGGCATCACGTACCGGCAGCTCGACTACTGGGCCCGTACCGGCCTGGTCGAGCCGAGCGTCCGGCCCGCCCACGGGTCGGGAACCCAACGGCTGTACAGCTTCCGGGACGTCGTCGTCCTGAAGATCGTCAAGCGGTTCCTGGACACCGGCGTCTCCCTGCAGAACATCCGCACCACTGTCCACCACCTGCGGGAGCGCGGCTTTCGCGACCTGGAGCGCATGACGCTCATGAGCGACGGCGCCACCGTGTACGAGTGCACCTCGCCCGACGAGGTGCACGCCCTGCTCCAGGGCGGTCAGGGCGTCTTCGGCATCGCCGTCGGCGTGGTGTGGCGGGACGTGGAGAGCGCGCTGTCGCAGCTGCACGGGGAGCGCGTCGACACCGGGGAGACACTCGTCGGGCACAACCCGGCGGACGAGCTGGCCCGGCGGCGCAACCGGGCCGTGTGAGACGCGCGCCCCGCTGAGCGGGGTGTTGTCAGTGGCGTAGGGCAGCATCGGACGTGTGAGAGCCGCGCCCACGATCCTGCACCTCGACATGGATGCCTTCTTCGCCTCGGTGGAGCAGGCGTCCAAGCCGAGCCTGCGCGGGAAGGCCGTGATCGTGGGCGGGCTCGGCCCGCGCGGAGTGGTCGCCACCTGCTCCTACGAGGCGCGGGTCTTCGGAGTCCACTCGGCGATGCCCATGGCGCAGGCCCGGCGGCTCGCGCCGAACGCCGCGTATCTCGTGCCGCGCTTCGGGTTCTACCGGACGATCAGCGAGCAGGTCATGGAGCTGCTGCGGGCCCTGTCGCCGCTGGTGGAGCCGCTCAGCCTGGACGAGGCGTTCGTGGACCTGGAGGCCGGGGGAGCGGCCTGGGACGAGCAGTCGGCGCGCCTGGTCGGCACCCGGCTGCGGGCGGACATCCGGGCCGTCACCGGTCTCACCGGGTCGGTGGGGCTGGCCGCCTCCAAGATGCTCGCGAAGATCGCCTCCGAGCAGGCCAAACCCGACGGTCTCGTGCTGATCGAGCCGGGCACCGAGCGTGCCCTGCTCGCGCCCCTGTCGGTACGGACGCTGCCGGGTGTCGGGCCGGCGACCGGCGACCATCTGCGGCGCGCCGGCATCCACACGGTGGACGAGCTCGCCGAGGCGGGCGAGGACGAGCTCGTACGGCTGCTCGGCAAGGCCCACGGGCACGCGCTCCACGCGATGGCCCTGGCGCACGACGAGCGGCCGGTGGTGGCCGAGCGGGAGACCAAGTCCGTGTCGGTCGAGGACACCTACGACGTCGACATCCACGACCGGACGCGGGTCGGCCTGGAGGTGCAGCGGCTGGCCGACCGGTGCGTGCGCAGGCTGCGCGGGGCCGGGCTGTCGGGGCGGACGATCGTGCTGAAGGTGCGGCGGTACGACTTCTCGACGCTGACCCGCTCCGAGACGTTGCGCGGGCCCACCGACGATCCCGCCGTGGTGCGGGAGGCGGCTGCCCGGCTGCTGGAGTCCGTGGACACCACGGGCGGCGTCAGGCTGCTCGGGGTCGGGGTCAGCGGCCTCGCCGACTACACGCAGGAGGACCTGTTCGCGCAGACGGCGGGCGAGCACGCCGAGGAACTCGACGAGGAGCGCGAGGACGACGGGCCCGCCGAGCAGCAGCTGCCGGCCGAGCGGCGCTGGCCGGCCGGGCACGACGTACGGCACGCCGAATACGGGCACGGGTGGGTGCAGGGCAGCGGTCTCGGGCGGGTCACCGTGCGGTTCGAGACGCCCTGCTCCGGGCCCGGGCGGGTGCGCACCTTCCGGACGGACGATCCCGCTCTGGAGCCGGCCGAGCCGCTGCCGCTGGTCGCGCGAAGACCCGGCGACGCCGACGGGGGCACCAGGGCCGGTGGCGACACCGGGGCGACAGGCTGAGACGGGGCCCGGTCAGGGCCGCTCAGCTGTCGTCGGTGCCGGCCAGCTTGCCGAAGTCGCGGTCCGGGACCGGCGGAGGGGCGGCCGCGTCGAGACCGTAGTGGTGGTAGAGCTGGAGTTCCTGCTCGGGTGACAGGTGGCGGCCGACGCCGAAGTCCGGGGCGTCCCTGATCAGCGCCCGGTCGAAGGGCACGCGCAGGGTGCCCTCGACCAGCTCGCTGGGCTCCAGGGGGACGAAGGCGTCTCTGCCGAACAGGCCCGTGCGTATCGCCGCCCACTCGGGTTCACCGGTCGCGTCGTCGAGGTAGATCTCGTCCACCGTGCCGATCTTGGTGCCGTTGCGGTCGAACGCCTTGCGGCCGATCAGGTTGCGCGGATCGATGTCGGTCTGCACGGGCCCTCCACTTGGTCGCAACTCCTCCGTAAGCACTACAAAAGAGCACATTCGGGTCAGCGGCCACTCGAAGGCCCGTCCGTTGACCTCGCTGGTAGGCTGGCAACGGCTGCTGACCCCGTGCGGGAGAGTCCTCCGAACTCCACCGGAGGCGCCGAAGGAGCAAATCCTCCCCGGAATCTCTCAGGCCCACGTACCGCACGGACGAGGTCACTCTGGAAAGCAGGGCGGGTGTCGACGGCTTCCGCTCTCACCGACGGTGAAAGCCGGGTGCCCGCGGGCGGCCCGGTGAAGCTCTCAGGTTGAGATGACAGAGGGGGAGGCCGTCCGGGTACCCGCGCCGTGGTGCCCCTCGAAGGTCGCGTCAGACCAGGAGGCCTCCGCAATGACCGCCCATCGCATTCCGCTCTCCGAGCTCGAACAGGCAATCCCCTTCGAGCAGCGCCACATCGGCCCCGACCACGAGGCGCGGGCCAAGATGCTCGCGCAGGTCGGCTACGGCTCCCTCGACGAGCTGACGGCCGCCGCGGTCCCCGATGTGATCAAGAACGCCGACGCGCTGGACCTGCCGGACGCCCGCTCCGAGGCCGAGGTGCTGGCCGAGCTGCGCACCCTGGCCGACCGCAACCAGGTCCTCGGCTCCATGATCGGGCTCGGCTACTACGGCACGTTCACGCCGCCCGTCATCCTGCGGAACGTGATGGAGAACCCGGCTTGGTACACGGCGTACACGCCCTACCAGCCGGAGATCTCGCAGGGCCGCCTCGAAGCCCTGCTGAACTTCCAGACCGTGGTCGCCGACCTCACCGGCCTGCCGACCTCCGGCGCCTCGCTGCTCGACGAGGGCACCGCCGCCGCCGAGGCGATGGCGCTGTCGCGGCGCATGGGCAAGAACAAGAAGGGTCTGTTCCTGGTCGACGCGGACGCCCTGCCGCAGACCGTTGCCGTCATCCGGACCCGCGCCGAACCGACCGGCGTCGAGGTCGTCGTCGCCGACCTCAGCGACGGCATCCCGGCCGGGATCGCCGAGCGTGAGATCAACGGCGTGCTGATCCAGTACCCGGGCGCGTCCGGCGCCGTACGGGACATCAAGCCCGTCATCGACCAGGCCCACGAGCTCGGCGCGCTCGTCACGGTCGCCGCCGACCTGCTCGCCCTGACCCTGCTGAAGTCCCCGGGCGAGCTCGGCGCGGACATCGCGGTCGGCACCACACAGCGCTTCGGCGTGCCCATGGGCTTCGGCGGACCGCACGCCGGCTACATGGCGGTGCAGGAGAAGATGGCGCGCAGCCTGCCCGGCCGCCTCGTCGGCGTGTCCGTCGACGCCGACGGCAACAAGGCCTACCGCCTCGCGCTGCAGACCCGCGAGCAGCACATCCGCCGCGAGAAGGCCACCAGCAACATCTGCACCGCGCAGGTCCTGCTCGCCGTCATGGCCGGCATGTACGCCGTCTACCACGGCCCCGAGGGCCTGAAGGCCATCGCCCGGCGCACCCACCGGTACGCGACGATCCTCGCCGCGGGGCTCGCGGCGGGCGGCGCCGAGATCGTGCACGGCGGCTACTTCGACACGGTGACCGTGCGCGTCCAGGGCCGGGCCGCCCAGGTCGTCGCCGCCGCGCGCGACAACGGCGTGAACCTGCGCCTCGTCGACGCCGACCACGTCTCCATGGCCTGCGACGAGACCACCACGCGCGCGCAGATCGCCGCCGTGTGGGCCGCGTTCGGCGTCGACGGCGACGTCGAGGCGCTCGACGCGACCGCCGAGGACACGCTGCCCGAGGCGCTGCTGCGCACCGACGACTACCTCACGCACCCGGTCTTCCACCAGCACCGCTCCGAGACCGCGATGCTGCGCTACCTGCGCCGGCTCGCCGACCGCGACTACGCGCTCGACCGCGGCATGATCCCGCTGGGCTCCTGCACCATGAAGCTCAACGCGACCACGGAGATGGAGCCGGTCACCTGGCCGGAGTTCGGCCAGCTGCACCCCTTCGCGCCCGCCGAGCAGGCGCAGGGCTACCTCACGCTCATCCACGAGCTGGAGGAACGCCTCGCCGAGGTCACCGGCTACGACAAGGTCTCCCTCCAGCCGAACGCCGGCTCCCAGGGCGAACTGGCCGGTCTGCTCGCGGTCCGCGGCTACCACCGTGCCAACGGCGACGAGCAGCGCACGGTCTGCCTCATCCCCTCCTCGGCGCACGGCACCAACGCCGCCAGCGCCGTCATGGCCGGCATGAAGGTCGTCGTCGTCAAGACCGCCGAGGACGGGGAGATCGACGTCGAGGACCTGCGGGTCAAGATCGAGCAGTACCGCGACGAGCTCTCCGTGCTGATGATCACCTACCCGTCGACGCACGGCGTCTTCGAGGAGCACGTCGCCGACATCTGCGCCCAGGTGCACGACGCCGGTGGCCAGGTGTACGTGGACGGCGCCAACCTCAACGCCCTGGTGGGCGTGGCCAAGCCCGGCCACTTCGGCGGCGACGTCTCCCACCTGAACCTGCACAAGACGTTCTGCATCCCGCACGGCGGCGGCGGCCCCGGCGTCGGCCCGGTCGCCGTGCGTTCGCACCTCGCGCCGTACCTGCCGAACCACCCGCTGCAGCCCGAGGCCGGTCCGGAGACGGGCGTGGGCCCGATCTCGGCGGCGCCCTGGGGCTCCGCGGGCATCCTGCCGATCTCGTGGGCGTACGTCCGGCTCATGGGCGGCGAGGGCCTCGAGCGGGCCACGCAGGTGGCCGTGCTCTCCGCCAACTACATCGCCAAGCGCCTCGAACCGCACTACCCGGTGCTGTACACGGGCCCGGGCGGGCTGGTCGCGCACGAGTGCATCATCGACCTGCGTCCGCTGACCAAGGCGACCGGCGTCAGCGTCGACGACGTCGCCAAGCGGCTCATCGACTACGGCTTCCACGCGCCGACGATGTCCTTCCCGGTCGCCGGGACGCTCATGATCGAGCCGACCGAGTCCGAGGACCTCACCGAGCTGGACCGGTTCTGCGAGGCGATGATCGCCATCCGCGCGGAGATCGAGAAGGTCGGCTCCGGCGAGTGGCCCGCCGAGGACAACCCGCTGCGGGGCGCCCCGCACACCGCCGCCGCGCTCGGCGGGGAGTGGGACCACGCCTACAGCCGCGAAGTGGCCGTCTTCCCGGGCGACGTGAGGGCCGCGGACAAGTACTGGCCGCCGGTGCGCCGCATCGACCAGGCCTTCGGTGACCGGAACCTGGTCTGCTCCTGCCCGCCGCTGGACGCGTACGAGGACTGACCTCCCCGACGCACCGACGAGTGAGGGGCGCCGCCCGGCCGGGTGGCGCCCCTTCGTCTGTGTCACGCCGGGTAGGCGTGCGTCTGCGTCGCCTTCACCGTGGCCCACACCGGTGCGCCCGGGCGCAGGTCAAGCTCGGCCGCCGCGACCGTCGTGAGGTCGGCGGCGAGGGGCAGTTCGCCGGTGAGGCCCGCCCGGATCTGGTCGCCGTGGGTGTCCAGGCCCACGACCTCGCAGGCCCACACGTTGCGGGCGCTGGAGCCGGTGGGCCGCTCCCGGTGCAGGGTCACGGCGCCCGGCGGGAACGCCACGAAGACCGGGCCCGACAGGTCCTCCGTCGTGGTGATGGACGGGCCCGCCTCCAGCCGCACGGTGTGGCCGTCGGCCTGCCCGCGGTACAGGTTCAGGCCGACCAGCTGGGCGATGTAGTCGGTACGGGGATGCCGCGCGATGTCGGCCGGTGTGCCCTCCTGGACGACGCGGCCGTCCTCGACCACGACGAGCCGGTCGGCCAGCACCATGGCGTCCAGCGGGTCGTGCGTGACGAGGAGGGCGACCGCCTCGAACTCGGCCAGGTGACGGCGCAGCTGGGCGCGCACCTCCAGGCGGGTCCGCGCGTCCAGGGCCGCCAGCGGCTCGTCGAGCAGCAGCAGCCGGGGCCGGGTGGCCAGGGCGCGGGCCAGCGCGACGCGCTGGGCCTGGCCGCCGGACAGTCGGCGGGGTTTGGCGCCGGCGTGCTCGGCGAGGCCCATGCGGTCCAGCCACCGGGCGGCCTGCGCGCGGGCCTCGGCCCGGCTCGCCCCCCGGCAGCGCGGGCCGAAGGCCACGTTGTCCAGGGCGGTGAGGTGCGGGAAGAGCAGGTAGTCCTGGAAGACGACGCCGACCGGGCGGGACTCCGGAGGCGTACGGTCCAGGTCGGTGCCGTCCAGACGCAGATGACCGTCGCTGAGCGGGGCGAGACCGGCGAGTGCGCGCAGGGCGGTGGACTTGCCGGCGCCGTTCGGGCCGAGCAGGGCGACGACGTCACCGGGGGCCACCGTCAGCGTCACGTCGAGCCGGAAGGCGCCTCGGTCGACCACGAGGCGGGCGTCGAGCCCTTGTGCGGGGGCGGCCGCGGTGTCGGTCATGACGGCGTCATCCATCGGTCGCGCAGGCCCGCCAGGACCGCGATCGAGACCGCCAGCAGGACCAGGCTGAGGGCGATGGCCGCCGCCGGGTCGTTCTGCAGGGCCAGGTACACCGCGAGCGGCATGGTCTGGGTGCGGCCGGGGAAGTTGCCGGCGAAGGTGATCGTCGCCCCGAACTCGCCCAGGGCCCGGGCCCACGCCAGGACGGCGCCCGCGGCGATGCCCGGCGCGATCAGCGGCAGCGTGACCCGGCGGAACGCCGTGAACCGGGACGCGCCGAGCGTGGTGGCCGCCTCCTCGTAGCGCGGGTCTGCCGCCCGCAGGGTGCCCTCCACGCTGATGACGAGGAACGGCAGGGCCACGAACGTCTCCGCGACGACGACGCCGGCCGTGGTGAACGGCAGCGTGATGCCGAACCACGCGTCCAGCCACTGCCCGACGACGCCGTTGCGACCGAGGGCGAGCAGCAGGGCCACGCCGCCCACCACCGGGGGCAGCACCAGCGGCAGTGTCACCAGGGCCCGCACGAGACCGCGGCCGGGGAAGTCGGTGCGGGCCAGCAGCCAGGCCAGCGGCACCCCGACGACCAGGCTGAGCACGGTCGCCGCCGTGGCGCACACCAGCGACAGGCGCAGCGCCTCCCAGACCGCGGCGCTGGTCAGCTGGTCCGGGAGACTGCGCCAGGGGGTGCGTACCAGGAGGGCGATCAGCGGCAGCAGCAGAAACGCCAGGCCCGCGAGCGCCGGGACCAGGATGGGGAGCGGCACCCCGCGCCGCACCGGCCTGCGAGCGCCGGTACGACCGGTGCGGTCCCGTGGGGTCTTGTGGGCGCGGGTCACGGCCGGTGGAACCCGGCGTCGGTCAGCACCTTCTGTCCCTCGGCGGACTTGACGAGGGCGATGAAGGCCTTCGCCGCCCCGGGGTTGGGCGCGTTCCGGAGCAGGGCGATCGGACAGTCGTTGACGGCCTCGGCGGATTCCGGGAACTCCACGCCGTCCACCTTGTCACCCGCGGCCCGCACGTCCGTCTTGTACACGACGGCGGCGTCCGCCTCCTTCAGCTCGACCTTCGTCAGGGCGCTCTTGACGTCCTGCTCGTACGACACCGGTTCGAGCTTCAGGCCGCCGGCGTCCAGGGCGGTCTGCGCGGCGGCGCCGCACGGCACGGACGTGTCGCACAGGACGACCTTGAGGCCGGGCCGCGTGAGGTCCCTGAGGGAGGAGATCCGGTCCGGGTTGCCGGGCAGCGTGGCGATTTCGAGCTGGTTGCGGACGAAGGTGGCGGGGGTGCCCGCCACGTCCCCGTGGTCCGCGACGATCTCCATGGTGTGGGTGCTGGCGGCGGCGAAGACGTCCACGGGGGCGCCGCCGGTGATGCCGGCGGCCAGCGAGTCGCTGCCGCCGAAGCTGAACGTGACGTTCGTGCCGGGGTGGTCCTTCTCGAACCGCTCGCCCAGCGTCGTGAAGCTCTCCTTCAGCGAGGCGGCCGCGAAGACCGTGACCGTCCCGGAGACCTCGCCGCCGGACGCGCCGGAGTCCGGCGACGCGGCGGGGGAGCAGGCGCCGAGGGCCAGCAGCGCGGCGGCTCCCGCGCCGCCCGTCCGCAGGGCTCGACGGGTCCGGTGCGCGGATCGGGTCGTCACGGGTCAACTCCCTCTGGTACCTCTCGTACCTCTGGTCGCGGGGAGGCGCCGCAGGTCGCCGGGGAGCGCCACTCCGTCGTCACGATGATAGTTCCGCAGATGCGAGGCAGGAGTCTGTAGTCGTATCGCATGAGCCAAGGCTGGATGCGGTGCGCGTGCGCATGTGCGTTTCTACAGGAGCGGGCGGGAGCGGTCCGGTGCGGACGTACCGGTCAGGCGCGGTCGATGTGGACGTTCGTCGACTTCACGCGGGCCGTGGCCTCCATGCCGACCTCCAGGCCGAGTTCCTCGACGGCCTCGCGGGTGAGCAGGGAGACCAGCCGGTGCGGGCCGGCCTGGATCTCGACCTGGGCGGCGACGTCGCCGAGCTTGATCGCGGTGACGATGCCGGGGAAGGCGTTGCGGACGGAGGTGTACGGGGTGTCCTCCTCGGCGCCGCCCGCCTTGGCGAGTTCGACCGAGAACGCGGCCAGGTCCCGTCCGTCGATGAGCCGTCGCCCGCTGTCGTCGCGGTGGGTGGCCATCCGGCCGGCGTCCGCCCAGCGGCGCGCGGTGTCGGGGCTGACGCCGAGCAGCCGTGCCGCCTGGCCGATCGTGTAGGACTGCATGCGGTCACGATAGAGGGGCCGGCCGGTCCGGTCGCGCGTCGGCCGGGGGTGCCGTGCTGGCCCGGACGACCAGGTCGGTGCCCAGTTCGACGCGTGGTGCGTCGGGCTGTTCGCCGCGGGCCAGGCCCAGCACCGTACGGACGGCGAGCTTGCCCATGTCGGCGAGGGGCTGGCGCACCGTGGTCAGCGGCGGAGCCGACCAGCGGACCTCCGGAAGGTCGTCGAAACCGACCACGCTCATGTCCTCCGGCACCCGCAGTCCCCGTCTGCGCAGGGCCTCGATCGCGCCGAGCGCCATCTGGTCGCCGGCCGCGAAGAGGGCGGTGGGCGGCTCGGGAAGGTCCAGCAGGGCCGCGCAGCCGGTGAAGCCGGACTCGGGCCGGAAGTCGCCGGGCACGATCAGGGAGTCGTCGACGGCGATGCCCGCGCCCTCCAGCGCGGCCCGGTAGCCGTCGAGCCGGGCGCGGGAGCACAGCAGCCGGGGCGGTCCGGCGACGAGGCCGATCCTGCGGTGGCCCAGGGAGAGCAGGTGGGTGGTGGCGGCCAGGCCGCCGGACCAGTTGGCGGCGCCGATGGTCGGCACGTCCAGGGCGGGGGAGCCCGCCGGGTCGACGACCACCAGCGGGACGCCGAGCACCCGAAGTTCGTCGTGCAGGCCCGGCTCCAGCGCGGAGGTGACGAGGACGACGCCGTCGCAGGCGCGGGCGCGCAGATTGCGCAGCCATTCGCGGGCGGCGCCGGAGCGGCCGTTCATGGCCGACACGACGGTGCCGGCGCCGGACGCGTGGGCGGCCTCCTCCACGCCGCGCAGGATCTCCACGGCCCAGGGGCTGCCGAGGTCGTGGAAGACCAGGTCGAGCAGGGTGGCGCGGGTGGCCGAGGTGGCGGGGCGTCTGCGGTAGCCGTGCCTGCGGAGCAGGTCCTCGACCCGGGCGCGGGTCCCCGGCGACACGTCGGACCGGCCGTTGACGACCCGGGAGACGGTCGGGACGGAGACCCCGGCGCGGCGGGCGATCTCCGTGATGGTGACCTTCCCACGGTCCTCCGCGGCCTCCTCGGCGCCGGCCTCGCCTGCTGCCACTTCCCACCTCCGTCGACGGGTGCCGCGGCCGCCGCTCGCCGTGCGGCGGGGCTGCGAAACTTCCAGGAGTCTTCCGGAAGACGGGCGCCCGTGGAAGGAGCACTCCGGCTCCTGGAGGCGTTCGGCCTGGCGCAACGCTCGTGTGTGACAGGCGTGTCCGGCGACCGTCCGCGTCGGCGTCTCCGACGGCCGGGCGCGGATTCCGCACGGGGCGCTACGGTCGGTGACCGGGCCCGGACATACGTCAGGGCCGGTTCGCCGTGAGATCGCGGACCGGCCCCTCGTGTCTGCGGACGGTGTCGCGCGCCGCCCGTGGTGCGCTCAGACGGCGGTCGCGACCCGGCGGACGTCGGGACGGTGCGGGGCGATGATCCGGCCGTCGGGCAGGAGCTCACCGGTGTCCTCGAAGAGCACGACGCCGTTGCACAGCAGGCTCCATCCCTGTTCCGGGTGGTGCGCCACGAGACGGGCGGACTCCCGGTCGGCGGAGTGGGCTGAGGGACACGGTGGCTGGTGCTGGCACATGGGTGGGTTCTCTCGTCGTGTGTCGGTTGAGTGTGCTGTTGTCGCTGTCCTGCGGCGTGAAGACTCGTTCATGGCCGCCCCCCGTTGTGACAAGTCGGTCGGATCCCAGTGTTGCCCCACGGACGCCATTCCGCAGGGATTTCGCGGCACCGCTTCTCACAGGTTGATGACGCATCACCCGCCCGGACGGTTCAGTCCAACTGGCCTGTCACTTCGGGTGGTTCGCCGTGGTCGGTTGGGGCTAGTCCAGTCGGACGGCGGACCTCAAACCGCTCGTACGTGCAAGGCGATGCTCGCGCGAGCGGAAAAGTGCTCGCATGAGTGATGACGCGCTCGGCGGAGCGCCGTGCGGCTGCCGGAGAAACGGACTCGGCAACCCGCCGAAAACAGAAACGTACCCCGCCGCCCGGATTTCGGCGACGGGGTACGCGGTGCCTGCCGCGTCACACGGTCCGACGGTCGGCGGCCGGCGGCCGGAACCCTCGTGGCGGTCAGGCCGTCGGGCGGAGCAGCCGCGACGGGGTGGCGCGGTTGGTCAGCACCGGGATCAGGTCGGCGACCCGGTGCGGGCGGTGGGCGGCGATGCCGGGCGGCGCGGGCGCCAGCGGGACGAGCAGGTCGCCCGGGGCCGGATGACCGGTGCCCGCGTCCGCGGTGCAGTCGCCGTGCAGCCACAGCGTGAGCATGTACAGGCTCGGCAGGGACAGCAGGCGCGGCTGGTAGGGCTGCGGCACGGACTCGGCCTGCCGCAGCGCCCGCTCGGTCGAGGTGACGTAGGGGCCCTCGAAGAAGTGCGAGAAGGCCCAGCCGTCGGGGGTCAGCATGGTCTCCGCGGCGGCCACGGCATGGTCGCCGCAGCGGATGAGGAAGCGCCACCCGGTCAGCCTGGTGGCGGAGACGCCCTCGGCGGTGATCCGGTCGAGGACGTGCACCGGCAGTGGCAGCTCGGGGGTGGCCGGGCCCTGGGCGTTGCGCAGGGACGGGGTGCGGGCCTCACGGAGCGCGGTGGGCGAACCGAGCGCGGTGAGGACGGTGCGCAGGGCGGGCGCGGGAGCCGGGGACACATGCAGCGGCATGATGGGTCGCCTCTCATGAGAAGGCACGGTGGCGCGAGGGCGGGGGCGGACGACGCTGTCAGCACAAGGAAGCCAGAGAGGCAGGGGCCGGGTCTGTGCGTGGGGTGGTGGGTGAGGCCTGCCGCACATCACCTCGGCGGCAGGATCCCGCGACCGTGGGCGCCAACCTTCTGCCTTGTGCGCGGAGTTTATACGACGCCTGTTCAGCCAGTGTTTCGCCTAGCCGTTTTGAGCCCTCTGAACAAGGGTACATTCGGACGACGATACGCGAAAAAGATCCCGATTCCCGGGTGGTCGTTCGACGATGACCTCGGGGAATGACCGTCGAGCGGTCGGCCAATTGTCGTCGGCGTTTTTCACGAGTTCGCGCTGTGCCGAAAGTGTACGGCCTTCATGCCCCGTGAATGTGCCGCAGGCCATCGTCGACCAGAGTAGCGGTCGCCGGGTCCGCGCGGGACGTTATCGATCGCGTCGTCTGGGCATCATCCCACGTGACCCGGGACGCCGGCGGCCGATCGTCGGCCCGCCCATCCGAGGAAGGACGGTTCGATGGGGGAGAAGGTCGCGGCAGGCCAGTTCGACCTGTCCGATCGCCAGCGCTACCGCGACAAGCTCCGGCAGTGTCTGACGGGCCTGGAGCGGTTGCTGGAGGAGAAGCGGTTCGACCGCCCCAAGAACCTCATGGGGCTGGAGATCGAGCTGAATCTCGTGGGCGCCGACGGCATGCCGAAAATGTTGAATGCGCAAGTCCTGGAGCGCATCGCGAGCCGCGATTTCCAAACAGAACTCGCCATGTTCAACCTGGAAGTCAACATCGCGCCGCACCGGCTCGGCGGCCGCGTATTCGACCGGCTCGCCGAGGAACTCCGCACGTCGCTGGCATATGCCCACCGAAAGGCCGGGGAGGTGGACGCGGGAATCGTGATGATCGGCATCCTGCCCACGCTCGACCGCGACGACCTGGTGTCCTCCAACCTTTCGGACGTGGACCGCTACGCCCTGCTGAACGACCAGATCGTGGCCGCCCGCGGCGAGGACTTCACGCTGGACATATCCGGGGTCGAGCATCTCAACTGCACCTCGCGGTCCATCGCGCCCGAGGCCGCCTGCACCTCCGTGCAGCTGCACCTTCAGGTCACGCCGAACCGTTTCGCCGATGTGTGGAACGCGGCCCAGGCCGTCGCCGCCGCCCAGATCGCCGTCGGCGCCAACTCGCCCTTCCTCTTCGGCCGCGAACTGTGGAGGGAGTCCAGGCCGCCGCTGTTCCAGCAGTCCACCGACACCCGGCCTCCCGAACTCCAGGCCCAGGGAGTCCGGCCGCGCACCTGGTTCGGGGAGCGCTGGATCTCCTCCGCCCACGAACTCTTCGAGGAGAACCTGCGCTACTTCCCGGCGCTGCTCCCGATCTGCGACGACGAGGACCCGCTGGAGGTCCTGGACGCGGGCGGCGTCCCCAGGCTCGCCGAGCTCGTCCTGCACAACGGCACCGTCTACCGCTGGAACCGCCCGGTCTACGGCATCGCCGACGGCGTCCCGCACCTGCGCGTCGAGAACCGCGTCCTGCCCGCGGGCCCGACCATCACCGACGTCATCGCGAACGCGGCCTTCTACTACGGCCTGGTGCGTGCCCTCGCCGAGGACGCCCGGCCGGTGTGGACCCGGCTGCCGTTCGAGGCCGCCGCCGCCAACTTCGACGCCGCGTGCCGGCACGGCATCGACGCGCGCCTGACCTGGCCCCGGCGCGGCCGGTACGGCGGTACGCAGGAGGTCGACGCCGTCAGCCTGGTCCGCGACGAACTGCTGCCGCTCGCCGAGGCCGGCCTGGAGGCGTGGGGCGTCGAGCCCGCCGATCGCGACCTGTACCTGGGCGTGATCGAGGAGCGCTGCCGGCGCCGGGTCAACGGGGCGACGTGGCAGACGGCCACCTTCCACAAGGCCCTGGCGTCGGGCCTGTCCAGGGAGGCCGCGCTGGCCGCCACGACGCGGCGCTACTACGAGCTGATGCACCACGGCGATCCCGTGCACACCTGGCCCGTGGGGCTGCCGGAGCCGGTGCCGACGGCCTGAGCGCCGGCCGGCGGCACGAGGGCCGACGGCGCCCGCTTCATACTGATCCGGCAAGCTGGGACGTCCCAGGACGGCGACGTCCCGGGGCCGCGGTGCCCCTGCGACGTCGAGGCGGCGCCGGGGCCGGATCAGTCGAGTGGAGGCAGGCGTGCAGGCGCAGGACGACCCGGTGACCGGATCACATCCCGGGGAGCTGTCCCGGCGGACGCTCCGCTCCGAGACACTGCTCGTGCTGGCTCTCTCGCTCGGTGCCAGCGGGGTCTCCGCGCTGATCAGCTTCGTCGGGTCGGCGACCAAACCGGGCGGGCTGAAGGACCAGGCGGCCACGCTGAACGCCTCGGCCGCGCCGGGCCGCCCCTGGCTGGACCTGGCCTGGCAGCTGTTCGGCATCACCACCGCCCTGGTGCCCGTCGCGCTCGTCGCGCACTTCCTGCTGCGCGAGCACCGCAGCCTGCGCGTCATCGGCTTCGACCGCACCCGACCCTGGCCCGACCTGGGCCGCGGCGCCGCCGTCGCGGCGGTCGTCGGCAGCACCGGCATCGCCTTCTACCTCGCCGCGCGCGGCCTCGGCTTCAACCTCACCGTGGTGCCCGAGGCGCTGCCCGACGTGTGGTGGAAGCACCCGGTCCTGATCCTGTCCGCGATCCAGAACTCGGTCCTGGAGGAAGTGATCGTCGTCGGCTACCTGCTGCGCCGGCTCGGGCAGCTGGGCTGGACGCCGGGCGCCGCGCTGGCGGCCAGTTCCGTGCTGCGCGGCTCCTACCACCTGTACCAGGGCATCGGCGGCTTCGTCGGCAACCTGGTCATGGGCCTGGTCTTCGTGTACCTGTACCGGCGCTGGGGCCGCGTGGGTCCCCTGGTGGTGGCGCACGCGCTGCTCGACATCGGGGCGTTCGTCGGCTACGCGCTGCTCGCGGGCAAGGTGGACTGGCTCCCGACGGCCTGAGACGTCGAGCGGGGGGCGTACGGCGAGTCGTACGCCCCCCGCGGCGTGACGCGCGGACGCCGTACGCCCCCTGCGGCACGACACGCGGTGCGGGGCCTACGCGAGCAGGTCGCCCTCGATCACCGTGACCGCGTGCCCGGTCAGCAGCGTGCGGTCGCCGCGCAGCTCCGTGCGGACGCGGCCGGCGCGGGGCGAGGCCTGGAGACCGGTGAGGGCGGGCCGGCCGAGGCGCTCCGACCAGAACGGGGCCAGGGCCGTGTGGGCGCTGCCGGTGACGGGGTCCTCGTCGATGCCGACGTTCGGGAAGAAGCAGCGGGAGACGAAGTCGTAGCCCCGGGACGGGTCCTGCGCGCGGGCGGTGGCGATGACGCCGCGCTCGGAGAAGGCACCGAGGGCCCGGTGGTCCGGGGTCAGGCCGCGGACCGTCTTCTCGTCGGCGAGCTCGATCAGCAGGTCGCCGACGTTCGGGCCGGTGTCGAGGACGGCGCGCGGCTCGGCGCCCAGGGCCTCGGCGACGCCGGCCGGGACGTCGACCGGGGTGAGCGGGGCGGTCGGGAAGTCCAGGGTGATCGAGCCGTCCTCGGCGGGCGTCGCGACCAGGACGCCGCTGCGGGTGGCGAACCGCACCGGGCCCTCGTGGGCGCCCGTGCTGTGCAGGACGTGGGCGGTGGCGAGCGTGGCGTGCCCGCACATCGCGACCTCGGTGGCGGGCGTGAACCAGCGCAGCGCCCAGTCGGCCTCGCCGCCCGCCGGCAGGCGGTGGGCGAACGCCGTCTCGGCGTGGTTGACCTCCAGGGCCACCTTCTGCAGCCAGTCGTCGGCGGGGAAGGCGTCGAGCAGCAGGACGCCGGCGGGGTTGCCGGCGAAGGGACGGTCGGTGAAGGCGTCGACGATTCGGATGCGCATGCCACGACGCTAGGGCCTGCGGGAACCCGCGGGCCAAGGCCAATCCGGGAGCGCCGGCCCGGTTTTCGCGTGCGGGGCCGCCGCCGGTGCCCGGTCTTTCCCGTCCCCGCGCGGGCCGGGGGCGGGCCGGGGGCGGACCGCCGAGAGGCCCAGTCCTGCCACTCGGTGCCGCCGTACATCCAGTGGGACATCGGGCAGCGCGATTGACGCCCTGCCAGGGCCGGGCGAGCCGCGGTCAAATCGTTCGGCACCTCACACGGGACGAACTAACGTCCGCCGCATGAGAGTTTCCGATCTTCCCCCGCCTCTGGGCAGTCTGACCTTCCACGGACCGCTCTCCGAAGACCGCGCCGGGCGCATCGTCGCGCGGCTCGCCGGTGTCTCGCCCGCCACCGTCCTCGACATCGGCTGCGGCTGGGGCGAACTACTGCTCCGCGTCCTGGAGGCCGTCCCGGGATCGACCGGGGTGGGCCTCGACATCAACGCCGAAGACCTGGCCAGGGGCAGGGACCTCGCGAAGGCGCGCGGACTCGCCGGGCGGGTCGAGTTCGCCGAGGAGTCGGCCCTCGGCACGCCACGTGGACCCGTCGACGCGGTGCTCTGCCTGGGGGCCGGCCAGGCGCTGTGCGACCCCGGGCAGCCGTACGATCCCGGTGTCGTCCTGCGCGAGCTGCGCAGGCTGGTCCGCCCGGGCGGGCGTGTCGTCCTCGGCGAGGGCTTCTGGGAGCGTTCCCCGACGGACGCGGAACTCGCGGCGATGTGGCCCGGGGCGCACGCGGGCGACCACCTGAGGCTCGGACCGCTCGTCGACCTCGCTGTCGAGTCGGGCTTCCGGCCGGCCTGGATCGAGTCGGCGAGCCGTGAGGAGTGGGAGGAGTTCGAGTCCGGCTACCGCCATGACACAGAGCTCTGGCTCGCCGCCCACCCGGACCACCCCCTCGCCGCCGAGACCCGCGAACGAGTCGACCGCCAGCGGTCGTCCTGGGTGAACGGCTACCGCGACGTCCTCGGCATCGCGTATCTGACGCTCGTACCGGTCGTCTGACGCTCGTACCGGTCGCCGGGAGCGGGAACGCCCTCCCGTCCGGTCCCGGCATTGCCGTGCCAACTGTTCCGATATATCGTTGAAGCATCGCGACTGATCAACGATGGAGTGGAGTGATGGCGATGCGCAGCCACGGGTTCGAGCGTGGACACGGGTACGGCGACCACGGGCGCGGTGGGTTCGACGGGCGGCGTGCCGCCTTCGGTCCCTTCGGGCCGGGTTTCGGTCCCGGGCCGTGGGGCGGCCGAGGGCGCGGCGGGCCGAGGGGGAGGGCGCGGCGCGGTGACGTACGCGCGTCGATCCTGGCCCTGCTCAAAGAGCGGCCGATGCACGGCTACGAGATGATCCAGGAGATCGCCGAGCGCAGCGGCGGGGCGTGGAAGCCCAGCCCCGGATCGGTGTACCCCACCCTCCAGTTGCTGGAGGACGAGGGGCTGATCGCCAGTGAGAGCGACGGCGGCAAGAAGCTGTTCGCGCTCACCGACGCGGGACGCACCGCGGCCGAAGAAGGTCCCGAGGCGCCCTGGGAGGAGGCCTCGCGCGGCGTCGACTGGGAGGCCCTCACCGAGATCCGCCAGGCCGGCTTCGGTCTGATGGAGGCCTTCGGCCAGGTCTGGAAGACCGGCAGCAAGGACCAGCGGGACAAGGCGCTCGCCGTCATCAACGACGCGCGCAAGAGGCTGTACCTGATCCTCGCCGACGAGGACTGACGGCCGCGGGAGCGGAGGCGCCGCACCGGGGGCGCGGGAACGGGCGCCGGGTTGGCTCAGCCGACCCGGCGTATCTCCGCCGCGTCGAAGACGTCCCACGCGCGCGGGAGCCGGCTCTCGTCGTGGCAGTGCCAGGCCTCCCAGAACAGGTCGGCGAGCAGTGCGTCCTCCGGGGCGTACACCCGGTACACGTACTGCCTGCCGTCGACGGCCGGTAACGCCACCAGCCAGCCAGAGCTGTCCATCGCAGTGTTGGACGAACGACGCGGGCCGAAAGTTGCCTGCGGGGCGCGACGCAAGGCGGCGCGCGCCCCCTTGGGGAAAAATGACGTGATCTCCTCCGCAGGGAGGAGATTCGGCCACTGGGTGTCCACTTCCCGTGGGACGCCAAGATGCTTCCCGCCGGGGATGCCCCGGGCCGGGGTCGGCTGATGGGGTGGGAACGTGCAACCCGGTACCCCCAGGCAGCCCGCTCGCGAGCAGGGCCTGCCGCCTTCCGACAACGATGCCGAGCTCAGCGACGAGCTGGCCGCGGTGGTCGGCGGCGCGCGCCGCAGGGCGCTCCGGGACGGAGACCGCCAGATCGACACGGCCCATCTGCTGCACTCGCTCCTGGAGTACGACTTCGACGTGCGGGCCGTCTTCGGCGACGGGCCGCACATGGCGCGGCTCCTCGGCTACCTCGTGCAGCGCAGCATCGGCTACGGCCTGCGCTGGCAGAGCGGCGTCGAGGACTCCGGCGCCGTGCCCGGCGGCGCGGACGCCGAGGGCCTCTCGCCGCTCGCGGCCGGTGCCATGGACTACGCCCGGGACCGTGCCGTTCAGCGGGGCGCCCCACGCGCACGCGGCGTCGACCTGCTCGCCGCGATCGTCGTGGACCCGCAGTCGCGGGCCGTCGAGGTGCTGGCGCGCGCCGGGATCGACCCGGTCCAGGTGTTCGCGCGGATCGACAAGTACGCGGAGGGACCCGTCGAGGGCGCGCAGAACGTCGGCGGGCCCGCCGCGGACCCCGCCAAGGGCGGCGACACAGCCGCCCGCTGAACCCTCGCCCGCTGCCGGTGCCCGGGGCGCTCGGCGGCCACCCGGCACCGGCGCGCCGCGTCCAGTCGCTGAGACAGGTGTCTAAGGGGATGACGCTCCTGTCGTCGCCTGTCATCATGTGCCGGTGCATACGTCTGAGAGCAGTCAGGGCGGCGGAAAGGGCATGGGGCTCGGCCTCGCGCTCGCGTCCGCCGTCGCCTTCGGGGGATCGGGTGTCGCGGCCAAGCCGCTGATCGAGGCGGGCCTGGACCCGCTGCACGTGGTGTGGCTGCGGGTCGCGGGCGCGGCCCTGGTGATGCTGCCGCTCGCCGTGCGCCACCGCGCGCTGCTGCGCCGCCGCCCCGGACTCCTCGCGGGGTTCGGACTGCTGGCCGTGGCCGGTGTCCAGGCCTGCTACTTCGCGGCGATATCCCGCATCCCGGTCGGCGTCGCCCTCCTCGTCGAGTACCTGGCCCCCGCGCTCGTGCTCGGCTGGGTGCGGTTCGTGCAGCACCGCCCGGTGACGCGCGCCGCCGCCCTCGGCGTGGTCCTCGCGGTCGGCGGACTCGCCTGCGTCGTCGAGGTGTGGGCGGGCCTCGGCTTCGACGCCATCGGCCTGCTGCTCGCGCTCGGCGCGGCCTGCTGCCAGGTCGGCTACTTCGTCCTGTCCGACCAGGGCAGCGACGCCGGCGACGAGGCGCCCGACCCGCTCGGTGTCATCGCGTACGGCCTCCTCGTCGGGGCCGCCGTCCTGACCGTCGTCGCCCGGCCCTGGAACATGGACTGGGCGGTGCTCGCGGACACGGCCTCCATGGACGGCACGCCGGTCGCGGCCGCGCTGCTGCTGTCCTGGATCGTCCTCGTCGCCACGGTGCTCGCGTACGTCACCGGCGTCGTCTCCGTGCGCCGGCTCTCGCCCCAGGTCGCGGGCGTCGTCGCCTGCCTGGAGGCGGTCATCGCGACCGTGCTGGCCTGGGTGCTGCTCGGCGAGCACCTGTCGGCGCCGCAGCTCGTGGGCGGTGCGGTCGTGCTGGTCGGCGCGTTCATCGCGCAGTCCTCGACGCCCGCCAAGGGCTCCGGCGAGCCGGTCGCGAGCGGCGGCGCCGAAAGGGAGTTGTCCGCCCGGGGAACGGCCACCTAAGGTGCTGATCATGCATTCGAACGCGCTCGTCCTGCCGCCTCCGGCCGGTTGAGGCGGGCCCTCCCGACACCGCGCCCGGCGAGCCGCCGGGCCGGACGGTGCTGCCCGCAGACGAAGTCACCGGACCCCGCTCGGCGGTGGTCCCTTCCCACTTCCGCGTGACGACGCGCCTTGCCGCGCGTCGCGCGCATCTGCGGAGAGAACAACGTGTCGAATGCCGTTTCCGGCCTGCCCGTCGGGCGAGGCCTGCTGTACCTGATCGTCGCCGGAGCCGCCTGGGGAACCGCGGGCGCCGCCGCCTCGCTGGTCTACCGCACCGGCGACATGGGGCCCGTCGCCCTGTCGTTCTGGCGCTGCGCCGCCGGACTCGTCCTGCTGCTCGCCGCCCGGCTGCCGCGCCGCCGCGCCCGCACCGCCACGGCCGGGACGCTCGGCCGCAGGGCGCGCCGGGCCGGGATCACGGGCGTCGGGCTGGCCGTGTTCCAGACGGCCTACTTCGCGGCCGTGGAGGCGACCGGCCTCGCCGTCGCCACCGTCGTCACGCTCGGCGCGGGCCCCGTGCTCATCGCGCTCGGCGCGCGCCTGACGCTGGGGGAGCGGCTCGGCCGCGGCGGGCTCGCCGCCGTCGCCGGGGCGCTCGCCGGGCTGGCCGTGCTCGTGCTCGGCGGCGGTGGCACCACCGTCCGGCCGTGGGGCGTCCTGCTCGCGCTGCTGTCGGCGGCCGGGTACAGCGCGATGACGCTGGTCACGCGCCGGTGGGGGCGCGACGGCGGGGCGGACGCCGCCGCCACCTCCGTCGGTGCCTTCGCGGTGACGAGCCTGTGCCTGCTGCCGTTCGCCCTCGCCGAAGGTCTGTTCCCGCACACGGACGAACCCGCCCGGCTGGTGTGGCTGCTGGCCTACATCGCCGCCGTGCCCACGGCACTGGCCTACGGCCTCTACTTCGCGGGCGCGGCCGTCGTACGGTCGGCCACCGTGTCCGTGATCATGCTGCTGGAGCCGGTGAGCGCGGCCGTGCTGGCCGTCGTGCTGCTCGGCGAACACCTCACGGCGGCCACCCTGGCCGGGACGCTCCTGCTGCTCGCCTCGGTCATGGGGCTCGCGGTGGCGGAGGCGAGGGACGCCCGCACGCGAGCCGAACGGCCCCTGCCGGCATGACGACCGGGGCCGCGGAATCCGCACCGGTACGGATTCCGCGGCCCCGGCGCCGTCACAAGGCCGCCAGATAGTCGGGCAGGTCGGTGCCGGGCGCCAGGCCGGGGTCGGCGACGGGGGTGTCGTAGCCCTTGCGGAGCGGGACGATGCCCGCCCAGTGCGGGAGGGAGAGGTCCTCGGGCTCGTCGTTCACGCCGCCGGTGCGGAGCTTGGCGGAGACCTCGTCGAGGTCGAGGCGGATCACGGCGGTGGCGGCCAGCTCCTTCTTGTTGGCCGGCCGCGAGTCGGCGGCGCGACCCGGCACGACGTGGTCGACCAGCGCGTCCAGGGCCTGCCGCTTCTCCTCCGGGTCCGTCACGTCGTGGGCGACGCCGTGGACCACCACGGAGCGGTAGTTGATCGAGTGGTGGAAGGCCGAGCGGGCGAGGACCAGCCCGTCGACGTGCGTGACCGTCAGACAGACCGGCAGCCCCGGGTCGGCCTGGCCGGCCGCCCGCAGCGGGCGCGAGCCGGTCGAGCCGTGCACGTACAGCCGCTCGCCGACCCGGGCGTACAGCGTGGGCAGCACGACCGGCGCGCCGTCGCGGACGAAGCCCAGATGGCAGACGTACGCTTCGTCGAGTATCGCGTGCACCAAGTCCTTGTCGTACCTGGCCCGGTCCGCGGAGCGGGTGGGGACGGTGCGGTCGGTCGGCGAGTAGGCGGCGGGCTGCGACGGCGTCCGCGTGGTCCCCTGCATGGCGCTCTCCAATGTACTAGTGCATAATTGGGTTTGTGCTAGGAGAGTATCGGATCACCGGACGGCGCGCAGCCGACATTTCCGCGAGCATCGAGCGCGCGGTGGGGGCGGGTGAGCTGCGGCCCGGCCAACTGCTGCCGCCCATGCGGGAGTTGGCCGCGGAGCTGGGCGTGAACCCCAACACGGTCGCGGCCGCGTACCGCACGCTGCGCGAGCGAGGGGTCATCGAGACGGCCGGACGGCGCGGCAGCAGGGTGCGGCCCGCGCCGGCCACCACCGGGCGGGACCACATCCGGGTGGACGTGCCCGAGGGCGTGCGCGACGTGTCGAGCGGCAACCCGGACCCCGCGCTGCTGCCGCACCTGGAGCGGGCGTTCGCGGCGGCGGCGGCCGACGGCGACCGGGCGCCCGTGCTGTACGGAGAGGACGCCGTGGAGCCGGAGCTGGCGCGGATCGCACGCGCCGAACTCGCCGCCGACGGCGTGCCCGACGGGCCGCTCGCCGTCGTCTCCGGCTCCCTAGACGCCGTCGAGCGGGTCCTCGCCGCCCACCTCAAGCCGGGCGACACCGTCGCCGTCGAGGACCCCGGCTGGGGCCGCACGCTCGACCTAGTCCCGGCCCTCGGGCTGCGCACCGTGCCGGTCGGCGTGGACGACGAAGGGCCGCGCGCCGAGGACGTGCGGAGCGCGCTCGCGGCCGGGGCGCGCGCCCTGATCGTCACCGACCGGGCGCAGAACCCGACCGGCGCCGCCGTGAGTGCCCCACGCGCGCGTGCCCTGCGGGACGTCCTCGCCGAGCACCCCGAAACGCTGCTGATCGAGGACGACCACGGCCACGGCATCGTGGATCTGCCGCTGCGTCCCCTGGCCGGCACCACCCGGCACTGGGCCTTCGTGCGCTCGGTCGCCAAGGCCTACGGCCCCGACCTGCGGCTCGCCCTGGTCACCGGCGACGCCGTCACCCTCGACCGGCTGCGGGGGCGGCAGCGGCTCGGGCCCGGCTGGGTGAGCAGGCTGCTGCAACGCGCCGTCGTGCGGCTGTGGGCCGACGGGGCGGTGGACGCGCGGGCCGTGGCGGCGGCGTACGGGCGGCGCCGGGACGCGCTGATCGACGCGCTCGCCCGGCGCGGCATCACGGCGCACGGGCGCAGCGGCCTGAACGTCTGGATTCCCGTGCCGGACGAGACCGGCGCCGTCGCCCGCCTCCTGCACGCCGGCTGGGCCGTGTCCCCCGGCGCCCGCTTCCGCATGAGCGCCCCACCCGGCATCCGCGTCACCGTCGCGACGCTGCGGGAGGACGACATGGAGGAGCTGGCGGACGCCATCGCCTCGGCGTTGGGGCCTGCGCCGGTGCGGGGTTACGTGTAGGAGGGCCGGCCCCGCCGCCGGCTCCAGCGCCGGCCCCGCCGCCGGCTCCAGCGCCGGCCCCGTCGTCGGCCTCGCCGGGAGGGTGGGGCGCGGCAGGGGGCGGGCGGCGGCGTCGTGCGGCCGGGCAGTGGGGCAGTGAGGGGTGGCGGGGCAGCGGGACGGTGGGGCGGCCGGGTGGCGGGCGGTCAGGCGTTGCGGGCGTCCGGGTCTCGCCGGACGGAGGTTGCGTGGGCGTCGGTGCCCGGCTGGGCCGTGGTGGTCGTACGGGCTTCGGCGCCCGGCCGGGCCGTGGGCGTGCCGGTGCCGGTGTCGGTGCTCCGTCGCCCCGTGGTCGTACGGGTGGCGGTGTCCGGCTCGGCCGTGGTTGTACGGATGGCGGTGTCCGGCTCGGCCGTGGTCGTGCGCGTGCCGGTGTCCCGTTGAGCGGTGGACGTACGGGCATCGAGGTCCGGCCGGGCCCCGGCCATACGGGCGTCCGTGTTCGGCCGGGCCGTGGTCGTGCGGGCGTCCGTGCCCGGCCGGGAACCCCCGGTCCGGGCATCGGCATCGGCATGGGCGTCGGCACCGGCATCCGCGGAGCGGTTCGCCGCTCCCTCGGACCCGGAACCCTCCGGGCGCCGTCCCGCCCCCGAGCGCGACCCCGGTCCCCGACCCTGCGTCAGGGCCGCCCCCGCCAGCACGATCAGGGCGCCCACCGGAGTCGACCAGGTCAGGGCTTCGCCCAGGACGGCGACGCCCGCCGCGGTGGCGATCACCGGGATGAAGTACGTGACCATCTGGGCCGTCGTCGGGCCGACCTCGGCGACCAGGCCGTACTGGAGGAGCACGGCGATGCCCGTGCCCAGCGTGCCCAGGGCGGCGACCGCCAGCAGGGGCACGACCGGGAAGCGGTCCGGAGCGTCCGTGAACAGCGGGGTGACCACCGCCAGTTGGACCGTCGCCAGCATCAACTGCGCGCCCGTCAGGGACAGGTGGGAGTGGCTGGAACCGGCGAGCGTGCGGCGTACGTAGATCCAGCCGATCGGATAGCTCAGCGAGGCCAGCAGGGCCATCGCCGTGCCCGAGGCGTCCAGGCCCGCGAAGCCCTGCCAGGCTCCGAGCACCGTCAGCACACCGAGGAAACCGATGCCGAGGCCCGCGACCCGCAGCCGGGTCGGCCGGTCCTCCGACAGCGCGACCAGGGACAGGGCCATGCCCCACAGCGGCGAGGTCGCGTTGCAGATGCCGGCCAGAGTGGACGGGATGGTCAGTTCGGCGTAGGCGAAGAGGGAGAACGGCAGCGCGTTGAGCAGGAAACCGGCGACCGCCAGATGACCCCAGGTGCGGGCCCCGCGCGGGAGCCGCTCCCGCTGCACGGCCATCGCCGCGGCCAGCACCGCCGTACCGAACACGAGACGGCCGAGCGTGACCTGGAACGGGGCGTAGCCGTCCGTGCCCACCTTGATCAGGAGGAAGCTGAATCCCCAGATCAGGGACAGGACGCCGAAACGCAGTCGCCAGTCGAGGGCGCGGCGGGGCGGGGCGGTGACCGGGGCCGGGGAGGCGGTGACGCTGCTCATGCGGGCAACGATGCCGCCCAGGATCTCGTAGCACAATCGAGATTTCGCAAGCGGTATCTCGTAGCATCACTTACATGTTGAACCTGGAGCGCCTGCGCACCCTCGACGCCCTCGCCCGGCACGGCTCCGTCAGCGGTGCCGCCGAAGGGCTGCACATCACGACGTCGGCCGTCTCCCAGCAGATGTCGAAGCTGGAGCGCGAGGTCGGGCAGCGGCTCCTCGCCAAGAACGGGCGCGGCGTCCGGCTCACCGACGCGGGCAGGCTGCTCGCCGAGCACGCGGCCCGCATCCTGTCCCAGGTCGAGCTGGCGCAGTCCGACCTGGAGGCGCACCGCGGTCAGGTCGCCGGTGAGCTGCGGCTGTCGGCGTTCCCGACGGCGGCGCGCGGCCTGTTCCCGTCGGCGCTAGCCGCCCTGCGCGCCGAGCATCCGGACCTGCGGGTGCGCTCCCGCGAGCTGGAACCGGAGTACGGCATCCGCGGCGTCGTGCGCGGTGACCTCGACCTGGCGGTGGTGCTCGACTGGTACAACAAGCCGATGCCGGTGCCGGACGGCCTGGTCAAGGCACAGCTCCTGGACGACCCGGCCGACGTGGCGATGCCGGCCGGGCACCGGCTCGCGGACCGTGCCGAGGTGGACCTCGCCGAGTTCGCCGAGGACGAGTGGATTACCTGGGGCGAGGGCGAGTTCTGTCACGAGTGGCTGATGTTCACGCTCCGCTCCAAGGGCATCGAGCCGATCGTCGGCCACCGCGCAGCCGAGGCCCACACCCAGCTCGCGCTGGTCGCCGCGGGTCTCGGCGTGTGCATCGCACCGCTGCTGGGCCGCCGTCCCGTCCCGCCCGGCGTCGTCACGGTCCCGCTCAGACAGCGGGTGCGGCGGCACGTCTACGTCGTCTGGCGCGCGGACGCCGACCGCCGCCCGTCGATCCGGGCGGCCGTGGCGGCGCTGCGGACGGCGGCGGAACAACTGGACTGAAGGCACCCGGGCCGCTGCGAAGGCCCCCGGCGACCGACCTGGACGGGGACCTGGCGCGAACGCCCGGGGCGGATGTGCCCGGCCGGTGGTCAGGCCAGCGAGATCGAGTCGCCCTCCACGGTGATCTGCTCGGCGGGCAGCGGTTTCGTCGCGGGCCCCTTTTGCACACTGCCGTCGGCGACGGAGAACGTGCTGTTGTGGCAGGGGCAGATGATCACACCGTCGGCGACGCCCGACACCGCGCAGCCCTGATGCGTGCACTTCGCCGAGAAGGCCTTGAAGGTGCCCGCGGTCGGCTGCGTGACCACCACGCCCTGTTCCTTGAAGATCTTCCCGCCGCCCTCCGGGATGTCGGTGGTCCTCGCCAGCACGGCGCCGGACCCGCCCGACGACGCCCCGGCGTCCGAGGACACCGAGGACGATCCGTCGTCCGAGCCGCACGCGGTCAACGCGGCGGCGAACCCGGCCGCTCCCACCGCCACCACGACGGTCCGACGGGCGGGTCCCGATGCGGGACGGTGGGCCGCGGGCTGAGACGATGCGCTGGTCATGGCGGGTTTCCTTCCGGCTGCCGACTCACGTGATCCACCCAGTCATACGGCTCGCGGCCCCGACTCGTTCACCCGTCGCGGAAGATCCGCCCGCGTCGCGGCCGGCCGTCGCCCCGCGTGCCCCTGCGGCCCCCGATGCCCCAGTAACCTGGGGCGATGCTCAAGGAAGTCATCGCGACCCGCTACATCACGCCCCTGCGGGAGGGCGGTTCGCTGCCGGGACTCGTCGAGGCCGACGACTTCGGGACGTACGTCCTGAAGTTCACCGGCGCCGGGCAGGGCCGCAAGACGCTGGTCGCCGAGGTCCTCTGCGGCGAACTCGCCCGCCGGCTCGGCTTCCGGATGCCGCGCCTGGTGACGGTCCACGTCGATCCGGTGCTGGGGCTCGGCGAACCCGACCAGCAGGTCCAGGAACTCCTCAAGTCCAGCGGCGGCACCAACCTCGGCATGGACTTCCTGTCCGGCGCGCTCGGCTTCGACCCGTTGGCCTTCCGGGTGAGCCCCGAGGAGGCCGGGCGGATCGTGTGGTTCGACGCGCTCGTCAACAACGTCGACCGCTCCTGGCGCAACCCCAACCTCCTCGTGCACCGGGGGGAGTTGTGGCTGATCGACCACGGCGCCACCGTGATCTGGCACCACAACTGGCCCGGCGCCGAGGCCTCGGCGGCCCGCCCCTACGACGCCTCCGAACACGCCCTCGCGCCCTTCCGCCCGGACGTCGCCACGGCCGCCGCCGACCTCGCGCCGCTCGTCACCGAGGACCTCCTCGCCGAGGTCACCGCGGAGATCCCGGACGTCTGGCTGACCGGCGAGCCCGGCTTCGACACCCCGGACGACCTCCGCCGGGCCTACGCGCGGCCCCTGCTCGCCCGCGCGGCCGTCGTCCACCAGCGCATCGAGGGGGAACAGTGACCGAGCGCCACATCATCAGGGCGGGTCAGGGCGGCGGCCGGGACGTCTTCGAGTACGCCGTGCTGCGGGCCGTACCGCGCGTGGAACGCGGCGAGTTCGTCAACGCCGGTGTGCTCCTGTACTGCCGCGCCAAGGCCTTCGTCGTCGCCCGCACCCACCTCGACGAGGCCCGCCTGCTGGCCCTTGACCCGGACGCGGACGTGGCGGGCGTCCGGGCCGCGCTGCGCGCCGTCGAGGGCGTGTGCGCGGGCGGCGAGGCGGCCGGGCAGGCGGCGCGGGACGACGCCGGACGGCGCTTCCGCTGGCTCGTCGCGCCCCGCTCCACGGTCGTCCAGCCCGGCCCCGTGCACACCGGGCTCACCACCGACCCGGCCGCCGAGGCGGAACGCCTGCTCGACCTGCTCGTGCGGTGACCCTGCGGGGGCACGGGCACGGGCGGCGGAGGTAACCGGGCGCGGGCAGCCGGCCCGGCTGTGAGGTCCGGTGTCCGTGGCG
The DNA here is from genome assembly GCF_029813775.1 of Streptomyces sp. DH24. Classification (GTDB taxonomy): domain Bacteria; phylum Actinomycetota; class Actinomycetes; order Streptomycetales; family Streptomycetaceae; genus Streptomyces. The sequence continues at coordinate 274,351 of NZ_JARVKW010000003.1, read as the reverse complement.
GCGCCCCGGCGGGGCACCGGTGTGGGCGGCGAAGGTGACCCGGCGCGCGCGGCGGCACGGCCGTCGGTCCGATCGCCATGGCGGTGACCCGGCGAGGGGACGGGCACGGACGGCGGAGGCCAACCCGGCGTGCGCAGCGGCACGGCTGTCCGTCCGATCGCCATGGCGCTGACCGGGCGTGCGCGGCGGCGCGGCCGTCAGGTCCGGCGGCGCCTCACCCAGTAGCCGGTCGCCAGCGCGGCGACCGTCACGAACACCGCGCCCACCGCGATGTCCCCGCCGGTCGGCCCGCCCGCCGACGAGCCGCCGACACCGCCCTGCACGCCACGGGTCGCCGGGGCGGTGCCGGTCGGCGTGGTGGCGGGGACGGTGGGCACCGCGGTCGCGGTCGGCGCCACGGTCGGGGTCACCGGCGCGGTCGGGGTCACCGGCGCGGTGGTGGGCGCCGCGGTCGGGGTCACCGGCGCGGTGGTGGGCGTCGCGGTCCCGGTGGGCGCCGTGGTGGGAGTCATGGTCCTGGGCGAGCTGGTGGACGACGTGAGGCCGGTGCCGCGCCGGGGGAGCGCCTCACAGGCCCTCTCGTCGTCCGGGCCCTGGTCCTCGTCGAGGCGGTGAGGATCGCTCCGATCCAGATCGAACACGGCCTGCGCCTCTTCCTGGTACGTGAAGTCGCGGCAGTCCAGGTCCTGGGCGTGGGCGGGGTGGGCCAGCGGAACGGCCGCGGCGAGCGCGATCAGCGTGCCTATGGCACCGGTGCGACGGCGCATGATGCGCCTCCTTTCCGGCCACGAGTGGCTCGGGCGTCGACGCTAGGGACAGCGCGGCGCCCGCGCGCGCGGCCGAGGGCCGATCGGGTGCTTTTCGCCCGGCCCGGCGGGGCCGGCGCGGGCCGGGAGGGGAACGCTCCGGGGCCGGACGGACGGGGAATGGATCACACGCGCACGGTGTGCCGTTGACACCGGGTGCCAGGGCTTCTAGCGTCACGTCTGCTGAAGGTACTAAGCGGTCGCTCACCCATCGTGACGCGCCGCACGAGAGCCGCATCCCTAGGGCGAGGAGAAGCAGCAATGTCCACCACTGAGCAGCGGGTCGCGGTCGTCACCGGTGCCGCGCGCGGTATCGGCGCCGCCACCGCCGTACGACTGGCCGAAGAGGGCCGCGCGGTCGCCGTGATCGACCTCGACGAGGCCGCCTGCAAGGACACCGTCGAGAAGATCACCGCCGCGGGCGGCCGGGCGATCGCCGTCGGCTGCGACGTCTCCGACGAGGCACAGGTCGAGGCGGCCGTCGCGCGCATCGCCGAGGAGCTCGGCGCGCCGACGATCCTCGTCAACAACGCGGGCGTGCTGCGCGACAACCTGCTGTTCAAGATGAGCGCCTCCGACTGGGACACGGTCATGAACGTGCACCTGCGCGGCGCCTTCCTGATGTCCAAGGCCTGCCAGAAGCACATGGTCGACGCCGGCTTCGGCCGCATCGTCAACCTGTCCTCGTCCTCCGCGCTCGGCAACCGCGGCCAGGCCAACTACGCCGCCGCCAAGGCCGGCCTCCAGGGCTTCACCAAGACCCTCGCCAAGGAGCTCGGCAAGTTCGGCGTCACCGCGAACTCGGTCGCGCCCGGCTTCATCGTCACCGAGATGACCAAGTCCACCGCCGAACGCGTCGGCATGGGCTTCGAGGAGTTCCAGGCCGCCGCCGCCTCGCAGATCCCGGTGCAGCGCGTCGGGCGTCCGGACGACATCGCCAACGCCATCGCCTTCTTCACGGGCGACGCGGCCGGCTTCGTCTCCGGCCAGGTGCTGTACGTCGCCGGCGGACCGCTCAACTAAGGGAACACGCACATGACTTCCGTGGAACTCTCCGGCAAGGTCGCCCTCGTCACCGGCGCCAGCCGCGGCATCGGCTACGGCGTCGCCGAGGCGCTCGTCGCGCGCGGCGACCGGGTCTGCATCACCGGCCGCAACGAGGACGCCCTGAAGGAGGCCGTCGACAAGCTCGGCGCCGACCGGGTCATCGGTGTCGCCGGCAAGGCGCACGACGAGGCCCACCAGGCCGTCGCCGTCGAGCGCACGATGGAGGCCTTCGGCCGCGTCGACTACCTGGTCAACAACGCCGGCACGAACCCGGTGTTCGGGCCGATCGCCGACCTCGACCTGAACGTCGCGCGCAAGGTCTTCGAGACCAACGTGGTCTCGGCGCTCGGCTTCGCCCAGCGCACCTGGCACGCCTGGCAGAAGGACAACGGCGGCGCGATCGTCAACATCGCCTCCGTGGCGGGCCTGGCGCCCTCGCCGTTCATCGGCGCGTACGGCGTCAGCAAGGCCGCGATGATCAACCTGACCGTGCAGCTGGCGCACGAGTTCGCGCCCGGCGTGCGGGTCAACGCGATCGCCCCGGCCGTCGTCAAGACCAAGTTCGCGCAGGCCCTGTACGAGGGCCGGGAGGCGGAGGCCGCCGCGGCCTACCCGCTCGGCCGGCTCGGCGTGCCCTCCGACATCGGCGGCGCCGCCGCGTTCCTCACGTCGGAGCAGTCGGACTGGGTCACCGGGCAGACGCTCGTCGTCGACGGCGGCATCTTCCTGAACGCCGGCGTGGCCTGACCCGTACAGCGGTGGTAGGGGCGCCCGTACGACGGACGACGGGCGCCCGTCCCGGCACGGCGGTGCCGCGGCGGAGGGTGACAACGTAGTCAAGGGCGCGTCGTTCAAGGTCACGGCGTCCGGGGAGGTCCCGTCGGCGCGGTGCTGCGGTATCGTCTGCCGACCCTTGGTACGGCAGATCGAGGAGCGTGCGCGTGTTCAACCGGAACCGAGGCCTGCGGCGGATGGCGGCCATCGCGTCCATATCATCGCTGGTGGCCGGGTGCGGTGTTCTGTCTTCCGATACCCCGGACGACGAAGGACCAATCGTGCTGGGTACCACCAGCGCCCCCAGCACGCTGGACCCCGCCGCCTCGTGGGACAGCTCGTGGGAGCTGTTCCGCAACATCTACCAGACGCTGCTCGCCTACCCCGACGGCGCGACCACGCCCGAGCCGGACGCGGCCGAGGAGTGCGGCTTCACCGACAGCTCCAACCAGGTCTACCGCTGCGAGCTGCGCGAGGGCCTCACCTTCTCCAACGGCGACCCGCTCGACGCTGCCGCCGTGAAGCACTCGATCGACCGGATCAGGACCATCGAGGTCAACGGCGGCCCCGCCGGTCTCCTCAGCAGCCTCGACCGGGTGCAGGCGCCGAGCGACCGCGAGGTGGTGTTCCACCTCAACAAGGCGGACGCCACCTTCCCGTTCGTCCTGGCCACGCCCGCCATGTCGATCGTCAGCCCCGAGGAGTACCCGGCCGACGAGCTGCGCAAGGACGGCGAGATCCTCGGCTCCGGGCCCTACAACCTCGAGTCGTACGAGGACGGCAAGAAGGCCGAACTCGTCAAGAACGACCGCTACAAGGGCTTCGCGGAGCACAAGAACAGCGCCGTGACCGTGCGCTACTTCGCGGACTCCGCCAGCATGGTCAAGGCCCTGCGGAGCAAGCGCATCGACCTCACCTACCGCGGTCTCGCCGCCGGTGACATCGTGGCCCTCCAGAGCAAGAACTCCCAGGAGGAGATCCAGATCGTCGAGGGCTCGGGGACCGACATCAACTACCTGGTGTTCAACCCGAACGACCCGATGGCGAACAAGAAGCCCGTGCGGCAGGCCGTCGCCCAGATCGTCGATCGCGCCGCCATCGCGCACAAGGTCTACAAGGACACCGTTGTCCCGCTGTACTCGATGGTCCCCAAGGGCCTCACCGGCCACACCACCCCGTTCTTCGACGACTTCGGCGAGCCGGACGTCGGCAAGGCGCGCAAGATCCTCGCCGAGGCCGGCATCACCACGCCCGTCCCGCTCACCTTCTGGTACACCACGGACCGGTACGGCTCCGAGACCGCCCTGGAGTTCAAGGAGCTCAAGCGCCAGCTGGAGGAGTCGGGCCTCTTCGAGATCACCCTCAAGAGCCGCCCCTGGAAGACCTACGTCGCGGGCTACCAGAAGGGCGAGTACCCGGTGTTCGGCCGTGGCTGGTCCCCGGACTTCCCGGACCCCGACAACTTCATCGCCCCCTTCGTCGGCGAGCAGAACGCCCTCGGCACGCCCTACCCGGCGACCAGGATCACCAGTGATCTGCTGCCCAGCTCGCGCCGGGAGAGCGACCGCGGCAACGTGGTGAAGCAGTTCGAGGAGGCCCAGGAGATCCTCGTGAAGGACGCGCGCCTGCTGCCGCTGTGGCAGGGCAGGCAGTACGTGGGCGCGAGCAACGACATCTCGGGCGCGGAGCGGGCCATGGACCCGTCGACGATCATGATGATGTGGGAGCTGCACCGCAAGACCAGCTGGTAACGCACGGACCGTGCGGTCCGCCGGACCCGTTGTCAGTGGGCGCCGGTAGGTTCTGAGGTCTGAAGCGACCGCACACCGTAAGGACGTTGACGTGACCGACATCGCCATGCTGCCCGAGTCCTGGCGCGGGGTTCTGGGCGACGAGCTGCAGCAGCCCTACTTCAAGGAGCTGACCGAGTTCGTCGAGGAGGAGCGGGCGAAGGGTGCCGTCTACCCGCCGCGCGAGGAGGTCTTCGCGGCCCTGGACGCCACGCCGTACGACAAGGTGAAGGTCCTGATCCTGGGTCAGGACCCCTACCACGGCGAGGGCCAGGGCCACGGGCTGTGCTTCTCGGTCCGCCCCGGCGTGCGCGTCCCGCCGTCCCTGCGGAACATCTACAAGGAGATGCACGAGGAGCTGGGCACGCCGATCCCGGACAACGGCTATCTGATGCCGTGGGCCGAGCAGGGCGTCCTGCTGCTCAACGCGGTGCTCACGGTCCGCGCCGGCGAGGCCAACTCGCACAAGGGCCGCGGCTGGGAGAGGTTCACCGACGCGGTGATCCGCGCGGTGGCCGAGCGGCCCGACCCGGCCGTGTTCGTGCTGTGGGGCAACTACGCGCAGAAGAAGCTGCCGCTGATCGACGCCACACGGCACGTGGTGGTGAAGGGGGCGCACCCCTCGCCGCTGTCGGCGAAGAAGTTCTTCGGCTCCCGCCCGTTCACGCAGATCAACGAGGCGATCGCGCTGCAGGGCCATGAGGCGGTCGACTGGCGCATCCCGAACCTCGGCTGACCGCGGGGCACCGGGCCGGTCCGTCACCGGGCCGGTCCAGTGCCGCACGGAGCGCCCTGACCGGGATTGTCCGTGCCTGCCGTTAGCGTCGGGACCGACCAGTCGGCGAACGCGGAGGACACGGTGGCGGAGCGACAGGAGCAGGCGGCACCGGACGCGGTGATGACGCGGATCGGCCAGGTCGTGATGCTGCATCACGCCGGGGACCGCGAGGAGGCCCGGCAGCGCTTCCTGAGCCTGTGGGCCGAGATCGGCGAGGACGGCGACCCGCTGCACCGGTGCACGCTGGCGCACTACATGGCCGACGCACAGGACGACCCGGCGGACGAACTGGCCTGGGACCTGAGGGCGCTGACGGCCGCCGAGGAACTCACCGACGACCGCCTCGCCGCCCACGAGGGCACCCTCGCGGTCCGCGCCCTGTACCCCTCCCTGCATCTCAATCTCGCCGCCGACTACGTCAAGCTCGGCCACCGCGACGCGGCTCGCACCCATCTCGGCCGCGCCCGCGCCGCGTCCGAGTCCCTCGCCGACGACGGCTACGGCAACGGCGTACGGGCGGCCATCGGACGCCTGGAGACCCGCTTGCGGGAGGGCGGCCCCGGAGACGGCCCCGGGTGGCGCCCTCCGCGGCAGCGGCCGTAGGGGACGCGGCGGCGGTCCTGCCCTCAGTTCCCGTACGTCCGGCGGCAGATGGCCGCCTCGGGGCTGTCCGGCCGCCAGCCGCCGTACGTCCTGCCCAGCGCGCACACGTCGGTGTCGCCGGGGACGCCCTCGCGGACCCGGTCCGGCAGGGCGGGGAGGCCGGCGCGGGGTGGGCGCGGCTCGGCGTGCGGCGACCGGGTGCGCGGGGCCTGCCGGGACCGCTCGGGCTGCTGCCCGGCCCGCCGCGGGACCGGTGCCGCCGGGCGGCGGGTGGCCGGGACGCCCGGTGCCGCCTCGCGGGAGGGGGAGATGCGCTCCAGGGCCTCACGGGCCGGGGCCTGCACGATCCGCGGCTGCGCCCGCCCGTCCGTCCGGGGGACCGGCGGGTGGACGGGAGCCGTCGGCGGACCCGGTGAGGGCGGGCGCTGGACCGTCACACAGCCGGTCAGGGCCGAGACTGCCACGGTCACCAGGAGCGTTGCGGTGGTCGTCGTTCGATGCACGGGCGCAACTCTGCTGGGTCGGCGGGCGCCCGGGGCGTGAGACCGGCGCGGTATGCCCCGCACGGGTGATGTCCCGCCCCGTACGGAGGCGGCGCGGCGGCGCGAGGTGACGTCAGTCGCCGGTGACGCCGTCGATGCGCTCGCGCGGCAGGTCGGCGTGGCCGTTGTGGCGGGCGTACTCCTCGATCATGTGGGTGCAGATCCAGCGCAGGCTGATGGGCTTCCGCGTGAGCCCGCTGCGGCCCCGTCCCGTGTCGTCCGGGCCGAAGTCGGCCGCGTTGCGCCGGGCGGTGCCGATCTCCGCCTGCCAGGCGGCGCGGGCCTCCTGCCAGGTGTCCGCCCCGGTGAGGTGGAACTCGCTCTCCGGATCGGTCTCATGCCCGCCTGTTCATTCACGCGCGTCCGGCGCCACCAGCGGGTTTCCGGCGCCGAGCATCCCGGACAGCAACTCCCGCAGACTTGCCCGTACGTCCTGAGCGCTCGGCACCTCGCCGCTGAACGACCCGGCCACGCACGAGAACATCAGCCCGTCCGCCCAGGCCACCAGGGACAGCACGTGCCGTTCCGGGCTGGCCGAACCGGCCGCGGTCAGCAGGGCCGTCAGCCGCGTGCGGAACTGGGCGCCCGTGGCGTCGTAGTAGGCACGCAGTTCGGGGCGGCGCGTGGCTTCCAGGGCAAGTTCGTAGCGGGCCAGGGTCAGGTCCCGGTTGCGGGTGAGAGCGCGGTGCCCGGCCAGCGCCAGCGCGTCCACCAGGGCGGGGAGTCCGGCCCGCGGGTCGGGCAGCTCGTCCAGCGCCAGCACGCGCGCCTCCCGCTCGGCGAGACGCCGCACCGCCAGTTCCAGCAGCGCCTGGCGGGTGCGCGCCACGTTCGACGTGGCGCCCTGGGGGAGTCCGGCCGCCTCGTCGACGGCCCGGTGGGTGAGCCCGCGCATGCCGCGCTCGGCGAGCAGGGCGAGGGCGGCGTCGGCGACTAGGTCGGCGCGTGGGGCGCCGGCGGTGCGTACGGACATGAAGCCCAACCTACCCGCCCGACTACAGGTGTAGTACCGTCGGCGGGAGACGCACTACACCTGTAGTCGCGCCTTCCAGGGCGGCACGAGGAGGAGCCATGTCACAGTCCGGGCGGGCCGTGGTGATCGGCGGCGGGATCGGGGGCCTGACCGCGGCGGTGGCCCTGCACCTCAGCGGCCGGCAGGTCACCGTGCTGGAGCGGGCCCGCTCCCTGGAGCCGGTCGGCGCCGCCATCTCCCTGGCCCCCAACTCGCTGCGCGCGCTGGACGTCATCGGCCTCGGCGACGAGATCCGGGCGCTCGACGCCCGGCCGGGCGACGGGGCACTGCGCACCCCGAGCGGGCGCCGGCTCTCCCGCATCAGCGCGACCGCCGTCACGGAACGCTTCGGCGGCCCTCTCGTCCTGCTGCCCCGCGCCACGCTCATCGACCGGCTCGCCGCCCGGCTGCCGGCGGGCACCGTCCGCACCGGCACCGCCGCGACCCTCGCCGACCCGGGCGACGCCGACCGCCCGGCCCGCGTGAGCGTGCCCGGCGGCGTACTGGAGGCCGACCTCGTCGTCGCCGCCGACGGCGTCCACTCCGCCGTGCGCCGCGTCCTGTTCCCGGACCATCCCGGCGCCGTCTACGCCGGCTTCACCACCTGGCGCGTCATGATTCCGGTGCCCGGCCCGGAGTTCGCCCCGCACGAGACCTGGGGCAGGGGCCGCATCTGGGGCACGCATCCGCTCAAGGACGGCCGGGTCTACGCCTACGCCGCCGCCGTCGGCCCCGCCGGGCGGCGCGCCCCCGACGACGAGAGGGCCGAACTGCTGCGCCGCTTCGGCGACTGGCACGAACCCGTCCCCTCCGTGCTCGCCGCCGCCCGCCCCGAGGATGTGCTCCGGCACGACGTCCACCACCTCGCCCGGCCGCTGCCCGCCTTCCACCGCGGCCGGGCCGCCCTCGTCGGCGACGCCGCGCACGCCATGCCGCCCACCCTCGGACAGGGCGGCAACCAGGCCATCGAGGACGCGATCGTCCTCGCCCACCACCAGGACGACCTCACCGCGTACACGGCCGCCCGGCTGCCCCGCACCACCCGCGTCGCCGCGCAGGCCGTCAGGGTCGCCCGGCTCAACATGACCACCAGCCGCGCCGTCATGGCCGTCCGCGACGCCGCCGTGACCGCGCTGTCGGCCGCCGCACCCGCGCTGTTCCTGCGCGGCTTCGACGGCATCGCCGACTGGCGGCCACCCGGCGACGCCGCCGGACCGAGCGCGGCCGGGAACGAGGAAGGCCCTATGCTTCGGCAGCACCCCGGCAGGCAAGCGTCAGAGGAGAACACCCCGTGAAGGTCGGCTGCATCGGACTCGGCGACATCGCGCAGAAGGCCTACCTTCCCGTCCTCGCCTTCCTGCCCGGCGTCGAACTGCACCTGCAGACCCGCACGCCCGCGACGCTCGTCCGGGTCGCCGACGGCCTCCACCTGCCGCCCGGACAGCGGCACACGGACCTCGACTCGCTCCTCGCGGCGGGACTCGACGCCGCGTTCGTGCACGCGCCGACCGCCGTCCACCCGCAGATCGTGACCCGGCTCCTGGCGGCGGGCGTACCGACGTACGTCGACAAGCCGCTCGCCTACGAGCTCGCCGACTCCACGCGGCTGGTGACGCTCGCCGAGGAGCGGGGGGTGAGCCTCGCCGTCGGGTTCAACCGGCGCTTCGCCCCCGGGTACGCGCAGTGCGCCGGCCATCCGCGCGAGCTGATCCTCATGCAGAAGAACCGGGTCGGGCTGCCGGAGGAACCCCGCACGATGATCCTCGACGACTTCATCCACGTCGTCGACACGCTCCGCTTCCTGGCGCCCGGCCCCGTCGACGACGTGACCGTGCGCGCCCGCGTCCGGGACGGCCTGCTGCACCACGTCGTGCTCCAGCTCGCCGGGGACGGCTTCACCGCGCTCGGCGTGATGAACCGGCTCAGCGGCTCCGCCGAGGAGATCCTGGAGGTCTCCGGGCAGGACACCAAGCGCCAGGTGGTCAACCTCGCCGAGGTGATCGACCACAAGGGCCAGCCGACCGTGCGGCGGCGCGGCGACTGGGTGCCGGTGGCCCGGCAGCGCGGCATCGAACAGGCCGTGCTCGCCTTCCTGGACGCGGTGCGCGCGGGAAAGGTGCTCAGCGCCCGGGACGCGCTGGAGACTCACGAACTGTGCGAGCGGGTGGTGCGGGCGGTTCAGGAGCGGGCCGCCTGAGCCGCACGGCCCGCGCGCCCTCCGCCACGCACCAGGCGGCCAGGACCAGCAGCGCGGCGTGCGCCGGCCAGTCGCCGAGGCGGACGTACGGCGTGCTGCCGTGCGCCAGCGGAACGTCGTACACCCGCGCCCCGGCGGTGTCCGTGCCGAGCCGGGGGCCGACGCGGGCGCCGTCCGGGCCGTGCACCGCGGAGACGCCGGTCAGGGTCGCGTGCACCATCGGGCGGCCGGTCTCGGCGGCCCGCAGCGCCGCGAGCGAGGCATGCTGCCCGGGGGCCCAGCTCTGCTGGAACGTCGACGTCGACGACTGGGCGATCAGCACGTCCGCGCCGTCCTCGGCGAGGTGCCGGCTCATGTCGGGGAACGCCGACTCGAAGCACACCATGGGGCCGACCCGCAGCCCGTCGCCCGCGTCCATCACGACCTGCCCGCTGCCGCGCCTGCGGTCCTCGCCCGCCGCCTCGCCGACGGACGTCGCCCAGCCGAGCAGGGAGCGGGCCGGGACGTACTCGCCGAACGGCACCAGGCGCATCTTGTCGTAGCGGTCGCCGGTCGGGCCGTCCGGGCCGACGAGCACCGAACTCTTGTAGATGCCGGGCTTGTCGGAGCGCCGGGCGTCCACGTTGACCAGGATCTCGGCACCCGTGGCGCGGGACATCGACGCGAGACGGTCCGTCAGGTCCGGCCGGTCGCGCAGGTCGAAGCCGACGCTGCTCTCGCCCCACACGACCAGATCGACGTCCTGGCCGGCCAGCCGCCGGGTGAGCTGCTCCTCGCGGTCGAAGCGCCGGTCGGGACTGTTCGCGCCGGCGACGACGCCGGGCTGCACGACGGCGATCCTGGCCAGGCCGTCCACGTCGGGGCGGGGCGACCACACCCACGCGGCGGAGGTGGCGGCGGCGGTGGCGACAAATCCCGCCAGGGCGGGCACGCGGGCCCGCCGGACCGCGACGAGGACGGCCACCGCGACGTTCACGGCGACCACCAGGAAGCTCAGCAGCCACACTCCGCCGACCGACGCCAGCCGCAGCGCCTGCTCGACCTGCCACTGGCTCGCACCGAGCATGCCCCAGGGCCCGCCGAGACCCTCCCAGGAACGGACCAGTTCGGCCAGCAGCCAGCCCGACGGCAGCACGAGCAGGGCCGCGCCGACCCGCCGCCGGGACGGCGTCCCGCCCAGCAGGCGGCGCACCAGCAGGCCCCAGGGCGCCCACAGCGCCCCGAGCAGCGCGGCGATGACGAACGTGAACACGTGCAGGTTCGGCAGCAGCCAGTGGTGCATCGCCAGCATGAAGCCGAACCCGCCCCACCAGCCGTCGTACGCCGCCCGCCGCCCGGTCGGCGCACCCCGGGCCAGCAGCAGCCACGGCACCAGGGCGACGTAGGCCAACCACCACAGGGACGGGGCGGGGAAGGCCAGGACGGGCAGGGCGCCCGCCAGTGCCGCGGCGGTCGAGCGCCGCCACGGGGAGGAGAGCCAGTGGCCGAGCGTCTTCATGCGCGCCTCCTACCCCGCGGTGCCTCCAGTGTGCGCCCCGCGGAAGATCCGGAACAGAGGGCCCCGGTTCAGTTGATCACAGGCGCGCCGGACGGCCCGGGAGCGCGGCGCCACAGTTCCTCGGCGACCACGTCGCTCAGCCGCCAGCCGTCCGGCGTGCGCAGCAGCGCGAAGGCGTACCGGCCCCCGGACACGTGGACGGGCGCGTCGTCGCCGGCCGGGAGCGCCGGGCTGACGTAGTCGGCGCGGACGTGGACCGTGTCGCCGGTGTCCTGGTCCCAGACGCCGAAGCGCACCTGCCGGTTGACGACCAGGTGCTGCCGCACCGGGAACTCGCCCCGGCGCTCGGCGAGCCACGCCGCGACCTCCCCGGCCTCGCCCGCGATGCCGCCGGCCGACCGGTAGTCGGCACGGCCGCCCGGCGCGAACAGGCACCGGTACGCCGTCCAGTCGCCGTCCCCGACGGCCACGGCGTAGTCGGTGATCACGTCGTCCACGGCGAGCCGGTCCCGGACAGTGGCGAGTTCCACGCGCTGCGTCATCGCCACAGTCTTGGGCACGGGGCGTGCCACGCCAAGAGCCGCGCCGCGACCGGGCCGCCCGCCGTTCCCGACGGCCCGCTCAGCGGGGAACGCCCGCCTCGTCCAGGTACCGGTGCATGGCCTGCGCGGGCAGACTCGGGTTGCCGAGGGCGTGGGAGGACAGCTCGGGGTCCTCGCAGGCGCGCAGGACGAGCTCGACGGGCAGCGCGGGGTGGGCGGCGGCCGTCGCAGGCACCCGGGCGTCGGGGTCGGCGAGCAGCCGTTGCTGCACCGGCACGGCCAGCGGCGGGCGCGGTCACGCGGAACCGGTCCGGCCCGAGAGCCAGTGCCTGCCGGACGCGCGGATCGGGGTCGTCCACGAGCCGGGCGCGCTGCTCCGCGGGCACCGCGACGTTGTCGGCGAACGCCGTCCGCAGCCGGCGGTCGGGATGCGCGACGACGGCGTCGACCACCTCCTGCGGCATCTCACGCCAGGCGACCGCGTCCCAGGCCGCACGTGCCTCCTCGCACAACAGCCTCCTCAGCACGTCGGCCGGCGCGGCGGGATTCCGGGCGATCGCGGCGAAGGTTTCGCGGTGGCCGCGATTTCCGCACACGGTGCCCTTTCTGGGTGGCCAACGGGCCTCGCGCGCCCGCGCATTGGTGTGTTGCGTGTCGAGGCACCTGATGCCGCGTTCGCCAGGGCGGCCGGTCGCCGACGGGAACGCGCCGGTTGACCCTATCCAGCGAGCGCCCCTCGCACATCCACGGGGCACACGCGGACCCCGGTCGTCGTCCACCGCGGGCGCGACGGGCCGGAGCGGTGAGGTGGTGACGCCTCTCGCGCTCCCCGGAGCACGGCCCGCCCGCCCGTCTGAGAGGCTGAGGGCTCTTGATCGTTCGCGTTCGTGGAGGTGTCTCATGTCCCGTCCCGTGACGGTGGTGACCGGTGGCAGCCGGGGGATCGGTGCCGCGGTCTGCCTGCGGCTCGCGGCGGACGGTCACGACGTGGTCGTGGGGTACGTCCGGGACGCCGAGGCCGCCGAGGCGGTGGCGGACGGGGTGCGCGCGGCGGGGGCGCGCGGTGTGACCGTGCCGGTGGACACGTCGGTCGAGGCCGACGTGGCGCGCCTCTTCGACACGGCCGAGCGTCAACTCGGGCCGGTGACGGGGCTGGTGAACAACGCCGGTGTGGCCGGCACGCTGGGGCGGCTCGTGGACGCGGACCCCGCCGACCTGCGCCGGGTCGTCGACGTCAACCTGCTCGGGGCGCTGCTGTGTGCGCGGCGGGCGGCGCAGCTGATGGTGCCGCGAGGCAGCGGCGTGATCGTGAACGTGTCGTCGGCCGCCGCGACGCTCGGCAGCCCGGACGAGTACGTGCACTACGCGGCGACGAAGGCCGCCGTGGACGCCCTGACCGTCGGCCTGGCCAAGGAACTCGGCCCGGACGGCGTGCGCGTCAACGCGGTGGCGCCGGGCACCGTGGAGACCGACATCCACGCGGCGATGGGCGACCCGGACCGTCCGTGGCGGCTGGCGCCCGCGATCCCGCTGCGCCGGCCCGGCCGCGTCGAGGAGATCGCGGCGGCCGTGTCCTGGCTGATGTCACCGGACGCGTCGTACACGACGGGGGCGGTGCTGCGGGTGGCGGGCGGACGCTGAGGCGGTCCGGCGCCTGCCGGGGACGGGGACGGGGACAGGGACGGGGGGCACCGGCCCGCGACGCCCCCCGGCCGTACCCGGAGTCGGCCCCCCCCGGGCGTACCGGAGTCAGGCGGCCTCGATGACCGTGCTGCGGATCGCGGCCGCCCACTCGACGACCAACTGCTCGTACTCCACGCGCTCCTGGGCCGACAGGGACCCACCGGTGCGCAGCCACAGGGCGCGGATCTGCTCGTTCACCTCGGCGGCGGACCGCACGGACTCCGGTGTCGGCGAATCCGGTGTCACGGAATCGGGGGACATGCGCCAAGCCTAGGGGCAAGGACTGACGCTGCGCTACCGAGCGGCTACGCACGCCGTCCGGTCAGCCCGCCGACTCCGCCGCGTGCGGGCTCAGCACACCCATCGTGACCAGCACGATGATGACGATGCCCAGGGCGATGCGGTACCAGACGAACGGCATGAAGGACTTCGTGCTGATGAACTTCATGAACCAGGCGATGACGGCGTAACCCACCACGAAAGCGATGATCGTCGCGAAGATCGTCGGACCCCAGGAGACGTGGTCGTTCTCCATCGCGTCCTTGAGCTCGAACAGGCCGGACGCGAGCACCGCCGGGATGGCGAGCAGGAACGAGTAGCGGGCCGCCGACTCGCGCGTGTAGCCCATGAACAGGCCGCCGCTGATCGTCGCGCCGGAGCGGGAGACGCCGGGGATCAGGGCCATCGCCTGGCACACGCCGTAGATCAGGCCGTCCCGCACGCCGAGGTCCTGCAGGCCCTTGCGCTGCATCGGGGCGCGGTGCCGCCCGCCGGACTCGTCGCGCGCCGCGAGCCGGTCCGCGAAGCCGAGGACGATGCCCATCCCGATCAGCATGGTCGCCGTGAGGCGCAGATCACGGAACGGCCCCTCGATCTGGTCCTTCAGCGTCACGCCGAGCACGCCGATCGGGATCGAGCCGACGATCACCAGCCAGCCCATGCGCGCGTCCTGGTCGCCGCGCATCGCCTTGTTGCCCAGCGAGCGCACCCACGCCGAGATGATCCGCCCGATGTCCTTGCGGAAGTAGATCAGGACCGCGGTCTCGGTGCCGATCTGCGTGATCGCGGTGAAGGCCGCGCCCGGGTCCTCCCAGCCGGAGAAGGCCGCCGTCAGCCGCAGATGCGCGCTGGAGGAGACGGGGAGGAACTCGGTCAGCCCCTGGACGAGTCCGAGGATGAGGGATTCAAACCAAGACATGAGGTTACGGAGTCCAAGTGCCGATCGTGGAAAGGGCGACGGGCACACCGAGCCGCCCGGAGGGGTGATCAGGGATCAGGTGCGTGCCGAGGGGCAGCGTAGCGTCCCCCGGTGAAGCTCCCGACACAGGGGTTTGGCAGGGTGCGCGGTCAGGGGCGGGTCGGACGCCGCTCGTCGCGGGGCGCGGCCGGTCCCGCCACGGTCCAGCCGGGCGCCTGCGGGTGGGCGGTCAGGTCCTCGTGCCGTACGGCGTCGCCGCACGCCCGGCAGGTGACCACCGGGACCAGCTCGTTGCCGCAGATGTGCTCGACGACCATGGGGCGGTCGTCGTCCCCGCGCAGGTGGCGGTCGCCCCACTCCATCAGGGTGATCAGGACCGGCTCCAGTTCGAGCCCCGCCTGTGTCGGCCGGTACTCGAAGCGCCGCGGGCGCTCGCTGTAGGCGCGCTTGGTGAGGACGCCGGCGTCGACCAGGCGCCGCAGCCGGGTGGCGAGGATGTCGCGCGGGGCGCCGATGTTGCGCACCAGCTGGTCGAAGCGGCCGTTGCCGAGGCACACCTCCCGCAGCACCAGCAGGGAGTACTTCTCGCCGACGAGCGCCAGGGTGTCGGCGATGGAGCAGGGGCGTGGGGGCGTGGCGGGCATGGCAGCAGCTTAGGTGAGGGCGGGGCGGCGGCTCGGGCCGCGCGGGGAGCGGTGCGCCCGGCACCATAGAGGGTTTGTTTTTCCAACCTACCAGGCTATGGTGAGTTTGAATTTCCTACTCGCAGGTAGTCGCCAGCCGCCCCAGGAGGCCCGCACCATGCGTGACGCAGTCGTCGTCGAAGCCGTACGCACCCCGATCGGCAGGGGCAAGCCGAACGGCTCCCTCGCGGACGTCCACCCCGTCGCACTCCTCGCCCACACCCTGCGCACCCTCGTCGAGCGCTCCGGCGTCGACCCGGCGCTGATCGACGACGTCATCGGCGGCACCGTCGACCAGGTCGGCGAGCAGGCCATGAACACCACCCGGTACGCCGCCCTGTCGGCAGGCTTCCCGGAGTCGGTGCCCGCCACCACCGTGGACCGCCAGTGCGGCTCCTCCCAGCAGGCCGTGCACTTCGCGGCGCAGGGCGTCATGGCGGGCGCCTACGACATCGCCGTGGCCTGCGGTGTGGAGTCGATGAGCCGCGTGCCGATGTGGTCGAACGTGCCGGCCGGCAAGGACCCCTTCGGCCCCGGCATCGCCGAGCGCTACCCGGAGGGCCTCGTCCCGCAGGGCATCAGCGCCGAGCTGATCGCCGCGAAGTGGTCGATCACGCGCGAGCAGATGGACGCCTTCGCGGTGTCCTCGCACCGGCGGGCCGCCGAAGCCTGGGCGAGCGGCCTGTTCGACGCGGAGGTCGCGCCGCTCGACGGCGTCTCGCGCGACGAGTGCGTACGCCCCGGCAGCACCCCCGAGATCCTCGCCGGCCTCAAACCCGCCTACTACGACCCGGCCTTCGCCGAGCGCTTCCCGCAGATCGAGTGGAACGTCACCGCGGGCAACGCCAGCCCGGTCAACGACGGCGCCTCCGCCGTGCTGATCACCTCCGGCGACACCGCGGCCCGCCTCGGCCTGCGCCCGCTCGCCCGGCTGCACAGCTTCGCCGTCACCGGCTCCGACCCGCTCCTGATGCTCACCGGCGTCGTCCCGGCCACCGAGAAGGTCCTGCGCCGGGCCCGCCTGACCCTGGACGACATCGACCTCTTCGAGGTCAACGAGGCCTTCTCCAGCGTCGTCCTCGCCTGGCGGCAGGAGACCGGCGCCGACCTCGCCAAGGTCAACGTCAACGGCGGCGCCATCGCCCTCGGCCACCCGCTCGGCGCCAGCGGCACCCGCCTGACGACGACCCTCGTCCACGCCATGGCGCAGCGCGGCGCCCGCTACGGGCTCCAGACGATGTGCGAGGCGGGCGGACTCGCCAACGCGATGATCCTGGAAGCGCTGTGACGACGCCGCCCGCGCGTCAGCGCGCGCGCAGGTGGTGCCGCTTGCGCCAGGCCACCACCACACCCACCAGGGCGGGTACGGCGATGCAGGCCAGCGCGATCAGGAACACGGGGGACGTCGGCGACGACGCGCGGGCGCCGGCGACGACGTACGCGGCGGTGTTCGGGATCGAGCCGAGCCCCGTCGCGAGCAGGAACGGCAGCAGGCCCATGCGGGAGACGGCGGCGCAGTAGTTCGCCGCCCAGAACGGCACCCCCGGGAACAGCCGGGCCGCCAGCATCGAGCGGAAGCCGTGCCGGCTGAGCTGCCCGTCGGCGGCCCGGAGCACCCGGCCGCGCAGCAGCGGGCGCAGCGCCTCCTGGCCCAGCAGCCGGCCGAGACAGAACGCGATCCCGGCGCCCAGCACCGTGCCCGCGAGGGCCGCGCCGAGCCCCGCCGCGGTGCCGAACAGCGCCCCTGCCGCCAGGTTCAGCAGCGGACGGGGCACGAAGGCCACCGTGCACAGCCCGTACGCCACCGCGAACACCAGGGCCGCGGCGGCACCGCCGAGCTGCGGCGGCCAGCCGTCCGTGAGCAGCTTGTGCGGCTCGAACAGCAGCACCGCGGACGCCCCCGCCGCCAGCAGCACGACGAGCAGCGCGAGCCGCGTCCACGGCGACCGCAGGGCTCTCGAACAGCGCCCGGCGAAGCCCGCCGCGACGACTGGCGGGACGGACGGGACGGGCGCGACCGCGGGGACGGCGGCGGCGAGCTCCGTGGTGGCGGCCCGGGGCGGGGCCGTGACGGTGCCCCCAGAGCGGGTGGTGGCATCGGGCATCCGGCGACACTAACCGACGAAGGTGTGTGATCGCCGTATGGTCTGTCTCATGGGCGTCACAGCCGGAGAAACAGCAGGCGAAGCAGCCGGGACCGCGCCGAAGATCCCGAGCAGCGCGCTCGCCGACGACGTGCTCGGGCGGCTCACCGCCACCTACGGCGCCGCGGCCGACCCCGGGCGTGCCCCGGCCATGCGCGCGTACATGAAGGACGCCGCCCCCTTCCTCGGCCTCACCACGCCCGTCCGGCGCGCCCTGTCCCACACCGTCCTGGAGGGCACGCCGCGGCCCGCCGAGAGCGACTGCGCCGCGATCGCGCTGCGCTGCTGGCGGCTGCCGGAACGCGAGTACCACTACTTCGCCGTCGACTACCTCCGCCGCCACGTGGGGCGCTGCTCCTCCGCCTTCCTGCCCGTCGTCCGGCACCTGCTCACCACCGTCCCGTGGTGGGACACCGTCGACCTGCTCGCCGCGCACGTGGTCGGCGGGCTCGTCGCCGCCGACCCGGACCTCACCGCGGACATGGACGCCTGGATCGAGGACGAGAACCTGTGGCTCGCCCGCGCCGCCCTGCTCCACCAGCTGCGGTACCGGGAACGCACCGACACCGCACGCCTCTTCGGCTACTGCCTGCGGCAGGCCGGGCACGAGGACTTCTTCGTCCGCAAGGCGATCGGCTGGTGCCTGCGTGAGTACGCCAAGACCGACCCGGACGCCGTACGGGACTTCCTCGCGCGGGAACGGGACAGGTTCGCGCCGCTGTCGGTGCGCGAGGCGCTGAAGAACACCGGCGCCTCCTGATCCGCCGCTGCCGACCCCCCGGCCCGAACTCCCGGGCACCGAAAACCATTCGACGCGGGTCACGGCGTCGGCGATGATCGACGCCATGTTCCGGTACGCCTTCCACCTCGCAGCATCCGCCGTCGCGGATGCCCCGAAGGCTGCCGTTCCCGTTCTCGCGGCCGCTGTCGACGGCGCCCGAAGCTGACCCTCCCCGGAACGTCCGGCGGACCCCGCAGGGGGAGGGTCGGCGAGTTCCCCGGGGTCCCCGTCCCGGCCGCGTGCCCGTAGTGCCGCGCCGGGGCCGTCACCGTTCTGCACCGAGAGACTTCGAGGTGTCGCCATGCCCAAGACGGCGTACGTCCGCACGAAACCGCATCTGAACATCGGCACGATGGGTCACGTCGACCACGGCAAGACCACCCTGACCGCCGCCATCACCAAGGTCCTCGCCGAGCGCGGCGCCGGCGGCACCACCCGGTACGTTTCCTTCGACCGCATCGACCGGGCCCCGGAGGAGGCGGCGCGCGGCATCACCATCAACATCGCGCACGTCGAGTACGAGACCGACACCCGGCACTACGCACACGTCGACATGCCCGGCCACGCCGACTACGTCAAGAACATGGTGACCGGCGCCGCACAGCTCGACGGGGCGATCCTCGTCGTCTCCGCGCTGGACGGGATCATGCCGCAGACCGCCGAACACGTGCTGCTCGCCCGGCAGGTGGGCGTCGACCACATCGTCGTCGCCCTCAACAAGGCCGACGCGGGCGACGAGGAACTCACCGACCTGGTCGAGCTGGAGGTCAGGGACCTGCTCACCGCGCACGGCTACGGCGGCGACGCCGTGCCCGTCGTACGGGTCTCCGGGCTCGGGGCGCTGGAGGGCGACCCGCGCTGGACGGCGTCGATCGAGGCGCTGCTCGACGCGGTGGACACGTACGTGCCGATGCCGGAGCGGTATCTGGACGCCCCGTTCCTGCTGCCGGTGGAGAACGTGCTCACCATCACCGGCCGGGGCACGGTCGTCACCGGTGCCGTCGAGCGCGGCACGCTCCGCCCGGGCGACCGGGTGGAGGTGCTCGGCGCCGGCGTCGACACCGTCGTCACCGGTCTGGAGACCTTCGGCAGGCCCATGGAGGAGGCGCAGGCCGGGGACAACGTGGCGGTGCTGCTGCGCGGCGTGCCCCGGGACGCCGTGCGACGCGGGCACGTGGTGGCGGCGCCCGGCAGTGTCGTGCCGCGACGGCGGTTCTCGGCGCGGGTGTACGTGTTGTCGGCGCGCGAGGGCGGGCGTACGACGCCCGTCGCCACCGGGTACCGGCCGCAGTTCTACATCCGGACCGCGGACGTGGTCGGCGACGTCGACCTCGGCGAGGTGGCCGTCGCGCGGCCCGGCGACACGGTGTCGATGACGGTCGAGCTGGGGCGGGAGGTTCCGCTGGAGCCCGGGCTCGGGTTCGCCATCCGTGAGGGCGGACGGACCGTGGGGGCGGGGACCGTGACCGCCGTTCAGTGAGGCGTGACCGCCGTTCCGTGAGAATGGAGGCGTGAACGAAGCCATACCCGTGACCCGTGTCGTCGATCACGGCACCGCGAAGCTGATGCCGGACGTCGACCGGGCACGGGCCTGGCTGCTGACCGTGGACGGGGCGCCGCAGTCGTACGTCGACCTCGACGCGCCGACCCACCTGGAGTTCGAGTACGCCCGGCGGCTCGGGCACGTCCTGGACGTCGTCGCGGAGCCGGGGCGCCCGCTGGACGTGCTGCATCTCGGCGGCGGCGCGCTCACCCTGCCCCGGTACGTGGCCGCGACCCGGCCCGGCTCCCGGCAGGACGTCGTGGAGGCCGACCGGGGACTGCTGGAACTGGTCGCCGAGCATCTGCCGCTGCCGGACGGCGCGGGCGTCACGCTGCACCCGGCGGACGCGCGCGCCTGGCTGGCGTCCGCGCCGGCGGACTCGGCGGACATCCTCGTCGCCGACGTCTTCGGCGGCTCCCGCGTGCCCGCGCACCTCACGTCCCTCGGCTACGCCGAGGAGGCGGCGCGGGTGCTGCGGGAGGGCGGCGTCTACCTGGCGAACCTCGCCGACGGGGCGCCGTTCGCGTTCCTGCGTTCCCAGCTCGCCACCTTCGCCGCGGTGTTCGAGCACCTGGCGCTGATCGCCGAGCCGGGTGTGCTGCGCGGGCGCCGCTTCGGCAACGCGGTGCTCGTCGCCGCGCACCACCCCGTCGACACCGCCGCCGTGGCCCGGCGCACGGCCGCCGACGCGTTCCCCGCACGCGTCGAACACGGGCGAGCGCTACGGGACTTCACCGGCGGCGCTCAGCCCGTCCGGGACGCGGACGCCGTGCCGTCGCCCGAGCCGCCCGACGGGTCGTTCGGCGTCGGCTGACCGCCCTCGGCGGCTCCCGTGACCTTCCTGGTGGTCCGCCGCAGATTCCTCACGTCCGGCAGGCACAGCACCGCCGCGGTCATCACCACGACCAGCGCGGCGCAGCCCCACAGCGCCGCCGGCCGTCCGAACGCCGTCTCCGCGGGGCCCGCCAGCGCCGTCGCGAGCGGCACGAGCGCGACCGAGCCGAACCAGTCGTACGCCGAGACCCGGGACAGCTTGTCCTCGGGTATCTCCTGGTGCAGCGCGGTCATCCAGGAGACCCCGAACACCTCAAGGGTCACGCCGGTCACGAACATCACCCCGCACAGCGCCCCGGCCGGCACGGGCACGGCGAGCGCCGCGGACGGCAGGGCCAGCGGGAAGACGCACAGGGTGCCGACGAACAGCAGACGGCGTGGTTTCCAGCGGGTCATCAGCAGGGCGCCGACGACCGTGCCCGCGCCGAAGAAGCCGAGCGCGAGACCCCAGGGCCCGGCGCCGCCCAGGTGGTCCCGGGCGACGAGCGGCCCGTAGACCGCGTCGGCTGCTGCGACGACCGCGTTGGCGATGGAGAACTGGACGACGATGCCCCACAGCCAGGGCCGGCCCGCGACCTCCCGCCAGCCCTCGCGGAGGTCGGCGAGCATCCCGCCGCCGGGGGCGCGCGCCGGGATGTGACTCACGTCGAGGAGCCCGCGCAGCGCCCCGGCCAGCGCGAACGCGGCGGCGTCGGCGGCGAGCACCCAGCCCGGCCCGATCGCGGCGACCATCGCGCCGCCGAGCGCGGCACCGCCGACCGCCGCGCCCTGCATCGCCATCCGGAACACCGCGAAGGCCCGGCCGGCCTGCTCGCCCTGCACCGAGGACAGCAGCATGCCCTCGGCGGCCGGGCTGAAGAACGCCTGGCCGGTGCCGCCGAGGGCGCTCAGCAGCATCATCTGCCACAGCAGCGGCTCCCCGGCCAGCACGAGCACCGCGAAGGCGCCCTGCGACAGGCAGTTGAGGGCGTTGGCCGCGACCATGACGCGGTGGCGCGGCAGGCGGTCCGCGACGGCTCCGCCGATCAGCAGGAACAGCACCAGCGGCAGGGTGCGCGCGGCGGCCACCAGGCCCACGTCGCCGCCGTCGCCGCCCGTTTCCAGGACGGCGAACGCGGCGGCGACCAGCGCGCCGTGGCTGCCGAGGTTGGTGACGAACGCGGCGGCGGTCAGCAACGAGTAGTTGCGGCCCGCCCACGCGGGCATGCGGGCGCGGCGGGAGGAGTCGGCGGAGGTCACCGGCCGACTATCGCCGCAGCCGCCCCGACTTGCCAAACCGATACGTCACATGCCGGGGCCGGGCCCGCGAGGACACCGGTCCGGGGTCCGTGACAACTCCGGTCCGGGGTCGGTGAGAACACCGGTCCGGAGCCCGCGGGAACTCCGGTCCGGTGCCCGCGGATCAGCCGCCCGTCGGCTCCCCGTGCGTCCGCACCGTGCTCAGGATCTTCATGATGGTCTCGTCGGGCACCTCGTCCTTGACGCCCCGGGCGCCGTAGAAGTTCCACGAGACGAAGTCGCCGGCCGAGTTCTTGAAGCCGAACGTGATCGCCTTGCCGTCGCTCGCGCACTTGCCCTTCTGCGGCGTGCCGTTCGACTTGGCCGTGGCGATGCTGCCCTTGATGCCGGCCTTGGTCGTGTAGGCCTTGGCCTTCTTGTCGAAGGCGATGCTCTTCTTGTCGGGCTGCGTGTAGCCGCCGTACACCCACCAGGCGACCGTGTTCACGGCGACCTCGTCGGTGCTCTTGGCGCCGTTGGCCCCCTTCGTGCCGGTGGCGGCGAGCGAGGTGTCCTCGGTGCGGCCGTCCTTGTTCTCGTCGGTCGTGCACCACTTGGACTTGTAGATCGCCGGGGCCGACATCACGATGAGCGGCTTGCCGTCCTCGGACTTGTCGTCCTCGAAGCCGATGGTCAGACCGGGGGACTCGACCTCCCAGTCGGCGGGGACGTCGAAGGCCGTGCCCCACTTCGGGTTGATGACGACCTTCCAGCCGTCAACGGTCGGCTTCTCGGTCTCGGTGCCGCGCGGGTTGTCGTCGGTGCCCGGGGCGGACTCGGTCGGTTCG
The DNA here is from genome assembly GCF_029813775.1 of Streptomyces sp. DH24. Lineage (GTDB taxonomy): Bacteria > Actinomycetota > Actinomycetes > Streptomycetales > Streptomycetaceae > Streptomyces. The sequence goes on along the minus strand of NZ_JARVKW010000003.1, from coordinate 251,830 downwards.
GCCGGCTTCGAGGGGGACGCGGACACCGTCGCGCCGCCGCCCTTGGTGCCGCCGTCCGCCGTGTCGTCCTCGTCGCCGCCGAGCACCAGGAATCCGGTGACGCCCGCGGCCACGACGACGGCCGTGGCCGCCACGATCGCGACCAGCTTCGTCCGGTTGCCGCCCCCTCCGCCGGGCGGCTGCGGAGTCAGCGGCATGGTGGGCTGCCCCCACTGCGGCTGGCCCTGGGGCCCGGTCTGCTGGTAACCGGGCTGCTGATACGGATTCGGCTGCTGGTATCCCGGCTGCTGGTACGGATTGTTCGCCTGCGGGTTCTGCTCGCCCCCGGGCTGCTGCTGTCCTGGCCACATGGGCAGCCACCCTAGCGGCGGCCAGGACACGATTGGGTCACCGCCCTTTGACGGGCACGTAGCAACTCGCGACGCGGACGGCGCGGGGAAGCGCGCCCCGCCGGAACGGCGATGGCCCCACGGCCCTGGCCACCGAAGGCTACTCGTGGGTAACCTGCGGGACATGACCGCAGACCACATGTCGATCGGCGAGCTCCTCGCCGCCACGGTGCCGATGGTTCGGACCCTGAACCTGGAGTACCTGGAGACCACCCCGGAGCAGGCCGTGCTGGCCCTGCCGGACCAGAGCGAGTACCGCAACCACGTCGGGGGGCCGCACGCCGGCGCGATGTTCACGCTCGGCGAGTCCGCCAGCGGCGCGATCGTCCTGGCCGCCTTCGGGGACCAGCTCTCGCGTGCCGTTCCGCTCCCCGTCACCGCGCAGATCGCGTTCAAGAAGATCGCCCTGGGGCCGGTCCGGGCCACCGCGACGCTGGGCCGCCCGATCGACGACGTCGTCGCCGAACTCGACGCGGGCCGGCGCCCCGAGTTCCCGGTGAGCGTCGCCATCCAGCGTGAGGACGGCGCCGTGACGAGCGAGATGACGGTCGTCTGGACGCTGCGCCCCAACGGCTGATCCGCGTATGGGCCTTCGCGTCGCGGGCCGGCGTCCGGGCGGGGTGTGCTCCGGGATGCCGGGGACGGCCGGGCCGAGGAGGGGACGGCCCGGTGACCGTGTCACGGTTCGGCACGCCCGGAGAACCGAGGGGGGAGAGGGCCGTCACGTGGACGCGGGGGGTGTCCCGGTGGCCCGGTAGGCTTCCCGGACGTGCGCCGTGATCGCGGCGTACGTCCGGGAATGCGGAAATTCCGAGACGGGGAGGAACCGGCGTTGCACGTCCAGGAATGGCTCGACACCGTGCCCGCGGCGGCCGTCTACGCAGTCGTCGGCATCGTCATCGGTCTGGAGAGCCTCGGCATCCCGCTGCCCGGCGAGATCATCCTGGTCTCGGCGGCCCTGCTGTCCTCCCAGCACGGCGGCGTCGACCCGCTCGTCCTCGGCATCTGCGCCACGGTCGGCGCGGTCGTCGGCGACTCCATCGGCTACGCCATCGGACGCCGCGGCGGCCGTCCGCTGCTGGCCTGGCTCGGCAGGAAGTTCCCGAGCCACTTCAGCGAGGGGCACATCGCGACGGCCGAGCGGTCCTTCGAGAAGTGGGGCATGTGGGCGGTGTTCTTCGGCCGCTTCGTCGCCCTGCTCCGCATCTTCGCCGGCCCCCTCGCGGGCGTCCTGCGCATGCCGTACTGGAAGTTCCTGACGGCCAACGTCCTCGGCGGTATCCTCTGGGCGGGCGGCACGACGGCCGTCATCTACTACGTGGGCGTCGTCGCCGAGGCCTGGCTGAAGCGCTTCTCGTGGGTGGGCCTGGTCCTGGCGGTCCTGATCGGCGTCACGTCGATGCTGGTGCTGAAGCGCAAGGCGAAGAAGGTCCGGCCGGCCGCGACGCCGGAGCCGGAACTGGTCACGACCGGCGACTGAGACGCCCTGCGGGGGCGCGCCCGGCACTCACCCGCGCCCCACCCGCATCCGGCGTGCGCTCGTCAGCCCTCGTACGCGTCCCGGTGGGACCGCGCCAGCCCCGCGTACATGTCGCCGTTGAGGGCGATCCCCTCCCGCTCCTCCGCCGTCAGCTCCCGCTTCACCTTGGCGGGAACGCCGGCCACCAGCGACCCCGGCGGAACCCGCATCCCCTGCGGCACCAGCGCCTGCGCGGCGACCAGCGAACCGGTGCCGATCACCGCCCCGTTGAGCACCGTCGCGCCCATGCCGATCAGGCAGTCGTCCTCCACGGTCGCGCCGTGCACCACGGCGTTGTGCCCGACGGACACGCGCTCGCCCACCGTGACCGGGAAGCCGGGGTCGGCGTGCAGCGTGCAGTTGTCCTGGACGTTGCTGTTCGCGCCGACGGTGATCCGCTCGACGTCGCCGCGCAGCACCGCCCCGTACCAGACGCTCGCGCCGGTGTGCAGCGTCACGTCCCCGATCACCGAGGACGTCGGTGCCACGAACGCCTCCGGCGCCACCTTCGGGTCCTTGCCGCCGATGCCCTTGATCAGCGCCTTGTGCGTCATCATCGCCTCCCTGCTCAGGTGTTCTCCGGCACCGTACGCCACCGGTTGGGGTGAAGATCACAGGCCTTCGGCGTCCGGCGCGGCCGGCCGCTGAGTACGGTGAGCGGGTGCCCAACCGCAAGAACACGTTCTCGTCGTGGCGGCGCCGCCTCGGGCAGCGCGCCGTCCACGCGGCCTGGGCGTGGGCGCAGCGGACCGGCTCCGTGACCGCCGAGCACCCCGGACGGCTCCGCTTCGGGGCGATGGGAACCGGTACCAGACTGGCCTTCCCGCTCGGCACGGTCTTCGGCGAACCGTGGATCCACCTGGGCTCCCACTGCATCGTCGGGGAGCAGGTCACCCTCACCGCCGGCCTGATGCCCGACCTCGACCTCGGACCGGAGCCCATCCTGCGGATCGGCGACGGCGTCGTCCTCGGCCGCGGCAGCCACGTCATCGCCGACACGACGGTCACCATCGGCAGCGACTGCTACTTCGGGCCCTACGTGTACGTCACGTCCACGAACCACTCCTACGACGATCCGCACCAGCCCATCGGCAAGCAGTGGCCCCGGATGGAGCCGGTGGAGATCGGGCCGGGCTGCTGGATCGGCACCGGAGCGGTGATCCTGCCGGGCGCGCGCATCGGGCGGAACGTCGTCGTCGCGGCCGGTGCCGTGGTGCGCGGCACGGTGCCCGACCACGCCGTCGTGGCGGGGGCCCCGGCCCGGGTCGTACGGCGGTGGACGGCCGCCGAGGGCTGGCAGCCGCCGCTGCGGACGCCGGCGCCCGTGCCGATACCCGAAGGGGTCACGCCGGACCAGCTGCTCGCCCTGTCGGAGCTGGACGAGGCGTCGGCGGCCCGGCTCGCCGAATGGGAGCCCGGCGCCTGACACCCCGGGCCGGCCGGCCCCGCGCTCAGCCGCCGGCCAGCAGCACCGTGCCCATCAGCGCGAGGCCCGCGCCCGCCGCCTGCACGGCGCGCAGCCGCTCGTGCAGCACGCCCCGCGCGGCGAGCGCCGTCACCACCGGGTAGAGCGAGGCGAGTACGGCGGCGACCGTGACCGGGCCGTGCCGGGCGGCGATCGCGTAGGTGCCGTTGGCGGCCACGTCCGCCAGACCGACGAACGCCAGCGCGGGCAGCGAACCCCAGGGGAAGCCGGCCGGGGACAGCGCGGGCGCGCCGCGCCGCACGGAGACGTACAGGGCGAGGCCGCCCGCGGCCACGTTGGTCACGCGCTGCACGAACAGGGCGAGGAAGAGTCCGGTGAGCGTGGTCGACGCCTCGGCGATCAGGGCCATCACCGCGCCGAACCCGAACGCCGCGAGCAGCGTGAGCAGGACGGCCCGCCGCTGCACCGGGGCGCCGCCGCGGAACTGCGGGCCGCCCGCGAGGCACACCCCGGCGACGGCGACCAGGATGCCGGCGAGTTGCAGCGGGCCCGGGCGCTCGCCCAGGACCAGGCCCACCGTGACCGGGACGGCGACGCCGAGCGAGCCGAGCGGGGAGACGACGCCCATCGGGCCGAGGGCGAGCGCCTTGTAGAAGGCCAGCATCGCCACCGGGCCCACCAGTCCGGCGGCCACCGCGAACCACAGGCGCGGACCCGCCTCGCTCCAGGCACCCGTGGCGGCGACGACCGCGCCGAGCACGGCGACCGCGACGGACTGCGAGACGACGACCACCGTTAGCGCGGGTGTGCGCCGGGTGAGCAGCCCGCCGCCGAAGTCGGCCAGTCCCCACAGGAGGCTGGTGGCGAGGGCGAAGAGTGCTGTCATGGGACGGTTGCCTCGCAGTACAGTTCAGTGAACGATCGGGTGCATCACAGCATAGTTCACTGTGTTGCACTGCAACGTGCAAAATATTGTCAAGAAGTGTGGATGGAACGTGTCGGACCTCGACCTGCTGACCCAGTCCCTGGCGCGCAACGTCAAGCGCTGGCGCACCGAGCGCGGCTTCACCCTCGACGTGCTCGCCGCCCGTGCCGGTGTCAGCCGCGGCATGCTCATCCAGATCGAGCAGGCCCGCACCAACCCGAGCCTCGGCACGGTCGTCAAGATCGGTGACGCGCTCGGCATCAGCATCACCACCCTGCTCGACTACGAGCAGGGGCCGAAGGTCCGGATCGTCCCGGCGGACCAGGCCATGCGGCTGTGGCACACCGAGGCGGGCAGCTACAGCAGACTGCTCGCGGGCGCCGAGGCACCCGGCCCGCTGGAGATGTGGGACTGGCGCCTGATGCCCGGCGACAGCAGCGACTCCGACCCGCACCCGGCCGGCACCGTCGAGATCGTCCACGTCACCGCCGGCGAGCTCACCCTCACCGTCGACGGCGCCGACCACCTCGTACCGGCCGGCGCCAGCGTCACCTTCGAGGCCAACACCCCGCACATGTACGGCAACCGGGGCGACGAACCCACCGAGATGGTGCTCGCGGTGTCGGTGCCGCCGGTCCGCTGAGACGCCCCCTCGGGTGCCCCCGGTGCGGCGGTAGCCTGCGCTCATGCACGCACCGATCGGACACTTCGACAACGCCCGGCCCGCCCCCGACTGCCTCGACGAGCTGACCCGCCCGGTCGCCGACGCCGTACGCCACTGGAGCGGCGGCGTCCCGGCCGACCGGATCGTCTACGTCGACACCGACCCGCAGTGGGCCGACACCGCCGTCTTCGTGGAGCACTACGGCCGGGACCTGCTCGAACAGTCCGCCAACTGCGTCGTCGTCGCGGGCAGGCGCGCCGGGGAGACCACACTCGCCGCGTGCGTCGTGCTGTCCACCGCGCGGGTCGACGTGAACGGCGCCGTGCGCCGCCAACTCGGCGTGCGCAAGGCGTCCTTCGCCGCCATGGACGTCGCGACCGGGGAGACCGGCATGGAGTACGGCGGCATCACCCCGCTCGGCCTGCCCGACGGATGGCCGGTGCTGGTCGACCCGGCGGTCGTCGACCTGCCGTACGTGCTGGTCGGCAGCGGGCGCCGGCGCGGCAAGCTGCTGGTCCCGGGCAAGGCGTTCGCCGACCTGCCGGGCGCGGTGGTCCTGGAAGGCCTCGGGGTCGCCTGACCGCGGCGCTGCACTTCCGCGTCCGGGCGGGACAGGACTATGCCGTCGCGTGGTGCGCGAGCGGCAGGTGCGGGTCCGTCTCGCCCGGTACGGGCTCGGGGTCGGCGTGCACCAGGACGGCCGTGAGGCGCGGGACCGCGTGCAGCAGGGCGTGTTCGGCGTGGACGGCGACGCGGTGCGCCTCCCGCACCGACACGTCCCCGCGGACGACGACCGCGACCTCCGCGCGCAGCCGGTGTCCGATCCAGCGCAGCCGCAGTTCGCCCACGCCGCGCACCCCCGCGACCCCTTCGAGCGCCCGCTCCGCCCGGTCCACCAGCGCCGGGTCCACGGCGTCCATCACACGCCGGAACACCTCGCGCGCCGCGTCCCGCAGCACCAGCAGGATCGCGGCCGTGATCGCCAACCCGACGACGGGGTCGGCGAGTTGCAGCCCCAGGGCGGAACCGCCCGCGCCCAGCAGCACGGCCAGGGAGGTGAAGCCGTCGGTGCGGGCGTGCAGCCCGTCCGCGACCAGCGCGGCCGAACCGATCGCGCGCCCGACCCTCATCCGGTACCGGGCCACCCACTCGTTTCCCGCGAAACCGACGAGCGCCGCCACCGCCACCGCCGGCACGTGCGCGACCGGGCGCGGGTCCAGCAGCCGGTCCACCGCCGTCCACCCGGCGAACGCCGCCGACGCCGCGATCGTCAGCACGATCGCGATGCCCGCCAGGTCCTCGGCGCGCCCGTAGCCGTACGTGAACCGCCGCGTCGCCGCACGCCGGCCCAGTACGAAGGCGATGGCGAGCGGTACGGCCGTCAGCGCGTCCGCCGCGTTGTGCACCGTGTCGCCGAGCAGCGCCACCGAACCGGAGAAGGCCACCACCACCGCCTGCGCGAGCGCGGTGACGCCGAGCACCGCGAGCGACACCCACAGGGCGCGCATGCCACGGGCCGAGGATTCCAGGGCGGAGTCCAGCTTGCCGGCGGTCTCGTGGGAGTGCGGGGTGAGGAAGTGCGTCAGGCGGCGCAGGCCCGTGGGGGAGGGGTGGTGCCGGTGCTGATGGCCGTGCGCGTGGTCGTGGTCGTGCCGGTGGTCGTGCGCGTGCCCGGCATTTCCCTGGTGACGGTGGCTCACGAGGCTCCCCTTCCGGTGCGCGGAGGTGGACGCGGGCCGCCCACGACGCCATTATGTGCGTATGAGCGCACGCATGCACCTGTCACCTGCGCAGGATGCGCACCCGCGCAACCCCGGCGAGGAACAGTTCGCCCTCGCCGCGGAACTCCTCGCCCTGCTCGGCGACCGCACCCGCCTCACCCTGCTGCACGCGCTGACCGGGGGAGAGGCCGACGTCACGACACTCACCGAGGTGTGCGGGGCGGCCCGCCCGGCGGTCAGCCAGCATCTGGCGCGGCTGCGGCTCGCGGGGCTGGTCTCGACGCGCAAGGAGGGGCGGCGCGTCGTCTACGCGCTGCGGGACGGCCATCTGCGTCGGCTGGTCGACGAGGCGCTGAACGTGGCGGACCACCGGCTCAGCGACCGGCCGTCGCACGACTGAGGCACCGGTGGGCGGGCCGGGCCCACGTCACGCCCGCGGGTCAGGGGTCGGCGTCCTTGCCGACGTACATCTCGGCGAAGGCCGCCGCTGCCGACGGGGAGCCGAGGACGCGGCGCAGCCGGACCGGCGTGGTGCCCGCGCGGAACGGGTCGCCGGACGACGCCCCGTGGAAGACGCCCGACAGCCACTGCGAGAACTCCTGGTACTGCCACACCCGCGCAGACTCGCCTCCGAGTAGCCGTCCAGGCCCCGGACGGACGCCGCTCATCCCAGGCGCGGTATCTCGATCGCCGGGCAGCGGTCCATCACCATCTCCAGACCCGCCTCCCGGGTCCGCCCGTACGCAGCCTCGTCGACCACACCGAGCTGGAACCAGACCGCCTTGGCGCCCTTCGCGACCGCCTCGTCGGCGACCGCGCCCGCCAGGTCGCCGTTGACGAACACGTCGACCACGTCCACGTCGAAGGGAATGTCCCCGAGGGAGGCGTAGCCCTGCTCGCCGTCCACCGGCTCCGCCTTCGGGTGCACCGGCACGACGCGCTTGCCGAAGCGCCGCAGCACCTCGGCGACGCCGTACGCGGCACGGGAGCGGTTGTTCGACAGGCCCACCACGGCCCAGGTGTCGCCGAGGCCGGTGAGGATCCTGCGGACCGTTGCGTCGTCGCCGTACACACGGCCTCCTTGGGGTGGGCTGTCGCTGTCGTCCGGCACAACGGGCCGCGGCGCCCGATGATTCCCCGGGCGACCAAGGCCCGCTTCGACCGGCTCGCCGTCGCCTGCGCGGGCCGCGCGGAGATCACGCCGGACGGCCGGACCGGCGCCCGGAAGTGCGGTTTCCGGGGACGGCGGGGTGACGGCGGACGGCGAGGGCGCGCACGCCGGGCGCGGGGTGCGCACAGCGGTGTGTCCCGCCGGACTGCGTTCTGCCCTCCGGGCGCCTACGCTCGCCTCGTGTTGCGCATCACCGACGCCCGTAGCGGCGAACTCGTCGACGCCGCCCGGCCCCGCCGCGGCCTGACCCGGGTCGAGGCCCACACCTCGGGGTTCGACATCACGAACCTCCGTGTGCTGCTCGTCGCGGACACCCTCGTCCGCGCCCTGGAACTCGGCGGCACGCCCGTCTGGGCGCTGCTGTCCGGCGAGCGGGAACGTGCCGAGCTGCGGGCCGGGGCCGCCGCCCTCGGCATCCGCCCCTTCGAGGAGCGCACGGACGACACGGGAGGACTCGGCGAGGCCCGGGTCATCCATGTCGTGGCCGAGGGGAGCCCCGGCGCCGAGGGCACGCGGCTCGCGGCCGAGAGGGGCCCTGGGACCGACGGGACCGAGGCCGTTGCCGAGGAGGGGCCCGCATCCGACGGGGCCCGGATCATCGCCGAGGTCAGACCTGCATCCGACGGCCGCCAGGTCGGCGCCGAGGGCGGTCCCGCCCCCGACGGCGGCCAAGGTGTCGCGGGGGAGGGGCACGCACCCGGTGGCGGCCAAGGTGTTGCGGGCGAGGGGCACGCACCCGGTGGCGGCCACGTCCCGGGCGGGGACGGAAGGGAGGGCGGTTCCGAGGGCGGTCCCGCTTCCCGTGCCGGTCGCGGCGCGGGGCGGGGTGGCGCCGTGGCCGGCGGTATCCGTGTCGCCGTCGCGCCCGTCGAGCAGGTGGTGCCCGACGCGGCGGAGGAGCCCGACCCCGCCGCCCTGCGGCTCGCGCTGCTCACCCGGCCGAGAAGCGTGACCTGTCACCTGGACCCGGCCGCGCTGCACGACGCCCACGACACCCTCGTCCGCTGGCGCCGCGCGGTCGCCGGCTGGGCGCGCCTGCCCTCGCGGCCCGTCCCCGACGAGGTGCGCGCACGCGTGCGTGCCGCCTGGGAGGACGACCTGGACCTGCCCGGCGTGCTCCGCGTCCTGCGGGACGTCGGGAGCGACCCGGAGCTGCCGGACGGCGCCCGGTTCGAGACGTACGTGCACGCCGACCGGATCCTCGGCCTCGACCTCGCCCGCGACCTCGGCAGCCCGGCGTGATCGCGCGCTCCGGGGCGGGCCCGCTGCGCCGCCTCGTCGTCCTGCGGCACGCCAAGTCCGCCCGGCCCGAGGGCACCCCCGACCACGAGCGCCCGCTCGCCCCGCGCGGCCGACGCGACGCCCCCGCCGCCGGACACGCCCTCGCCGAGGCCGACCTGCTGCCGGACCTCGCCCTGTGCTCCACCGCCGTCCGCGCCCGCGAGACCTGGGAGCTGGCCGCCGGGCAGTGGGGCACGCCGCCGCCCGTGCGCCACGACCCCCGGCTGTACGCCGCCGGCGCCGACGAACTGCTGGCCGTCGTGCACGAGGTGCCCGCCGGGATCGCGACCCTGCTGCTCGTCGGACACAACCCCGGCCTGGAGGACCTGGTTCTCGGCCTGGCCGGGGACGGGCTCGGCGACACCCTGGAGCAGGTCCGCACGAAGTTCCCGACCTCCGCCGTCGCCGTCCTCGCCTGGCACGGCACCGCCTGGTCGGCCCTGGCCCCCGGCACCGCCCTCCTGACCTCGGTGACAGTGCCGCGCGGCGGCAAGAAGTAGCCGGTCGGCCGCCGGGCGTGGCCGGCGCATAGGCTGGCCGGATGCAGGACGAGTACCGCACAGTGGCCCACGCGGGCGTGCACGAGACCGAGGTCAACCGCTCCCGCTTCCTGTGCGCGCTCGCCCCGGCGGCCACCGAACAGCAGGCGCAGGAATTCGTCGCGGCGGTCCGCAAGCGGCACGCCGACGCCAACCACAACTGCTGGGCCTACGTCGTCGGCGCCGACGCCGGCATCCAGAAGGCGAGCGACGACGGCGAACCCGGCGGCACCGCCGGCGTCCCGATGCTCCAGATGCTGCTGCGCCGCGACATGCGGTACGTCGTCGCCGTCGTCACCCGCTACTTCGGCGGGGTCAAGCTCGGCGCGGGCGGACTGATCCGGGCGTACGGCGGCGCGGTCGGCGAGGCACTCGACGCGCTCGGCACGATCACCCGGCGCCGCTTCCGGCTCGCCACCGTCACCGTCGACCACCAGCGCGCGGGCAAACTGCAGAACGAACTGCGCTCCACCGGGCGCGAGGTGCGCGACGTGCGCTACAGCGAGGCCGTCACGATCGAGATCGGACTGCCCGACGCGGACGTGACCGCCTTCGAGGCGTGGCTCGCCGACGTGACGGCGGGCACGGCCCGGTTCGAACTCGGCGGCGAGGCCTACGGGGACGCCTGACACGCCGGACAAAGCGCGCCGACGGCACCCCGTGGCGGAAGACCCCGTCGGACTCGGGGCCTTGGCGGCGCGCAGGGCGGTCAAGGGAGGAGGCGACTCCGGCGACCGTGCAGCGGTTGCGGACAGCAAGCGGCGGCGGTCAAGGAGCTGCACGTTCCGTCTTCGGCATGTTCCGTCCTCGGCGCGGAAGGTGGTCCGCAGGACGGGGCCGGCCACCCGGTACGCCCAGGTGGCCGACCCCGTCGACCGGTGGATGACGACCGGGTCAGCGCTTGTCCGTACCGCCCTTGCGGCCCTTGGCGGGGGCCGCCCCGGCGTACTGGACGGCGGCGCCGGCGTCCGCGATGCCCCAGCCGTAGACCGGTGAGTAGACCCCCCTCAGTCCGGTGCCCGGCTGGCGGGCCGTGTCGAGCAGCGCGTCCTCGACGTTGGCCAGCGTCCGGCCCTGCGCGAAGAGCAGGGCGGCGACACCCGCGACATGCGGCGTGGCCATGGACGTGCCGGCGTAGTAGTCGTAGTCCCTCTGGCCGCAGGACGCGGACCCGGTGCCGGCCGGCACGGTGGACACGATGTCGTCCTTGCACGAAATCAGTCCCGCGCCGCCGGGAGCGGCGACGGCCTTCAGGTCGGGCTTGTTCGGCAGCTCGGAGAACCAGCTTTTCAGCTCGTTGCGGTCGGTCGACGCCACGCAGATGGCGCCGGCCTCCCACGCGGGGGTGCTGCACACGGGGGTGGCCGAGTTGCCGGCGGCGGCGACGACCGCCGTGCCCTTCGCGTTGGCGTACGCGATCGCGTCGGTCACCGACGACTCCAGGCCGGTGATGGTGAGGGCCTGCGTTCCCGCAAGGCCGCCGAGACTCATGTTGATCACATCGGCGCCGTGGTCGGCCGACCACCGTATGCCGGCGGCTATGTCCTCGAAGGTGCCGCTGCCCTCCTCCAGCACCTTGACCGGCATGATCCTGGCGTTCGGCGCGACCCCGGCGACCCCCGTGCCGTTGTTCGCGACGGCGGCCACGATGCCCGCGACATGGGTGCCGTGCTCGTCGCCGTTGTTCTGGCCGTCGGGGCCGCGGAAGTCGCCGTTCCCGCACGGCTGGGCCTGCTTGCCGCAGCCGGTGAACGTGGCGCCGGACACCAGGTTGCCCTTGAGGTCGGGGTGGGTCAGATCCACCCCGGTGTCCACCACGGCCACGACGGCACCCGTGCCGGTGCTGGCGGACCACGCCTGTTCGGCGCGGACCTGGTCCAGGCCCCACTGGTCGCCGCGCAGCGGGTCGTCGGTGCCTGCGTGCGCGAGGCCGGCCGAGGTGCTCAACAGTGCGGCGGCGCCGAGGAGCGACGCGGCGAGAGTGAATCTGCGGTTGTGGGACATGTGTTCCTCTCCTGGGTGACGGACGGGAGCACCGATGGTCAGCCGGTCTGCCGCGCGGTGAGGGTGAACTCGTAGTCGGCGCCGTACCGGTACAGCAGCCCGACGTAGTCGGCGCCCGGGGCGATCACGGCCTTCTGACCAGGAGTCACGAAGTCGCCGGTGATCGGCCTGCACGCCGAGTCGTGGAAGAACGTCCGCATGTCACCGAGTCGGCTCTCCGGCCCGGTGTACGACGCGACGTGCCGTCCGTCGCCCCGGCCGGCCGGCGGCTTCGTGGTCCACGCGTCTGTTCCCTGAGCGGCCGGTGGTGTGCCGCAGTCGGCCCGCCAGGAGGCCACGGTCGCGCCGGGACGGTAGGGCTCGGTGCCCGGCAGTTCGTGCTCGCGCCGCACCGCGAGCGCCTCGACGTCCGCGACGGACAGGCCGAACAGCGCGCGGTGCGCCCGGAGCCGGCTCCTCGCGGTCGCGCGCGGCTCGCCGGCCTGCGGACCGGTCAGATGTCCGCCGGGCGCCCGCACCGTCCGAGGGGTCCCGTATCCGGTGTTCCAGGGGGCTTTGGGCGACGCACCCTCCGGTGCGGACTTCAGCAGCGCCGCATCGGCCGCGAGTTGCTCCTCGGTGCGCGCCGGGGTGGGCAGGCCGTGCGGTACGGCGGTGGCTTCCCGCGGGACGTCACCGGCGACGGCGACCGCCGGGCCGGCCGGTTCGTCGCCGGTCGCGGAACTCGCGGCCGTCGGTGCCCCTGTCGGCGCGGCGGTGAGCGCGGACACGACCACCTTGCGGGATGCGTTCATGGGCAGTCCTCGGGCTGGAAACAGGGCGACGGCCGTGGCCCGTCCACGGAAATGAAAGCCCCCGTTCCGGCCCCCTGGACAATCCAAGAACTGCACCTATTCTTGCTCGAACCATGAACGAAACCGCTTCCGGGGCACGCTCGTTCCTACCGGAAACGTCCCATGCGTCCCTGGCCGAGAACGTGTCCACCGCCGTCCGGGAACAGCTCCGCGAAGCCGAGTCGGCCGCGCTCCGGGGCCGGTCCGACCTCGGTTTCGCAACGCTGCGCAACGCCCTTGCGGATGTGACGCGGCTCGCCGACGACGACCGGATCGCCCTCGCCGAGATGACCTCCATGCTCACCCGGTGGGGCGCGCCCGGCCCCGCTCCCTGGGCGTTCCTCGACGAGTTGGCCGCCGCGTGCCACAGCCCCCGCGCACGAGGCGCGGTGTTCCTCGCCCAGGCCCGGGCCGCGCGGGGCAAGGCGATGGCCGAGTACGGCACCCGTGCCCTCTTCGAGTTCACCGCGGCAGGCGACATCGGGGGACAGGCCCTCGCCCTGAGCCGCATGTCCTTCCCCGCCGACGCCGGCCTCAGCCCCTCCTACCGGTGGGAACTCGCCCGCCGGGCGCTGGCCCTGGCGAAACGTTCCGGCGAGCCGTGGATCATCGCCCTCGTCGCCGGCATGCACGCCGCGTGCGAGACCTACCAGGGGCACAAGCGCGCACCCAAGCGCTGGCGCAGGGCCGCCTCGCTGCTGTCGGCCGACCTCGACGCGGTCACCGGCGAGGTCGCCTCATTGAACTACCTGAACTGGGCGCTGACCTGTGCGTACTGCGGGGACTACCCGACCGCCCTGGAGGCCGTGGCCCGGGGCCGGGTGGTGGGCCGAGGGCCCTGGGTCAACAAGTTCGCCGCGGTCGAGGCGCTCGTGCGTCACCGCACGGGAGACCTGGACGCCGCGCGGCGGCAGGCCGAGGTCGCGATGACGGGCACCGCACCGGGCATCCGCGAACTCGGCAGCGCCGTCGCCGCCGCGGTGACGTTCGAGACGGCCCGCCGCCTGCGGCACGACAACCTCGAAGCGGTCGTCACGATGGCGTACGCCACCTCGCCCCCGTGCGGCGCGAGCGCGGCGGCGACCCTCGCGTACATACGGCACGCCCGCCGCGAGCCGCGCCCGGCGCGCGGGCTGCCGCAGCTCCTGCGGAAGGCGCGCGATGCCGGACACCACTTCGGCTGGGAGGACGCCCTGCTCGCGTTGACCGAGATCGCACCGGACGCGGCCCGGGACGAGGCCGCCGCCATGTCGCGGTTCTGGTCGCCCCATCCGCGCGCCGTCGCGATCCGCGCGGTCGTCGAGGGGCACCTCGCCGGCAAGCGCGGCTGGGCCTCCCTCATCGAGGGCGCGGACGCCCTCGCCGGCATGGGCGAACCCATCACCGCCGGCCGTGCGTACCACGCCGCCGCCAGAGTCGCCCCCTCCCCGGCCGGACTGGCCCACGCCCGCGACCGCGCCGCCGAGCTCCTCACCGCGGCCGGAGCCGACAGGTCACTGGCCACGCTCGCCCGCGACCGCTCCCTGCACCGCGGCCTGCTCCACGTACCGCACAACCAGCGCCACCAGGTGAACGCCGGACTCACCCCCCGCGAGCGCGACGTCGCGGTGCTCGCCGCGCAGGGGTTCACCGCGGTGGAGATCGCAGGCCATCTGGGCATCACGGTCGGAACCGCGCGCAACTACGTCATGAACGTCCGCCGGAAGTTCGGCTCGGTACCCAAAAGACGACTGGCCCAGGTACTCGGCATCGTCGGCGACCTCGACTGAACGCCTCCGTGACGAAGACCGCCCCACTCTCACCCCCTGACGCGCACCAGCCGGCCGAACTGCCGGAAGCGGTCCGGAGCGTCTGCGAACAGCCGCTCGAACTGCCGGTGGTGGCCCAGGTCACGTCCTAGCGTGCCCGTACGCACTTTTGTCGTAGGCCAGTTCAGGAGGTTCGACATGAAGTACACCGTTCGTCCCACCGCCGGGGGTGCCGCGGCCACCGTCGCGGCTGCCGCGCTCGTTCTCGGGGGAGCGGGCACCGCGTCCGCGGCACAGCCGTCGCCCGGGCCCCAGCGGATCGCGTCGGCTCAGCTGCAGACGCACCTCACCATGGCCGTCGAGCTGGAGCGCACGGTCACCGCCTGCCCCGCGGGCTGCGCCGGTCAGATCGTGTAGCAGGCCCACCGGATTCGTGAGGAGGTCGAGATGAGCACCGCGGAACGCTCCGGAACAGACGGACTGTGGTGTCCGAGCGGCAGGGCCGACGCACCGGAGTCGGTGGTACTCGGCGTGCGCTCAGGGCAGAACGCGGAGGTCGTGTACCTCGCCGACCCCGTGCCGGCCAGGGACGTCCTCCCGGTCGTCCCGAAGGACGTCGAGCCGACCCGGGTGCTGCGCTTCGCGTCGCACTGCGTCAGCGACTGTCTGCACCGCAGGGGCAATGACTGCACCCTGGTGGAGCGGGTGGCGGTGACGCCGGCGGACGAGAGCCGGAGCGTACCGCGGTGCCATCTGCGCGCTCACTGCAAGTGGTGGGCACAAATCGGTGTGGACGGCTGCCGCCGGTGCCCGGCCCTGGCGACAACCGTCGTGGCGGGTGACGACCTGGGCGTGCTGGTCGCCGACCCCGGCACCACCCAGCAGCAACTGGACGCGTGGATCGCGAAGTCCGAGGCGGACGCCCCCGCGCGGAAGGCGGACACCACCCGGGAAAACCCGGCCGCCCACGCGGTACGCAGGACCGCCTGACCTACGCGGGGAAGCTGATTCAGCCCTGCCGCCGGTCGGCGCGGACGAACGGCGTGATGGCGGTGGCGGCCCGCCGCCCTGAGTGTCAGCATGCCAGTCCGTGGTTGCCGGGTCGCCTGCCTACGGGCCCGTCGCCCGCCTCGGGCAAGGGCTCGCCGGGCGCCTTGACGGGCGCCCGGCTCGGACCGGTCGTCAGTTGGCGGGCATCAGGACGGCGTCGATGACGTACACGTTGGCATTGGCGGTCTTGACGCCGCCGCAGACCACCTCGGCGGAGTCGTTGACGGTGTACGACTCGGCGGAGCCGCTGGTCGTGATCCTGCCCTTTTCCAGGGTGTCGAAGGTGCCGTTGGACAGGTCGCCCGGCGTGAGCTTCTCGCCGACGACGTGGTAGGTGAGGATCTTCGTCAGCTGGGCCTTGTCGTTGAGGACCTTGTCCAGGGTCGCCTTGGGGATCTTGTCGAAGGCGTCGTTGGTGGGGGCGAAGACGGTGATGTTCTGCGCGCTGTTCAGGGTGTCGACCAGTCCGGCCTTCTTGACGGCGGTGACGAGGGTGGACAGCGCCGGGTTGTTGGAGGCGGCGGTGGCCACCGGGTCCTTGGCCATGCCGTCGAAGGAGCCCGCACCGTTCTCCGGCACCGCCGAACAGGCCGGGCCGAAGGGCTGGTCGGCCGTGGACGCGTCACCGGAGCCGGTCATGTCGTCGTCGGAGGCGGACGTCGACGCCGGGGCCGAGGACGACGCCTTGGCGGAGGAGTCGGAGGAGTCGCTTCCGTTGTCGGAGCAGGCGCTGAGCGCGATGGGCAGGATGGCGACGGCGGCCACGGCGACGGGGATACGGCGGATACGGGTGTTCATGGTGTGTTTCTCCTGTGGTTGACGCGGCGGATGCCGCGACGTTGACGGGGGCAGGGGTGTGGTTTCTGGGGGTCAGCCGACGGTGACCACGACGGAGTGCCGGCCGCTGGCGCCGTCCGGGACGGTTCGCGTGCGGCGTTCGGTCTGCAGCGCACCGGTGCGGTCGGTGGCGCGGACGGTGAGGGTGTGACCCCCCTTGGTGGCCTTCCAGGGGAAGGACCACTGGCGCCAGGTGTCGCGGGTGTCCTCGGCGGCCAGGGTGGCCCCCTGCCAGGGGCCGTCGTCGACGCGCACCTCGACCTTGTCGATGCCGCGGTGCTGGGCCCAGGCGACGCCGGCGACCATGACGGTGCCGGCCTCGGGCCGGGCGAACGGCTTGGGGGTGTCGATGCGGGACTGGGTCTTGACCGGAGCCTTGCGGGCCCAGCCGCGTCTCACCCAGTAGGGGTCGTAGGCGTCGAACGTGGTCAGTTCGATGTCCTTGATCCACTTGCAGGCGGAGACGTAACCGTAAAGGCCGGGCACCACCATCCGGACGGGGAAGCCGTGCTCGAACGGCAGCGGTGCGCCGTTCATACCGAGGGCGAGCAGCGCGTCGCGGCCGTCCATCACGTCCTCCACGGGGCTGCCGATCGTCATCCCGTCCACCGAGCGGGCCACCAACTGGTCGGCCGGGCCACCCCTGGAGGGCGGCTTCACTCCGCACTCGGCCAGCAGGTCGGCAAGGCGCACGCCGATCCAGCGGGCGTTGCCGACGTAGGGGCCGCCCACCTCGTTGGAGACGCAGGTCAGGGTGATGTCCCGTTCGACCGCCTCGCGGCGGAGCAGGTCCGCGAAGGAGAGGGTGACCGGGCGGGTGACTCCCGTGCCGTGGATGCGCAGACGCCAGGTGTTCGCGTCGACCCTGGGCACCACCAAGGCGGTGTCCACCCGGTAGAAGGCGCTGTTCGGGGTCGTGAAAGGGCTGACGCCCGCGACCCTCACCTGGGTGCCCTTGGGCAGCGGGGCGGCCGGTGAGGCGGGGACGGGCAGCACGACGTCCTCGCGGGACGCGGCAGCGTCCCGGCCGCTTGCCGCGCCGAGGGCGCGTCCCAGAGCGCCCGCCCCCGCCGATGCGGCGGCTGCGGCGGTGGCCGCGATCACGAACCCACGGCGGTCCCAGCCGGCCGCCTCGTCAGGATCGGGTCCGGTGCCGGCCGTGGCTTCCGGACGGTCCGCCGATTCGTGGCCGGCCGTGGCTTCCGGACGGTCCGCCGACGGCCGCAGGCGTCCGATGAGGAAGTACAGCAGCAGCGCTCCGGCAAGAGCACCCGCCAGGGAGGGCACCGCATCAGCCGGCCCGGAAGAGTCCGGCCTGCCGACAGCGGCGATCGCACCGACGACGCCGATGACGAGGACACCCCCGGCACCCGCGCGCCGGTACCGGAGCGCGAGCACCCCGAGCGCCAGCGCGAACAGCGTCAGCACGGCAAGGATGCCGAGCTGGAGCACCAGCTTGTCGTTGGTGCCGAAGTGCCGGATGGCCCAGTCCTTCACCGCCGCCGGTGTGCGATCGATGGCCGCGCCCCCGACAGCGACGACGGGCCCGGCCTGCGGACGCACCCACGCGGACACCAGCTCGGCCACCGCCAGCGCGGCACACCCGGCCAGAGCACCACTGAGCGCGCCCAGCGCGCCGCGTACCGGCCGAGGCCGGATGCCGGCCTGCCGTGGATTCCTCTTGTCGTCCTTCACACCGGGAATCCGGTTTCCATGAGCGTGCGGATTGGTCGTTCCACCGATCTGGTGCGTCTTTTTTCCGCACCAGTCCCACCGCCCACCGGCTACGGATGTACGGGGTGGACAGACGAAATCGGGTGCTCGTCCGGTGGAGTTCACCGGACGAGCACCCGACCATGGTTCGGCCGACGCTACGGGCGCTTCGCCTCATCCCGGGCAGGGCAGTTCCGCCCACACGGTGTGTCCCCGGCTCGCCGGGCGGTCTCCCCAGGCGCGGCAGACGGCGTCGACGACATACAGCCCCCGGCCGCCCTCCGACAGGGCGAACGACGGGTGCCGCCACCGGGCGCGGACGGCGTCGACGTCGATCACCGTGCCGCTGTCGGACACCTCGATCCGCACGGACCTCGCTCGCCCAGGGGTCCATTGCAGGGTCAGGGCGATGCGGACGGGCGGCCTGCCGTGGCAGTAGGCGTTGGCCACCAGTTCGCTGAGGACCAGGCCGGCCTCGTCGGCCAGCTCGTCCACCCCCCACTCGGTCAGTTGCCTCCGCACGCCGGCTCGAAGCTCCGACAGGTGGGATGCCCGCCCCACCTGGTCGTGGGTACCGTTCATGGCCGCTCCCTCATGGGCTCTCCCGGGTAATCCGTCGCCCGCCCGCCTGCGGATGGGTCGCCGCGGGTACCTGATTGCGGGCGTGCGAGTGTGGCGCGCGTGCCGCGGAGCGCACGTGCGGACAGGCGCTGTGCCAACGTGCTGGTCGGTGTGACTGCGATGGCGCGGGATCAGCCGCGGAAAAGGGGTAGTCGGACCAATCCGCCGGCCGAGCAGCCTCGGATTCCACCCGGGACAGTGCACACCGCGGGAGGAGCCTCGTGAAAGAACCGGTCCACATCGGCAGAAAACCCTCCGCCGAACCGGACCTGCAACAGCTGGTCAGCAGCGTGGCCCTCGGTGATCAGGAGGCCTTCGCCGCCGTGTACGACGCGGTGGCGGGCCCTGTGCTGGGCGTCGTGCGCAGCGTGTTGCGGGATCGGGCACAGTCGGAGGAGGTCATGCAGGAGGTTCTGACCGAGGTGTGGCGTACCGCCGCGCGCTACCGGCCGGACCGGGGTACCGCGATCAACTGGATCCTCACTCTGGCTCACCGGCGGGCGGTGGATCGCGTCCGCTCCGTGGAGGCCTCGGCCGCACGCGACCACAAGGCGGCGCTGCTGGATCAGCTGCCGGAATACGACGAGGTCACCGAGCAGGTCCAGACCCGTCTTGAGCGGGAGCAGGTGCGGCGCTGTCTGCGCACCTTGACCGAGCTGCAGCGGCAGGCTGTGACCATGGCCTACTACCGCGGGCTGACCTACCCGCAGGTCGCGGAGGCCCTGGCATTGCCCCTGGGGACGGTGAAGACACGTCTGCGGGACGGACTGATCCGGCTGCGTGACTGCCTGGGGGTGACGGCGTGAGGACCACCGAGGATCTGCACACGCTGACCGGAGCGTACGCGCTGCACGCGCTCGGCGAGGACGAGCGCGCCGCCTTCCAGCGGCACATGAAGAACTGCCCGCCCTGCGCACAGGAGGTCGCCGAGTTCTCCGCCACGGCGACCCGGCTTGGCCTGGCGGTGTCGGACGCGCCCCGTCTCGCATCGCGCGAGCAGGTGCTGCGGCGCATTTCCGGGGTGCGGCAGGAGCCACCGCGTACGGACGAACCGGTGCGGTCCCGGTGGACGGTGGCGGTGCGCGCTCGGCGGGCCTCCCAGTGGGCACTCGCCGCGTGCGTCGCCGCGGTCGCCGCCTTCGGCGGTCTCGCGGCGTGGCAGCAGGACCAGGCCGATCAGGCACGCACCCGGGCCGAGCGGGCGGAGGCGAGGGCCGAGGGCATCACCGCGGTGCTGGCCGCCCCCGACGCGCGCACCACGACAGCCCGCCTCGCCGACGGTGCCAGTGCCACGGTCGTCGTCTCCCGCAGCCTCAACCAGGGGGTCTTCGTCCCGGCGGGGATGGGGCGGCCACCGAGCGGCAAGGTGTACCAGCTCTGGCTGGACGACCACGGCACCATGCGTTCCGCCGGCCTGATGGACCCGGACCGCCCCGGCCAGGCCGTGTTGCTGCGCGGCCCGGTCGAGAAGGCGTCGGGCCTGGGCATCACCGTGGAGCCCGCCGGAGGCTCCGCCCGGCCGACCTCGGCCCCGATCGCCCTGGTGACCCTCCCGGTCTGAGGCCGCCGTACCGGACCCTCCCCGGGCAGGAGGGTCCGCCGACGCGGCTCTCACCTCCTCGGTGGCAGCGGGAAGGAGCCGTTGGCGCGCGCGGCGCAGGCGGCGTATCCGACTGCCGGCCATGTGGCGTCCCACAAGCCGTTCGCCGCCTCCGCACCAGTGGGCCGGCGCATCAGCAGCGGAGGGTTCGCGGCACGGGGCGGCGGGGCCGGCCGCTGACGAGCACCGCGGAACAGCCCCACCTCACGCGGAAGTCGCCGAATCGGCGCCACCGAGGCTCACGAGGAGGGCGAGTGGCGCGATGTCCCGGTGCCGGCGCGGCGAGCCGCGGACCGCGCACACGCCGCGCCACCTCTCCGCGCTCAGCGCCGTCGCCGGTGGAGCAAGCCATATGTGGTCATCCGCCCCGGACGCTGATGGCAGACTGAGGTCCGTGACGGATCAGGTGCCGGGGGCGCCGACGGGTCGGTGCCGACCACGAGGGCTGTGTTGGTCCGGTGCTGACCACGAGAGCGGAGTAGGGGGACACGTGCAGGTCGGAGCGGTGTCTTGAGAATTCTGCACACTTCCGACTGGCATCTCGGCCGGGCGTTCCACCGGGTGAACATGCTCGGGGCGCAGGCCGAGTTCATCGGTCACCTCGTCACCACCGTGCGGCAGCGCGAGGCCGACGTGGTGGTCGTGTCGGGGGACGTGTACGACCGGGCGGTGCCGCCGCTCGCCGCCGTCGAGCTGTTCGACGACGCGCTGCACCGCCTCGCCGCCCTCGGCGTGCCCACGGTGATGATCTCCGGCAACCACGACTCGGCCCGGCGGCTCGGCGTCGGCGCCGGGCTCATCGGCCGCGCCGGCATCCACCTGCGCACCGATCCGGCTGCCTGCGGCACGCCGGTGGTGCTGTCCGACGCCCACGGCGACGTGGCCTTCTACGGGCTTCCGTATCTCGAACCCGCCCTGGTCAAGGACGAGTTCCGCGTCGAGAGGGCGGGCCACGAGGCCGTGCTCGCCGCCGCCATGGACCGCGTCCGCGCCGACCTCGCCGCACGCGCGCCCGGCACCCGGTCCGTCGTCCTCGCCCACGCCTTCGTCACCGGCGGCCGGGGCAGCGACAGCGAACGGGACATCACCGTCGGCGGGGTCGCGGCCGTGCCCGCCGGGGTCTTCGACGGCGTCGACTACGTGGCGCTCGGACATCTGCACGGCTGCCAGACCATCACCGACCGCGTCCGCTACTCCGGCTCCCCGCTGCCCTACTCCTTCTCCGAGGCCGACCACCGCAAGAGCATGTGGCTCGTCGACCTGGCGGCCGACGGGGCCGTCACCGCCGAGCGCGTCGACTGCCCGGTGCCCCGCCCGCTCGCCCGCATCCGGGGCACCCTGGAGGACCTGCTCGCCGACCCCGGCCTCGCCCGGTACGAGGAGGCGTGGGTCGAGGCCACCCTGACGGACGCGGTCCGCCCCGCAGATCCCATGGCCCGGCTCACCGAGCGCTTCCCGCACACCCTCACCCTCGCCTTCGACCCCGAACGCCGGCCCGACGACCCCGACGTGTCCTACGCCCGGCGCCTCGCGGGCCGCGACGACCAGCAGATCGCGGAGGACTTCGTCGCCCACGTGCGCGGCGCGGCCCCCGACGAGCACGAGCGGGCGGTCCTGCGCGACGCGCTCGACGCGGCCCGCGCGGACGACGCGGTACGGGAGGTCGCGCGGTGAGACTGCACCGGCTGGACATCACCGCCTTCGGCCCCTTCGGCGGCACCCAGACCGTCGACTTCGACGCGCTGTCGGCGGCCGGCCTCTTCCTGCTGCACGGTCCCACCGGCGCGGGCAAGACGTCCGTCCTCGACGCCGTCTGCTACGCGCTCTACGGCTCGGTGCCCGGCGCCCGGCAGAGCGCCGGACAGGGCATGAACCTGCGCAGCGACCACGCCGCGCCGGCCACCCGCAGCGAGGTCACCCTCGAACTGACCGTCGCCGGACGCCGGTTGGAGATCACCCGGCAGCCACCCTGGGAGCGCCCCAAGAAGCGCGGCTCGGGCACCACCCTCGACAAGGCCCAGACGTGGCTGCGCGAGTACGACGCCGTCGCCGGGACCTGGAAGGACCTCAGCCGCTCCCACCAGGAGATCGGCGAGGAGATCACCCAGCTGCTCGGCATGAGCCGGGAGCAGTTCTGCCAGGTCGTGCTGCTGCCCCAGGGCGACTTCGCGCGGTTCCTGCGCGCCGACGCCGAGGCCCGCGGCAAGCTGCTCGGCCGCCTCTTCGACACGCGCCGGTTCGCCGAGGTGGAAAAGCGCCTCGCCGAACGCCGCCGCGCCACCGAGGCCCGGGTGCGCGACGGGGACACCGAACTGCTCGCCGACGCACACCGCATGCAACAGGCCGCGGGCGACGCCATGGAACTGCCCGAGCTGGCCCCCGGCGACCCCGGCCTGGCCGACGCCGTCCTGAGCGCCGCGGCCGTCGCCCGCAGCACCGCCCGTGAACAGCTCGCCGTCGCGCACAGCCGCCTCACGGCCGCCGAGTCCGCCCGCGCCGCGGCCGACCGCGCGCTGCACGACGTACGCGAACTCGCCCGGTTGCAGCGCCGGTTCGGGGAGGCGAGCGAGCGTGCCCGGCGGCTGGAGGAGCGGGCCGACGCCCACCGGCAGACCGAGCGGCGCATGGCGCGGGGCCGCAAGGCCGAGACGGTGGCGCCCGCCCTGGACCTCAGGGAGTCCGCCGACGCCGAGCACCGGCGGGCCACCGCCGAGGAAGTGCGCGCGCGTGCCCTGCTGCCGGACCGCCTCGCCGACGCCGGCGCGGCCGGGCTGGCCGCCGCCGCACGCCGCGCCGCCGAGGAACTGGGCGGCCTGGACGCGGCCCGCCGCGCCGAGCAGCGACTGGCCGGGCTCGTCGCGGAACGCGCCGACCTGGACCGGCAGGAGCGCGTCGACGAGGACGTCCGGCAGGAGGCGGAGGCCTGGCTCGCCGACTGGGAGGCGCTGCGCGCCGGGCTCCAGGCCCGCATCGACGCCGCCCAGGAGGCCGCGACCCGGGCCGAACAACTCGCAGTGCAGCGCGAACCGGCCCGGCGGCGGCTGACCGCGGCCCGGCAGCGCGACCGGCTCGCACTGGACACCGACGCCGCCCAGCGGCAGGCCCTCGCCTCGGCCGAACGGGCCGTCGAGGCGCGCGCGCACTGGCTCGACCTCAAGGAACAGCGGCTGACCGGCATCGCCGCCGAACTCGCCGCGAACCTCACCGACGGCGAACCCTGCGCCGTCTGCGGAGCCACCGAACACCCCGCGCCCGCCCGCAAGGTCGCGGGCCACGTCGACCGGGACGCCGAGGAACGCGCCCTCGCCGCCCACCAGCGGGCCGAGGAGCGCCGCGCCGAGGACGAGCGCCGCCTCGGCGTCGTGCGGGAGGCGCTGGCCGCCGCGACCGCCGAGGCCGGTGACGCGCCGACCGCGCGCCTGGCCGCCGAGGCCGACCAACTGGAACGGGAGTACACGCGGGCCCGCGAGGCCGCCTCCGGGCTGCACGCCGCGCAGGAGGAGCTGCGCCGGGCCGGGCACGAGCGGGAGCGGCGCGTCGCCGTCCAGCAGGAGGCCGCCGTCCGCGCCGCGTCCAGGGTGGGACACCGCGAGCGGCTGGACCGCGAAAAGGCCTCCCTGGAAGAGGAGTTGGCGCGGGCGCGCGGTTCCCTGGACAGCGTCGCCGCCCGCGCCGCCCAGCTGGAGCGGCAGGTCGCGCTGCTCACCGACGCCGCCGACCGCGCCCGTGCCGCCGAGGACACCGCCCAGCGGCTCAAAGAGGCCGACTCCCGGCTCGCCGACGCCGCGTTCCGCGCCGGCTTCGACACCCCGCAGGACGCCGCGGCGGCCCTGCTCGACGACGCCGCCCACCGCGAACTCCAGCACCGGCTCGATGCCTGGCAGGCGGAGGAGGCCGCCGTGCGCGCCGTCCTCGCCGAGGCCGACACCGCGGCCGCCGCCCAGGCCCCGCCCGCCGACGTCACGGCCGCCGAACAGGCGCTGGCCGAGGCGGACCGCCGACTGCGCGACGCCGTGTCCGCGCGGGACGCCGCAGCCCGCCGCTGCGCCGAACTCGACCGGCTCTCCGCCCGGGCCGCGGCGTCCGTACGGCGCCTCGGGCCGCTGCGCGAGGAGCACGACCGCATCGCCCGGATGGCGGGCCTCGCCGCCGGGACGTCCGCGGACAATGAGCGGAGGATGCGCCTGGAGTCCTACGTGCTGGCGGCCCGGCTGGAACAGGTCGCCGCCGCCGCGACCGCACGCCTGCAACGCATGTCGTCCGGCCGCTACACCCTCGTCCACTCCGACGACCGCACCGGCCGCGGCCGCAGCGGCCTCGGGCTGCACGTCGTGGACGCCTGGACGGGCCGGGAGCGGGACACGGCGACGCTGTCCGGCGGCGAGACGTTCTTCGCGTCCCTCGCGCTCGCCCTCGGCCTCGCGGACGTCGTCACCGACGAGGCGGGCGGGGTGCGCCTGGACACCCTCTTCATCGACGAGGGCTTCGGCAGCCTCGACGACCAGACCCTCGACGAGGTCCTCGACGTGCTCGACTCGCTGCGCGAACGGGACCGCAGCGTCGGCATCGTCAGCCACGTCGCCGACCTGCGGCGCCGCATCCACGCGCAGCTGGAGGTCGTCAAGGGCAGGTCCGGCTCGGTGCTGCGCCGGCGCGGGGTGCGCTGACCCCAGCGGCCCAAGGGCCCAGCAGCCCAGCAGCCCAGCGGCCCAGCGGTTCAGCGATTCAACGGCCCAACGGACGCCGGGGCAGCGGGGAGGAGTACACGATGCTCGTGGTCACCGAACCCAGGGCGCCGATACGGCCCGAGACCTCCTCCAGGTGCCGCATGGAGCGGGCGGCGACCTTGATGACGAAGCAGTCGTCGCCGGTGACGTGGTGCGCCTCCAGGATCTCCGGCGTCGCCTCGACCAGGTCGTGGAACGGCTTGTAGTTGCCGGTCGGATAGCGCAGCCGCACGAACGCCAGGATTGGCAGACCCAGCCGGTCGGGGTCGACCACGGCCGCGTACCCCTGGATGACGCCCGCCTCCTCCATGCGGCGCACCCGTTCGGTGACCGCGCTCGGGGACATGGAGACGGCGCGGGCCAGCTCGGCGAAACTGGCCCGGCCCTCCCGCTGGAGGACGTCGAGGATGCGCCAGTCGGTGGCGTCCGGGGAATACGTGGTCATCAACGAGGGATAGCAGGGCAATCCACGGCGTGGCAAGGGATGCGCCGGGGATCGTCCCTTCAGAGCGGCGGTTCACGGCCGTAGATTTCCGGTCGTCGGCTCCCTGAGGGAAAGGCCACCGCCATGAGCTCCGCCAACCCCGTCCTGCGCGTCCCGCCCGCGGCGCCCGCCGAGGCCGCCGCCCACTTCCGCGCGAGCCTCGCCTTCCACGCCGACGTGTCCGACGTCGCCGCGGCGCTTGCGGCAGGCGGCGACCCCGGGTTCGTCGTCCTGGACTCGCGCTCCACCGAGTCCTGGGACCAGGGGCACGTCCCGGGCGCCGTCCACCTGCCCACCGGGCTCGTGCCCGAGCGGGCCGGACGGCTCCTCGACAGGTCCGTGCCGGTCGTCACGTACTGCTGGGGGCCGGGCTGCAACGGTGCCACCCGCGCCGCCCTCGCGCTCGCCGAACTCGGCTACCGCGTCAAGGAGATGCTCGGCGGCTTCGAGTACTGGGTGCGCGAGGGCTTCGAGTTCGAGACCCGGCACGGCCGCGAGCGTCGCGCCGCCGACCCGCTGACCGCGCCCGCCGGGGCCGACTGCGGTTGCTGACGAGGGAGTTGAGGCGCCGCGGGAGGTCATGTGCAGGTAGGTTTTGCGCATGGTGCGTTACGCGGAACCGGGCGTGGTGGAATGGGTCGATTCGGGCGGCGGGCCCCTGGTCGCGGTACCCGAGACGGTGCTGCCGTTCTGGACGGGGGCCGACGGCGAGGAGACCGCCTCGGACTACGACCGGGCCTGCGAGGTCGACGGCCACGTGGGGCTGCTCCCGGTCGGTGACTGCACGGCCCTGGTCTTCGGCGACGAACCCGCCTCGACCGCCTTCCTGCCCGACCACGGCGCCTTCGTCCGCTGGTCCGCCGCCGACTCCGAGGCGGAGCTGCTGGGCAGTGTGCCCGAGGCCCTGCGGGTGGCGGACTGGTCACCGGAGGTGCGGTGGAACGTGCCGGGTCCGGTGCGGCTGTTCGACGCGGCCTGGCCCGGCACCGCCGACGCGGGCACCGGCCATGTGCGGATCGCCCTCGACCCCGGGCACTACGCGGTCCGCGCGGCCCACGTGCAGCCGGGCCCCGAGACCTGGCTGGGGCTCGTACACCTGCGGCGGCTCACCTAGCGACGGGTGCGCGAAAGGCCCCGGCCGCCCGTCGGGAAGGGGAGCCTGCCGTCCTCCCGGCGACCACGCGGCGTCGCCGGACATCCACGTGCGCCGCGGGCCGCGCCGCCCATCATGGGCGTCCATGCCCAGGCTTCCGCATCCCTCGCCCCGGGAACTGCTCCGGGACTCCCTGCCCCGAGGGCGGATTCCGCCGCTGCACACGGGCCGCGCGGGGCGGCCGGCCCCGGACGCCGGCCGCCCCGCACCGCTCACAGCCGGGACAGCTCGTCCACCAGGTCGTCCAGGCCCAGCGAGCCCTGCGACAGGGCCGCCATGTGCCAGGCCTTGAGGTCGAAGGCGTTCCCGTGCCGCTCGCGGGCCTTCTCCCGGCCCAGCAGCCAGGCCCGCTCACCCAGCTTGTAGCCGATCGCCTGGCCCGGAATGGTCAGATAGCGGGTCAGCTCGCTCTCCACGAAGTCCGCCGGACGGCTGCTGTGCGCGCCGAAGAACTCCTGCGCCAGCTCCGGCGTCCAGCGCTCACCCGGGCGGAACGGCGAGTCCGCCGGGATCTCCAGCCCCAGGTGCATGCCGATGTCCACGATGACCCGCGCGGCCCGCATCATCTGCGCGTCCAGGTAGCCGAGCCGCTGCTCCGCGTCCGTGAGGAAGCCCAGCTCGTCCATCAGGCGCTCCGCGTACAGCGCCCAGCCCTCCGCGTTGGCGCTGACCAGGCCGATCGTGGCCTGGTAGCGGGACAGGTTCCCGGCGACGTACGTCCACTGCGCGAGCTGGAGGTGGTGACCCGGCACGCCCTCGTGGTACCACGTCGACACCAGGTCGTAGACGGGGAACCGGGTCTGGCCCATCGTCGGCAGCCAGGTGCGGCCCGGCCGGGAGAAGTCCTCCGACGGGGACGTGTAGTACGGCGCGGCGGCGCTGCCGGGCGGGGCGATGCGCGACTCCACCTTCCGTACCGGCTCGGCGAGTTCGAAGTGCGTGCCGTCGAGCTTCTCGATCGCCTCGTCCATCAGGCCCTGGAGCCAGCCGCGGACCTCCTCGACGCCCTCGATGTGCCGGCCGTGCTCGTCCAGGTGCGCCAGCGCCTCCCACGGCGTCGCGGCCCCCGGCAGGATCTTCTCGGCCTCCTGCTTCATCTCGCCGAGGATGCGGTGGAACTCCGACCAGCCGTAGGCGTACGCCTCGTCCAGGTCGAGGTCCGTGCCGTTGTAGTAGCGCGACCAGCGGGCGTACCGCTCGCGGCCCACCGTGTTCGGCGCGCCCTCCACGGCCGGCGCGTACACGTCCCGCATCCAGTCCCGCAGCTCCACCACGGCCGCGGTCGCGCCCCGGGCCGCCTTGTCCAGCTCGGCCCGCAGCGCCTCGGGGCCGTCGGCGGCGAAGTCCTCGAACCAGCCACGGCCCGCGCCCGTGTCGGCCCACTCGGCGAGCTGCCCGACGAACGTGGCCGTCGGACGCGGAGCCGCGTACAGCTTGCGTTCCAGACCGAGCGCGAGGGACGCGCGGTACCCCTCCAGCGCGGCGGGCACCGCGCGCAGCCGCTCGGCGATCGCCGCCCAGTCCTCCTCGGTCTCGTTCGGCGTCACCGAGAACACCTCGCGCACCGAGTGCGCCACCGTGCCCAGGTTGCCGACCGCACGCAGCCCCTCGTCGGCCTCGTGCACGGCGAGTTCGGCGGTCAGCCGCTCGCGCAGCAGCCGGGCGCACCGGCGCTCGATGTCGCTGTCCGCACCGGGCCGGCGCTCGGCCTCGTCGAGCCGGGCCAGCGTGGCCCGCAGCAGATCCGCGACGGCCTCCTGACCCGCGGGCGACAAGTCGGGCAGCCTGCTCGAACTCTCCTTCACGCCGAGGTAGGTACCGGTGATCGGGTCGAGGGCGATGAGGTCGTCGACATAACGGTCGGCGACCTCGCGGGGCAGCGGGCTCTTGGTGTCAGACATGCCGACCATCCTCGTACGAGGACCGCCGCACGTCACTCGGATTGAGCCGAGGGCGAAGGCGGCAGCAGCGGCCCGCACTCCCATTGCTGGAAGATCAGCCGCGTCTCCACCCGGGCCACCTCCCGGCGTGAGGTGAACCCGTCCAGAACCAGCCGCTGAAGATCGGCCATGTCCGCGACGGCGACATGGACGAGATAGTCGTCGGGGCCGGTCAGGTGGTACACGGTCCGCGACTCCGGCAGCGCCCGGATCCGGTCCACGAACGGACCCACCAACTCCCGCCGGTGCGGCCTGACCTGCACCAGCAGCAGCGCCTCCAGGCCCCGGCCGAGCTTCGCCGGGTCCAGCCGCAGCCGGTGGCCGAGGATCACCCCGGCCCGCCGCAGCCGCGTCACGCGGTCCAGACAGGTCGACGGCGCGACACCGATCTGCGCGGCGAGATCGCGATAGGTGGTCCGGGCGTCGTTCTGCAGCAACCGCAGCAGATGAAGATCGACCGGATCCAGTACGACAGATTCGGACATCGGCCGAACGTAGCACGGGGTCCGCCCCCGGAGTACCGGCCGTCGTTCACTCTTCGGGCATGGACACGCCCACCGTATCGAGAGCACTGGCCACCGAGGCCGTGCACGCCGGCCGCGACGATCTCGCCCGGCAGGGACTGCACGCCCCGCCGATCGACCTGTCCACCACCTACCCCTCGTACGACAGCCGCGGCGAGGCCGCCCGCATCGACGCGTTCGCCGAGACCGGCGCGGACCCGGACGGCCCGCCCGTCTACGCGCGGCTCGGCAACCCGACCGTCGCCCGCTTCGAGACCGCCCTCGCCAAGCTGGAGGGCACCGAGGCCGCGGTGGCCTTCGCCAGCGGCATGGCCGCGCTCAGCGCCGTCCTCCTCGTCCGTAACGCGATGGGGCTGCGGCACGTCGTCGCCGTACGGCCCCTGTACGGCTGCAGCGACCATCTGCTGACCGCCGGGCTGCTCGGCTCCGAGGTCACCTGGACCGACCCGGCGGGCATCGCCGATGCGCTGCGCCCGGACACCGGTCTGGTGCTGGTCGAGTCGCCGGCCAACCCGACGCTCGCCGAGGTCGACCTGCGGGCCGTCGCCCACGCCTGCGGCTCGGTGCCGCTGCTCGTGGACAACACGTTCGCCACGCCCGTCCTCCAGCGGCCCGCCGAGCAGGGCGCGCGGCTGGTGCTGCACAGCGCCACCAAGTACCTGGGCGGACACGGTGACGTGATGGCCGGTGTGGTCGCCTGCGACGAGGAGTTCGCCGGACGGCTGCGGCAGGTGCGGTTCGCGACCGGCGGCGTGCTGCATCCGCTGGCCGGCTATCTGCTGCTGCGCGGCCTGTCCACGCTGCCGGTCCGGGTCCGGGCCGCGTCCGCGAACGCCGCCGAACTCGCCGGCCGCCTCGCCGCCGACCCGCGCGTGGCCCGCGTGCACTACCCGTCGATCGGCGGCGCGATGGTCTCCTTCGAGGTGCACGGCGACCCGCACGACGTCATCGCGGGCGTCCGGCTGATCACCCCGGCCGTCAGCCTCGGCAGCGTCGACACGCTGATCCAGCACCCGGCGTCCATCAGCCACCGCATCGTGGACGCCGACGACCGCCGCGGCGCCGGGGTGAGCGACCGGCTGCTGCGGATGTCGGTGGGCCTGGAGGACGTCGACGACCTGTGGAACGACCTGGACGCGGCGCTCGGGGAGCCCGCCGCTCCGACCACGCTGCACGCGGCGCTGGCCAGGGACTGAGCCGGGGGACGGGGCGGCACGGACCGCCCCGGAACGTCGACCGGCCCGGCGGGGGACCCCGCCGGGCCGCTCGTTCACCGGACCGCCCGTTCACCGGGCCGTGCGTGACCTTGGCCGTGCGAGTCGCTCTGGCTGTACGCGGCGGTTCGGTCGTGCGGGCGGCCTCCGCCGTGTGCGGCGGTTGGGTCCGGGCGTAAGGGCCGCTTCCGTCGTACGGGTTGCTCTGGCTGTTTGCGGCCGTCGGTCGTACGGGCCGCTTCCGCCATGCCCACCGGACCGGTCCCGCACGCCCGTACCGCCGTGCCCGCCGGACCGGTCCCGCAGGCCCCTTCCGCCGTGTCCGTCGTCTGCGGCCGGGCGCGTGCCTTCAGTCGCGGGGGGTGGCGATCCGCTGCCCGCGCTCCTCCCGCGGCGGCCGGGAGGCGAGCCGTGCGCCGTCCAGGCGGGCCGTGATGACGAGGGTGCCCTCCTCGATCTGGTAGTCCAGCGGCAGGCCCAGGCCGCGCATCGCGGCGACCATGCCGGTGTTGGACGACTGGGTCACGGCGTACACGCTCTCGCAGCCCGCCTCGGCGGCCATCGCCACCAGCCTGCCGAGCAGTTCGCCGCCGATGCCGCGCCGCTGCCAGCCGTCCTCGACGAGCAGGGCGACCTCCGTCTCGTCGCCGTCCCACAGCAGATGCCCGAGACCGACGACGCGCCCCGAGGCGGTCTGCACGGCGAGCGTGCGGCCGAAGCGCGGGCTGAGCAGGTGGTTGAGGTAGCGGTCGGCGTCACCGACCGGCCCGTGGTACCGCATCGCGAGCGTCCGCGCGGAGCACCGCTCGTGCATCTCCCTGGCGGCCTCCAGGTCACCCTGGTCGGCGCGGCGCACCGTGATGTCGTTGCCCTCGGGCAGCGTCAGCACGTCCTGGCTGCCCGGCACCCGCGGCCCGAGCCGGGAGTCCAGCTCCACCAGGGCACGCGCCCGGGCGAACTCGGTGGGCGTGAACGGCAGGTACGGCCGCTCCACGGCGATCACTCCGCCCTCCGGTGCGCGCAGCCGCATCACGGTGTCCTCCAGGGCGCCCTCCACCGGCACGTTCTCCGGCGTCCGGCCACCGGCGACCGGCGCGGCCGGCAGCGAGCGGATGGTGCAGCGGCCGAGCAACTGCCGCAGCGCGAGGGGCAGTTCGGCGGCGTCCAGCGCCGTGCGGGTGGCGAGCCCCAGGATCCGGGTCGGGGCGTCCACCAGGTCGTGGGCGTCGGCGCGCTCGACCCAGGTGTCCGCGCCGCCCGCCGAGGACACCGCCCGCGTCATGTCGCCCGCCGCGAGCCCGGCCGGGGCGCGCAGCAGGAACTCGTCCACGGTGCCGTCGGCCAGCGGGTGCGTCTGGAGGCTGAGGATGTCGACGCGGTGCCCGGCGAGGACCGTGCACAGCGCGGCGAGCGATCCCGGCTCGTCCTTCACCGTCGTCCGCATCCGCCACAGCGTGGTCTCCCCGCCGGTGGGGCCCGGCTCCCGCCGCGGCTCCTCGGACGGCCCGGCCTGCTGGTCCGAGGGCAGCGGCCGGGCGCCGGTATCGTCCGCCGGCGGTGCGTGCCCGTGGCGGCGTGCCCACCAGGTGTGGAACGCGGCCGTGGCGATCAGCAGGACCGCCGACACCAGCAGCAGTTCGGGTCCGTCGGGGCCGTGCCCGACGAGGTTGGCCACGGCGTCCGCGACCGCCACCGCCGTGAACAGGGCGGCGAGTTCGATCAGGTCCCGCCGCCAGTGGTGCACGGGGCGTCCGTGCCTCGCGCGCGTCACATCAGCTACGTCTCGACTCATGCAGCCACTGTGAAGGAATGGTGTTGCGCGATCACGAACGCTCTGTGACTGACGGGTAAAGCCTGCTTCTGTCCCTTTTGTAAAACTTTGGACAGGTGGGCGGCGGCAGCCGCGCACCGGGGGATGACGCCGATGCGCGGCACGCCTCTCAGGCTACGGGAGTGAACGGGCCGGTGATCACTGGCCGACCAGGCCCGGCTGGAGCACCTTGGTGAACAGCACCGTGCCGTCCTGCTCGCGCAGACGCACCGTCATCTCGCCGCTGTCGCCGTCGATGTCGACCTCGCCGAAGAACTGGTAGCCGCCCGCGGGCGAGACGTTCGAGGCGGTCGGCGCCTTCACGAACACGCGCTCCGGACCGAACGTGCCGTCCAGCGCGCTCGCCGGGAAGGCACCGGCGTTCAGCGGCCCCGACACGAACTCCCAGAACGGCTCGAAGTCGGCGAAGGCGGCCCGCGACGGCTGGTAGTGCTGCGCCGAGGTGTGGTGCACGTCGGCCGTCAGCCACACCGTGCCGGTGATCCGCCGGTGCTTGACGAACCGCAGCAGCTCGGCGATCTGCAGCTCACGGCCGAGCGGCGCGCCCGGGTCGCCCTGCGCGATCGCCTCGAAGTGCCGCTTGCCCTCCCCGCCGTCCGGCACCACGAGACCGATCGGCATGTCGGCGGCGATCACCTTCCACACCGCGCGCGACCGCGACAGCTCCCGCTTCAGCCACTCCAGCTGCTCCCGGCCGAGGATGCCCTGCGGGTCCACGGTCTGGTCGTCGGTCGAGTTGGCGTTGCGGTACGTCCGCATGTCCACCACGAACACGTCCAGCAGCGGGCCCTGCCGCAGCACCCGGTACAGACGGCCCTCGTCGGCGCCGGGCCGCAGCGTGGACACCGGGTAGTACTCGCTGAACGCCCGCAGGGCCCGCGAGGTCAGCACGTCGACGCTCCGCTCGGTGTAGCGGGTGTCGGAGTCCGGGACCGTCTGGCCCGGGTACCAGTTGTTGCGCACCTCGTGGTCGTCCCACTGGACGATCGTCGGAACCTGGGCGTTGAACCGCCGGAGGTTCTCGTCGAGCAGGTTGTAGCGGAAGTTGCCGCGGAACTCGGCGAGGGTCTCGGCGACCTTGGACTTCTCCTCGGTGGTGACGTTCCGCCAGGTGCTGCCGTCCGGCAGGGCCGCCGTCGCCGCGATGGGGCCGTCGGCGTAGATGGAGTCGCCGCTGAGCAGGAAGAAGTCCGGGTCGAGCCGGGCCATCGCGTCGTAGATGCGGTAGCCGCCGAACTCCGGGTTGATGCCCCAGCCCTGCCCGGCCAGGTCGCCGGACCACAGGAAGCGCACCCCGTCGCGGCGGCGGACCGGCGCGGTGCGGAACGTGCCGGTGACCGGCTCGCCGGTACGGCGCGGGTCGTCCGGGTCGGCGAGCAGCACGCGGTAGTGGATCTGCTCGCCGGCCGGCAGCCCGCGGAGCCGGGTCGTGCCGGTGAAGTCGGTGCCGGCGTCCAGCAGCGGGCCCTGCCATCTGCGCGGGTTGCGGAACGACTCGGTCGCGGACGTCTCGACGATCATGCGGGCCGGGCGGTCGGAACGCACCCAGACGAGCCCCGAGTTGGCGGTCACGTCCCCCGTCTGCACACCCCAGCCCGCCGCGGGGCGGCCGGACCGGGCGAACGCCGGGGCCGCGCCCAGCGCGGTGGGCAGAGTGAGGGCCGCCGACGCGGCGAGGGAGCCGCGCAGCACGCTGCGGCGGGCGGGGAGCGGACGGTCTGACATGGCTGCGCCTCCAGGGACGTGATCCGGCCAGTGTGCAGTGCCACACCTACTGGTGCGCCGCAGCGCACACGCAAACCCCAAGTGAACAACCGGCCGCACCCGGAAGGGAACCGGTACGGAACGGACACCGCCGCGCACGCGACGAGCCCACGCCGGCCGCCCCCGGGCCACCGCGTCGCGGCCCGCGCCATCAGCCGCACGCCCGCCCGGAACCGCTCCGGGGGCCCATGCGCGTACCCGCGGACCGGGCGGACACCGGCCGGCTCCTCGTCGCCGGCACGCGCGTGCGTGGAGTGCGACAGCGACCGTACGGCCACCCCGGCCCCGGTCACGCGCGTGAGGAGCCGTCCCTCGGGCCCGTACCGCCGCGGCAGCGTCACGGCAGGTGCAGGCCTGCCGCGATCCCGGACACCTCCGCACCGGGGAAGTGCTCCTCCAGCGCCGCCACGAGCGCGTCGCACCGCGCGCGGTAGGCACGCCCGCAGCGGCGCAGCTGACGGTCGTGGCCCCGTGCTCCACGAACCGGGCGAACAGCGCCTGGTCGAGCGTCGGATGGCCGAGATCCGTCGTCCGCTCGCGCGCCACCACCTCGTCGGCCGGCGGCTCGGGCACCAGCAGTCGGCCGAGCCGCAGCCCCGGTGCCGGCGACTTGCTGACCGAGCCCGAAAGGCACGGCCACGCGCGCGTGCCGGTGCCGACGCGGCGGCGGCAGCGGCTCCCACGCGGCCGTCCAGGAACCGGAACGGCCAGGGCCGCCCGGCTCGTTCGGCGCCGACGTCATGAAGGCGACCCACCGCCCCTTAGGGGCCCCACCCGTGAATCCGTCACCACGATGGGAAGACCACAGCGACCGTACGCGGTCCTGGAGCGCCCGTGGACGCCAAGAACCTGTCCAGCGCACCGACGCCGAGTCGGCGCACCGTACGCCGTCGACCTGTCCCGCCTCACCCCGCGCGGCTCACGGTTTCGGTGAGCGGCTGCCGTCGAGGACGACCCGTGCGACCAGGGCCGGATCGTCGTTCATGGGGACGTGACCGCAGCCGGGCAGCCGCACGAGCCGCGCCCGCGGCATCACGTACTTGGCCCGCACGCCCTGCCGGGGCACCAGGAGGCGGTCCCTGCTGCCCCACGCCACGGTGACCGGGACACCGGTCACGTCCTCGGTGAACCGCACCTCCCGACCGCTGCGCAGGATCTCGTCGAACCCCTCGGCGCGGGCCAGCGCGAGCGTCTCGGCGACCACCGCCTCGGGTGAACGGCGGCCCGGACGGGCGTAGATCGTGCTCGTCAGCACCGCGCGGCCGGCCGCCGAACGCGCCAGTCGCCGGACCACCGGCAGGGGTGTCCGGCGCGCGCTGTGCCGCATCGCCTTCAGGACCCCGAAGGCGTAACGGCGCTCGGCCCCCGTCCAGAAGCCGGCCGGGGACAGTGCCGTGACGGACCGCACGCGCTCGGCGCGGGCGAGTTCCAGGGCCAGCAGGCCGCCCAGCGAATTGCCGGCCACGTGCGGCCGTTCGATCTCCAGCGCCTCGCACAGGGCGCCCAGCACGGCGCTCATCGTCGGCAGGTCGTGGGCCAGGCTGGCCGGCAGCGCCGACGACCCTCCGCAGCCCGGCAGGTCCACGGCGATCACGTCGCGCTCGGCCGCGAGCACGGGTATGACCGGGTCCCACGCCTGCCGGTGGTGACCTATGCCGTGCAGCAGGAGCAGCGGCTCACCGGTTCCCACCCGCCGGTAGGAGACGGTCAGGGGCTCCGGGCCGCGAGGCGTGGGGATCGTGACGGAGACGGTTGCGGACATGCTGCTCCTCGTCGGACTCGACGGTGCGAACGTTGTGGGACAGACTGTCAGCAACTGTTACCGGCGGGTAGTCCCCGGAGTCGACCGGCTCGCGGCGCGCGGCGGGACGTCCTGGACTCCGTCCCGCGCGTGGGCTGGGATGGGGCGGTGAGCACGGACATCGCGACCGACGTCTTCGAAGAGCACCGCCCCGTCCTCATGGGCGTCGCCTACCGCATGCTGGGGCGCGTGGCCGACGCCGAGGACGTCGTCCAGGAGGCCTGGCTGCGCTGGTCGGGCACGGACCGTTCCGCGGTGCGCGAGCCGCGCGGCTACCTGGTGCGCGTCACCACGCACCTGGCCGTCGACCGGCTCCGCCGGATCAAGGCGAGCGGCGAGACCTACGTCGGCCCCTGGCTGCCCGAGCCCTACGCCACCCGCTACGCCGACACCGTCCCGGACGCCGAGGAACGGGCCGTGCTCGCCGACTCCGTCTCCCTCGCCCTGCTCGTCGTCCTGGAGTCGCTGTCACCGCTGGAGCGCGCCGTGTTCGTCCTCAGGGAGGCGTTCGGCTACCCGCACAGCGAGATCGCCGCCATGCTCGACCGCGGTGAGGCGGCCGTGCGCCAGCTCGCCGGGCGGGCCCGCAGACACGTCGAGGAACGCCGGCCGCGCTACGAGGTCGACCCCGAACAGCGCCGCGACCTCACCGAGCGGTTCCTCGCCGCGGCGGCCGACGGCGACCTCGAAGGCCTCATGTCGATGCTCGCGCCCGACGCCCGCCTCGTCGGCGACAGCGGCGGCAAGGCCAGGGCGCCGCTGCGCGTCGTGGAGAGCGCGGACAAGGTCGGCCGCTTCCTCGCCGGGGCGGCCCGCAAGGCCCAACCCGACCTGACCTACCGCTTCCTGGAGCTCAACGGCGGCCCCGCGGTCCTCATCCTGTCCGGCGGCGAACCCGACGCCGTCTTCCAGGTGGAGGTCGCCGACGGGCGCGTCCAGACCGTCTACGTCATCCGCAACCCGGACAAACTGCGCTCCCTGACCGCCTAGCGCACGCCCCGCCCCGCGTTCCCACGCGAGCCCGGCGATGGGCCGATTGGTCTTGACCAAGGGTGAGGGCCGCCCTATGGTCGCAGATAAGTGAAACAACCTTTAATAAACAAGGGCGCTGAAACGCCGCCGAGCCAGGGCGATCGCGGAGGACAGGGTGGGGACCACGCAGCTGGAATCGGTGCCGGAGCCGAAGTACTGGCACCTCAAGACCGTGCTCAGTGAGGCGCTGGACTCGGAGTTCACGGTGGGTGAGATCCTGCCGAACGAGCGCGACCTCGCCGCCCGCTTCGGCGTCGCCCGCGCCACACTCCGCCAGGCTTTGGAGCAACTCGAACTGGAAGGCCGCCTCCAGCGCCGCCGCGGCGTCGGTACGACCGTGGCGCCGCCCCGCGTGGGCGTGTCGGTCGGCACCGAGCAGCACGCCTGGCCCGGCGCGGCCGGCGACGCCTGGCAGCCCGTCGACTCCGACCTGAGCGCGCCGCCCGCCGTCGTCGCCGGCATCCTCGGCACCGGCCGGGGCGAGGCCGTGCACACCGTGCGCCGCTCCCGCACGTCGCACGGCCAGCCGGTCGCCGCCGAACTGCTGTACATCCCGGCGGCGTCCGTGCCCGACCTGACCGCCATCGACGCACCGTCCGGTCCCGCACGCGCGCGTGCCGTCCTGCGCGAACTGCAGCGGCTGGACCTGGAGCGCCAGGAGAACGCCGTCGAGCTCGGCTCGGCCCGCGCGGACGACGCCAAGGAACTCGACCGGCTCCCCGGCGCCCCGGTCCTCGTCGTCACGACGCGCTACTTCACGGCGGACCGCGTCGCCGCCGTGTCCGTCGCGACGTACCGCGCCGACACCTGCCGCCTCACGTTCGGCGAGACGGGCGGAGTGCAGATCCACGAGGGCCCGCAGCGCCGGGCGTCCTGAGGGCGGGACGCGTCCGCGGACAGTCGCCGGTGCGGCCGGGAGCGGCGCGACAGCGCGATTCGCGGGCCGCCGGGGCGATGGGGGCAGTCGAGAGCCTGGGGAGGGGGCGCGGGCGGCAACCCGGTGGCGCCGGGCCGCGCGACCCACCCCGCCGCCGGCGCAGCGCCGGGCGTCCCGCAGTCCCGGACACGCCGACGCCCCCTCACCCCGCCCTCACAGGTCACCGCCCCGTGACGGTCCCCTCCACCGCGAACAACTGCTCCTCCACGTGATCCAGCGCGAGCCGCAACGCCCCCGTGGCCACCGCGGCCTCCCCGAGCAGGGACAACGCCACCTTCGGCGGCCGCAGGCAATACCGCGCCAACTCCCGCCGCAACGGCTCCAGCACACCGTCCAGGCCGGCCGCCCAGCCGCCGACGACGACCAGTTCGGGGTCGAGCGCCAGCACCAGCGCCGCCACGTCGTGCACGAGACGCTGGAGGAAACGGTCGACCGCCGCACGGGCCCGCTGGTCGCCCTGCCGGGCCTGCGTGAACACCTCGGCGACGGCCTGCTCGTCCAGCGGGTGCAGCGGCTCGTCCGTGGTCGACAGCAGCGTCTCCGGCGTCGCCTCGCGCCCCAGCAGGTGCAGCGCGCCGATCTCACCGGCGGCCCCGCCGTACCCCCGGTGCAGCCGCCCGCCGATCAGTGAACCGGCGCCCGGGCTCAGCCCGGCCAGCACGAACACCACGTCGTCGGACTCGGTCGCCGACCCCTTCCAGTGCTCGGCGACCGCGGCGGCGTTGGCGTCGTTCTCCACCAGCACCGGGCACTTGAACGACCGGCTCAGCCGCTCGCCCAGCCGCAGCCCCGTCCACTCGGGCAGCGCCGTACTCAGCCGCACCGTGCCGTCCGCCTCCACGATCCCCGGCGTCGCCACCCCCACGGCCCGCAGCGACCCGCGTGCCACACCGGCCCGGCGCAGCAGTTCGGCGACGGCGGTGCGCAGCCGTTCCAGGCGCTCGTCGGCGGAATCGGTCTCGCCGACGGTCTTGGCCTGGGCGCCGATGACGCGCCCGTCCAGGTCGGCGAGGAGCGCGGCGACCCGGTGCGGGCCGATCTCCAGCCCCAGCAGGTGCCCGGCCTCGGCCCGGAACCTGAACCGGCGGGCCGGCCGCCCCTGCTTGCGGGCGGCGCCCTCCTCGGCCGCCTTCTCCACGACGAGCCCGGCCTCGATCAGCCCTTCGACGACGCCCTCGACGGTCGGCCGGGACAGACCCGTCACCCGGGTGATCTCGGTCAGTGTCGCGCAGTCCGTGGCACGCAGCGCGTGCAGCACCACCGCGGAATTGATCCTCCGCAACAGCGAGGGATCCCCGCCGGTCAGCCGCCCCACCGTCCGTCCTCCCAGCTCGTGCGCATGTTGGCCGGATCGTACTCGGCACCGGGCACCCCGGCGACCGGGGGCACCCCGCCGCCCCGCCCCGCGCCCGAGTCAGCCGGGGGCCACGAACCCCGACTCGTACGCCGTGATCACCGCCTGGGTGCGGTCCCGCGCCGCCAGCTTCGCCAGCACCGCGCTCACGTGCGACTTCACCGTCTCCGTCCCGACGACCAGGCGCGCCGCGATCTCCGCGTTCGACAGGCCGCGTGCCATCAGCCGCAGCACCTCGGCCTCCCGCTCGGTCAGCCGGGCCCGTGCCAGGACCGCCCGGGCGGCCCGGTTCCCGCCGCCGTCGCCGTACTCGGCGGCGAGTCGCCGCACCGAGGCGGGGAACAGCAGCGAATCGCCCTCGGCGATCAGCCGCACCGCGTGCACGATCTCGGCGGGCCGCGCCCGCTTCAGCAGGAACCCGTCCGCGCCCGCCCGCAGCGCCTCGTACACGTACTCGTCGTTCTCGAACGTCGTCACCACCAGGATCCGCGGCGGCGCGTCCACCGTCCGCAGCAGCGCCCGGGTGGCCTCGATGCCGTCCATGAGCGGCATACGGACGTCCATCGCGACCACGTCGGGCCGCAGTTGGCGCACCAGCGGGACGACCGCAGCCCCGTCGGCCGCCTCCCCGACGACCTCGATGTCGGACTGCGCCTCCAGCACGGCCCGCAGGCCCGCGCGGACGAGGGGTTCGTCGTCGACGAGGAGGACGGTGACCGGCATCCGGTCAGCGTAGATCAACGCAGTGGCAGTTCCACCCGGACCTGCCAGTCGCCGGCGTCAGGACCGGTCCACGCGTGCCCGCCGAGCAGCGCCGCGCGCTCGTGGATGCCGCGCAGCCCGCTGCCACGGCCCGCGTTCGGGGCATCGGCGGCGCCGAGGGCATTGCGGACCTCCAGCGCGAGCAGCTCGTCCGCGACGCCGATCCGTACCCGCGCGGGGACCGCCCCGGAGTGCCGCAGCACGTTCGTCAGGGCCTCCTGGAGGATGCGGTAGCCCTCGCGGGAGACCGGGCCGGGCACCCGGTCGAGCGGGCCGGTCACCTCCGCGTCCACCTTCGCCCCGGAGCGGCGCGCGGACTCCAGCAGCCGGTCGGCGTCCGTCAGCGTGGGCCGCGCGCTCACCGGCCGGTCCGCCTCGCGCAGCACGCCGAGCACCCGCTCCAGGTCCTCCAGCGCGGTCCGGCCGGTCTCCTCGATCGCGGTCAGCGCACGCTCCGTGAACTCCGCGCTGCCGGCCGCCCGCGCGGCCCCCGCCTGCACGACGGCCACCGTCAGGGCGTGCCCGATGGAATCGTGCAGCTCACGGGCGATGCGGGTGCGTTCGAGGAGCTGGTCGGTGCGCTCCTCCAGGGCGGCCAGCCGCTCCGCCGCCGAGGGGCCGAGCAGCACGCGTGCCAGAAACGTGACGAGTTCGCCCAGCGCGACGACCGCCGCGTACAGCAGGACGAGCGGCAGCGGCACCAGCAGCGCGTACGCCCAGTGCGGGGCGAGGTCGCGCAGCACGGGGATGTCCCGCCCGGCGCTCCCGGCGGCGGCGACGGCCAACTCGTAGGACAGGGAGGGCAGCCAGACCGTCACCAGGGCCGTCACGGCGCCGAGCGCCATCCGGGTCTCCAGCCACAGCACGGTCCGGGCGCGGTCCCGCCAGGTCGCCGCCGCTGCCGCCGCGATACCCGGGTCGGACGCGCCGGGCGTCAGCAGCAGCCGCGCCTGCACGCCCTCGCCGAGCCGCACGGCCGGGATCAGCCCGACCGGGACCAGCACGAGCGCGGGCACCCACGGGGTCGACATGTCGATGAACATCCACACGGAGACCGCCAGCACCGGCACCCACAGGTGCAGCAGGCGTGTGTAGGTGGCCCCCCGGAGCAGGGGCCGCAGCAGGCGGACCATTCCGTCATCGTGCCAGCCGGCACCGACACCGGACCTCCCCCGCGCGGGGGAGGCGATCCCCACCGGCGGGGGAGGCCCAGGACCCGCCCCGGCGGCCAGGCTGAGGCCATGACCAGCATCGACGTCCAGGACCTCACCAAGGAGTACGGCACCCGCCGGGCCGTGGACCACCTCACCTTCCGCGTCCCGCCCGGCCGCGTCACCGGCTTCCTCGGCCCCAACGGCGCCGGAAAGTCCACCACCATGCGGCTCGTCCTCGGCCTCGACCGGCCGACCTCGGGAACCGCCACGATCGGCGGGCGCCCCTACCCCGCGCTCGGCGAACCCCTGCGCCACGTCGGCGCGTTGCTCGACGCACAGGCCGCCCACGGCTCCCGCACCGGCCGCGACCACCTGCGCGTGCTCGCCGCGAGCAACCGCATCCCGCGTCGGCGGGTCGAGGAGGTGCTGGAGGAGACCGGTATCGCCCCGGTGGCGCACCGCCGGGTCAAGACCTACTCCCTGGGCATGCGGCAGCGGCTGGGCATCGCCGCCGCCCTGCTGGGCGACCCCGAAGTGGTCATGCTCGACGAGCCGTCCAACGGACTCGATCCCGAAGGCATCGTCTGGATCCGCGGGTTGCTGCGCCGCCTCGCGGGGGAGGGCCGCACCGTACTGGTCTCCAGCCATCTGATGAACGAGACCGCGTCCTTCGCCGACCACCTCGTCGTCCTGGGCCGGGGCCGCCTGCTGGCCGACACCCCGATGCGGGAGTTCATCCACGCGCGCGTGCGGCCCCGCGTCCGCATCCGCACGACGGACACCACCGCGCTGAGCGGCCTCCTCACCGAACACGGGCACGACGCCGTGCGGCACGAGGACGGGCACTGGACCGTGCACGACGCGCGCGTGGACGACATCGGCCGGCTCGTCTCCGCCGCGGGCGTGCCCGTCCTGGAACTGGCCTCCGAGGAGGCCACGTTGGAGCAGGCCTATCTCGGTCTGACCGCGACCGAGACCGAGTTCACCGCACCGCCGCAGGAGGCCTGACCATGGCGTTCGCGCCCGTGCTCCACGCCGAGTGGCTGAAGATCCGTACCCTGCGCGCGCTGCCGGGCACTTTGCTGGCACTGTTCGCCGCGACCACGACGTTCTCCGCGCTCGCCGCGTCCTCGGACTCCTCCGAACCGGACTCCGACCCGCTGTTCACGGCGCTGTCCGGGGTGCTGCCCGGCCAGATCGCCGCGATCGCCTTCGGCGCCATGGCGGTGTCCTCGGAGTTCCCCGGCGGGCTGAGGCTGTCGCTCTCCGCCGTGCCGCGCCGTGGCCGGTGGTTCGCGGCCAAGGCGGTGGCCGTCGCCCTCCCCGCACTCGCCGTGGGGCTGGTCACCGCCCTCGCCGCGCTCCTCGTGGGCCGCGCCGGGCTCGGCTCCGCCGCCGACGGTCTCACCCCGGGCGAACAGGCGCGCGGGGTCGTCGGCTGCGGCGTCTACCTGATGCTGATGGCCCTGTTCGCCGCCGGCCTCACCGCGCTGCTGCGCAGCGGCCTGGCCGCGCTGTCCCTGCTGATCCCGCTGGTCGTCGTCGTGTCGTTCGTGATCGGCGACGCGGCGGGCACGGCCGCCGACTTCCTGCCCGACCGGGCCGGACAGGTCGTCATGCGGGAGACGTACGACGCCGCCCTCGGCCCGTGGACGGGGCTCGCGGTGACCGCGCTGTGGACGACCGGGGCGCTGCTGGCCGGGGCGTGGAGCGTGCGCCGCCGGGACGCCTGACAGGGCGGCGCCTGACGGGACGCCAATTGTCAGTGGCGGCGGGTTTACTGGATCACATGGACATCGCGCGGGCCCTCGCCAGGATCGAGCTGCTGTGCTCCGGGGACCTCCCCGCGGAGCACGGCGGACCGGGATGCGCATCCCGCGGACCCGGCTACACCGTGGCCGAGTTGACGACGAGCGGCGACTTCTGGGAGCGCGGCCCGGCCGAGTGGGAGCGGACCGAGGAGCAGTTCGACGCCTACCGGGACGGCCTGAGCGAGCGGCTGACCGCGCGCTGGGGCGCGCCCCACCTCGTCGGCCTGGCCGGCGTGTTCGAGCGCTCCCAGAGCGGCGAGGACATACCCGAGCCCTGGGGCACCCTGAGCTGCCATGTGCCGGACCTGCACCTGTGGCGCATACCGGACCGGGACCGCTGGATGGCCCTCGGCGTCTCCCAGTGGGACAGGGAACTGCCGTTCCAGCTCCTGGCCGTCGTCACGGACGTCGACCCGCCCTGACCCGCTACGCCTCGGCGGCGGCCCTGAGCCTCGCGAACTCCTCGGCCATCGTCGCGGCCGTCCAGTGCGCGTTCAGCCCACTGGGGTTGGGCAGCACCCACACACGCGTGTCCCCGATGGTCCGCTCCTGCGGCCCGACCTGCGCCTTCCGGTCGTCGAACGCCGCCCGGTAGGCCGTCACACCGACCACCGCCAGCCACCGCGGCCGCAGCCGCGCCACCTTCAGGGCCAGCAGCCGCCCGCCCTCCCGGTACTCCTCGGCGGTCAGCTCGTCCGCCCGCGCGGTGGCCCGCGCGACGACGTTCGTGATGCCGAGCCCGTACGACAGCAACTCGCCCTGCTCCGAGGGCTTCAGCAGCCGCGGGGTGAACCCGGACAGGTGCAGCACCGGCCAGAACCGGTTGCCGGGCCGGGCGAAGTGGTGACCCGTCGCCGCGGTCATCAGGCCCGGGTTGATGCCGCAGAACAGCACGCGCAGGCCGTCCGCGACGACGTCCGGTACGAGACGGTCGCGGGCGGCCTCCAGCTCGGCGGCGGTGAAGCGCGGCATGCCGGGTGACGGGTCAGAGGATCGCGCCGGGCGTGTAGCCGGCGGCCTCCGGGTGCTGCTTGACGATCTCCTCGACGCGGCCGACGACGGCGGCCACCTGGTCGCCCGCGGCGCCCGTGAAGGACAGCTTGTCGG
The DNA here is from genome assembly GCF_029813775.1 of Streptomyces sp. DH24. Lineage (GTDB taxonomy): Bacteria > Actinomycetota > Actinomycetes > Streptomycetales > Streptomycetaceae > Streptomyces. Next base: position 208,194 of record NZ_JARVKW010000003.1, on the reverse strand, counting down.
CCATCAGCGCCTCCAGGCCGACCCGGTCCAGCGGGATGCGCTCGTCGGCGGCGAGCTTGTCGAGCAGGTCGTTGCGCTCGGCGCCCCGTTCGCGCATGGCGAGGGCGGTCGCGACCGCGTTCTCCTTGATCGCCTCGTGCGCGACCTCACGGCCGACGCCCGCGCGCACCGCGCCCATCAGCACCTTGGTGGTGGCGAGGAACGGCAGGTAGCGGTCCAGCTCCCGGGCCACGACCGCCGGGAACGCGCCGAACTCGTCGAGCACCGTCAGGAACGTCTCCAGCAGACCGTCCAACGCGAAGAACGCGTCCGGCAGCGCGACCCGGCGCACCACCGAACAGGACACGTCGCCCTCGTTCCACTGGTCGCCCGCCAGCTCGCCGGTCATCGACGCGTAGCCGCGCAGGATCACCATCAGGCCGTTGACGCGCTCGCAGGAGCGGGTGTTCATCTTGTGCGGCATCGCCGAGGAGCCGACCTGGCCCGGCTTGAAGCCCTCGGTGACCAGCTCGTGCCCGGCCATCAGCCGGATCGTCTTCGCCAGCGACGAGGGGGCCGCCGCCAGCTGCACCAGCGCGGTCACCACCTCGTAGTCCAGCGAGCGCGGGTAGACCTGGCCGACCGAGGTGAACGCCTGCGAGAAGCCCAGGTGACCGGCGATGCGCTGCTCCAGCTCGGCGAGCTTGCCCGCGTCGCCGCCGAGCAGGTCGAGCATGTCCTGGGCGGTGCCGACCGGGCCCTTGATGCCGCGCAGCGGGTAGCGGCCGAGCAGTTCCTCGACGCGGCCGTACGCCACGAGCAGCTCGTCGGCGGCGGTGGCGAAACGCTTGCCGAGGGTGGTGGCCTGCGCGGCGACGTTGTGCGAGCGGCCGGCCATGACCAGCTCGCCGTACTCGCCGGCCAGCTTGCCCAGCCGGGCCAGCACGGCCACGGTCCGGTCGCGCATCAGCTCCAGCGACAGGCGGACCTGGAGTTGCTCGACGTTCTCCGTCAGGTCGCGGGAGGTCATGCCCTTGTGCACGTGCTCGTGCCCGGCGAGGGCGTTGAACTCCTCGATGCGCGCCTTCACGTCGTGCCGCGTGACCTTCTCGCGCTCCGCGATGGAGGCCAGGTCGACCTGGTCGAGGACCCGTTCGTAGGCGGCGAGCGCCTCGTCCGGCACGTCGATGCCGAGGTCCTGCTGGGCACGCAGCACGGCGAGCCAGAGCCGGCGCTCCAGCTTCACCTTCTGCTCGGGCGACCAGAGCGTGGCGAGCTCGGCCGAGGCGTAGCGTCCGGCGAGGACGTTCGGGATGCGGGGCTTGGCGGGAGCAGAAGTCACGTGTACGGATTCTACTGGCGATTCGTGCAGGTCGGCGCCACGGGTCGGTTCGTGGAAACCTACGAGAGCCGGCCGCCGCGCCCGCCGGACCCGTGGGCACGCGCGTGCCTACGCCGACGGCCCGTCGAACCGCAGCAGTTCGGGCCCCTCCAGCGGCAGCAGTGCGGGGCGCTTGGGCGGGCGGCCGTCGCCGGAGGAGCGGCCCGTCAGGCGGCGGCCGATCCATGGCAGCAGGTGCCGGCGGGCGAACCGGACGTCCGCGACGCGCCGTGCGGCCCAGCCCGGCGGCGGCGTCAGCGCCATCGGCGCGTGCCACTCGGGGTCCTCCGGCTCGTACCCGAGGCTCTGCCACACGGCCTCGGCGACCCGGCGGTGGCCCTCCGCCGTCAGGTGCAGCCGGTCCACGTCCCACAGTCGCGGGTCGGCCAGCGAGGGCGCCCCGTACAGGTCGACGACCAGCGCTCCGTGCCGGGCGGCGAGGTCGTCGACGCAGGCGAACAGCGCCTCCATGCGCGGCCGGAACCGCTCCAGGACGGGACCCTGCCGGCCCGGGCTGCGCATCAGCACCAGCTGCTTGCAGTTCGGCGCCAGCCGCTCCACCGCCTCGGTCAGCAGATCGCGCACCCGGCCCATGTCGCACTTGGGGCGCAGCGTGTCGTTCAGCCCGCCGACCAGCGTGACCACGTCGGCCCGCATGGCCGCCGCCACCTTGACCTGCTCGTCGACGATCTGCTGGATGAGCTTGCCGCGCACGGCGAGGTTGGCGTACCGGAAGCCGGGCGTGCGGGCGGCCATCCGGGCGGCGAGGAGATCGGCCCAGCCCCGGTAGGAGCCGTCCGGCAGGAGGTCCGACATACCCTCGGTGAAGGAGTCGCCGACCGCGACCAGGCTGGTGTGGGTGGGGTTCGTCTGCATGGCGACAGAAAGCGTAGCGCGTGCACATACCCAGCGGTCGGTCCCCCTGTCCGCACGGGTCCCCCTGTCCGCAACGGGTCCCCGCGTCCGCAGGGGTCCCCCCTCGTTGGCAGGGTCCCCCCGTCCGCACGGGTCCCCGCGTCCGCACGGGGCGCGGCGCCACCCGCCCGTGCCCGCCCCGCGAGCCCGCATGCGCGGGGCTGGGCTGGGCGGGGCGCGGCAACGAGGCTCGCTGCCCCGGCCCTCTCAGGTCCGCTGCCCGAACAGCTCCTGCAGCACGTCCTCCATGGTCACCAGACCCGCCAGCCGCCGGTCGGCGCCGAGCACGGCCGCCAGATGCGTACGGCTGCGGCGCATCGCCGTCAGCACGTCGTCCAGCGGCGTGCTCTCCCGTACGCGCGCGATGGGCCGCATGTCCCGCAGCCCGAACGGCACGTCCCGCGGCGAGGCGTCCAGCGCGTCCTTCACGTGCAGGTAGCCGACGATCCGGCGCCCCTCGTCCACGATCGGGAAGCGGGAGAAGCCCGACTGCGCCGACAGCGCCTCCAACTGCTCGGGCGTGACGCCCACGCGCGCGTAGACGACGCGTTCCAGTGGCAGCACCACGTCCCGGACCGGACGGCGGCCCAGCTCCAGGGCGTCGTGCAGCCGCTCCCGGGCGCGGTCGTCGATGAGGCCCGCCTCGCCGGAGTCCCGCACGATCCGGGCCAGCTCGTCGTCCGAGAACGTCGCCGCGACCTCCTCCTTGACGTCCACCCGCAGCAGCGTGAGCAGCGCGTTGGCGAACGCGTTGATGGTGAAGATCACCGGCCGCAGCGCCCGGGACAGCGCCACCAGCGGCGGACCGAGCAGCAGCGCGCTGTGCACCGGCTCCGCGAGCGCGATGTTCTTCGGCACCATCTCGCCCAGCAGCATGTGCAGGTACGTCGCCAGGGCCAGCGCGATCACGAAGGACGCCGCGTGGCCCGCGCCGGACGGCACGCCCGTCGCGTGGAACACCGGTTCCAGCAGGTGCTCGATGGCCGGCTCCGCGACGATACCGAGGACCAGGGTGCACAGCGTGATGCCGAGCTGGGCGGCGGCCATCAGCGCGGACACGTGCTCCAGCCCCCACAGCACGCTCTTCGCGCGCCGGTCGCCCTCCTCGGCGTACGGCTCGATCTGGCTGCGGCGCACGGAGATCAGGGCGAACTCGGCGCCGACGAAGAAGGCGTTCAGGACCAGGGTCGCGAGACCGATCAGCAGCTGTACGACGGTCATCGTCCGTCCGCCCCCTTCTCGTGCGTCACGCGTGTCCGGCGCGCCCGGTGAGGCGGACCCGTCTCGTCGGCGAGCGGCGCGCGCATCAGCACGCGGGCCGCCCGGCGTCCCGTGGCGTCCAGGACCGTCAGCCGCCAGCGGGCGACGTCCAGGGTGTCGCCCACGGCGGGGATGCGGCCGAGCTCGGTCGCGACCAGACCGGCCAGGGTCTCGTACGGGCCCTCCGGCGGGCGCATGCCGACCTGGACCAGGTGGTCGACGCGGGCCGCGCCGTCCGCCGAGTACAGGGCGTGCCCGTCCTCGTCGGTGCCGGCCGCGGCGATGTCGGGGGTCTCGTGCGGGTCGTGCTCGTCCCGCACCTCGCCGACGACCTCCTCGACGATGTCCTCCAGCGTGGCCACGCCGGCCGTGCCGCCGTACTCGTCGATGACGACGGCCATCGTGCGCCTGCCCGACAGCCGGTCCAGGAGCCGGTCGACGGTCAGCGACTCGGGCACCAGGAGCGGTTCGCGCATCAGGTCGGAGACCGGCACGCGCGGGCGGCGTTCCGCGGGCACCGTCAGGACGTCCTTGATGTGGGCGGTGCCCACGACCGCGTCGAGGCTGCCGCGGTAGACCGGGAACCGGGACAGGCCGGTGGCCCGCGTCGCGTTCGCCACGTCCTCGCAGGAGGCCTGCGCCTCCAGGGCGACGACCTGCACGCGCGGGGTCATGACGTTCTCCGCGGTCAGGTCGGCGAGGTTCAGGGTCCGCACGAACAGCTCGGCGGTGTCGGCCTCCAGGGCGCCCTTCCTGGCGGAGTGCCGGGCGAGCGCCGCGAGTTCCTGCGGTGAGCGCGCGGAGGCCAGTTCCTCGGCGGGCTCCACGCCCAGGCGGCGCACCACGCGGTTCGCGGTGTTGTTGAGGTGCGTGATGAAGGGCCGGAAGGCGGCGCTGAACCAGCGCTGCGCGCTGCCCACCCGCTTGGCGACGACCAGCGGCGAGGAGATCGCCCAGTTCTTCGGCACCAGCTCGCCGACGACCATCAGGAACACCGTCGACAGGGCCGTACCGATGACCAGCGCCAGCGAGGACGCCGTGGACCGCGAGACGCCCAGATCCTCCAGCGGGCCGGCGATGAGCGCGGCGATGGACGGCTCGGCGAGCATGCCGACCACCAGATTGGTGACCGTGATGCCGAGCTGCGCGCCGGAGAGCTGGAAGGTCAGGTTCCGTACGGCCTTCAGGGCGCCCGGGGCGCCGCGTTCGCCGCGCTCGGCCGCCGCTTCCAGGTCGCCGCGCTCGACGGTGGTGAGCGAGAACTCGGCCGCGACGAACGCGCCGCAGGCCAGCGACAGCAGGATCGCCACCAGGAGCAGGAGCACTTCGGTCATCGGGTCACCTCCGTCCCATGATCGGGCAGGCGGGGGTGGTTCGCGCGATGTCGCGTACTGGGAGGCTCGCCCATGGGCGGACGCTCACACCTTTCATGGAGGACCGAGTGGTCGTCGTGGCCGTCCAAGGGTAAAGGACGGGCAAAGTCCGGCGGGCGGGCCGACCGTCGCCTACTCGGTGAGGGGCTTCACCCAGCGCCGCCACTTCTCCTCGGGCGTGTACCCGGCCGCCCGCCAGGCATGGTGCGCGGTCTCGTTGCGGGTGAGGACCATCGCGTCCGCGCGGCGACCGCCGAGCCGAACGAAGCGTTCCTCGGCGGCGGCCAGCAGGGCCGACGCGATGCCCTGCCGCCGGCGGCCGGGGTGCACCGCCAGCCGGTACAGATGGCAGCGCCAGCCGTCGAAGCCGGCGATCACCGTGCCCACCAGGTCGCCGTCGAGCTCCGCCAGGATCAGCGCCTGCGGGTCGCGGGCGACCAGGCGTTCCACGCCGTCCCGGTCGTCGCTGATGCTCGTGCCCTCGGCGGCCGTCTTCCAGAAGGCCAGCACGGTGTCGAGGTCCTCGGGCCCGGCGGCCCGGATACGCGGTGCGGTCATGCGGCGATCACACCACGCACGTCCCGCCGCGACCGGGCATTCCGGCATCCGGACGCCCAGGCACCCGCGGTCGCCCGGTCACCGGCGCGAACGCCTCGCGCCCGGCTCCGAAACGGTCGGCGCGAGATCCCCCTGGCAGTCGGTCACCTGAGGCCGTCGCGGGTGGATCACTCGTGCGCGATGGCCGCCAGCACGTTCATGCGGGAGGCCCGCAGCGCGGGCAGCAGCGCCGCCACGACGCCCACCACCGCCGAGCCGATCACGACCGCCACGATCGTGCCCCAGGGGATCGCCAGCGCCCGCATGCCCTGCAGCGCCAGCACCTGCTGTGTGCACACGCCCCACACCAGACCCAGACCGAGCCCCAGGACCGCGCCGAACACCGCGATCACCACCGACTCCAGGCGGATCATCCGGCGCAACTGACGCCGGGCCAGCCCGATGGCCCGCAGCAGCCCGATCTCGCGGGTGCGCTCCACCACCGACAGCGCCAGGGTGTTCACCACGCCGAGCACCGCGATGCCGATCGCCAGCCCGAGCAGCGCGTACACGAGGTACAGCAGGACGGAGATCTGGTCGTGCACCAGCTCCTTGTAGTCGGCCTGGTCCCGGACCTGCACCTGCGGATACGGGGCGAGCGTCCGCTCCAGCCGGTCGCGCAGCGCGTCCGCGCCGGTGCCGGGGGCCGCGTTGACGTACAGCGCCGCCTCCTGCCCGCCCGGCACGTACGTCTCGGCGGTCGCGATGCCGAAGAACAGCCCGCCCCGCACGCCGAAGCCCTCGGCGGCGTCCTGGTCGGTGAGGGCCCGCACGGTCAGCTCGGTGCGCCGCCCTGCCGGGAACTCGACCGGTAGCACGCTGCCCACCCGCACGCCGTGCTCCCGCGCGAAGCCGACGTCCATGGCGAGCGCCCCGTCCGCCAGCGCCGCCGCCGTGTCCCCGCTCGCGTACGCCACGTGGGCCACGTCGTCGACACCGTCGTCGTAGCCCGCGGCGGTGGTCTCGATCCGCTCGCCGTCCGGCAGCCGTACCGCCAGCGGCGCGAAGCGCTGTCTGACGACCTGGCCGACGCCCTCCGTGGCGCGGACCTCGGCGGTGATCTCCGGCGAGAACGGCCTGAAGTTGCTGTTCTGGACGACGAAGTCGGCGCCCAGCGTCTTGTCGATCTGCTGGTCGAAGGACTCCGACATCGAGGCACTCGCCACCGACATCCCGCCGACCAGCGCCAGACCCACCATCAGGGCCGCCGCCGTGGCGCCCGTGCGGCGCGGGTTGCGCAGCGCGTTGCGCTGGCTCATCCGGCCCACCGGCCCGAACACGGCCGGGAAGGCACCGCCCAGCACGCGGATCACCGGCCGCACCAGCAACGGCCCCGCGATCACGGTCGCGACCAGCGTGAGGACGACACCGAGCCCCAGCAGCCAGGCCGCCGAAGCCGTCCGCGTCGCCGCCACGCAGCCCACGAGAGCCACCGCGCCGAGCACCCCGACGACGCCGCCCACCACCGCGCGCGCCCTGAGCGGCCGGCCCACCCCGGCGACCTCGGCGTCCGCCAGCGCCGCCATCGGCGACACCCCGGCCGCCCGCCGCGCCGGAAGGTACGCCGCCACGAAGGTCACACCGACCCCGACGACGTACGCCGTCACCGGGGTGACCCAGCCGACGACCATCTCCGTGGTCTTCAGGTTCATGCCGAACGCACTCATCAGCCGGATCAGCCCCGCCGCGAGCCCGATGCCGGCCGCCAGGCCCAGCGTGGAGCCGACCAGGCCCAGCAGCACAGCCTCGGTGAGCACCGACCGCCGCACCTGCCGCCGGTCGGCGCCGAGCGCCCTGAGCAGCCCCAGCTCCCGGGTCCGCTGGGCGATCAGCATCGAGAACGTGTTGACGATCAGGAAGACGCCGACCAGCACGGCGATCCCGGCGAAGCCCACCATCACGTACTTGATCACGTCGAGGAACGTGCCGAGCTCGTCCGTGGCCGACTCGGCCTGTTCGTCCGCGGTGCGCACCTCGTAGCGGCCCGCGCCCAGCTCCGCCGTGATCCGGCGCGCGAGTTCGGCGTCGCTCACGCCGGGGGCCGCGTCCACGGAGACGCCCGTGGCCCGGTCGGCGGACCCGAGCAGCCGGGTCTGCGCGGTCCGCCGGTCGAGGAAGACGAGGGAGGCGCCGGGGTTCGTGGTGGTGAACGTGGCGATGCCGACGATCCGCACCCTGAAGGACCCCGGTGGGGCCAGCACGGTCAGGGGGTCGCCGATCTCCAGGTGCTTCTTCGCGGCGGTGTCGGCGTCGAGCAGGGCCTCGCCGTCGCCGCGCGGGGCACGGCCCGAGGTCAGTGCGACCGGGCTGCGGTCGGTGACGTACCAGTTCGTGGCGATGGTGGGGGCGCCGGTGGTCGACCCCACCGGATCGTTGCGCTCGTCGACGACCGTCACGTACTCGACGTCCACGTCCAGATGGGTCGCCCCGGCCCCGTCGACCCGGGCGATCCGTCCGGCGAGCGAGGCGGGCAGGGTCTGTACGGCGCCGGCCGACCGGGAGGCCTTCAGCCCTTCCTTCGGCTCCACCGTCACGTCGGCGGACGTGGACGCGAACAGCCGGTCGAAGGTACGCGTGACGGTGTCGGAGAAGATCAGGCTGCCCGCGACGAACGCCACGGACAGCACGACGGCCAGCGCGGACAGCAGCAGCCGCCCCTTGTGCGCGAGGAAACTCCGGAGCGTCGCCTTCAGCACGTCGTCAGTCCCCCCGGGAGACGGCGTCGGCCGGACCACCGCCCTCGACCCGGCCGCGGACCACGTCGAACCGCTTCATCCGCTCCAGCACGGCCTCCGCCGTCGGCCGGGCCATCTCGTCCACGATCCGGCCGTCCCCCAGGAAGAGCACCAGGTCGGAGTGGGCGGCGGCCCCGGGGTCGTGGGTGACCATCACGACCGTCTGGCCGAGATCGTCGACGGCGTTCCGCAGGAAACCGAGCACCTCAAGGCCGGCCCGCGAGTCGAGGTTGCCGGTCGGCTCGTCCGCGAAGATCAGCTCGGGCCGGGAGGCCAGCGCCCGCGCGCAGGCCACACGCTGCTGCTGACCGCCGGACAGCTGGGCGGGCCGGTGCCGCAGCCGGTCGCGCAGCCCGAGCGTGTCGATGACCTGGTCGAGCCACTTCTCGTCGGGCTTCCGGCCCGCGATGTCCATGGGCAGCGTGATGTTCTCCAGCGCGTTCAGCGTCGGAATGAGGTTGAACGACTGGAACATGAAGCCGATCCGGTCCCGGCGCAGCCGCGTCAGCTCCCGCTCCTTCAGACCGGTGATCTCCGTGTCGCCGAGCCACACCTGACCGGCCGAGACCGTGTCGAGCCCCGCCAGACAGTGCATCAGCGTGGACTTCCCGGAGCCCGACGGACCCATCACGGCGGTGAACCGGCCGCGCGTGATGTCCACGTCGACCGCGTCCAGGGCGAGCACCGTCGTCTCGCCCGAGCCGTACGCCTTGGTCAGGCCGCGGGCGCGGGCGGCGGTCCCGTCGGGCGACGCGCGGCCGGGCGCGTGCTGTGCGGCGGGTGTGGACAAGGCTGCCTCCTCGGTGGCTCCTCGTGCCCGGGCGACCGGCGCCGTGCCGGGGCCCCGAGCCCAGTGTGACCCAAGACACGGCTGATAATCGTCCGCGGGGCACGCGGGCGCCGGGAGCCCTTGCCCGTGCTAGCGATTTGGCGCTAGCTTCGAGGTATGGCGAAGACCCAGCTGAACGTACGAGTGGACGAGGGCACCGCCCGCGCCGCCCGCGAACGCGCCCTGGCCCGCGGGATGAGCGTCAACCGCTACATCGAGGAGCTGGTCAGACAGGACACCGGCGAGGTCGGCCACACCTTCGTGGAGGCCGCCGCCGACTTCATGAAGCAGTACGAGTCCGTGTTCGCCGAGGAGTTCGGCCCGGACCGTGAAGGCACGCGCGAAGGTCGCCACTGAACCGTTGAGCAATCTGAGAATCGACCTCGCCTGGCTGCTGATGCTCGCCGAACAGAAGACACCGGGGGACCCGCAGATCACCGACTGGGGAGCCCTCGTCGCCGCCGTCGCACGCCACGAGGCCGAGATATTCGACGTCCCCGTCTACGACACCCCGCACGCGCGTGCCGCCGCGCTGCTCCAACTGCTGATGCACGTCCCCGCGCTGGAGCGTTCCAACGCGCTGTTCGCCTCCGCCGTCGCCTACGCCTACCTCGTCGCCGGCGGCGCGAAGGTCGTCACCTCGCCCGTGCAGGTGCGGGAGCTGGCCCGGCTGGTCAAGAGCGGCGAGGCGTCCGTCCAGGACATCGCCGAGGAACTGCGCCAGTGGAGCCTGTGACCTGACCTGACCTGACCTGACCTGACCTGACCTGACCCGACCTGGCCGGACCTGACCTGACCCGACCTGGCCGGACCTGACCTGACCTGACCGGTCCGCGCGCCTACTCGTCGGGCCCCGGACGCCGGGCCGTGCCCAGCACGCAGTACGACGTGGGCAGTGTCGGGCCCTTCTCCGGCATCATCGTCCGCCGGTAGGGGCCCAGCTCGAACCCGGCCTCCCGCAGCGCCCCCACCGGGTCCCGGGAGAGATGGCAGCCGCCGTTCAGCCGGGGCCACAGCGTCCGGTCCAGCGCGCGCTGCGTGAACGTCATCGCCCGGCCGCCGCCCGCGCCGTGCTCGAAGAACCGCACGACACCACCCGGACGCAGCACCCGCCGCACCTCCGCGAGGGCACGCGGCACGTCGCGCACACTGCACAGCACCAGCGAGACGACCGCCGCGTCGAACGCCTCGCTCTTGACGGGCAGCGCCTCCGCCGCGCCCGGCGCCACGTCGACGGGCACCTCGGCACGCAGGGCCGCCTCGACCGCCAACTGCCGCAGCACGCGATCCGGTTCGATGGCGACGACCTCGGAGACGGTGCCCGGATAGTGCGCGAAGTTCAGGCCGTTGCCCGCGCCGATCTCGATCACCCGGCCGGAGAGCCCGGCGAGCAGCCTGCGCCGCACCCCGGCCATCCCCATCCGGGCCTCGGCGGTGACGCTGACCCGCGCGTAGTACCGGGCGAACAGCGGATGATGGACGGCATCGCGCGCCCCCCTGCCGGAACCGCCTGACCGCAACGCCATGGGGACCTCCCTAGCAGCACTGGCGACTGGCCTCGGAGCGATTGTCCCCCCCGAACCCGGCCGAGCCACCCCCACCGGTGCGCACCGGGCTCACGGGGCGTGGGACGCGGCGCCGGCCCCGAGGGCGGCTGTACGGCGGGGCCGCGTCAGCATCCGAACGACGGGTGCTTCCGGCGCCCAACGCCGAAGGGCTGCTTCCGGCCCGCAACGCCGAGGGACTGCTTCCGGCCCGCAACGCCGAGGGACTGCTTTCGGTGCCCCACGCCGACGGGCTGCTTCCGGCCCGCAACGCCGACGGGCTGCTTCCGGCGCCCCAACGCCGCCGGCGCTACGGGCACCGACCCTTGCACGGTCGGTGGCGCCTCGGGCCGCCCCCGCGTCGGTGGCGCTCCAGGCGTCCGAACAGCGAAGCCGCCGCTTCCGCCTCCGCACCCCCCGAGCGCCACCCGCGTCACGTCCTCCCCGGGGCCTCCCGTACCCGGAACGCCTCCGCGTCCCACGTCCCGTACAGCCGGGGCGCCAGCCAGTCCGGGGCCGTGGCCCGGAACGTCGCCGGGGAGAGGGCCGCCGCGTTCTCCGGCAGGGCGCCCAGCAGGGGCGCGCCCGCCGTATCCGGGAGGTCCGCGAGGTTGCAGCGGCACGCGAGGTCCGGAGCGGCCGGCCAGCTGCCGATCACCACACCCAGCAGCTCCAGCTGACGCGCCCGCAGCTCACGCGCCGTCAGCTCCGTCGTGTTCAGCGTGCCGAGCCCGGCGCCGGCCACGACCAGGACCGGCGCCGACAACAGCCGCGCCACGTCCGCGAGCGTCCCGCCCGCCGCGTCGAACCGCACCAGCAGCCCGCCCGCCCCCTCCACCAGCACCAGCTCGTGCTCGGTGGCCAGCTTGGCCGCGGCCTCGGCGACGTCCCGCGGATGCACGGGCGCCCGCCCGGCCCGCCGCGCCGCCGTCGCCGGCGCCAACGGATCGGGGTAGCGCGCGACTTCGGCCGTCGTGACGTCGCCCGCGAGCCGCGCCACCTCCGCGGCGTCCCCGCGCTCGTCCTCCCGTACGCCCGTCTGCGCGGCCTTGAGCACGGCCACCGACCGGCCCGCCGCGAGCGCCGCCGCCGCGACGGCGGCCGTCGCGACCGTCTTGCCGACCTCCGTGCCCGTCCCCGTGATCACCAGTACCGGCATCTCATCCCTCCCGTGCCGCCGCGCACACCGCGCGGGCGATTCGTGCCACGTCCGCGTCGCCCGTGACATACGGGGGCATCGTGTACACCAGGTCGCGGAACGGCCGCAACCACACGCCCTCGCGCACCGCCGCCTCCGTGGCCGCCCGCATGTCGACGGCGTGGTCCAGCTGGACGACGCCGATCGCGCCGAGGACCCGCACGTCCTTGACGCCCGGTAGTTCCGCCGCCGGGGCCAGCCCTTCGCGCAGCCCTGCCTCGATCCGCTTCACCTCGGCCCGCCAGTCCTGCCCGAGCAGCAGCTCGACCGAGGCGCAGGCCACGGCGGCGGCGAGGGGATTGCCCATGAAGGTGGGACCGTGGGCGAGCACCGGAACCTCGCCGCGCGAGATCCCGTCGGCCACCCGCGACGTGCACAGCGTCGCCGCCATGGTCAGATAGCCGCCGGTCAGCGCCTTGCCGACGCACATCACGTCCGGCGTCACCGCGGCGTGCTCCGCCGCGAACAGCGCGCCCGTGCGGCCGAACCCGGTCGCGATCTCGTCGAAGACCAGCAGTACGTCGTGCGCGTCGCACGCCTCGCGCAGCACCCGCAGATACGCGGGGGAGTGGAACCGCATCCCGCCCGCGCCCTGCACCACCGGCTCCACGATCACCGCGGCCAGCTCGTCGGCGTGCCGCTCGATCAGCGACCGCAGCTCGTCCGCGTACGACTCCTCGTACCCGGCGGGCGGGGGACCGGCGAACACCTGGCGGGGCAGGACCCCGGACCACAGGTCGTGCATGCCGCCCTCGGGGTCGCAGACCGACATCGGCTGCCAGGTGTCCCCGTGGTAGCCGCCGCGCCAGGTCAGCAGCCGCCGCTTGGCGGGGCGGCCCAGCGAACGCCAGTACTGCAGGCACATCTTGACCGCGACCTCGACCGACACCGACCCGGAGTCGGCCAGGAACACATGCTCCAGACCGTCGGGCGACATGTCGACAAGGAGCTTCGCGAGCCGTACGGCGGGCTCGTGGGTGAGCCCGCCGAACATCACATGACTCATCCGCCCCAGCTGCTCGCGCGCGGCCTCGTTCAGCACCGGGTGGTTGTAGCCGTGAATGGCCGACCACCACGACGACATGCCGTCGACCAGTTCCCCGGAGCCGTCGGCGAGACGCAGCCGCACCCCGCTGGCCGACTCCACCACGAGCGGCTCCTGCCGCCCGGGCATCGGGCCGTACGGGTGCCACACGTGCCGCCGGTCGAGGTCGAGCAGCTCGGGCACGTCCAGGTCAGGCATTGGGCGCGAGGTCGGTCCCGGCGCCCCGGCGGCGCACGGCGACGAGATCGGTACGGGGCTCCTCGGCCGTGGCGGCGGCGGGCGCGGGGGCGGAACCGCAGACACCGCCGCCCTCGTGGCAGCCGCCCGCGCCGCTGTCGTGGCATCCGGCCGCGTCGGCCTCGCCGCCCTCGTGGCAGCCGCCCGCGCGGTGCCGCGGCAGCGTCACCTCGCCGGCGCCCTCCACCTCGAACCCGGCGTCCGCGATCATGTCGAGGTCGGCCTTGCCGGCCTGGCCCTCGCTGGTCAGGTAGTCGCCGAGGAAGATCGAGTTGGCCAGGTGCAGCGCGAGCGGCTGCATCGACCGCAGATGGACCTCGCGCCCGCCCGCGATGCGCACCTCGACGTCCGGGCACACGAACCGCACCATCGCCAGGATCCTGAGGCAGCGCTGCGGGGTGAGGTTCCACTCCTTGGCGAGCGGCGTGCCCTCGAACGGGATGAGGAAGTTGACCGGCACCGAGTCCGGGTCCAGGTCGCGCAGCGAGAACACCACGTCGACGAGGTCCTCGTCGCTCTCGCCCATGCCCGCGATGAGGCCGGAGCAGGCGGACAGCCCGGCCGCGTGCGCCTTCCGCACGGTGTCGACCCGGTCGGCGTAGGTGTGCGTGCTGGTGATCTCGCCGTAGGTGGACTCGGAGGTGTTGAGGTTGTGGTTGTAGGCGTCGGCGCCCGCGTCGCGCAGCCGGTCCGCCTGTCCGTCGGAGAGCAGACCGAGGCAGGCGCACACCTCGACGCCCTCGTTCTGCTCCTTGATCGTCTTGATGGTCTCGGAGACCCGGTCCACGTCACGGTCCGTCGGACCCCGGCCGCTGGCCACCAGGCAGACCCGCTTGGCACCGCCGGCCACCCCGGCCGCCGCGGCCTGCGAGGCCTCGTCGGGCTTGAGCCAGGTGTACTTCAGGATGTCGGCCTTCGAGCCGAGTCGCTGCGAACAGTAGGAGCAGTCCTCCGGGCACAGACCGGACTTGAGGTTGACGAGATAGTTGAGTTTCACTCGTCGGCCGAACCAGTGCCGGCGTACCTTTCCGGCCGCGGCCACCACATCCAGCAGGTCGTCGTCGGTCGTGGCGAGAACGGCCAGGGCCTCCTCGCGGGTCGGCAGCTCGCGCCGAAGCCCCTTGTCCACCAGCGTGTTCAGCAGGTCCATGAGAGACGATCCTTACGTACGGAAGCGTTCCGGGCCAAGGAGAGTTCGTACAACCCTCCCCGTTCGGCGTGTGTGGATTGCCACACCGTGGGTGGCTGGTCGTCCGGCTAGTGTCTGTGCACTGCCTACAAAGGGCGGTGCCGCGCGGGGAGGACCGCGAAGGCACTGTCCACCACAGCACCGGAGGGGCCATGGGGTTCGGCTGGATCGACGAGCGGGCGGAACAGCGCCGGCGCGCCGGACTCGTACGGACCCTGCGTCCCCGGCCCGCCGAGTCGCCGCTGCTGGACCTGGCGAGCAACGACTACCTGGGCCTGGCCCGGCACCCCGAGGTCACCGAGGGCGCGGCGCGGGCCGCGCGGACCTGGGGCGGCGGGGCGACCGGCTCCCGGCTCGTCACCGGCAGCACCGAACTGCACGCCGAACTCGAACGCGAACTGGCCGATTTCTGCGGCTTCGAGGCGGCGCTCGTCTTCTCCTCGGGATACGCCGCGAACCTGGCCGCGGTGACCGCGCTGGCGCCGCACGGTTCGCTGATCGTCTCCGACGCGGGCAACCACGCCTCGCTCATCGACGGCTGCCGGCTGGCGCGCGGCACGACCCAGGTGGTCGGACACGCCGATCCCGAGGCGGTCCGCAAGGCGCTCGGCACGCACGAGGGGCCCGCCGTCGTCGTGTCCGACACGGTGTTCTCGGTGGACGGCGACGCCGCCCCGCTGGCCGCGCTCGCCGCGGCGGGCCGGGAGCACGGGGCGGGCCTGGTCGCCGACGACGCCCACGGACTGGGCGTCCTCGGTGCCGGCGGGAGCGGCGCCGCTCGGGCGGCGGGGCTCGCGGGCGCCGACGACGTCGTCGTGACGGTCACGCTGTCCAAGTCGCTGGGCAGCCAGGGCGGCGCGGTCCTCGGTCCCGCCCGGGTGATCGACCATCTGGTCAACGCGGCCCGGACGTTCATCTTCGACACCGGCCTCGCGCCCGCGGCGGCGGGCGCGGCCCTGGCGGCCCTGCGGCTGTTGCGCCGCGAGCCGGAGCGGGCCGCGCGGGCCCGCGAGGTCGCGGCGGACCTGCACGCCCGGCTGACGGCCGCGGGTCTGGAAGCGGTACGTCCGGACGCCGCGGTCGTCTCCGTGCGCGCGCCGTCCCCGGAGGGGGCCGTGCGATGGGCGGCGCACTGCCGCGCGGCGGGCCTGGCCGTGGGCTGTTTCCGTCCTCCTTCCGTGCCCGACGGCATCTCACGGCTCAGGCTGACCGCCCGCGCGGACCTCTCCGGGGAGCAGCTCGAACACGCTGTACGGGTCATCGGCGAAACGCGGCCATGAGTCGGCGTTGCACGGCCGTGCGTCGTCCGGGGCGACCCGGTCAGTCGTGCCGGGGTGTCCCGCGGCTCACCGGAACGCGACCGTGAACGCCGCCCAGCTCTCGGGGGAGAAGAGCAGCGCGGGTCCGGCCGGGGCCTTGGAGTCGCGGACGGCCAGCAGCCCGGTCCCGGGACCGGAGCGCGGACGGGCCGTTTCGACGCAGTTGTTCGCTCCCGTGCTGTAACTGCTGCGCAGCCAGCGCACGTTGTGCAGAGCGTTGCTTGAAGGGACGTTCCGAGGCAGTGCGGACATGGTGCCTCCTTTACGTACCGCCGGTCATACCGGCGATGAATTCCAATGATTCCTCGGGTGAAAGAGCATGACTTGCGAGAGAGTTGAAGGCCTCTGTGTAGGCCTCCAGGTCTTCTTTCCGTTCGAGATGAAGGCTACTCGTCAAGTGGTCGAGAACAACCACGTCGAGATCGGACGTGCGCGCAAATGAGAAAATAACGAAAGATCCCGTGACGCCGATGTGGGCTCCGGCCGCAAACGGCAGTACTTGCAGTCGCACGTGCGGCAGATCCGCCGCCGCCGTCAGCTTCTCCAACTGCCGCGACATGACCCCGGGCCCGCCCACTTCCCGGCGCAGCACGGCCTCGTCCAGTACGGCGCTCAGCACCAGCGGGGGGTCCGCGTGCAGCACGTCCTGCCGGGCCAGCCGCACCTCGACCAGCGCGTCCAGCCGTTCCTCGGACAGCCCTTCGACCGCCGCGGCGGTCACCGCCCTGGCGTACTCCGGGGTCTGCAGCAGCCCCGGCACCACGGTGGTCTCCAGCGTGCGCATCGCGCTCGCCTGCGACTCCAGGCTGATGAAGTCCCGGTACGTGGGCGGGAGTTCCCCGCGATAGGCGTGCCACCAGTGGTTCCGTCCGGCGCCGTCGTGCGAGCCCGCCAGGACGAGCAGCAGCTCCCGCAGCTGGTCGTCCGCCACTCCGTAGGCGTCCAGGAGCAGTCTCACGTCGGCCGGTTTCGCCCCGCTCGTGCCGGTCTCGATCCGGCTCACCTTCGACTGGTGCCAGCCCACCAGCCCGGCCGCCTCCCCACTGGTGAGGCCCGCCGAAGTGCGCAGCGCGCGCAGTTCGGCGCCCAGTTTGCGGCGGCGTACCGCGGGACCGTGCTGCATGGGCTTCTCCTTACTCCTTCCGAGCCGCCCAAATACGTTCTCGCGTCGCAGAGTTCACCGCTTCGAGCGACAGATATATGCAGATCTTGGTGGATCGCCGTCCTCGCCGGTGTGGTGATGGCAGTCTGGCGATGAAGCACCAGTCCGGGACCGTACTCCAACCATCCGCTCCGTGTCGGACTCGGTCCCGTGAGAAAGGGGCGACATCGCCATGGCAGACCATTTGGAAGCATCCGTCACTCTGCCGAGCGAACCCGCCTCGGTGTCCGCGTCCCGCTCCTTTGTGGTGGACACGCTGGCGGAATGGGGCTTGTCGGCGGAGGCGGAGGTGTCCGAGACCGTCCGGCTCATCGTCTCCGAGCTCGCCACCAACGCGGTACAGCACACCTTCGGCCAGTCACCCACCTTCACGGTGGACGTCGCACTGCACCGCGACGAACGCCTGCGTGTCGGGGTGACCGACAGTCACCCGCGCTTCCCGAAGCGGTTGCCCGCCGCCGTCCAGCAGGACAACGGACGCGGCATGGTGATCATCCGGTGGCTGACCGCGGAGTGCGGCGGCAGGCTGCGCGTACGGCCCACGCGCGAGGGCGGCAAGACGGTCCTCATCGAGTTGCCGTGGAGCGGCAAGGCCCCGGCCGAGGCGGTGACGGCGGCGGGGCAGCAGGAGCCGTAAAGGCCTCGGGGGCGGCGGCCTGTCAGGCGCGTCGCCCCCGCGAGGTCAGCGCACTCGCCGAGGTCAGCGCACTCGCCCGTACGTGACGCTCCGCGTCCAGATCTTCTGGAGCTTCACCACTTCACCGGTCTTCGGGGCGTGCCACATCTTGTTCTTCCCGGCGTAGATGCCGACGTGGTACACGTAGCCGCCCGAGTGGAAGAACACCAGGTCCCCGGCCCTGCGGCTGCCGGCGGAGATGTGCCGGGTCCGGTTGTACTGCTGGGCCGCCGTGCGCGGCAGCTTCTTGCCGGCCTTCCTGTACGAGTACTGGGTCAGTCCTGAGCAGTCGAATCTGCGGGGCCCCGTGGCGCCCCAGCTGTAGGGGGCGCCCTTCTTGGAGGCCGCGACCAGGAGCGCTGTCCTGGCCGGTGTGGCGGCGACCGCCTCGGAGCCGGCGCCCGGGATCACGATGGAGCCGCCCACGGCGGCGAGGGTGAGGGCCGAGGCGGTACCGGCCCGGGCCATGAGGGACGGGACACGATTGAGCGCGGACATGCGCAACCCTTCGTCAGCCGCCTGTGAAGGATGACCTGTCGGATTCGGGCTGGCGAAGTTGCCCGGCCGCGGCTGCGGCTTCACCCCAAGGGCTGCTCGGAACGGCTGTCGCGCCGGTCCGGCGACCCGTCGTGCTCGGGTCCTCCACTCCTGCCGATCCACTCCTGTCGACCTGACATCCGGGCGGCGGCAGGACTCGGCGTCCGCCCCGATCGCCCCGCCGCGGCGGCGGGGGCTTGTCGTCAGTCAGGGATCTTGACTGATGGATGGCCGAATATCCCAACGGAACGAGGTATTTGTGTTGTTACTCGCCAATCACCCGTTCGGGTGGACAGCCCTGTGTTCGAGCGCCTGTCGACACCGCCAAGGGGCCCCGGACCAGCGACGGAAGGCCCCATTCCGCCCTGGCGCCCGGCACGTTGCGCAACTCCGGAGGGCGTGAAAAGGGAGGTGTCCCTACTCCGACAGGGGGTACGTCGTTCGGACCGTTTCGACTCCGGTCCGGACGCGCCGTCCTGACGGCGGTCCGGACTTCTGGGGGAGCGTCAACTGTCCGGCTCCGGAGGCAGCGTGACGCGGGCCGTGCGCCGCTCGCCGTCCAGGACCCGCAGCGCCCGGGCCAGCGTGGCGGCGTGCAGTTCGGCCTCGCCCCGCTGGTGCATCAGCGTCAGCGCGTCGCGCAGGGCGACGGCCTTGCCGACCAGTGCCTGCGCGGCACGCAGCCCGCGATAGGTGTCGCCGTCCTGCGCGGGGTTGATGCGGCCCAGCAGGTCCACGACGTCGAGGTAACGGTCGATCAACTCGGCCTCGACGCGCGTCAGGGCGGGCAGGGGAGGCAGTTCGGGCGGCAGCACCGGCGGCTCACCTCGCGCCGGGAGCGGACTGCGTGGCCCTGCGGTTCGGGACGATCCGGTCCGCCAGGCCGTACTCCAGTGCCTGCCGCGCGTCCAGGATCTTCTCCCGCTCGATGTCCTGCCGCACCTGTTCGGGGGTGCGGCCCGTGTGCCGCGCGAGCATCTCCTCCATGCGGGCCCGGACGCGCGTCAGCTCGTCCGCCTGGACGGCGATGTCGCTCGCCTGGCCTTCCACCGGTTCGGGCAGCGCGGGCTGACGGAGCACCATGCGGGCGCCCGGCAGCACGTACCGCTTGCCGGGAGTGCCGGCGGCCAGCAGCACCGACGCGGCCGAACCGGCCTGGCCCAGGCAGATCGTCTCCACGTCGCAGGTGACGAACCGCAGGGTGTCGTAGATCGCCGACATCGCGCTGAACGAGCCGCCGGGGGAGTTGATGTAGAGCGAGACGTCCCGGTCCGGGTCGCGGTGCTCCAGGTACATGACCTGCGCCAACACGTCGTTCGCCGACGTGTCGTCGATCTGCGTCCCGAGGAAGACGATCCGCTCCTCCAGCAGCTTCGCGTACGGATCGAGCGTGCGGGTCCCCGCGCTCGTGCGCTCGGTGAACTCGGGCAGGACGTAGCGGGCGGATGGTCGGTTCATGGCACACCCCTCCTGGCGACAGCGCCGTCCGCGACGGAGCCGACTCCGTCGCTTCTGTAAAAAATGTACAGGACGTACGTGACGTTATGATGGGGTCATGGCCTACGAGATTCCGGTGACGCAAGCCAGGGCTGAGCTCGCCGACCTGATCAACCGCGTCGTGTACGGCGGTGAGCGTGTCGTCGTCACGCGGCACGGAAAGCCACTCGTCGCCCTCGTCTCCGCCGCCGACCTCGAACGACTCGAAGAACTCCGGGAGCCCGCCGAGGACCAGGTGATCAGCGCCGTCTCCGCCGTCCGCGAGGTCGCGTCCGCTCCCCGCGGGCCCCAGCGCTTCGGCATCGCGGCGGAACACCGGGGACCCGGCGCCTCCTGACCGCGTGCCTCCGACCGGCACCGGCGGCCGGACGCACGCAGCCTGACCCGTGCCCGCCCGCGTGGCTCCTCGTCCGGGCCTTGAGCGCGCCGCCCAGCAGTACCGCGCCCAGGCCGAGCGCGGCCCACCAGGTCAGCGTCAGGGCCGGTTTCGTCGCCGCGCGCCGTCGAAGGAGGACACCGGGCGCAGCGGCGTCGTCCCCGCCCCGGGCGGCAGCCACTGGCCGATCGCCCCGGCCGGCGCGGGCAGCGTCTCCGGCGCCGAGGACGCCCCCGAGAACGGGTTGCCGAACAGCATCACCACCGCCGCCGTGACCCCGGCCCCGGCCGGTCCGGCGAGCGCCCCGAGCCCGGCCACCGCCCCGCTCACCGCCGGCGTCGACAGACCGAGCGCACCTGCCTCCGCCCACCAGTCGCCCGCGAGAACCCCGAGCCAGCTGTGCGCGATGCCCGCCCCGGCCGCGCCGACGAGCGCCGCGGAACCGGCCTGCGCGGCCACCGCCCGCAGACCGCGCAGCCCCAGCAGGGTCACCACCGAGCCCGCCGCGATCCCGGCCAGCGCCGACGGCAGCACGCTCGCGCCGAGGGCCGCCCCGCGCGGGTCCTGCCCAGGCGCCGGCACCACGTCCACCGGCCGCGCCCGCACCCCCTGCGCCGCGGCCCGTTCGGTCACCGCCTGCTGGAGCAGTCGCGCCACGACCGGTCCCGCCGCCGACGCCATCAGCAGCCTGGGGCCCCGGTCGGCGACGACGATCGCGCCGTACACCTCCCGGTCCTCGACCGCACCCCGGGCGGCGGCCTCGTCCGGACACCGGTGAATCTCCAACGCGCCCTCCTTTCGAGTGAGCCCTTGCGCCACCTGCTCCGCGGCGGCGGCCGGTCCCGCCACCCCGACGGGCAGCCTCGCGCGGTGCGGTGCGGGCGGTGGGCCAGGCGAAGGCCCACGGGGCCAGTGCCGCGAGCAGCGGCACGAGGACGACGGCCGCGACGAAGGGGCGTGCGTGTGCGCTCGGCCGCGTCTGCAGGCCCGCGCCTCGCTCACCGTGGACGGGGAGCCCGCCTTTCCGCGCCTGATCCTCCAGGTCTGGGCGGAGACCCTGCGCAACCCCGAGCCGGCCGCCGCCCTTCGAGAGGGCTACGGCGCCGTGCGCGACGCGTGGACCCGGAGCGTCGAGGGCCACCAGGAGGCCGGGGCGATGGCGGCGGACGTGCCCGCGCAGGACGTGGCGCGCACCATGGTCGCCGTCGTCCAGGGGTTCCTCGCCCAGCAGTCGCTGTTCGGCGCCACGCCGGTGGAGGTGCTGCGGAACGGCTGCGCGGCCTGATGAGCCACCGCCGGCCGGACCCGGCGGCCCGAACGGACCACAGCTCGGTTAACGTGCCCGAAACGCCGTCCAACTAGCCTGCCCCTCCACGCCACCAGGCACTTTGCGCGGTGGCCGCGGCACCCGGGCCCCGCACGGTCCGGAGCGAGGACTGTGAGGTGGGACGTGCAACTGACCCCGCACGAGCAAGAGAGGCTGCTGATCCACGTCGCGGCCGACGTCGCCGAGAAGCGCCGGGCCCGCGGGCTCAGACTCAATCACCCGGAGGCGGTCGCCCTCATCACCTCGCACATCCTCGAAGGCGCCCGCGACGGACGTACGGTCGCCGAACTCATGGCGTCCGGGCGCCGGTTGCTCACGCGGGACGACGTCATGGAGGGCATCCCCGAGATGATCCACGACGTCCAGGTCGAGGCGACCTTCCCGGACGGCACCAAGCTCGTCACCGTCCACGACCCGATCGTCTGACGGGAGGCCGCACATGATCCCAGGAGAGATCCTGTTCGCCGACGGGCCGATCGCCTGCAACACCGGCCGTGAGGTCACCCGGCTGACCGTCCTGAACGCCGCCGACCGGCCCGTCCAGGTCGGCTCCCACTACCACTTCGCCGAGGCCAACCCCGGCCTGGACTTCGACCGCGCCGCCGCACGCGGCAAGCGGCTCGACATCCCCGCCGGCACCGCCGTGCGCTTCGAGCCCGGCATCCCCGTCGACGTCGCCCTCGTCCCGCTCACCGGCGCCCGCGTCGTGCCCGGCCTGCGCGGCCAGACCGGAGGTGCCCTCGATGCGTGAGATCTCCCGCGCCGCCTACGCCGACCTGTTCGGCCCGACCACCGGCGACCGCATCCGGCTCGCCGACACCGACCTGCTGATCGAGATCGAGGAGGACCGCTGCGGCGGGCCCGGACTCGCCGGGGACGAGGCGGTGTTCGGCGGCGGCAAGGTCATCCGCGAGTCCATGGGGCAGTCCCGTGCCACGCGCGCGGAGGGCACCCCGGACACCGTCGTCACGGGCGCCGTCGTCATCGACCACTGGGGCGTCGTCAAGGCCGACATCGGCATCCGCGACGGCCGGATCACCGGCATCGGCAAGGCCGGCAACCCCGACACCATGGACGGCGTCCACCCCGACCTGGTCATCGGCCCCGAGACCGAGATCATCGCCGGGAACGGGCGGATCCTGACCGCCGGAGCCATCGACGCGCACGTCCACTTCATCTGCCCGCAGATCGCCGACGAGGCGCTGTCCGCGGGGATCACCACCCTCGTCGGCGGCGGCACCGGACCGGCCGAGGGCTCGAAGGCCACCACCGTCACGCCCGGACCCTGGCACCTGGCGCGGATGCTGGAGGCGATGGAGGCCCACCCGCTCAACATCGGCCTCCTCGGCAAGGGCAACACCGTCTCCCACGAGGCGATGCTGTCGCAGATCCGGGGCGGCGCGCTCGGCCTGAAGCTGCACGAGGACTGGGGCTCCACCCCGGCCGTCATCGACGCCTCGCTCACCGTCGCCGAGCGGACCGGCATCCAGGTGGCCATCCACACGGACACCCTCAACGAGGCCGGGTTCGTGGGCGACACGCTCGCCGCGATCGCCGGGCGCGGCATCCACGCCTACCACACGGAGGGCGCGGGCGGCGGGCACGCCCCCGACATCATGACCGTGGTCTCCGAGCCGCACGTGCTGCCGAGTTCCACGAACCCGACGCGGCCGTTCACCGTCAACACCGCCGAGGAACACCTCGACATGCTGATGGTGTGCCACCACCTCAACCCGGCCGTCCCGGAGGACCTGGCCTTCGCCGAGTCCCGGATCCGGCCGTCCACCATCGGAGCCGAGGACATCCTGCACGACCTCGGCGCCATCTCGATCATCTCCTCCGACTCCCAGGCCATGGGCCGGGTCGGCGAGGTCGTCCTGCGGACCTGGCAGACGGCCCACGTGATGAAGCGGCGGCGCGGCGCGCTGCCGGGCGACGGCCGGGCGGACAACCACCGCGTACGCCGCTACGTCGCCAAGTACACGATCAACCCGGCCCTCGCGCAGGGCCTCGCCCGCGAGATCGGTTCCGTCGAGAGCGGCAAGCTCGCCGACCTCGTGCTGTGGGAACCGGCGTTCTTCGGCGTCAAGCCGCACCTCGTCATCAAGGGCGGGCAGATCGCGTACGCGCAGATGGGCGACGCCAACGCGTCCATCCCGACGCCGCAGCCGATCCTGCCCCGGCCGATGTACGGGGCGATCGGGCGGTCCCCGGCGGCCAACTCGGTCAACTTCGTCGCCCCGCTCGCGATCGAGGACGGGCTTCCGGAACGGCTCGGGCTCGGCAAGCGGTTCGTCGCCATCGAGTCGACGCGCCGGGTCACCAAGGCGGACATGCGGGAGAACGACGCCCGGCCCGACGTGCGCGTCGACCCCGACAGCTTCGCCGTGCACATCGACGGGGAACTCGTCGAGGCGACACCGGCCGCCGAACTGCCCATGGCCCAGCGCTACTTCCTCTTCTGACGGCGGTCCCATGTCACGCGCAGCACTTCTCGTCCTGGCCGACGGCCGTTTCCCCGCCGGAGGGCACGCGCACTCGGGCGGCGCCGAGGCGGCCGTCGAGGCCGGCCGGGTGACCGGGGCCGCGAGCCTGGCGGACTTCTGCCGGGGGCGGCTGCACACGGCCGGGCTGGTGTCGGCCTCGCGGGCCGCCGCGGCGGCGCTCGGCGGTGACCCCGGGGCGCTGGACGCGGCCGCGGCCGCACGGACGCCGGCGCCCGCGCGGCGGGGGGCCGCGCGCCGGCTCGGGCGGCAGCTCGCGCGGGCCGCTCGCGCGACCTGGCCGTCCGCCGAACTCGACGCCCTCGCGCGGGAGTTCCCGAAGGGGGCGCACCAGCCGGTGGTGCTCGGGCTCGCCGCGCGGGCGGCCGGGCTGGAGGCCGTCGACGCGGCGTACTGCGCGGCGTACGAGAGTGTGAGCGGGCCGGCCGCCGCGACGGTGTGGCTGCTGAGTCTTGACCCCTTCGACGCGACGGGGGTGCTGGCGCGGCTCGCGCCGGAGATGGATCTCGTCGCCGACCGGGCGGTGCGGGCGGCCCGGGAAGCGGCCTCGGCGGGGGTCGACGCGTTGCCCTCGGCTTCCGCCCCGTTGCTGGAGATCGGGGCCGAGATCCATGCGGGGTGGGCCGTGAGGCTGTTCGCGTCCTAGGACTTTCTCGCCCGCCACGTCGCCCCCGCCGCCCCTTCCCGTACCCGACCCCGGGGCCCTTGCCCCCGGCCCCCTTCGGCCTGACGGCCCGGTCCGCCGGTGCCGGACGGGCTGAAAAGGATGGAGTTGTCACTCATGCATCTCGACCACACCCACCACGCCCCCGCCGCCCTGAGCGCCGACGCCCGTCGGCCCGACGGGACGCGGCGTGCCCTCCGCGTCGGCCTCGGAGGGCCCGTCGGGTCCGGGAAGACCGCCACCGTCGCCGCGTTGTGCCGGGCGCTGCGGGACGAACTGTCGCTCGCCGTCGTCACCAACGACATCTACACGCGCGAGGACGCCGAGTTTCTGCTGCGCGAGGCCGTGCTGCCGCCCGAGCGGATCACCGCCGTGGAGACCGGCGCCTGCCCCCACACCGCCATCCGCGACGACATCTCCGCCAACCTCGAAGCCGTGGAGGACCTGGAGGACGAGGCCGGGCCGCTGGACCTGATCCTCGTGGAGTCCGGCGGGGACAACCTCACCGCGACGTTCTCCAAAGGGCTCGTGGACGCCCAGATCTTCGTGATCGACGTCGCCGGCGGGGACGACATCCCGCGCAAGGGCGGGCCCGGCGTGACGACCGCCGACCTGCTCGTCGTCAACAAGACCGACCTCGCGCCGTACGTCGGCTCCGACCTCGCGCGGATGGCCGCCGACGCCAAGGCGCAGCGGGCCGGACTGCCCGTCGTCTTCCAGTCGCTGCGCGGCGGGACGGGCGTGCGGGACGTCGCCGCCTGGGTCCGGGAACGGCTCGCCGCGTGGCGGGCGTGACCGTGACCGGGGTGCGTGCCGTCGCACGGATCGCCGCCCGGGACGACGGCCGGGGCGGCACCTGCCTGCCGGTGCTGGAGGGCGACGGGCCCCTCGCGCCGCGGCGGACTCGCGGGCACGCCGACGAGGCACGGGTCGTGCTGGTCGGCGCCATGAGCGGGCCGCTCGGCGGTGACCGCTTCGCCGTGCGGGCCGAGGTGGGCGAGCGGGCCCGGCTGCGGGTGGGATCGGCCGCCGCCACCATCGCGCTGCCGGGACAGGCCAAGGGCGAGGCGCGCTACGACGTCCGGCTCACCGTAGGCGACCGGGGGGAACTGCACTGGCTGCCCGAGCCGCTGATTTCCGCGCAGGGCAGTGACCTCGTCGTCACCACCCGTGTCGACCTGGCCGCGACGGCCCGGCTGGTGCTGCGCGAGGAACAGGTACTGGGGCGGGCCCGGGAGGAACCCGGACGGCTCAGCAGCCGTCTTGTTCTCCGGGTGGCCGGGACGTGCGTGCTCGACCAGGAACTCGCCTGCGGACCCGGCGCGCCGGGCGGCTGGGACGGTCCCGCCGTGCTCGCCGGGCACCGGGCCGTCGGACAACTCCTCGTGGCCCGGCCCGAGTTCGCGGAGCGGCCGGTCACGGCCCGGGTGCTCGGGGAGGGCGCCGCCGTGGTGCCGCTCGCCGGGCCCGCCGCGCTGGTGACGGCCGTGGCGCCCGACGCGCTGCTGCTGCGCCGGCTGCTGGACGAGGCCCTGGATTCCCTGGACTGACGGGCCTTCACCTTCGGGATTTCCGGCAACCGGACCTTTCGATCCGTTTATCGGGTTGGCAAAGAACTCCCGCCACCTCTGTTCCCGGAGATCGCGCAACCGCGAGGATCCCCCGTACTGACCGAAAGAATGTACGGGGAGGACCCACTTGAGGAAGAGAAGACTGAACCGGCGGACGACCGCCCTCGGTTCGGCCGGTGTGCTCGTGACCGCCACACTGCTGGCCGGCGCCGTCACGGCGCCCACGGCGAGCGCGAGCCCGGCCGGCGCCGGCCACGGCCAGGACCGCGAGGCCCGCGGCGCCGCCCTCGCGGCGGCACGCGCGGCGCAGACCGGCATCGACTGGCAGGACTGCCCCGCCGACTGGGGCCTGGAGAAGCCCATCCAGTGCGGCTGGGTCACCGTCCCGCTCGACTACGCCAAGCCGAACGGCAAGCAGATCAAGCTCGCCGTCGACCGCATCGGCAACACCGGCACCAAGGCGGAGCGCCAGGGCGCGCTCATCTACAACCCGGGCGGCCCCGGCGGCTCCGGCCTGCGCTTCCCGCGCCGGGTCACCACCAAGAGCCCGGTGTGGGCCAACACGGCGAAGGCCTACGACTTCGTCGGCTTCGACCCGCGCGGCGTCGGCAAGTCGGCGCCCATCTCCTGCGTCGACCCGCAGGAGTTCGTCAAGGCGCCCAAGGCCGACCCGGTGCCCGACAGCGAGGCCGACAAGCTCGCCCAGCGCAAGCTGGCCCGCGAGTACGCCGAGGGCTGCTACGAGCGCAGCGGCGAGATGCTGCCGCACATGACCACGCCGAACACCGCGCGCGACCTCGACGTCATCCGCGCCGCGCTCGGCGAGCAGAAGCTCAACTTCCTGGGCGTCTCCTACGGCACCTACCTGGGCGCCGTCTACGGCACCCTGTTCCCGGGCCACGTGCGCCGCATGGTCGTCGACAGCGTCGTCAACCCGTCCCGCGAGAAGATCTGGTACCAGGCCAACCTCGACCAGGACGTCGCGTTCGAGGGCCGCTGGAAGGACTGGCAGGACTGGGTCGCCGCCAACGACGCCGCCTTCCACCTCGGCGACACCCGAGCCGAGGTCCAGGAGAAGTGGCTCGCACTGCGGGCCACCGCGAAGAAGAACCCCATCGGCGGGGTCGTCGGCCCGGCCGAGCTCATCTCCTTCTTCCAGAGCGCCCCGTACTACGACTCCTCGTGGGTGCCGGTCGCCACCGTCTTCAGCAAGTACGTCGCCGGAGACACCCAGGCGCTCGTCGACGCCGCCGCCCCCGACATGTCCGACACCGCGGGCAACGCCTCCGCGGAGAACGGCAACGCCGTCTACACGGCCGTCGAGTGCGCCGACGCCAAGTGGCCCACCAGCTGGCAGCGGTGGGACCGTGACAACACGCGGCTGCACGAGGACCACCCGTTCATGACGTGGGCCAACGCCTGGATGAACCTGCCGTGCGCCACCTGGCCGGTCAGGCAGCAGACCCCGCTGGACGTGAAGACCGGCAAGGGACTTCCGCCGGTCCTCATCGTGCAGGCCGAACGCGACGCCGCCACCCCGTACGGGGGCGCCGTCGAACTGCACAAGCGCTTCAAGGGCTCCCGCCTCATCACCGAGAAGGACGCGGGCTCCCACGGCGTCACCAGCCTGACCAACCCCTGCGTCAACGAGCGGGTGGACACCTATCTGCTCACCGGCAAGGTGGACGGCGCCGACGTGACCTGCGCGCCGCACGCCACGCCCAAGCCGTAGCCGACGCCTTCGGCACGGGAAGGGGCGGCGGGGAGAACCACACCCCGCCGCCCCTTTGCCCTGCCCGTCGCGGTCACTTCAGCGGCATGCGCGGGAACCTGCGTCCCTTCTCGGCCTGCGCGGCCTTCTCCGCGGCGGCCTCCTGCTCCTTCACGACGGCCGCGTACTCGTCGACGTACTCCTGCTCGGACAGCGACAGGATGGCGTACATGATCTCGTCGGTGACGGCGCGCAGGATGGCCTTCTCGCTCTCCATGCCCTCGTAGCGGGAGAAGTCCAGGGGTTTGCCGAAGCGGATGACCACCGGGTGGATGCGCGGCACCACCTTGCCGGGCGGCTGCGCCTCGAACGTGCCGATCATCGCGCACGGAATCACCGGCACCCGGGCCTTCAGCGCCATCACGGCGACACCCACCTTGCCCTTGTAGAGCCGGCCGTCGTGCGAGCGCGTGCCCTCGGGGTAGATGCCCAGCAACTCGTCCTTGCCCAGCACCCCGAGGCCCTCGCGGATGGCGGCCTGCCCCGCGTCCTTGCCCGACCGGTCCACCGGAATCTGCCCCGCGCTGCGGAAGAACGCTGCCGTCAGCCTGCCCTTGATCCCGGGACCGGTGAAGTACTCGGCCTTGGCCAGGAAGGTGATGCGCCGCTTGAGGATCGCCGGCATCAGGAAGTGGTCCGAGAACGACAGGTGGTTGCCCGCGACGATCGCCGGCCCCGACGCCGGCACGTTCTCCAGGCCCTCGATACGCGGCCGGAAGACCAGGCGCAGCAGCGGGCCCAGCAGCACGTACTTGAGCAGGTAGTAGAACAAGGGGTCGCTCCTCACTTGGCGATCGGCTCAACCGCCGCGTTCTGGCTGGTCAACCGGCACAACCTGGTGGGTCAGTCTAGGCGCGGGCACGGTCGCCCGGAACCGGTCCGCGCAACGGCCCGCCGCGCGCGTGCCGCGTTCGGGCCGATCTGAGAGGGCTCGCCCGGATGCGGATCTCCGTTTCCGCCGCCATGGACGAAGCCGGTGCGCGGGCGGGGCCGGACAGGGCCGTGGACCGGCTGAACGTGGCCCGTGCGCAGGCACCCGGCCGGGCCCGGCCGACCGCGTGACTCGGCACGGCGTCAGGACAGCGGGTCCGTCAGCGGCTGCTCCGCCCAGATGATCTTCCCGTCGGGCACGAACCGGGTGCCCCAGCGCTGGGTGACCTGCGAGACCAGCAGCAGCCCGCGCCCGCCCTCGTCGGTGGTGCGCGGGTGCCGCAGATGGGGCGCGGTGGCGCCGCCGTCGAAGACCTCGCAGACCAGGGCGCGTTCGCGGATCAGCCGCAGCCGGATGGGGCCCGCGGAGTACCGGATCGCGTTGGTGACCAGTTCGCTCACGACCAGTTCCGTCGTGAACACCAGCTCCTCCAGGTCCCATTGGGCGAGCTGCCGGGCGGCCCTGCGGCGGGCGTCGGCCACGACCGCCGGGTCCGCGGGCAGCTCCCACGCCGCGACCTGGCCGTCGCCCAGCCGCCGGGTGCGGGCCATCATCAGCGCCACGTCGTCGTGCGGGCGGGTCGGCACCAGCGCGTCGACCAGGGACCGACAGCACAGTTCGAGCGGGATGTCCGACCGCTCCACGGCCTCGCGCAGCCGGGCCCGGTCGGCGTCGACCGCCCAGGCGCCCCCGCGGGCCAGCAGCCCGTCGGTGTAGAGGATGAGAGCGCTGCCCGCCTCGATGGCCACCTCGACCGACTCGAACGGCGGGCCGCCCGCGCCGAGCGGCGGCCCCTGCGGCAGCTCGACCAGCGTGACCGTGCCGTCGGGCGCGACGAGCACCGGCGGGGGATGTCCGGCGGCGGCCATCGCGCACCGTCCGTCGACCGGGTCGTAGACGACGTACACACACCCGGAACCGATGCCCGCGGTGCTGTCACCGCCCGCGGAGTACACCTCGATGCCCTCCTCGTGCGCCGACCGGGCCACCAGGTCGTCCAGGTGGGCGAGGACCTCCTCGGGCGGCAGGTCCAGCGCGGCGAGCGTCCGCACGGCGGTCCGCAGCCGGCCCATCGCGGCGGCGGCGCCGATGCCGTGCCCGGGCACCTCGCCCACGACGAGGGCGACGCGCGCGCCGGACAGCGGGACCAGGTCGTACCAGTCGCCGCCGAGGCCGGTCAGCTCGTCCGCCGGGCGGTAGTAGGCGGAGACCTCGACGGCGTCCTGGTCGGGCAGCCGGTGCGGGAGCAGGCTGCGCTGCAGGACGAGGGCGGCGTCCCGCTCACGGCTGTAGCGGCGGGCGTTGTCGACGCAGACGGCGGCGCGCGAGACGAGGTCCTCGGCCAGTTGCAGGTCCTCCCGGTCGAAGGGTTCCTGGCGGCGGCACCGGAAGAAGGTCGTGATGCCGAGGGTCGTGCCGCGGGCGCTCAGCGGCACGATCATCACGCTGAGCGGGCCCAGCTCCAGCAACGCGGCCCGCCTGCCGTCCGGGGCGCTCGCGGTCCAGTCGCCGGTGAGCGGGTCGACGCGTTCCTCGCGCCAGGACAGTCCCGTGGTCAGGCAGCGCGCCGGCGGTGATCCCGCGGGGTAGGACGCCACCGCGCCGGTCCCGATGCCCGCCCACGGGCCGTCGCTGTTCGCCGACTGCCGCAGCCCCGCGCGCCGCAGCCGCACGGCGTCGGGGCCCGCGACCGGCACCGACGCGAGTTCGGCGCCGCGCAGCACCGACTCCAGCAGATCCACGGCCACGAAGTCGGCGAGCTCCGGCACGGCCACGTCGGCCAGTTCCTGCGCGGTCCGGTTGATGTCCAGGCTGCGGCCGATGCGCCGGCCGGCACGGTCGAGGAGGGCGAGCCGCTGGCGGGCGCGGTGTCGTTCGGTGACGTCGACGACCGTGTAGTACACGCCCATCGGGTGGCCCTCGTCGTCCTCCAGACGGATGAACGACATCATGTGCGCGGTCTCGCGGTACGGGGCGGACCTGACCCGGCCGATGTGCTCGTAGCCCACCAGCGGCTCACCGGTGGTCAGCACACGCCGCATCTGCGCCTCGATCGACTCGGAGTCCAGGCCGGGCTGGATGTCGGCGAGCCGCAGCCCGAGACGGCTGTTGGCCGGGCCGCCGCCGAACTGCTCCAGGGCGGCGTTGGACCACACGAAGCGCAGATCCGTGTCGACGATGGCGATCCCCACCGGGGAACCGGTGACCATCTGCTCCAGCATCGTCCGGCTCATGTCCCAGCCGGGGGCGTCCGCCAGCTCCGACATCAGCACCAGCCAGCGCGAGCGGCCGCCGCCGCCCAGGGCCGAGCTGATCCGGGCCATGATCCTCACCGGGCGGCCGTCCTTGCGGCGCGCGGTCAGCAGGCCGGCCCAGCCGCCGTCCCTGCGGCAGTGCTCGACGAGGTCCGGCACCCGCCGGGCGTCGGGCTCCGCCAGCAGGCCGGCCAGGCCGGTGCCGACCGCCTCGGACGCGGGGTACGCCAGCAGCGCCTCGGCGTTCCTGGTCCAGCTCGTCACCACGCCCTGGGCGTCGAGCATCAGGGGAGCGGCATCGGCCACGTCGAACCGCTGCCGGGCCACGTCGCGCTCCTCGTAGGTGCTCACGGCCGACCTCTCTGTCGCGGAGAGTGGTCTACCACCACTGTGCCCATCTTGACCCATACCTCCCCAGAGGGCCGGGCTGGACAGGGCAGGTCGGGGGAGATGCCCGGACGGACGGCCGCACCGACGAGGAACGGGATCACCGGAACACGGGGCCGGGCCCACCGGGAACGACGGGGCGAACGGCGGGCCCGAGCCCACCCTCAACAGGGCCGTCCGGGCCCTCACGGAAACCGCGGCAGGCCGAGCCCGGCGCGGCGGCGTTCACCGCTCCGGGCTCGACCCATGGGCACCTGGCGGGCCCTCGGCCCTCGCGGACCGGCCCGACCGCCTCCGCGGGGGTCGGCGTCAGCCCCGGGCCAGTACCTTGCCCAGCGTTGCCAGAGCTCCCTCCAGCTCCTCCGCCGTGATGGTCAGCGGCGGGGCCAGGCGGATCGTGGAGCCGTGGGTGTCCTTGACCAGGATTCCCTCGCGCATCAGGGCTTCGCTGACCTCGCGGCCCGTGCCGAGGGCCGGGTCGACGTCGACGCCCGCCCACAGGCCCCGGGCGCGGAAGCCGACGACGCCCTTGCCGGTCAGGTCGGACAGGCCGTCGCGCAGCAGCACGCCCAGCTCGTCCGCCCGGCGCTGGAACTCCCCGGTCTCCAGCAGTTCCACCACCGCCGTGCCCACGGCCGCCGCCAGCGGATTGCCGCCGAACGTCGAGCCGTGCTCGCCCGGCCGCAGCACCCCGAGCACGTCCCGGCGCCCGGCCACCGCCGACACCGGCACGATCCCGCCGCCCAGCGCCTTGCCGAGCAGCACGACGTCCGGGACGACCGACTCGTGCTCGACGGCCAGCGTGCGGCCGGTGCGGCCGAGCCCCGACTGGATCTCGTCCGCGATGAACAGGCACCCCGCCCGGCGGGTCACCTCCCGCACCCCGGCCAGATAGCCGTCGTCCGGGATCAGCACGCCCGCCTCGCCCTGGATGGGCTCGATGAGCACGGCCGCCGTGGTCTCGTCGATCGCCGCCTCCAGAGCGGCCAGGTCGTTGTACGGCACGATCCGGAAGCCCGGCGTGAACGGGCCGAAGCCCGCCCGCGCCGTCTCGTCCGTGGAGAAGCTGACGATCGTCGTCGTCCGGCCGTGGAAGTTGTCCGCCGCCACCACGATCGTCGCCCGGTCGGCCGGGACGCCCTTCACCTCGTAGGCCCACTTGCGGGCCACCTTGATGCCGCTCTCCACGGCCTCGGCGCCGGTGTTCATGGGCAGCACCATGTCCGTGCCGGTCAGCGCCGTGAGCCGCTCGGCGAACCCGGCCAGCTGGTCGTTGTGGAACGCCCGCGAGGTGAGCGTCAGCCGGTCGAGCTGGCGGTGCGCGGCCCCGACCAGCGCCGGGTGGCGGTGGCCGAAGTTGAGCGCCGAGTAGCCGGCCAGCATGTCGAGGTAGCGGCGGCCCTCGACGTCCTCCACCCAGGCGCCCTCGGCGCTGGCCACCACCACGGGCAGCGGGTGGTAGTTGTTCGCCAGGACCGGCTCCTCGGCCCGGATCAGGTCGGCGGACGAACGCGTACGGACGGGAGCGGTCATGAGCGGATCTCCTGGGTGCAGCACTTGATGCCGCCGCCTGCCTTCTGGAACTCGGACAGGTCGACGGGGACGGGAACGTAACCGCGCTCGGCGAGCTCGGCGATGAGGGCGGTCGCCCCCGGTGAGACGAAGACGTGACGCCCGTCGGACACGGAGTTGAGGCCGAACGCCATCGCGTCCTCGCGGGTGGCGATCACCGCGTCCGGGTAGAGCCGGGCGAGCACCTCGCGGCTGCCCGGGGAGAACGCCTCCGGGTAGTACGCGATGTTGCCGTCCGACCCGTCGCCGCCCTCGTCGAGGACGAACAGCGCGGTGTCCAGGTGGTAGAAGTACGGGTCCACCAGCGTCAGGCCGATCACCGGGACCCCGAAGAACTCCTGCACCTCGCGATGGGCCTCGCGCGTGGTGCGGAAGCCCGTGCCGGCCAGGATCCAGCGGCCGGCCGGGACGAGGTCGCCCTCGCCCTCGCAGACGGACTCGGGGTGGTAGACGTCGAAGCCCGCCGCCTTGAACCACGCCTCGTAGGGCACGGACTCGGGGCGGCGCTCGGGCGCGTGGAAGAGGGAGCCGAAGACACGGCCGCCGACGACGACCGCGGCGTTCGCGGCGAAGACCATGTCGGGGAGTCCGGGGACGGGCGCCACGGTCTCGACGGTGTGTCCGTGGTCGCGGTAGACGTCGGTCAGCGTCCGCCACTGGGCCTGGGCCCGGCCCACGTCCACGGGGGCGTCGGGATGCATCCAGGGGTTGATCGCGTACTGCACGGCGAAGTGTCTGGGTTCGCAGACGAGGAAGCGCCGCCGGCGCGGCACACGGGTTTCGGGCACAGAGGGGTTCCTCCGCTTCCTGGGGTGTCGAGTGAGGGTGGCCACCACGCTAGAAAGTGGGGCCGACGGGCGACAAGAAAGGAAGGCTGCGCGTTCGCGCAGCATTGCTGCGCAATTTCTGCGCTCAGCGCACGGTTCCTGCGTGGCCTGACGACTCGCCCGGTGCCGGGTGGCTGGCACCCGCCTCCGGGCTCTCCGGAATGAGGTGGGACAGCACCATCACACTGATCGTCTTGCGGATGAACGGCTCCGCGCGGATCCGCTCCAGCACCTCCTCGAAGTGCTCCACGTCCCGCGCCCGCACGTGCAGCAGCGCGTCCGCGCCCCCCGTCACCGTCATCGCCGCGGTGATCTCCGGATGGTTGCGCACCACCTCCGCCAGCCGCCGCGGCGGCGCCGCACCCTCGCAGTACACCTCGACGTACGCCTCCGTGCGCCAGCCCAGCGCCGACGGCTCCACCGTGGCCGTAAACCCGGTGATCACACCCGTGTCGCGCAACCGGTCCACCCGGCGCTTCACCGCCGTCGAGGACAGTCCGACGGACGCGCCGATCTCGGCGAAGCTCGTCCTGGCGTTCGCCATCAGAGCGGTGATGATCTTCCGGTCGAGCTCGTCGAACGGCGTGGGTCCACTGTTCATGGCCGCACTGTATCGAGCACCGTCCCGGACGCCGTATCCAGCGAAAACGCCCATGCCGGACCGTGTCCAGACGTACCAATAACACCTACACTCCACGTTCATGCTGCGCGCCCTCGCTGTCGACGACGAACGCCCCTCGCTGGAGGAGCTGCTGTACCTGCTCAACTCCGATCCGCGCATCGGCAGCGCGGAGGGCGCCGGCGACGCGACCGAGGCGCTGCGCCGCATCAACCGCGCCCTGGAGTCCGGGCCCGACGGCCCCGAGGCGATCGATGTCGTCTTCCTCGACATCCAGATGCCCGGCCTCGACGGCCTCGACCTGGCCCGGCTGCTGAGCGGCTTCGCCCAGCCGCCGCTCGTCGTGTTCGTCACCGCGCACGAGGACTTCGCCGTACAGGCCTTCGACCTCAAGGCCGTCGACTACGTGCTCAAACCCGTCCGCAAGGAACGCCTCGCCGAGGCCGTGCGCCGGGCCGCCGAACGACGCGGCGCCGCCCCCCGCATCCCCGTCCACGAACCCGACCCCGACCACATGCCCGTCGAACTCGGCGGCGTCACCCGCTTCGTCCCCGTCGACGAGATCACCCACGTCGAGGCCCAGGGCGACTACGCCCGCCTCTACACCGACAAGGGCAGCCACCTCGTCCGCATCCCGCTGTCCACCCTGGAGGAACGCTGGCGCTCGCGCGGCTTCGTCCGCATCCACCGCCGCCACCTCGTCGCCCTGCGCCACATCGGCGAGCTCCGCCTCGACGCGGGCACCGTCAGCGTCATCGTCGGCGCCGAGGAACTCCAGGTCAGCCGGCGGCACGCGCGGGAACTGCGGGACCTGCTGATGCGCCGCACCACGAGCTAGGACAAGCACCGTGCCCCAGGACCCCACCGAACGCCGCGTCGTCGTCACCGGCCCGCCCCGGCGCGTGCGCCGCACCTCCGGCTACTACCGGCCGCGCACCGAGATCGACGAACAGACCACCCTGGGCCACACCTACGTGCGCTCCCTGATGCGCACCCAGCTGCGCGCCGCCCTCGGCGTCTTCGCGGTCCTCGTCCTCCTCGTCGGCCCGCTGCCGGTGGTGTTCGCGGCGGTCCCGGGCGAACGCCGCCTGGAGTGGCTGATCCTCGGCTTCGGCCTCTACGCCCCCCTCGTCCTGCTCGCCCGCTGGTACGTCCGGCGCGCCGAACGCAACGAACGCGACCTCGTCCGCCTGGTCGAGGACCGCTGAGCGCGCGTCCCATGAACTCCGGCTACGCCGTCCCCGCCGTCGCCCTCGTCGTCGTCGCCACCGTCCTCGTCGGCGCCTTCGGTCTGCGCATCTCCCGCACCACCTCGGACTTCTACGTCGCCTCCCGCACCGTCGGACCCCGCCTCAACGCCGCCGCCATCAGCGGCGAGTACCTGTCCGCCGCCTCCTTCCTCGGCATCGCCGGACTGGTCCTCGTCCAGGGCCCCGACATGCTCTGGTACCCGGTCGGCTACACCGCCGGATACCTCCTGCTGCTCCTGTTCGTCGCCGCCCCGCTGCGCCGCTCCGGCGCCTACACGCTCCCCGACTTCGCCGAGGCCAGGCTCGCCTCCCAGGCCGTGCGGCGGCTCGCGGGCGGCTTCGTCGTCGGCGTCGGCTGGCTCTACCTGCTGCCGCAGCTCCAGGGCGCCGGGCTGACCCTGACGGTGCTGACCGGGGCACCGGACTCGCTCGGCGGAGTGATCGTCGCCGTCGTCGTGACCGCCACGGTCGCCGCCGGCGGCATGCGCAGCATCACCTTCGTGCAGGCCTTCCAGTACTGGCTCAAACTCACCGCCCTGCTCGTCCCCGCCCTCTTCCTCATCCTCGCCTGGCAGGCCGACGGCGCCCCCCGCGACGCCTTCGACGAACCGGCGGCCTTCCGCGAACAGCGCGTCGTCCGCGTCGGGGACAGCCTGGAGATGAAGCTCGACAAGCCGCTCACCGTCACCGTCACCGGCACGGTCGACGGCCGCACCCACGACGGCACCCGGGTCCGTCTGCCCGCCGGCACCCACAGCATCGACGGCGGCACCCGGCTGACCTTCGCCAAGGGCGCCCCCGTACCCGAGACCCGCCGCGGCGCCGACGACGCGCTGTCGCCGTCCCGGGCCGAGAGCCGCACCGAACGCCCCCTGTACGCCACGTACGGACTGATCCTCGCCACGTTCCTCGGCACCATGGGCCTGCCGCACGTCGTCGTCCGCTTCTACACCAGCCCGCACGGCGTCGCCGCCCGCCGCACCACCGTCGCCGTGCTCGGTCTGATCGGCGCGTTCTACCTGCTGCCGCCCGTCTACGGCGCCCTCGGCCGCCTCTACGCGCCCGAGCTGACCCTCACCGGCGACGCGGACGCCGCCGTCCTGCTGCTGCCCGACCGCGTGATCGGCGGACTGGGCGGCGATCTGCTCGGCGCCCTGGTGGCGGGCGGCGCCTTCGCCGCGTTCCTGTCCACGGCCTCCGGACTGACCATGGCCGTGGCCGGCGTCCTCACCCAGGACGTCCTGCCCTCCTGGGGCGTGCGGCACTTCCACGTCCGGCACTTCCGGCTCGGCACGGTCATCGCCATGGCCGTGCCGCTCGCCGCCAGCGTCATCGTCGGCGGGCTGCCCGTCGCCGACGCCGTCGGACTCGCCTTCGCCGTGTCCGCGTCGTCGTTCTGCCCATTGCTCGTGCTCGGCATCTGGTGGCGCCGGCTGACCCCGCCGGGCGCCGCCGCCGGAATGCTGGTGGGCGGCGGCTCCGCGCTGCTCGCCGTCGCCGCGACCATGGCGGGCCTGCCCGACGGCGGCGCCCTGCACGCCCTGCTGGCCTGGCCGGCGCTGTGGTCCGTGCCGCTGGGCTTCCTCACCATGGTGCTGGTGTCGCTCGCCACGCCGGGGCGGGTCCCGACCGGCACGGAATCGATCCTCGCGCGGTTCCACCTGCCCGAGGAACTGCGGACGGAGGTGTCGCCGTGAGCGGATTCGTGGCCGGTCTGTGCGTGGCCGTGCTCCCGCTGCTCGCCGCCGGTTTCTGGCTGGGCCGGCGCACCGCCCGGCCGGCGAACCTCGCCGGGCTCGGCAGCCCCGTCGAGCACGCCACCTTCCAGACCCTGCACACCGCCTCCCTCGCCGCGCCCCCGCTGCGCGCCGGCCTGACCGAGGAGACGGCCCGCAAATCGGCCCGGAAACTGCGCTCACTGCTGGGCACGGACGCGCTGTGCCTGACCGACCTGAAGGAGGTCCTGGTCTGGGACGGGGTGGGCGCCCACCACCGCACGGAGATCATGGACCGCCTCGCCGGGCCCCTGGAGACCGGCCGGGGCGAGGCCTTCCCGCTGACCTGCGACACCCCCGACTGCTCGGTGCGCTGGGCCGTGGTCGCGCCACTCACCGTGGACGACCGGGTGCACGGCGCGCTCGTCGCCTGCGCGCCCCGCGAGTCCGCCGTCCTCGTCCGCGCCGCCGGGGAGGTCGCCCGCTGGGTGTCCGTGCAGCTCGAACTGGCCGACCTCGACCAGTCCCGCACCCGGCTCATCGAGGCCGAGATCAAGGCACTGCGCGCCCAGATCTCCCCGCACTTCATCTTCAACTCGCTCGCGGTGATCGCGTCCTTCGTACGCACCGACCCCGAGCGCGCCCGCGAGCTGCTGCTGGAGTTCGCCGACTTCACCCGCTACTCGTTCCGCAGGCACGGCGACTTCACCACCCTCGCCGACGAGCTCCACGCCATCGACCACTACCTGGCGCTGGTGCGGGCACGCTTCGGCGACCGCCTCGCGGTGACCCTGCAGATCGCGCCCGAGGTGCTGCCGGTCACGCTGCCGTTCCTGTGTCTGCAGCCGCTGGTCGAGAACGCCGTCAAGCACGGTCTTGAGGGCAAGGCCGTGTCCTCGGGCACGTGCCACATCCAGATCACCGCGCAGGACGCGGGCGCCGAGGCACTCGTCGTCATCGAGGACGACGGCGCCGGGATGGACCCCGGCCTGCTGCGCCGCATCCTCGCCGGTGAGGTCAGCCCGTCCGGCGGCATCGGACTGTCCAACGTCGACGACCGGCTCCGCCAGGTCTACGGCGACGACCACGGCCTCGTCATCGAGACCGCGGTCGGAGCCGGCATGAAGATCACGATCCGCCTGCCGAAGTACCAGCCCGGCGTGCACTCGGCCGGGCGACTGGCCCAGTGAACCCCGGCGGGCGGCCCGCCGGCGCGCTCACCCCTGGCTGAGCACCATCCCCAGGGTGAGCAGTCCGAGGACGACCCAGCCGAACCACAGCCATCCGTTGCTTCCGAGAGCCACCGTGTAGGCGGTCACCATCACGAGACCGCCGACGGTGAGCACCCCCATCGTCTTGGTGGAACTGTCCGTGGAACCGGGCATCGCAACACCCTCCTCATGGTTCGTTCCCTCCATGGTGCCCCGTCCGGGCGCCCTGCGAATCAGGAACGACGCAGAGTCGTCAGTTGCCGCGTGCGTTCAGCGAGGCGAGATAGGCGTTGTACGCCTCCAGCTCCTGGTCGCCGTCGCGGTCGGCGGCCCGGTCCTTGCGCTTGGCCTGCCGCTGGTCGGAGGCGTACCACTGGAACATCAGCGCGATCAGCACCAGCACGGACGGGATCTCGCTGAACGCCCAGGCGATGCCGCCGGCCGCGTTCTGGTCGGAGAGCGCGTCGATGCCGAGCGAGGACGGCGGATTCCGGAACGTCTCGACCATGGGCGTCGAGGCCATCATCAGGGCGATGCCGAAGAACGCGTGGAAGGGCATGCCCGCGAACAGCTCCAGCATCCGCATCAGGTGGCCCGGCCGGTTCGGCCCCGGGTCCACGCCCATGATCGGCCAGAAGAAGACCAGGCCGACGGCGAGGAAGTGCACCATCATCGCGACGTGGCCCGTCTTCGAGCCCATCAGGAAGTCGAACAGCGGGGTGAAGTACAGGGCGTACAGGCTCGCGATGAACAGCGGGATCGTGAACACGGGGTGCGTGACGATCTTCATGTAGCGGCTGTGCAGCAGCATCAGCAGCAGCTCGCGCGGACCCTTGTGACCGCGGGCGGCGGGAGGCAGCGACCGCAGCGCCAGTGTGATCGGGGCGCCGAGCAGGATCAGGATCGGCGACAGCATGCTGATGACCATGTGCTGCACCATGTGCACGCTGAACATGACCATGCCGTAGTCGTTGAGCCCGGTGCACATCACCAGCGCGACGGACAGCACACCGGCGACGTACGCCACCGTCCGTCCGACCGGCCACTTGTCGCCGCGCCGCGTCAGCCGGACGACCCCCCATCCGTACAGCGCGAGTCCCAGCAGACAGGCGACCAGGAAGAACGGGTCCGCCGACCACTGAAGTCCGCGCCCCAGCGTGAACGGCGGCAGATCCATGACCATGCCGTGCCCGCTGTGTTCCATCCGCCGGCTCCTGATTCGTGGGGGTGTGTCCGAACCAGAGTAGGACGGCCCCCGGTCACACCATTGACCGGGGGCAGGACAGCGGGCCTGCGGCAGGCGTGGGGGGCGCGGGGAACTGCGCGACAGACCGCGACGTGCCCGCACCCGGCGACGAAACAGGAGCCCTACGGCGCGTCCCCTGCAGCTACAGCACGCACTCCGCCTCGGTGTACCGCTCCACCGGAACCGTCTTCAACGTCTCCACGGCCTCCGCCAGCGGCACCATCACGATGTCCGTCCCGCGCAGGGCCGTCATCCGCCCGAACTCGCCCCGGTGCACGGCCTCCACCGCGTGCCAGCCGAACCGCGTCGCCAGCACCCGGTCGTACGCGGTGGGCGTACCGCCCCGCTGTACGTGCCCGAGGATCACCGGCCGGGCCTCCTTGCCGAGGCGGCCCTCCAGCTCGATCGAGAGCTGCCGCGCTATCCCGGCGAACCGCTCGTGGCCGTAGATGTCCTTGCCGCCCTCGTCGAAGTCCATGGTGCCCGCCTTCGGCTTGGCTCCCTCCGCGGCGACCACGATCGCGAACCGCTTGCCCGCCGAGAACCGCTCACCGACCTTGGCGGTCAACTCGTCGATGTCGAAGGGCCGTTCCGGCACGACCACGGCGTGCGCGCCGGCCGCCA
Organism: Streptomyces sp. DH24; assembly: GCF_029813775.1. Lineage (GTDB taxonomy): Bacteria > Actinomycetota > Actinomycetes > Streptomycetales > Streptomycetaceae > Streptomyces. The sequence goes on along the minus strand of NZ_JARVKW010000003.1, from coordinate 167,871 downwards.
TGCCGGAGTGCAGCGCGATCCAGCCGGTGTGGCGGCCCATGACCTCCACGATCAGCACGCGCTGGTGGGACTCCGCGGTGGTCTTCAGCCGGTCCAGGGCCTCGGTCGCGACGGTGACCGCCGTGTCGAAGCCGAAGGTCACGTCCGTGCCCGCGATGTCGTTGTCGATGGTCTTCGGTACGCCCACGATCGGCAGGCCGTTGTCGGAGAGCAGCCGGGCCGCCTTCAGCGTGCCCTCGCCGCCGATCGGGATGATCGCGTCGAGGCCGAGCTCCGCGACATGTCCGCGGGCCCGCTCCACGCCGTCCCGCAGGTGCTCGGGACGGACCCGGGAGGAGCCGAGGATCGTGCCGCCGCGGGCCAGGATGCCGCCCACCGCGTCCAGGTCGAGCTTGAGGTAGTCGCACTCCAGGAGGCCTTTCCAGCCGTCCCGGAAACCGATGACCTCGTCGCCGTGGTCGGCGACGGCACGGTGCACGACGGACCGGATGACGGCGTTCAGGCCGGGGCAGTCGCCGCCGGACGTGAGGACACCAATGCGCATAGCCCGAATTACCTTCTCGACGTGGGCCGGATCCGGACCACGCTGTCCGGCTCGAATCCCCGCCACCCTAGCGGCATCGGGGGGCGGGGCCGAAGCATGCGTCCGCCTGCTGGACGACCCCGCTCACCTGTGCGGAGGGGGCGTCAGACGGGCCGGTTCCCACCGCCCGTACGGGCGGTGAACGCCGGGCTCACGCGGGTTGCTGGGCCGCGGCGATGCGCTCGTTGCGGAGCGCCTCGTACCAGTGGTCTTCGACCGGCGGCAGCGCGTTCACGTCGAGCGCCAGCTTCAGCAGCAGGTCCGCGATCTGCGGGTTGCGGGCCAGCACCGGGCCGTGCATGTACGTGCCGAAGACCGTGTCGTTGTACGCGCCCTCCGTGCCGTCGCCCGTGCCGTTGCCGTTGCCGAACCGCACCCTGGCGAGCGGGCGGGCCGAGGGGCCGAGGTGGGTGACGCCCTGGTGGTTCTCGAAGCCGGTCAGCGGGGGCAGGTTGAGGCGCGGGTCGATGTCCCCGAGGACGTCGCCGACGCACCGGGCGCCCTCGCCGCGCACCGAGACCACGTCGAGCAGGCCGAGGCCGGGCTCGCGCTGGCCGAGGTCGTTGATGAACTCGTGGCCGAGGATCTGGTAGCCGGCGCACACCGAGAACACGATCGCGCCGTTCGCCACCGCCCGGTGCAGACCGCCGTCCCGGCGCAGCCGCTCGGCCGCGAGGCGCTGCGGCCGGTCCTCGCCGCCGCCGATCAGGTAGATGTCGCCGGACGTGGGGATCGGCTGGTCGCTGCGCACGTCGAGCCGGGCCACGTCCAGGCCGCGCTGCCGGGCCCGGCGCTCCACGACGAGGGCGTTGCCCTGGTCACCGTAGGTGCTGAGCAGGTCCGGGTAGATCCAGACGAGCCGCAGGCTGTTGTCGCTCATGAAGTCAGTGTCCTCTGGGTCCTCTGGGTCCTGGGTCCTGGGTCCTGGGTCCTGGGTGCTGGGTCCTCTGGAGTGCGTCAGTTGCCGACGCGGCGGCGCAGGTCCTGGAACGCGGTGTAGTTGGCGATGACCTCGATCCGGCCGGGCGGGCACATCTGCACCGCCTGGTCGAGGTCCTCGCACACCTGGAAGTGCTGGTTCGCGACCTCCAGGCGCACCGCGAGGTCGAGCTTGCGGTCGCCGACCACGAAGATCGGGTGCCCGGTCAGACGCGTGTAGTCGACGTCCCACAGCCAGGAGGTGTCGGTGCCGTCGGCGGAGCGCGCGTTGACCGAGAGGACCACCGGGGTGGGCGGCGGGTCGATCAGGGAGAACGTCTCCAGCCAGCCGGCCGGGTTCTTCGCGAGCAGCAGCCGCAGGTCGCGGCCCTGGAACTGCACGACGTCGTAGCGGCCGGCGACCGCCTGCACCTGGTACATGCGCTCCAGGGCGACCTGCGGCGGCACCCCGAAGACGGCGGCGACGGCGGCCGAGGACGTGGCGTTGGCCTTGTTGGCGCGGCCCGGCAGCTGGAGGTGGATCGGCCAGGCCGAACCGTGCGGGTCGAGGACGTGGTCGCCGGACAGCGCCCAGGTCGGGGTGGGACGGCGGAAGCCGCACTCGCCGCAGAACCAGTCGTCACCGGGGCGCTGCATCACACCGCCGCAGGACGGGCAGGACCAGGCGTCGTCCTTCCACATCTGCCCGGCGGCGACCCAGATCACGTTGGGGGAGGACGACGCGGCCCACACCACGAGCGGGTCGTCGCAGTTGGCCACGACGACGGCCTTCGAACCGGCCAGGCCCTCACGCCAGTTCTCGGCGAGCATGCGGGTCTCGGCGGCGCGGTCCAGCTGGTCGCGGGAGAGGTTCAGCAGCGCGATGCACTTCGGATCGGTGTCCCGGGCGACGCCCGCCAGGTACTTCTCGTCGACCTCGATGACGCCGTACCGGGCGTCCGAGTTGCCGGCGAGCGCCGAGGTGATGCCGGCGGGCATGTTCGCGCCGAGCGCGTTGGAGACGACCGGGCCCGCCGCGCGCAGGGCCTCGGCGATGAGCCGGGTGGTGGTGGTCTTGCCGTTGGTCGCCGAGACGAGGACGACGTCCAGGTTCTGGGCGAGCCGGGCGAGGAGGTCGGGGTCGAGCTTGAGAGCCACCCGGCCGCCGATCACCGAACCGCTGCCGCGTCCCGCGGCGCGCGATGCCGCTGCGACCGCCTTGCCCGCGGTCACGGCCAGCTTGGCCCGCGGCGTGAGCGGGTCCGAGTTGCCTGCCATCAGTTCTCGATCCTCCTTGCGTACGCGCCGCGCCTGTGGCCTGACGGCAACGTGGTGGTGGAGCTCAGCCTATCGAGATCCATTCGCACTCCCGAATCATGGCACCGCTCGGGCGTTCGCGGGGGAGGCGAGGCCGGGGGTGTTCCGGCACGGACCGTACTCTTGCCGCCATGCCACACGCCTCCATCCCGGGCGCCCGCGGGCGCGTCCGGCCCCTCACCCTGCTCGGCGACCCGGTGCTGCGCACGCCGTGCGCGGACGTCACCGACTTCGGCCCCGAACTCGCCCGCCTCGTCGAGGACTTGTTCGCGACCATGTACGCGGCGCAGGGCGTCGGCCTCGCCGCCAACCAGGTGGGCGAGCCGCTGCGCGTGTTCGTGTACGACTGCCCGGACGACGATGACGTACGTCACGTCGGCCATGTCGTGAACCCGCGGCTGGTCGAGGCGGACGGCCTGGTGCTGCGCGGTCCCGAGGGCTGTCTGTCCCTGCCGGGCCTGGAGGCGGGCACGCGGCGCTACGACCACGCCGTGGTCGAGGGCGTGACGGTGACGGGCGAACCGGTCACCGTGCACGGCACGGGCTTCTTCGCGCGGTGCCTGCAGCACGAGACGGACCACCTGGACGGCACGGTGTACGCCGACCGCGTCACGGGGTGGCGCCGGCGCCGTCTGCTGAGGCAGGTCGCGCGGGCCTCCTGGAGCGGGTGAGGCGTCAGAACCCGGGCGCCCCGGTCCGGTCCCCGGCTGCGGCCAGCCGCCCCCACAGCAGATCGGCGAGGCTCGTCACCAACTCCGCCCGGGAACAGGGCCGTTCGCCGAGCCACCAGTCGCCGGCGGCGTGCATCATGCCGACGATCCCGTGGCCCCAGACCCGTGCCAGTTGCCCGCCGCCGGGTCCGAGGTCGACCCGTTCCTCGATGACCTGCGCCAGCTCCTCGCCCATGCGCCGCAGCAGCGGCGCGGAGTGCGCGCCGATGTCGAACCCGGGCTCGCCGCCCTGGCCGGTCTCCGCCGGATGCATCAGGAAGCGGTAGACCTGCGGACGGGCCTCGATCGCCGCGAGGTAGGTGTCGAGGGTGGCCTCCACGCGCCGGCGCCGCTGTGCCGGGGCGTCCAGCGCCGCGCGCAGCGAGTCGAGGAGGGCGTCCGTGTGCCGCTTGGCGAGTGCCGCGTACAGTCCGCCCTTGTCGCCGAAGTGCCGGTAGAGGATCGGCTTGGTGATGCCGGCCTCCGCGGCGATGGCGTTCATCGACGCCTGCGGGCCGTCGCGCAGCACCACTCGGTCGGCGGCTTCCAGCAGCTCGCGGCGTCTGCGGTCGGCGGACCGCTGCTGCTCGGTCGGCTGCGTGGTGTTCATGTGCTCTCCCCACCCGTGCTGTTTCGGTGACGCCTGCGCAAACTAACACCCGACCGGCCCGGGAGATCGAACGGGCAGCCGAGCGGTGGTCGGGAGTTGACTTTTCCTACCCGTGGGTAACAGACTCGGGTTACCGTAAGTAACACGCACGTGCGCCGCTGGAGGGGACATGGCCGAGTTCACCATGGAGCTCAACGACGAACAGAAGGAAGTCCGGGACTGGCTCCATGGCTTCGCCGCCGACGTGATCCGCCCCGCGGCCGCCGAGTGGGACGAGCGTGAGGAGACCCCCTGGCCGGTGATCCAGGAGGCCGCCAAGGTCGGCATCTACTCCCTCGACTTCTACGCCCAGCAGTACTTCGACCCCACCGGCCTCGGCATCCCGATGGCGATGGAGGAGCTGTTCTGGGGCGACGCCGGCATCGCGCTCTCCATCGTCGGCACCGGCCTCGCCGCCGTCGGCGTCCTCGCCAACGGCACCGACGAGCAGATCGGCACCTGGATCCCCCAGATGTACGGCGACGCCAACGACGTCAAGGTCGCCGCGTTCTGCTCCTCCGAGCCCGACGCCGGCTCCGACGTGGCCTCCATGCGCACCCGCGCCGTCTACGACGAGGCCAAGGACGAGTGGGTCCTCAACGGCACCAAGACCTGGGCGACCAACGGCGGCATCGCCAACGTCCACGTCGTCGTCGCGGTCGTCGACCCGGACCTCGGCTCCAAGGGCCACGCCTCCTTCATCGTGCCGCCGAACACGCCCGGCCTCTCGCAGGGCCAGAAGTTCAAGAAGCACGGCATCCGCGCCTCGCACACCGCCGAGGTCATCCTGGACAACGTGCGCGTGCCCGGCTCCTGCCTGCTCGGCGGCAAGGAGAAGCTGGACGAGCGCCTCGCCCGCGCCCGCGAGCGGGCCAGGACCGGCGGCGAGCGCGTGAAGAACGCGGCGATGGCCACGTTCGAGGCGTCCCGCCCGGCGGTCGGCGCGATGGCGGTGGGCACCGCGCGCGCCGCGTACGAGGTCGCCCTCGACTACGCCAGGACCCGGGAGCAGTTCGGCCGGCCGATCATCGACAACCAGGGCGTCGCCTTCCAGCTCGCGGACATGCGGACGTCCATCGACGCCGCGCGCCTGCTGGTGTGGCGGGCCTCCTGGATGGCGGTCAACGGCAAGCCGTTCACGGCGGCCGAGGGCTCGATGTCGAAGCTGTTCGCCAGCGAGACGGCCAAGAAGGTCACCGCCCAGGCGGTGCAGATCCTGGGCGGCAACGGCTACACGCGCGAGTACCCGGTGGAGCGGATGCACCGCGACAGCGCGATCTACACGATCTTCGAGGGCACGAGCGAGATCCAGCGCCTCGTGATCGCCCGGACCCTCGCGGGCATGCCGATCCGCTAACGGTGCCGCAGCGGCGTCAGCTGCTCGATGTCGTACTTCGTCCGCAGGGCCTCGATGGCCCCGTGGTCGGGCGGCCCCCCGCTCCCCAGGATCTCCAGCAGCTCCTCGAAGTAGCGCTCGTGATCCGGGGGCGGGGACGCCTGGAAGAACATCTTCGCCGGGCCGTCCGTCGGGTTCGCGAACGCGTGCGGGCAGCCCGGCGGCACGACGATCACCGTGCCGGGGGTCGCCCGCACCACCCGCTTGCCCGAACTCGACTCCCACTTCTGCCAGTTGTCGGGCGTGCGCACGCGCGGCTCGAAGGCGAGCACGTCCAGCTCGCCCTCCAGGACGTAGAACAGCTCCTCGCTGCGCGTGTGCACATGGGCGCCCACGTCGAAGCCCGGCGGTACGACGACCTCGAAGGTGGACGCCGTCCGCGAGTGCGAGCCGGTCACCTTGAAGGTGACGTGCTGTGCCGGTGCCGCCACCACCCGGCCGTGGCCCGGCGGCACCAGCAGTCCGTCCGTCGCCGTCATCGTCCCCTCACCACGTCACCGGCAGGGCCTCGGGGCCGCGGATCAGCGCGCCCTTCTTGAACGGCACCTCCTCGGGCGGCACCGCCAGCCGCAGGCCCGGCACACGGTCGAGGAGCGTGCCGACCAGCAGCTCGGACTCCAGCCGGGCCAGCATCGCGCCGGGGCAGTAGTGCGGACCGAAGCCGAAGGAGACGTGCGGGTTCGGGCTGCGCGAGAAGTCGATCGCGTCCGGGTCGGCGAAGACCTCCGGGTCACGGTTCGCGGCCAGGTACGACACGTAGACCGCGTCGCCCGCCCGGATCCGCACCCCCCTGATCTCCACGTCCTCCAGGGCGATGCGCGACAGCCCGACGGCGTTGCGGTGCGGAATCCAGCGCAGCAGCTCGTCGATGGCCCGCGGCCGGATCTCCGGCTCGGCTCGCAGCCGCTCGGCGAGCTCCGGGCGGGTCAGCAGCACGTGGAACATCTGGCCGCTGTTGTTGGTGACCGCCTCGCCGCCGATCTGGAGCAGCACCGCAAGACCCACGGCCTCGTCCAGGGTGACCTCGCGGCGCCCCACGGCCGCGCCCAGCAGCGAGGCGACGTCCTCGCCGGTGCTGTCCTCCCGCAGGCCGATCAGGTCGGAGAAGTACGCGCTCATCTCCTGCTTGGCCCGCTCGCTGACGTCGGCGCCGTGCGCGGACGACAGGATCAGCTGCGTCCAGGTGTGCATGGCCTCCCGGTCGGCGGCCGGCACGCCCATCAGCTCGCAGATCACCGCGATGGGGAAGGGGCCCAGCACGGCGGTCGTGAGGTCGGCGGGCGGGCCCTGCGACAGCATCGCGTCGACCAGCTCCTCCAGCATCCGCCGGGACCTCTCCCGCACCCGCTCCACGCCCCGTGCCGTGAAGGCGGCGGCGACCGTGCGGCGCAGCCGGGTGTGGTCCGGCGGGTCCAGGAAGCCGACCGCGCCGCGCGCCGGGATGAAGTGCGGCGCGAGCCGGGTGACCTGCCGGTCCATCACGGCCTCGCGGCCGAACCGCGGATCGTTGGTGACCAGGCGCACATCGTCGTGCCGGGTCACCAGCCAGGCCCAGCCCTCGCCGTTGGGCAGCTTGATGCGGGTGACCGGGCCCTCGGCCATCAGCTCCCGCAGCACGGGGTCGAAGTCCGTGCCGGGCAGGTCGAGCGCCGGCCAGTTCCGCACCGGCGGCAGGGTCTCGGTGAGCGTCTCCTCGGTCATGACGTCCTCACGCCGCCCTCTCGTCGGCGCGGTGCCAGCGGCCCAGCGCCATCTCCGCGGTGATGCCGGGCCCGAACCCGGCGAGCAGTCCACGCGCCTGGTGCTCGGCGCCACCGTCGTCGAACAGCCGCCGCAGCGCGTCCAGGACGACGGCGCTGGCGATGTTGCCGTACTCGGTGAGCGTCGCCCGGCTGAACCGGAACGCGTGCGGGTCGACCTTCAGGAACTTGCTGAGGTCGTCGAGGATGCGTGGCCCGCCGGCGTGGACGATGTAGAAGTCCAGGTCGGAGGCGTCCCAGTCGTGCTGCGCCGCCAGGGCCTTGAGCGCGGGGGCGAGCGGCTCCATGGTGGCGGGCACCCGCTTGTCCAGCAGGAAGTGGAATCCGGTGGCCCGGACGTCGTACATGATCCACTCCTCGGTCTTGGGGATCAGGTACGAGCCGTTGCGCTCCAGCCGGATGCCCTCGCCGCCCCGGCCGCGCACCACGGCCGCGGCGATGCCGTCACCGAACAGGCCGTTGGAGAGCAGCGATCCGACGCCGATGTCGGTGGGCTGGTAGCACAGCGAGCAGAACTCGCAGGCGACGATCAGCGCGTTGGCCTCCGGGTAGGCCGTGCAGAAGTCGTGCGCCCGGTTGATCGCGGCGCCTCCCGCGGCGCAGCCCAGCTGGGCCATGGGTATCTGCCGGGTGGTGCTGTCGAAGCTCATGGAGTTGATGAGCCAGGCCGTGAGCGAGGGCATCATGAAGCCCGTGCACGACACGTAGATGATCACGTCGATGTCGGTGGTGAGGAGCTCCGCGTCGTCGAGCGCCCGCTGCACGACCGCCGGGACCCGGGCCTTCGCCTCGGACTCGTAGAGCTTGTTGCGCTCCTCGAAGCCGGGGTGCTGGAGGGTCTCCTCGATGGGCTGCACGATGTGCCGGGTGCGCACTCCGGTGTTCTCGATCAGCCGGAGCGCCAGCGCGAGTTGGGGGTGATCGGCATGGCGGGTCCGCGCCAGCTCAAGCGTCTCCTCCATCGTGATCACGTGCTCGGGAACCGACACCGAGGGTCTGCACAAAGTCGCCATGAACCGTGCCTGCTTTCGCGTTCCAAAGGCCCCTTCGCTCCCGGTTCCGGAAGGGGTGGTTCTCGGAGAGTGGTCCACTCCACGATCACCCGCCGGGGCGACGATCTCGCGCCGGACTACTCCATCCCGGGGGACCCCGTGCCAAGGTCGGAGCGGCAGGCCCGTGCCCGATGCGACGGAGGCAGCGATGACACGCACCGCCCGGCAGTTGCTGGAGTCGACCATCCGCGAACTCGCGCCCGATCCGGGAGCCAACCGGCTCGTCCCGCTGATCGCCCGGGGCGAGGCCGACCGCCGGACCACCCTCGCGGCGCTGGCCCTGGAACAGCGCCTGGTGATCGCCGCGGACCGCCGCTCGTTCCTCCACCTGGCGCAGCGCTCCGCCGACGCCCCGGAGGCCGCCGCCTTCTTCACGGTGCTGGCCGAGGGCGAGGCGGTGGCGGGGGAGCGGCTGGAGGGCTTCGCCGCGGCCTGCGGCGTGGACGAGAGCCGGGCCCGCGACCACGAGCCCCTGCCGGGCTGCCAGGCCTATCCGGCGTACGTCGCCTGGCTCGCCCTGAACGGCTCACCGGCCGACGTGGTCCTGGCCCTGACCGCCAACTTCTCCGCGTGGGGCGGCTACTGCGCCACCATCGCGGGGGCCCTGCGCGAGCACTACGGCTTCACCGACGAGAGCTGCGCCTTCTTCGACTTCTTCGCCGAACCGGCCCCCGACCTGGACCGGCGGGCGACGGCGGCCGTGCGGGAGGGCCTGGACACCGGCCGCCTGGACGAACGGCAGGCGCACCGGTACGGCCGCCTCCTGCAGCACTACGAGGCGACGTTCTGGTCGACGCTGGAGGGGACCGCTTAGGGCGTGGTGCCGCTGCTGTGCGCGATGCAGGCCACGTCGATACGGTCGGCCAGTTTCGCCAGCTCGATCGTGAGGGCGGCCACGGTGTCCTCGTCGAGCCCTTCCTCGCCTGCCTCCACCAGACGCAGCCACCGGCCGCCCACCGTGCGCAGCAGCTTGCTCACGTCGCTGGCGGCCACCTGCAAGGTACCGCGGTCGTCGACGATCAGAGGCAGAGTCACTTCGCGGTTCACAAAGGGGATCGTAGCTGCGGAACGCTCACGCTCCGTGCCATACGGTGGTGATGTTGCAGAACTCCCGGATTCCGTGTCCGGACAGCTCACGCCCGTACCCGGACCGCTTCACCCCGCCGAACGGGAACGCCGGGTGGGACGCCGTCATCCCGTTGACGTACACGCTGCCGGCCTCCAGGTCGCGGACGAACCGGTCCACGTCGGCGTCGTCCCGGGTCCAGACGTTGGAACTCAGCCCGAACGGCGTGTCGTTGGCGATCAGGACGGCCTCGTCCAGGTCGGCGGCGCGGTACAGCGTGGCGACCGGTCCGAAGGCCTCCTCGCGGTGGATGCGCATCTCGCGGTTGATGCCGGCGAGGACGGTCGGCGGGTAGTACCAGCCCGGCCCGTCGGGGCGTTCGCCGCCGCACAGCACCTCGGCGCCGGCCCGCACCGCGTCGTCGACCAGCTCCTCGACGTCGTCGCGGCCCTGTTCGCTGGAGAGCGGACCGACCTCGGTGTCCTCGTCCAGCGGGTCGCCGACCTTCAGGGCCCTCATGCCCGCGACGAACCGCTCGGCGAAGGCGTCGTAGACGTCGGCGTGCACGATGAACCGCTTGGCGGCGATGCACGACTGCCCGGTGTTCTGCACGCGCGCGTTCACCGCGACCTCGGCGGCCCGGTCGAGGTCGGCGGACGGCATCACGACGAACGGGTCGCTGCCGCCCAGCTCCAGCACCGTCTTCTTGATCATCTCCCCGGCGGTGGAGGCGACCGCGCGGCCCGCGGGCTCGCTGCCCGTGAGGGTGGCCGCCTTCACGCGCTCGTCGCGCAGGATGTCGTCGACCGCCGCCGAGCCGATCAGCAGCGTCTGGAAACAGCCTTCGGGGAAGCCCGCCCGGTGGAACAGGTCCTCCAGGTACAGGGCCGTCTGCGGGACGTTGGAGGCGTGCTTGAGCAGGCCCACGTTGCCCGCCATCAGCGCCGGCGCCGCGAACCGGATCACCTGCCAGAGCGGGAAGTTCCACGGCATCACCGCGAGCACCGGGCCCAGCGGCCGGTAGCGCACCCGGACCCGGGAGGCGCCCGAGTCGCGCACGTCGGCGTCGGCGGGCTCCTCGTCGGCGAGCAGGCCGGCGGCGTGGTCGGCGTACCAGCGCATGGCCTTGGCGCACTTCGCGACCTCGGCGCGGGCCTGCTTGACCGGCTTGCCCATCTCGGTGGTGATCAGCCGGCCGAGATCCTGCTGGTCCTTCTCCAGGAGGTCGGCGGCCTGCCGCAGGAGCCGGGCGCGTTCGTCGAAGCCGGTGGTGCGATACGTGCGGAAGGTGGCCTCGGCCAGCCGGAGCCTGCGCTCAATCTCCTCCTCGCCCATGGCCTCGTACGTCCTGAGCGTCTCGCCGTTCGCCGGATTCACCGTTGCGATGGGCATGACCGACCTCCCTGGGAGCGAACCGTGTTCCGACCTTCGCGCGCGGCGGTGGTGCCCGCAACGCGGTGCGGCTACAAGGGCGAGTGCTCCGCGAGCCGGTCGAGAAACGCGGCCTGCGCCGTGACGATCACCTCGCGCGCCCGCTCCAGGCCGAACCACGCCACCCGGTCCAGCTCGGGGAACTCCCGCATGCGCCCCGACCGCGGCGGCCACTCCATCGTGAAGGTGCCGGGGACCACCGTCGCCGGGTCCAGGTCGGCCTCGACCGCCCAGACGGTGACGGTCTTGCCGCCGCGCTGGCGGACCTCGCCCAGCGCGATCGTCTCCCCGTCGGGCGGTGGCAGCCCCAGCTCCTCCTGGAATTCACGCCGGGCCGCGTCCCGAGCGGGCTCGGCCGGGTCGTACTCGCCCTTCGGGACCGTCCACGCCCCGGTGTCCCTGCGGGCGAAGAACGGGCCGCCCATGTGGCCGAGCAGGACTTCCAGGCCCTCGGGGGTGTGCCGGAACAACAGCAGCCCGGCACTGCGGGCGCCCGTCACGGCCGCACCTCGGGGTGCATCGCCAGCAGCGTCTCCACCGTGTCGGCCTCTTCGGGGCGCTTGTCCTCGCGGTAGCGGACGACGCGGGCGAAGCGGAGGGTGACGCCGGCCGGGTAGCGGGTGGAGCGCTGGAGGCCGTCGTAGGCGATCTCGACGACGAGTTCGGGGCGCACGGTCACGCCCCAGCCGTGCTCCTCGACGGCCAGCTGCGGCAGCCGCTCGGTCTGCCAGGCCAGCATCGCGTCGGTCATGCCCTTGAAGGTCTTGCCGAGCATGGCGAAGCCGCCGTCGGCGGTGCGGGCGCCCAGGTGCAGGTTGGACAGCTTGCCGGTGCGGCGGCCGTGGCCCCACTCGGCGGCCAGCACCACCAGGTCGAGGGTGTGCACGGGCTTCACCTTCAGCCAGGACGCGCCGCGCCGGCCCGCGCTGTAGGCGGCGTCCAGGCCCTTGGCGACCACGCCCTCGTGGCCGCGCTCGAGCGTCTCGGCGAGGAACTCCTCGGCCGCCCGGACGTCCTCGGGCCCGGAGACCAGCCTGCGGCGCACCCGCATCGGCTCCGGCACCAGCCGCGCCAGCTCGGCGTGCCGTTCGGTCAGCGGCAGGTCGAGCAGGTCGCGGCCGTCGACGGACAGCGCGTCGAAGAAGACGGGGGAGACGGGCACCTGGCGGGCCGCCGTGGCGACGTCCACCCGCGAGCCGACGCGTCCGGCGGTCTCCTGGAACGAGCGGGGCCTGCCGTCCGCGTCGAAGGAGATGACCTCGCCGTCCAGGATGAACCGCTCGCCCCGCAGCTCCAGAGCCGCGGCGCTCACCTCGGGCAGGCGGTCCGTGATGTCGTCCAGGGTGCGGGTGTGGATCCGTACGGTGGCGCCGTCCCGGTGCACCTGGACGCGGATGCCGTCGAGTTTCTCCTCCACCGCGCAGGCGCCCAGCTTGCCGACGGCCTCGGCCACCGAGGACGCGGAGTGCGCCAGCATCGGCAGCACCGGGCGGCCGACCGTGAGCCGGAACCGATCCAGGGCCGCGGGGCCGTCCGCGAGCAGCGCCTCGGCCACCGTCTGCAGCGAGCCCGCCAGCATCACCGCCCGCCGCACGTCCGGCGGCGGCGCCCCGGTCGCCTGCGCCAGCCCTTCGACGGCGACGGCGTCCAGGGCGCCCTGGCGCACCTCGCCGGTCAGCAGTCCGAGCAGGAACCGCTGTTCGCCCTCGGTGGCGGCGCCCATCAGCTCGCCCACCAGCAGGGCCCGCTGCGCCTGCGAACCGGCGCCGGACACCGCCCCGAGCCGGGTGAGCCGGGCGTCCACCTCGCGCACCGTCAGTGTCGGCTCGGCCGCCGGGTCCACGTGCCGGCCCAGCACCTTCCAGCCGACGCCGATCCGCCCCTGCGGCAGCCGTCCCGCCAGATACGGGATGACGATCGGCACGTCGTCGGGTTCCGCCTCCCGGAACAGCTCCGCGAGCAGCGCGATCTTCCGGGACCGCGCCGAGGTGGCGGCGACTTCCCTGGACACGTCGGCCAGCCGGGTCAGCAGCATGCAGTCATGGTGCACCGAGGCGGGCGGGGCCACACCCGGACGGCACCGGCCGCACGCCCCGCAGGTGCTACCGAGCGCGCCGGTCGGGCCGTAAAACCTGTGGGTCCTCACGCAGGGCTGTGCGCCCTCGGAGTGCGCGAAGGCCGGCTGACGAACGACCCCTGACGACGACACCCGGCTCCACCGGCGGCCCGCCGGATGCCGCCGGGCACCGGCCGGCGGATCGCGCGGCTTCCCGGCCGGTTGCCCGGTGGCCGGCCCGAGCCAAGGGGTCCGACGTACGTCGCCGACCGGGTACCCGCCCGGCGGGCCGGGCGGCGGGGAACCGGCAGGCCTCAGTCGCCCACGGCCTCGTTCAGGCGCGACATGACCAGGTCGCCGACGATCGCGGTAGCCGCGCGGTAGCCGCCGCTCGCCGCGTGGACGACCTGTTCGGCGAAGCCGATCGCGTTGCCGGCCGCCCACACCCCGGGCACCGTGGTCAGGCCGGTCTGGTCGACCACCGGGTACGCGCCGAACGGGGTCTCGTGCAGCTCCGCGCCCAGCTGCTCCAGGAGCCCGGTCTGCGGCACGGCCCGCGGCGCGACGAACACCACGGAGCGGGCGTGCGTCGTGCCGTCCGCGAGCCGCACCCCGGTGAGCCGGTCGTCCTCGACCACCAGACCCCCGACGTCGCCCGGCACGACCTTCACCCCGGCCGCGGCGAGGCGGCGCAGGTCCTGGTCGGACAGCTCCTCCTCGGCGACCGTGTGCAGGAAGAACGTCACGTCCTTCGACCACTGGGACACGATCAGCGCCTGGTGCACGCTCGCCACGCTCGTGGCCAGCACGCCGAACGCCTCGTCGCGCACTTCCCAGCCGTGGCAGAACGGGCAGTGCAGCACGTCCCGGCCGAACCGCTCGGCGACGCCGGGGACCGCGGGCAGTTCGTCCTTCAGACCGGTGCTCACCACCAGCCGCCGGGCGCGCACCGTCCGGCCCGAGGCGAGCGACACGGCGAAGTGCTCGCCGCCGGTGACCTCCACGGCCCGGTCCCGGACGAGCTCCACCCCGTACCGGGAGATCTCCTCCCGGCCGACGGCGAGGAACTCGGCGGGCGACATGCCGTCCCGCGACAGATACCCCTGCATGTGCGCCGAGGGCGCGTTCCGCGGCTCGCCCGCGTCGACGACCAGCGCCCGCATCCGGGCCCGGCCCAGCACCAGCGCGGCGGACAGCCCCGCCGCGCCGCCCCCGACGACGACCGCGTCGTACAGGTCGTACACGTCCAGCTTCTCGGTCATGGTGACCACCTCCGCCTCCGACGTTCGCCCACGACGGGCAGATTGACAAATGCGTTTGCTGAAACTGCAATGGCCGGATGACTGACGAAACGGAAGAGGTCCTCGCGGGCGTCGGACCCCGGCTGCGCCGCGTCCGCAAGGAGCGCGGCGCCACGCTCGCCGGGCTGTCCGAGGCGACCGGCATCTCGGTGAGCACGCTCTCGCGGCTGGAGTCCGGGCTGCGCAAGCCCAGCCTCGAACTGCTGCTGCCGATCGCGCAGGCCCACCAGGTGCCGCTGGACGAACTGGTCGGCGCCCCGCCGGTCGGCGATCCGCGCGTGCGGTCCGAGCCCATCGTGCGGCACGGCCGCACCCACTGGCCGCTGACCCGCCAGCCCGGCGGACTCCAGGCGTACAAGGTGCTCGAACCGGCACGCCGCGCCGAACCGGACCCCCGCACCCACGAGGGCTACGAGTGGATGTACGTCCTGTCGGGGAAGCTCCGGCTGGTGCTCGGCGAGCACGACGTGGTGCTCACGGCCGGGGAGGCCGCCGAGTTCGACACGCGCGTGCCGCACTGGTTCGGGTCGACGGGGGAGGGGCCGGTGGAGTTCCTCAGCCTCTTCGGCCCGCAGGGCGAGCGGATGCACGTACGGGCGAGGCCCAAGCGGTCGTGACCCGTGGCGCTGCCCCGCCGGGGCCGTGACGCGCCCGACTGTTCCCTGATCGGCAAGCGACCGCTTAGTATGCGGTGGACCGGTCGGACGACGCAGTCGACGTGGAGGCCCCGCATGCAGGCATGGCAAGTGCACGAGAACGGCGAGCCGGGCGAGGTGATGCGCCTGACGGACGTGGCGCCGCCGACACCGGGCGACGGCCAGGTCCTGCTCAGGGTGCGCGCCGCCAACATCAACTTCCCGGACGCGCTGATGTGCCGGGGCCACTACCAGGTCAGGCCCCCGCTGCCGTTCACGCCCGGCGTGGAGATCTGCGGCGAGACCGAGGACGGGCGCCGGGTGATCGCCAACCCCGTGCTGCCGCACGGCGGCTTCGCCGAGTACGCCGTCGCGGACGCCGCCGCCCTGCTGCCCGCGCCGGACGCCCTGGACGACGCCGAGGCCGCGGCCCTGCACATCGGCTACCAGACGGGCTGGTTCGGACTGCACCGCCGGGCCGGTCTGGAGGCCGGCGAGACGCTGCTGGTCCACGCCGCCGCCGGAGGGGTCGGCAGCGCCGCCGTGCAGCTCGGCAAGGCGGCCGGCGCGACGGTCGTCGGGGTCGTCGGCGGCGCCGACAAGGCGGCCGTGGCCCGCGAACTGGGCTGCGACGTGGTCGTCGACCGGCGCGGCGAGGACGTCGTCGCCGCCGTCAAGGAGGCCACCGGCGGCCGGGGCGCGGACGTGATCTACGACCCCGTCGGCGGCGAGGCCTACGCCCAGTCCGCCAAACTCGCCGCCTTCGAGGGCCGGATCGTCGTCGTCGGCTTCGCGAGCGGCACCATCCCGAGCCCCGCGCTCAACCACGCCCTGGTGAAGAACTACTCGATCATGGGCCTGCACTGGGGCCTGTACAACACCAAAAACCCGAAGCTGGTCCAGCACTGCCACGAGCAGCTCACCGAGCTGGCCGCGCGGGGCGCGATCAAGCCGCTGGTCAGCGAGCGGGTGGGACTGGACGGCGCCGCGGCCGCCGTGCAGAAGGTCGCCGACGGCCTCACCACCGGCCGGATCGCCGTCGTCACGGAGGAGGCAGCATGACCGACGCCGCGGAACTGCGCCGCCGCACCCGGGAGTTCCTGGCCGCGCACCCGCCCGCGCGGACCGACCGCCTCGACTTCCTGCGGGCCCGCTTCGACGCCGGACTGGCCTGGGTGCACTTCCCGGAGGGCCTCGGCGGACTCGGCGCCGACCGGTCCCTGCAGGCCGTCGTGGACGCCGAGCTGGAGGCCGCGGGTGCCCCCGACAACGACCCGCGCCGCAACGGCATCGGGCTCGGCATGGCCGCGCCGACCGTCCTGCGCTACGGCACCGAGGAGCAGAAGCGCACCTTCCTGCGGCCCCTGTGGACCGGCGAGGAGGTGTGGTGCCAGCTGTTCAGCGAGCCAGGCGCCGGGTCCGACCTCGCCGCGCTCGGCACCCGCGCCGTCCGCGAGGGCGACACCTGGGTGGTCAACGGGCAGAAGGTGTGGACGTCCAGCGCGCACAACGCCCGCTGGGCCATCCTCATCGCCCGCACCGACCCGGACGTGCCCAAGCACCGGGGCATCACCTACTTCGTGTGCGACATGACCGACCCCGGCGTCGAGGTCCGGCCGCTGCGCCAGATCACCGGTGAGGCCGAGTTCAACGAGGTCTTCCTCACCGACGTCCGCATCCCCGACTCCCGCCGCCTCGGCGAGGTCGGCGACGGCTGGCGGGTCGCGCAGACCACGCTGAACAACGAACGCGTCGCCATCGGCGGCATGCGGCTGCCCCGCGAGGGCGGCATGGTCGGCCCGGTCGCGAAGACCTGGCGGGAGCGCCCCGCGCTGCGCACCCACGACCTGCACCAGCGGCTGCTGAAGCTGTGGGTCGACGCCGAGGTCGTCCGCCTCACCGGCGAACGCCTGCGCCAGCAGCTCGCCGTGGGCCAGCCCGGCCCCGAGGGCGCCGGCATGAAGCTCGCCTTCGCCCGCCTCAACCAGGAGATCAGCGGCCTGGAGGTCGAACTGCGCGGCGAGGAGGGCCTGTTGTACGACGACTGGACCATGCGCCGCCCCGAGCTGGTCGACTTCACCGGTCGCGACGCCGGCTACCGCTACCTGCGCGCCAAGGGCAACAGCATCGAGGGCGGGACCAGCGAGATCCTGCTGAACATCGTCGCCGAGCGCGTCCTCGGCCTGCCCGGCGAGCCGCGCACCGACAAGGACGTCGCCTGGAAGGACCTCGCCCGATGAGCACCACGAGCACACAGCCCGACCTGCTGTACTCGGAGGAGGAAGAGGCCCTCCGCGCCGCCGTCCGCGACCTGCTCACCGACCACTGCGACCCGGCCGGCGTCATCGCGCGCATCGAGTCGGACGCCCCGCACGACCTCGCGCTGTGGAAGTCCCTCACCGACGGCATGGGCCTCGCCGGACTGCTGGTGCCCGAGGACCTGGGCGGTCAGGGCGCGACCCACCGCGAGGCCGCCGTCGTCCTGGAGGAACTGGGCCGCGCCGTCGCCCCCGTGCCCTACCTCACGAGCGCCGTCGTCGCCACCGAGGCGCTGCTGGCGACCGACGCCGCCGACCTGCTCGGCGAGCTCGCGTCCGGGCGGCGCATCGGCGCCCTCGCCGTCGGCCTGCACGTCGCCCCGGGCGGCGCCTTCGGGACCGCACGGGTGGAGAACGGCACGCTGCACGGCGAGTTGACCGGCATCGCGGACGCGGCCGTCGCGGACGTACTGCTGGTGCCCGCCGACGACGGCGGCCTGTACGCGGTGGAGTCCGACGCCGTCACCGTCACGCCGCAGGCGTCCCTGGACCTGACCCGCCCCGTCGCCACCGTCACGCTCGACGGCGCCCCGGGCCGCCGGCTCGGCGACGCCGGACCCGCCGTGCGCCGGGCCCTGCGCGCCGGGGCCGGGCTGCTCGCCTCCGAGCAACTCGGCGTCGCCGACTGGGCGCTGACCGAGACGGTGCGCTATCTGAAGGAACGCAAGCAGTTCAACCGGCCCGTCGGCGGCTTCCAGGCGCTCAAGCACCGGCTCGCCCAGCTCTGGCTGGAGGTCGTCAGCCTGCGGGCCGCCGCCCGGGGCGCCGCCGACGCGCTGTCCACCGGCGAGGACACCGAGGTCGCGGTCGCCGTCGCGCAGGCCTACGCGGCACCGGTCGCCGTCCGCGCCGCCGAGGAGGCGGTGCAACTGCACGGCGGCATCGGCATGACGTGGGAGCATCCGGCCCACCTCTACCTGAAGCGTGCCAAGGCCGACTCGATCGCCCACGGCACACCCGGCGCCCACCGCGAGGCACTGGCGGAACTGGCCGACCTCCCAGCTCCCTGACGTACACCTGGCCGACGGCCGGGGAAAGCCCGCCCCACCTGGGGCGGGCTTTCCCGTGCGCCCTGCTCCGGCGAAGTGAACGCCCGGCGGACGTCGGGCCAACTCCCGTCCCGGTACTGCTGCTTGGTCACCGCCGAACCTCATACTCGCAGAGGTTCCGTACGGCACGACCAGGAGGCAGCGCATGGCCCTCACCACCCGTCGCAGAGCTCTCACCACCCTCGGCGCCGCCCTCACGGGCGCGGTCGCCCTGCCCGCGACCCGCGCGGTCGCGGGCGACAACCGGCACGGCCCGCGCCCGTTGCGGCGCGCCCACGCCCACAACGACTACGAGCACCCGCGCCCCCTCCTCGACGCCCTCGACCACCGCTTCACCAGCGTCGAGGCCGACATCTACCTCGTCGGCGGCCAACTCCTCGTCGCGCACGACCCCGAGGACCTCGACCCGGCCCGCACGCTGGAGTCCCTCTACCTCGACCCGCTCGCCGCCCGCGTCCGCGCCCACCACGGGTCCGTGTACCGCGGCCACCGCGAGCCGCTCCAACTGCTCATCGACATCAAGACCGAGGGCGCGTCGACCTACCTCGAACTCGACCGGCACCTCGCCCGCTACAAGCACCTGTTCACGACCTACGCCCACGGCCGGGTGTTCCCCGGCCCGGTCACCGCCGTGATCTCCGGCGACCGCGCCGCCCGCGTCCCCATGGCGGCCCAGACCTCGCGCCGCGCCTTCTACGACGGCCGGCTCGCCGACCTCGGCGGTTCCGCGCCCGCCTCGTTCATCCCGCTCATCAGCGACAACTGGACCAACCACTTCACCTGGCGGGGCACCGGTGCCTTCCCGGCCGTCGAACGGCAGAAGCTGCACGGCATCGTCCAGGCGGCACACGCCCGCGGGCAGCGGGTGCGGTTCTGGGCGACCCCCGACACGCCCGGCCCCGAACGGGACGCGCTGTGGACGGAACTCGTCGCCGCGGACGTCGACCACCTCAACACCGACGACCTTGAGGGCCTGGAAGCGTTCCTCGACGCACACGACCGGGCGTAACACCACACGTTCGGAGGACAGGTCAGCCGCACGGACGAACCCTCCGCTACGCCACACTTACGGCCGAACGCCGCGAAGCGGACGTGGCGGAAAAGGTTCGCGATGGCCGTGTCCATCTCTGTGGTGCTGTTGCTGCTGATCCTGGCGGTGATCTTCCTGCGCAGCGGGGGACTGAAGCTCTCCCACGCGTTGGTGTGCCTGCTGCTCGGCTTCTACCTGGCCAGCACGAGCATCGCCCCCACCATCCACGAGGGCCTCACGGCCACCGCCGACATCGTCAGCAGCCTGAGACCGTGAAGCCCGCCCCGGACGGGCGCTGACGTCAGGGCGCCGAGAAGACCCCGATGCCGTTGGGGACCGGGCGTTCCGCGCCGCCGCTCGGATGGTTGCGCACCGAGACGCCGGCCGCGCCCGGCTCCCGGGCGACCAGCGTGGTCGAGCCACCGCCGTCCAGGCTGAACGCGTCGTCCGCGCCCAGGCGCCGCATGGTGTCGGCGACTTCGGCGACGGTCAGGCCGCTGCGGTACGCGGGCGCCCCGTCCACCGCGAGCAGCAGCAGGTGCCGCCCGCCGTCCGCGATGCCGACGGCGGTGCGCACCGCCGACGTCCGGGCGTCGAGCCCCGCGAGCGGCTGCCCGCCCACCAGCACCGGACAGCCGCCGAGCGCGAAGCGGTACGGAACCCGGGACGCGGCCGCCACCAGCCGGTGCCGCACCGTGACCGGTTCCCCGGCGGACAGCTCGCGCAACTGCCGCGCGCCCGCCTCCCGTCCGACGAGCACGGTGGTCCCGGGCGCGACGGGACCGCTGCCCGGGGTGCCGGCGGCCGACACGACCCGGCCGTCCCGGACGGTCACCTCGTACGTG
Source organism: Streptomyces sp. DH24 (assembly GCF_029813775.1). Classification (GTDB taxonomy): domain Bacteria; phylum Actinomycetota; class Actinomycetes; order Streptomycetales; family Streptomycetaceae; genus Streptomyces. Next base: position 147,755 of record NZ_JARVKW010000003.1, on the reverse strand, counting down.
TCGGTGCTGCACGGCGCCGCCCGGTCCGTGTCCGTGCCGCAGGTGGCGCGCACCCGGGACGCGCTGCCCCACTCGGCGGTGAACGCGCCGACCGAACCCTCCGGCAGGGCGTACTGGTTGAGGCCCTCGAGGGGCAGCCGCCCTTCGCGGGTGTGCACCGACCCGTCGAGCGCCAGCCGGTCCAGGCGGGCCCTGCCGTCCACGCCCACGCCGATCACGTCCTCCGTGGTGGTGCCGGGCGGCAGCGCCGGACCGAACCGCTGCCCGTTCGGCACCGCCGCCTTCCACGCGCGCCCGCTCGCGATCACCGGCCCCACGCTCGCGCCGGTCGCCTCGACACCCGGGTGCTGCGTCTCGGAGATGTTGAAGAAGTCGCCGTTGACACCGCCGACGGCGCCCCGGGCGTCCGCCATGACGGAGACGGGCGCACGCGAGGCGACCGCGCCCGGGTGCAGCAGGCCGACCCGGACGCGCGGATCGTCCAGGTCGACGCGCAGCACGTGCGCGTGCGTCGTGCCGTGGGACGCCGGGATGTCGAACTCCTCGTATCCGACACCGGCGGATACGGCGGTCCCGCCCGGTGCGGCGCCGGCCGGTGCGGCACCCGCCAGGCCCGTGCCGACCAGTGCGCCGAGCGCCGCGAGAACCGCCAGGACCGATCCGCAGCTTCCGCCCCTTGCTCGTCTTCCGCCTGTCCCGGACCGCCCACGCCGACGCGTCACAGCACCCCCTGAGGTCGCGTCAAATGTCCCAGCACGCAAGGGGAGTGCACCAGACGGCGACGACCGTCCGGGGGACTACTCCTCGATCAGGCGCGAACGGATGAGGAAACGTACGCCTTCGGGCGCCTCCAGGGAGAAGCCGCTGCCCCGGCCCTCGACGACGTCCACGATCAGGCGGGTGTGGCTCCAGACGGCGTACTGGCTCCGCGACATCCAGAACGGCACGCTCTCCTCGACGTCTTCCACGTCCAGCTCCGCGAGGAGCACGTCGGAGTCGCCCGTGCGGAACTCACCCGCCGGATAGCACATGGGGGCGCTGCCGTCGCAGCAGCCGCCGGACTGATGGAACATCAGCGGGCCGTGTGTCGCGCGCAGCGTGCGCAGCAGTTCGGCCGCGGCGGGCGTGAGCTCGACGCGCGGGGTCTCCTCGTACATGCCAACCGTCCCAGGGAAGCCGCGTCCGGATGACCGGCCCGTCGTCGGACCGGCACCGGGCAGCACACCACGGCAGAGGTTGCGAGGAGGTTGCAGCCGGACGGCGGGACGTCAGCCGCCCACGCTGTCGCGGGGAAGCACCGTGACGCGGTGGAAGTTGCACCGGCCGGGCGCGGGCCCGTCGTCCGGGCTCGGCCAGGTCTGGTGGGCCTTCAGGGCGATGCTCACCAGACTCATCAGCAGGGCCACGTCCGTCTCGCAGTCGAGGTGGACCGTCACCCACCGCGACCCGGGCACCAGGTGGAGCGCGCTCGACCCCTGGAGGTCGTAGTGGAAGCGCTGGATGGCCCGCTGGGTGAGATGAAGATCCACGTCCCGCTCCGAATGGAAGTGGACGATCTCCGCGCGGGCGGTGCGAAGCGCCCGCCCGGTGCCGCAACCGGCCGGTCCCGCCGTCAGGTCGGGCCAGGCCTCGAGTTGCTCCAAGGCGCGCTGGGCCAGAGTCATGTGCACATCGTCGCCCGATCACCGCCTCGCAACCAGAGGTTGAGCGATTTGTAACCGTGCCGTGAGGCGGCGAACCGGCAGGCGCGGTCCGTGGCGGTCGGACGGCACGGGCACTGCACGGGGCGGCCGGCGCCGCGATGGCCTCAGGTACGCGTCGCGGGTCCGGTGCCCTGTGAAGGCGCCCGGGGCGCGGCGGTTCACCGGGCGCGCACGGACGCCGTCGGCGGCGGTACGGACGTGCTCGTGGTCCTTGAGGCGTCCGGGGCGCGGTGCCCGCCTCGGAGAACGAGACGGGCACGCGCGTGATACTGGCCCGACCGGCCGGGTCCGTGGAGTCGCGGGACGCCTGAACCCCCGGCGGTCAGCGAGCGCCGGTCCAGTTGTGGGCGACGTCCACCACGATCCGGTCGGTCAGCGACAGCACCCGGAACGGCAGCCGGGCCCGGACGCCGAGTCCGATCTGGGTCTCGCCCTCGAAGCTGCCGGCGAACCGGGTGTCCCGGAACGTGCGGTACCCGGTGAGGTCGACGCCCGGCAGCGGACGGCCGACCCGGCCGGGGTAGGTCGGCTGCCCCGCCTCGTCGTAGGCCGGCGCCGCCACCCGGACCTCGATGACGGCTCCGCCGCCGACGGCCACGGGACGCCCGGACCCGTCCTGGCGGAGCTGGCTGACGTACCGCACCCAGTAGCCGACGCCCTTGCCCGCGCCCGGGACGTCGATGACCATCCGGTCGAAGCAGGCGTGCCGACCGGTCCTGACGGCCTTGAGCGGGTCTGCCGTGCCGGCGGCACCGCTCTTGGCGACGCTGCCCCAGCCGGTGGGGCACGCCGGGGCCTGCGTGGCGGTGACCGGTGCGGCTCCGGCCGGGAGGGTGGTGAACGCCAACGCGGCACTCATGAGCGCGGCCGTGGCGAGCGCCCTTCTGTTTCGTCCCATTGTGTCCCCCAGGGCGTTGATGTGCTGTTATGGCATGAGACACCCTGGTTGGCCGAATGGTTGCGTTCCCTGACTCATTTCGTGGCCCCCCGGGCGAAGCCGTTGTAGATGTACCGCTGGAGGAACAGGAAGACGATCAGCGTCGGCACGATCACGAGGACGGTGCCGGCCGAGATGTGCTCCCAGTGCGCCCCGAACGGACCCTTGAAGCGGAACAGGGCCGTGGAGATGGTGCCGAGGTCCTCCGACGGCATGTACAGGAACGGGATGTAGAAGTCGTTGTAGACCGTGATGCCCTTGATGATCACGACGGTGGCGATCGCGGGCTTCAGCAGCGGCAGGATGATCTTCCAGTAGATGGTGAGGGAGTTGGCTCCGTCGAGCCGCGCCGCCTCGTCGAGCGAGACCGGGATGCCGCGGATGAACTGGAGGAAGATGTAGATCGAGACGATGTCCGTCCCCATGTACAGCAGGATCGGCGCCCAGAGGCTGTTGAACAGGCCGAAGCTGTTGACCACTTGGAAGGTCGCGACCTGGGTGGTGACACCGGGGACCAGCGTGGCGATCAGGAACAGCGCCATGACGGGCTTCTTGGCACGGAACCGGAACCGGTCCACCGCGTACGCCGTCATCGATCCGATGAGCACGGTCCCGGTGATCGAGAAGAGCAGGATGAACGCGGTGTTGGCGAACGCCGGGAGCATCTTGCCGTCGGAGAACGCCGTGGCGTAGTTGCCGAGGTTGAGCCAGTTGCCCGGCAGCGACAGCGCACCGCCCTCGGCGACCTCGTCCGGGGTCTTCAGCGAGGTCAGGAAGACCACGGCGAGCGGCACCAGCACGACCAGCGACGCGAGGACCAGCGACAGATAGGTCAGGGCGGGCGCGATCCGGGGGCGGCGCCGCGCGGGAGCCGGCGTGGCTTTGGCAACGGTCGAGGTCATACGAGGTCCACCTTGTCGTCGGGCACGAGGCGGCGCTGGATCCAGGTGATCAGCAGGATGATCAGGAGCAGCACGACGGCCGCGGCCGAGGCCAGGCCGGTCTTGTTGAACTGGAAGGCGAGCTTCACCGTTTGGATGACGAAGGTCGAGGTGCCGGTCGCGCCGCCGGTCATGATGTACGGGATCTCGAAGACCGACAGGGACCCGGAGATCGCCAGGATGACGCTCAGCCCGATCACCGGCCGGATGCTCGGGGCGATGATGTGCCGGAACTGCTGCCACCGGGTGGCCCCGTCCAGCTGCGCCGCCTCGTAGAGCTCGCCTGGGATGGACTGGATCGCGCCGAGGAACAGCACGAAGTTCAGGCCCGTGAAGCGCCACACGGACACGCCCGCCAGGGAGGTGTTGGCCGAGGCCGGGTCGCCGAGCCAGGCGTGGTCGGGGTCGGTGCCGAACCAGGACAGCACCGAGTCGAGCGTGCCGCCGTCCTGGAAGAAGTACAGGAAGACGAACCCGATCGCGACGCCGTTGATCAGGTAGGGGAAGAACAGCATCCCCTTGAACAGATTGCGGAAGCGCAGGTCGAAGCTGAGGACGGTCGCGAAGTACAGCGCGATCGCGATCTGCGCGACCGACGCGGCGAGGTAGTAGAAGCTGACGAGGAACACCCGGAACAGCTCGGGCCGGGTGAAGATCTGCCGGTAGTTGTCGACGCCCGTGAAGTTCCGGTCGGGGCTGACGCCGTCCCAGTCGGTGAAGCTGAACCAGATCATGTTCGCCACCGGCACATAGGTGAACGTGATCAGCAGGGCGAGCGGGACGGCCAGGTACAGCCAGGGCGTGAGGCGGCGCAGCAGCGGGCCGGATCGCGAACTCCCGCCCCGGACGGGGCGTTTGTGCTGTGCCCGGGGCGGCGGTGCGGCGGTGCGCGGCGGCTTCGCGGGCGCCGTGTCGGTGGTCTCGGTCATGTCGGGCCTTTCATCGTCCGCGGGGTGCGCGACGGGCGGTGGGCCCCGGCCGGTTGCCGCGGCCGGGGCCGGCTGGCGGTCAGGAGCCGGCGGCCGCGGCGGCCTCGTTCCACCTCTTGTCGAGGTCCGCCAGATAGCCGTCGAGACTGCCCTTCTGCGCGCCGCGTGCGATGTCGACCAGCTTCTGGCGGTAGTCCGGCTTGTTCAGCCCGATCTCGGCCGCGTTGTCGATCGCGTTGACCTCACCGGTCTTCTCCTCGGAGCGCTCCACGAACCTGACATCGTTGTCCACGAAGTCCTTGAGGGTGGCCGGCATGGGCGCGGACTTCAGCGTCGGCACCGCGCCCTCCTTCTCGGAGTAGCCGGACTTCACCGTGAACCAGTCGATCCAGGCCCGCGCGGCGGCCTTGTGGTCCGAGTGGACGTTGACCGCCTGCTGGTAGTCGGTGGCGAGCGTCGCGCAGAACGTGCCGTGCTCCTGGATGGGGAACGGCATGAACCCGATGTCGTCCGGGTCGGTGCCCGCCTTCTCGGCCGCGTCCCGCATCTGTGTGATCGCCCAGGACCCGAGGTGCATGGTGGCGATCTCGCCGCGGGCGATCAGGCTCTTGGAGGACTCCCAGTTGGTGGTGCTCGGGTCCTTCTCGGACAGGCCGCCCTGGACGACGTCGTGCAGCAGCGAGTCGATCACGTGCAGTTCGCTGCCCCGCTTCCAGGGGGAGACCGCGCCGGCGAGCCTGTCGTTGGCCTTGCCGTCGCAGGTGATGGTGCCGACGTTGTTGCTCCAGGCGGTCAGCGGCCAGCCGTCCTTGAAGTTCGTGTAGTACGGCACCGCGTCCGTGGCCGACCTGATCGCCCGCAAATCCTCCAGGAACTCCGCGGGCGTGGCCGGCCAGTCGGTGATGCCGGCCCGCTTCCAGACGGACTTGTTGTAGACGAAGCCGTTGGCGGTGCCGAACTGGGCGATGCCGTAGACCTTGCCGCCGACGTCGGTCTTGTCGCTGAAACGGTACTTCCCGCCGAGGTCCGCGCTGGAGCCGAGCGGGGCGAAGAACTTCGGGTAGTCGTTCTTGGCGACGACACCGGGGATCATGAGGACGTCGCCGTAGTCCTCGGTGTTCATCCGGATCTTGACCTCGCCCTCGTAGTCGGTGAGCGCCTCGAACTCGACCCTCACCTTGGGGTAGATCTTCCGGAACTCGGCGGCGTACTCGTCCATCGCCCCGTTCTGGACGAGGTCGGTGCGGTGCGTCAGGACCTTGATCGTGCCCGAGACGTCGCCGGGCTCGGTGGGCGCCGTCGCGGTCTCGCCGGAGGCCGCGCCCTGGCCACTGCACCCCGCGACGGTCAGGATCGCGGTGGCCACGAGCGTGCCCGTGAGCGTCTTCTTCTTCCCCATGTGCCCAGCTCCTTCAGGAATGCGGCTCAGGTCTGCGGGTGGGATGTCGGCACTATGTCAGCGGTTGGTGAACCGGTAAAGCAGGGATTTCGAGCACGATGCCCAATCGTTACCGGATGCGTCAAGAGCCCAGTGCCTGGGCAGGTACTTCACTGGATGAGTGGAGCTTGCATCTGACTAGACCGGTTTATGGACACGGGCTGGTCAGCGGGTTACGTTGTCCGCCGTTGTCCATCACCCCGGCCTGAGTCAGGCGATTGGAGCCGCACCATGAAGGACGTCACCCAGCTCACCGAGGGCTGGAGCCTGCGCCACGGAGACGCGCTGCTGCCGGCGCGGGTACCGGGCTGCGTCCACACCGACCTGCTCGCGGCCCAGGTCATCGAGGACCCGTTCACCGGCCTGGGCGAGAAGGAGGTGGAGTGGGTGGGGCGCCGCGCCTGGACCTACGTCCGGCGCCTCGCCCACGACAGCGCGCACGAGCGCACCGACCTGGTCTTCGACGGGCTCGACACCGCCGCCTCCCTCACCCTCGGCGGCCGGCCGCTCGGCACCACCCGCAACATGCACCGCCGCTACCGGTTCGACGTCACCGGCCTCGACGGCGACCTGGAGGTCCGCTTCGCCTCCGCCTACGACGAGGCCGCCGCCGTGCGCGCCGTGACCGGGGAGCGGCCCAACGTCTATCCCGAACCCTCGCAGTACATCCGCAAAATGGCGTGCAACTTCGGCTGGGACTGGGGACCCACCCTGGTCACCGCCGGGATCTGGCGCCCCGTCCGCCTGGAGCACTGGTCCACCGCGCGCATCTCCCGGGTCCGCCCCCTCGTCACCGTCGACGGCACCACCGGCCGCGTTGAGATACGCCTCGACGTCGAGCGCACCCGGCAGGGGCAGGACCGCACCCTGACCGCCGAGGCCCGCGTGGCCGGCGTGCGCGCCGAGGCCGTCCTCACCGGCGACGAGACGGTCCTGCGCCTGGACCTGCCCGACGTCCGCCTGTGGTGGCCGCGCGGCTACGGCGAACAGCCTCTCTACGACCTCGACATCACACTGGGCGACGACACCGGACCGCTCGACACCTGGCACCGCCGCATCGGCTTCCGCACCGTCGAACTCGACCGCTCGCCCGACGAGCACGGCACCGGCTTCACCCTCGTCGTCAACGGCGTGCGGATCTTCGCCCGCGGCGCCAACTGGATCCCCGACGACGCCTTCCCGTCCCGCGTCACCCCCGAGCGCTACCGCACCCGGCTGACCCAGGCCGCCGAGGCCAACATCGACCTCGTACGGGTGTGGGGCGGCGGCATCTACGAGGACGACGCGTTCTACGACGCCTGCGACGAACTCGGCCTGATGGTCTGGCAGGACTTCCTCTTCGCCTGCTCCGCCTACCCCGAGGAACAGCCGCTGCGCGGCGAGGTCGAGGCCGAGGCGCGGGACAACGTTGTCCGACTGATGCCGCACCCCTCGCTCGTCCTGTGGAACGGCAACAACGAGAACCTGTGGGGCTTTCGCGACTGGGACTGGGAGCCCGCCCTGGCCGGCGACTCCTGGGGCGAGGGCTACTACCTCGGCCTGCTGCCCCGCGTCGTCGCCGAGCTCGACCCCACCCGGCCGTACACCGCCGGCAGCCCCTGGTCCGGCTCCTGGGACCACCACCCCAACGACCCGGCGCACGGCACCCACCACTCGTGGGAGGTGTGGAACCGGCAGGACTACGCCGAGTACCGGGCCAGTGTGCCCCGCTTCGTCGCCGAGTTCGGCTGGCAGGCGCCACCCGCCCTGGCCACCCTGCGCCGCGCCCTGCCCGGCGAGGAACTCGCCCCCGACTCCCCGGGCATGCTCCACCACCAGAAGGCCGAGGACGGCAACGGCAAGCTGAACCGCGGCGTCGCCCGCCACTTCCCGCTGCCCGACGGCGACTTCGACCGCTGGCACTACCTGACCCAGCTCGTCCAGGCCCGCGCCGTCGCTGCGGGCATCGAGCACTGGCGCTCGCACTGGCCCGTCTGCGCCGGCACCGTCGTGTGGCAGCTCAACGACTGCTGGCCCGTCACCTCCTGGGCCGCCATCGACGGCGACGGCCGCACCAAGCCGCTCTACCACGAGCTGAAGCGGGTGTACGCCGACCGGCTCCTCACCCTCCAGCCCACTGCCGACGGCCTCGTCCTCGCCGCCGTCAACCAGTCCGCCGAGCCCTGGCACACCACGGTGACGCTGCGCCGCCTGGAGGCGGACGGCACCACCCTGCTCGAAGGCACCCTCGACGTGGCCGCCGCCGCCCGGTCCGTCGTCCGCCTCGCGGTGCCGGGAGCGCTGACACCCGACGAGCGGTCCGGGAAGGAGTTCCTGGTGGCCGACGCGTCGGGGTCGGCCGGGGCCGGCGGCGGGGAAGAGCTGCGGGCCCTGCACTTCCCGGTCCCCGACAAGGACTTCGCCCACCCGGCGCCGCGCTACGACGTCGCCCTCGAACCCGTGCCCGGCCAGAGGGATAGAGTCGACGTCGTGGTGAGCGCCCGTACCCTCGTCAGAGACCTGCTGCTGCAGGCGGACCGGCTCGGCCCGGCCGCCGCCTGCGACAGCGGCCCGCTGACCCTGCTGCCCGGCGAGCGGGCCCGATTCCGAGTGACCGGCTGCGGCCCCGTGGACCCCCAGGACGTCCGGGCCGCCCTCTTCTGCGTGGACGTGGTGTGAGCAGCTCGACGGAACGCGTCACCATCAAGGACGTCGCCGCCCGTGCCGGGGTGTCCAAGGGCGCGGTGTCGCTGGCGTTCAACCACAAGCCCGGCGTCTCCGCGGCCACCCGCGAGCGGATCTTCCAGGCCGCCCGGGAGCTGGGCTGGGCGCCCAGCGCCACCGCCCGCAGCCTGTCCAACCAGCGGGTCGACACCGTCGGCCTTGCGCTGTGCCGGCCCGCCCGGCTGCTCGGCCTCGAACCCTTCTACATGGACTTCATCTCCGGCATCGAGAGCGTCCTGGCCGAGCGTTCCTGCTCGCTGCTGCTGCGGCTGGTGCGCGACCTCGACGAGGAGATCGCCGTGTACCGGGACTGGTGGCGGGGCCGGATGATCGCCGGCGCGATCCTCGTGGACTTCCGCGAGGACGATCCCCGGGTGCCCGCGCTGGGGGCCGTCGGACTGCCCGCCGTCGCGGTCGGGCATCCGTCCCTGACGGGGCCCTTCCCGGCGGTGTGGACCGACGACGCCTCGGCCGTCGCCGAGGCCGTCCGCTACCTCGCCGCGCTCGGCCACCGCCGGATCGCCCGCGTCGGCGGCCCCGCCGACCTCGGCCACAGCGCCATCCGGGCCCGCGCGTTCAGCGCGACGACGCGGGAGCTCGGCCTGGAGGAGGCCCGGCAGATCGCGACCGGGTTCGACGAGAAGGAGGGCGCCCGCGCCACGCGCTCCCTGCTGCTGGCCGCCGACCGGCCCACCGCGATCGTCTACGACAACGACATCATGGCGGTCGCGGGCGCCGGCGTCGCCGCCGAGATGGGTTTCACGGTCCCCGACGACCTGTCGCTGCTGGCGTGGGACGACTCCCAGCTGTGCCGGATCACGCATCCGACGCTGTCGGCGATGAGCCACGACGTGCACCAGTTCGGCGCCGAGGTCGCACGCGTCCTGTTCGAGGTCATCAACGGGACGCACAGCGCCTCCCACCAGGTGCCGACGCCGTCGCTGACGCCGCGGGGGTCCACGGCGCCGGCACCGGCCGCGCCCGGCGCCTAGGAGCCGGGCGAGACGCGCAAGGGCCGCGCCCCGGTGGGGGCGCGGCCCTTCGTCCTGTGCCCGGCGTACGGTCGCCCGTCCCGCGGCGTCCGGCTCAGCTCTTGGCGCAGGTCGTGCCGTTGAGCGTGAACGAGGCCGGGACCGTGTCGCCGCCGGTGGAGGAGGCGTTGAAGCCGAAGCTCACGCTGCCGCCCGCCGGGATCGTCCCGGTCCAGGGCTCCGGCGTGGCCCGTACCTGCTTGCCGGACTGGGTGACCTTGGCGTTCCACGCGGACTTCACGGTCTGCTCGCCGCCGAAGGCGAAGTCGAGCTGCCAGCCCTGCACCGCGGCGGTGCCGGTGTTGCGGACGGTCACGTCCGCGTTGAAGCCGCCGCCCCAGCCGTTGACCCGGTAGGAGACGGCGCAGCTGCCGATCGTCGGGGTCTGGCCGCCGCCCGAGAAGACGCTCGCCTCACGGGACGTCTGCTTGATGCCGTTGGCGCCGTCGAACATCCGCCGGCCCCACGGGGTGAGCTGCGAGGCGTCGAAGCCGGTGGCCATGTCGAGGTACTCGACGCCGCCGCCGTTGCCGCTCCAGGACCAGCCCAGGTAGCCCAGGCCGAGCCGCTGGGTGGTGGCCATGATGGCGTCCTCGTCCGGGTTGCCGTCCGAGTGGTCGTTGCCGAACTCCCCGACCACGATCGGGAGTTTCTTGGACACGAACCGGTTCAGATAGTCGGACACCTCCGCCGAGGTGTCGAAGACGCCGTACATGTGAATCGAGAACACGGTGTTGCGGTCGGGGTCGGTGGCGAACACCTGCTCCGCGTTGTCCCGCATCGTGAACGACCAGTCCTGGCCCCAGTTGGGGGCGTCGACCATGAGCGTGTGGTCGAAACCGGCGTTCCGCAGCCGCGCGATGGCGTTCTTCGTGTCCGAGGTCCAGGCGCTGTGACCGGTGTTGCCGTACGGCTCGTTCCCGATGTTGACGACGACGTACTTCTCCTGGCCCTTCACGGCGTCCTGCACCGACAGCCAGTAGTCCACCGCCTGGGCCAGGGTGGCCGCGCCGCTCTGCTCGCCGTAGCCCGTGGTGTCGTGCGCCTCCAGGACGCAGACGAGCCGGTTGGCCTTGCACTGGGAGACCACGGCGGCCACGTCCGCGGTGTCGTTCCTGGTCCACCGGTGACCCGAACTCAGCACCACACGAACGGAGTTGGCGCCCAGCGCCTTGATGTCCTTCAGTGCCTGCGGGGTCCGGGAGGTGTACCAGGTGTGGGCGTGGTTCACGCCGCGCATCACGAAGTTGTTGCCGTTGGCGTCCAGCAGCCGGCCGTCACTGACGTGGAAGCCCGCCGCGGCGGTCTCCTTCGCCTGGGCGGCCGAAGGGGCGGCGAGCACCGAGGCCGCGACGGCCAGCAGCGCTCCCGCGGCGGTGGCCAGTCTCTTCTTCATTCCTGCTCCCAACGTGGTCGCACGGGTACCGGGAATTGCGGCCCGTTTCCGAGCAGGGGAAACGGGCCGTCGTTCCGGCGTGGATTCCCGCTGTCGACCGGGCGCGAAGTGCGGCTCACCCGGGACAGCGGGACGGCAATTCACCGAAGGAAATCCGCCGTTCGTGCCCGGCAGGGCGAAAGGGCGGTCGTCGTACGCGTTCCGATCGGCGACTGGGAAAGAGGCTAGAGCGAGAAAACCGGGGTGACAACCGCTGTCGCCAAACCGGTTAAGTTTAGCTGGAGTTCAGTTCCGGACTCCTCGCGAACGCCTCCGCCGCGCTTCGGTGCGCGGCGGCGGCCGCGCCGATCAGCCCGGCGTCCAGCGCCAGCCGGGCCGGCACGATCGGCACGTCGCGGGCGAAGTCCAGGGCCGCGTACTCGGCCATCAGGCGGCGCAGCGGCGCGAAGAGCGTGTCGCCGGCCTGGGACACGCCGCCGCCGATCACCACCAGGTCCAGTTCGACGAGGGTGATCGTCGCGGCGATGCCGGCGGCCAGCGCCCGCGCCGCCCGCTCGTACGCCGCCAGCGCCCTGCCCTCGCCCGCGCGTGCGGCGGCGGCGACCGCGGCGGCCGTCGCCGTGCCGCCCGGGGGAGGGGTCCACCCCAGGGCGCGGGCGTGCGCCGCGATCGCCGTGCCGCTCGCCATGCGCTCCACGCAGCCACGGCCGCCGCACGGACACCGCGGCCCGTTCAGATCGACCGGGATGTGCCCGATGTGTCCGGCGTTGCCCGAACGCCCCGTGTGCAGCCGCCCGTTGAGCACGAGCCCGCCGCCGACCCCCGTCGACACCACCATGCACAGGGCGTTGTCCACGCCCCGGGCGGCGCCCAGCCAGTGCTCGGCCGCGGTCATCGCGACGGCGTCACCTACCAGTACGGGCGCCACGCGCGCGGGCACCCGGGGATGCGCCGCCACCCGCGCGACCAGCGGAAAGCAGCGCCAGCCCGGGATGTTGACGGGGCTCACGGTCCCGGCCGCCGTGTCGACCGGACCCGCGCCGGCGATGCCCAGGCAGCCGAGGGCGTCCCAGGCCGGATGCGCGGACAGGTCGTCCAGGACCGCCGTGACCGCGGCCATCAGCGCCTCGGCGGGTTCGGTGGCGGGAGTCGGCCGCTGCGCCCGCGCTACCAGCCGGCCCTCCGGGTCGACCAGCGCGCCGGCGATCTTCGTGCCGCCGATGTCCAGTGCTCCGTACACCATCACCTCAGCCCTTCGTGAGCGACGCGGGACGCGGCGTCCCGCGCAGCACACTGTGCACAGGTCTGACAACGTTGCCTAGAGCGGAGCCTCGGTTCAGTTCGGGTTTAGTGGGTTGCGCGATCCTTATGGCCCCCTGCCTTTACAGAACCGGTTCAGTTCTCCAGGATCGAGGTCGGGTCCGACAGGAGCGGAGACCAGATCTCCCGCAGCGCGCCCAGCGGATCGCTCTCGCTGCGCGGCGTGCTGTCCCAGATCCGGGTCGAGCGGTCCCGCGTCGTGTGGCGGGGCCAGTCGGGGCCGGGATCGAGATCGCGCACGAAGGCGACCCAGGCACCGTGCACGGCGTCGGCCAGGTGCTGGGGCGGACGCGTACCGAGGACGGCCGTGACACCTTCGGCGCCGAGGAGGTCGAAGGCGAAGGGCAGGTCCGTGCAGTGGTGCGCGAGACCGGCGAACGCCGGCGCGGTGGACGGCCACCGGAACTCGTAGAGCCACGTGGGCCGTTCGCGCCGGGCGCGGGCCTCGGCGACGGCGACGGCGGGGAAACGGAACGTGGTGTCCGTGACGGCCTGGTTCAGCAGATCGCCGGGACCGCCGTCACAGCTGTCCAGGAACCGCCGGATGTGCGCCTCGTCCAGACCGTGCGCGGTGAGCATCACCCGGACGTCCTCGGGCGTGGTGTCCGGCTGCGGGATGCCGTTGAACTCGTGCGCGGTGCAACCCAGCAGCAGCGGGACGTCCGCCCCCGCGTCGCCCGCGACGAGGGCGTCCGGCACCGGTTCGGGGACGAGCTCGCCGTCGGCGAACGGGGCGAGGGCCAGCATCGGCAGCGCCGTGCGTTCCGGCCCCGGGGCGTTCAACCGGTCCTGGTGGGCGAGGAGCCGGGCGTCGGTGAGGTCCTGGAGCGCGGCGGCCGTGGCCGGGACGCCGGTGCGGGCGGTGAACAGGCGCCGCACCGCGTCGGCCACGTCCCGCCCCTGCGGCCGCATCACGGCGCCGGACGCGGAGATGCCCGCACGGAACAGGCCCTGGGCGGACGGCGTCGCCAGCAGCGTCAGGACGGCCCCGCCGCCCGCCGACTGCCCGGCGACGGTGACCTTCGCCGGGTCGCCCCCGAAGGCGGTGATGTTGTCGCGCACCCACTCCAGAGCGGCGATCCAGTCCCGCACACCCCTGTTGTCCGGTGCGTCCGGCAGGCTCAGGAAGCCCTCGACGCCGAGCCGGTAGCCGACCGACACGACCACGACGCCCTCCCGGTTGAAGGCGGCGCCGTCGTACCAGGGACTGGCCGCCGACCCGGCCACGAACCCGCCGCCGTGGATCCACACCAGCACCGGCAGGCCGGCGCCGGGGGAGGGGTCGGGCGTGAACACGTTGAGGTTGAGGATGTCCGGGCCCGGCACCGTCGGCTCGGGGATCGTGGTGACCTCGGCGAACGCACGCCGCTGCGCGGTCGGCCCGTACGCCGTCGCGTCGCGCACCCGCGTCCACGGCTCCGGTGGCACGGGCGCCGCGAACCGCAGCGGACCGACCGGCGGCCGGGCGTACGGAACACCGAGGAACCGCACCCCGGAGGTGCGGCGCTCGCCACGGACGGGGCCGTGGGCCGTGCGCACGACCGGGTACGCCGGGCCGGACGGCGGGGTGCGGAGCGTCATGGCGGTTCCTTCCGGGCGGCTGGGCCGGGGCGAGGGCGCCCGTGGTGATCCTTCCCCGTGAGCGGACGATCATCGTTCCCCGCACGGCCGGCCGTCCCCATCCCCGTACGGTCGGCCGTCCTCCTCCTTGGCCGGCCGTCTTCCTCCCCGCTCGGCGGCCGTCGGCCCCTCGGTCGGCCGGCGGCCGCTGCCGACCCAGGAGTGCCTGTCCGTGCCCCGGCCGGCTCGTGTCCCGGCGTGTCCGTGCCGGCCGGCTCGTGCCCCGGCCGGTCCGAGCCGGCGCGCCGCCCGATCACGACCGCCCCCTCAGTCCTCCCGGAGGTCCTTCACCCGGCGCAGCTTGCCCACCGAGCGTTCCAGGGTCTCCGGGTCGACCACGGTCACCTCGACGCTCACGCCGACGCCGTCCTTGACGCCCCGGGCGACGGCGAGGGCCGCCGCCTCCCGCTGGGCGGGCGCCGCGTCGGGCCTGGCCTCCACCAGGACGGTCATGTGGTCCATGCGGCCCCGCCGGGTCAGCCGGATCTGGAAGTGCGGGGCGACGCCGGGCGTACGCAGCACGATCTCCTCGATCTGGCTGGGGAAGACGTTCACCCCGCGCAGGATGATCATGTCGTCGCAGCGGCCGGTGATCTTCTCGATGCGGCGGAAACCGGGCCGCGCCGTGCCCGGCAGCAGCCGGGTCAGGTCGCGGGTGCGGTACCGGACGACCGGCAGCGCCTCCTTGGTGAGCGTGGTGAAGACGAGTTCGCCGCTGTCTCCGTCGGCCATGACCTCGTCGGTGAGCGGGTCGACGACCTCGGGGTAGAAGTGGTCCTCCCACACGTGCAGGCCGTCCTTGGTCTCCACGCACTCCTGGGCGACGCCCGGGCCCATCACCTCGGACAGGCCGTATATGTCGACGGCGTGGATGTCCATGCGGTCCTCGATCTCGCGCCGCATCTCCTCGGTCCACGGCTCGGCGCCGAAGATGCCGACGCGCAGCGAGGTGGAGCGCGGGTCGACGCCCTGCCGCTCGAACTCGTCCAGCAGAGTGAGCATGTAGGACGGCGTGACCATGATGATCTCGGGCCGGAAGTCCTGGATGATCTGCACCTGGCGTGCGGTCATGCCGCCGGAGGCGGGGATCACGGTGCAGCCCGCGCGCTCGGCGCCGTAGTGCGCGCCGAGGCCGCCGGTGAACAGGCCGTACCCGTAGCTGACATGGACCTTGTGGCCGGGACGGCCGCCCGCGGCGCGGATCGAACGGGCCACCAGATCGGCCCAGTTCGACAGGTCCCGCTCGGTGTAGCCCACCACGGTGGGCCGCCCGGTGGTGCCGCTGGAGGCGTGCACGCGGCGCACGTCCGCCATGGGGACGGCGAACATGCCGAAGGGGTAGGTGTCGCGCAGATCGGCCTTGGTGGTGAACGGGAAGCGCGCCAGGTCCTCCAGAGTGCGGCAGTCCTCGGGCCTGACACCGGCGCCGTCGAACTTCTTGCGGTACAGCTCCACGTTGTCGTACGCGTGCCGCAGTGTCGCCCGCAGGCGCCGGAGCTGGAGGTCCCGCACCTCCTCGCGGGTCATGCGCTCGGCCTCGTCCAGCAACTGCGCGGGCAGCGGCTCCCCCCGGCGGGGCGCGGCGGCCGTCGGGGTCGGTTCGCTGATCATGGCGACTCCTCGCGTTCCGTGCTCCGGATGCTGCGGCTTCGGCCGCGGAACTCCGCGACGACCGTGTCACCGCGTACGACACTCACGTCGTAGATGCCGCTGCGGCCGAACCGGGTGCGCTCCCGGGCCGTGGCCACCAGGACGTCGCCCTCGTACGCGGGCGCGACGAAGTCGATGTCGGCGCCGGCCGCCACGGTGACGGGGCCGTGGCTGTTGCAGGCGCAGGCGAAGGCGCTGTCGGCCAGCAGGAACAGGTACCCGCCGTGGGCGATCCGGTGGCCGTTGACCATGGCGGCGGTCACCGTCATGCGCAGCACGGCGGTCCCTTCGCCGTGCTCCAGCAGTTCGATGCCGAGGCCCCGGGACGCCTCGTCCGCGGCGAGCATCCGCTCGACGGGTCCCGGTGTCGCGTCCGTCGTCCGCGTCACTGCGTGCACCACCCTGTCTCCCGACCGAACATTCGGTTATCGTGCGGCGCAGTCAGGAAATCCGCCGGACGCCGCGCCTGTCAAGAGGCCGGGCGAGTGCGGACGGACTGTTGCCCCGAGCCGGGGTTCTCGGCATATCATGGACCGAACGAATGGTCGGTAGGGTTAGGTGGTACGGATGACCGCAGCGCACACCCGCTCCACGACGGAGGACGAGGCTCCGCCGGAGCTCCAGGAGCAGTTCGACCGCACCATCGCGCGGGACCAGCGCGTCGAGCCGCGCGACTGGATGCCCGAGGGCTATCGCAGGACGCTGATCCGGCAGATCGCCCAGCACGCCCACTCCGAGATCATCGGCATGCAGCCGGAGGGGGAGTGGATCACCCGGGCGCCGTCGCTGCGCCGCAAGGCGATCCTGTTCGCCAAGGTCCAGGACGAGGCCGGGCACGGGCTCTACCTGTACTCGGCCGCCGAGACCCTCGGTGCCGACCGCGCGGACCTGACCGAGCGGCTGATCGAGGGACGGCAGAAGTACTCGTCGATCTTCAACTACCCGACGCCGACCTTCGCCGACGTCGGTGTGATCGGCTGGTTCGTGGACGGCGCGGCCATCTGCAACCAGGTGCCGCTGTGCCGCAGCTCCTACGGCCCGTACGCGCGTGCCATGGTGCGGATCTGCAAGGAGGAGTCCTTCCACCAGCGGCAGGGCTACGAGCTGCTGATGACGATGATGCGCGGCACCGACGCCCAGCGGGAGATGGTGCAGGACGCGGTGAACCGCTGGTGGTGGCCGTCGCTGATGATGTTCGGCCCGCCCGACGACAACTCGCCGAACTCGGCCGCCTCCATGGCCTGGAAGATCAAGCGGCACAGCAACGACGAACTGCGGCAGCGCTTCGTCGACATGACCGTCCCGCAGGCCGAGAAGCTCGGCGTGACCCTGCCCGACCCCGAGCTGCGCTGGAACGAGGAGCGCGGGCGTCACGACTTCGGCACCCCCGACTGGGACGAGCTGATGCGGGTCATCAAGGGCGACGGCCCCTGCAACGCGCAGCGCGTCGAACGCCGCCGCACCGCACACGAGGAGGGCGCCTGGGTGCGCGAGGCCGCCGCCGCGCACGCCGCCAAGCAGGCCGCCCGGGCACGGAAGGAAGCCGTCGCATGAGTGACACGCAGGCACCGAAGGCCGACTGGCCGCTGTACGAGGTGTTCGTCCGCGGCAAGCGCGGGCTGAACCACGTCCACGTCGGCTCGCTGCACGCCGCCGACGACCGCATGGCCCTCACCCACGCCCGCGACCTGTACACCCGGCGCAACGAGGGCGTCAGCATCTGGGTGGTCCGCTCCGAGCACATCGCGGCCTCCACACGCGACGAGAAGGACCCCTTCTTCGCGCCCGCCGCCGACAAGGTCTACCGGCACCCCACGTTCTACGACATCCCCGACGACGTCCCGCACATCTAGGAGCCGGGCATGAGCGACTCCAGGAGCACGGCATGAGCGACGACCACGTCTACCTGTCCCTCGCCGAGGACCACGAGGACAGCGACGCGCGCTGGGCCTTCGGGACCGGCTTCGAGGACCCCCTGCACGGCGTCAGCACCGCCGTGCCCGACGGCGTGGACACCGCGGAGCTGGCCGCGAGCTGCCTCGCCCTCGGCGACGACGCCCTCGTCTCGGCGCAGCGCCTCGCCGAGTGGACCACCCGCGCTCCGGAGCTGGAGGAGGAGGTGGCGCTCGCCAACATCGGCCTCGACCTGCTCGGCCAGGCCCGCCTGCTGTACGCCCGCTGCGGCCAGGTCGACGGCACCGGACGCGGCGAGGACGCCTACGCCTACTTCCGCGACGCCGGCGACTTCCGCAACGTCCGCCTCGCCGAACTCCCCGGCGGCGACTTCGCGTTCTGCGTCGCCCGGCTGCTGGTCCTGTCCAGCTGGCGGCTCGCGCACTTCCAGCACCTCGCCACCACGGCCGACCCGGTGCTCGCCGCCGTCGCCGCCAAGGGCGTCAAGGAGCTGACGTACCACCGGCAGTACGCCGCCGAATGGGTCGTCCGGCTCGGCGACGGCACCGACGAGTCCCACCGGCGGATGCGGGCCGGGCTGGAGCGCGTCATGCCCTACGTCGGCGAGTTGTTCGCCGCGCACGACGCCCGCACGGAGGTCGACGCCGTCCTGCGGCAGGTCACCGGGGCCGCGGGTCTGCCGCTGCCGCAGGCGACGCCGCTGCCCGGCTCCGGGCGCGCCGGCGAGCACACCGAGCACCTCGCCCCGCTGCTGGCCGAACTGCAGAGCGTGGCCCGCGCCCACCCGGGGGCGACATGGTGACCACCCTGGCCGACGCCCGGCGCGCGCGGCACATCGCCGAGGGGGTCCCGGACCCCGAGCTGCCCATGCTGACCCTCGCCGACCTCGGCGTGCTCAGGGACGTGCGCGTCGAGGCCGACGGCACGGTGGTCGCCGACCTCACCCCGACGTACTCCGGCTGCCCGGCCATGTCCGAGATGCGCGCCGACGTGGCCGCGCGGCTGCGGGCCGCCGGGTACGAGCAGGTGCGGGTGCGCACGGTCCTCGACCCGCCGTGGACCACCGACTGGATCACCCCGCAGGGCCGGCGCAAGCTCGCCGAGCACGGCATCGCACCGCCCGGCCCCGCCCCGCGCCCGGCACCCGGACCGGTGCCGCTGGTGCTGTCCGCCACGCGGCGGACCGTGCCCTGCCCGCGCTGCGGCTCCGCGGACACGGAGGAGACCTCCCGCTTCGGCGCCACCTCCTGCAAGGCGCTGTGGCGCTGCCTCGCCTGCCGCGAACCCTTCGAGTACGTCAAGGAGATCTGATGCAGGACGTGTCGGCCCCCACCGCGGCAGTCGCCCCGCGCCCGCGCCGCCGCCCGGCCTTCCACGCCCTGCGCGTGGCCACGGTCCAGCGGCTGTGCGAGGACGCGGTCGCCGTCGGCTTCGACATCCCCGCCGAACTGGCCGACGAGTTCGCCTTCGCGCCGGGCCAGTCGCTCACCCTGCGCCGCCGGGTGGACGGACGCGACGAGCGGCGCTCGTACTCCATCTGCTCACCGGCCGGTGCCGCGCCGCGGATCGGTGTGCGGGAGGTGCCCGGCGGACTGTTCTCCTCCTGGCTGGTCCGCGACGTCCGGCCCGGCGACACCGTCGACGTCATGGCCCCCACCGGCGCGTTCACGCCCGACCTGAGCACGCCCGGCCACCACGTCCTGATCGCGGCCGGCTCCGGCATCACGCCGATGCTGTCCATCGCCGAGTCGGTCCTGGCCGCCGACGACCGGTCCCGGGTCACGCTGTTCTACGGCAACCGCCGTACCGGCACGGTGATGTTCGCCGACGAGCTGGCCGACCTGAAGGACCTGTACCCCACCCGCTTCCAGCTCGCCCACGTCCTGTCGCGCGAGCCGCGCGAGGCCGACCTGCTGTCCGGACGGCTGGACGCCGACCGGCTCGCCGCCCTCGTGGACGGCCTGGTCGACGTGAACGGCGCCGACCACTGGTGGCTGTGCGGCCCGCACGGCATGGTGCGCGACGCGCGCCGCCTGCTCACCGGGCTCGGCGTGCCCGAACAGCGCGTCCACCAGGAGCTGTTCTACGCCGACGACGAACCGGTGCGGCCCCTGCGCCACGAGGAACCGCGCGCCGACGGGCCGGTCAGCCAGGTCACCGTCGTCCTGGACGGCCGCTCCACGACCTCCGCCCTGTCCCGCGAGTCCACCGTCCTCGACGCGGCCTCCCGGATCCGCCCCGACCTGCCGTTCGCCTGCAAGGGAGGTGTGTGCGGCACCTGCCGCGCGCTGGTCACCGAGGGCAAGGCCGACATGCGCCGCAACTACGCCCTCGAACGGTCCGAGGTCGACGCGGGCTACGTCCTGACGTGCCAGAGCTTCCCGGCCTCCGACACGCTCACGGTCGACTTCGACAGCTGAGGCGCGGCGGGCCGGACCGCCGCCTCCGCTCCGCGAGGTCCGCTCCGCGAGGTCCGCGTCACGATTCCGGCGTAGCGTGATGAACGGGACCGTCTCTCGTCGGCACCGGCCCGAGGGAAGGAGTGGACATGTCCAGTCCCGCACCTCGGCGGACGCCACTCGATCCGGCCCGGCGTGACGCCTTCGCGGGCGACATGGCCGACGTGCTCAACAAGGGCGCCCTCGCCCTGCTCGTCAGTGTCGGCCACCAGAGCGGCCTGTTCGACACGCTCGCCGGCCTGCCGCCGGTGACCGGCGCCGACCTCGCCGAGGCGGCGGACCTGGACGAGCGGTACGTACGCGAATGGCTGGGCGGCATGGTCGTCGGCGGCATCGTCGAGTACGAGCCGGAGACCGGGACGTACACCCTGCCGCCCGAGCACGCCGCCTCGCTGACCAGCGCGGCCGGCCCGGACAACCTCGCCGGGATGATGCCGTACATCGCGCTGATGGGCGAGGTCGAACAGCGGGTGCTGCGCTGCTTCCGCGAGGGCGGCGGCGTGCCGTACTCGGCCTACCCCAGGTTCCAGGCGCTGCAGGCCGAGGAGACCGCCCGGGTCTACGACCAGGCGCTCGTGAGCCTCATCGTGCCGCTCGTGCCGGGACTCCCGGAGCGGCTCGCCGAGGGCATCGACGTGCTCGACGTCGGCACCGGTCACGGCCACGCCCCGCTCGTGCTGGCGCGGGCCTTCCCGGCGAGCCGGTTCCACGGCCTGGACCAGTCGGAGGCCGGCATCGAGGCGGCGCGCGCCGAGGCGGCCCGGGCGGGCGTCGGCAACGTCCGCCACAGTGTCGGCGACTCCACGCGGATCACCGGCGAGTACGACCTGATCACCGCGTTCGACGTGATCCACGACCTGGCCCGGCCCGCCGAGACGCTCACGGCGATCGCCGGGGCGCTGCGCCCCGGCGGAACGTTCCTGATGTGCGACATCGCCGCGTCCAGCAGCCTGGAGAAGAACATCGGGCACCCCTTCGGGCCCGCCCTGTACGGCTTCTCCGTCTTCTACTGCATGACGACCTCCCTCAGCACCGGCGGGGCGGGCCTCGGCACGGTGTGGGGTACGGAGACGGCGGTGCGGATGCTCCGTGAGGCGGGCTTCCGGAACGTCGACGTCACGTCGGTGGAGGGCGATCCGATCAACGTGTACTACGTGGCGACCAAGGACTGACCCGCCGGGCGCCAACCCCTGTCCCGCGGTCCTTCCGCCGTCCCGCCCTGATTCCACCCCTACTTAAGTCAAGGTCGAAGGAAAGTGCTGTCAGGGTTCTTGACCGGCATCCGGCGCGCGGGCAAGGTGCGGGGAGAGCGCTCTCCCGCACTCCGGCGCATCCCCTCAACTCCCCTTACGAGGAGACACTTTCATGCCCGCAGTCGGCCCCACCGCGGCGAGACCGCCGCGCAGACCGCACCCCGTGCCCGCCGCCCGGAGAGGGATCGCCGGCACGGTCGTCGCCGCCCTCCTCGGCACGCTGCTCGCCCTCCTGCCCGCCTCCGCGGCCCAGGCCGCCCCGGTGCTGCTCTCGCAGGGCAAGCCGGTCACCGCGTCCAGCCAGGAGAACGCCGGAACCCCCGCCGGCGCCGCCGTCGACGGCAACCTCACCACCCGCTGGTCGAGCGCCTTCTCCGACCCCCAGTGGATCCGCGTCGACCTCGGCGCCACCGCCTCCGTCGAACAGGTCGTCCTGCGCTGGGAGGTCGCCCACGCCAAGGCCTACCGCATCCAGCTGTCCGCCAACGGCACCGACTGGACCACCGCGTACTCCACCACGACCGGTGCCGGCGGCACCGAGACGGTCAACGTCTCCGGCAGCGCGCGCTACGTCCGCGTGCACGGCGAGACCCGCGCGACCCCCTACGGCTACTCGCTGTGGGAGTTCCAGGTGTACGGCACCGCGGGCGACGGCGGCCCGACGCTGCCCGGCGGCGGCGACCTCGGCCCCAACGTGCACATCATCGACCCCACCACGCCCGACATCCAGGGCAGGCTCGACCAGGTCTTCCGCCAGCAGGAGTCGGCGCAGTTCGGCACCGGCCGGCACGCGTTCTTCTTCAAGCCGGGCACGTACAACAACCTCAACGCGCAGATCGGCTTCTACACCCAGATCGCCGGGCTCGGCCTGCGCCCCGACGACACCACCATCAACGGTGACGTGACCGTCGACGCGGGCTGGTTCAACGGCAACGCGACCCAGAACTTCTGGCGGGCCGCCGAGAACCTGGCGCTCAACCCGGTCAACGGCACCAACCGCTGGGCGGTCTCCCAGGCCGCATCCTTCCGCCGCATGCACGTCAAGGGCGGCCTCAACCTCGCCCCGGCGGGCTACGGCTGGGCCAGCGGCGGCTACATCGCCGACACCAAGGTGGACGGCACCGTCGGACCGTACTCGCAGCAGCAGTGGTACACCCGCGACAGCACCGTCGGCGGCTGGACCAACAGCGTCTGGAACATGACCTTCTCGGGCGTCGAGGGCGCGCCCGCCAACTCCTTCCCGGAGCCCCGCTACACCACGCTCGACACCACGCCCGTCTCCCGCGAGAAGCCGTTCCTGTACCAGGACGGCGGCGAGTTCAAGGTGTTCGTGCCCGCCAAGCGCACCAACGCCCGCGGCACCACCTGGGCGAGCGGCACCCCGCAGGGCGAGTCCATCCCGCTGAGCCGTTTCTACGTGGTCAAGCCCGGCGCCACCGCCGCCACCCTCAACGCCGCGCTCGCGCAGGGCCTGAACCTGCTGTTCACGCCCGGCATTTACCACGTCGACCAGACCATCGACGTCGACCGGGCCAACACCGTCGTCCTCGGCCTCGGTCTGGCCACGATCATCCCGGACAACGGCGTCACGGCCATGCGGGTCGCCGACGTGGACGGGGTGAAGCTCGCGGGCTTCCTCATCGACGCGGGCACGGTCAACTCCCCGACACTGATGGAGATCGGCCCGGCGAACGCCTCCGCCGACCACGCCGCCAACCCCACCAGCCTCCAGGACGTCTACTTCCGCATCGGCGGAGCGGGTCCCGGCAAGGCCACCACCAGCCTCGTCGTCAACAGTGACGACACGATCGTGGACCACACCTGGGTGTGGCGCGCCGACCACGGCGAGGGCGTCGGCTGGGAGACCAACCGCGCCGACTACGGCGTCCGCGTCAACGGCGACGACGTGCTGGCCACGGGCCTGTTCGTGGAGCACTTCAACAAGTACGACGTCGAGTGGTACGGCGAACGCGGCCGGACCATCTTCTTCCAGAACGAGAAGGCCTACGACGCGCCCAACCAGGCAGCCATCCAGAACGGCGCCACGAAGGGCTACGCCGCCTACCGCGTGGACGACTCGGTGAACACCCACGAAGGCTGGGGCATGGGCAGCTACTGCTACTACAACGTGGACCCGACGATCCGTCAGGACCACGGCTTCAAGGCCCCCGTCAAGCCGGGAGTCAGGTTCCACAGCCTCCTGGTGGTCTCGCTGAGCGGCAACGGCCAGTACGAACACGTCATCAACGACACCGGCGCGCCGACGTCGGGCACCTCGACCGTCCCGTCGACGGTGACGTCGTATCCGTGATGCCACGGTGAGTGAGTGAACCGAGGGCGTCCGACGGGCCGAGGCCGGTCGGACGCCCCTGACGCACGCCGGGCGGTCCGGTCGGGTCGGTCGGTCCGGCCGGGTCGGTCGGGTCGAGCCAGGTTGTTGAACATTCATGCATTAGGTACCCTCGGCCGCAAGCTTGAAAGTTCAAGCGACCCTCGTCGTCTCCCCGAAGGGCCGAACCGCATGACTTCCACCCTGACCCGCACCACCGGCACCTCCGCCACCCACGAGGGCACCTCGCCGCACGCCTACGACGCCGGGCTGCTGATCATCCGCGTCGCCCTGGGCCTGACGGTCGCCGTGCACGGTGCGCAGAAGCTGTTCGGCTGGTTCGGCGGCGGAGGGCTCGACGGCACCGGCCAGTTCTTCACCATGAGTGGCTACCCCGCCGGCCAGGCCATGGCCGTGATCGCCGGCCTCAGCGAGACCCTCGGCGGGCTCGGTCTCGCGCTCGGAGTGCTCACGCCGCTCGCCGGCGCCGCCGTCCTCGGCACCATGATCAACGCGCTGGCCGTCAAGTGGGGCGGCGGCTTCTTCGCCCCGCAGGGCGTCGAGTACGAGCTCCTGCTGATCGCCGGTGCGGCCGGACTGACCCTCACCGGGCCCGGCCGGATCGCCGTCGACCGCTTCCTGCCCGGACTGCGCGCGCACCGGCTCACCCACAGCGCCGCCGCCGTGGCGCTCGCCGTGGTGCTCGGCGGCCTGGTCCTGCTGATCCGCGGCTGACCGCCGCCGCGCGCGTTCCGACGGCGCCATGGGAGGCGCCCGACCGGCATCATCGCGGTCGGGCGCCTCTCTGCGTCCACCGACCGAGGAGAGGGAGTCCCACCGGCACCGGTGAGCTCCGGGCTACGTCCCTGCCATGAACGGATCACCGTGATCTGCCGCAGCGTCTTCGGCACATGCCGCCTTCGCACCGGGCTCCCCCTTCGCACGGCCTGGGCGGTCGCCTGTCAGCGCCGCCTTCTCGAAGCTCCACAAGTCTGCGATCACGAGCCGCCGCCCCCACCGGCGGACAGACCCGGTCGGCGCAGGTCCTGCCGCGAAACGGCGGAAGTCGAGGGGCGGCTTCTCACCGCGTCGGCGAGGCACGACCGGCGCGACGGCGGCATGCGGCTACGGTCTGCCGCGTATGAAGCCCCATGACACGACGGTCCCGGCCGACAGACCTCCGGGGCGCGCGGCGCGGCAGGCCTGCTGCGTCCTGACGCTGGTCGTCGCGCTGAGCGCATGCGTGGGACCTTCACGGTCGGAGACGGACTACCAGGAGAAAGTCGCCAACACGGCGGAGGCGGCGCGCTCGGCGGTGCAGACCGCACGGCTGGTCGTGGACGCGGCCGAGGAAGGCAGGGCTCTCGGCCCGTACACGGCCAGGGCCCTGTCGGACGCCGAAACGGCCCTGGACTCCGTCGCCACCCACATCGGGTCCGTCCAGCCACCCACCACGCACAGCACGGCGTTGCGCAGCAGGGTGACCTCTGTGCTGGAGGACTGCCGGGCCGCGCTGGCCGACCTGCGGATCGCCGCTCGTGCCGGGCGCTTCGGTGAACTGGGCCGGCTCGCCGAGCCTTTGCCGAGACTCGCCGCCCGGCTGCAGCGACTGGAAGGGCTGAGGCCGACGTGAAGAAGGTCCTCAGCCTGGCGCTCGGGGTGTTCACGGCGATCGGCGGGTTCATCGACATCGGTGACCTGATCACCGATGCCCTGATCGGGGCCCGGTTCGGGCTTGCTCTGGTGTGGGTCACGGTCGTCGCGGTGATCGGTGTGGCCCTGTACTCGGAGATGGCGGGCCGGGTGGCGGTGGTGACCCGCCGGACCGTCTTCGACCTGATCCGCGAGCGGATGGGCGCCCGGACGGGGCTGGCCGCCGTAGTGGTCTCCTACCTTGTCAACGCCATCGCTCTGATCGCGGAGCTGTGCGGCATCGCGCTGGCGATCGAACTGCTCACCGATGTGCACTACCTGCTGTGGGTGCCGCCGGTGGCGTTCCTGGCCTGGCTGGTTGTCTGGCGGGTGCCGTTCGCGATGATGGAGCGCGTCTACGGCCTCGCCGGGATGGCGCTGTTCGTGTTCGTGGTCGCCGTCTGGCATCTGGGCCCCGACTGGGGACAGATGGCGCACGATGTCACTCACCCGAGCCTTCCGTTCGGTGAGGGACTGCCCACGTACTTCTTCTACGCGCTGGTCATGCTGGGCGCGCAGATGACTCCCTACGAGGTGTTCTTCTTCTCCTCCGCGGCCGTCGAGCACCGCTGGCGGGCCCGCAACCTCATGGAGGTGAGGATGAACTGCTGGGTGGGCTACCCGATCGGAGGCATCCTCGCCATCGGCATCCAGGTCGTTGCCCACCAGGTCCTTCAGCCGGCCGGGATCCAGGTGGAGAACCTCAGCCAGACCGTTCTGCCCGTGGTCCTGGCCCTGGGGAAGGTCGGACTTGCGCTGGCCGTCCTCGGTATCGTCGCCGCGGTCTTCGGCTCCACCATCGAGACGCTGCTGTCGTCCGGCTACACCGTCGCGCACCACTTCGGCTGGACCTGGGGCAAGACCGGCCGCCCGGCCGACGCCAGCCGCTTCCACACCTTGCTGCTGGTCACCCTGCTCGCCGCGGTGGCCGTTGCCCTGACCACGATCAACCCGGTCACGGTCACCATCTACGCCGTCTACCTGGGCGCGGCCGTCCTGCCGGTGACCTATCTGCCGATCCTGGTCATCGCCAACGACCGCCGGTACCTGGGCGACCGGGTCAACGGCCGCGTGGCCAACGCGGTCGGGGTCGTCTACCTCGTCATCGTGGTCGCCGGAGCGGTGGCCGCGCTGCCCCTGCTGATCGCGACCAAGGCGGGACTGTGACCGAATACCTGGACGCCGGCCTCGAACTCCTCGACCGCCACGTCGTGGACAGCGGAGGAACCTCGCTGGGCAAGGTCGACGACCTTCTCTTCACAACCGGCGAGCACGGGCCGCCCGTCCTCGCGGCGGTGCTCATCGGACAGCAGGCTTTCGCGGCTCGCCTCGGCGGCAGGACGGGCCGGTGGTGGAGGTGTCTGGCCGAACGGCTGTCCGGCCGCCGCGGCCCCGTCGAGGTCCCGGTCGCCGCGATCGACGACATCGGCACCGTGGTACGGCTGGCGTCCCCGGCCGACGCGTTCCCCGCGCTGACAGCCCCCGAGCGGTGGCTGCGCCGCCATCTGATCTCACGTCTCCCGGGAGGAATGCGTGAAAGCGACTGACCTGCTCGGTGCCGAAGCGGTCGACACCGACGGCCGTCGGCTCGGCCGGGTGCACGATGTGCGCCTCGCCCGCTCCGGGCAGGACGCGGCCTGGCGCATCGACGCCGTCGTCGTCGGGCCGTCGGCCCTGGCATACCGCCTCGGCTACGCCGAACACGTCGTCGACGGCCCCAGGCTCCTGGCCGCCCTGGCGTGCCGACTCGGCCGCAGGAACCGGCCGGTCCCGTGGGCCCGGGTCGTCTCTTTCCGGCAGCGGCGCCTCGTGGTCCGCCCCGGCGACGAGCGGTCCGCCTCATGACGACGGAAGGGCTGGTCGTTCTCTTCGCCTGGCTGGAGTACCTGGCCTTGGTCGCCGTCCTGGCCTGGCTCGTGCTGCGTCGCGGAAAGGGGCATGACGACGCGTAGGAGTCGGCGGGCCGCCCGCCGTGACCCGGGCCACGAGTCGCGCCGTCCTCGCCCCTCGCCCCTCGCGTCCCGGCGATCCGGTTCGGTCGGGTCGACGCCCTGGCGGGCTTCCTGGTTGCGCGGCAGCCGTCCTCCTGCCCGCCGGGGGAGTCGCGGTGGCCGCCGCAGGCCCGAACCCGGCCGCCCCGTACAGCAACCCGTGGTCCTCGCGCGCGGGTCGGTCGCCGAGTGCGGCGGAGCGGATCAGTCGGCGGACTGGAGGGGGTGCGAAGGCCAGTCCAGCAGGCGCGCCCCGAGCGCGGCGGTCTGCAGGATGTACCGCTGGTCGGGGTCGGTGGGGTCATGGCCGGTGAGCTGCCGGATGCGGCTGAGCCGGTAGGCGATCGTACGTACGCTCATCCCCAGCCGGCGTGCGGTGGCGGTGTTCAGGCAACCGCTGGCGAAGTAGGCGGTGAGCGTGTCCAGCAGCGGCTGTGGACCTCCGCGCGCTTGCTCCAGCCCGCCGAGGACCGTGGCCACGAGGTCGGTGATGGCCGCGCGGTCCCGGCCGAGGACCTGGAAGACCAGAACGTCCGAGGCGTGCACGACCCGGGCGGGCAAGCTGAGCTGGACAGCGAGGTCGAGGGTGCTGCGCGCTTCCTGGTGGGAGCGGACGATGCCGCCGGGACCGCGCCTTGGCCGGCTGATGGCCACCTGGTACTGGTCGCCGACCGCGTTGCCCACGGCGGTGGCGAAGGCTTCGCAGACGTCCGTTCCCTCTCCGGAGGACACGCACACCAGGAGGCCGTCCTTGGTGGTGGTCAGGACGTCGCGGACGCTGAACCGGGTAATCAGCGCCTCCTCGACGTAGCGGGTGGCGGGGTCGCCCGCTCCGAAGAGGTTCGCGGCGCGGGCGACGGCGACGGTATGCGGTCCGAGCAGCCGGAGCCCGAATCGCTCGGCCCGCTCCGCCAGCCGACCGAGGTTGGTGCGCCCCTCCAGAAGGTCGTCGACGAACTCCCGCCGCGTCGCCTCCTCCCCGCGGATCGCTGCCCGGAAGGCCGTCTCGTACCCCTCGGTCAGCGCCACCGTCGCATCGGCGACCGCCCGCAGGTGGGCGGACGCCACAGCCGCCAGGCCCTCCACGCTCTCCTCCCGGCACGCATCGGGCAAATCCGCCCACACGCGGCAGGCGGAGTCGAGATACTCGGTGATCAGAGCCGTGAGGGGGGCGCCACGGCCGGCCGCGGCGGCGGCCACCTCCCGCAGGCTTCCGAGGTCGCCCGCACCCCACCGCCCTTTGCCGGCGGAGATCTCGGCGAGCTGCCTCAGACAGGGATCCAGGGCTTTCGCCGCCGCGGACTCCCTGCCGGACGATCCCGCTGTGACCGCCACCGCGGGATCGGCCGCCGCGCCAGGTGCGTTCGGGCCCTGCTGCCCACTTGCCATACGGTCATTTTGCCGGAGGTCGGCAAGGAACAGCCAGACGAGACGGCATTGTCTGGGCCGCGTCCGGCAGGCGTCCGGCGCGGCGGCCAGGGTAATCCGTGAGTAAAACGCTCAGCTGAGACGCTCGACAGCGAACAAGGGGGTACGCCCTGTGCCCCGAATCCGTCCCCCAGCCCTGTTCCGGAGGCCCGCCCATTTCCTCCTGGTGGCTCTCGCCTGTCTGCTCGCCGCTCCCACCGTCGGTGCGGCGCGGACACCGACCGTGCCCGTCACGCAGGTGGACGGGACGGGCAAAGCCCTGGCCCGAGCCCGGCACGGACAGCATCTCTTCAGGCTTCGAGGTGGTTGGCATGAACCCCGAGATGGACGAGGCACGCATCCTCGCGCAACTCGAACGACGTCTTGCTCAGGACGATCCCGCCCTGGCCGCGACCCTGGATGCGCTCAACCAGCAGTTCGTGGACGAACCGACAGCAGAACCCGCTGCCGTCCCTGAGGGAGCTGACGTCCCTGAGGGAAGGGAGAAACAGCGCGACCGGTGGCGTGTCGCTGTCACGGCGTTCACCATCATCGCCTTCCTGGGACTCTTCCTCACCGCTGTGCTGAACAGTCCGAGTCAGGACACGGGGCCACCGCGCGGCCCCGGTGCGGGCGTCTCCACCCAGAGCGAGCGCCGCTTCCCGGCAAGAACACCGCCACGGCAACGCCTCCCGCGCCGCGGCCCCCAGCTTCTGCCCACCGACCCACCGACGGCCTGTCCAAGGGGTACCCGTGCGCGCACGTGATCTCGCAGAGCCCTACGTCTCGGTAGCCAAGGACGCCGACGCCATCGAGGCCGTACGCCTGATCGTCGAGCAGCGTCTGCCCGGACTGCTGGTGACGGATTCCGAAGGGCAGCCGTACGCGGCGCTTCCCGCCCACGACGTGGTCAGGACACTGGTTCCCGGCTACGTCCAGGAAGACCGTGGACTGGCCCGTGTCATCGACGAACCGCACGCCGATCGCCTCTGCCGCGCCCTCCAGGGACGTACGGTCGCCGACTGCCTTCCCGTAGGACGACCGTTCCTGCCGACCGCCGATTCCGACTGGACAGCCGTCGAGGTCGCCGAGCTCATGGCCCGCACCCGGAGCCCGCTCATCGCCGTGGTCGAACGGACCGGCCACGGTTCAGGTCGACTCGTCGGCGTGATCACGGCCGCGGGCCTGCTGGAACGTCTGCTCCAGGTCGCGCACATGCCGACCTGAGGCCTCGGAGGTCCGCGTCCGAAAGGCACCGACCGCATGCGCCACCGCACCAACAGCACCCGCACCTTCCTCGGCCGTCTCCCTCTGCCGGAGCGCACGTTCGTGGGGAACGCTCTGCGCACGGAGACCGTCGGCGGCATCGTGCTCCTCGCCGCCGCAGCGGTGGCACTGGTGTGGGCGAACACGCCGCTGAGGACGTCCTACGAGCAGATACGGGACTTCCACTTCGGTATCGAGGCCCTGGGCCTGGACCTCTCCGTCGCCCACTGGACGGCGGACGGACTGCTCGCGATCTTCTTCTTCGTCGCCGGCGCGGAACTGAAACGCGAGCTGGTGGTCGGAGAGCTACGTGAACCCAGGGCGGCGACCGTGCCCGTGGTCGCGGCGTTCAGCGGCATGGCGGTCCCCGCGCTCGTCTACGGCATCGTCGCGACGTCCATGGGAGGGACCTGGAACGGGTGGGCCGTGCCCATGGCCACCGACATCGCCTTCGCCCTGGGCGTGCTCGCGGTGATCGACACCCATCTGCCCTCCGCACTGCGCGCCTTCTTGCTGACCCTGGCGGTCGTCGACGACTTGGGCGCCGTCATCGTCATCGCACTCTTCTACACCTCCACGATCCACGTGCCCGCCCTCATCGGCGCGATCCTCGGGCTCGGCCTGTTCTTCCACCTGCACGACCAGAGGCGGGTGCACGGCTGGTACTGGTACATCCCGCTGGCCCTGGTGATCTGGGGCCTGACCTACACCAGCGGCATCCACGCCACCGTGGCCGGAGTCGCCATGGGGCTGCTGCTGCGCGTGGCGAAGGACGGAGAGGCAGGCCGCCGACCGGCCGAGCAGATCGCCCACCTGGTCCGGCCGATCTCGGCAGGGGTGGCCGTTCCGCTGTTCGCCCTGTTCGCAGCCGGGGTGAGCGTGTCGGGCGACACGCTGAAAGCCGTGGTCACCAGCCCGGAGCCTCTCGGTGTGGCTCTGGGCCTGGCAGCGGGAAAGGCCCTGGGCGTCTTCGGCGGCACCTACCTGGCCATCCGTTTCACTCGTGCCCGGCTCAGCCCGGACCTCGCGTTGCCGGACGTGTTCGCCGTGGCCGTACTGGCCGGAATCGGCTTCACCGTCTCGCTGCTCATCGGTGAGCTGTCCTACCCGAGCCCGACGGACCAGGAGCACATCAAGGCCGCCGTCCTGCTCGGATCACTGACCGCCGCGCTGCTGTCGTGCGTCCTGCTGCGACTGCGGAACAACCAGTACAGACGGCTGTACGAGGCGGAGACCGCCGACGTGGATGCCGACGGCATCCCCGACATCTACCAGTCCGGCGACGCAAGGGGAGCGCAGCACGACCCCGCCGCGAAACGCCCGCACGACCGGCCGTACCGAAGCGGTGGCCCCGACGGCCGGTCCGACGCCGGCGGATGACTCACTCGGCTGGTGGTCGACTTCGGCACGGTCGGGGGCGTGCCGGGGAAGATCGAGGGCATCGCGCGCGTGGGCCACGACACGCTCGCCCTGGTCAACGACAACGACTTCGGCATGGCGGACGGCGCCGAGGCGTTCGACGCGGAGGGCCGGCTGGTCGACAGCGGCGTCGAGACGACGATCACGTACGTGCGCGTGCCGCGCGGTGTCTGAGGTTCCGCCTCGGAGGGCCGGGACGCGTCGCACGACGCGTCCCGGCCCTTTCCGGTCCCCGGAGATCGACCGCCGGGCGGCTCAGCGAGCGCCGAGGAGGTGGTCCATGGCCAGCTGGTCCAGACGCTCGAAGGCCATGCCGCGGGCCGCGGCGGCGTCGACGTCGAACTCCTCGAACGCCGACCGGTCGGCGAGCAGTGCCTCCAGGCCGTCGGCGGCGGTGGGCTGCGCCAGCTGGTCCAGGCGGGCCGCGCGCAGCGCCTCCTGCACCTCGGGGTCGGCGCGGAAGGCGGTGGCGCGCTCCTTGAGGATCAGGTAGTTGCGCATGCAGCCGGCCGCCGAGGCCCACACGCCGTCGAAGTCCTCGGTGCGCGGCGGCTTGAAGTCGAAGTGCCGCGGCCCGGCGTATCCGGCGGACTCCAGCAGGTCGACCAGCCAGAACGCGGCGCGCAGATCACCGGCGCCGAAGCGCAGGTCCTGGTCGTACTTGATGCCGTTCTGGCCGTTGAGGTCGATGTGGAACAGCTTGCCCGCCCACAGGGCCTGCGCGATGCCGTGCGGGAAGTTCAGGCCGGCCATCTGCTCGTGCCCGACCTCGGGGTTGACACCGAACAGCTCGGGACGCTCCAGCTTCTCGATGAACGCCAGCGCGTGTCCGACGGTCGGCAGCAGGATGTCGCCGCGCGGCTCGTTCGGCTTGGGCTCGATCGCGAACCTCAGGTCGTAGCCCTGGCCCGTGACGTAGTCGGCGAGCAGGTCGAAGGCCTCCTTCATGCGGTCCAGGGCGGCGCGCACGTCCTTGGCGGCACCTGACTCGGCGCCTTCCCGCCCGCCCCACGCCACGTAGGTCTCGGCGCCCAGCTCGACCGCGAGGTCGATGTTGCGGATGGTCTTGCGCAGCGCGTAGCGGCGCACGTCGCGGTCGTTGGCGGTGAACGCGCCGTCTTTGAACACCGGGTGGGTGAACAGGTTGGTGGTGGCCATCGGCACGCGCATGCCGGTCGCGTCGAGCGCCTGGCGGAACCGCTTGACGATGCCCTCGCGCTCGGCGTCCGAGGAGCCGAAGGGGATCAGGTCGTCGTCGTGGAAGGTCACGCCGTAGGCGCCCAGCTCGGACAGGCGCTGCACCGACTCGACCGGGTCGAGGGCGGCACGGGTGGCGTCGCCGAAGGGGTCCCGTCCCTGCCAGCCGACGGTCCACAGACCGAAGGTGAACCTGTCGTCGGGGGTGGGCTGGTAGCTCATGCCGCGGCTCCTTGCTCGCTGAGACTATTTCGTCATGGCGCTTTACAAATTAGTATGCGGACGCACCTCTGGGAAGGGACAAGATGTCCCCGAGGGGCGGCGCCGGGGTCGAAATCGGCCCGGACGCCCGCAAAACCCCAGGTCAGAATCCCGCTGAGCCGCGGAAAAAGGGAGAAACCCGATGTCAGCAGCCGAGGGTCCGCTCGTCGTCGGCGTGGACACGTCCACCCAGTCCACCAAGGCGCTGGTCGTCGACGTGGCCACCGGCCGGGTCGTCGCGAGTGGCCAGGCGCCGCACACCGTGACCTCCGGCGCGGGCCGCGAGAGCGATCCGCGCCAGTGGTGGGACGCCCTGTGCGAGGCACTGCGCCAGTGCGGCGACGCGGCGCACGAGGCCGCCGCGGTGTCGATCGGCGGCCAGCAGCACGGCCTCGTCACCCTGGACGAGCGGGGCGAGCCGGTGCGCCCCGCCCTGCTGTGGAACGACGTGCGCTCCGCGCCCCAGGCCCGCCGCCTGACGGAGGAGCTGGGCGGCGCGAAGTCCTGGGCGGAGCGGACCGGCTCGGTGCCGGCCGCCTCGTTCACGGTCACGAAGTGGGCGTGGCTCGCCGAGCACGAGCCGGACGCGGTCCGCGCGACCAGGGCGGTACGGCTGCCCCACGACTACCTGACCGAGCGGCTCACGGGGCAGGGCACCACCGACCGCGGCGACGTCTCCGGCACGGGCTGGTGGGCGTCCGGCACGGAGACCTACGACGAGGAGATCCTCGCGCACGTCGGCCTCGACCCCGCCCTGCTGCCCCGCGTGGTGCGGCCCGGCGAGGTGGCCGGCACCGTGCGCGACAGCCATGACCTGCCGTTCTCCAAGGGCACGTTGGTCGCCTGCGGCACCGGCGACAACGCGGCTGCCGCGCTGGGCCTCGGGGTGCGCCCCGGCACGCCGGTGATGAGCCTCGGGACGTCCGGCACGGTGTACGCCGTGTCGCGGCACCGGCCCGCCGACCCGACCGGCACCGTGGCCGGTTTCGCCGACGCGCGCGGGGACTGGCTGCCGCTGGCCTGCACGCTCAACTGCACGCTCGCCGTCGACCGGATCGCCGGCCTGCTGGGCCTGGACCGCGAGGCCGTCGAGCCGGGCACCTCGGTGACGCTGCTGCCCTACCTGGACGGCGAGCGCACCCCCAACCTGCCGAACTCCTCCGGTCTGCTGCACGGACTGCGGCACGACACGAGCGCCGGCCAGCTCCTCCAGGCCGCGTACGACGGCGCGGTGCACTCGCTACTGGGCGCCCTCGACCTCGTCCTCGACGCGGACGCGGACCCGTCGGCCCCGCTGTTGCTGATCGGCGGGGGCGCCCGCGGCACCGCCTGGCAGCAGACGGTACGGCGGCTGTCGGGCCGCCCGGTGCAGATCCCCGAGGCCAAGGAGCTGGTCGCGCTCGGCGCCGCCGCACAGGCCGCCGGCCTGCTGACCGGCGAGGACCCGGCCGCCGTCGCCCGGCGCTGGAACACGGCCGCCGGGCCGGTGCTCGACGCCGTGGAGCGGGACGAGGCGACGCTCGCCAGGATCGCCGGGGTACTCTCCGACGCGGCCCCGCTGCTGGAGCGGCGCACGGACTGAGGACTGACCCAGGCATGACCGCACCGCTGCACGAGGCCCATCCCGCCGGTCCCGGACGCCGGACCCCGGACACCCAGCAGGGCATGCGCCGCCGCAATCTCGCCCGGGTGCTGCACACCGTCAGCGCCGAGGGGCCGCTGTCGCGCGCCGCCGTCGCCTCGCGCATCGGGCTGACCCGTGCGGCGGTGTCGACCCTCGTGGACGAGCTGATCCGCTCGGGGCTGCTGGAGGAGCTGGGCCCCGAGCGGCCGGGCCGGGTCGGCCGCCCCGGGTCGGCCCTGGCGGTCAGCGGGCGGGGCCCGGCCGGGATCGGTGCCGAGGTGGGTGTCGACCACCTCGCGGTCTGCGCGGTCGACCTGCGCGGGCACATACGCGCGCGTGCCGTGCGCCACGGCGCGAACCGCGGCCGGGCACCGGAACCGGTCGTCGCGGAACTCACCGAACTGGTGGACCGGGTCGTCGCACAGGCGGAGGGCGAGGGCCTGTGGCCGGCCGGGCTCGCCGTCGCCGTACCGGGCCTGGTGGCGCGCGACGCCCGGACCGTCGTCCGCGCCCCGAACCTCGACTGGCACGACACGGACCTCGGCGCCCTGCTGCCCACCGCATACCCGCTGACCGTGGGCAACGAGGCCAACTTCGGCGCGCTCGCCGAGCTCTGGCTCGGGGAGGGCACCCCGCGGGACTTCCTGCACGTGTCGGCCGAGATCGGCATCGGTGGCGCGGTGGTCGTGGACGGGCGGCCACTGAGCGGCACACGCGGTTTCGCGGGCGAACTCGGCCATGTGCCCGTCCGGCCCGACGGCCCGGCGTGCCCGTGCGGCGGGCGGGGCTGCCTGGAGCAGTACGCCGGTGAGGAGGCGGTGCTGCGCGCCGCCGGACTGGAGCCCGGCGAGGACCGAGTCGGGCTGCTCGCCGACCGTGCCGCGACGGGCGACGCGGACGTACGCCGTGCCCTGCGCGAGGCCGGCACGGCGCTCGGCATCGCGCTCACGGGAGCGGTCAACCTGCTCGATCCGCAGGGCGTGGTGCTGGGCGGCGCGCTGGCGGAACTCGCGCCCTGGCTGCTGCCGTCGCTGCGGGAGGAACTGGCGCGGCGCACGGCGGGACCGGCCTGCCCGGTCGCCGTGTCCCGGCTCGGCTCGGAAGGGCCGCTGCTGGGCGCGGCGCACTCCGTGGTGCGGGCGGTGCTCGACGATCCGGCGGCGGCGGCGAAACACGGCTGATCAGCCGCTTGCTCCGGCCCGGTCCACAGCTCAACCACCCCATCGGGTGAGGGAGTTGTCCACAATGGGGCGGCCGTCCACGGCTGGGAGCCGCCCACTTCTGCGCGACCGACGGGCGCCGTAACGTGATTCCCGCGAGGCGCGGCCCGCCGACCCCGGCGGCTGCCTCGACGCCCTCTCCCACCGGCCCCGGCAGAACGGAACCGCGCACCGATGAGCGATCCCCGCATCCTGACCGTGCGGCCCGGACCCGGCGACTTCGCCTGGACGTTCGGCGGCGCACCGCCCGTGGCACGCATCGCGCCCGGCACCGTCCTCGACCTGTACACGGAGGACTGCCAACCTGGAGGTCCGCTCGGCCCTGGTGCCCGACGCCCACGGCGGCAACATGGACACCCCGGAGATGCGGGCCGGCGTCACCTGCTACCTCGGGGTGAACGTCGAGGGCGCGCTGCTGAGCCTCGGCGACGGGCACGCCCGGCAGGGTGAGGGAGAGGCCTGCGGGGTCGCCGTCGAGTGCGCGATGAACACGGTCGTGATCGTCGAACTGCTCCAGGGCGTGGCCACGCCCTGGCCGCGCATCGAGTCGGACACGCACATCATCTCGACGGGATCGGCGCGCCCGCTGGAGGACGCCTTCCGCATGTCGCAGCTCGACCTGGTGCGGTGGCTGGTGCGGGACTACGGGTTCGGGGAGCTGGACGCCTACCAGTTCGCGACGCAGACCGTGGAGTCGCCGCTGGCCAACGTGTGCGACACGAACTACACGTGCGTGGCCAAGCTCCGCAAGGAATGGCTCCCCGCGCGCGAGACGCACCGGGGCCTGCACGCGCAACTGCGCGCGAGGGCAGCGGCGTTCGGCGGCTGAGCCCTCCTCGTCTCCGGCGCACCTCACGCCACGGGGCCGAGCACGGGCGGACACCGGGCAAGGGGCGTCCACCGGCGGAGGCGGAGCAGCGGGCAGGCGGGAGGAGGTGCACAAGCACGGGACCAGCCGTTCGGGTGACACCTGTCCAAAGCATTGTCCGCACGGACACCCGGAGCAACCATGTCCCATACCGCACGACCTTCCGGGAGGCCGAGTTGACCGATCCTTGGGTGGCTCTGGAGCCGGGAGCCGACCCTGCCGAGCGCACGCGGACGCTGCGGCGCGCGCACGAGAGGTTCACCGAGGCGGGCACGGTGCCGCGGCCGGTCCGTGACGTCGTCGCCGACTCGTGGCGGCGCTCCGCCCGCGCCGGCGTGGGGCCGGACGGCACCGCCAGCGTGGAGCTCACGGACGGGGACCTCGGCGCGTACCGCGCGGAACATCCGCTCGCCCGCGTGATGCCGCTGGTGCGGGAGCTGATGGGCACGTTCGCCGCCGACGGCGAGCACCTGCTCGCGGTGTGCGACGCGCACGGCAGACTGCTCTGGGTCGAGGGCCATCCGGCCACCCGGCGGCGCGCGGACGGCATGAACTTCGTGCCGGGCGCGCGCTGGTCGGAAACGGCAGTCGGAACGAACGCGCCGGGTACGGCCGTCGCCGTGGACCGGCCGGTGCAGGTGTTCACGGCCGAGCACTTCATCCGGCAGGTGCAGCCGTGGACGTGCGCTGCGGCCCCGGTGCACGATCCGCGCACCGGGCGGGTGCTCGGTGCCGTGGACATCACCGGCGGTGACGGCCTGGCACACCCGCACAGCCTGGGCTTCGTGCAGGCGGTCGCACGGGCCGCCGAGTCCCAGCTCGCGCTGCTCGCCCCGGAGCGGCCCTCCGCCGACACACCCGAACTGACCGCGCTGGGCCGCGACGAGGCGCTGCTGGCCGCCGACGGGCGCAGGATCAGGCTCAGCCGCCGGCACAGCGAGATCCTGGTGCTGCTCACTCGGCATCCGGAGGGCCTCACCGGCGACGAGTTGCTGTGCGCGCTGTACGAGGACGAGTCGGTGACGCCGGTGACGCTGCGGGCCGAGCTGGCCCGGCTGCGCCGGATCCTCGGTCCCGGGCTGCTGGCCTCGCGGCCCTACCGGCTGACGGTGCCCGTCGAGTCCGACGTCGCGGTGGTGGAGCGGCGCCTGGAGACGGGGGCGGTCACGGGGGCCGCGGCGGCGTACGCCGGTCCGCTGCTGCCCGGGTCGCAGGCACCGGCGGTGGTGCGGCTGCGGCACCGTCTCGCCGACGGACTGCGCACGGCGCTGATAGCCCGCCGCGACCCGGACCTGCTGGCGGACTGGGCGCACGCGCCGTGGGGCGAGGACGACCTGGAGGTGTGGCACGCGCTCGCGGCGGTCCGGCCGACGGCGCCGGTACGGTCCCGGCTCGCGGCCCTGGAGGCCGAGCTGGCAGCTCCCCCGACGTGGCCCGGCCTCGCGGGGTACCGCTGAGAGGCGCTGCCAGGAGGACGCCGACCCGGCCGCCCCCGCCGCGTGACGTCGCTGCAACGTCGGTGCAACGTCCCGTTCCCTACCGTCGCCGACGAGAGCTGCCCAACGGCGGGCAGCGCATCGTGCGGAGGCAGACCAGCATGACTCGTTACGCGGCGCCCGGCAGCGAGGGCGCGATCGTCTCCTACCAGGCGCGCTACGACCACTTCATCGGCGGGGAGTACGTGCCGCCGGCCCGGGGGCAGTACTTCGAGAACCCGTCGCCGGTGAACGGGCAGCCGTTCACCGAAGTCGCGCGCGGCACCGCGGAGGACGTGGAGCGGGCTCTCGACGCGGCGCACGCGGCCGCTCCGGCGTGGGGCCGCACGTCGGTGACCGAGCGCTCCGCCGTCCTGCTCAGGATCGCGGACCGCATGGAGGCCAACCTGGAGAAGCTCGCCGTCGCGGAGAGCTGGGAGAACGGCAAGCCGGTGCGTGAGACGCTGGCGGCCGACATCCCGCTGGCCATCGACCACTTCCGCTACTTCGCGGGCGCGATCCGCGCGCAGGAGGGCTCGCTCGGCGAGGTCGACGACGACACGGTGGCGTACCACTTCCACGAGCCGCTGGGTGTGGTCGCGCAGATCATCCCGTGGAACTTCCCGCTGCTGATGGCGACATGGAAGCTCGCGCCGGCGCTGGCCGCGGGCAACGCGGTCGTCATCAAGCCGGCCGAGCAGACCCCGGCCTCCATCCACTACTGGATGAGCCTGATCGCCGACCTGCTGCCGCCGGGGGTCGTGAACATCGTCAACGGCTTCGGCGCGGAGGCCGGCAAGCCGCTGGCGTCGAGCCCGCGGGTCGCGAAGGTCGCCTTCACCGGGGAGACCACGACGGGGCGGCTGATCATGCAGTACGCCTCGGAGAACATCAAGCCGGTCACCCTGGAGCTCGGCGGCAAGTCGCCGAACATCTTCTTCGACGACGTCTGGGCGCAGGACGACGACTTCCGGGACAAGGCGCTCGAGGGCTTCACGATGTTCGCGCTGAATCAGGGCGAGGTGTGCACGTGCCCGTCCCGGGCGCTGGTCCAGCGCGGCAACTACGCGGAGTTCCTGGAGGCGGCGGTCGCCCGCACGGAGCAGATCAAGCCGGGTCATCCCCTCGACACCGACACGATGATCGGCGCGCAGGCCTCCAACGACCAGCTGGAGAAGATCCTGTCCTACCTGGACATCGGCCGCCAGGAGGGCGCCCGGGTCCTGACCGGCGGTGAACGCGTCGAGTACGACGGGGAGTTGAAGGGCGGCTACTACGTCCAGCCGACGATCTTCGAGGGCGACAACCGTATGCGGATCTTCCAGGAGGAGATCTTCGGCCCGGTCGTGTCCGTGACGTCGTTCGACAACTTCGACGACGCCATCAAGATCGCCAACGACACGCTGTACGGCCTCGGCGCCGGGGTGTGGACGCGGGACATCAACACGGCGTACCGCGCGGGCCGGGCGATCCAGGCGGGCCGCGTCTGGACGAACTGCTACCACGCCTACCCGGCCCACGCGGCCTTCGGCGGCTACAAGCAGTCGGGCATCGGCCGCGAGACGCACAAGATGATGCTGGAGCACTACCAGCAGACCAAGAACCTTCTCGTGTCCTACTCGCCGAAGAAGCTCGGATTCTTCTAGAGGCGCGAGGAAAGGCGCCTGACCTGGAGTCTTCCCTGTCAGGCGCCTTCCGTCGGAACCCCCTGGAGCGGAGCCCGGTTCACTCGTGAGTCCCGGTTCCTCCCGCCGCGCCCCGACCCCGACCGGGCCTTCCGGACGTGAGGGCGGGTGCCGGGTCGCGTCCTGACGTGCGGCCGTGCGGCGGGTTCACCCCGGCGTCGGCTGCTCCGCCGCCGCCAGTGCCGTCGCCGGGTCCTGGGACGCGGCGCCCGCCGGCACCCATCGGCCGTCCTCCTCCCGGTACGGCCACCAGCGACCGTCCCGGCCGAGCCGCAGTTGCAGGGCGGAGCCGGCGACGGTCCACCGGTTGGCCCGGGCGTGCAGCGGCGGCCGCTCGTCCTCGTCCCAGGCCGCGTCCAGCGCGGCACGCGCGCGTGCGAGGGCCTCGCCCTCCACCGGCCACGCGTCCTCCAGCACGGACAGCGCGGTCACGCCACCTTGCCGCCACGCGCGTGCCGCCAGTGCCAGGCTGTCCCGGTCCCGCCCGTCGGCGAGCCGGTCCCGCACGGCCTCGTCGGGGTCGCCCGCGGCCAGGCGCGCCGCGTCCTGCGCGACTGTCAGCTCGGCCGCCGGTTCCCGCAGTTCGTGCCCGGCGCGCAGCGCGTCCGCGAGGAGGCGGTGGGCCTCAGCGGCCGTCCGGGCGGCCAGGTACTCCAGTGCGGCCGGATCGACACCGGGCGCGGGTGCCGCCTCGGTGTCGAGGGACGGCGGCACGCCGGGGGCCTGGGGAACCTCCGGCAGCGCGGGCAGCGGCGGCAGGACACCGCCCGTCGCGTAGGCCTCCGCCGCGTCGACTCCGTCCGGCCGGGCCGGCTCCCCGGAGGGCGTGCCGCTGCGGGCCTGGAGATCGTCCATGACGTCCTGTTCGCCGCGTCCGCGCATCAGCAGCAGCACGAACGGGTCCTGGTCCATCAGCCGGGCCATCTGGTAGCTGAGCGCGGCAGTGTGGGCGCAGTGGTCCCAGGCGCCGCACTCGCACTCCGGCTCCAGGTCGCCCAGGCCCGGCAGCAACTCCACGCCGGCGTGCGCCGCGTCCTCGACCAGGTGGGGCGGCATCTCCCGCTCCAGCAGCGCCGCGACGTGCCCGGCCCGCTCGACGGCCATGTCCAGGAGGCACTCCCACTGTTCGCCGGAGAGCTGCTCCAGCAGGACGTCGGCCCGGTGCGCCGTGCGGTCGCGGTCCTGGACGAGGGCCGTGATGCGGCCCGGCCGCACCGACACCGCGCCCACGGCACCCGCGCGTGCGAGCCGGCGTCCCGCCTTCAGCTGCGCCGAGTCCAGCGCCGTGTCCTCCAGGGCCTTCAGCCAGGCATGGCCCCACCACGTCTGCGCGAAACCCCTCCCGGGCGCGGGAGGCAGCGCCGCGAACGTGCGTTCCGTGTGACCGTCGTACGCGCTCATCGCGTGCCCCCTCGCAGCTCCACCAGATCGGCCAGTTCGGCGTCGGACAGCTCGGTGAGCGCCGACTCGCCCGCGCCGAGCACCGCGTCGGCCAGTTCCTTCTTGCGGCTCAGCATGTCCGCGATGCGGTCCTCGATGGTCCCCTCGGCGATCAGCCGGTGCACCTGCACCGGCCGTGTCTGCCCGATGCGGTACGCGCGGTCGGTGGCCTGTGCCTCGACGGCGGGGTTCCACCAGCGGTCGTAGTGCACGACGTGTTCGGCACGCGTCAGGTTCAGGCCGGTGCCCGCCGCCTTCAACGACAGCAGGAAAACCGGGACTTCGCCCTCCTGGAAGCGGCGCACCATTGCTTCGCGGCCGGCGACGGGCGTCCCGCCGTGCAGGAACTGCGAGCGCACCCCGCGTGCCGCCAGGTGCTGTTCCAGCAGACGCGCCATCTGCACGTACTGCGTGAAGACGAGGACGGCCGCGTCCTCGGCGAGGATGGTGTCGAGCAGTTCGTCGAGGAGCTCCAGCTTCCCGGAGCGCCCCACGATCCTGGGCCGCTCTTCCTTGAGGAACTGCGCCGGGTGGTTGCAGATCTGCTTCAGCCCGGTCAGCAGCTTCACGACCAGCCCGCGCCGGGCCATGCTGTCGGCCCCGGAGATCTCGGCGAGCGCCTCGCGCACCACGGCCTCGTACAGGCCCGCCTGCTCCTGGGTGAGCGACACCGGGTGGTCCGTCTCGGTCTTCGGCGGCAGTTCCGGCGCGATGCCGGGGTCCGACTTGCGGCGCCTGAGCAGGAACGGCCGGACGAGCCGCGTGAGCCGTTCCGCGGCGGCCGGGTCCTGGCCGCCCTCGACGGTCTGGGCGTAGCGCGCGCGGAACGTGCTGAGTCGGCCGAGCAGACCCGGCGTCGTCCAGTCGAGGATCGCCCACAACTCCGAGAGGTTGTTCTCCACCGGGGTGCCGGTGAGCGCCACGCGTGCGCGTGCGCCGATGGTGCGCAACTGCCGTGCGGTCGCCGAGTAGGGGTTCTTCACGTGCTGAGCCTCGTCCGCGACGACCATGCCCCACGTCACCGTGGCCAGCCGTTCGGCGTCCAGCCGCATCGTGCCGTAGGTGGTGAGCACGAACTCGCCGTCCGCGAGGTCCTCCAGGCCGCGGCGCGTGCCGTGGAAGCGGCGCACGCGCGTGCCGGGCGCGAACCTCTCGATCTCCCGCTGCCAGTTGCCCATCAGGGACGTCGGGCACACCACGAGGGTGGGCCCGGCGGCCGACGGGTCGGTCTGCCGGTGCAGGTGCAGGGCGATGAGCGTGATGGTCTTGCCGAGCCCCATGTCGTCGGCGAGGCAGCAGCCCAGCCCCAGCGACGTCATACGGGCGAGCCAGTTCAGGCCCCGGCGCTGGTAGTCCCGCAGGGTGGCCGCGAGCGCGTCGGGCTGCGGGACGGGCTCCTGCCCTTCGGGTTCGGCGAGCCGCTCTCGCAGGGCGGCCAGCCATCCGGTGGGACGCACCTCCACGCGGCGGCCGTCGACCTCCGTCGAGCCCGTCAGGGCGGCGCCGAGCGCGTCGACGGGCGTGATCGGGCGGTCCTGCCGGGCGCGGGCCTGTCGCACCTCGTGCGGGTCGACCAGGACCCACTGGTCGCGCAGCCGCACCAGGGGGCGGCTGGCCTCGGCGAGCCGGTCCAGTTCCGCGCGCGTGAGCCGCCTGCCGCCCAGCGCGAAGCGCCAGTTGAAGGCGAGCAGCGCGTCGGCGGACAGGAACGACGGCAGGTCCGAGGTGGCCTTGCCCGGCTCCGCCTCATCGCCGGGCGGACCGACCTCGGCGCCCGCGGTGAACTCCCGGGCCAGGCCCTTCGGCCAGTGCACGTCGACTCCGGCGCCGGCCAGCGCGCGGGTGCCCACCGAGAGGAGCTCGGTGATCTCGTCGTCGGCGAGTTCGACGGCGTCGGGCACGGCGGCCGACAGCAGCGGCGTGAGCGGGGGCCAGGCCCGGGCGGCACGGCGCAGCGCCAGCAGGGTGTCGAGCCGGGCGCGTGAGCCGAACGCTTCGCCCGCGGCGCCGCGCCACACCTCGGCGGCATCCGCGACCAGCGCGGGATCGCTCACACTGTGCACCTGCGGCACGGCCCGGAACGTCACGGCCCGGTCGTCCGACGCAGCCACCTCCAGACCGGGCATCTCGACCCGCAGGGACAGCCGCACGCCCGCGTCGTGGCCTGCGGCCACCTCGGCGGCCCACGCGCGCTGGTCCGGCATGTGTTGCGGCTCGGGCGCCGCGTAGGCGGGGCCGCCCGTGACGAGAGGCGCGGCGGGGGAGCGGGGCAGCGCGTCGGCGACGGCGTCCAGGAAGGCGCGCAGCAGCGGCTCGGGGTCGGGCAGCAGAACGGGCCCGGCGCCGGCCACCGGCACGGCGTGCGCCTCGGGCGGCATCGAGGCGGCGAGCCCTCGCATCCGCTCGATGTCCTCGGCGTGCAGCGGGCCGGCACGCCAGGCGTCGTGGTCGGTGGGGGACAGGCCGGGCAGCAGCAGCCCGCGCGCCACGAGGTGCAGGGCGTGCACGGCGGCCGTGCCCCAGAACACGGCTGCCGCATGGCCCTCCCCGCCGGCACGCACGCGCGTGAGGACGGGCAGGGCCGCACGCACCGGCAGCACGACGGCGGACACGGTGACGACCTCGACGCCGTCACCGCCGGGCACGACGACGTCGAGGTCCTCGGCCGACCCGGCAGGGACGGCCTCGAACGCTTCGCCGTCGGGACGCCAGAAGGCGACCCGGCCCGTGCGGGCGGGATCACCGGGTACGAAGACGGCACAGCATCGGGCCAGTTCGGAGATCTCGGAGCGGGGTGCCACAGAAGACCGCTGCACAGTGATGGCGCATTCCTCAAATTTGACTAGTGGGCGGAGTCGCCGAGAGTACAGCACCGGTCGCCGTCGTCCCGCATGATTTAGGCGTGACGTGGGTCACTGGGCAGGTGTGTCCCCGAGGCCC
Organism: Streptomyces sp. DH24; assembly: GCF_029813775.1. Taxonomy (GTDB): domain Bacteria; phylum Actinomycetota; class Actinomycetes; order Streptomycetales; family Streptomycetaceae; genus Streptomyces. Next base: position 103,647 of record NZ_JARVKW010000003.1, on the reverse strand, counting down.
GTCAGGGTCCGGCCTCAGGGACGGCTCAGGGTCACAGTCCGGAACCGCGCGGAGCGCGCGGCCGTTCTTGAGACTGAGAGCGGCAAAGGCCGCGAAGGAGGCGACGCCATGTCGAAGAACGCCAAGATCGCCGCGGGGGGTGTGGCGGCCGGGCTCATCCTGCTGATCTGGCTGCCCTGGTGGGCCGCGCTCCTGATCGTCCTGGGAGTCCCGGCCGCCGCGTATCTCGCACTCGACCCCTCGCAGCGGCGCAGGCTGCGCCGGATGAACCGCAAGGAGATAGGACGCTGAGGCCCTAACGCCGCGCCGCGCCGGGGCCGTCCAGGGCACAGGAGTTCACCACGTCGCCGTTCGCGGGCCTGCCGACCGTCCGGTCCGCGGGCGGCGGGGTGCCCCGCTCCACCCAGGCGGTCAGCGCGTCGAACGCCGACCGGTGGCAGGGCAGGATCGGCCGCAGCCGGTCGGGATACGTGTCGTACAGCCCGTCGACGTGCGTACCGCCCTCGATGCCGTAGTAGCGGTGCAGCCTCCCCCGCCCGCTCGCGTCGACCATGCGCGCGTACACGTCGGAGTCGGCGGCCTTGGGCAGCAGCGCGTCCATGTCGCCGTGCAGCGTGATCAGCGGCCTGCCGATGCGCCCCGTCAGCGCCACGCGGGACACGGCCCGGTGCACGGCGTCGGGACGCGACGCGTAGTCGTACGTCGCGTCGGAGGCGCACGGCGCGAGGATCTGCTCCACCGTGCCTCCGGCGGACGCACCGGGACACGCCGGGTCGTACCCCGGGTCGAACTCGGCGCGGTAGATCTTCTGGGTCAGACCCCAGTACGCCTTCTCGTGGTACGGCCACAGGAACTCCGAACCCCGCGCGAAGCCCGCCGCGTACAGGTCCTCGTCCCGCGCCGTGCCCTGCATCCGCGCCACCGTCGCCGGCAGCGACGTGAGCAGGTTGGGGCCGTCGGTGGTCCACAGGGCGCCCTCCCAGTCCACGCCGCCGTCGTACAGCTCCGGGTGGTTCTCCAACTGCCAGCGGGTGAGGTAGCCGCCGTTGGAGATACCGGTGATGTACGTCCGGCGCGGGGCGTGGCCGTAGCGCTGGGCCACCACCCGCCGGGCCGCCCGCGTGAGCTCGGTGGTGCGGGTGTTCCACTCGGCCACGGCGTCGCCGGGCCGGTCGCCGTCCCGGTAGAAGTCGGTCCCGCTGTTCCCCTTGTCCGTCGCGGCGTAGGCGTAGCCCCGCGCGAGCACCTGGTCGGAGATCGCCTTGTCCGTCGCGTACTGCTTGCGCGTGCCCGGTGCGCCGGTGACGACGAGACCGCCGTTCCAGCGCTCGGGCAGCCGGATCACGAACTGCGCGTCGTGCCGCCAGCCGTGCGTGGCGTTGAAGTGCGAGGTGTCGGGGAAGTAGCCGTCGAGCTGGATGCCCGGCACCCCGGAGGGAAGGCGCGTGCCGGCCGCCGTGAGGCCCGCCTGGTCGGCCGGGTCGGTGTAGGGCGTGCCGGCGAGCCCCGTGGTGGTCAGATCGGCCAGACAGGCGCTCCGCAGATGGGCGGCGCCCGGTACGCGCAGCCGCTCGTGCTGGGCGCAGGAGGTGTCGCCGGCGGGCACGGCAGCGGCGGGCGCCGGGCCGGTGAGAGCCGCCGCCGTGAGGACGGCGGCGACGAACGGAACACCTGGGGACAGACGCATCGGGGCCTCCGGAGCGGGACGGGACAGTCGGCGGGGCAGGCAGTGGAGCCGACGGCTGCCCATGGTGCGGGCCCTCCACCACCTCATCCATGGGTTGGGGCCACATGGAATCGCAGCACCGCATAGCGGCTGATCACAGCGAGCGAGGTGAACTCGACCGCGCAGGAAGGACGTCGAGGCGATCCGGGAGGGGCGGGAGGACCAAAATCGTTTGCGTCAGGCACCGGCGCGCGGCCAGCATGTCGGCCATGACGCATGGAAAGGGGGCCCAGCAGCTCCGCGGTGAGCGCTGATGGCCCGACACGAGGCGTCCCCGACGCCGCCCCGCCGGCCCGACACCCAGCCCGCGCCCCTGACGCCGGCCTGGCTGAGGGCCCACTTCGACCCCCTGCCCTTCCCGGCACGCATGAGTGCCCTGGCACGCTACGCGCGCACTCTCACCCCGCACGCCTACGAGACGCTGCGGCACGCCCTCGACGCCGGTGACGCCGGCGAGCGGCACACCGCCCTGTTCCTGGCCGTCGTACGGCGCGACCTCGACCGGGTGAGCCAGGCCCTCGACGACCCCCTCCTCGGCCGCCGCGCCCGCGCCGCCGCCATCCGCCTGCCCGTGCCCGAAACCGCCCTGGAAAGCCTTGCGTTGAGCGATGTCAGGGCGATCCGGCGCGACACCTACCGGCTCCTCGCACTCAGCCGCCGCGGGGAACTCGCGGCCCGGCTGCTGCCGACCGTCCACGAGCGGCACGGGCCGCGCGAAGCGGCTGCCCTCCTGCCCGCCTGCCCCGCGGAAACCGTGAGCGCCTGGCTGCCTCGCGTCGAACCGGGCCCCGGCACCCTCAACTCCCTGGCCCGCACCGCACCCCGCGCCGTCGCCCGCCTGCTGGCGGCGCAACGCGGACGACAGGGGCACCGGCAGGCGTACGGCTTCGTCAACCGGCATCGCGCCGTGGCGTCGTTCGCGGCCCGCCGCGACCCCGACGCGGCCCTCGTCCTGCTGGCCCGCGCTCCCGACCTCCTCACACCGCTCGGAGTCCGTGCGGTGCTGTACCGGCCCGCCGAGGCCCTCACCGTCCTGCGCGCGGCCCGGCCGGACGCCGAGGGACGCCGCCCGCAACGCTCCATCCCGGCCGGACCGTTGCCGCCCGCCCTGCGCCGCATCCTGCGCGGCCTGCCCGTTGAGGACCTCGTGGCGCTCGCCGGCTGCTGCCCGGCCACCGGAAGCCGGGAACGCGGCCCCCGGCGCCACGACGTGGCGCCCGACGGGCTCCTGCGGCTGCTGCCCCCGGCCGAGCGACGCCGCGTCGTCGCGGCCCGCGCGGAATCCGGCCGCGGGCTGCGTGGAGCACCGCTCACCACCTTCGCGGCGCTCGAACCCGACGACCGGGCGGCGCTGTTGCTGCCGCGCGTGGAGAAGTCGGCCCGCAGCCCGTGGGGCCGCGCGCGGCTGGCCGTGGCCCTGCCCCTGGCCGACGGAGAGCCACTGCTGCGTGACCTCGCGGACAACCACCGCGCGGACCACCGCGCCGTCGCCTGGCCCGCCCTGCTGGCCTGCGCGGAACTGGAAGGCGATCCCGAGCAGTTCGCCCGCGTCGCCCTCGACTGCGAGCGGGCCTGGCACGACCGGGACGAGGTGCGGGGCGCGGCCCTCCGCCAGCTCGCGGGCGTGACACCCCGCCTGCTCTCCGCCCTGCCCGACCGGGTGCTGCGCGACGCCGTCCTCACCACCGTCCAGTCCCGCGACTCGACCGCCGCCACCCTGGGCGCCGCGGAACGGTTGCTGTACCGCGTCGTCCAACGTGCCGTCGCGCAGGGCAGGGCGGAGCGCGCGGCGTACGCCGTCGGCCTGCTCGGCGAGTTCGTCGCCGAGCCTCGCCACACCTCCTCGCTGACCCCGCTGCGCGCGGGCGAGGAAGGTGCCCGGGCCGTCTGGGCGGCGTCGTCGCGAACCGGAACGGTACGCCGCCCGGCGACGGTGATCGCCCTCGCCGAACTGCTCGCACCGCACGTGGCCGCGCTGCCCGCCCTCGATGCCGAGGTCCGCGAAATCGCGGTCCGGGGCGAACACCCACGGCTCGTGGCCCGCGCCGCTGCGGCCTGGGTACAACCCGCCCACCTGCGTGAACAGCGCTGCGGCGACCTGCTCGCCCTGGACCCGTCCTTCGCGACCGTGCCCCTGATCCAGCGGACCGTCGCGACCCGCCGGACGGACCTGCTCGACCTCGTCATCGCCGCCGCCGAGGACGGGACGACGGGCAGGCTCCGAACCCGCACGGCCACGCCGTGGACACCACAGCTGTCCCCCCACGTCACGGGCCGCTGGCTGCCCGCCCAGGTCGAGGCGTGGCACACACACCACGCGCGCGTGGCAGGGGACGACACCGCGCCGCTGCACGTCCGCGCCCGTGCCGTGAAATTCCTCGGACACCCGGCACGGCTGGCGGCACTCGCGGACGAGGCGCCCCAGCCGGTCGCGGCGGCGGCTCTCGTGGCACTGGGCGAGAGCACCGGGCAGCCGGGCGCGGACGCCCCGGTCCTGCGTGACCTGCTGCTGCGCCACGCGGCGACCGGCGGTGTGCGCGGCCGGGCCGCCACGGCCGCGCTCCGGCGCCTGCTCGACCGGCTCCCGGACGGTGACGCCGTGCAGGTGCTGGGGTCCGTGGCGGCCACCGTGGACGCCCCGGTCGGTGGCCGCAAGGAAGCCGCCCGGGCGCTGGGCGCGCTGCCCGGAAAGGACGCCTTCGAGGCGCTCGTCACCGCCTGGGACAGACCGGGACAGCATCCCGACGTACGGGCCGCGCTGGCCGGGGCGCTCCTGCCCCGGATCGACCGCGCCGCCGTCGCCGACCGGCTCCTCGGCGCCGTCCACGAGCCGGCCGTCCGCGACACCGTCGTGCACGCACGCGTGCAGATGGTTTCCGACGCCGCCGCGATGGCGTACACGGGTTTCCTGACCCGGCTCGTCGAAGAGGGCGACGAGGACACCGTCGTCGCCGCGTGTGCGGTGCTGCCGTCCTGGTCGGCCGGCCAGGCCTCCGTGCTCGCCGGCCTCGTCACGGATGCGGGGCGCCCCCGCAAGGTGTGGCAGGCAGCCGCACGCGGGCTGCTCGGCACGCCGCCCGGACCGACCGCCGTCGACGCCTTCCGGACGCTCGCCGCACGCGCCCGGGACCCACGTGAGCGCGTCGACGCGCTGTGGCGGCTGCACGCGTGCGTGGACGCCCTCCACCCGCACCAGACGGTTCACACGGCGCCGCGAGTGGTGGAGGCACTGGTCGACGCCCTGGAAGAGGCCGGACTGCACGCCGACGCCGCGCGGCTCGGCTGGGACACGGCCCTGGACTCCGTACGGCACGGCGAACACGACCAGGTGCGGTGGGAGCGGCTGCTGCGGTTGTGCGAGACGGCGCCCGGCCGTCTGCCGGCGACGCAGCACGTGTCCGTGGACTTCCACCCCGCACACGTGCGTGCCGCCGCCCTCACGACGGCCCGCTTCCTGCGCGCCCGCGGCACCGGGGTGGCAGGCAGTCTCGCGCTGCGCCTGGTGCAGGGCGTCGGCCGCGCGGCCGACTGGGACGAGCCCTGGCGGGCCGAACTCGACGCGCTGCGCGCCTACCCGGACCCGGACACCGCGATGGAGGCGCTCCTCGTCGACCCCGACGGCGCCCGCTGAACGGGAGCCTCAGCTGGGGCGTACCGCCATCTTGTCGAGGGCCTCCAGCAGACCCGGCAGTTCCGGGCCACGGCCCACCGGCAGGACCTCGCCCGGTTCCTCGTCCAACAGGACGAACGCGATGTCGTCGGTCCTGGCCACCAGCGACCAGCCGGGCCCGTCGGCGCGCAGCGTCCGCGCGTCGCCCGGGGCGAACGACGACCGGACCCGGCCGAGGGGCGGCGGCGAGTCGACGTAGGCCCGCGCCTCGGCGAGGACCCGTCGGACACCGCCGTGCCCCTGGGGAGCGTCGCGCCCGGCCTCACCCGTTGCCCCGGGCGTCTGCGCGCTGCCCTTAGGGCTCTCGGCGGCAGCCTCCGGGCCCGTCGCGCCGGCGAACTCGGCGTCGTCGATCTGCTCGCGCCACATCGCCCACTGCAGCGCGATCTCGTCGGCCCCCAGGCGCCGCTGCGCCGGACCCCAGGTCGAGGTGTCCGGCGGCGACAGCGGGGCACGGTCCGCGACCTCCGGGGCGGGATCGTGCGGCGCCGGCACGTTCGGCGCCGCGACCGCGACCGCGAGGGGCCAGCCGGGCAGGGCGGCGACCACGCTGCGCTCGTCCGGCGACAGGTCGTACTCCATGCCGCAGTCCCAGGAGGCGATGGCCACGGCGACCAGCGACACGTCGTCCACCACCACGGTCCACCTCGCGCCGTCGCCGTCCTGGCCGAGCACCAGGCCGTAGCCGTCGGCCAGCGGCGGGAGACCGAGCGCGGCGCAAGCCTCCGGATAGTCGTCGCCCAGCACACTCGGGAACTTCGCCGGCGTCAGCAGCACCGCCGTGAGCACATAGAGCGCATCGTCCTCGGCGGCGACGGCGTTCTCATCCGTCCCGGCCATCCCAGCCTCCCCATCGGTTTGTCCAACGGCGCGCACCCTAATGCGCCGGGAACGCCCTTGTCACGACTCCCAGTGGCATCCGGAGCTGCGGCTTTCCGGGCGGAAAGGCGAATCGACCGCGCGCCGGGCCCGCGCGTCAGGCCGCCGGAAGCCCCAGGAGGGAACGCGCCACGGCCTGCGGCGACTCGCCGCGCTCCCGGGCGAGCGCGATGACGGCCCGACAGGCGAGCTCGCTGACGCCGAACGACAGAGCCTCCGGAGACACCCATTCCGCGGCCTCGTCCATCCGCTCCCGGTCGTCCTCCGCGGACGCCGCGACATAGGTGGCGGCGGCCTCGAAAAGATTGTGCGCCCGCCTGTCCCGGCCGGTGTCCCCCTCGGTCCGCCGGGCACTGACCCGTTCTGCCCAGATCCTGCGGAATCCGTCGAACACGCCGATCACCCTCCCTCGTGTCGTCCCTCGTGGCTGACCGTACATCTCCCGCTGCTCAACGTAGAGTTGGTGCCCCGGCGGCAGAAGGGGGACGGCCCGGTGCAGCGCTACGCACGGCTGGAGCAGATCCGGCGGATGGATCCGTACGAGGACGCCTCGGAGATCTACCGGCTCTCCTCGGCCTACGAGTTCCCGTGGGACTTCACACGCGCCCTTGAACTGGCCCTTTACCGCACCTACGCGGTGCCTTCCATCGGCCGTCTGCTGGCCGAGACGGCGGAGCTGACCGACCGCACCCAGCAGCGGTACGACGACACGTCGCTCCTTCTCGACGCGATCGTGGAACACGGCTTCAGCAGCCCGCAGGGCAGAACCGCGATCCGCCGCGTCAACCAGATGCACCGCAGCTACGACATCAGCAACGACGACATGCGGTACGTGCTCTGCACGTTCGTCGTGATGCCCAAGCGGTGGATCGACGCCTACGGCTGGCGCACGTTCTCGCGCCACGAGACCGTCGCCGCCGCGGTCCACTACCGCACCCTGGGCCGCCACATGGGCATCAACGACATCCCCGGTACCTACGAGGAGTTCGCCGACTGCCTCGACAGCTACGAGGAAGCCCATTTCGGCTGGGACGAGGGCGCCAGGCGGGTGTCGGACGCCACCCTCGCCCTGATGGGTTCCTGGTATCCGCGCCCGGTGCGCCCGCTGCTGCGCACCGCGACGCTCGCCCTTCTCGACGAGCCGCTGCTGCGGGCCTTCCGCTATCCGCCGCCCGGGCCAGGCACGCGCGCGCTGGTGCGCCGTGCGGTGCGGCTGCGGGGACGCGCGGTCCGTCTGCTGCCCCCGCGGCGCGCGCCGCACCACGCGCGCCAGAACTGGGAGATCAAGAGCTACCCCGACGGCTACCGGCTCGAAGAGCTGGGCACCCACCCGGTCCCCGGCGTGCGCGGCTGTCCCGTCCGGCACCTCAACGGGCCGGCCACCGAGTGAGCGTCGCCGGAGCCCGGCAGGCGCCGGACTCGCGGAAGCCGTCGGTCCGGAGCGTCGCCGGAGCCCGCAGGCGCCGGTCCCGGAAGCCGTCAGTCCGATCGGACCGCAAGAGCGAGGAACCTGGCGTCCTCGTCGACGTACGACGTCAGGTGCCACCCCGAGCCCGCCAGCAGCGGACGGAGATTGGGCTCGGCGCGCAGGTCGGCCGGGGTGATCCGACGGCCTTGGCGTGCCGCGAGCGCGGCCCTGCCGACCGGGTGGAACAGCGCGAGTCTGCCGCCGGGGCGCACCACGCGCGCCAGCTCGCGCAGGTTCTCCTCCGGTTGCGGCAGATGCGCGATCAGCCCCGCCGCGAACACGGCGTCCAGCGATCCCGAACGCAGCGGCAGGGACGCCACGTCCGCGAGCAGCAATCGGCCCTCACGGTCCCGCCCGGCCCGCACGGCGGCCTCCAGCATGGCCGGCGTCAGATCCGCGCCGACGACCAGCCCCGAGGGCCCCACCGCGGCACGCAGCGGCGTCAGGGCACGGCCGGTGCCGCAGCCCGCGTCGAGCACGCGGTCGCCCTCGCGCAGTCCGACGTCGGCGACGGCGGCCGCGTAGGCCGGGCCGTCGTCGGGGAACTTGGCGTCCCAGCCGGCGGCCCGGGCGGTGAAGAACTCCTGCACGTGCGTGTGGTCGTCGCTCATGCCCGCATGATCCCGCACCTTCGCGTGCGGTGCGGCGCACCGGACCGGTCGGCTGGGGCGCCGCTTCGACGGGACGGTCAGTCCGCGACGTTCTTCTCGGCCAGGACCTTGTCGATCGTGACGCGGACGAGGAGTTCGCCCGGAACGCCGTTGCGCGCGCCGAACTCCTCGGCGCGCTCCTCGCCCATGTACCGGGCCCCGATCCGCCCCGCCCAGTGACGCAGCTCCGCGAGGTCCTCCGAGAGCCGGGCGCGGCCCTGCAGCACGACGAAGTCGAACGGCGGCCGGTCGTCGTCCACACAGAGGGCGATCCGTCCGTCACGGGCGAGATTGCGCCCCTTCACGGTCGACTTGCCGGTGGTGAACACCACCTCGCCACCGTCCAGCAGGAACCAGATCGGCGTCACATGCGGGCTGCCGTCTGCCCGAACGGTCGAGAGCTTTCCGGTGCGGGTGCCGTGGGAGACGAACGCCCGCCATTCGTCGTCGGTCATCTTCTCTGCCATGCCCCCATCCTCCTTGCCCGCGGCCATGTGGTGGGGAAGGCTGGCTGGGGGAGCTCCTCCCGCCAGGGGGAGACATCGCACGGGGAGAACACGGGGAGACCGGACCATGGCGCAGACCAAGGGACTCGGCTGGCTGCTGGACGACCTGACCGAACGCGTCGCGCATGTGCGGCACGCGCTGGTGCTGTCCAACGACGGACTGGTGACGGGGGCGAGTACGGGACTGCGGCGTGAGGACGCGGAACACCTCGCCGCCGTGTCGTCCGGGCTGCACAGCCTCGCCAAGGGCTCGGGGCGGTACTTCGGCGCGGGTGACGTACGCCAGACCATGATCGAGTTCGATGACGCGGTGCTGTTCGTCACCGCGGCCGGCACGGGCAGTTGCCTGTGCGTACTGAGCGGCGCGGAGGCCGACATCGGCCGGATCGCCTACGAGATGACCCTGCTCGTCAACCGGGTCGGCGAGCACCTCGACGTGGACGCGCGGCAACCGGAACAGAAGCCGCGATCAGACTCCTGACCTGGCCTTTCGCTGTGCCCCGTGGAGTTTTCCACAGGCTCGCCACGAGATTCGCGGAAGCGGCTACGGTTTTTTTCCGAGGCCGTCCCGACCGGGCGGGCCGACCACTCCACGGGGGAGACCGACCATGACCGGCAGCACCGCCACATCATCGACGACCACATCGCTCGCGCCGAGCCGAGCCGCGAGGGAACTGGGACTGAAACGCAGCGAGTTCGACCTCGCCGTGCACCTCGGCCGCATCAGGACCGTCCGCGACGAGGGCGGCGGACGCGTCGCCCGCGAGGAGATCGAGCGGCTGCGCGCCGGCAAGGGCTTTCCGGACGGGCTGCGCAAGCGCGTCGAAGCCGTCGGCACCAAGGACGGGGCGGCAATCGTCGACGTGACCCCGAGCAGGTTCACCCGCCTCGCCCGCCTGGGCCTCATCGTGCCCGTGAAGTTCTACCTGAATCGGTACAGGGCCGTCGTCTGGCTCTATCTGGCAGAGGAACTGCGGCAGTTCGCGGCCGAGGAGAACAACGCGCCGCTGCTGAGCGGCCGCACACCCGAAGGCCTGCGGAGCCAGTTGGCGGCGGGAGTGGACCTGCGCCCGCGCAACTGGCGGGGACGCCACCTCGGATTCCTGCTGCGCCAGGCCGACGGCGACCCCTGGGCCCGCGCCGCCGCCGTGACCTGCCTGCTCGATCCCGTCCAGGTGACGGAGATCGTCAAGGACCCCTGCGAACGCGCCTACCTGAGCCGGCTCCGGCCCAGGGTGCCCACCCACGGCGCACCCGGCTCCCCGTCCGCGGCCCTCGCCCACGACATCATGACCGCGCGCGACCCGGACGAGATCGGCTGGCTCCGCGCCGACCTGGCACGGGCACTGGACGAAGCACGGCACCACCGCCCGGCGCCCCGCCCGGCAGCGAAGCCGGACGCGGCAGGCCCGCAAGCGAAACGGCACGCCGCCGGGGCAGCACAGGACACCACCGAACCGGAACAGGACACGGCGGTGCCGGACAGGCCGCGCGGCCTGCGCGGCTGGCTGCGCCGCAGAGGAACGCGACCTACAGCGCCCTGAACAGCCCTTCCTGGACCACCGACACGAGCAGACGTCCCTCGACGTCGTAGATCCGGCCACGGGCCAGGCCCCGCCCGCCCGTCGCGATCGGCGACTCCTGGTCGTACAGGAACCACTCGTCCGCACGGAACGGCCGGTGGAACCACATCGCGTGGTCCAACGACGCCATGTCGAACCCTCTCGGACCCCACAGGGGCTCCACGGGGATACGCACGGCGTCCAGCAGAGTCATGTCGCTGGCGTAGGTCAGCGCGCACGTGTGCACCAGCGGGTCGTCCCCCAGTGGGCCCACCGCGCGCATCCACACGGCGCTGCGCGGATCGGCGTCCTTGATCTCCTCGGCGCTCCAGCGGAGCCGGTCGACATAGCGGATGTCGAACGGCTGCCGGCGGGCCATCCGCTCCAACTGCTCAGGCAACATGCCCAGATGCTCCCGGATCTCCTCCACGACCGTCGGCAGGGACTCGGGGGACGGGACCTCGCGGGCCGGCGGCAACTGGTGCTCGAAACTCCCCGGTTCAGGCTTGTGGAAGGAGGCGGTGAGATTGAAGATCGTGCGGCCCTGCTGCACCGCGGTGACCCGGCGGGTGGTGAACGACCGCCCGTCACGCACCCGCTCGACCTGGTACACGATCGGCACGCCCGGCCGGCCGGGCCGCAGGAAGTACGCGTGCAGCGAGTGCACGGGACGGTCGCCCTCGGTGGTGCGCCCGGCGGCGACCAGCGCCTGTCCCGCCACCTGGCCGCCGAAGACCCGCTGCAGGGACTCCTGCGGACTGCGCCCACGGAAGATGTTGACCTCGATCTGCTCCAGGTCGAGCAGGTCGACGAGGCTCTCGGCGGGGTTCGTCATGGGTGGCGTTCTCCTGTGCTCACAGCTGGCCGACGTCGGTGACGCGCACGATCGCGCGGCCCTCCGCGTCGGACGCGGTCAGGTCGACCTCCGCGCTGATGCCCCAGTCGTGGTCGCCGTTCGGATCGTCGAAGATCTGGCGGACGCGCCACAGAGCGTTCTGCGGCTCCTCCTGGATCACCAGCAGCTTGGGTCCACGGGCGTCGGGACCGGTACCGAGGTCCTCGTACTCGTCCCAGTACTTGTCCATCGCCTCGCCCCACGCCTCGGCGTCCCACCCGGACTCGGCGTCCATCTCGCCCAGCTCCTCGACCTGGTCAAGGGCCGCCAGCTCGACCCGGCGGAACATCGCGTTGCGGACCAGCACACGGAAGGCGCGCGCGTTGGTGGTGACGGGCTTGACCTCGTCGGCCTTCTCCTGGGCCTCCTCGGCGGTCATCTCCTCCGGGTTGGCCAGCTGCTCCCACTCGTCCAGCAGGCTCGAGTCGACCTGGCGCACCATCTCGCCCAGCCACTCGATCAAATCCTGCAGATCCTCGGACTTGAGGTCGTCGGGGATGGTGTGGTCGAGGGCCTTGTAGGCGCCGGCGAGGTAGCGCAGCACGATGCCCTCGGTGCGGGCCAGCTCGTAGAACGACACCAACTCCGTGAAGGACATGGCCCGCTCGTACATGTCGCGGACCACCGACTTCGGCGACAGCGGATGGTCACCGACCCAGGGGTGGCTCTTGCGGTACGTGTTGTACGCGTGGAAGAGCAGCTCCTCCAGCGGCTTCGGGTACGAGATGTCCTGGAGACGCTCCATGCGCTCCTCGTACTCGACACCGTCCGCCTTCATCGCGGCCACGGCCTCACCGCGCGCCTTGTTCTGCTGGGCGGCCAGGATCTGCCGCGGGTCGTCCAGCGTGGACTCCACGACGGACACCATGTCCAGGGCGTACGACGGCGACTCGGGGTCCAGCAGCTCGAACGCGGCCAGGGCGAACGTGGACAGCGGCTGGTTCAGCGCGAAGTCCTGCTGCAGGTCCACGGTGAGGCGGACGATGCGGCCCTCGGCGTCCGGCTCGTCGAGCTTCTCCACGACGCCGCCGTCCAGCAGCGACCGGTAGATGGCGATGGCCCGCCGGATGTGGCGCAGCTGCTGCTTGCGCGGCTCGTGGTTGTCCTCCAGCAGGTGCCGCATCGCCGCGAAGGCGTTGCCGGGCCGGGCGATCACCGACAGCAGCATCGTGTGCGTCACCCGGAAACGGGAGGTCAGCGGCTCGGGCTCGGACGCGATGAGCTTCTCGAAGGTCTGCTCCGTCCACCCGACGAAGCCCTCCGGCGCCTTCTTGCGGACGACCTTGCGGCGCTTCTTCGGGTCGTCGCCGGCCTTGGCGAGCGCCTTCTCGTTCTCGACGACGTGCTCGGGAGCCTGGGCGACGACGAAGCCCTCCGTGTCGAAGCCCGCCCGGCCGGCCCGGCCCGCGATCTGGTGGAACTCACGCGCGCGCAGCGTGCGCACCCGGCTGCCGTCGTACTTCGTCAGCGCCGTGAACAGCACCGTACGGATGGGCACGTTGACGCCCACGCCGAGCGTGTCCGTGCCGCAGATGACCTTCAGCAGGCCCGCCTGCGCGAGTTTCTCCACCAGGCGGCGGTACTTCGGCAGCATGCCGGCGTGGTGGACCCCGATGCCGTGCCGGACGTACCGGGAGAGGTTGCGGCCGAACTTGGTGGTGAAGCGGAAGTTGCCGATCAGCTCGGCGATCCGGTCCTTCTCCTCGCGCGAGCACATGTTGATGCTCATCAGCGCCTGCGCCCGCTCCACGGCCTGCGCCTGCGTGAAGTGCACGATGTAGACGGGCGCCTGCCGGGCCGCCAGCAGGTCCGTCAGTGTCTCGGTGAGCGGGGTGTACCGGTACTCGTAGGACAGCGGCACCGGACGGGTCGCCGAGCGGACCACGGCGGTGGGGCGGCCCGTGCGGCGCGTCAGGTCCTTCTCGAAGAAGGAGACGTCGCCGAGCGTGGCCGACATGAGGACGAACTGCGCCTGCGGCAGTTCCAGCAGGGGGATCTGCCAGGCCCAGCCGCGGTCGGGCTCCGCGTAGAAGTGGAACTCGTCCATGACGACCTGGCCGACGTCCGCGTTCTTCCCGTCGCGCAGGGCGATCGAGGCGAGCACCTCGGCCGTGCAGCAGATCACCGGAGCGTCGGCGTTGACGGAGGCGTCGCCGGTGAGCATGCCGACGTTCTCGGTGCCGAACAGCTTGCACAGCTCGAAGAACTTCTCGGACACCAGTGCCTTGATCGGCGCCGTGTAGAAGGTGACCTCGTCGCGGGCCAGGGCGGCGAAGTGGGCGCCCGCCGCGATCATGCTCTTGCCGGACCCGGTGGGCGTCGACACGATCACGTTCGCGCCGGAGACCACCTCGATCAGCGCCTCCTCCTGGTGGGGGTAGAGCGTGAGACCGCGCTCCTGGGCCCAGGACTCGAAGGCTTCGTACAGGGCGTCGGGGTCGGCGGTCGGCGGCAGCTGATCGATGAGGGTCACGCCCCCATCTTGCCTGGCCCCCCGCCCGATGCGGGAATCGGATGCCCGGCCGAAGATCGCGAACGCTACGCTGTGTCGCCGACGGCGCGTCAGCGCCCCCGGTCAACTGGACAGCGGCACACGAGGAATGGGGCGGGCAACCGCGATGATGGGACCAGCACACTCACTGTCGGGAGCCGCCGCCTGGCTCGGCGTCGGAGCGGCAGCCGCAGCGGCCGGTCACACGATGCCCTGGCCCGTCCTGTTGGTGGGTGCGCTGATCTGCGCCGGGGCGGCGCTCGCCCCCGACCTCGACCACAAGGCGGCCACCATCTCACGGGCCTTCGGGCCGCTGTCCCGTGGGCTGTGCGAGATCGTCGACAAGCTGTCCTACGCCGTCTACAAGGCGACCAAGAAACAGGGCGACCCGCGCCGCTCCGGCGGGCACCGCACGCTCACGCACACGTGGCTGTGGGCCGTGCTGATCGGCGCGGGCACCTCGGTGCTGGCGATCACCGGGGGCCGCTGGGCCGTGCTGGCGATCCTCTTCGTGCACATGGTGCTGGCCATCGAAGGGCTGCTGTGGAGGGCGACCCGCGGCTCCAGCAGCGACGTACTGGTCTGGCTGCTGGCGGCGACCAGCGCCTGGATCCTCGCGGGCGTCCTGGACAAGCCGGGCAACGGCGCGGACTGGCTGTTCACGGCGCCGGGCCAGGAGTACCTGTGGCTGGGCCTGCCGATCGTGCTGGGCGCGCTGGTGCACGACCTCGGCGACGCGCTGACGGTGTCCGGCTGCCCGATCCTGTGGCCGATCCCGGTGGGCCGCAAGAGGTGGTACCCGATCGGGCCGCCGAAGGTCATGCGGTTCCGGGCGGGCAGCTGGATCGAGCTCAAGGTGTTGATGCCGGCGTTCATGCTGCTCGGCGGGGTCGGCTGCGCGGCGGCGCTCAACTTCATCTGACGGCGGGTGTTGCGGGGGCGGGCGGTGCGCTTCCGGCGGCCGGTGGTCCTCTGGCGGCCGATGCGCTTCCGGTGGCCGCCGGACTCGGTGCGGGTGGGGCGGGCGGTGCGCTTCCGGTGCCCGGCGGACTCAGTGGGTGCCCGGCGGGCGTTGCCCATCCCGTGCCCGGCGTGCTCCTCTCGGCGGTGGGTGCCGGTCCGGCCGCGGGGGCGCCTCCGGCGGCCAGTGCTGGTCCGGCGGCCGGTGATCATCCCGTGCCCGGTGCGTCTCCGGCGGGCGGGGCGCGGTCCACGGCCGGTGGACGTCCGGCGGCCTCCGGTTCGCCGACGGCCACGGCTCGGCCGACGGCATCGGGCGTCCGGGCGGTGGGCGGCTCCTCAGCCGGTGCTCTGTCCCTGTCCGCCGCCGTACCGTCGCTGGAAACGGGCGACGCGGCCCTCGGAGTCCACCGTGCGGGCCTTGCCGGTGTAGAACGGGTGGCTCTCCGAGGAGATCTCCACGTCGACGACCGGGTAGGTCTCGCCGTCGTCCCAGTCGATGGTCTGGTCGCTCGTCGCGGTCGACCGGGTCAGGAAGGCGTACCCGGCGGAGCGGTCACGGAAGACGACGGGGTGGTAGGCGGGGTGCTTGTCCTGCTGCATGCTGCTCCTCGTGCGGAGTCGGCGGCGGTGCGGCGGGCCGGGCGGCGTCAGCCGGGCAGGCTCTCCTCGTCGACGATGTGCACGGCGGCCTCCTCGGCGGAGGCGGCAGCGCCGTCGATGCCCACGTCCATGGCGACGAGCGCGCTTTCCTCGTCCTCGTGGGCCCCTTCGTCGGGAGCGACGAGCCGGCCGGAGCGCGCGTCGCCGACCTCGTTGTCCAGGAGTTCGCCGTCGGTGCCCTGGGAGTCACCGAGACCGTCTCCGTCGAGGGGCGCGAGGTCCGGCGTCTCCTCGGCGAGTCTCTGGTCCAGCGTCTCGCCCTGACGGCGCTCCGCGGCTGTCACGCCGATGTGTTCCACCGCGAAGGGCCGTTCCGGTGGGGACCAGCCGCGGTCGAGCGGGTCGTCGACACCGTCGTACTCCAGGGTGTCCTCCGCGTCGAGAAGCCCCGTGTCCTCGCGCTGCTCGGATCCGTCGGGCTGGTAGACGTCGTCTCCCCATCCGTCGGCGCTGTTCACGGGTACCTCCAGGGGGTGAGGACGGGCCCCTTCTCGTCGCGGACCGCGGTGGGCCTCGCCTGCCGGGAGCACAGGCGCCACCCGTCGCCGAACCACATGGTTCCCGGGCGCTCCCCGAGCCGGTGCCTTCCTCCAGCCTTCCACCCCGGTTCGGGACCGCGCAACGGCAGGCGGCAGCGCCTGGTGACCGGCCCGCCACGGCCCGCCTCGCACCTCGCTGCCCGGGACCGCCGGCCTGCCCGGGTGTCCGGGGCGGTGCCCGGCCCGGACACCGGCGGCCTGCCGGCCCCAGCAGACGGAACCGCCCTGACCGCCGCGGCCGAGGGCACCGGCCCGACCGAACCGGGCCTCGGCGCCGCCGCGACCGCCCGAGGCGTCAGCATCGTCGTGACCGCCCCGGCCGTCAGCGCCGAGGCGACTGCTGCCCAAACCATGGGCATCGTCGTGACCGCCCCGGCCGTCGGCGCCAAGGTGACTGCCCGAACCAGGGGTGGCGTCGTGGCTGCCCCGGCCGTCGGTGCCGGGGGAGCCACGCCGCACGCGGCCGGGTCACCCGTGCCACGACCGCCACAGCGCCGCGTACGCCCCGTCGGCCGCGACCAGCTCGTCGTGGCTGCCGAGTTCGCTGATGCGGCCGTCCTCGACGACGGCGATCACGTCGGCGTCGTGGGCCGTGTGCAGCCGGTGGGCGATGGCGACCACGGTGCGGCCGTCGAGGACCCGGGCCAGGGACCGCTCCAGATGACGTGCCGCCCGAGGGTCGAGCAGGGACGTCGCCTCGTCCAGGACCAGCGTGTGCGGGTCGGCCAGCACCAGGCGGGCCAGCGCGATCTGCTGCGCCTGGGCCGGGGTGAGCGCGACGCTGCCGGAGCCGACCTCGGTGTCCAGGCCGTCGTCCAGCGCCCGGGCCCAGCCGTCCGCGTCCACGGCACCCAGCGCCGCCCACAGCTCGGCGTCCTCGGCGGCGGCGCGGGCGAGCCTGAGGTTGTCGCGCAGGGAGCCGACGAAGACGTGGTGCTCCTGGTTGACAAGGGCGACGTGGGAGCGGGTGCGCTCGGCGGGCATCCGGGAGAGTTCGGCGCCGCCCAGGGTGATCCTGCCGTCCCGGGGCGCGTAGATGCCGGCCAGCAGCCTGCCCAGGGTGGACTTGCCCGCGCCCGAGGGACCGACGAGCGCCAGCCGCGTGCCCGGGGCCACCTCCAGGGACACCTTGCGCAGCACGTCGACGCCCTCGCGGTAGCCGAAGTGCACCCGGTCGGCGTGCACGTCGCGCCCCTGGGGAGTCAGCGAGTCGTCACCCACCTCCGGCTCGATGTCCCGGACCCCGACCAGCCGGGCCAGCGACACCTGCGCCACCTGCAGCTCGTCGTACCAGCGCAGGATCAGCCCCACCGGGTCGACGAGCATCTGGGCGATCAGCGCGCCCGTCGTCAGCTGACCGACCCCGATCCAGCCCTCCAGGACGAACACGCCGCCGATCAGCAGCACGGAAGCGAGGACGGTGACATGAGTGACGTTGATGACCGGGAAGAGCACCGACCGCAGCCAGAGGGTGTAGTTCTCCCAGGCGGTCCACTCCTTGATGCGGCGTTCCGACAGGGCCACGCGGCGATCACCGAGACGGTGGGCCTCGACGGTCCGCCCGGCGTCCACGGTCTCGGCGAGGGCGGCTGCCACGGCGGCGTATCCGGCGGCCTCGGAGCGGTACGCGGAGGGCGCCCGGCGGAAGTACCAGCGGCAGCCGGTCACCAGCAGCGGCACGGCGAGCAGCACGGCGGGCGCCAGTTCCGGAGCCGTCACGACGAGCCCGCCGAGCAGGAGGCCCGCCCAGACGACGCCGATGGCCAGCTGCGGTACGGCCTCGCGCATGGCGTTGGCGAGGCGGTCGACGTCCGTCGTGATCCGGGACAGCAGATCGCCCGTCCCGGCGCGTTCCAGCACGCCGGGCGGCAGCCCGACCGACCGCACGAGGAAGTCCTCCCGCAGGTCGGCCAGCATCCGTTCGCCGAGCATCGCGCCGCGCAGCCGCACCTGCCGCACGAACACGGCCTGGACGAGCAGCGCGATCACGAACAGTCCGGCCGTGAGCTCCAGACGCAGGTCCTCGGCCCCGTCCGACACCCGCTCCACGAGCCTGCCCAGCAGGTAGGGACCGGCCATGGAGGCGATCACGGCGACCGTGTTGACGGTGACGAGGAGCAGGAAGGCGCGCCGGTGCCGACGCAGCAGTTCGGACACGTAGGCGCGTACGGTCGCGGGGGCGCCGATCGGCAGGGTGCTCGCCGTGGTCGGGGCCGCCGGGTCGTACGCCGGTGGCGCCACGCCGATCATGCGGTCTCCTCGATCTCTTCCAGTTCTTCGAGTACGTCGCGGTCTTCAAGTACGTCGTGTCCATCGAGTACGTCGTGCAGCTCGGGCGTCTCGTCCGCGGGCGCGGCCCTGCCGGTCGTTACCTCGCCCAGGGACACCTCGTCGTCGGTCTCCCGGGTCACGACCGCCCGGTACCGGGGCTCGGTCGCCACCAGTTCGCGGTGGGCGCCCACCCCGACGACCTGCTCGTCGTGCAGGAACACGACGCGGTCGGCCCGGTCCAGCAGCAGCGGGGACGACGTGAACACGACGGTCGTGCGGTCGGCCCGCAGCTCCCGTACGCCTCGCGCGATCCGTGCCTCGGTGTGCGAGTCGACGGCGGAGGTCGGTTCGTCCAGGACGAGCACCTCCGGGTCGGTGACCAGGGACCGGGCGAGGGCGAGCCGCTGGCGCTGGCCGCCGGACAGCGACCGGCCGCGCTCGGTGATACGGGCGTCCATCGGGTCCTCGGCGTCCAGCGAGCCCTGCGCGAGCGCCGCGAGGACGTCGTCGCACTGGGCCGCGGCGAGCGCGTCGGCCGGGTCGACGTCGCCCGAGGCGGGTACGTCGAGCAGTTCCCGCAGGGAGCCCGACAGCAGCACCGGGTCCTTGTCCTGGACGAGGACGGCGGTGCGCGCCGAGTCCAGCGGCAGTTCGTCGAGCGGTACTCCGCCGAGCAGTACCGAGGTGCTCTGCTCGGAGGCGTGTCCGCCCAGGCGTTCCGCCAGCCGCCCCGCCGCGTCCGGGTCGCCGCACACCACGGCGGTGAGCCGTCCGGTGGGAGCGAGCAGACCGGTGGCCGGGTCGTACAGGTCACCGGACACAACCTCCGGGGCGCGCGTCCCCGCAGTGTCGGTGGCCCGCTCCAGCGACAGCACCCGCGCGGCCCGCTTCGCCGAGGGACGGGAGAAGGAGTAGGCCATCGCGATCTCTTCGAAATGGCGCAGTGGATACGTCAGGAGCATGACCGAGCTGTAGACCGTGACCAGTTCGCCGACGGTGATGCGGCCCTCACGGGTGAGACCCACGCCGTGCCAGACGACCGCGATGAGCAGCAGACCGGGCAGCAGGACCTGGATCGCGGCGATCAGCGACCACATGCGGGCGCTGCGCACGGCCGCCCGGCGCACCTCCTGGGAGGCGCGGCGGTAGCGGTCGAGGAAGAGTTCCTCGCCGCCGATGCCGCGCAGTACGCGCAGACCGGCGACGGTGTCGGAGGCCAGCTCGGTGGCGCGGCCAGCCTTCTCGCGCTGTACGTCGGCGCGTTGGGTGGCGCGGGGCAGCAGCGGCAGTACGGCGACGGCGAGGACGGGCAGGCCCACGGCGACGATCACGCCGAGGGCCGGCTGGTAGACGAGGAGACCGATGCAGACGAGCACGATGGTGAGGACGGCGGCGGTGAAGCGCGACAGCGCCTCCACGAACCAGCCGATCTTCTCGACGTCCCCGGTGGAGACGGCCACGACCTCGCCGGCCGCGACGCGTCGGGTCAGGGCCGAGCCCAGCCGGGCGGTCTTGCGGGCCAGCAACTGCTGGACGCGGGCGGCGGCCGTGATCCAGTTGGTGACGGCGGTGCGGTGCAGGAAGGTGTCACCGACGGCGTTGGCGACGCACACCAGCGCCATCAGGGCACCGGCCAGCGCGAGGCGGCTGCCGGAGCGGTCGACGACGGCCTGCACGGCGAGGCCCACGCAGAACGGCAGGGCGGAGACGGCACCGAAGTGCAGCAGACCCCAGGCCAACGACTTGGACTGGCCGCCCAGTTGGTTCCGGAAGAGCCACCACAGGAATCGGGGCCCCGAGCGAGCGTCCGGCTCTCCCGGGTCGGGATACGGAAGGTCTTGGATCTGCATGACGTCCCAGTGGCTCGTGTCAGGTCGGGGAGGAGGGAGTCGCTGTGCGCGAACAGCAAACCGTGACAGGTTCGCGTCGCAGAGTGGTGGGAGGCAAACGGTTTTTACGCGGCGGTGGAAGCCTCGGTCCGTACCCCGGGCATGCCGAGGGCCCGCGGCGGCGGGCACGGTGATCCTGCTGTCGCCCGCGCCGAGATGCGGCCTGTCACTCTCGTCCTGGTGGGGCTCAGCAGGTGGGCTGTTCTCCGTGGGGGTGGTGCAGGTGCCCCTCGGGTGCGCCGTCCACCAGGGTGTCCAGGAGACCGCCGAGCACCTTGCGCTGCTCAGCCGTCAGGGGCGCCAGGATCTCCTTCGCCGCGGCCCGGCGCGCTCCGTGCAGTTCGCGCACGGCCCGGTGGCCGTCGTCCGTGAGCTCGATCCGGATCACCCGGCGGTTCGTCGGGTCCGGAACGCGGCGCACCCTGCCACTCGCCTCAAGACCGTCCACGAGTGTCGTCACCGCGCGGGGGACCACTTCCAGGCGCTCGGCCAGGTCGGCCATGCGGGGCGGCGAGGGGTAGTGCGCCAGCGTGCGCAGCAGCCGGGCCTGCGCCGGCGTGACGCCCAGGCCGCCCTGCTGGAAATGGCGCTTCTGGATGCGGTGCATCCGGCGGGTGAGGCGCAGCAGCTGTTCGGCGAGCGGGCCGTCGGAGTCGGCGGTGGTCATGCGGGAACAATATCAGGATGCTGTTCATTGTGAGTATAGGTAACAATGAGTTAGGCTCCCTCGGGCGCCGTGGGCCGTGTCTAGGTCCGTGCCGCGGCCCGGCCTCCCGGCCACCCAGGCGGGAGCCCCGATTCACCGAGGCACTCGTCGCGATCCCCCGACTGCCGATCCACCGACCGTCGGTCCACCGAACCGCTGAGCACCGGTCGTCACGCCCCCTTCATCTCCGTAGGAGCCCATGCACCCCGATCACGAACCCGCCTGGACCCCGCCGGCCGGCTCAGAGGAGCAGCCGCGGCAGGTCCGCCGTATCCTCACGCTCTTCCGCCCCTACCGGGGCCGTCTCGCGATCGTCGGCCTGCTGGTCGGGGCCGCGTCGCTGGTCTCGGTCGCCACGCCCTTCCTGCTGAAGGAGACGCTCGACGTCGCGATTCCGGAGGGCCGCACGGGGCTGCTCAGCCTGCTCGCCCTCGGCATGATCCTCAGCGCTGTTCTCACCAGCGTCTTCGGTGTGCTGCAGACCCTGATCTCCACCACGGTCGGCCAGCGCGTCATGCACGATCTGCGCACCGCCGTCTACGGCCGGCTCCAGCGCATGTCGCTCGCCTTCTTCACCCGCACCCGCACCGGCGAGGTGCAGTCCCGGATCGCGAACGACATCGGCGGCATGCAGGCCACCGTCACCTCCACGGCGACGTCACTGGTCTCCAACCTCACCACCGTCATCGCCACGATCGTCGCGATGCTCGCCCTCGACTGGCGGCTGACCGTCGTCTCGCTCCTGCTGCTGCCGGTGTTCGTGTGGATCAGCCGGAGAGTCGGCAACGAACGCAAGAAGATCACCACGCGCAAGCAGAAGCAGATGGCCGAGATGGCTGCCACGGTCACCGAGTCGCTGTCCGTCAGCGGCATTCTGCTGGGCCGCACAATGGGCCGCTCCGACTCGCTCACCAGCGCCTTCTCCGACGAGTCCGAGCGCCTGGTCGACCTTGAGGTGCGGTCGAACATGGCCGGGCGCTGGCGGATGGCCGTGATCACGATCGTCATGGCCGCCATGCCCGCCGTCATCTACTGGACCGCCGGGATGGCACTCCAGTTGGGCGGCCCGCAGGTCTCCATCGGCACGATCGTCGCCTTCGTCTCGCTCCAGCAGGGCCTGTTCCGTCCGGCCGTCAGTCTGCTGTCGACCGGCGTGCAGATCCAGACCTCGCTCGCGCTGTTCCAGCGCATCTTCGAGTACCTGGACCTGCCCATCGACATCACCGAGCGCGAGAACCCGGTCCGCCTCGATCGGATCAAGGGGGAGATCCGCTTCGAGAACGTCGAGTTCCGCTACGACGACAAGGGCGCCCCGGTCCTCGACGGCATCGACATCGCCGTCCCCGCGGGCAGCAGCCTCGCCGTCGTCGGCCCGACCGGGGCCGGCAAGTCCACGCTCGGCTACCTGGTCCCGCGGCTGTACGACGTGACGGGTGGCCGGGTCACCCTCGACGGGGTCGACGTGCGCGACCTCGACTTCGACACCCTGGCACGCGCGATCGGCGTCGTCTCCCAGGAGACGTACCTTTTCCACGCCTCCGTCGCCGACAACCTGCGCTTCGCCAAGCCGGACGCCACCGACGAGGAACTGCACGCGGCGGCGAAGGCCGCCCAGATCCACGACCGCATCGCCGCCCTGCCCGACGGTTACGACACCGTCGTCGGCGAGCGGGGGCACCGCTTCTCCGGCGGCGAGAAGCAGCGCCTGGCCATCGCCCGCACCATCCTGCGCGACCCGCCGGTCCTCATCCTCGATGAGGCGACCAGCGCCCTGGACACCCGCACCGAGCACGCCGTACAGGCGGCCATCGACGCGCTGTCGGCCAACCGCACCACGCTCACCATCGCGCACCGCCTGTCCACCATTCGGGGTGCCGACCAGATCGTGGTCCTCGACGCCGGCCGGGTGGCCGAACGGGGCACGCACGAGGAGCTGTTGGAGCGCGACGGCCAGTACGCGGCACTGGTCCGGAGGGACGCCCGACTGGAGCTGACGAAATGATGATATGCCGGGTTTGTGACGTTTAGCGGGTTACCGTGCCCGCATGCAGATGAACACTCCGTCACGGAGCACGATTCGACTGACGCGCCGGGGCCGTCTCGCCCTCATCGCGACCGGAGCCGTCGTGGCCGGCACCGCCGTGGCGGTGCCGCTGCTGGTGATGGGCGGTGACGAGAACACCCGGCCCACATCCCTGGTGATCCCGGAGGGCTGGCGCGCGACCCAGGTCTACGAGGCCGTCGACAAGGCCCTCGCCCTGCCCGCGGGCACCACCAAGAAGTCCCTGGCCAAGACCGACCTCAAGCTGCCCAACGACGCCGAGGGCAACCCCGAGGGCTACCTCTTCCCGGCGACGTACCCGCTCGACGAGAAGACGACGCCGGAACAACTGCTCAGGGCCATGGCCGAGACGGCCCACAAGAAGTTCAACGGCGCCCCGATCGCCGCCGGCGCGGAGCGCAACGCGATGAACGTCTACCAGGCGGTCACCATCGCGAGCATCGTGCAGGCCGAGGCGGCCACCAAGGACGACATGGGCAAGGTGGCCCGGGTCATCTTCAACCGGCTGGAGCGCGGCATGCCGCTCCAGATGGACTCCACCATCAACTACGCCCTGGGCCGCGCCACACTGAGGACGAGTACGAAGGACACCCGGCTCGACAGCCCTTACAACTCGTACCAGCGCATGGGCCTGCCGCCCACACCGATCGACAACCCGGGCGAGGAGGCGATGCGCGCCGCGATCGACCCCACGCCGGGAGACTGGCTGTACTTCGTCACCGTCAAGCCCGGCGACACCCGCTTCACCGCCGACTACGCCGAACACCAGCGCAACGTCGCCGAGTTCAACCGCATTCAGAAGAACTCGGCGTCGCCCGCGGCCAAGTGAGCCGTGCGGGACATCACGCGGCCACCGGCGCGGGCTCGCCGGCCAGTAGCCGCCTGATGTCCCGTACGGCCGCGCGTCCCGCGCGGTTGGCGCCGACGGTGCTGGCCGACGGGCCGTAACCGACGAGGTGGACGCGCGGGTCGGCGACCGCGCGCGTGCCCTCGACACGGATGCCGCCGCCGGGTTCGCGCAGCCGCAGCGGCGCGAGATGGCCGACGGCGGGCCGGAAACCGGTCGCCCACAGGATCACGTCGGCGGCCACGTGCCGCCCGTCGTCCCACGCCACGCCGTCCGGCGTGATCCGGTCGAACATGGGCTGCCGGTCCAGCACACCCTCGCGCAGCCCCTGCCGGATCGCGTCGTTGAGCGGCAGGCCGGTCACCGAGACGACACTCCTGGGCGGCAGCCCTTGCCGTACCCGCTCCTCGACCAGCGCGACCGCGGCCCGGCCCGCCTCCTCGTCGAAGGGTCCCTCCCGGAAGACCGGCGGACGCCGGGTCACCCACGTGGTCGCGGCGGCGAGCGGCGCGATCTCCAGCAGGTGCTGTGTGCCGGACGCGCCGCCACCCACCACGACGACCCGCTGCCCGGCGAACGCCTCGGGCCCCGGGTACTGCGCGGTGTGCAGCTGCCGTCCCCGGAAGGTCTCCCGGCCCGGGTAGCGCGGCCAGAACGGGCGGTCCCAGGTGCCGGTCGCGTTGATCAGCGCCCGCGTCGCCCAGTTCCCGTCCGAGGTCTCCACGAGCAGCCGCCCCTCGCCGCCCTCCCGTACCGCCCGCACGTCGACCGGACGCCGGACCCGCAGATCGAAGGCCCGCTCGTACGCGGCGAAGTACTCCGCGACGACCTGCGACGACGGCCGCCCCGGGTCCGCGTCCGTGAGCTCCATGCCGGGCAGCGAGTGCATGCCGTGCACCTTGCCGTACGTCAGCGACGGCCAGCGGAACTGCCAGGCGCCGCCCGGACCGGGGGAGTGGTCGAGCACCACGAAGTCCTGGTCCGGGCGGAAACCGGTGCGCCGCAGGTGGTGGGGGCCGGGCCGGCCGGCCGGTGCCGCGCCCACGACGACGACCTCGACCTCACGCGTGTTGTTCACGCTTCTACCAACAGGGGCGGGCCCGCCGGTCTTCCCGGCGGATTCCCAGGGCTCAGCGTCCGCCCGCGACGAGAAACGGCGCACCCGTGGCCGCCCCCGCGTCCGCCAGCAGGCCGCGCGCCGCGAGCTCGGGAATCACCCCCTCCCCGAACCAGTACGCCTCCTCCAGATGCGGATAGCCGGACAGCACGAAGTGCTCGATGCCCAGTGAGTGGTACTCCTCGATGAGGTTCGCCACCTCGCTGTGGCTGCCGACCAGCGCGGTGCCCGCGCCGCCCCGCACCAGGCCGACGCCCGCCCACAGGTTCGGGTGGATCTCCAGGTCGGCGCGGGAGCCGCCGTGCAGGGCCAGCATGCGCTGCTGTCCCACCGACTCGCTGCGCCCGAGCGCGGCCTGCGCCGCCGCGACGGTGTCCGCGTCGAGGTCGTCCAGCAGCCGGTTCGCCGTCGCCCAGGCGTCCG
This sequence comes from Streptomyces sp. DH24, assembly GCF_029813775.1. Taxonomy (GTDB): domain Bacteria; phylum Actinomycetota; class Actinomycetes; order Streptomycetales; family Streptomycetaceae; genus Streptomyces. The sequence continues at coordinate 78,323 of NZ_JARVKW010000003.1, read as the reverse complement.
CCGAGGAGTCCCGGGAAATGGTGTGCAGCCGGACCCCGAAGCGGACCGTGCGGCCCTCCGCCCCGGCGAGGGAGCGGATCCAGTCGATCTTCTCCTTGACCTGCGCGGGCGGCTCGCCCCAGGTCAGATACACGTCCGCGTGCCGTGCCGCGACGGGCCCGGCCGCCGGTGACGAACCGCCGAAGAACAGCGGCGGCACCGGGTCGGGCGGCAGCGCCGTCAGCCCGCCCTCGACCCGGTAGTGGACGCCGTCGAAGTCGTACGGCCTGCCCTGCCACACGCCTCGTACGACGGACAGGAACTCGTCGGTGCGGGCATAGCGCCGGTCGTGGTCGAGCCGGTCGCCGAAGCGCCGCTGTTCGGCGGAGTCGCCGCCGGTGACGACGTTCAGGAGCAGCCGTCCGCGGGTGAGGCGCTGGTAGGTCGCCGCCATCTGCGCGGCGAGCGTCGGGGAGAGCAGCCCGGGCCGGAACGCCACCAGGAACTTCAGCCGCTCGGTGTGCTGGGCGAGCGCCACCGTCGTCAGCCAGGCGTCCTCGCACCAGGTGCCCGTCGGCGTCAGCACCGCCTCGAAGCCCAGGTGCTCGGCCGCCTTGGCGATCTGCGCGAGGTACTCGATGTCGGGCGGGCGCACCCCGCTGACCTTGCGGGCCGCGCCCAGGTCGTTGGGGGCGTAGGCGTGGCGGTCCACCAGGGTGCGGCCGTCGCCGCCCGTGGGCAGGAACCAGTGGAGTCGTACGGTCATGTCGTGATCCCTTCTCGGCCGCGAGGCGCCGTCGCGCATCCCGGCCGTGCATGCCGGTCGCGAGGCGCGGTCGCGGGTCTCAGTCGCGGGCGGGGGTGGTCGACGGCGGCAGGTCGCCGTTGAAGCGCCGGTCGACGAAGTCGCCGAAGTCGACCTTGCGCGGGATGAGCCTCAGCTCGGTGAAGGCGTCGGCGATCTCCTGCTCGGAGGCGACCAGCGGATCGTCGACGGCGACGGCGACGCGGCTGGCGTTGGTGCGTTTCACCGAGTCCAGCGCCACGTCGTAGGGCAGCCCGGTGTCCTTCGACCACACCTCGGCCCACTCCTCCTTGTGGTCGTGGACCCACGCGGTCGCGCGCCGCAGCCGCTCCAGGTAGTCCTTGAGCGCGGCGACCTTCTTCCCGTCCTCCAGGGCCCGCGGCGCCGCCACCTGGAAGCTGAGCCCGTTGGTGACGCCGTCACCTGTCGTGAGAATGCGCCCCTGCTTCGCCCGCAGGACCTGTGAGGTGTACGGGTCCCACACCGCCCACGCGTCGACCTTGCCGGACGTGAACGCGGCGAGCGCGTCGGCCGGCTGAAGGTACTTGACCCTGATGTCGGCGAGGCTCAGTCCGGCCTTCTTCAGGGAGGCGACGAGCTGGTAGTGCGCGGAGGAGCCCTGCGCCACCGCGACGGACTTCCCCTTGAGCTCGGCGGGTTTCCTCAGCCGTGAGTCGTTCGGTACGAGGACGGTGTCGCCCCTGGACGTGCCGTGCCAGGCGGCCACCACCGAGATCTTCGAGCCGGCGCCGGCGGCGAAGACGGGCGGGGTGTTGCCGACGCCGCCGATGTCGACGGCGCCCGCGTTGACGGCCTCAAGCAGCGGCGGGCCCGACGTGAACGTCGACCACTTGATCTTGTAGTCCAGGTTCTTCAGTTCCCCGGCGGCCCGCAGCATGGCCTCCGAACCGCCCTTCTGATCACCGACGTTGAGGGTGACGGAGCCCTGCCCGTCGGTGTTGCCGCCCGCGGGGGAGGCGGCGGAGTCGCCGCCGCAGGCGGAGGCCGGCAGTGCGAGGGTGAGCAGCAGCGCGGCGGGGAGGAGGCGTCGTCTCATGACGTGTCCGTTCGTGTGGGTGGAACAGGGGGAGTTCAGGCGGCTTCGGCGGCAGGTTCGACGCCGAGGCGTTCGAGGAGCCCGGCGCGCAGCCCGGCGAAGCGCGGGTCGGTGATGTCACGGGGCCGGTCGAGGTTGACGCGCTGCTCGTGGGCGATGACACCGCCGTCCATGACGAGGACGCGGTCGGCGAGCAGCACGGCCTCCTCGACGTCGTGGGTGACGAGCAGGACCGCGCAGCCGCGCCGCTGCCACAACTCGCCCACCAGACGCTGGGCGTTGATGCGGGTGAGCGCGTCGAGCGCGCCGAACGGCTCGTCCAGCAGCAGCAGATCGGGCTCGCGCACCAGGGCGCGGGCCAGCGAGGCGCGCTGGGCCTCGCCGCCGGACAGCGTCTTGGGCCAGGCGTCCGAGCGGTGGCCGAGCCCGACCTCGCCGAGGGCCTGCTCGGCGACGGCGCGTTCGGGCTTGCCGGGCAGCCCGAGCAGCACGTTGCGCCACACCTTCTTCCACGGCATCAGCCGCGGCGCCTGGAACGCGACGGCCTTGCGGCGCGGCACCAGGACGGTGCCCTCGATGTCCCGGTCGAGCCCGGCGAGGACGCGCAGCAGGGTGGACTTGCCGCAGCCGCTGCGGCCCAGCAGGGCGACGAACTCGCCCGGTTCGATGTCGAGTCGCAGGTCGTCGATGACGGCCCGGCCGTCGAAGGAGCGGGTCAGCCCCTCGACGCGCACGGCCTGCCGGGTCACCGGCCGGTGAACGTCGGTCGCCATTGCAGCAGCAGCCTTTCGAGGGAGCGGACGATGAAGTCGGCCAGCAGGCCGAGGAACGCGTAGACGACGAGGCAGACCACGATCACGTCGGTCCGCAGGAAGTCCCGCGCCTGCACCATGACGAACCCGATGCCGGAGTCCGCGTTGACCTGCTCGGCGAAGACGAGGGCCAGCCAGGAGATGCCGAGGGAGTAGCGCAGGCCGGTCATGGCACCCGGCAGCGCGCCCGGCAGGACGACGTGCCGGACGAGTCCCCACCGCGACAGGCCGAGGGACTCACCGGCCTCGATCAACTGGGCGTCCACGCCGCGGATTCCGGCGTAGACGTTGAGATAGAGCGGGAAGGTCACGCCGAGCGTGATGATCGCGACCTTCGGGGCCTCTCCGATGCCGAACCAGATGATGAACAGCGGGATGAGACCGACGAAGGGCACGGTCCGCAGCATCTGCACCGACGCGTCCACCAGGTCCTCGCCGATCCGGAACAGCCCGGAGAGCAGGGCGAGTCCCGTGCCGACCAGGGAGCCCAGCAACAGGCCCGCGGCGACGCGCTGGAGGGAGGTGCCCATGGCCGAGGGCAGTGAGCCGTCGGCCACCATGTCACGGGCGACCTGCGCGATACGTCCCGGCGAGGCCAGCACGTCGGCGGTCAACAGGCCGGTGCTGCTGAGGAGTTGCCACAGCGCCAGCAGCAGGACGGGCCCGGAGGTGCGCCGCAGCCAGCGGGGGACGCGGGCACGGCGGGAGGAGGCGGGGACGATGGGGACGAGGGGGACAGGGCCGAGACCCTGGTCCGTGGTCGCGACGGCGTCGCGGCTGTCGGGGGTGTGGGGTGCGCCTGCCTTGGAGGGCGCGGCCGGCGCGGCGTCCTCGGAGGCTGATATAGGCGAAATATCCGGCTCGGAGGAGTCGGGCGGGGCATGGCTGATGCTCATGGATGCTCCACGGGAGAGTGGCGGGAAGCAGGCGGGGACGCCGCGGCGCGCCGCCGCGCGGTCGGCCGGGGATCAGAGATCCGCGCGAGTCAGACGAGGGGCAGGGCGGGGCGCCGAAGCGAAAAGGAAGAGAGGAGAGAGGGCGTCAGCAGCCGCGGCGACACGCGGCGGAAGCCACCCGCAGCAGGTCGATGTGACCGCGCGTGGTGAGCAGGGCTGAACGCAACATGCCGCTGAACGTAGCCAGATGTCGTGCGCACGGTCAACGGGCATCTCGGGAAGTGGACCTTCCGTATCAACAGCCGAGCGGGCGGTGGGGCGTTCCCCGCCCTGTTTGCGTCAGGATGGGGGCATGTCCGATGCGTTCACCACCCGAGTTCTGACCGTCTCCACCGGATCCCAGGAGCGGGTCGTCGACCTGACCCGCGACTGCGAGGCCTTCCTGCGGGAGGCGGCGGCCGACCGCGACGGCCTCCTCAACGTCTTCGTCCCGCACGCCACGGCCGGGATCGCCGTCATCGAGACGGGAGCCGGAAGCGACGACGACCTCCTCGCCGCCCTGCACACCCTGCTCCCGGCGGACGACCGCTGGCAGCACCGCCACGGCAGCCCCGGCCACGGCCGCGACCATGTCCTGCCGGCCTTCATCCCGCCGCACGCGACGCTGCCGGTGATCGGCGGGCGCCTGGAGCTCGGGACGTGGCAGTCGGTGTGCCTGGTGGACACGAACGTCGACAACGCCGAACGCAGGGTGCGGCTGTCGTTCCTTTCGTGATCAGGATGGCGACTCCAGGACGGAAGCTCGGCCGAACCAAGCGAAGCCGCTTTCGACGGGCCACCCTCATGTCATCGCGGGTATGCGCCGCAGAGAAGGTCGCCAGGGAGGAAGCCGTTTCGGAGCGTGTCCTTCCGTCGCACGACACGGTCGCGCCCTGTGGCCAGGACAAGATGGCGACCTGTCACAGACGGAACGGACGTTGAACCGCGCACTCGCCCACGCCCGAGCTCCCGTCGAACGAGGCGTCGTCCGCCTGAAGTCCTGGCGGATCTTCCGCCGAAGCCGCTGGAACCCGAACCGCCTGACGGTCATCGCCGCCGCGGCCCTCACCCTGGAGAGGCAGCGCTGAAAGGGGTCAGTGGCTGCACGCCACGGGTTGGCCGGGCAGCAAGCGGATGGCGAGGACGGATCCGTCGGCGTGCACGGAGACTGGGCCGCCCCACTCCTTGTCCCAGGCGAGCTTGGGGCGGGTGTGCCGGGCCGCGTGCACGCGGCCGCGATACTCCTCCACCTTCCCTGCCATGAGGAGGCCGAAGAGTTCCTTGTCCACGCCAGAGAATGCTTCGACGCGTGGCCCGTTTAACCGGAAAACGTGGTCGGTGCCGGCATAGGTGTGTCCGAGGAGTCGGTGGCTGATGTCCTGAACGCTGCCGGCAGCGGCGTGTTCGATGTCGTCGAATCGGTCGTTGCCCTGCCGTTTGGTGAGGTAGCGGGCAGTGCCCTGACCAGAGCCGGTGAAAGCCATGAGCCCGGCCGCCGCCGTATGGCCGAGGACCTGCTGGAACCACCCGCAGTACTCGCGGGTCACGTGGCAGCCGGGCACGGGCTCGCGGACCGTGCCCCCTTCGCAGGGTGGCTGGATGCCTGGGAAGGGGTTTTTCTCTACTGGATTGGTGTCCAGGTCGGCCTGGCCCTCGCCCTGAGGGTCGGCGAGCCGGCCGTCACGGCCCGGAGCCTGTAGCGCGTGAACGGTCACGGTGCCGTCCGCGGGCAGCTCCGTGCTGAACAGCAGGCTCGGGGTCTCGTTCCACGCGCCGATGTGCACGGCCTCGGCGTGGGCCGACGCGGACGCCAGCTGACCGGCCGAGATCGCCGCGTTGCCGTGGTTGCCCTTGGTGGCGATGGGGATCACGAGGGACGGCTCTCCCGGACGCCAGACCTCCGCGAAGTACTGCGGTCGGTACCCATACCTGACCTTGTTGCCCTTCTCTCTGCTCGTGAGGGCCCATCCCGCCCGCAGGACCGTATCGGCGGGGACGATGCTCACAGAGTGCTCGGGGAACCTGCGCCCGAGCACCTGCTTGGTGAGTGTGAGCGCGAAGCCCATGCCGAGTTCATGCGACTGGATGTTCTTGTAGCGTTCCGCGATCTTCCGGCCCTCGGCCGTCAACCTGAGGAAGGAGTCTGTGCTACCTACCAGCGCCTGGCTGTACTTCAGGGCTCCCCAGTGCTCCGCCAGCCCGCGTCCCGCCCCCTTCCAGGACAGAGTGGTGGCCCGGCCGAGCGTGTGCAGCACGTCCCACATGGAGACCCGCGTCCGGCGGTCGAGTTCGCTCCTCGGGATCTCGGACAGGACCGGCTTGCGGCGGAGCGGCTCGGCCTCCTTCTTCCTGCGGGCCTTGTTGTCCGCGGCGATGGCGGACTCCACCTTGCCGAGCAGTTCGGCGTTGGATCGGACGGATACGTTCGAATATGCGTCGAGGTCGAGAAGTACCTTCTTGGCAGGATTCAATGCGTCCCCTACGGCTTGGGTGGGCACTTCATGAACTCCGAGAAGGTACGTGCGCGGCGACCGGAGCGCGCAAGTGCGCAGGGGCGCGCGAGCCCGCTTTCCCGGTCGTGCATGTGATTGGGTCCCAGACTGCGCGGTCCCGGTGAACGCATGACCACCGCGCTTCGGAAGGGTTGTCACCTCCTGCGGCGGGCGGTCGGCGAACGGCCGAGGAAGGCTGGGGTTAGATTCTTCGTATGCCTTCGCATCTCAGTCATGGTGCTTCCGGAGCCCTCCGACGCTTCGCTGGATGGCTCGCCCGGGGGTCGCTAGGCCACCCGATGCTGGAAGGGGTCGACTACTGCAAAGAGTTGCGCCAGTCGCCCTCCCAGATGGAGATCTGCGTCGCGATCTTCGCCAACGTCCTCAAACTGGATGAGCAGGGAGAACCAGTCAACGAGAAGCACGCGGAGCGCAGGGCTGCAGCCTGGCTCTACCGCTACTGCACCGGGGAACTACCCCCGGGAGAACCGGACATCGAGCCGTGGGAATGCCAACTCTATTGACCGGTAAGGGCGAGTTGTGCAGGCGGGCGATGCCGTGCACCGCGTGGCGCACGCCGTCGCCTCGTAGGCGGCAGTCGCGCAGGATCTTCCAGGTCTTCATCCGAGCGAAGACGTGCTCGACGCGGGAGCGACCTGCTTGTGGGACTTGTTGTGGGCCTGTTTCCAGTTGGGCAGATCCTCTCCCTTGCGGCGGCGGTGCGGCCGGCGTCGATGACCACCTGATGGTTGGTGGAATAGCGATAGTTCTTCGACTGCTCGGCCACCTTATGGTCCCGGGTGGGCACCAGAGTGCCGTCCACGATCAGCCCAGCGTCCTTGGCGAACCACTGGCGGGGGTGCAACGCGAGCCTCGGGCGCACGGTCAGGATCATCGCAGAGCAAGATCGCTTACGGGACAGCCCTTAGCCTGCTGGCAGGAATGGAGCCTGGGACTGTACCTGGGCCACCCCAAGTGATCTTGAGCAAAGGGTGTGTTTCACGTCCCTTGCGGGATCCTGACCTCGCTCGCCTCATCAGTGGTTCTTCGCCCCGCCACCTGCCACTGCGGGACAGCGTCGCCCAGCGTGGAAGGCCGCAGGCTGAGTACCAGGCGGGCGAGGCCCGACAGGAGCCGGCCGGAGCCGATCACCCTGGTTCATTCTCCAGTCGGGCCAGTTGTGCCTCCAGGCCGGTGAGGCCGGTTTTCCCGGCGCCGACGCGGAGTCGGGCCAGGTCGGGCACTTCCAGGCGAAGTTGGCGGGCCAGGCGAGCGATGAGTTCTTCCGTCTCTTGCCGTGTGATCTGCCGTCGCGAGCCGATGCGTTGGTCCAGGCGGTCCAGTAGAGCGCGCTTCCGTGGTGTTGTCGCCGAGCACCACACGCGGAAGAAGCGGCTGCCCGCCATGCGGTAGGTGCCGATGCGTGACACCGGGATCCCGCTTTCGCCAAAAGCAGTGGCGGGGAGTGACACCGACCAGGTGCCGTCGGCGTCCTGTTCCGGGGCGACGGAGTCGAGGTTCTGCTCACGGAGCCATTTCCGGGCTGCCCGGAGGACCCGCTCGTCCGTCTCCTCGTCCTGCTCCTCGTTGTCGAGGGCGTTGATCAACTCTGGAGCGCGGGCGCAGAGCATGCTCAGCTCCGGGTCGTGTGTGTCTCCGGCCCCGGCCTGGCCGTAGACCAGGAGCTCTTCTCGGCCACGCACCAGATAGACGGGCAGGAAGACGAGTGTTTCCTCCAGGCTCTCCATCGCGTCCAGGGCGACGGGCAGATTGAACCGGACTCGGTCTTTGCGGTCTCTGAGACGGTCCAGGGCTGAGCGGTCGAAGCCGGAGGTCACGTGTATCGGGGTGAAACGCGGATAGCGGTCGCTCCGAGTCACGCTGGTCAACTCGTCAGCGGCCAGCAGAGTCACGACCTCGTCGTCATAGTGGGCTCGGGTCAGCGGGGTGCAACTCAGGGCCTCGAAGTACAGTTTGCGGCGGTCCTGACGAGTGACCACATAACGGATGTCGTCGTCGACGGACCGTTGTCCCAGTGAAGTCAGAGACAGTTGGCCCCCGGACTCTCGAAGGTGCCCGATCGCGGTGAGGAAGCGCACAGCTTGCGCGACCAGGGTCCGATCCAGGGCGAAGAACGCGGTGAGTTCGTCGACGGTGCGCAAAGCGCCGTGGCGCAGTCCGCGCTCCAGGAACCGGTCGATGAGAAAGAAGTCCTCGCCTTCGGTGATGTCGGCGCGGATCTCCACCTGCCAGACAGGCAGCAGCAGGGCGTACAGGCGGGTGGGCATGATGCCCTGGCCGAAGGCGGCATCCTCCAGGACTCGATCTTCGGGAAAGGGCATGAGACGGCGGGTGGACGTCATGCTCGGCCCCATTCCGGGGCCAGGTCGGCGGTTCCGTCCAGGTCGGGGGCCGCTTCGTCGAGCGCTGCCATGACGTCCTGGTAGTCCCGCAGGTCGCCGCGGTCGAGCAGATGCTTGTGCAGATCGTCGGCAAGAGCGCGAAAGCCGGGCTCGTCCGCGCGGAGCAGGGTGCTCAAGTCGCCCGTCAGGACCAATTGGCTCTTGGCGCGAGTGAAGGCGACGTTGACGCGGCGCAGCTCTTTGAGGAAGCCGATACGGCCGTAGGGATTGCTTCGTGTGAAGCCGTACAGCACGACCTCGCTTTCCCCGCCCTGGTAGGAGTCGACGCTGCCGACCGAGGCCTCGGCGAGCTGGGAATCTCCGATCAAGGCTGTGAGGTGGCGGATCACCTCCGCGCGCTGCGCAAGGTACGGGACGATCACCACCCATTCAGAACCCCGCCGGTGGTAAAAGGCGGCGAGGCGGGCCAGGAGACGTGCTTCACAGGTGTTGGAGGTGCCCTTGCGGCCGCTGTCCTCGGCACGACCCCCTCCTGATTCGCGACGTACGCGCTCGGGCAGCGAGGCGGTGTCGACGAAGGCCATCGGGCTCGCGAACAAGGGGTCGGTGTGCTGGTGTTCCTTCTCGGTGAGCAGTTCCCCACGGTAGAAGGCCGTTGAGATGAAATCGGCGATCTCAGCGGGCATCCGGCGCTGCCGGGTCAGCTGGACGACGTGGGTGGCGGGCAGCGCGGTGTGCAACTGCTCCAAGGCGCTCTGCGAGATCAGACTGACCAGTTCGGGGTCGCCCACGCCTTGGGCCCAGTCGCCCACCTCACGATCGTGGAAGGGCGGCAGTTGCCGGTCGTCACCGACCAGGATGCCGCGGCGCACTCGAGTCAACGGCACCAGTGCGTCGGGGACGCCGATTTGGCCCGCCTCGTCGACGATGCCCAAGTCAAAGTCCACTCCGGACAGTTCAGGGCGAGACGCGGCCCCGATGCAGGTGGCGCCGACCACTTGGGCGTAGCGCACGAGTTCGGGCACCAACTGGCCAGTGTCCTGGCCAATGGCAGCTTGCCACTGCCGGGTGAGCTCCTGGCGTTGGGAAACGAGCGGCAGCCGCGCCTCCAGTTGCCGGTGCAGAGTGTGCAGCGCGGCGGCCGCATCGGTCGGATCCAGGAGCCGAGTGGGTGCGGACACCTCAGGCATGACCGTGCCGAGCGCCTGGACGGCCATGTCGGCGGCATCGTAGGCAGAGTGCAGACTCTCACCGAGCTGATGCTCCAGGGCCTGTCGGGCGGTCAGTGCCGAGGCGACGGCAGGAGACTCGCGGACCACGCGGTCCACCTCGGTGCTCGCTGCTTCGGCCTGCTGGCGCAGCTCAGGCCCCTGCGCCTCAAACCTCCGGACTTTGTGCCGCACTGTGGTGAGCTCTTCTTCTGCGCGGCGGGCCCTGGAGCGGTGCCATCGACCGGTCAACCAGGCGTTGGAACGCTGTTGTGCGGACTGCACCTTCGCCTCGATTTGCGACGCCCGCTCAATCAGCGATTGCAAGCCCGACTTCCGTTCCTCCTCCTCACGCAGGAGCGCTGCCAATCGCTCCTGGGCGGGTGCCGCCGCTGTCTGCATCGCGCCTTGCAGACGCAGGGTAGCGACGCTCACCTGTTGGGCCAGATCGTCGACTTGCCGGAGGCGGTCGGCGAGTTCTGCCGTCCAGGGCGCGGCGGCCTCCGCCTCCCGGTAGGCCTGGGTGCGCAGTGCCATGGTGCGTCGAATTCCCTCGGCGAGGTTCTCCGACTGTTCCTCCAGAAGAAGCGGTTTCACATCGGCGTGGACTTTGCTCTCGTCTCCGACTCGGATGACGACGAGGTCCGATGGCAGCCGGGCCAGCACGTTGTCCACCGCTCGATTGGTGTGCGAGGTGACGAGGACCCGGCCGCCGCCGGTGGTGGCTGTGATCGCAGTCGTGTGGGCGATCTCGGTGATGGTCCGGGTCTTGCCGGTACCGGGCGGGCCGAGCACCACCAGCAGGTCCTCGGTGGTCAGCGCCTTGCGGAAAGCATCGAGCTGTTCGGGGTCGAGCTCTTGATGCGGTCGCGCGGTGGTGGCCGGGATCGGGCGTACCTGGTGTTCGACCAATGCGGAGAGCAGACCCGGATTCCGTGTGTCCCCCGTGCGGAGGCTCGCTACGGCCTGCCGCTGCTTGTTGAAGACCACGCTGTTCGGTATGAGTTCCAGTGCTCCCCGAGCCGGTAGCCGCTCCCACGAGACAGGCTGGTCGAAGCGGACCGTGACGGAACTTCCCGCGGCTCGGCTCACTCGGCCGCGGGTCTCGGTGTCACCCTCAATGCGAACGAAGGCACCGGTCGGCGGTAACTCCGCTCCAAGGAGCTGGAATTCATACACTGACCGCGGAGTACTACTCCGCCTTCCACCGGTAGCCGTCATACGCTGATACGGGAACGGGGCGGCTGCGCGTGCCTCCCGGGTGGTGATCTCCTCAGTCGCGTCGATCAACTGGTCGACCGTGTCGAGAAACTTCGACTGGGCTTCGCTGACGGAGGACATCGCCGGCCGCTGCGAATGCGCTTGACCGAGATTCCGCCAGGCCTCTGCGATGTCCTGCCACTGAGCGTCCGACCCCTCGGGTACCGCCGGCAGTTCGAACACCATCCGCCACGCAGGGGGGCGTACCAGGAGGCAGGACCGAGCGAGACGCGCGTGGTCGGTGAGGCGCAGGGGATCGATGTGCTTGACGAAATAGCCGGTGCCGCGGTTCGTCACCTCAAGGCGCAGTCGGTAAGTGCGCGTGTGAACCAGTAACGATGGTTTGTACCTACCGTTGCCCAGGCTGACACTCACAGCGACGCCGCGTTCGAGCTGGTTCAGATCGTGGATGATCTGCGAGACGGAGGGCGGCAGCCCGGCGCTGGATGCAACCTTCGCGCGGAGCTGTTCGTCCAGTGCGTGCCCTGGGACCAGTACGAGGGGAGCGCGGAGGGCGACGGTGGTGACGGGCATCGGCGCTCCTCAGCGCTGGCTCGGTGCGACAGACGACAGCTCCCTGGCAGCGGCGAGCACGGCGAGGCGGAATGCGCGCACGCCTGGCCGCGCGCCCGGGTCCTGCCGCAGTGCACTGCCGACCACCTGGACGAGGCTGTCGGGAGCGAAGGACGGGGCGTTGGCGGGACTCAGTGCGGGATACCCGGGATCGAGGGTTCGGCCGACCAGTGCTTGATACAGGAGCGCGCCCAACTGGTAGACGTCGGTGGCGGGTCCGGGGCGGAAAGCGGAGCCGTACCGCTGCTCCGGTGCCTGATACGGCCCGGGGTTTTCGCCCGGGCGAGGGGCCGTTGCGGCGAGGCCGAAGTCGCGCAGCACCATTTTTGGGCGGCTTATGACGATCGCAGTCGGCCGGAGTGCCCGGTGTGAGAGATTCTCGCCGGCCAAGCGCTCCAGGACTTCGGCTACCTCCGCGATCCCCCTCACCATCGACCACAGCCGCAGCGGGTCCGTCGGTGAGGGCGGAGGGGGCAGCAGTTCGTGCAGGGTCTTGAGTGGGCGGCCGAGCTTCGGGTCGCCCGGCCAGGCCAGGGCCAGGGTGGCGGTGTTCCCGCGACGAGCCAGCTGTACGACGGCGGGCCCGCGGAAGGCACGGCACAGCCCGGCTTCCTGTTCGAGCGCGGCCAGAGGGTCGAAGCGGCCTGGGCCGGGCAGCGGACGTGTCCACTCGACCTGCCGCAGCCAGGCGTAGGAATTGGGGGAATCCCGGTCGGAGAGCGCACGCGCCACTGCCTGGCGCCGTACCACGTCGCCGTCCCGCGCCTCGTCGAGAAGGTCGCCGGGGCCTTCGTACAGCAGGTACTGCTGTCCTTCGACCTCGACGGTGGGCCGACCGTCCCATGCTTCGGGGCGGGAGCCGCGGTCCGGCCCGGCCACCATGATGACTGCGGGCCCCTGTGACCGCGCTCGGGCCGGCCGCCTTGCGGGGCGCAGGTCGCGCAGCACGCGCAGCGCGAAGGCGGCAGCGTGCCGCGATGCTGTTTCCTGAGAGCCGGCGGCGTCGGACGCGGCTTTGCCGGGGTCGGCGAGGTCGCTGATACCGCGGACGGAGAGTGCCCGTACCGCGCGATGCATTCGGGCCGCCTGGACCACGCCCTGACTTTCCATGTCGACGGCCACGGCGTCGTTGTAGTGGCTACGGATCCGGTGGAACGTCTCGGAGTCACGGGAGCCGATCAGTACATCTCCCGAGGCGATCGGCTCGAAATGCACCCGAGGTGTTGCGGCGGACTGCGTGTGCGGGGAGAGGAAGGCCCATGGTTCGTTGCGGCGGGCCGAGCGCACCAACTGGTCGATCTCGTATGCCGGTTCCCAGGCCTCGGGCCGAGCCTGGAATCCCTCCACGCTTTCACGGCCGCCGTGATGGCCGTAGACCTTCCTGGCGACGACGACGTCACCGAGGTGCACGTCGTCTTTCAGGGCACCGGCGACGCCGACGAAGAACACAGCATCGGCTTCGAAGTACTCGATCGTGGGCTGGGTGACGAGCGCGGCACGGGTGTTGGTGGGACCCGTCTCGGCCAGCGCCACCTCCCAGTCGAGGCCGGGTACCCTGCCGACTTCGACGCGGGTGCCCTGCGGCAGCACGTCCTCGCGAACGTCCTCCAGGTGCCGACGCATCGCTTCGTACTCCACCTGTAAAGCTGTGAGCACGACCACCGTAGGGCGCCCCTGCGCTCCCCCCAACGGAACCCCTCGCCTTCACGGGAACTGCGACCTGACCTCACGACTCCCGCCGGTCATTGCACTCGGCGCATGAAGTAGTGGGAAGGGCCACTTTAGCTCGGAGGCCGAAGGGAATGTGCAAGTCGGACAACTGCGCTGACTTGCCTGACAAGCCGGGGATTGGTCGTGCCGCACGTCGCGGGCGCGCTGGGCTGACCCCACCCCGCGCGCTGCTCACCGCCCCACGGGATCCCCTTCGGCGCCGTCCGACCGGGTGCGCAGAATCGCGTGGCCCCCGTGGTCCAGAGGCGTCGGCAGCTTCAGGCGGGCCGCCTCGGTGCCCGTCCGCGCGTCGAAGAGGTGGACCTCGCCGTGGCCGCCGCGGGTGACGGCGACCCAGTCCGAGCCCGGTGACGCCGCCACCGCCCGACGCTGGACGCCCTCCCAGGGTGTGCCGCCGCGACGCGGGGCGCCGGCCATGGCCGGGAGGGGGACGCGGCGGACGGTGCCGTCGGCGGCGAGCAGGACCAGTTCGTCGCCGTCCGGGTGGACACGGGTGAACGCGGTGTGGTCCCTGGCCGGGGCCAGCCGGAAGACCAGGCCGGGGCCGAGGTCGGTCAATGTCGTCGCGTCCGTCGCCAGGTCGTGGTGCCAGGCCCGGTTGGTCCACTCCGGCCACCGCAGCGGGTCCGCGGGACCGCCCCGCAGCGTCGACCACAGGGCCGGCCGGCGGGTGTCGAGGCGCAGATACCAGCCCCGGGCGTCCGCGCCCCACGGGATCACCGGTTGCGGAACCAGCCCCTCGCCCGCGCGGCGCGCCCGGTGGACGCCCTCTCCCGTCGCCGCGAACACCACCCCCTGGCCGGGGTGTTGGGCGTCGCCGTGGCCGTCGTCGGGCAGTGGGAGCCGTGCCGAGGGGATGACGGTGGGGCAGCCGGGCGGGGCGGCCAGCAGGTCGGCGAACCGGTGGACGTCAAGCGCCCCGGGCTCCCGGTGCCGCAGGACGACGAGGGGGTCGCCGCCTCCGAGGACCGTCACGCCGGGTTCGCCCACGCGCGCGCGTACCCGCGTCGCGTCCCCCGTCTCCAGGTCGGCGACCGTCAGTACGTCCGACCACGGCTCGCCGTTCTTGCCGAGGCCCGTCGTGACGGCCGCCCACCGGCCCGAGGGGTCGACGGCGAGGTGCTCGGCCGGTGCCGCCACCGGTATCGCGGCCGCCACGAGCGCGGGGCCGAACGGATCGAGCACCAGCAGTTCGCCTCTGCGGTCGTCCACGCACGCCACCCGTCCGCCCGGCAGGGCCAGGAACCCGGCGTGCTCGGACAGGTGGCGGCCGTCGAGACGACCCGCCTCCGCCCCGTCCGGAACGGTCAACACATGGACGTCTCCGGCCACATGGTCGGAGACGAGCAGCAGCGGATCGGTGGACATGGAGGTCTCCATCGGTAGGGGGCAAGGAGGAGGAACGACCTGAGAATGAAAACGATTATCATGTATTGTCGTCGCGTTCCGGGTCCCTGAAGAAGAAGCGAGGACATCGTGCTGCGCGCACCGTCGAGATTTGTCCGAAGTTGGCTCACCGCCGCGACAGTGGTCTGCGTCCTGGCCGGGTGCGGCACCTCGACCGAACCCACCGGGGACGATCGGGGCGCGGCGGGCGCGAAGACGGACGTCACCGTGGAACCCATCAAGGCCACGCGCACGCTGACCGACACGGGCGGCGTGAAGATCTCCCTGAAGAAGGAACCGCGGCGCATCGTCTGCCTGTTCGCGCTCTGCGACGACATCCTGACCGAGCTCGGCATCGTCCCGACGGCCACGAACAGCGCGCTCCTCGCCCACCCCGACTTCCTGGGCAAGAACAGGGCGAAGCAGGTCGACATCGTCCCGGGCGGCTTCATCGCCCCCGAGGTGGAGGCGATCCTCTCCCACAAGCCCGACCTCGTGATCGGCCTGGAGGACACCCACGGCAAGCTGGCCCCGGCACTGAAGGACGCCACCACGTTCTGGCCCATGCAGCCCGAGACGTGGCAGGACAGCGTGGGATACCTGCGCGACACCGCCGCGCTGACCGGCCGTACCGCCGAGGGCGAGAAGGCCGAGAAGGCCTTCCGCACCAAACTCGCGAAGGCGGAGGCCGCCAGGAGCGAGAAGACCGCGCTCGTCATCTACGGCAGCGACGAGAACTTCGGCGTCGCCACCCCGGAGGGTGACGTGGCCGCCAGTCTCTTCCCCAAGATCGCCCACTACCCGTGGAAGTCGCGGGGCGTGGAGGGCAGTTACAGCCTTGAGGAGATCCTCGCGCGTGACGTCGACGTGATGTTCGTCGAGACGATCTCCTTCGGCGAGCCGGACGGAAAGCTGTCGGAGAAGCTCGCCAAGAACCCCCTGTGGGGCAAGATCCCCGCCGTGCGGAACGGGGACGTGCACGAGGTCGACTCCGAGGTGTGGGCCAAGGGGCGCGGCACCCGTTCACTGGGGATCGTGCTGGACGAGGCCACGGCCGCGCTGCGGTGAGTGCGTCCACCCTCCACTTGGACGACGCCACCGCCGGACCGGCAGCGCGCACCCGGAACCGATGGCAACTGCCCGCCCTCGTCGGGTTGCTGGTCGTCGCGTCCGGCTGCGCGCTGAGTCTGGGCACGCCCTGGGTTCCGCCGCACCGGCTGCCGGGCGCGCTGCTGGACGGGGACGCCTCGCTCGCCGGGATCGTCGTCGGCGAACTGCGCCTGCCCCGGCTGGTGCTGGCGCTCGTCGCCGGTGCCTGCCTGGGCGCGGCGGGCCTCGTCCTGCAGGAGGCGCTGCGCAATCCGCTGGCCGTGCCCGAGATGCTGGGCGTCTCCTCGGGGGCAGCGCTGGGCGTCGCCGCGCCGCTCGTGCTGGCCGTGTCCCTGCCCGCCGTCGTCCAGCCGCTGCTCGCCATCGCCGGGGCCGTGCTGGGCGGCGGAATCACGCTGCTCGCGGCCGGGTTGGGGCGCAGCCCGTCCGCGGTGCTGCTGACCGGGGCCGCCGTCGCCGCCGCGTTGCAGGCCGCGCTGCTGGTCCTCATGGTGATGGCCGACCAGCTCGACCTCCAGCTCATCTACCGCTACCTGCTCGGCTCCCTCTCCGGGCGCACCTGGGACGACGTCACCGGACTGTGGCCGTGGCTGCTCGTGGCCGTCCCGGCGCTCGTGCTGTGCGCGCCGGTGCTCTCGGTGCTGCGGCTCGGCGACGAGGACGCCGAGGCGCTGGGTGTCCGGGCGCGGCGGGCCCGGTTCGCCGCGCTGGCCATCGCCGTCGTGCTGATCGCGCCCGTGACGGCCGTGTGCGGGCCGGTGGCCTGGGTGGGTTTCCTCGCCCCGCATCTGACGCGCCGGCTCGCTCCGGCCGCCGACGCGGTGCGGTGGCTGCCCTGGTCGGCGGCGTGGGGCGCGGTCGTGGTGGCCGTCGCCGACGTCCCGGCCCGCCTCGCACTCGCGCCCGTCGAGACGCCGGCCGGTGCCTGGACGGCGCTGCTCGGCGTGCCCGCCGGGGTCGCGCTGCTGCGGTCGGGCGGGCCGAGGCGCACGTCGAAACGACCCGTGGCGAACCGGAAGGGGGAGTTCGGGTGATCCGGCGTTTCACCGTGCTCGGCGCGCTGCTCCTCGTGTGCGCCTGCGTCGAGTTGCTCGCCGGGCGGGGCATGTCCCCGGCCGTGGCGTGGGACGTCCTCGGTGGAGGCGGCGACCCGACCGAGCGGCACATCTTCTTCCAACTCCGGCTGCCCAGACTGCTGGTGGCCCTCGGAGCGGGGGCCTGCCTGGGGGTCGCCGGTCTCGTCCTGCAGTCCGCGCTGCGCAACCCCCTCGCCGGACCCGAGGTCACGGGCGTGACACCGGGCGCGGTGCTCGGAGCCGTCACGGCGACCGGCCTCGGGCTCGCGGGCTGGGAGTCGCCCCTCGCCGTGGTCGTCGCCGCATGCGCGGGGGGCTGCACCGGGGCCGCGCTGCTGTGGCTGCTCGCCGGGCGCGGCGGGGGCGATCCGGCGCAGACCGCCGTGCACGGGGTGCTCGTGTCGGCGGTGCTCGGCGGGCTCACCGCCATGGTGCTGCTGGTCGCGCCGGGCGAGCTGGGCAGCGTCGTCCAGTGGCTCGTCGGCACGACCGAGGGCCGGGTGTGGCAGCACTGGCACCTGCTGTGGCCGTGGGCGCTCGTCTGGGGTGCCGCGGCGTGGCTGCTGGCCGGTCCGCTGACCCTGCTGCGCTGCGGGGACGAACTCGCCTCCGCCGCCGGGCTGTCCACGGCACGCGCCCGGACCGCCGCCCTGCTGTGCGCGGTGGCGCTGACGGCCGGAGCGGTGGCCGCGGTCGGCGCGCTCGGCTTCGTCGGGCTCCTCGTGCCGCACGTCGCGGTGAGCGTCCTCGGCGCCGACCTGCGCGTGGCGCTGCCCGGCGCCGCTCTCACCGGGGCGGTGGTGGTGTGCGGGGCGGACGCGGCGGCACAGCTCGTGTCCCGGCTGCTGGCGGTCGCGCTGGACACCACGCGGCTCACGGTGCCGGTCGGCGCGCTCACCACCTGCATCGGTGCCGCGCTGCTGCTGATCGTCGTGCGCCGCGCGCCCGGCCAGACCTTCTGACGTCGACGGAGGACAGAGCATGACCGAACCCGTGGGGATCCGCGTCGAGGGAGCCCACTTCGGCTACCCCGGCAGACCCGTGCTGCGTGGCGTCGACATGACCGTCGGGCCGGGTGAGCTGACCGCCCTCATCGGCCTCAACGGCTGCGGCAAGTCGACGCTCCTCAGGCTCGCCGCCGGCCTCCTGCGCCCCGACGAGGGGCGTGTCCTGCTCGGCGGTGACGACCTGTCCCGGCTCTCCCGGCGGGACACGGCCCGGCGCGTCGCGCTGCTGCACCAGTCGGCGCCGGCCGTACCCGGCATGACGGTGCGTCAACTGGTCCGCCAGGGCCGGTACGCGGCACGCGGCCCGCTCGGGATGCTGCGCGAGGGCGACGACCCGGTCGTACGGCGGGCGCTGCGTGACGTGGGCGTGGAGCAGTGGGCCGAGCGGCCCGTCGACGCGCTGTCCGGCGGTGAGCGGCAGCGCGTCAGGCTCGCCATGGCGCTCGCCCAGGACACCCGGGTCCTGCTGCTCGACGAGCCGACCACCTATCTGGACCTGCACCACCAGCTCGACGTGCTGCGCACCGTGGTGCGGCTGCGTGAGGAGCGCGGGCTCACCGTCGTGATGGTGCTGCACGACCTCGCGCACGCGGCCCGGTTCGCCGAGCGGATCGTGGCGCTGCGGGACGGGCGTGTGGTGGCCGACGGGGCGCCGAAGGAGGTCGTCACGCCCGCGCTGCTGGCGGACGTCCTCCAGGTGGCGGGCCGGGTGGGCACGGACCCCGAGGGCGGCTGGCCGGTGTGTTACCCGGATCACCCTCTGCCCCCTAGTAAATGATAATCATATTCATTAGTGTGAGCTGCGCGGTGCTCGACCGAACACCGCATCTCCCTTCATCACAAGGAGAGTTCATGGACAACGAGCAGATCTTCACCCCGATCGCCGACCCCGGCCAGCTGGCCCACGACTCGGCCTCCCACTCCAACGCCCTCGTCGAGAACCCCTTCGACGACACCGAGGAGTGACCGAGGGATAACCCCCTCGCTCCGACCGTGGGCCCGCCCGTTGCCTTCCGGGCGGGCCCACGCCCTCCTTCCAGGCCTTCCCGACAGGAGAATCCGACGTGTCGCCCAGTCAGCTCGCCCCCGGTGTAGAGGTCGTCGCCGTACCCGGACGAGGGCTCGCCGTCCGTACGGCGGACGGGGAGTTCCTCGGCGTGCGCACCGGCGACACGGACACCGGCACCCTGCTCGCCCGGCTCGCCGGAACGGCGACCGGCACCACCGACGCCGAACTCGACCGGCTCGTGCGGGCCTTCGCCGACGCCGGGTACCTCACCGAGGAGCCGGACACCGGAGCCTGGCCCGCCGAACGCCGCGACGTGCGGCTGGTGGGCGACGCCGAACTGACCGAACCGCTCGCCGCACACCTGCGCACGGCCGGCGCCGAGCCGCGCCCCGTGTCGCCCGGTGAGGCGCTCGACGGAACGCCCGCCGCGGTCGTGTGGTGCCTCAACGGGCCCGTACCGGACGGCCTGTGGGACACCGCCGACCGGCTGCCCGAACGCGGGACCGCCTGGCTGCGCTGCCACCGCGAGGGCTGGCAGGCCTACGTCGAACCCCTCGCGGCCACCCCCGGAGACGTCACCTCGGCCCACGTCCGCGCCCGCCGCCTCGCCGCCACACCCGCGCACCGCGAACTGGACGCCTACTGGAGCGGACCGCGCACGTCCGGTGCGCCCTTCCGGCTCACCCCGCCCGCGGCCGGGACGATCGCCGCGCTGCTGGCCGACGACCTCACCCGGTGGGCCACCGGCACACCCGACGCCGCCGGACTGCCCGCCCGGCGCCGGCTGCGGACCGTCGACCTGCGCACGCTGACCGTCACCGCACACCCCGTGCTGCCCGTCCCCGCCGTGGCCCCCATGCCGAAGAGGGCCGCATGACGACACCCCGCACCGTCGCCGTCGACGGACTCGCCACCGACGTACGACTCCCGGACGGCGAAGGACCCTTCCCCGCCGTCCTCGTCCGCACGCCCTACGACCGGCGGCGCCACCGCGCCGAGTCGCGCGGCTGGGCCCGGCGCGGTTTCGCCGCGGTCGTCCAGGACGTACGCGGCCGGCACGCGTCGCCGGGGCAGTGGCGCCCCTACGCCACCGAGGCCGCCGACGGGGCCGCGACCGCCCGCTGGATCCGCCGGCAGCCCTGGAGCGACGGGCGACTGGTCGCGGCGGGCGCCTCCTACGCCGGTCACTGCGCTCTGGCGCTCGCGCTGGACGGGCCCGAGGACGCCCGTCCCGACGCCGTCGTCGCCGCCGTGCCCGCACCCGGCGCCGCCGACACCGCCCGCGAACCCTCCGGCGTGGAACGCCTGGCGGCCCGCGCCGGATGGTGGGCCGCGCACGGCGACCGGCGCGACTCCGACGAACACGCCCTGGGCAAAGCCCTCGCGACCGACCCCGGCCTCCTCACACATCTGCCGCTGACCGGCCTCCCGGCACGGCTCGGCCGCGACCTGCCCTCCTGGCCGGGACTGTGGCGCCACCGCGAACGCGGCCGGCTCGCCGCGCGGGCGGCCGGTGCCGGAATGCCCCTGCTCGCCGTGGGCGGCCACCACGACCACTTCGCCGAGGACACCCTCGACCTGTGGCGCCGCTGGGGCGGACCCTCGGCGCGCCTGCTGATGGGTCCCTGGGGGCACGGCCTGGTCGCCGAGCCCGGTGCCGACGCCGGGCCGGAACACCGGGTGAGCCTCGGCGAGCTCTACGCGGGCTGGGCCCGCCTCGCCCTCGCCGGCCGGCTCGCCCCCGGGCGCGGCGGTGCCCTCGCGCTCGGCGGCAGCACGCTGTGGCTGCCCGCCGGCACGGAGGGCGAGCCGTACACCCCCGCCCTGCGGACGCTGCGCGGCGCCTCCTTCACCGCCGAACCCGACCGGCCCGTGCCGTCCGACGATCTCACCGTCCCCGCCGACGGCACACCCGACCGCTGCCTCCTCGCCACGCCGCCGCTGCCGCGCCCGCTGGATGTCCTCGGACCCGCCGAGGTGCGGCTGCGCGCCTCCGCCGACACCGCCTGCGCCGACTGGTTCGCGCGGCTCGTGGCGGTCCGATCCGACGGCGTGGCCGAACGGCTCGCCGTCGGTGCCGTACGACGCGCCGACCACCCGGCGCGGGCCGCGGAGTTCACCGTCCCGCTCGGTCCGCTCGCCCGGCGGCTGACGGCCGGGACCCGGCTGCGCCTGGAGATCGCCGGACACCACTTCCCGGCGCACGCCCGCAATCCGCACACCGGCGACGACCCGGTCACGGCCACCCGGCTGCTCGCCTCCCGCCGCGACGTCGACGCCGCGGCGGTGGCGTTGCGGCTGCCCGTGCTCCGGTCCCGTCCCACCCCCACCGATCCCGTACAGGAGATCCTGCGATGACGGCGCTGCCGCCGGAAGCCCTGGTCGACCCGCTCTGCGGAATCGTCCGCAAGATCAAGCCCGTCGAGCACCCCGCGGGCGCGCCGCCCCGCTACACCGCGCTCACCGCCGAGATCGCCGACGCGCGCAGGCTCGGCCTGTGGCCCGCCGACCGGGTGTCGCTCGGCACCACCTTCGGCGACCCCGAGGGCGCCAGGATCGCCGCGCTGGCGGAGGGCGTCGAGCGCTACTGCGGCAACCGCGTCCCGCCGCCCGGCCACCCCGACGCGCCGCTGCGCGCCACCGCCGACGAACTGGCCGCGAAGGGCCTGCGGTTGTACGGGCCGGACGAACTGCCCGCCTACGCCGACTGGCAGTACGGCAGGGAAGGGTTCCCCTACCGGCCCCTCACCCCCGACACGCCCGCCCTGTGGGCCCGCGGCACCGAGCGGCTGCCCGGCGGGGAGAGCGCCGAGGTCTGGGCGCCCGTCGCGCTCACCCACCTCAACTGGCGGCAGGGCGAGCTGCGTTCGCTGCCCCGCACCCATCACCTCAACTACGCGGGCATAGCCACCGGCCAGGGATTCGACGACGCGGTCGAGCGCGGCCTGCTGGAGACCGTCGAACGTGACGCCCTCGAACTGTGGTGGCACCTCGACGGCCCGACCCGCGGCATCGACCCGGCCAGCGTCCCCGGCCTCACCGACGACCTCGCAGGCTCCGCGCTCGACGTGTGGCTCGTTGAGATGCCGTCGGAGTTCGCGCCCTGCATGGCCGCGCTCGTGCACGATCCCCGACTCGGGCTGTACGCCGCCGGGTTCGCCTGCAAGTACGATCCGGCCGAGGCCGCCCGCAAGGCCGTCCTCGAAGCCGTCCACACCTGGGTCTTCACCCAGGGTCTCACCGGCCCCGACGGGTGGGTCTTCCAGGCCGTCGAGGCAGGACTGCTCGCCCGCGGCCTCTACCTGGACCACCGCGCCGACGGCCGCTATCTCGACGCGTGCGGCCCGCACTTCGAGCACGTGCGGGACCTGGGCGCGCACGTCCAGGTGTGGCTGGACGAACGGATGGCGCCCGAGGCCCGCCGGTTCACCGAACCGGCCCACGGCGTCGTCCCCGTCGACGCGGTCGAACCCGGCAGCCGGGACCGGCTGGAGCGGGCCCTGCGCGACGGCGGCCACCGCGTCATGACGTTCGACCTGACCACCGAGGACGTCGCCGAGACGACGCTGCGCGTCGCCCGCGTCCTGGTGTCCGGGCTGATACCCAACGCCCCCGCGGCGTTCGCCTACTTGGGCAGCCCGCGGTTCGCCGAGGCCGCCGCCGCCCGGGGCTGGCGGACGACCGCCCCGAGCGCGCCGGAGGACTTCTCGCTGGCTCCTCCGCCGCACATGTGAGGCCTCCCGTGGATCTCGTCACCACCCTCGCCCGCGCCCGTTCCGCCGAGGTGCCCGGCCCGGACACGCCCGCCGGGGCCGCCGTCCGCGCCTGGCCCGGCCCGCCGCGTCCCGTCCCGGACAACGGCCCGGGGGAACTGCCGCTGGAGCGACTGCTCCGGCTGTCCCTGGCGGCCGCCGACCGCACCGGACGGCTCCGCCCCGCCCCGTCCGCGGGCGCGCTGCACCCCGTGGACACCGAACTCGTCGTGGGCCCGCGCTGCCCCCTGCCGCCCGGGCGCTACGGCTACGACCCGGTGGCCCACCGCGTACACCACCTCGCGCCCGCCGACGCCCCGCCCGGGGTGACGGTGGAGCTCCGGGTCACCCCGCAACGCACCGTCTCCCACTACGGACACCGCGCCTGGCCGCTGGTGCTGCTGGACACCGGGCACGCCGCGGCGGCCGTGTGGGCGGCGGCACGGGCGGTGGGCGCGGGGCCGGCGGTGCCCCGGATGGACTTGAACGAAGACGGGGACCGGCCCGGGGACGGGAGCGGGTTCGGGGCATTGCCCGGGGAGGGACCTCTGGCCGCTGTGCACGTGCCGCCGCCGGAAGGGCACCCGGTGGCGGAGGCTGGGGTTCCGGTGTCCGGGGGAGTGGTGTCCGGGTCGGAAGGGCTGCCCGTGGCGGTGCCCTCGGACCCGGCGTCCGGCGGAACGTCGTTTCCGGCGGTGGAGGGCGCGGTGTCCGGGTCGGAGGGGCGGTCGGTGGCGGTGCCCTCGGTCCCGGTGTCCGGCGGAACGTCGTTTCCGGCGGTGGAGGGCGCGGTGTCCGGGTCGGAGGGGCGGTCGGTGGCGGTGTCCTCGGTCCCGGTGTCCGGCGGAACGTCGTTTCCGGCGGTGGGGGACACGTCGCCGGTACGTCCGCCCCGGGTCCCCGGGTGCGGATCACCGGCGCCCCGGGCGGTCGATGCGCCCGGCCCCGGTGATCTCCTGGCCCGTCGCAGCGCCGCGCCGCCCCTGACCGGCGCCCCGCCCCCCGACGCCCTCCGCGCCGTCCTGGCCGCCGCCGAGGCGGCGGGTGCCGGTGAGCTCGGCTGGTGTGTCGCCGTCGGTGAACCCCGACCCGGACTGGTCGAGTCGGCGGGCGACGGCACCCTGCGGCGGCTGGCCGCCGGGGACGCCCGGCCCACGCTCGCCCGCTGGGCCGCCGGGCAGGCCTGGCTCGCGGACGCCGGCGCCGTGCTGCTCGCCCACGGATGCCCCGACGACGCCGACGCCCGCCACATCCGCCGCGCCCACCTGCACGCCGGGTTCGCCGTCCACATGGCTCACCTGACCGCCGTACGACTGGGCCTGGCGGCCCGGCCCGTCGGCTCCTGGCAGCGCGCGGATCTCGGCGCCGCGCTCGGAGCCGCGCCGGGGCGGGACTGGGTCGTGCACGGCCTGGTCCTCGGCACCGTTCACCCCGAGGAGACAACCCCGTGATCGTCCACCCCGAGCTGCGCCGCGCCGCACGGCACGCCCGTCGCCCGCTGCTCACGGCCACCCTGCTGCAGGGCGCCGTCACCCTCACCCATCTCGCCCAGGCGGTCCTGCTCGCCGTCGCGCTGGCCGGAGTCGCCCGCGGCGAAACGGACGGGCTCCCGCCGCTGCTCGGGGCTGTCCTCGGCGTCGTCGTCGCCCGCGCCGTGCTCGCCTCCTGGCAGCGGCGCACCGCCACCCGCGCCGGGGCCCGGGTCCGGGTGAGACTGCGCGACGAACTCGTCGCCCACCTCGGCCGCCTCGGCGCCGCCCATCTGACCACCGCGCGCGCCGGCGCCGTCCGCACCACCCTGGTCGACGGGGTGGAAGGCGTCGACGCCTACGTCTCGCGCTACCTGCCCCAGCTCATGGTCACCCTCGCCGTGCCGCCCCTGCTGCTGGCCGCGCTGGCCGTCGTGGAACCGGCCGTGCTGCTCGGCCTCGTGCCCGCGCTGCTGCTCGCCCTCGCCGGACCGCGCGCCTGGGACCGGCTGCTCGCCGAGCGCGGCAAGGAACACTGGGACACCTACGAAGGCCTCGGCGCCGACTATCTGGAAGCCCTGCAGGGCATGCCCGCGCTGCGTGCCGCCGGGGCCGTGGGCCGGACCCGGCAGCGGCTGGAGGAACGCTCGGCGGCACTGCACCGGGCCACCGTCGCCAAGCTCCGCGTCTCCCTGGTCGACACCGGCATCACCGATCTGGCCATCCAGGGCGGCACCGTCGCCGCCGCGCTGCTCGCCTGCTGGTCGGCCGTCACCGGGGCCGGTACCGCGACGGGCACCTATCTGATGCTGCTGCTGGCCTCCGAGTGCTTCCGTCCCGTGCGCGACCTGTCCCGCGAGTGGCACGCCGGGTACCTGGGCGTGTCGGCGGCGGACGGGCTGGCCGCCCTGCGCACCGCCGAGCCCGCCGTCCCCGACACCGGGACGGTGGGGGCGCGGTGGTCGGAACCGCCCGAAGTGCGCTTCGAGGACGTGGAGTTCGGCTACGAAGGCGGCGCGGGGACGCCGGCCGTGCGCGGCGTCACCTTCGTGGCCGAGGCCGGGCGCACCACCGCCGTCGTCGGCCCCTCGGGGGCCGGCAAGTCCACCCTGCTCGCCCTGCTGCTGCGCCACCGCGCCCCGCAGCGCGGCCGGATCACCGTCGCCGGCCGGGACGTCGCCGACCACACGCTCGACTCGCTGCGCCGGGGCATCGCCGTCGTCTCCCAGGAGACGTACCTCTTCCACGCCTCCATCGCCGACAACCTGCGCCTGGCCCGGCCGGACGCCACCGACGACGAACTCGTCCGCGCGGCACGGACCGCCGGCATCCACGACGAGATCACCGCGCTCCCCGACGGCTACGCCACCGTCCTCGGCGAACGCGGCGCCACCCTGTCCGGCGGGCAGCGGCAGCGGCTCGCCCTCGCACGGGCCCTGCTGGCCGACGCGCCCGTGCTGGTCCTGGACGAGGCCACCAGCGCCGTGGACGAACGCCGTGAGGCGGACATCGTCCGCGAACTGCTGAACGCGGCCGGCGGCCGGACCGTCCTGGTCGTCGCCCACCGGCTCGCCGCCGTCCGGCACGCCGACCGCATCGTGGTCCTCGATGGCGGCCGGGTGGACGCCGTCGGAACCCACGACGCCCTGGTAGGGGCCGGAGGCGTCTACACGGAGCTCGTCCGGGCGGGCCGCACCCATGAAGGAGAGCTCACCGCATGAGCAGCAGCACCACTCGTCCCGGCGCCGTCACCTCCCCCGGGCAGCCCGCGCGCGGCTCCCTGCGCGGGCTGCTGCCCGCGCTCGCCGGGCACCGGGGCATGATGGCGCGCACGTGCCTCGCCGCACTGGTCGAACAGGCGTCCCTGGTGGCCCTGTTGACGCTCGCCGCGCACACCGTCGGAACCGCCGTGGTCGAAGGGCGCGGACCCTCGTCCGTCACCGTGACCGCGCTCGTCGTCCTCGCCCTCCTCCGCGCTCTGACGACCTGGCACGAGATGGACCTCTCGCACGACCTGGCCTACCGGGTGCTGGCCGGGCTGCGCGTGCGGGTCTTCGACGGGCTCGCCCGCAGCGCGCCCGCCCGGGTGGCCGGCCGGCGCAGCGGCGACCTGGCCGCCACCGCCATGGCCGACGTGGAGGCCCTGGAGTTCTTCTACGCCCACACCACCGCCCAACTCCTGGCGTCCGGAGCGGTGTTCGCGGCAGGCGGGACCGTGCTGGCCGCGGTCGAGCCGTGGCTGCTCGTGGCCGTGCTGCCGGTCGCCGCACTGCTGGCCGCCGCGCCCTTCGCGGACGCGCGCGGGCGTGCGACGCGCGGCGCGCGCACCCGGGAGGCCGCCACGAAACTCTCGGCCGACACCGTGGAGACCGTCGACGGGCTGCGCGAACTGCTCGCGTTCGGACGGCTCGCCGAGCGGCGCGCGCTCCTCGCCGAACAGGGCCGCAGGGTGGGCGCCGCGCAGCGCGCCGAGGCCGGCCGGGAGGCGACGGCCGCTGCGGCCCGGGACCTGCTCATCGTCCTCGCGGTCCTCGGCGTGGTGGCCGCCGCCGCGCAGTCCGTGACGTCCGGACGGCTGCACGGCGCGTGGGCCCCCGCCGCGATGGCGCTCGCCCTGGCGGTACTGGGCCCGGTCGCCGAGTCGGCGCGGGCGCTGAGCCAGG
This sequence comes from Streptomyces sp. DH24, assembly GCF_029813775.1. Classification (GTDB taxonomy): domain Bacteria; phylum Actinomycetota; class Actinomycetes; order Streptomycetales; family Streptomycetaceae; genus Streptomyces. Next base: position 51,636 of record NZ_JARVKW010000003.1, on the reverse strand, counting down.
CCGTGGCGCTGCGCGCCGCCGCGGCGCGGGTCGGCGCGGCCCTCGACGCCCCCGCCCTCGCCCCGCCGCCCGCCGCGCCCCGCCCGCTGCCCCCCGGGCCGCTGGGGGTCGCCCTGCGCGGCGTGCGCTTCGGCTACGGGGGACGACCGGTGCTGGACGGCGTCGACCTGACGGTTCCCCCCGGACGGACACTCGCCCTGGTCGGCGCCTCGGGCGCCGGCAAGTCGACCTGCGCCCATCTGCTGGCCCGCTTCTGGGACCCGGCCTCGGGCGCCGTCCTGCTGCTGCCCGCGGACGGCGCCCCCGTCGACCTGCGCGATCTGGCCGACGCCGAACTGCGCCGCGCCCTCGCCGTGGTGGGCCAGGACACGCCCCTCTTCCACGGCACCCTCGCCGAGAACCTGCGCCTGTCCGCCCCGGACGCCGACGACGAGTCGCTCGCGGCGACGGCCCGGCTGTGCGGCGTCGACCGGATCGCCCCGCTGGACTCCCTCGTCGGGGAGCGCGGCGGCACGCTGTCCGGCGGTCAGCGCGCCCGGATCGCCCTCGCCCGTGCCCTGCTGGCGCGGCCCAGGGTCCTCGTGCTCGACGAGACGACCGCCCATCTGGACAACTCGGGCGACGCCCAACTCGCCGCCGCCCTCGGCCGGGGCGAGCGCACGACGATCGTCATCGCCCACCGGCCCGCCACCATCCGCCGCGCCGACCGCATCGCCGTCCTCGAGAACGGCCGCATCGCGGAGGAGGGCACCTGGCACGAGCTCACCGCCCGCCCCGACAGCGCCCTCAACCGGGTCCTGACGGTCGCCCCGTCCTGACGCGGAGGACGGCGGCCGTGGGACACCTCACCGGCGTGCGGTGATCGCCGCCGGAATCCCTGTCGGCGCACGGTGTTCGCCGGCGGGAACCGTCACCGGCGTGCGGTGATCGCCGACGGAACTGCCCATCGGCGCAGAGGGTTTCACGACGGGAATTCCATCGGCGCACGGTGTTCGCCGACGGGAGCCCTCACCGGCGCACCGTGTTCGCCACGGAACGCCTCACCGGCGCGTCCGTACCCGTGCCTCCCGCGGCGGTGGGATGAACTGGAGCCGCAGCGTGGCCGGCGGCTCGGCGATTCCGGGGCCGCCCGCCGAGGCCCAGCTCAGCAGGTCGTCCGTGCAGTCGTCGTCCATGGCGAAACCGACCCAGACGGCACGGCCCCCGGCCAGGCGCCCCGCGGTGGAGGGCTGCACGACGACGACGTTGGCCCGGTCGCAGGGGCCGAGACAGTCCGTCGTCCGCACCGTGAACCGGCCGCCGGAGGCCGCCGCGCCGGCCCGGAGCCGGTCGAGCTGCCAGGCGTGGTCGGTGCCGGGGTGCTTGCGGGGGTTGCCGCAGCAACAGCCCCGGCACACGACGAGCGTGCAGGGCCGGCGCGCGGCGCGGACGGCGGCATGGTTCACGGGGTCTCCGAAGTGAGGTGTGCCGGACGGGCGGACAGGAACGGGTGTGGGGACCGGGAGCCGTGCCTCACCCGGCGGCCGGTCCGCGTGCCCCGGCGCGCAGGCCGTCCATCACGAGGTCCAACAGGCGGGTGGCGCGGGGCCGCCAGTCGCCGCGCGGGTCGATCTGCCAGAGACCGGCGATGGCGAGGACGAAGTCGTCCGCCGTCACCCCGGGCCGGATGGTGCCGGCGCTCTCGTTGGCACGGAGCAGGAGTTCGGCCGCCTCCATCACCGGGGTGTTGCCGGGGCGCCCCGGGCTGCCCGGCGCGCTGACGGCCTGGCGGATCGCCTCGGCGAGGCCGGCCTTGGCCATGGCGAACTCGGCGAACCGGTCCATCCACTCGCGCAGCGCCCGGTCGGGCGGGCGGCTCTCCAGCAACTGGGCCGCGCTGTCCGCGACCTGCCGCATCTCGTGCCGGTAGATCTCCAGCACGAGCGCCTCACGGCTGGGGAAGTTGCGGTAGAACGTGCCCTGCCCGACGCAGGCCTTCCTGGCGATGAGGCTCAGCGGAGCGTCGGCACAGCGCGTCAGTTCGGCGAGTGCGACCTCGAGGATGCGCTCGCGGTTGCGCTGCGCGTCCGAGCGCCGAGGGGCGTCCTTCTCCTGCCGCACTCGTCCTCCTCACAGGCGACTTGGCCTGAATTCCCTTGCTGACCGGACAACTGTCCACTACGTTTTCAGTAAGCGGACGGATGTCCGGTTGGGTCCACCATAGCGGCGGACGCGGCCGGCGCGCTCTGCCGGGCGCCTCCGCTCCGCATCGTGACCGGTGCCGGATCACGGCGCCGATTCTTCTACGACTTCCGTCCGATCTCGTCCGCCCGCCTGCGCGCGTCCCCGTCGACGCGCGCCGGAGACGTGAAAGAAGGCTGTACATGAGGACCTCGACGTCCAGCTCGGTCACCCTGACCGTCAACGGTGAGAAACACACGCTGTCCGTCGACCACCGCACCACGCTCCTCGACGCGTTACGAGAACGCCTGGACCTGACCGGCACCAAGAAGGGCTGCGACCAGGGCCAGTGCGGCGCCTGCACCGTCCTGCTCGACGGCCGCCGGACCGTGTCCTGCCTGCAACTCGCGGTCGCGGCCGAGGGGCGCGAGATCACCACCGTCGAGGGCCTGGCCGACGGCGAGCGGCTGCACCCGGTGCAGCAGGCCTTCCTCGACCTCGACGGCTACCAGTGCGGTTACTGCACGCCGGGCCAGATCTGCTCGGCCATCGCGATGATCGAGGAACACGCGGCCGGCTGGCCGAGCGCCGCCACCGACGACGTACGGCCCGAGGCGGGACCGCCGCCCCTGACCCCCGAGGAGATCCGGGAGCGGATGAGCGGCAACCTGTGCCGGTGCGGCGCCTACGTGTCGATAGTCCAGGCCGTCGCCCGCGCCGCCGCCGAACGCGCGCGGTCCGCCGAGGCCACGGAGGCGGCCGTATGAGGGAGTTCGACTACCGGCGCGCCCATGACGTGCCCGGCGCGGTCGCCCTGCTCGGCGCCGACCCGGACGCGCGCTACCTCGGCGGCGGCACCAACCTCGTCGACCTGATGAAGACCGGCGTCGAACGGCCCGCCCGGCTCGTCGACGTCCGCGCACTGCCCCTGGACCGCGTGGAGGTGGCCGCCGACGGCGGCGTGCGCATCGGCGCCACCGTCACCAACGGCGACCTCGCCGCCCACCCCGAGGTGCGGCGCCGCTACCCGGCGCTGGCGCAGGCCGTGCTGGCCGGGGCGTCCGGACAACTGCGCAACATGGCGACCGTCGGCGGGAACCTGCTCCAGCGCACCCGGTGCGGCTACTTCGCCGACGTGACCAAGCCCTGCAACAAGCGCGTTCCCGGCAGCGGTTGTCCCGCGATCGAGGGCGAGCACCACAACCACGCGGTGCTCGGCGCCTCCGAGCACTGCGTGGCCGTCCACCCCTCCGACATGGGCGTCGCCCTCACCGCCTTCGAGGCCGTCGTCACGTACGAAACGGCCGACGGGCCGGGCGAGCTGCCGTTCGCGGAGCTCTACCTGCCGGTGGGTGACACACCGCACCGGGAGACCGCGCTGCCGCCCGGCGCGCTGATCACCGGCGTCGTGCTGCCGCCCGCGCCCACGGCCGCCAACTCCCGCTACCGCAAGGTGCGCGAGCGCGCCTCGTACGCCTTCGCCATCGGGTCGGTCGCCGCCGCGCTCGACGTCCGCGACGGCCGCGTCCACGACGTGCGCCTCGCCTTCGGGGCGGTCGCGTCCCGGCCGTGGCGGGCCCGGCGGGCCGAGGCCGCGCTGACCGGCGGACCGGCCGACGCCGCCGCCTTCGCCGCCGCCGCGGACGCCGAACTGGCCGACGCCAGACCGCTTCCCCACAACGGATACAAGGTGCCACTGATGCGCAACCTCGTCGTGGCCGTACTGAGCGAACTCGCCGAGGAGGCCGCCCGATGACCACGACCACCACCGCGGCCGTCACCGGTGCGGTCGGCACCGCGCACACCCGCGTGGAGGGCCGGGACAAGGTCACCGGAGCCGCCCGCTACGCCGGGGAGATCCCCTTCGCCGACCTCGCCCACGGCTGGCTCGTCCTGTCGACCGTCGCCCGCGGACGCGTCCTCGGCGTCGACACGGAACCCGTGCTCGCCATGCCGGGCGTGCTGACCGTCCTCCACCACCACAACGCCCCGCGTGTCGACACCGACTACACCGGCATGCTCGGCGTGCCGCCGGACCCCGGCGTCCGCCTCTTCCAGAACGACCGGGTGCCGCACGCGGGCTGGCCCGTGGCGCTGGTCGTCGCCGAGACGTCCGAGCAGGCCCGGGAGGCCGCCGAGGCGCTCGTCGTGACGTACGAGCAGGAGCCGCACGACGTCGCCTTCTCCGGTGCGCGCCCCGACGCCTACACGGCCGACGGCCACATGCCCGGCGTGACCGAGAAGGGCGACCTGGACGCCGAACTCGCCGCGTCCGCCGCCGTCGTGGACGCCGAGTACACCACTCCGGAGGAGCACCACAACCCCATGGAGCCCCACGCGGCGACGGCCCGCTGGGACGGCGGCCGGCTCGACGTGGTCGACTCCAACCAGGGCACCTCCTGGGTCGCGGACGATCTCGCCAAACTGTTCTCGCTCGACCCGGGCGCGGTACGGGTGCGGTCCGAGCACGTCGGCGGCGGCTTCGGCAGCAAGGGCGTCCGCGCCCACCAGGTCGCCGCCGTGATGGCCGCGACCGTCCTCCAGCGGCCCGTACGAGTCGTCATGACGCGTCGTCAGATGTTCTCCCTCGCCGGGTACCGCAGCCCCACCAGGCAGCGCGTCAGGCTCGGCGCCGACGCGGACGGACGGCTGCGCGCCCTGGAGCACCGCTCGCTGAACCTGACCTCCACCGTGTACGAGTTCGTCGAGCCGAGCGCCGGCGTGGCCCGCGTGATGTACGACGCCGCCGCCCACCGCACCGCCAACGAGGTCGTACGTCTCGACGTTCCCACCCCCACGTGGATGCGCGCGCCGGGCGAGGCACCGGGGTCGTTCGCGCTGGAGGCCGCCCTCGACGAACTCGCCGAGAAGTGCGGCGTCGACCCGATCGAACTGCGCGCCCGCAACGAGCCCGACCGGGGGCCGGTGTCCGGGCTGCCCTTCGCCGGACGCAATCTGCTCGCCTGCTTCCGGGAGGGCGCCCGCCGGTTCGGCTGGGCGGACCGCGACCCCCGTCCCGGGGTGCGCCGCGACGGGCGCTGGCTGCTCGGCACCGGCACAGCGGCGGCCTCCTTCCCGGCGGGCGCGGCACCGTCCACGGCGGCCGTGACGGCCGAGGCCGACGGCACCTTCACCGTGCGGATCAACGCGGCCGACATCGGCACCGGGGCGCGCACCGCGCTCACCCTGGTCGCCGCAGACGGGCTCGGCGTGGCACCGGACCGGGTCCGCGTCCGCATCGGTGACAGCGACTTCGGTCCCGCGATGATCGCGGGCGGATCGATGGGCACCCGCTCCTGGGCGTGGGCGGTCACGGCCGCCGCCCGAGAGCTGCGGGAGCGGATCGCGCTCGGCGCGGACCTGCCGCCGGAGGGCGTGACCGTCCGGTCGGACACCACCGAGGCGATCGCCGCCCTCGCGCAGAAGGAACGCCACTCCTTCGGGGCGCAGTTCGCCGAGGTCGCCGTGGACGTCACCACCGGCGAGGTCCGGGTGCGGCGCATGCTCGGCATCTTCGCCGCCGGCCGGATCGTCAACCCGCTCACCGCGCGCAACCAACTCGTCGGCGGCATGACCTGGGGCATCTCCATGGCGCTGCACGAGGAGGCGCTGCGCGACCCGGCCTCGGGCGGCCACTACGGCGCCGACCTCGCGGGCTACCACGTCGCCACCCACGCCGACGTCCCGGACATCGAGGCCGACTGGATCGAGGACGACGACCCGGACGACCCGGTGGGCATCAAGGGCGTCGGCGAGATCGGCATCGTCGGCGCGGCGGCGGCCGTCGCCAACGCCGTCTGGCACGCCACCGGCGTACGCCACCGCGACCTGCCGATCCGCCCCGACCGGGTCCTCGCGGCGGAGGCACCCCGTGCTTGACATCGCCGGCGAACTGCACCGCTGGGCCGAGGAGGGCCGGGAGTTCGCCGTCGCCACCGTCGTCGCCGTCGGCGGCAGCGCGCCGCGCGGTCCCGGCGCCGCCCTCGCGGTCGACGGCGCGGGCACGGTCATCGGCTCGGTGTCCGGCGGCTGCGTGGAGGGCGCGGTGTACGACCTGTGCGCGCAGGCCCTCCGGGACGGCCGTACGGTCGTCGAACGGTTCGGGTACAGCGACGAGGACGCCTTCGCCGTCGGTCTGACCTGCGGCGGAGTCATCGATGTGCTGGTCACGCCGGTCGGGGCGGCGGCACCCGCCCGGCCGGTGCTCCGGGCGGCGCTGTCGGCCGCCGCCCGGGGCGGTCCGGCGGCCGTCGCCCGTGTCGTCCAGGGCCCCGCCGAACTGTTCGGCACCGCCCTGCTGGTGCACGCCGACGGGTCGTACGAGGGCGGCCTCGGCGGCGCCGCCGGACTGGACGGGACGGCGGCGGCCGAGGCCCGCGCCCTGCTGGACGCCGGGCGCACCGGCACGGTCGGCCTGTCCGAGGACGGTTCGCACTGCCCGGGCGGGCTCACCCTGTTCGTCGAGTCGAGCGTGCCGCCGCCCCGCATGATCGTGTTCGGGGCGATCGACTTCGCGGCGGCACTCGTCCGGGCGGGCAAGTTCCTCGGCCACCACGTCACCGTGTGCGACGCCCGTCCCGTCTTCGCGACGCGGACCCGCTTTCCCGACGCCGACGACATCGTGGTCGACTGGCCGCACCGCTATCTGCGGCGGACGGACACCGACGGGCGGACGGTGCTGTGCGTGCTCACCCACGACGCCAGGTTCGACGTGCCGCTGCTGACAGAGGCGCTCAGGATGCCGGTCGCCTTCGTCGGGGCGATGGGGTCGCGCCGCACCCACGCCGACCGTGAGCGGCGGCTGCGCGAAGCCGGGCTGACCGACGAGGAGCTGGCACGGCTCAGGTCGCCGATCGGGCTCGACCTCGGCGCCCGGACGCCCGAGGAGACGGCGCTGTCGATCGCGGCGGAGATCGTCGCCCTGCGGCGCGGCGGAACGGGCCTCCCGCTGACCGGCACGGCTGAGCCGATCCACCGCGCGGCGTGAAAGGGGCGGGGAGTCCACGACGACTCCCCGCCCCTCACGGTCGTCCGATGCCGCTCAACGCCGGACCCCGGCCGTCAGCCGCCTCAGCAGCGGCCACGCCAGCAGCAGCACGATCACCGCGTACACGGTCACCGCGAACGGCGTGTTCACCAGGCCCGTCACACTGCCGTCGCTGATCTGCAGCGCCCGCCGCAGCTGCTGCTCGGCGCCCGGGCCCAGGATGACGCCGATGACGGCGGGCAGGATGGGCAGGCCGTAGCGCCGCATCCCGAAGCCCACCAGGCCGATCACGAGCAGGATCACCAGGTCCACGACCTCGCCGCCGACCGCGTACGCGCCGACCGCCGCGAAGAACAGGATGCCCGCGTACAGGTACGGCCGCGGGACGCGCAGCAGCTTCGCCCACAGCGGTGCCAGCGGCAGGTTCAGCGCGAGCAGCAGCACCATGCCGACGAACAGGGACGCGATCAGGCCCCACACCAGGTCCGGTTCCCGCTCGAACAGCAGGGGGCCGGGCTGGATGCCGTACTGCTGGAACGCGGCCAGCATCACCGCGGCCACCGCCGTGGTCGGCAGACCGAGCGTCAGCATGGACACCAGCGTGCCCGCCGCCGAGGCCGACGCCGCCGACTCCGGTCCGGCGACGCCCTCGATCGCGCCCTTGCCCCACTCGTCCTGGTGCTTCGACAGCCGCTTCTCCGTCACGTACGACAGGAAAGTGGGGATCTCCGCGCCGCCCGCCGGGATCGCGCCGAACGGAAAGCCGATGAACGGGCCGCGCAGCCACGACGTCCACGTCCGCCGCACGTCGTCGCGGCCCAGCCACGGCCGGCCCACCGGGATCGCCTCGGGCGGCCGGCGGCGCAGATGCGCGGCCACCCACAGAGCCTCGCCGATCGCGAACAGACCCACCGCGACGATCACCACGTCGATGCCGTCGGCCAGTTGCAGCGAGCCGAACGTCAGCCGCTGCTGCCCGGTCATCTGGTCCAGGCCCACCAGGCCCAGCGTGAGCCCGATCAGCAGGGACGCCAGGCCCCGGATCCGCGAGGAGCCCAGCACGGACGTCACCGCGATGAACGCCAGGACCATGATGGCGAAGTAGTCGGGCGCGCCGATGTCCACCGCCAGCTCGGCGACCGTCGGCGCCAGCGCCACCAGCAGGACCGTGCCGACCAGACCGCCCGTGAAGTGCCCGATCGCGGCGGCGGCGAGGGCCTGCGCGCCGCGCCCCGACCTGGCCATCGGGTTGCCCTCCATCGCCGCGACGACGGCCGCGCTCTCGCCGGGCGTGTTGAGCAGGATGGAGGTCGTCGAGCCGCCGAACATGGCGCCGTAGTAGATGCCCGCGAACATGATGAACGCGCCGACGGGTTCCAGCCCGTACGTCACCGGCAGCAGCAGCGCGACCGCCATGGCGGGGCCGATGCCGGGCAGGACACCGATCGCCGTGCCGAGCAGCACGCCGATGACGGCCCACAGCAGGTTGACCGGCGTGAGTGCCGTACCGAAGCCGTCCAGCAGGGAGTTGAGGGCGTTCATGTCACAGCACTCCCATCAGGGGCCCGCCGGGCAGCGGCACGCCGAGCAGGTTGTTGAAGACGGCGTAGGTGACGAGGGACAGCACCGCGGCGATGAGCGGATCGCGGTCGGTGCGGCGCGAGCCGAGCGCGTAGGCGGCGCCCCAGAACAGCAGCGCGCCCGCCACGGGGAAGCCGAGGGGGTCGATGAGGACGGCCGTGCCGAGGAAGATCCCGGCGAGCAGCAGGACCGTGCGCCAGTCGGCCGGTTCGGACAGGTCGACGTCCTCGCCGGTCTCCGCCCGGCCGCGACCGCCGCGCAGCACGTCGACGGCGAGCAGGGCGGCGACCACCAGCAGCGCGACGCCGACGACGACCGGGACGGTCCTGGGGCCGACGGGGCCGCGCTGGGTGATGTCGACGTCCATCGTGAGCGCGTCGGTCAGGACGAGCACGCCGAGGGCCAGCAGCAGGGCACAGACGCCGAGTTCGGAGTTGCCGCGCAGCCACGAGCGCCGGGCGTCCGTCCCGGCCGGGGGCAGATCCGTGCGCGTGGTCACAGTCCCAGCTCCTTCAGCACCGACACCACGCGCTTGTCCTGGGCGTCCAGGAACGCGCCGAACTTCCCGCCGGTGAGGAACGCGTCGTCCCAGCCGTTCTGCCGGAGGGACTTCTGCCACTCGGGGGAGTCGTGCAGCTCCTCGAACAGCCGGATCAGCTTGGTGCGTTCGGCGTCGGACAGGCCCGGCGGGGCGACGACGCCGCGCCAGTTGGTGAAGTTCACGTCGTAACCCGCCTCGCGCAGTGTGGGCGCGTCGAGTCCGTCGACCCGCTCCGGGCCGGTCACCGCGAGCAGCCGCAGCTCGCCCGCCTTGATCTGGTCGAGGTACTCGCCCACGCCGGACACCCCGAAGGCGACCTTGTTGCCGAGGATGGAGGCCAGGAGCTCGCCGCCGCCGTCGAAGGGCACGTAGTTGACCTGCTTCGGGGAGATCCCGGCGGCCCGCGCCATCAGCATCGGCGCGAGATGGTCGGGCCCGCCCGGCGAGGACCCGCCGCCCACGGGGAGCTTGCCGGGATCGTCCTTCCAGGCCCCGATCAGATCGTCGATCGTCTTGTACGGGGAGTCCTTGGCGACGACCACCACGTCCTGCTCCTCGGTGAGGCGGGCGATCGGGGTGGCGTCGGCGAGGGTGCGCGGCGCGTGGTTGGAGTGGACGGCGCCGACGACGCCGAGGCCCATCGACATGGCGAGCCTGCCGTTGCCGTGCTCGCTCACCAGCCGGCTCAGGCCGACGGTGCCGCCGGCGCCGGGCAGGTTGAACACCTCCACGTTGTGGGTGAGCCCGGCGTCCTCGGCGTTCTTCGCGGCCGTGCGGGCCGTGATGTCGTAGCCGCCACCGGGCGTGTTGGGAACCATGAAGCGCAGGCCCGGGATCTGCGTGCCGGTCTCGGCGCCGCTGCCGGTGGTCAGCAGCGGCGGCCCGGCGAGCACGAGCACGGCGGCCCCGAACAGGGCGAGGGGGGTGCGCAGGCGCACGAGTGCCACCACCTGTCGGTCGTTGCGGGTACGGGGGTGAGGTGGGCCACATGGTGCCCGCGCGGGCGCCGTCTGTCTCTCTTGCGCAACCAACGGAGGTTGTGGTCTTTGCGGTCACGGCGTGCGGGCGCCGCATCCCCTTCCTTCGGCGCAGGTCGGGGCCATCATGGGCGGCCCCGGCACACAGCCGCTCCCCGCCGGAGAGCCGTCCCGACGGGAGTGCCGTCCCAACGGGAGTGCCGACAGGGAGAGCCGGAGTGCCGGCAAGGAGAGCCGGAGTGTCGGCAGGAAGAGATCGGGTACACCGTGGTCGCCGCCTTCCGTGCCAGACCCTCGCGGGCGAGATGCTGGTGCTCCGGCTCGCCGTCGTCGTGGTGGTGCTGCCGGCGGTCGCCGGGGTCTCGCTCGCCCGGTCGGAGGCGGCCTTCCGCCCAGTCGAGGGCCGCCGGGTGACCGCGCTGGCCGAGCAACTGGCTGCCAACCCGCTGATCCGCGGCCAACTGGTGCGGCCCGCGCCGCGCGAGGCACTGGCGCCGCTGGTGAACTCCACGCAGACACAGTCCGGTCTGGCGCTCACCCGCCTGGTCTGCGAACGTCACGGCGGTGAGATGTCGGTGACCAACACCCCCGACGGGGCCATGTTCACCGCACGCATGACCGTCAGCCACCTCACCGACGCGGTGGCGGAAGGAGCTTCACGATGAACAGCGCGCCGGGAACGGCCGAGGCGATCGACGTGCTCGTGGTCGACGACGACTTCATGGTGGCCCGCGTCCACCGCGCCTTCGTCGAACGCGTCCCGTCCTTCCGGGTCGCCGGCGTCGCCGGCACCGGCGAACAGGCCGTCGCCGCCGTCGACGCCCTGCGCCCCGACCTGGTCCTGCTGGACCTGTACCTGCCGGACGTCTTCGGCCTCGACGTCATCCCGCGGCTGCGCGCCGCCGGGCACGACTGCGACGTCATGGTCATCAGCGCGGCCCGCGAGGCGGACACGGTGCGCGGTGCCGTGCGGCAGGGCGTCGTCGACTACCTCCTCAAGCCGTTCCAGTCCGACGACCTGCGCGCCCGCCTGGAGCGGTACGCCGCCCGGCGCTGCCGGCTGCTCGACACCGTGGTCCGCAGCCAGGCCGACGTGGACCGGGTGCTCGCGGGCACCGCCGCCCCCTCGCCCGGCGTCATGACCCTGCCCAAGGGCATGAGCGTGGAGACCGCCGAACTCGTCGAACGCGCCCTGCGCGACGCCGACGGCACCCTGTCCGCCAGCGAGTGCGCGGCCCTGACCGGTGTCTCCCGCGTCAGCGCCCGCCGCTATCTGGAGCACTTCCACACCACCGGCACGGCCGACGTGACCCTCCGCTACGGGGTGGCGGGCCGGCCGGAACGCCGCTACCGCCTGCGCGAGCCGGAGGGCGCGGCGGCGCGTCCGGACGGCGTGGCCCGCGCCTGAGACCGCGGGCGGCGCGGCACGCCCCCGTGGACGGACCGCGCCGCCCGCCCGCTACTCGGCGGCAGCGGCGCGCCGTACGCCCACCGCCGCGACCACCGCGCCCAGCACCGTCAGGACGCCCGTGACCAGCACCGCCGTGTGCACCCCTGACATGAACGCCGCGTGGCTGCCCTCCAGCACGGCCGACCGCAGCCCGGCCGGCATCTCCCCGGAGACCGGGGCCACGCCCATCGCCACCGCGTCCTTCGCCTCGGACAGGCCGTGCGCCGCCGCGACCGGGACCCCGGCGTCGGTCAGTTCGCCGGCGAGACCGGTGCCGACGCGACTGCTGATGAGGGAGACCAGCACCGACGTGCCGAGCGCGCCGCCGATCTGCAGCGCCGTGGCCTGCAGGCCGCCCGCCACACCGCCGTCCCGCACGGGCGCGTTCCCGACGACGGCCTCCGACGACGCCGCCATCACCATGCCGACCCCGAGCCCGAGCGCCACGAACGGCGGCCACAGCGCGCCGTAGGAGGAGTGCGCGTCCCAGGTCAGCATCCAGAACGACGCGGCGGCCTGGAACAGCATGCCCAGCGGCATCGTGAGCCGGGCGCCGAACCGGTCGGTCAGCGCCGCGCCCAGCGGGGAGGCGACGACGGACGCCAGGCTCAGCGGCAGCGTGCGCACACCGGCCTCGACGGGCGTGAAGCCTCGCACGTTCTGCAGGTACAGCATCACGAAGAAGATCACGCCGAGCAGTACGAAGAAGTTCAGCGCGACGACGACCGTGCCGATGGTCAGCGCCGGGTTGCGGAACAGCCGCATCGGCAGCAGCGGATGCGCCGTCCGGTTCTCGTACAGGCCGAACAGGACGAGGACGGCGACGCCCGCGAGGATGGTGCCGAGGGTGCCGGGGGAGGCCCAGCCCCAGGTCTCGCCCTTCACCACGCCGAAGACCACGGCGAGCAGACCGGCCGCCAGGAGGACGACGCCGGGGATGTCGAACCGCTCGTCCGCGGCGGCGGTGTTCCGGCTCTGCGGCAGCACCAGCGCGCCGAAGACGAGCGCGGCGACGCCGATGGGCGCGTTGATGTAGAACACGGACTCCCAGGTGACGTGCTCCACGAGCAGGCCGCCGACGATCGGGCCGAGGGCGGTCGAGACGGAGGAGACCATCGCCCAGATGCCCACCGCCATCCCGAACTTCTTCGGCGGGAACACCGCGCGCAGCAGCGCCAGCGTGTTCGGCATGAGCAGCGCGCCGAAGAAGCCCTGCGCGGCGCGGAAGGCGACGACTCCCCCGATCGAGCCGGCGAGCCCGATCGCGACGGACGCGACGGTGAATCCGGCGACGCCGACCAGATAGAAGGTGCGCCGGCCGAAGCGGTCGCCCAGCTTGCCGCCGAGGATGAGCGCGGCGGCCAGGGCGAGCAGGTAGGAGTTGGTGACCCACTGGAGGTCGGCGGTGGACGCGCCGAGGTCCCGTCCGATCTCCGGGTTGGCGATGGCGACGACGGAGCCGTCGAGGCCGACCATGAACAGGCCGAACGCCACGGCGATCAGGGTCAGCCAGGGATTGGCCCGCACCCCGCGCCGGGCGTCACCGCGCGGAGGGGGAGTGTGGGTGAGGGGGACGGCGTGGTCGGTGGTGGAAGACGGCAAGACGGTTTGTCCTTGTTCTGGGCTTCTGGGCTTCTGAGCTTCTGAGCTTCTGGGCTTCTTGGGCCCCGAGGTTGGCGAGGAGGCCACGGCGCGGCACGCCCACGGCGCGGCGCGGCCCACGGCGCGGCAACGCCGTGTGTGGCGGGGTGCGGCCCACGACGGCCCGGCCCGTGACAGGGCTCAGCCACGACGGGCGGCGCCCGCAGGGCAAGAGGGAGGGGCGGAAAGGAGTCAGTCGGTCCGCGCGTGCAGCAGCCGGTTCACGGAGTGCAGCGAGCCCACGGCCGATCCGAGGGCGTCCAGCTCCCCGTCCGTGAGGGCGCGCAGGACCTCGGTGAGGTGGGCGCTCATCAGCCGGTCGACCTCGGTGACCCGCTGCCGGGCCAGAGCCGTCGGATGCAGGTGAGCGATCCGCTTGTCGGCGGGGTCCGGCCGGCGCTCCAACAGCCCGAGGCCCACCATCTGCGTGACCAGCGCGCTGACGTTGTTCGGCCGCATCAGCAGCGCGTCGGCCGCCTCCCGGACGGTGACCCCGTCCTGGGTGTGCACCAGCCGCAGCAGCGCGAGCTGCGCCTCGGGCGGCTTCGGGTGCGGGAACTCCCGGTCGACGCGCCGGTCGAGGGCGCGGCACAGCGCGGGCAGGCATGCCACGAGCTCGGCGGCCACGTGGTCGATGTCCTGGGCGGACGCGCTGGAACTGGTCACCCCCCAACTTTAGGTATGAAGACATACCTATGTCAAAGGAGAGGTTTCGGCGGCGCCGGCGCCGCCGTGATCACGTCACCCTCGTGAAACCGGACAGGGGTGGATGTGCGCGACTGCGGAGGAGCGCGCGGGCGCGCGCCGCTCCTGTGAGTGGTTGCGGCGTCGACTGCGACGTGCGCGGACGCGGCGCTGTGCAGAAGTCGTGGACCGGCTGTCCGGGGCGCGCGGGCGGGATGTGCGAATGTCGCGAACGTGCCTTCATGGGACCTCCATACCGACTGGCCGGAAGATGCCTTGTTGCGGCAACTTGCCACGGACGAAGGTGGATTGAGCACCTGAGCATCAGGAGTCACAAGCCGAGTTGCTTGGCCCGCGGCTGACCGCCCGGGGCGTTGACGGGGGAAAACTGATGCGGTGCGCGAGGCCGACGTCGCCATGGGCGCGGGGCCGTGCTCGCGTTGCTGCCGAAACCTCTCCCTCCGCCGTCCTCTTGGTGCCGTCGTCCGGTGCCCGCGACAGGGATAGGAGGGGGAATGCCGATGAGTCCAGTGAGCGCCGCCAAGCCGACGTATCCCGGCGTCTACGTCGAAGAGCTTCCCAGCAGCACCCGAACGATCTCGACGCTCACCACGTCGGTGACCGCCTTCGTCGGCCACACCCGCCGGGGCCCGCTGAACGAACCGGTCCGCGTCACCAGCTTCACGGAGTTCGAGCGCCGTTTCGGCGGACTCAGCTCCCAGAGCGCCGTCGGCTACGCGGTGCACCAGTTCTTCGGCAACGGCGGCACCGTCGCCGTCGTCGTCCGCGTCGCCAGGTCCGGCAGCGGCAAGGCCGCCTGCGTCGTCCTGGAGTCCACCGAGGGGCACAGCGAGAGCCGCGTCCTGGAGGTGCACGCCAAGGAGCCCGGCGTGTGGGGCAACGGCCTGCGCGTCGCCGTCGACTACGACACGCCCTGCCCCGACGAGACCTTCAACCTGCGCGTCTACGACGCCAAGGGCGAGGCCCGCGAAAGCTTCACCGGCCTGTCCATGGACCCCTCGCACGGCCGCCACGCGCAGACCGTGATCAACGCGGGCTCCCGGCTGATCCGCGTCGAGGCCGTCGGCGAGGGCCGGCCCGACCCGTCCGGCACCGTCTCCAAGCCGTTCGGGCACGAACTGCCCGACCTGGCCGTCGACCTCACGGTCAAGATCGGCGACGTGGAGCGGGAGTTCACCCTCTACGACCCCGACTGCGACGGAGAGGCCCCGTCCTCCGTGACCGGGCTGGCGCTGCTCCTGGAACGCAAGCTGCGCGCCCTGCCCGACGCGCCCGGCAGGCACGCCTTCGCCGGCGCCGAGGTCACCGCCTTCGGCCGCCGCATCCAGGTGGTCGCCGGCTCCACCGACCCCGACGACGTCGTCCGCTTCGTCGGCGAGTGCGCCAACGACCTCGGCCTGGAGGCGTCCGTCAACCCGCCGGTGTTCCCGCTGGAGGGCGGCGAGGACGGCGCGGCGCCCGGCCCGCGCGACCTCATCGGCAGCGAGGCCGGCAAGACCGGCATCCAGGCCCTGCGCGGCGTCGCCGACGTCAACCTGCTCGTGCTGCCCGAAATCGCGGCGTACGAGAAGACCGAGGACATGGTCACCGTCGTCTCGGCGGCCCAGCGGCTGTGCGTCGAGCGCCGGATCTTCCTGCTCGTCGACGCGCCCAGCACCTGGGTGAGCGTCGACACCGCACGCGCCGGGCTCGCCGCCTTCGACGCCGTGCGCGGCAACCACGCGGGCCTGTACTTCCCGCACCTGCAGCTCACCGACCCGCTCACCGGGCGGCTGCGCGCCTTCCCGCCGTCCGGCGCGGTCGCCGGCGTCATCGCCCGCACCGACTCCGAGCGCGGCGTGTGGAAGGCACCGGCCGGCACCGAGGCGCGGCTCGCGGGCGTGCACTCCCTCACGGTCAACCTCACCGACCGCGAGGCCGGACTGCTCAACCCGCTCGGCGTCAACTGCCTGCGCAGCTTCCCCGTGACCGGCCCGGTCGTGTGGGGCGCGCGCACGCTGGAGGGCTCGGACGCGCTGGAGAGCGAGTGGAAGTACGTGCCGGTACGGCGCCTCGCGCTGCACGTCGAGGAGAGCCTGCAACGCGGCCTGCAGTGGGTGGTGTTCGAGCCGAACGACGAGAACCTGTGGCAGCAGATCCGGCTCGCCGCCTCCTCGTACCTGCACACCCTCTTCCGCCAGGGCGCCTTCAAGGGCGGCACCCCGCGCGAGGCGTACTTCGTCAAGTGCGACAGCGACACGACGACCGCCGAGGACATCGAGAACGGCATCGTGAACGTCCTCGTCGGCTTCGCACCGGTCCGCCCGGCAGAGTTCGTGATCGTCAAAATCCAGCAGACGTCCGGGCAGTTCGCGCTCTAGGCGCCGGGAATCGTGGAGAACTGAAGGAATCCGATGGCAGAGTTCACGGTCAACGCCCATCGCTTCGACCCCTACAAGAACTTCAAGTTCCTGGTCCTGTGGGACGGTCGGACGGTCGCGGGCATCAGCAAGATCAGTCCGCTGAAGCGGACCACGGAAGTCGTCAAGCACCGGCACGGCGGCGACCCGTCGTCGCCCCGCAAGTCGCCCGGCCGCTCCGAGTTCGAGGGCATCACCCTGGAGCGGGGCGTCACCCACGACCCCGAGTTCGACCGCTGGGCCAACAAGGTCTGGCAGGTCGGCGCCGGTCTCGGCTCCGAGGTGTCCCTCGCCGACTTCCGCAAGGACATAGTCATCCAGGTCCTCAACGAGGCCGGCCAGGTCGCCGTCTCGCACAAGCTCTACCGGACCTGGCCCAGCGAGTACCAGGTCCTCGGCGAACTGGACGCCAACGCCAACGCGGTGGCCATCCAGTCGCTGAAGCTCGAGTGCGAGGGCTGGGAGCGGGACTACGAGGTGCCCGAGCCCGAGGAACCGTCCTTCCTCAACCCGGCCTGACCAGGGGACGTCACGGGGGGAGACGATGGTGATGACCGGGGCGGCCGATGTCCTGGCCGCCTGGGAGGCCGGGACCGGCCGCGCACCGGCCGGGCGCGCCCTGCTGCTGCACCAGGCGGCGCGCCCGGACCTCGCCGGCGACCCGGCGGCCCTGCTGGCGCTGCCCGTCGGCGAGCGCGAGGCGGACCTGTTCACCCTGCGCCGGGCGCTGTTCGGTGACCTGATGCAGGTGCGGCTGGCGTGCCGGGCGTGCGGCGAGGACATGGAGTTCGAGCTGGACGCCGGGGAGTTCGCCCGCACCCTGGCCGAGCGACGCGACCCGGTCGTGCGGGTCGCCGAGAGCGGCTGGGAGGTCGAGTTCCGGGTGCCCGCCGTCGCCGACCTGACGGCGGCGGCCCGGGACGCCGACCCGCGGCGGGCCCTGCTCGCGCGGTGCGTGGTGTCCGCCGCGCGCGACGGGCGGCCCGTCCCGGCGGACGAGCTGCCCGCCGGGGTGCAGCGCCGGATCGCCGAGGCCGCCGAGACCGCGGACCCGGCGGCCGACGTGGCACTCAACGTCGCCTGCCCCGACTGCGGCGAGGCCACCCGCGCCGAACTCGACATCGCCTCCTACCTGTGGACCGAACTGGACGCCTGGGCACGGGACCTGCTTCTCGACGTCCACCTGCTCGCCACCGCCTACGGCTGGAGCGAACCGGAGATCCTGGCGCTCAGCCCGCTGCGGCGCCGCTACTACCTGGAGCTGTGTGCGGATGTCTGACCCCACCGCAGGACGGCCGGGCGGGCCGACGCCCGACTTCCTCGACCGGCTGCTCGCCCGGCACGCCCCGGTCGCCGCCGCGCGGGCCGACGTGGCGCGGGTGCGGCCGAGGCTGCCCGGACCGTTCGAACGGATCGAGGCGGTACGGGGCCGGGACGCCGACCGGGACGGCACAGAACCGCTGTGGCCGGTCACCGCCCCGCTCACCGAGCGCCGCGAGGAGGCGGCCCGGCCCACGGCCCGCGAGGTGCTGCGCACGGAGCGGGAACGGACCGTCGTACGGACCGAACAGGCACCCGCGCCGGACACCCCCGCACCCCGCCCGGCCGCACCGCCCCTGCCCGAGACGCCGCTGCTGCGGCCCGTCACGCCGCTCACGCCCGGGCTCCGACCGGTGCCCGACACCGGCCGCCGCTCGGCGGGACGCGGCCGTGCCGAGCCGGCACCCGCCCCGAGCGCGGTGTCCGTGCCCAGCCCCCCGGGCACGGACACCGCGTCCCGCGCCACCGGGCCCGCCGCCCCGCGGCCGAGCGCCGCGGACACGGCCGCCGCGCGCGACGCCGTGCGCCAGGCCTCGGCCCGGCGCACGGGACGCGGCGGCGAGCAGGTGGTGCAGGTGCAGATCGGGCGCCTGGAGGTCACGGCCGCCGAGCCGGCCCGGGGCGGCGGACAGCACCGGCCCCGGCAGACGGGGCGCCCGCAGGCCACGGTGAGCCTCGCCGACTACCTGGCGAGGGGGCGCGAATGACCGCCACGACGGGCCGCGCACAGCGGCCGCGAAGGACTACAGGGACCGAGGAACCGACGCCATGAGCAACGCACTCGCCATCGCCCATGTCAGCCAGGCCCTCGCCCTGTTGATCGCGGACAACCTGCGACCCGAGGTCGACGAGGCCGTCAAGGTCGAGGCGCGCAAGCCGCCCGTCGAGCCGCCCGGCGAACCCACCGTCTCCGTGTTCCTCTACCAGGTCACGCCCAACACCTCGCAGCGCAACAACGACCTGCCCACCCGCGCCGCCGACGGCACGCTCGTGCGGCGGGCCTCGGCGGCGCTCGACCTGCACTACCTGATCAGCGCGTACGGCGACGAGAAGGACCTGGTGGGCCAGCGCCTGATCGGCTCCGTCGTGCGCACCCTGCACGAGACGCCGGTCCTGCCCAAGGACGTCGTCGAACGCGCCGGGGAACGGCCGTACCTGGCCGGCAGCAACCTCGCGGAGGCCGTGCAGCGCGTGCGCTTCACGCCGACCGTGATGGACATCGACGAGACGTCGAAGCTGTGGGGGATGCTCCACCAGACCCCGTACGCGCTGTCCGTGGTCTACCAGGCCGCCCTCGTCCTCATCGACGGCCTCGAAACCCCCGTCCCGCGCAAGCCGGTGGAACGGGCCGACGTGCGGGTGCTGCCCTTCGGGGCGCCGGGTGCGCCCGTGCCGCCGGGACCCGCGGCGCCCGCCCGCGCGCCGGCCACGGAGGGCGGGACCGGCACCGGCGACCGCCCGGAAACCACCGCAGGGCAAGCGTCGCAGGGTGGCGCGCTCGCCCGGACGCCCGCCAGGACGGTCGCGAAGGCGGCCGCCACGACCGAGCCGAAGACCACCACCAAGGCACCGGCCGCCCGCGTCCGCAGGGCAACCAAGGCGGCGCAGCCCGCGAAGAAGACGGCGAAACCCGCCGCCGACGCGAAGAACGACGGCACGGACAGCAGCGCGAGGACGCGCCGCCGCGGCGGCGACGCGGACACGGAGAACTGAGGCGAAGTGACACCGACGGGGGCGGGTGAGGACATGGGAGCGCAGGGAACGCACGCGGCCGGGCGGACCGGTGCCCGCGACGGCGGCGGCTCGACGCTGACCGCCGAGATTCGGCGCGTCCTGACCCGCCTCGACGCCCACGCGGCCCGCGCCGACGCGACCGGTCACGGGAACTCCCCGGAAACCGCGGCGGCTTCCGGCACCGCCGTGGAGCCCGCCGCCGGGCCCGGCACGGCACCGCTCGACGCCCTCGTCGCCTGCTTCGGCCTCACCGCCTTCGAGCGGGACGTCGTCCTCCTCACCGCCGCCCACGAACTCGACCCCACCACGGCCGCCCGCTGCGCCGCCGCCTGCGGCGACCCGGAACGCGCCCACCCCACCTTCTCGCTCGCCCTGGCCGCACTCGCCGACGCCCACTGGAGCGCCCTCACCCCCGTCGCCCCGCTGCGGCGCTGGCGCATCGTGGAACTGGACGACGACACCCGCCTCACCACGTCCCGTCTGCGGCTCGACGAGCGCGTCCTGCACTTCCTGCTCGGCTCGCCCTACCTCGACGCCCGGCTGCACGGCCGACTGCGCCGCGCCCCCGTCCCCGACGCGCTGCCGCCGTCGTACGACCGGGCGGCGAGCAGGCTCGCCGCCGGCTGGGCCGCCGAGACCGGTGCCGCGCCGCTGGTCGAGGTGACCGGCGGCGACCTGCGCAGCCGCGCCGACATCGCCGCGACGGCCGCCGCGCGCACCGGGCTCGGGCTCTACGCGATGAGCGCCGAGGACGTCCCGACCGACCCCGCGGAACGCGACCGGCTCGCCCGGCTGTGGCAGCGCGAGGCGATCCTGCTGCCCGCCGCGCTGCTCGTGGAGGTGGGCGAGCTGGACCGCGACCAGCGCGCGGCCACCGAGGCGTTCCTGGCGGGAACCGCCGTCCCGGTGGTCGTGTCCAGCGAGGACCCCGTGCGCACGGAACGGTCCCACGCCGCCCGGGTGACCGTGCCCCGCCTGGACGACGAGGAACAACTCGCCCTGTGGGCCGAGGCGTTCGAGGGCGTCACCGACCTGACGGACCACGAACTGCGCTCGCTGGTCGCACAGTTCCGGCTGCCACCGCACGTCGTACGCTCCGCCGCCGCCGCCGTACGCCGTGATCTGCCCGGCGAGGACGACCTGGACGCCGCCGGTCTCGCCTGGCGGGCCGGGCTGGACGAGGCGCGGGTCGGCATGGACGAGCTGGGACGGCGCGTCGAACCCCGGGCGGGCTGGACGGACCTGGTGCTGCACGAGCGGCAGACGAGCGTGCTGCGGGAGATCGTCGCCCACTTGCGGCAGCGGCCGAAGGTCCACCAGGAATGGGGCTTCGCGGCCACGCTGCGGCGCGGCCTCGGCGTCACCGCCCTGTTCGCGGGCGGCTCCGGCACCGGCAAGACCCTGGCCGCCGAGGTGATGGCGCGGGAACTCGGCCTCGACCTCTTCGTCATCGACCTCTCCCAGGTCGTCAGCAAGTACATCGGCGAGACGGAGAAGAACCTCCGCCGCGTCTTCGACGCCGCCGAACGCGGCGGCGCGCTGCTGCTGTTCGACGAGGCCGACGCCCTGTTCGGCAAACGCAGCGAGGTCAAGGACAGCCACGACCGGTACGCCAACCTCGAGGTCAGCTACCTGCTGATGCGCATGGAGGCCTACCGGGGCCTGGCCGTCCTCACCACCAACATGAAGCAGGCCCTCGACACCGCCTTCCTGCGCCGCATCCGCTTCGTCGTGGACTTCCCGTTCCCGGCCGAGCACGAGCGCGCCGAGATCTGGCGCCGTGTCCTGCCCCCGCAGACGCCGGTCAAAAACATCGACGTCGGCCTGTTGGCACAGCTCACCGTCGCCGGCGGCTCGATCCGCAACATCACCCTGTCCGGGGCGTTCCTCGCCGCCGAGGAGGGCGAGGCGCTGCAGATGCGCCACATGCTCGCGGCGGCCCGTACCGAGTACCTGAAGCTCGAACGTTCGCTGACGCCCACGGAGGTGCGCGGATGGGTGTGAACGGGGAACCGGACGCGATCCGCGTGGAGATCGGGGAGTTCGTCCTCGACGGCTTCCGCGCGGACCCGGAGCACGTGTCGGCGTCCTTCGAGCGGGAACTGACCCGCCTGATCCGGGAACACGGCGTGCCGCTGGCGTCGCACGGCCCGCTGTCCGCCGACCTCCTGTCCGGACTTCCGCCGCTGCCCGCGAACCTGTCGGCCCGCCGGCTCGGCCAGGAACTCGCGCGTGTGGTGCACGAAGGGCTCAGCGGCCACGGGGAGGTGACGCGATGAGCTCGCGGACGGACCAGAACCACGCGGACCAGTCCGCCGAACAGCGCCGCCGCAAGCGCAGGGAACGGGCCGCCAAGTCCCGTGCCCCCGAGCCGAAGAACATCGTCAGCGGCGCCGGCCAGCCCCTCGACCCGGGCGTCCGGCGCGAACTGGAGGAACAGCTCGGGCACGACCTCGGCGGCGTCCGCCTGCACACCGACCGCGACGCCGGACAGCTGACCGACCTGCTCGGCGCCGACGCGGTCGCCGTCGGACAGGACATCTTCTTCCGCGAGGGCGCGTACAAGCCGGGCACCGACGAGGGCCGCCGCCTGCTCGCCCACGAACTCCTGCACACCGTCCAGAACCCGCACGGCCTCGGCGCCCTGCGCGCCGGCCGCGACCTGGGGGCCGTCAGCCTGCCGCAGCAGGCCGTCGAACGGGAGGCGGAGTCGGCAGCCCAGGACCTGGTGCGCGCGGAGCCGGACGCCGCTGCCGAGGTCGAGGAGAGGCAGGCGACGCCGGGGTGGCTGCGGTACGCGACGGTGGACGCGGACCGCCGCCGCATGGAGCAGCTCGACCCCGCCACACTCGTGGACCGCCTGGCCAACGGCCTGCTGCGCTCGCTGCGCGGCGACCCGGAGGACCGCTCGGGCCGCGTACGGTTGCAACTGGCCCGCATGGCACCGCAGGTGCAGGACAGCGTGCTGGACCGGCTGGAGGTGCGCCTTCCCGCGCCGGCCCTCGACCACCTGCTGGAACTCGTCGAGGAGACGCAGGAGGCGGGCCCGCTGCCGCTGGACGCCGCGGCGGCTCCGCACGCGGTGGCCGGTGCGGGGGAGGAGATCGAGGAGGAGCGCGAGGCGGCCCAGGACCGGACCGGCGAGCCCTCGACGGGACGAGACCGGCGAGAGGGCGGAACCGAGGGCGACAAGGACCGCAAGGGGACGGACGAGGGTCCGCGGGGCGAGAGGTCCGAAGGCGAGGGCGGCTCGGGCGACACCAGGAGGGACACCGGCGCCGAGGCCGGTCCCCGGGAAACGCGGGACACGGACCGGCAGCAGCACTCCCAGGCGCAGCAGGAGCGCGCGCAGGAACGGCAGGAGGAGCGGGACGGCTCCGGCCGGGAGGCACAGCAGGACGCGGTCGAGGAACGCAAGGGCGAGCAGGAGGGCCGGCAGGCCCAGCAGGACCAGGACGCTCAGGACGAGGCGGGCGACCCGCAGGAGGCCGATCAGCAGGGCAGCGAACAGGAGCAGCGCGGGCCGCAGGACGAGGCCGACGCCGGTCGCCGACCGGCCCAGGCTCTCGAAGCCGTGGACCGCAGCGGCGCCGAACCGGGCGAGCGCTCCCGCACGGCCTCCGGCCCGACGGCTTCCCGCGTGCCGGGGGACCCGGAGAACGAGCAGGACGCGGACGACGAACCGTTGGGTCTGGAGGCCGAGCCTGCGGAAGAGGACGTCGAGCACGAGCCGGGCGACGAAGCGGCCGGAGGCCGCGCGTCCGATGCCGACACCGCCCCGTCGGGCGAGGGCATCGCGGACGACCCTCGGTTGTTCGTGCGGCGCAAGCGCGGCGCGCCACGTCCCCCGGCCCTGTCCCTCTCCGGCGGTTCGACGGACGACGCCGGGGACGTCGCGGAAGCCGAACCTGGGGCGAGCAGCTCCGAGCGCACCGATGATGAGGACGTCGAGGACCGGGCCGTCCCGGAGCTGTGGGACGTCATGGCGGCGGACCCGGACTCCGCCGGGGACGGGGCGGACTCGGCCGCCGAGCCACTGTCCTCCGGACCGGTGGGCGCGTCCCTGCCGGTCACCGGGAAGGACGCGGAGAGGGAGCAGGAGCAGGCCCGACAGGAGGACGCCGAGGCAGCGCGCCGCGAGGCCGAGGCGCGCGCCGCCGACGGTGCCGGGCCGGTCACCCTCCCCGGTCCCGGTGAGACGGCCGGGCCGGACCAACTGGCCAAGGCGGACGAGGATGCCCGCCGGCAGTCGGTCGGCTCGGCTTCGGGCAGCAAGGGCGCGGCCGACGGCGGCTCGGGCCGGGCCGCCGAGTCGGACGCACCCGGCGGCGGTCGCACGGAGGCCGGAGCCGGAAAGGCCGCCGACCAGCGGGCGGGCGAGGGCGCGGACCAGTCTTCGCGCGGCGCGGGCCAGGGCCGGGACGGCAGCGGCACGGCGCCGGGGAAGGACGACGCGAGCCAGAACGAGGACGATGCCGGCTCGGGGCCGTCGACGCCCGCTCCCGGTGACCGGGAGGTCTCCGAGGGCAAGGGCCCCGCCACCACCCCCGGCCCGCGGACCGGCCGGGACAGGGTCTCGGTACCGGGACCCACGAGCGCGCCCGGACTCGCCCCTGGCAACGGACCATCCCCCATGTCCGCGGGCCCGGAACCGAAGACCGACGGCCCCCGGCCCACGGAGGCGACAGGGTCCGGCGGCGCCGGGGGAACCAAGTCCCGCCCGACCCCCAAGGCACGCCAGGCGGCACGGCGGGCCACCCGGAACGCCCGCCGCGGTGTCGGAGGCGGCGGCCGTACCGCTTCCGCTCCCGCACCTGTGCGGTCCGGTGGCCGCGGTGGAGGCCGGGCCGCCGGGTCCGGCCCGGCGAAGGCCAAGCGGGAGGCCCCGGCACCGGACGTCTCCCATGCCACACCCGAGACCGGACTGGCGACGGCCTCCGGCCTGAAACCGCACCAGGCCCTTGAGACGCTCAAGGGCGTGGACGGCGCGGTCGGCCGCTCCGTCGACGAGGAACGCTCGGCGTTGCGCAAGGCACCGCCGAAGACGCAGCGGCCCTCCGGCTCCCCGCGCACGGTGCCCGGCGGGCCGAGGCCGGCGGCCCCGGGCACGTACACGAACGCCAAGGTCGCCCGTACGGAGGCGGCCCCGGGCAAGACCCCCGAGATCACCGGCGAGCAGAAGCCGGAGGGCGAGGTTCCCGGCGCGAACGTGCCGGAGCCGAGCTGGTGGGACATCGCCGTCACCATTGGCGCCCAGCTGTTCGGCAAGCTGCTCAAGGAGATCCTGCCGCTCGACGATCTGATCGACTCCATCCTGGGGCTGCCGACCAAGGACGAGGGCCTGAAGAACGCCAAGGTGGGTGACGCCCCGAGACTCCCCCTGGAGAACGACTCCGACCCGCAGCGCACCGACGAGCAGGGCCAGAAGCTCGACGAGCGGAAGAACGAGCTGCACCGGTCGGGACGCGAGGACGCCGCCCGCCCGATGGGCGAGGACCAGATCTACCCCGACGTGCCCAAGGAGACCCTGACCGGCAAGGTGGCCGGTGGGAAGAAGAACGCCGGCGCCGGCGGCACCAAGTCGGTGTCCGGCGGCGGCGTGCCGATCGAGTCCGCGTCCGCCGTGGCCGAGCACGACCGCGGCCCGCAGATCCAGGCGGGCTTCGCGCAGGGCCGGCAGAAGATGGCGCAGGAGCGCCAGGCCAAGGACAAGAAGGCGGCGCAGGACCGCGACAAGCACGACCAGGACCTCCGGCGCGAGGTGTCCGCGAGCGGCAGGAAGCAGGCCGACGCCCGCGACAAGGGCCGCTCCGACATCGCCGACTCCCGCGACGAGTGGCGCAAGGAGCAGGACGACAAGGTCGCGGAGATCGACGGCAAGAAGGGCAAGAAGTACGACGAGGTCCGCAAGGACATCAAGGACAAGGACGAGCAGACCGAGAAGGACGTCGACAAGCGGACCGAGGACGACAACAAGAAGATCGAGGACGAGGACACCAAGGCCGAACGCGAGGCGGAGAAGAAGCAGGAAGAGGGCAAGAGCGACGCCGACAACTGGCTCGAAGAGGCCATCGAGAAGCTGAAGCAGTTCTTCGAGGACCTGAAGAACGCCATCAAGACCGTCTTCGAGAAGGCCCGCCAGGTCGTCACCGACCTCATCGACAGGTTCAAGCAGCAGGTCTTCAAGCTCATCGACGACGCCCGCAACTGGGTCATCGACAAGATCAACAAGTTCGCGGACGTGCTGATCGCCCTCGGCGACGAACTCCTCGCCGACTACCCGGCGATGCGCGACAAGTGGCGCGACACGATCGACGGCGCGCGGGACTGGGCGGTCCAGAAGGTCAACGAGGCGGCCAACGCCCTGAAGGAGGTCGCTGGCAGGCTTCTGGACGGCTTGTGCGGCGCGCTGCTCGCCGGCCTCGACATGCTGGAGGGCGGTCTGCTGGCGGCCGTCGACATCGCGGAGACCGTCACGGTCGGCGCCCTGGAGTTCGGCGCGGCCGCCGTCGCGGCTCTGGGCGAGTGGGCGGCCATCTTCAACGACATCGTCTCCGACCCCGGCGACTGGATCAGCAAGGCCGGGGCGGCGGCGGAGACGGGCGCCAAGGAACACCTCTTCGACGAGATCAAGACCGCGGTCAAGGCCTGGTTCAACCAGAAGGTCCAGGAGATCATCGGCATTCCGGTGGAGGACTTCCAGGAGTTGATCTCCGGAGGCGTCACCGTCGAGCAGATGGCGCAGATGGCCTGGGACGAGGCGCTGCCGCAACTGCCCGTCATCATCGGCGTGATGGTCGTCGAAAAGGTCGTCGCCAAGCTCATCCCCGGCGCCGGCTGGGTCATGGCGATCATCGACGCGCTGCAGACCGCGTGGGGCGCCCTCAGCGAGATCCTCGCCGCGTTCGGCCTGTTCATGGACTTCCTGAAGTCGGTCAAGAGCGGCAACGGCGCGCTGCCCTTCGCCAAGGCGGTCGCGGCCGGGGTCGTCGCCCTGCTGGAGCTCGTCTACGAGTTCCTGATCGAGGGCGTCAGCCGCTTCATGGGCAAGGTGGCCGAACGGCTCGGCGACATGCTCAAGGGCCTTCGCAGGAAGAAGGAGACGCCGGGCGGGGACGCGCCGGACCGGCCGAGCGCCCCCGACAAGCCCGCACACGACAAGCCGAAGGACGACGAGCGTACCGACAAACCAGCCGACCGGCCCGCCCCCCGCAAGCCCTCGCCCGACAGGGCGTCCCGCCCCGCCTCCAGGCCCCGTCCCGGCAAGCGTCCTTCCCCGGGGAAGAAGCCGCGCCCCGGACACACCACCAGGGCGAAGAAGCGCCGCGACGACGACGAACGACGCGAAGAGGGACGCGAGGTCAACGCCGCCAGGCGGCGGGCGCGCGACGCGGAACGCAGGACGCGCGACGAGGACCGGGACACCTACCCCACCCGGCGCGGCCCGGCCCGCGACACCCTCCGCCCGGACCGCGGCCGCCCCGGCAGGGACCGCGCGGACGACCGGGACCGCGACCCCAGGGACACCCGGCCGGGCGATCGGCGCGGCCCCCAGGACGGGCGCCGATCCGACGACCGTCGCACGGACGGCGACCACAAGGACGACCGCCGTCGCGACAGGGACAGGGACGGTGACAAGGACCGTGAGAAACGCGAGCGTCCCGGGAATCGCGTCCGGCGCGCCCGCCAGACCGTCAAGGCGGCTGCGCGCCGAGCCCGGCGTGCCGCCCGCAAGCTCCACGGCAAGGCCCGCCGTAGGCTCGGCAGCCGTCTGAACGACCGGCTGCGCCGCTTGCGGGACAGGTGGCGCAGGCGTCGGGACCGGCTGCGCGACGATCACTCGCGTCGTAGGACCGGCAGGAACCGCCCGCACCAGCGAGAGCGTGACACCTCGGACATCACCCTGCCCAAGGTGCGGTTCGCCGACGCCGACGACGGTGAACGGCACACGCTCATGTTCCACGGCCAGGGCGCGCGTGCGCCGCTGTACATCCACAGCACGCCGGTCGAGATCCCGCCGTTCCTCGACAGCTGGGCGGGAGATCTCGGCAAGCCGGAGGCCAAGCGGCGCAAGTCGGAACAGCAGGGTTTCCTGACCCGGGCGCGTGTGAAGTACGCCGATGTCCTGAAGGAGCAGGCACGCCCTCTGATGGAAACCGACGAGAAGAAGCGGAAGAAGGAGAAGCGGGACAAGGAGCGTGACCTGAAGAAGGCGATGATGAGGTTCGCCGACGAAGCACGCAACCGCATCTACTTCGACATACCGAAGGAAGATCTTCAGGACTTCACGGACGTCTCTCCGGTGGATGACGAGGACACGCGTCGCAGCGAGGAGCACATGTCGGGCTACATCGGCAATCCGACCAAGACGCTGTTCGGCGGGGGAGGTCAGGACGCCCGGAAGGCGGCGGACGGACAGCCTCCCGGCTGGGAGGACATCGCCGAGCGTGGGCTGAGTGCGAAGGGCGCCTGGGTGCGCATGCACCTGCTGCCGGAGAGCCTGGGCGGGCACGCGAAGGGCAACAACCTGGTTCCGGCGCGCGGTGAGACCAACAAGGAGTTCTATCGCAAGTTCGAGGGGCCCGCGTATCACGCCGTCCCCGACCCGGAGCCGATCATCTGGTACCGCACCAGGGCTGAATTCCACCAGAAAACCCCCCACGTGGCGAGTTACATCTACGCGGAGTACGGCGGCTACGAGAAGATCGGCGGGACCGGAAAGGAACAGAAGGACTGGAAGCGGATAGAACAGCCGCGGGACAAGTTCGACCGCTCACCCCTACCCCTCGATTCCGGCGACATGAAAAAGCTGTCCATCAACGGCGCCGGCCGCCCGGCCATCAAAAAGCGTCTCCTGGGCAACAGGTACGAGGCGCTCGCCAAGCATTTTGTTGATGCTCGCAACGAGCTGCACAACGATGAGGAAAGCCTCTCCGACGTGGGCGACATCGAAGTGCTCATGGACAACTACAAGAGGGACCATCCGACTCTGAGGCTTACAGGGCTTGATGTCCTGCTCGCCGCCCTTCGCGAGAAGGAACGAGAAATCAACTGGAAATGGGAGTTCTAGGATGACGCAGCGGGATGAGGAATTCCCATTCCCCTACGAGCGCAGCTGTGCGCGTATGTTCCAGGAGCTGAGGAGCGTCGACGAGTTCCGCGTGGCGAAAGCGGAGTTCGGCAAGCTGTCCAAGCTGATGCAGGACCCGGCTCCCGTGTTCGAATCGCTGGCCGAGCGGCACGGTCTTCCCTTGAACGAGGCGGTTCGGAACTACTACTTCCGTCACAAGGAGATCACGGCTTCCTGGCGTCCGCTGAACGAGGAGTCGGAGATGGTCGGCGAGTTCAGGCTGTCCCATCTGCTGAGTGCCGTGGCACAGAACCACATGGACGACGTCTGGGAGGGGGACGACGAAGAGGAGCGCCTGCTGTACGGCGAGTTGCGGGTCTTCGACGACACGCCCCGCACCGGCACGGGCCGATTGGCCGCCCTGCGAGCCACCCGGGGTGCGACGGACCCGGAAATCTGGTTCCACGACCTGCGCGACGGCGCCCTGCGCATGGACCTCGACTATCCGGGCTATCTGGAGACCCTGCTCGTCACCAAGGGTGTCATCGGCTGGCAGTACCTGTACTGCGCGCCGGAGGACTGCGGCATGGGCTTCATCCCGCTTGTGGACGGGCTGAAGGAGATGCTCGACGTCTTCCCCCGCCTCTTCCCCCACCACGACTACACCGACCTGCAGGCCCGCCTCCGGGAGCGCACATGACCCGCTACCCCGACATCCCCAAACCCATCCGCTCCGGAATAGTCGTCCTCGACCCCGACACCGGCACCCCCCAGCGCGTCATCGTGCTCCAGTTCAACCCGGACACCCTGGAACGCAGCGTGTCCCCGCAGTCCGCCGGTGACAGCGGCGACGCCGGTGGCGGCGGGGCCGGCAGCGGGGACCGCAACGAGGCGCTGCGGCTGAAGGGCCCCGCCCAGGAGACCTGGAAGTTCACCGCCGAGATCGACGCGACCGACCAGCTGGAGGTCGCCGCCCCCGACGGCATCCACCCGCAGCTCGCCACGCTCGAAATGCTGGTCCAGCCCACCACCGCCCAACTGCGGGAGTCCATGCGGCTGTCGAAGCAGGGCGCCATCGAGATCAGCCCGATCGAGATGCCGCTGACGCTGTTCACGTGGGGCAGCAAACGGGTCATGCCGGTGCGGCTGACCGAGCTGTCCGTCAACGAGTCCGCCTTCGACGTCAGTCTCAATCCGATCCGCGCCTCGCTGAGCATCGGCATGAAGATCCTCACCGTCAGCGACCTGCCCGCGGGGCACCGCGGCGCCGACCTCTACATGGCGCACCTCGCGCAGAAGGAGCGGCTCGCCGCGGCGGCCCGGCGTGGCAGCGTCGGCTCGCTCGGCCTCGGAGGCATCGGCGGGTTCGGCGGCACCGCGGCGGTACCCGGCACATCGTTCAGGAGGGCCTGAGCCGACATGGCCGACATCGAACCCTACGAGAGCGCCCTGGACTCGGTCCCCGGTGCCCATCCCTACCCCCGCACCAGCCGCTACCACGACGCCGAGATCGGCGTGCACCAGCTGCCGGACGGGACCGAAGTGCGGTACGCCAAGCGGCGCTTGCTGCCCCCGGTGGAGGAGCAGGAGACGCGGGCGCACACCGTCGGCGCCGGTGAGCGGCCCGATCTGCTCGCGCAGCGCTACTTCGGCGACCCCGGGCAGTGGTGGCAGATCGCCGACGCCAATCCCGTACTCGATCCACGCGAGTTGACCGAGGAGGCCGGGCGCGTCATCGGCATCCCCGCCGGCGGCGGGTTCCCGCAGGGGGACCGGCGTGTTTGATCTGCCCGTGGGGCAGGGCCCCGTCCACATCACCCTCCTCATGGGGCCCAGGCTCGCCCGCCCCGTGCCCGCCGAGGTCACCGAGGCCCTGCTCTCCGCGCAGATCACCGCCACCGCGGGAGAACGCAGCGGTTTCCAGCTGGCCTTCGACCTCACCAAGAACGGGATCATCAGCCGCCGGCTCCTGCCCGAGGGGTTCTTCGACCCCAAGACCCGGCTGGTCGTCACCGTCAGCGTCAAGGGCACCTCCGCGGTGCTCTTCGACGGGCTCGTCGTGCGGCACGAGGTCGGCGCCAGCAACCGGCCCGGCCACTCCACGCTCACCGTCACCGGCGAGGACCTGACGCTGCTGATGGACCTGGAGGAGCGCACCGCCCGGTACCCGAACCTGCCGCCCTCGGAGCGCGTCCTCGCCATCCTGCGGCGCTACTCCGACTACGGCATCCGGCCCGACGTCTACCGGGAGAAGATCGCCCAGCCGCCGCACCAGGACCTGCGCGTGCACTACCAGACCGGCACCGACCTGCAGTACGTCACCGACCTCGCGCGCGCCAACGGCTACACCTTCTACCTGGAGCCGGGGCCCGACCCGGGGCAGTCCTCCGCCCGCTGGGGACCCGAGATGCGCCTCGGCGCCCGGCAGCACGCCCTCAGCGTCAACATGGACGTCAACTCCACCGTCGACCAGCTGACGTTCGCCTACGACGGCACCGCCCGGGAGGAGCCGCAGGCTCGCTGGCAGGACCCGGGGACCCGGCAGTCGGCGCTGCTGCCCCAGCCCTCCATCAGCCCGCTGCGCCCGCCCCTCGGCAAGCGGCCCACCCCCGCCCTCAAGCGGCGCACGCTGTCCGGCACCGCCAAGCAGCAACGCGAGCAGGCCGAGGCCGAGTTGCTGGCCCGCGCCGCCGTGTCCGCCGACGTCGTCTCCGGCTCCGGCTCCCTCGACGTCAACCGGCACGGCTACATCCTCCAGCCGCGTCAGCTCGTCGGCGTACGCGGCGCCGGACGGGCGTACGACGGCGACTACTTCGTCAAGTCCGTGACGCACAACCTGCGGCCGGGCTCGTTCCAGCAGAACTTCACCCTCTCCCGCGAGGGTCTCGAAGCCCGCAGCGACTACGTACGGCCGTAAGGCCCGAGTCACCGACCACCAGGAGCAGTTCAGCATGGCGGCACCCAGCAATCGCTACCTCGGCAAGTTCCGCGGCCGGGTCGTCAGCAACGACGACCCGCTGCGGATCGGCCGGATCACCGTCGAGGTCCCGGACGTCCTCGGCGACGAGCCGTCCACCTGGGCGCTGCCCTGCCTGCCGTTCACCGGGCCCGAGTCGGGGCAGTTCGTGGTGCCGCCGCCGGGGGCGGGCGTGTGGGTGGAGTTCGAGCAGGGCGATCCCAGCTTCCCGGTGTGGACCGGCTGCTGGTACGGCTCCGCCGAGGAGCTGCCGCCCGACGCGCGCCGCGAGTTGCAGGGGGCGTCGCCGGACAAGCCCGTCGTGGTGCAGACACCCGGCGCGCACAAGATCGTGATGAACGACACGCCCGGCGCCGAGCAGGGCATTCTCCTGCAGGCCCAGGGCGGCGCCTACATCAGCATCACCCGGGACGCCGTCGTCATCGCGACCGGCGCGGGTGCCGAGGTCGTGCTGCGCGGCCGTGAAGTGACGATCAACGAGGGCCAGTTGACCGTGCTCTCGAAGCGATGAGGAAAGCGATGAGGAAGTACGGGGGAGGAACACCTTGACCGGGAGTCTGCTCGTCTCCGACGCCGTGATCGGCTGCCCGCACGGCGGCCGTGTCACCGCTGCCGGGCCATCCGCCGGGGGAGTGCGGGTCGCGGGCGCCGCCGTCTCGACGGCCGCCCACCAGTACGTCGTCACCGGCTGCCCGCACACCGCGAGCGGGGTGCCGTCACCGTGCGTCACGGTCCGCTGGGCCGCCGCCGAGGAGTCCGGCATCACTGTCGACGGGCGGCCCGTGCTGCTCGACAGTTCGGCGGCGCAGTGCCTCTCCGCGGCCTTCGTCCCGCAGGGGCCGCCCGTCGTCCAGGCCGCGCAGCGAAAGGTCACCGTCCGATGAGCCCCACCAGCCGGGACACCCGGCCCCGCTCCGACATCGCGTTCCCGTTCCGCGCCGACCGCCGCGGACGCACCGCGCACGCCCGGCACGGCGAGCACGTCCACGACCTCATCGAACAGCTGCTGTTCACC
The DNA here is from genome assembly GCF_029813775.1 of Streptomyces sp. DH24. Taxonomy (GTDB): domain Bacteria; phylum Actinomycetota; class Actinomycetes; order Streptomycetales; family Streptomycetaceae; genus Streptomyces. Next base: position 19,079 of record NZ_JARVKW010000003.1, on the reverse strand, counting down.
AGTCCCGGCGAGCGCGTGATGCGCCCCGACTTCGGCTGCGGGCTGCTGGACCTGGTGTTCGCGCCCAACAGCCCGGAGCTGATCAACACCCTGGAGCTGTCCGTGCAGGCCGCGCTCCAGCGCTGGCTCGGCGACCTGATCGAGGTGGAGGCCCTCGACGTCGTCAGCGAGGACCACCTCGTCCGCGTGCACCTGTCGTACGCCGTGCGCGCCACCGGCGCACGGCGCGACGACGTCTTCGAAGGGAGGGCCGCGTGACCAGCGCCGCCACCACGTCCCGCCGGGCCAAGGCCCGCGCGGCGCAGCTCAACGGCATCGACGCCGTCGAGGTGAGCGACGACGGGCTGCTGCTCACCGTCACCTTCCTCGGCAAGGCACCGCAGGGGCTGGGCCCGGAGAACGTCCGCATCGACGGCGGCCGACGCGTCACCGGCATCACCGCAGTGGACCTCAGCGTGGAACGCGAGGAGGACCCGGAGCTCGACGACCGGCTGTACGTCACCGTCGACCGGGCCGGCGACACCTCCCGCTACCGGCTGTCCCTGGTCGAGACCGACCCGTACGGGCGGCCCGGCAGCGAGCCGTACCGCGGCTTCGACCAGCGCTACCACAGCGCGACGTTCGTGTTCCGGCCCGACTGCCCGACACCGTTCGACTGCAAGGACGACCACGGCGCGGACACGGTCTTCCCGGCCGCGCCCGTCATCGACTACACGGCCCGCGACTACGACACCATCCGCAAGCTGCTCCTGGACCGGCTCGCGCTCACCACCCCCGACTGGGTCGAGCGCAACCCCGCCGACCTGGGCACCACCCTCGTCGAACTGCTCGCGTACACCGGCGACCGGATCAGCTACCAGCAGGACGCCGTCGCCACCGAGGCCTACCTCGACACGGCGCGCCGCCGCGTCTCGGTGCGCCGGCACGTCCGGCTCATCGACTACGCGATGCACGACGGCTGCAACGCCCGCGCCTACGTCACCGTCCGCACGGCCGACGACCAGACGCTCGCCCCGGGCACGTTCCGCTTCGCCTCCGTCGACGTCCGCAGCCTCGACCCGCACGACCGCCCCGAACCCGGCACGGTCATCGACGAGAACGACCTCGGCGACCTGGACGAACGCGGCTCGGTCGAGGTCTTCGAACCGGTCGTCGCGGCCGACCCGCTGGAACTGCGCGCCGCGCACAACGCGATCCGGCTGTGGACGTGGGGCGGCGAGGTGTGCGCCCTGCCCGCGGGCGCCACCTCGGCGACCCTGCGGGACGCGTGGGTGGACCGGGAGACCTGCCGGGAGCGCCGCCTCGCGCTGCGGCCCGGGGACGTCGTCGTGTTCGAGGAGGTCAGGGGCCCGCGCACCGGCACTTCCGGCGACGCCGACCCGGCCCACCGCCAGGCCGTCCGCCTCACCTCCGTCACCCCCGGCCTCGACCGCATCGAGGACCAGCCGGTCCTGGAGGTCACCTGGGCCGCCGAGGACGCCCTGCGCTTCCCGTTCTGCCTCACCACCCGCGCCGGACGGGACTGCCTGCCCGTCGAGGACGTCACCCTCGTGCGCGGCAACGTCGTCCTCGTCGACCACGGACGCACGCTCACCGGCCTGCCCGAGACGGTCACCGTGCCGCCCGACCCGGCCGTCACCGCACCCTGCGACCCCGCTGCCTTCGGCTGTGCCGACCCGGAGCAGGGCAACGCGCCCGCCCGGCTGATCAACGCGCTCACCGACCGGACGGAGGACGGCCGGGTCCTCGGACCCGACGACGTCCGCGAACTCTTCGGCGTGGTCGGCGAGAGGGCCGTCAACCGCGCCGGACTCGGCCTGGAACGCGCCGGGCAGCGGCACGAACGCGTCGTGCCCGGCACCGCCTACGCCCAGGCCGCCGCGCTGCGCACCCTGCTCGCGCAGTCCGTGTACCCCGGCACACGGCCCCGTTTCCGTCCCGTCCTCGGCCGGACGCCCGTCACGCAGACCGTGCCGTTCCCCGACCGGGCCGTCGTCGCCCGGGGGCAGGCCGAGCGGATCGCGGCCATCCCGGACCGGGTGCGGCAGCGCCTCGTGGAGCTGTGGCGCAGCGCCCGCGACCGGGACGGCCTCGGCGAGACGGAGATCGCCGAACTCGCCGTGATCTACGGCCTGGACGTACTGGAACGCCTCGAACTGCGCCGCCACCCGGTCCGCGCGCTGCGCGAACTCCTGCACCGCAGTGACCGGTTGCTCGACGCCAAGCTGCGCCGCGTGGAGATCCTGGCCGCACGCGCCCGCGCGGGCACCGTCCTCGACGGGCACATCGCGTGGGAGATCGCGCACAGTTGGGGACCTGGCTACGCGGCGGGACTGCACCCCGGTGAGGAGGTGCTGCGCGGCCCCGCGGCCGCCGCCCTCGCCCAGGACCCGCGCCGCGCCCTGCCCGCCGTGCGCGTCCTCGACGGCGACCTGGAGTGGGAGCCGCGCCGCGACCTGCTCGGCAGCGGCCCGCGCGAGCGGCACTTCGTCGGTGAGCTGGAGGACGACGGGCGGCTCGCGCTGCGCTTCGGCGACGGCCGGCACGGCGCGCGGCCCACCCCGGGAGCCCGCCTCGCCCTGCGCTACCGGCTCGGCGGCGGCACCGCGGGCAACGTCGGCGCGGAGGCCATCAACCACCTCGTCGTACGGGACGGGTGCGAGGCGCCGATCGCCGCCGTCCGCAACCCGCTGCCCGCCACCGGCGGCACCGAGCCCGAACCCGTCGAGCAGGTACGCCAGCTGGCGCCGCTCGACCTGCGCCGCACCCGGCTGCGCGCCATCACCGCCGCTGACTACGCGGCCCTCGCCTCCGCCCTGCCCGGCGTGCGGCGGGCCGCCGCCGCCCTCCGCTGGACCGGCAGCGTCCAGGAGGCGCACGTCGCCGTCGACGCGCACGGCACCGGCGCCCCGTCACCCCAGCTGCTGGACGCGGTGACCCAGGTCCTGGAGACGTACCGGCGCATCGGCCACGACCTCGTCGTCGGGCCCGCGCGCCTGGTGCCGCTCGACGTCGAACTGACCGTGTGCGCCGCGCCCGGCCACCAGCACGGGCAGATCCTCGCCGAGCTGTACCGCGTACTGGGCAACGGCCGGCTGCCCGGCGGGCGGCTCGGCTTCTTCCACCCGGACGCGCTGACCTTCGGCGAACCGGTGCGGCTCAGCCGCCTGGTCGCCGCCGCGGCGGCCGTCCCCGGTGTGGAGAGCGTCGAAGTGACCCGGCTGCGGCGGCTGTTCGAGGAGGACCGAGGAGAACGGGAGGACGGCGTGCTGCGGCTCGGCCCGCTGGAGATCGCCACCTGCGACAACGACCCGGACCGGCCGGAGAACGGGCGGCTGGCGATTTCCCTGGGAGGCACGCGATGACCGCGACCGACGAGTGCACCTGCGGCGGCGCCTGCCGCGGCGGCCACGACGAGCAGCTCGCGCCCGCCCCGCTCCACAACCCGCCCGGCCGCACCGCGCTGGACTACCGCGTCGGCGAGTACGGCTCCTTCCTGGCCGCCCTCCTCGACCGGCTCGCCTCACCCGCCTACCCGGCCCTGCACGGCCTGACCGTCCGTACGCCCGACGACCCGGCGATCGGGCTTCTCGACGCCACCGCCGTCCTGGGCGACCTGCTGACCTTCCACTCCGAGCGGATCGCCGACGAGGCCTACGTCCGCACGGCCAACGAGCACCGCTCCCTGGTGCTGCTCGGCCGGCTCGTCGGACACCGGCCGCGCCCCGGCGTGGCCGCGACGACGCACCTGGCGTACACCCTCGAACGCGACCCGCGCGCCGAGGCCCTGCCCGTCGTCGTGCCGCGCGGCGCCCGCAGCCACAGCGTGCCCGCGTCCGCCGACGAGGAGTCGCTGACCTTCGAGACCAGCCGGGACCTGACCGCCCGCTGGGACTTCAACGAGCTGAAGGTCCGCCGCCGCAGGCCCTCCCTGGTCACCCCGCAGGACCTGGCGAAGCGCTCCCAGCTGTTTGTCGCGGGCACCTCCGCCTCCCTGCGCACCGGCGACCAACTGCTGTTCGTGTTCGGGGAACGCGCGGGCGGCGAGCGGAAACTCCTGCCGGTCGCCGGAGTCCGCGTCGACCGCGACGACGACGTCACCGCGATCTCCCTGCCGCAGTCGGCCCCGCCCACCCTGAAGGAACTCGTCGACGAGGTACGGCGCTGGACCACCGACCCCGCCGGGCCCGGCGAGCCCGGCGACGAACCGCCCACGCCCGAGGTGCCCAACCCGCGGCCCGTCAGCCGCCTGATCGAGGACTTCGAGGACCAGGTCCTCACGCCGCTGCGCGCCGACCTGGACGGCGTCAGGACCCCCGAGCGGCTCGCGGCCCGCCTCGCCGAACCCGTCGCCCGTCTCGGCGAGGCACAGGTGCTGGCCACGCCGTACGAGGACGTGGCGGCCTGGTTCGCACAGCTGGAGGCGGTGCTCGCCGAACTCGCCGAGCGAGCCCTGGCGCTGGCGCCCGCCCGGACCGCCGAACCCGCCGCCGCGGCGGCCGCGGCGAGTCCGTCGGGCCCCCGCAACACGGCAGCCCCCCAGGAGGCCGCCCTGCGCGCCCTCGGCGCCGTACTGCCCGCCCTGCGCGGCAGCGCACCCGCACCCCGGGGCGCCCTCGGACCGCAGCGTCCCAGCACCGACACCGCCCGCCTGCTGTCCGCCCTCGACCCCGGCCTCGGCAGCCTCTACCCGGCCTGGCGCACGGCGGCCGCGCCCGGCACGCCGCAGCTCCTGCGCGAACTGCTCGCCCTGCGCGTCACCGCCGCCCCGTTCGGCGCGACGGCCCCGCTCAAGCCCGTCCAGGACGACCGCGGCCGGGTCATCCGCACCGCCGACTGGCCGCTGACCGGCGCCGTACTGGCGAGCATGCGCGTCGTGTACGACACCGCGGGCAAAACCCCGGTGCGGGCCGAGTTCCAGTACGTCGAGGGCAGCAGCTCCGACCAGCGCGCGGAGAACCTGCCCGTCGCCCAGCCCGTCGCCTTCACGCTCGGCCCCGGCCGGGTCGACCTGTCGGTGCGCTCCGGCCAGGACCGCGACCTGAGCTGGCTCAACCTCCCCCACTCTCGACTTCGCTCGAGCGGGGGGACCCCCATCCCGGCCGGCTCCCAGGAACCCGGCGTCACCGCCCGCCTCCACTCCGGCCTGCCCGAACGCACCGTCTTCGTGTCGCGGCCCGACAACGAGGGCCTCGTCCACGTCGGCGTCCACAACGGCACCTCCGAGCAGGTCGCTCTGCGGCCCGGCAGCAGCGAGCAGTTCACGCACGGCGATCACGAGATCAGCCTCAAGTACACGGTGGGCAGCGCCGAGCCCCACGTCGAGATCGTCATCGCCAGCAAGCCCGAACCCGTCAACCGCCGCGTCCTGCAACTGGACACCGTGCACGAGGGCATCACCGTCGGCGGCTGGGTGGCCGTGCGACGCCCCGCCAAGGGAGCCGACGACGGCGTACCCGGCGACCCGGAACTGGCGTTCGTCACCACCCAGGTGGTCGCCGCGCGCACCGCCGTGTACACCAACTACGGCATCACCGGCCGCGGCACCGAACTCACCCTCGCCGACCCCTGGCTGGACGAGTTCGACGTCCTGCTGTCCCACATCCGCGACACCACCGTGTACGCCGCGGGCGAACCGCTCCTCCTGGCCGACGAGCCGCTCGGCGAGGACGTGCACGGCAACGAGATCGAACTCGCCGAGCTGTACGACGGCCTGCGCCCCGGCCGCACCCTGATCGTCACCGGCGAACGCTCCGACATCCCGGGCGTCGCGGGCGTCAGGGCCACCGAAGTGGTCACCGTCGCCGCCGCCGAACCGGCCGTCGACCCGCAACTGCCCGGCGACCACGTCCACACCCGGCTCGCCCTCACCGCCGGCCTCGCCCACCGCTACCGGCGCGAGACCGTGCGCATCCTCGGCAACGTCGTCGAGGCCACCCACGGCGAGAGCCGCGAGGAGGCCATCGGCAGCGGCGACTCGGACCGCACGAACCAGACGTTCGCGCTGTGGCAGTCCCCGCTGACCTGGCTCGCCGACGACAACCCCCTCGGCGCGACACCCGTGCTGGAGATCCGCGTCGACGGCGTGCTGTGGCACGAGGTCGACAGCCTCGCCGGACGCGGCCCGGCCGAACGCGTCTACATCACCGGCTCCACGGCCGGCGGACGCACCACGGTCACCTTCGGGGACGGCGTGCACGGCGCCCGCCTGCCCACCGGCCACGAGAACGTCCGCGCCCGCTACCGCTTCGGCACCGGCCGCGCCGCCAACGTGCCCGCCGACCGCGTCACCCAGCCCCTCACCCGCCCGCTCGGCGTCACCGCGGTCACCAACCCGCGCCCGGCGACGGGCGGCGCCGACGCGGACGGCCCCGGCCTGACCCGCCGCACGATCCCGCTCGCCGTGTCCGCCCTGGACCGGCTGGTGTCCGCCGCCGACTACGAGGACTTCGCCCGCTCCCGCGCCGGCATCGGCCGGGCCGCCGCACGCGAACTTTTCGACGGACGGCGGCGCGTGCTGCACGTGACGGTCGCCGGCACCGACGACGTGCCCGTCGCGGGCGACTCCGCCACCCTGCGCGCCCTGCGCGGCGCGCTCACCGAGTACGGCGACGCCGGCCTTCCCGTCCGCGTGGACGCCCGCGAACTGGTCCTGCTGCTGCTCGCCGCCAAGGTGAAGGTGGCGCCCGACCACACGTGGGAGATCGTCGAACCGCGGCTGCGGCAGGCCCTGCTGCGCCGGCTCGGCTTCGACGGACGCGAACTGGCCCGGCCCGCCCGGCTGTCCGAGGTGCTCGCCACGGCGCACTCCGTGCCCGGCGTCGACCACATGGACGTCGACGTCTTCACCGGCGTGCCCTCCTCCGCCACCCCCGAGGAGCTCACCGCCCTGCTCACCGACCCCGGCCCGCCCAGGGCGACCGTCCCGGCGCACCCCGCGACGTACGACGAGAAGGTCCACACCGTCCGCGACGACAAAGGCGAGACCCTGACGTCGGTCTGCGCCCGGTACGGCGTCCCGCTCGCCGAACTCCTGCGCCTCAACCCGGACATCACCGACACCCGGCGCCTGGCCAGGGGCAGGTCGGTGTTCGTCTTCCGCGGCGTCCGCCCCGCCCAGCTCGCCATGCTGTCACCGCGGGCCGCCGACACCCTGATCCTTACGGAGGTCAAGTGATGTCCCCGGACACCCCGCCCGCGACGCCCGCCCCGGCGGTGACCGGGGACCCCGACGGGCTCGCCGCGCTGCTGCCCCGATGGCACCGGCTGCGCGACGCCGAGGAGGGCGAGCCGCTGCGCGCCCTGCTCGCCGTGATCAGCGAACAGCTCGACCGGGTCCGCGACGGCGTCCAGCAGGGCTACGAGGACCTGTTCGTGGAGACCGCCGCGCCCTGGGTGCTGCCCTACCTCGGCGACCTCGTCGGCTACCGCACACTGCCCGGCTACGAACGCGTCCTCACCACCGGCCTGCACGACGGCGGCCGGGCCGCACTCGCCGAGGCGGTCGCCCCGCGCCAAGACGTGGCCGGCACGGTCGCGAGCCGCCGCCGCAAAGGCACCCTGCACCTGCTGGAGGAGCTGTCCGAGCAGGTGGCCAACTGGCCCGCGCGGGCCGTCGAACTGTCCCGGCAGGTCTCCCACACCCAGCCCGTGAAGCTCTACGGGAGCGGGCGGCGGGGGGACCGCGGCCGGCTCGCCGACCTCCGCGACGGCGCCGCACTCGCCCTCCAGAGCGGCCCGTTCGGGGCCACGGCCCGCACGGTCGACGTCCGCCGCGCCGACTCCCGGCACCGGCAGGGCGGCCTGACCCCGGCCGGCGTGGCCCTGTTCGTCTGGCGGCTGAAGGCGTACTCGCTCACCCGGTCCCCGGCGTACTGCGTCGACCGCGCCCGCAACCTGTACACCTTCTCCATCCTGGGCAACGACACCCCGCTGGTCACCAAGGCCCTCCCGGAACCCTCGCCCGCGCACATCGCCGCCGTCGACAACGTCCCGGCGTTCGTCACCCGCCGCCTGCTGCACGACCGGCTCCTCGACTACTACGGCCCCGGCAAGAGCCTCGTCATCCGCCGCGACGGCGAGGACCGGCCCGTGCCGCCCTCCGACATCGTGGTCGCCGACCTGTCCGACTGGCGCTACCGGCCCAGGCGCGGCCAGGTCGCCGTGGACCCCGAGCTCGGGCGGATCGCGTTCGGCTCCCGGACCGCGCCCCGGCAGGGCGTGTGGGTGGACTACCACTACGCGTTCGGCGCCGACATGGGCGGCGGCGCATACGAGCGCGACCGCGAACCGCGGCCCGACGCCGAGGTCTACCGGGTCGGGCCCGGACAGCCCTACCGGCAGATCATGGACGCCTACCGGGCCTGGCAGCACGACCGCCGGGCCGACCGCACCGGGCCCGCGGGCATCATCGAGATCACGCACAGCGGCGCCTACCAGGAACAGCTCGACTTCGACCTGGACCCGGGCGACCGGCTGGAGGTGCGCGCCGCCGAGGGCACCCGTCCGGTGATCCGACTGCTCGACTGGTACAGCAACCGCCCCGACGCCCTCAACGTCCGCGCGGTGTCCGGCGACTGCGCCCCGCACGAGCGGCCCGGCATCGTCCTGGACGGGCTGCTCGTCGCCGGACGCGGCATCAACGTCACCGGCCCGGTGGGCTCCGTCGTCCTGCGGCACTGCACCCTCGTACCGGGCTGGTCGCTGGAGCCCCAGTGCGAGCCGCACTCGCCGGAGGAACCGAGCGTCGTCCTGGAACGCACCACCGCCTGCCTCCAGGTCGAGCACAGCATCCTCGGCACCATCGAGGTCATCGGCGACGAGGTGAGCGAGGACCCCCTCGCCATCCACATCCGCGACAGCGTCGTGGACGCCACCTCCGACCACCGCGAGGCGCTGTCCGCCCCGGACTGCCGCCACGCCCACGCCGTGCTGCACCTGCACCGCACCACCGTCATCGGCGAGATCCACACCCACGCCGTGCGGATCGCGGAGAACTCGGTGTTCACCGGGCGCCTGCACGTGGCCCGGCGCGGCATCGGCTGCCTGCGGTACTCGTACGTGCCCGCCGGGTCCCGGACACCGCGCCGCCACCGCTGCCAGCCGGACCTCGCCGGGACCGGACAGGCAGGCCGCGTCAGGCCGTTGTTCGCCTCGCAGCGCTACGGGACGCCCTGGTACGGGCTGCTCGCCGACCGGTGTGCCGAGGAGATCCGGCGCGGCGCGGACGACGGCGCCGAGATGGGCGCCTGCCACGACCTGTACCGGCCGCAGCGCGAGGACGGCCTGCGGGCACGGCTCGCGGAGTACGCGCCCGCGGGCACCGACGCCGGGATCTTCTTCGTGACGTGAGCGACCGCAGAGCCACCGAACCCGCACGCACCTTCCCGAACCAGGGGGACCCCATACATGCACGCTGACCTCTCCCGCTCCACGTTCCGCCCGGAGCGGCACTACTCCGCGGTCGTCGCCCAGCAGGGCCGCGTCCAGCTCGACGCGGACCTCAACGAACAGGCCGCCATCCAGCTCCACCGGGCCCGCACCCTCGCCGCCGACCTGATCGGGCCCTACGGCGGGCCGCGCGACGCCGCCGGATTCCGCATCGAGTACGTGGGCGGCAAGCACGACCTCGACACCCTGCACATCCACGGCGGCCGCTACTACGTGGACGGCATCCTGTGCGACGCCACCCGCCCGGCACCGGGGACACCCGTGCCGGACGAGGACGGTGCCGAGCAGGAGACCGCCGAGCCGCTCGCCCACTGGACCTACTGGGACCAGCCCGACGGCTTCCGCGACCCGGAGAAGCCCGGCGACCGGCTGCCCTCGCCCGCCCAGGCGCCGTTCGTGGTCTACCTGTTGGTGTGGGAACGCTCGGTCACCGCGGCCGAGGACCCGGCGCTGCGCGAGGTCGCCCTGGGCGCGGCGATGCCGGACACCGCGGCCCGCGTCAAGGTCGTCTGGCAGGTACTGCCGCTCTCCCTGGCCGATCTGCGGATCGAGGACCCCGAGCCGTCGAAGGAGGTCGTCCGCGCCGCCTTCGACGACTGGGCGAAGCGCCGGGCGGCACCCTCGGCCCGACTCGCCGCCCGCAGCGAGCGGCCCGACCACGCCGACGAGGACCCGTGCCTGGTCAAGCCGGACGCCCGCTACCGGGGCCCGGAGAACCAGCTGTACCGCGTGGAGGTCCACGCCGGCGGCGAGGCGGGCGAGGCCACCTTCAAGTGGTCCCGCGAGAACGGCTCGGTGGTCTTCCCGGTCGACGAACTCGACGGCACCTGGGTGCGGTTGGCGTCCCTCGGCCACGACGACAAGCTGGACCTCGACGTCGGCGACCACGTCGAGTTCGTGGACACCGCCTACGCCTCCCGACTCGAAGCCCTGCCGCTGCTGCGGGTCGAGGAACTGGACCTGCCCGGCCGCCGGGTGCGGCTGTCCGGCGAACCCGGCCCGACCGTCGGACGCCTGCCCCACCTGCACCCCTTCCTGCGGCGCTGGGACCAGCACGAGGGACCCCGGCGCAAGGGCCGCACCGCCGCCCTGCGCGACGGCGCGGTCCGGGTCGAGGAGGGGGAGTGGCTGCCCCTGGAGGACGGCGTCGAGGTGTACTTCGCCAAGGGCGGCACCTACCGCACCGGCGACCACTGGATCATCCCCGCCCGCACCGCCACCGGCAGCGTCGAGTGGCCGGCCGACGCCGCGCGCCGCCCCCTGCTGCGGGCGCCCGCCGGCATCGCCCGCCACTTCGCCCCGCTGGCCCTGGTCAAGGGCGAGGCCGGGGCCGTCGACCTGCGCCGCGCCTTCGGGCCGCTGGCCAGCAGCGTGCCCGCGGCCGACGAGGCGACGCTCGCGGCGGAGGAACAGGCCCGCCGGGAGGAGCTCGCCGCCGAGGCCGACCCCTCCCGGGGCCGGTCGCAGACCACGGCCGAGGCCGAGGCCGCGGTGGAAGGAGACGAGTGATGGCGAAGCCCCTGAGCGCTTCCAAGATGGTGGAGATCCTGCGCGCCGAGGGCCTGACGGTCCACGAGGTGCGCAACTGGCGCACCCACAACCGCAACACCAAGGGACCCTGGGGCCCGGTGAACGGCGTGATGATCCACCACACCGTCACCTCGGGCACCGAGGCGTCCGTGAACATCTGCTACAACGGCTACTCCGGCCTGCCGGGACCGCTGTGCCACGGCGTCATAGACAAGAAGGGCCACATCCACCTCGTCGGCAACGGCCGCGCCAACCACGCCGGACTCGGCGACAGCGACGTACTGCGCGCGGTGATCAACGAGACGAGACTCCCGTCGGACAACGAGGCCGACACCGACGGCAACCGGCACTTCTACGGCTTCGAGTGCATCAACCTCGGCGACGGCAAGGACCCCTGGCCCGAGGCGCAGAAGGAGGCCATCGAGAAGGCCGCCGCCGCGATATGCCGGCACCACGGCTGGAGCGAGCGGTCCGTCATCGGCCACAAGGAGTGGCAACCGGGCAAGCAGGACCCGCGCGGCTTCACCATGGACGGCATGCGCAGGCGCATCGCCGACCGGCTCAAGGGCGGCGGAGGAGGCGGCGGCAAGGACCCCGACCCGAAGCCGCAGCCGAAGCCGTCGTACGAGCCGTTCCCCGGTTCGGCCTTCTTCCACCCGGGGCAGAACTCCCCGGTCGTCACCGCGATGGGCCGCCGCCTGGTCGCCGAGGGCTGCAGCCGCTACGAGGAGGGCCCCGGCCCCGAGTGGACCGAGGCCGACCGCCGCTCCTACGCGGCCTGGCAGCAGAAGCTCGGCTTCACCGGCAAGGACGCCGACGGCATCCCCGGCAAGGTCAGCTGGGACCGGCTGAAGGTGCCCGCCCGCCGCACGTGAACACAGGCGTGCCCCTCTCCGGTGCGGCACCGGGGAGGGGCACGCCGGACGACATGGGTCCGGAAAACCGCCCGGCCTAGCCGGCCTGCTCGGCGTCCTCCGTCTGCTTCTTCTTCACGCGCTCGGCCTCCTTGCGGACCTCGGCCTGCGTGGCGCGCTCCCGCTCCAGCCACTCGGGGCGCTCCTCCTTGAGCGCCTCGATCTGCTCGGTGGTCAGCGGCTCGGTGACGCCGCCGCGCGCGAGCCCGGAGATCGACACGCCCAGCTTCGCCGCCACCACCGGCCGGGGGTGCGGGCCGGTGCGCCGCAGCTCCCGCAGCCACTCGGGCGGATCGGTCTGCAGGGCGTTCAGCTCGGCGCGCGAGACGACACCCTCACGGAACTCGGCGGGGGTGGCCTCGAGGTACACACCCAGCTTCTTCGCCGCGGTCGCGGGCTTCATCGTCTGGGTGCTCTGGTGCGACTTCATGACGACCAGGGTATCGAGCGCGTGACCGGTTCCCGACCACGCCCGGTAGCCTGGCCCGGTGACAGGCTCGGCAGAAACCCCCTCGTTCCGGCTGGTGTACGTACCCGGTGTGACGCCCGACAAGTGGCTGCGCGTCTGGAACGAGCGGCACCGCGACACCCCGCTGACCCTGCTGCTGGCATCCGCCGCCGAGGCGCGGGACCTGCTGGTGGGCGGCGGTGCGGACGCGGGTCTGGTGCGGCTGCCGGTGGACCGCGCGGTCCTCAGCGCGATCCCGCTCTACACGGAGCAGACGGTCGTCGTGGTGCCCAAGGACCACCTCGTCACGGCGGTCGACGAGGTGACCCCGCAGGACCTGGCCGACGACATCGTGCTGCACCCCCTCGACGACGTCCTGGACTGGGAGCGGGGCCTGCCCGGCCGGCCCGCGCTGGAGCGGCCCGCGACCACGGCGGACGCCGTCGAGCTGGTCGCGGCGGGCATCGGCGTGCTCGTCGTGCCGCTGTCGCTGGCCCGGCTGCACCACCGCAAGGACCTCACGTACCGGCCGCTGAAGGACGCCCCCGAGTCGCGGGTCGCGCTGTCCTGGCCCGAGGCGGCGACCACCGACGAGGTGGAGGACTTCATCGGCATCGTCCGGGGCCGCACGGTCAACAGCACCCGGGGCCGCACCCGGTCCACCGCCGAGTCCGACACCCGCCGCGACACGGCCGGCCGGAAGACCGGGACGGGCAGGGCGGACGCCGGCAAGGGCGGCGCGAGCAGGTCGGGCGCGGGCAAGGCGGGCGGCGGGAAGACCGGCGCCAAGGGCGCGCGGCGCGGCTCGGCCGGCCCGAAGGGCGCCCGCCGGGGCAAGCCGCGGGGGCGTGGGTAGCACACCACCGCGTCACGCGCGCGGGGCGGCGTCCGCGCCCGCCCCGCCCGCCGCCGCGAGACGCCCGGCGCGCCCGGGACCGTGGGCCGCAGGCGCCGCCGCGCTCACAGCTCGTTGGCCGGCCAGCCCAGCAGCCGGGCGCCGATCACGGCCGTCTGGAGTGTGTAGCGGTGCACCGGGTCGGACGGGTCGGCGCCCGTGAGGCCGCGGATGCGTTCCAGGCGGTAGGTGAGCGCGCGCACGCTCAGGCTGAGGCGGCGGGCGGCCTCGGCGGCGGTGCAGCCGGACTCGAAGTACACCTCCAGCGTCCGCAGCAGTGGCTCGGCGCCGCCCCGGGCGTCCCGCAGCGGGCCCAGCGCGCTCAGCACCAGGTCGGCCATCGCCTGCCGGTCCCGGGTGAGCACCGGGTAGACCAGCAGGTCGGCGGCGCGCAGCACCGGGTCCTGGAGTTCCAGTCGCTCGGCGAGGTCGAGGGTGCTCAGCGCCTCCTCGTAGGAATGGACGACGCCGCCCGCGCCGGGCTGCGGGCGGCCGATGGCCACCCGGCTGAAGTCCGTCGCCGCGTGCGCCTGCTTCGCGAAGTACGTCAGCACGTCGTCCTGCTCACCGGGCGCGATGCAGATCAGCAGCCCGTTCTTGGTGGTGAGCAGGATGCGCCGGTCGCCGAAGCGGGCGATGAGCTCGGCCTCGACCCGGCGGGTGACGGGCGCGGTGTCGTCGTAGGCCTCCGGGCCCCGGGCCACCGCGACGGCGTGCGCCCGGGACAGCACGAGCCCGAACCGCTCGGCGCGTTCCGCGAGCCGCCCGAGATCGCTGCGGCCGTACAGCAGGTCGTCGATGAACTCCCGGCGGGCCGCCTCCTCCTGCCGCACCGCGAGCCGCTGGGCCCGCTCGTAGCCCTCGGCGAACGCGTCGACGGCCTGGGAGACGGCGGCGAGGACGTGGTCCGCGGAGCGGGCGCCGCCGGGCCAGGACTCCCGGGTGGCCTCCAGGTGCTGCCGGACCAGCGTGCGCAGGCTCAGACCCTCGTCGGCCGCGCGCTCCCCGAGGGCGCGGCGCGCCTGGAGTTCGTCACGGGTGAGCCGGCGTCCGGTCGCCGACACCTCGGCCAGGATCTCGGCGTAGCCCTCCAGATGCCGCGGTGCCCGCACAGGCTCGCCCACGTGCCCCCCTTTTTTTCTGTGTCCGTGACGCCGTTGACGCCTCTTTGACGCCGTCCGGCACTGGGAGGCTAGTCAACGTTGCCGGAACACGGCAATGCGCGGGCCCGGCCCCGGGCTGCAGGATGCCGGTGGGGAGCCGCGGATGCCCGATGCCGGCGGTCAGGGACGGCCGTCCGGCACCGGGCACCCGCACATCGGCGCGGACTCAGGGCGCGTACGTGGCCCGCTGCGCCGTGTTCACCACCTTGGCGCCGTCGGCCTCCCCGAGCAGTCCGGCCGACACCCAGTCCGCCACGGTGGACCGCACCCGCGCCACCAGCGCTGCCTTGTCGTCGAACGGTGCCCCGGCCCAGATCTCGTCCAGCAGGGTGGTGCCGCCGGCCCTCGCCGGGTTGGCGACGCCGGAGTCGGTGCCGCCGAACACGACGCGTGGCTCGGACCGCCGGACGTACGCGTGCGTCGGGTCCTCGGTGCCCTCGAAGAACGGTGCCCACTCGACGCCGTCCAGGCTGAAGTGCAGCGGCTTGCCGGGCACGGGGGTGAGGCTGGGCAGCAGGTCTCCGGAGAGGCCCGCGTTGCGGTACAGGCCGACCTTCAGGTGGTCGGTGGACGGGTCGCGGGCGACGAGGTTGACCGGTCCGAGGAAGAGGGTCTGCAGGGTCGGGTCGTCGAGCGCCTTCTCCGCCCGCAGCCGGAACGGCACGGACACCCGCACGGTGTCACCGCCGCGCCAGGTCCGGGACACGCCGAAGTAGCTGCCCGGCACCGGATTGCCCCGTATGGCACGGCCGTTGACCGTCACGCGGAATCCCGCGCCGGCCCACGCCGGCACGCGCAGCCGCAGTTCGAAGGAGGCGCTGCCGCCCCCGACGGTGAGCGTGCCGCCCTGCTCCCTCGGGTAGTCGGTGGTCTGCGTGACGGTGACGCCCTTCTCCGCCCACTTCAGGGTGGCGGGGCTGTAGAGGTTGACGTACAGGGCGCTGCCGTCGGCCCGCGCGAAGTACACCGAGTCCTGGTACTTGGTGGCGCTCTCCATGCCGGTGCCCTCGCAGCAGGTCGTGCCCTGCTTGGGCGTGTAGTCCCGGACGTGGCCGGGCGTGAGCCCGATGAAGTACGTGACGAGCGGATTCTTGGCGTCGGGCCGGTCCTGCTTGGAGCCGAGCACCTGGTTGTAGAGGGCCCGCTCGTAGTACTCCATGTACTTGGGGTCCTGCTCGTGGAAGAACAGCGCCCGGCTCAGCTTGAGCATGTTGTACGCGCAGCAGGTCTCGGCGGTCGTCGCCCCCATCGTGCCCGCGATGACGCCGGAGGCCTTCCAGAACTCGCCGGTGCTGGTGCCGCCGATGCCGTACATGCGGCCCGGCACCACCATGTCCCAGAAGTTCCGCGCGGCCGTGAGGTAGCGCTCCTCGCCGGTCTCGTCGTACAGCCGCACGTAGCCGGTGAAGGCCGGTATGTGCTGGTTGGCGTGCAGGCCGTCGAGGATGTCGCGGTTCTCGGCGCACGCGTCGATGAGCCGGTCGAGGTCGAACAGGCGGGCCGACGCGAGGTGTTCGGCCCTTCCGGTGAGCCCGTGCAGGTCGCAGAGGGCCTCGACGATGCCGCCGAACTCGCCGCTGGAGAAGATGCCCCACATGCGCTGCAGGGTGGCCGCCGACAGCTTCGACAGCCGGGAGTGCATCCAGTCGCCCATGCCGGACGCCAGGTCCAGCGCCCGCTCGTCGCCGGTGGCGAGATGGGCGTCCAGCAGCCCGCGCAGGATCTTGTGCGCGGTGTAGTAGGGCGCCCACACCTTCGTGTAGTCGCTGCCGGTCATCGACTCCAGGTCGATGAACTGCGTCTCCGGGTACGCCGCGAGGAACCCGGGGTGGCTCGGCCCGCCCCAGGTGCGGCGCAGGGTGGCGGCCGGGCCCCGGCCGGAGGCGTTTGCGAAGGTGCTGCCCGACGTCTCGTCCAGGGCGTACGACGCCAGGTCGCCGCGGCCCGCGGGGGTGTCGGCCGCGCGGGCCTCCTGCAACGCGGCGATCTCGGCGGCGGTCAGGGCACGCGACCAGACGTTGAACTCGTCGAAGGCGCCCGCGAACACCGGGTCGGCGGGGAAGTGGGAGCGCCCGAGCCAGTGGTGCGCGAGGGTGCCGAGCGCGGCCGGGGTCAGCGTCATCGACGTGTCGCGGGCTACGGCGGCGCCGTCGACGTAGAGCGTGCCGGTGCCGTCCGCGAGGGTCACGGCCAGGTGGCTCCACGTGTCGAGCGGCAGCGGGGCCGTGCCGTCGAGGCCCTGTTCGCCGCCGGGTCCGGAGGTGGTGACGGCGAAGCGCGGTACGCCGTTGCCGTTTCGGGCGGCCAGGTACAGATAGCGGGTCGTGTCGTCGCCGAAGTCGAGGACGCGGGCCCAGTTCCCGGCGTGCGTGGGGCGCACCCAGGCGGACAGGGTGATCGCGGCTGCGCCACCGAGGACTTGGGACGGCAGGTCGACGTACTGGTAGGAGCCGCGGACGTTCTCGACGGCGGTGCCGAAGCGGCCGTCCGTGCTCAGGACGACGGGATCGCGGCGCAGTGCCTCGCGCACCTCGGTCAGCGCCGTCACGACGGTGTCCGTCTTGTCGGCGAACACCCGCTCCCCGGTGCCCCGGTGGGCCTGGGCCAGCATGGTGAGGAAGTGGCCGGTGTAGTGCCCGCGCAGGTTGCCGTTGGCCTCGCCGTCCAGGCCCTCCCAGCCGCCGGGGGCGACCGCGTCGCCGGTCGGGAGGCCCGCGTTGGCGCGGAACACCTGGACCAGCCGGTTCACGTCGTAGCCGCGGGCGTGCTCCAGCATCAGCTCGCGCTTGGCGGCGAAGAGGCCCGGGCGGAGCGTGACGTCCTCCAGGGCGAACGGGCGCACGGTCCACGCGGTCGGCGCCTCGGCCGTCGCGCCGGCGGCGGGTGCGGCGAGACCGCGCCCGCCGCCGGCCAGGGAGGCTGCCGACGCCGTCGCGGCCACGGTCGCGGCCTGGAGAAGAGTTCGTCTGGAGAGGGGCGGTGCCATGGGTGCGCCTCCACGGGTCCACGGACGGGACAGTCATGTCTTGCTGTTCGACATGACGAACGTTGTGCGAGTGATCGACCAGACGATAGGTACGGGGCCGGGGAGCGTCAACGGGCCGGACGAGGTCAGTTCCGGACGTTCCGCGCGAGCACGCGGTCTACCACGTGTCGACGCACGGCCGGTGCCCCGCCGGAACCTCGGGGCAGCCGTCCAGAGCGGCCAGGATCCACTCCCGTGAGGCGGCCGGGTCGATCACCGCGTCGAGCTCCAGCGCGGCCGCCGCGTTCACCGCCTTGCCGTGCTCGTACAGTTCGGCGACCCGCGCCTCGAACGTCCGCGCCCGTTCGGCCGGGTCCTCGATCGCCGCGAGCTCCTTGCGGTGGCCGAGCCGCACGGCGCCCTCCAGGCCCATGCCGCCGAACTCGCCGCTCGGCCAGGCCGCCGTGGCCAGCGGGGCGCGCGTGGAGCCGCCCATCATCGCCATCGCGCCCAGCCCGTACGCCTTGCGCAGCACCAGGCTCACCAGCGGCACCCGCAGGTTCGCGCCGGTCACGAACAGCCGCGCGAAGTGCCGTACGGTGGCGGTCCGTTCGGCGTCCGGGCCGACCATGAAGCCCGGTGTGTCGCACAGGGACACCACCGGCAGCCCGAACGCGTCGCACAGTTGCAGGAACCGGGCCGTCTTGTCGGCCGCGTCCCGGTCGATCGCCCCGCCCAGATGCCCCGGATTACTGGCGATCAGCCCCATCGGACGGCCCTCGACCCGCACCAGGAACGTCAGCACGCCGACGCCGAACCCGGACCGCAGCTCCAGCGCCGACTCCGTGTCCGCGAGCCCCGTCACGACGCGGCGCACGTCGTAGGCCCGCCGCCGGTTCTCCGGCACCGCGTGCCGCAGCAGCCGCTGGTCGGGCGCCTCCCAACCCGGCTGCGCGCCACGGAAGTAGGACAGGTACCGCCGGGCCACCCGCACGGCCTCCGCCTCGTCGGCGACCGCGATGTCCACGACGCCGTTCGGCACCTGGACCGACAGCGGGCCGACCTCCTCCGGCCGGAACACCCCGAGCCCGCCGCCCTCGATCATCGCGGGCCCGCCCATCCCGATCGTCGCCTCGGGCGTGGCGATCACGACGTCGCAGCAGCCGAGCAGCGCCGCGTTGCCCGCGAAACACCGCCCCGACGCGATGCCGACCAGCGGCACCAGCCCGCTCAGCCGGCCCATCCGGTGGAACGTCGTCACGTGCAGGCCCGCCACCGACGTGGTGTCCGTGTCGCCCGGCCGCCCGCCGCCGCCCTCCGCGAACAGCACGACGGGCAGCCGCCGTTGCCCGGCCAGCTCCAGCATCCGGTCGGTCTTCCGGTGGTTCTGCACCCCCTGCGTGCCCGCGAGGACCGTGTAGTCGTACGACATCACCACGCACGCCGAACCGTCCACCCGGCCGGTGCCCGTGACCATGCCGTCGGCGGGCGTGGACCGGATCAGGTCGTCCATCGGGCGGCGCCGTCGCTGGGCCGCGACCGCCAGCGCCCCGAACTCGGTGAACGAGCCCGCGTCGCACAGGTCGTCGATGTTCTCGCGGGCGGTGCGGCGACCGGCCGCGTGACGTTTCGCGACCGCCGCCGGACGGTTCTCGTCGAGCCCAAAGGCGTGCCGCCGGCGCACCTCGGCCAGGTCCGGGCGCACGGCATCGGG
>NZ_JARVKW010000039.1 GCF_029813775.1 Streptomyces sp. DH24 | reverse complement strand
TGGGGGGGGGGGCGTGGGGGGGTGGGGGGGGGGCCGGTCGGGGCGTGGGGCGGGGGCCGTCGGGGCGTGGGCCGAGGGCCGAGGGCTGTCAGGAGCCGGGGGCCGTCGGGGCCGGGGGGCGTTTTCTGCTCACGGCTGGGTGGCTGGGGTCGGGGGGCTGAGTCCGGAGCGCAGGTGGCCGGCGCGGCGGAGCGGGGCGGGGCGGGACGAGGCCGAGCGGAGCGGAACAGCTCGTTCGGGTGAGGGAGTTGTCCACAACCCGTGGGTAACGCACGGGGCCCGGCGGGCAGCGGCGCGGAGCCGCATCGTGGACCGAAAGCCGAACGCCTCGTCGCTGGTGGTGGTCCCGTGTCCTTCGCTCCGTACCCGACCCCATACCCGAACCCGAACTCGTACCCGTCTCCGCAGCCGCAGCCGCAGCCACACCCGTCCCTGTACTCGTCCCCGCCCCCGCCTCCCTCCCGGGTTCCGTCGGCCCCGTCGGCTGCCGTCTCCCCGCACGTCCCGGGTGCCGACGCCCCGCCCACCTGCGAGGTGCCGCACTTCGCCCCGGTGCGGGTGCGCGGCGGCCGGTACGGGCTGGGCCGGCTCGTTCGGCACCGTCGGCGGGCGCTGGCGGCGGGCCTCGCAGTGACAGCGGCGGCGCTGGTGGCGGCAGGCCCCGGGGACGCCGAGCGGGTCCGTGGTCGCCCCGGTGATCCGGCGCCACCGCGCGCGGCAGCCCCGGCGGCGGATCGTCCGGTTCGTACGCAGCGCGCGGCCGGGCTCGTGACGGCACCGGTGCGGATCGCCGACGCCGCGACGGTACGACTGCTGCGGCCGGGCGACCGGGTCGACGTCATCGCCGCCGGGGAGACGGCGACGGGCGGCGCGGCGCGGGTGGTCGCGCGCGGGGCGCGGGTGGCGAAGGTGCCGGAAGCCCTGGACGACCCGGCCGGGAGCGGGGCGCTGGTCGTGCTGTCGGTGCCCCGTTCCACGGCGGCGCGCCTGGCGGGAGCGAGTGCAACGGCCCGCCTGGCGGTGACGCTGTGGTGAGCGGTCGGCCGGACGTGGTGAGCGGTCGGCCGGACACGGCGCGGCAGCGCTGCACGTCGCAGGGCTGCACGTCGCAGGGCTGCACGAGGCGGGCCTACAGGTGGTGGGCCTACAGGTGGTGGGGCGGCTTCTCGTCCAGGAAGCGCTTCAGATCGGCCGCGCTGTCGCGGTCGCCGTCGCTCCGCTCGCCCCAGCCGCTGTCCGTGTCGTCCGACGACTGCTGGTCCAGCGGGTCGTCGAAGATCAGCGCGGGCTTCGGCGCGCGCGGCTCGGGGTCGGGGGCGGCGGTACTCATGCCTCCAGGGTACGGCTCCGCCCCGGCGCCCCGGCCCCGCGGGAACGGCCGCTCCCGCGGGAGAACCCCGGCCGGTCGTCCCCCGTGCCGGACGACCGGCTCCCGGACCACGGCACCCGCACGACCGACTCGCGCACCACGGCACCCGCCACAACCGACTCCCGCACCACGGCACCCGCCACAACCGGCTGACAGCGCGGTGCCCCCGTCGTGACGGCGGCTGGATAAGACTGGGCGCCATGACAGTTGACGCATTGACGGACGTGGCCGGGGTGCGGGTGGGGCACGCCACGCGCACCGGGGACGGTTGGCTCACCGGCACCACGGTCGTGCTGGCGCCGGAGGGCGGGGCGGTCGCCGCGGTGGACGTGCGCGGCGGCGGCCCCGGCACCAAGGAGACCGACGCCCTGGACCCGCGCAACCTGGTGCAGAAGGTCGACGCGATCGTGCTGACCGGCGGCAGCGCCTACGGGCTGGACGCGGCGTCGGGTGTGATGGCCTGGCTGGAGGAGCGGGGACGCGGGGTGCGGGTCGGGCCGGACCCGGCGCACGTGGTGCCCGTGGTGCCGGCGGCCTGCGTCTTCGACCTGGGGCGCGGCGGCGACTTCCGGGCCCGCCCGGACGCGGCCACGGGCCGGGCCGCGGTGGAGGCGGCAGCGGCGAGCGCGCCCGGCGCGGCGGTACCGCAGGGGTGCGTGGGCGCCGGCACCGGCGCGGCGGTCGGACCGCTGAAGGGCGGGGTCGGCACCGCGAGCACGGTCCTCGACTCGGGGATCACGGTGGCGGCGCTGGTGGTGGCCAACGCGGCGGGGTCGGTGACGGACCCGGAGACGGGTGTGTTGTACGGGGAGTTGTTCGGGGGCCGGGTGACGTATCCGGAGGGGCCGGTCCACGAGGCGGCGCGACAACGCCTCGCGGAGATCGCCGCGAGCAGCGGTCCGCTCCCGCTGAACACCACGCTGGCCGTGGTCGCCACGGACGCGGACCTGTCCAGGGCGCAGGCGCAGAAGCTGGCGGGCACGGCGCACGACGGCATCGCGCGTGCCGTGCGCCCGGTGCACCTGCTCAACGACGGCGACACCGTCTTCGCGCTGGCGACCGGGCGGCGCCCGCTGGACGCCGGCGACCCGCTCGCCCCGAACGCGGTGCTGGCGGCCGGCGCGGACGTGGTGACCCGGGCGATCGTGAACGCCGTACGGGCGGCGGAGCCGGTGGCGGGGCCGGGCGGGGCGTGGCCCTCGTACGGGGAGCTCTACGGCGGGCGGTGACGCGCGCGGAGCGAGCCGCGCGCCGGGCGTGGACGCCGGCCGGGCACCACGCCCAACACAGGCCAAGTCCCTTGCCACCAGGGTTTTTTGACGGTATGCCGGACGTTGCGGGAACTTCTCGCGCGAGTCGAGAGTTTTTCAAGCGTACGTTTTCTCGGTTCCTGGACATGATGTCCGGCCGAGGGGCTACGGTATGCACCCACAAGGTGACATGCAGCAACGCCGGGAGAAACCTTGAGCGTTCCGTACGAGACGGCAGCGTACGAACCACCCGAGTCGCCCGAGTCTCCGGAGGAGCACCTCGCGCGGCTCCTGGGACGTGCCCTGAACTCCTTCGAGCTGCCCGACGAGTTGGTACGGCAGCTCGACTGCGCGCTGGCCCACGACAGTTCGTTGCACTCGGCGCACCACAGCGCGGGCCTGCACCGGGAAACGTACCGGCACACCTGGCTGGTCGCGGACGGTTCGGCGCTCACGCTGTGGGAGCTGGTCCACAACACGGTGCCGGGCGGCGAGGCGCAGCACGAGGTGTACGCGGACGAGGAGGAGTTGCGGTCCGCCACCGCGCGGCTGCCGCTGCCGCCCGACGCCCCGGACTTCGAGCTGCCTGTGCTGGTGCAGGTGTCTGCGCTGCCGGCGCCGCGTCATGTGTACGTCCCGGACGATTCGGCGGACCACGCCCGCCGGCTGCTGCGCCGCGCGGAGAACGCGGACCGGCCCGGCGGGGAGACGGCCGAGTTGTTGACGACGGCGTTCGCCCACCAGATCACGCAGGCCTTCGGGCGTCCGGGCCTCCTGGCGCGCGCCGGGCTGTGTTTCGCGCTGTACGAGCACGCCTTCCTGCTGCGCGACGGCAAGGAGGTCTCCCTCTGGGAGGTCGAGCACACGGCGACGCCGGACGGCCGGCACATGTGCGAGGTGTACGTCTCGGAGGACGCGGCGCGGGACGCGATGGAGCGGCGGGCGGCGCAGGTTTCCTGACCTCCGCGGAGCGGGCCGCACGGCGAACGGCCGGTCGCGGCCCGGCCCCGGAAGGGCGCACGGCGAACGGCCGGTCGCGGCCCGGCCCCGGAAGGGCGCACGGCGAACGGCCGGTCGCGGCCCCGTCCCGGGAGGGCTGCGACCGGCCGTCGGCCGGGGTGCGGTGTTCCTGACTATGCCGCCACGGGCTGCTTGGTGTCCGCCGCCGGGGACGACGACGTGCCGTCACCGGTGCCGGGAGCCGTGGCGCCCGGGGCCGGCTTGCGCAGGCCCTTGAGGAGGACGACCAGCGCGGTGGTGACGCACACGCCGGCCGCGATGGCGATCAGGTACAGCAACGGGTTGCCGATCAGCGGGACCACGAAGATGCCGCCGTGCGGGGCGCGCAGCGTGGCGTCGAAGGTCATCGACAGCGCGCCGGTGACCGCGCCGCCCGCCATCGAGGCGGGGATGACACGCAGCGGGTCGGCCGCGGCGAACGGGATGGCGCCCTCGGAGATGAAGGAAGCGCCCAGGACCCAGGCGGCCTTGCCGTTCTCCCGCTCGGTCTGGTTGAACAGCTTGCCGCGCACGGTCGTCGCCAGGGCCATGGCCAGCGGCGGAACCATGCCGGCCGCCATGACGGCGGCCATGATCTTCATCGCGGAGTCGCTCGGGTCGGCGACGGCGATGCCGGCGGTGGCGAAGGTGTAGGCGACCTTGTTGACCGGGCCGCCGAGGTCGAAGCACATCATCAGGCCGAGCAGGGCGCCGAGGAGGACGGCGTTGGCGCCGGTGAGGCCGTTCAGCCAGTCGGTCATGCCCTTCTGGGCGGAGGCGATGGGCTTGCCGATCACGACGAACATCAGGAATCCGACGATCGCCGAGGAGATCAGCGGGATCACCACCACCGGCATGATGCCGCGCAGCGCCGCCGGGATCCGCACCTTCTGGATGCCGATCACCACGGCACCGGCGATCAGACCGGCCGCGAGGCCGCCGAGGAAGCCCGCGCTGATGGTGAGGGAGATGGAACCGCCGACGAAGCCGGGGACCAGGCCCGGGCGGTCCGCCATGCCGTAGGCGATGTAGCCGGCCAGCACGGGGACGAGGAAGGCGAAGGCGACGCCGCCGATCTGGAACAGCAGCGCGCCCCAGCTGTCGGCCTGCGACCACACGAAGTGCTCCATGACCGACGGCGCCTTGTTGATCTCGTAGCCGCCGATCGCGAAGCCGAGGGCGATCAGCAGGCCGCCCGCCGCGACGAACGGGACCATGTAACTCACGCCGGACATCAGCCACTTGCGCAGCTTGGTGCCGTAGCCCTCGCCCGGGTCACCGCCGCGTTCGACCGGCGTGGGCGCGGTGCCGGAGGTGACGTCGCCGCGCGCGGCCTTCTGCCGGACGTCGGCGATGAGTTCGCCGGGACGGTTGATGCCGGCCTTCACGCCGACGTCGACGGTCGGCTTCCCGGCGAAGCGGTCCTTCTCCCGTACGGGGACGTCGTGGGCGAAGATCACGCCGTCCGCCGCCGCGATGACGGCCGGGTCGAGGCGGGTGAAGCCGGCCGAGCCCTGGGTCTCGACGACGACCTCGACGCCGGCCTCGCGGCCCGCGTTCTCCAGCGACTCGGCCGCCATGTAGGTGTGGGCGATGCCGGTGGGGCAGGAGGTGACGGCGACGACGCGGAACGGGCGGTCGCCCTCGCCGGAGGGTTCGGCCAGGGCCGCGGTGGTGGTGTCCGTGGCGGCACCGGCGGAGGCCGCCACCGGTGCCGCCACGGAGTCTTCGGTGGAGCCGGACGGACCGGTGGGACCGGACGGACCGGCGGGACCGGACGGACCGGCGGGACCGGACGGACCGGTGGCGGCCCCGGCCTGCTCGGCGGGCTCGGCGGAGTCCCGGGCCGGCTCGGTGGCCCCCGGCGTCTCCGGCTCGTCGCCGCGGATCAGTGCCGCGGCGGCCGACGCGTCCCGGGCCGACCGCAGTGCCGTCGTGAACTCGGCGTTCATCAGCTGCCGGGCCAGCGACGACAGGATCGTCAGGTGGGCGTCGTCGGCGCCGGCCGGCGCGGCGATCAGGAAGATCAGGTCGGCGGGACCGTCCGCCGCGCCGAAGTCGATCCCGGCGGCGCTGCGCCCGAAGGCGAGCGTCGGCTCGGTCACGTGCGTGCTGCGGCAGTGCGGGATGCCGATGCCGCCGTCGAGGCCGGTCGGCATCTGCGCCTCGCGGGCGGCGACGTCGGCGAGGAAGCCGTCGAGGTCGGTCACCCGGCCCAGGGCCACCATGCGCTCGGCGAGCGCGCGTGCCGCGGCTTCCTTGGTGTCGGCGGACAGGTCGAGGTCGACCAGTTCCGCGGTGATCATGTCGCTCATCGCGGGCTCCTTCGCTCGCGTATCGCCCGGGGGGAGTCGTGGGCGGGCGGGGGGACGGGGATGCGGTGGGGAATCACGGGGCCGGCGGGTCCGCCGGGGCCGGTGGTGGCGGGGCCGGGCAGGGCGCGCCCGGCAGGTGCGGCGCCGAGTAACGGGAAGGCCCGCCGCCACGGGCCCAAGGCGGTGGCCGGGGCGGCCGGACGGGGCGTCATGTCACCGGCTCCTTCAGCGTGCGGTCCACCGGTACGTCCGTCGTGACCGTCACCGCCGCCGGGTCGAGATCGGCCGGGGACGGCATCACACTGCCGGGCAGCTGGACGGCCGCCGCGCCGTGGGCGACCGCCGACGCGAGCGCCTCGGGGCCGGTGCCGCCGGCGATCAGGAAACCGGCGAGGGAGGAGTCGCCGGCGCCCACGTTGCTGCGGACGGCGGTCACACGCGCGCTGCCGTACCAGGCGCCGGCGTCGTCGACGAGCAGCTGGCCGTCGGCGCCGAGGCTGGCGAGCACGGTGCGCGCGCCCAGCTCCCGCAGTTCCTCGGCGGCCTTCACGGCGTCGCCGACGGTGGTCAGGGGGCGGCCGACGGCCTCCGCGAGCTCCTCTGCGTTGGGCTTCACCACGTCGGGCCGCTCGCGCAGGGCCTGGAGCAGCGCGGGTCCGGAGGTGTCGAGCGCGATGCGGGCGCCGGCGGCGTGCGCGCGGGCGACCAGTTCGGCGTACCAGGAGGGGGCGAGGCCGCGCGGGAGGCTGCCGCAGCAGGCGATCCAGGAGGCGTCGCGGGACTGCTGCCGCACGGTCTCCAGCAGCAGTTCCTGCTCGGCGGCCGTCAGCTCGGGACCGGGCGCGTTGATCTTCGTGAGGACGCCGTCCGCCTCCGCGAGCGCGATGTTGGAGCGGGTGGCTCCGGCGACCGGCACGGGCGCGACCTCGATGCCCTGCGCGTCGAGCAGGTCGGCGACGAGCGCGCCCGGCGCGCCGCCCAGGGGCAGCACCGCGACCGTGCGCCGGCCGGCGGCGGCGACGGCCCGCGAGACGTTGACGCCCTTGCCGCCCGGGTCCACGCGCTCGCCGGTGGCGCGGACGACCTCGCCGCGGTCGAGCGAGGGCACCTCGTAGGTGCGGTCGAGGGACGGGTTCGGGGTGACGGTGAGGATCATGCGCGTACTACTTCCGTGCCGCCGCGCTCGATGGCGGCGGCGTCTTCCGGGCTCAGCCCGCTGTCGGTGATCAGCAGGTCCACGTCGCTCAGGCCGCCGAAGCGGGCGAAGTGTTCCTGGCCGTGCTTGGAGGAGTCGGCGACCAGCACCACCCGGCGGGCGGCGGCGACGGCCGCGCGTTTGACGGCGGCCTCGGCGAGGTCGGGGGTGGTCAGGCCGTGCTCGGCCGAGAAGCCGTTCGCCGCGACGAACAGGACGTCCGCGCGGATCTCGCCGTACGCGCGCAGCGCCCAGGCGTCGACGGCGGCGCGGGTGCGGTGCCGGACGCGGCCGCCGACGAGGTGGAGCTGGATGCCGGGATGGTCGGCGAGGCGGGCGGCGATGGGCAGGCTGTGGGTGACGACGGTGAGGGAGGACTCCAGCGGGAGGGCGGCGGCCATGCGGGCCACGGTGGTGCCGGCGTCGAGGATGGTCGTGCCCTCGGCGGGCAGTTCGGCCAGGGCCGCCTTGGCGATGCGGTCCTTCTCGTCGGCCGCGGTGGACTCGCGCTCGGCGAGGTCCGGCTCGAAGTCGAGGCGCCCGACGGGGATGGCGCCGCCGTGCACCCGGCGGACCAGACCGGCGCGGTCGAGGGCCTTCAGGTCGCGGCGGATGGTCTCCGCCGTCACCTGGAACTCCTCGGCCAGCGACACCACGTCCACCCGGCCGCCGTCCCGGGCGAGCCGGAGGATCTCCTGCTGACGCTCCGGTGCGTACATGTCCGTTCCCCTCCGACTGGTGCCCGAACGTGTGGTTTCACTGGGAGGCTAAGCCTGGATTTCCAGAAAGTAAACAGGTTCGGGCCCAATCGGGCATGAACAGGCTTCCGCGTGGGTGTCTGTTCTCCACACCGAAGGGCCCGGCACCTGAGGTGCCGGGCCCTTCTGGAAGCACGCGTCAGAGGCGTCAGACGAGCTCGGGCTCCTTGTCCGGCTCCGTGCGCGGCCCCTTCTCCCCCGCCTCGGGCGCCGCGCCCTCCACGTGCTGCGCCGGGCGCTTGGGCAGGGCGAACATCAGCAGGAAGATCGCGCCCAGCACGGCGGCCACCCAGCCCAGCGCGTACTGGAAGGCGTCCACGAAGGCCGGGCCCACCTCCGCCGGGCGCAGCCGGTCGCTCATCGTGCCGAAGAAGACCACCGAGACGAGCCCGAGGCCGAGCGCGTTGCCCATCTGCTGCACCGTGTTGATCAGCCCCGACGCCGAACCGGCGTGCTCGCGCGGCACCTCGGACAGCACCGCGTCGGTCAGCGGCGCGACGATCAGACCCATGCCGACGCCCATGACGACCAGCGGCAGCGCCATCTGCCAGGGGGCGATGCCGGGGCCGTAGCGCTGGGACTCCCAGATGTAGATCAGGACACCGGCGGCCATCACCAGCGCACCCGCCTGGAGCACCCCGCGGCCGAAGCGCGGCACCAGCTTCTGCACCGACAGGCCCGCGGCCACGGACACGGCGATCGAGAACGGCACCCCGGTCAGGCCGGCCTTCAGCGGGCTCCAGCCCAGGCCGGTCTGCATGTACAGCGTCCACACCAGGAAGAAGATGCCGAGCCCGAGCCCGAACACGGTCTGCACGGCGATGCCCGCCGCGAAGCTCTTGACCCGGAACAGCGACAGCTCGACCAGCGGGGAGCCGTCCCGCGCGGCCTTGCGCCGCTCGTAGGCCACCAGTCCCGCGAGGACGACGAACGCGCCGGCCATCGACACGTACCCCCACAGCGGCCAGTCCAGCTCACGGCCCCGGGTCAGCGGGTAGAGCAGCATCAGCAGGCCCAGCGTGACGAGCGCGACGCCCACCAGGTCCAGCTTGAGGGCCCGCGGCGCCTTGGACTCGGTGATGAAACGGGCGCCCAGGACCAGGCCCACGACGCCGACCGGCAGGTTGATCAGGAAGATCGGCCGCCATTCGAGCCCGAACAGGTTCCACTCGGTCAGCAGCGCGCCGAGCAGCGGACCGGACACCGCGCCGAGCCCGACGATCGCGCCGAACAGACCGAACACCTTGCCGCGTTCGTGCGCCGGGAAGGTCGCGTGCACGATCGACAGCACCTGCGGCACCATCAGCGCGGCCATGCCGCCCTGCAGGATGCGGGAGGCGACCAGCATCTCCGGGTTCACGGCGAAGCCGCACAGCGCGGAGGCGAGCGTGAAGCCGCCGATGCCCAGCAGGAAGATCTTCTTGCGGCCGTGGATGTCGCCGAGGCGTCCGCCGGTGATCAGGCCGGCGGCGAAGGCGAGGGCGTACCCGGCGGTGATCCACTGGATCTGGCTGAAGGACGCGCCCGCGTCCTCCTGGATCGACGGGATCGCGATGTTGACGATCGTGACGTCGACCAGGTCCATGAAGGCCGCGGTCATCACGATCGCCAGGGCGAACCAGCGACGCCGGTCGCTCGCGGCGGGCTGAACGCCGGAAGGGGTCTCGGTGAAGGTCATACCGAGAAGCTAGACCCCGGTTAGGCCAGAACGTGTCCTAGATCTGCGGCATCCTCGGACTCATGACGACCGACACGCCGGCGCGGATCCTCCAGCTCCTCTCCCTCCTCCAGACGCCCCGCGAATGGCCCGGCGGCGAGCTCGCCGACCGGCTCGGGGTGTCGCGGCGCACGGTCCGGCGCGACATCGACCGGCTGCGCGAACTCGGCTATCCCGTACAGGCGACCAAGGGTTCCGACGGCGGCTACCGGCTCGTCGCGGGCAAGGCGATGCCGCCCCTCGTGCTGGACGACGAGGAGGCGGTCGCGATCGCGGTCGGGCTGCGCGCCGGGGCCGGGCACGCGGTCGAGGGCGTGGACGAGGCGTCGGTGCGGGCGCTCGCCAAGCTGGAGCAGGTGCTGCCGAGCCGGCTGCGGCACCGCGTGTCCACGCTCCAGTCCGCGACGATGCCGCTGACCAGCGGGGACGGCCCGACCATCGCGCCCGAGACGCTCACCGTGATGGCGTCCACGGTGGCCGGGCAGGAGCGGCTGCGGTTCGCCTACCGGGCCGGGGACGGCACGGAGTCGCGGCGCCTGACCGAGCCGTACCGGCTGGTGTCGACCGGACGCCGCTGGTACCTCGTGGCGTACGACCTCGACCGCGCCGACTGGCGCACGTTCCGCGTGGACCGGGTCAGCGAGCCGTTCGCGACGGGGACGCGCTTCACGCCGCGGGAACTGCCCACCGGGGACGCCGCCGAGTACCTGCGCCGGTCGATGCAACGCCGCCAGGAGACCTACGAGTTCACGGTCACGTTCGCGGCACCGGCCGACGTCGTCGCCACGCGCGTACCGGGCTGGCTCGGCGCCCCCGAACCGCTCGACGACCACACCTGCCGGCTGCGCGGCACGACCGCCGACGCGATGGAGTGGGTCGCGGTCCGGCTGGCGATGCCGGGGCTGGACTTCACGGTGCAGGACCCGCCCGGACTCGTCGCCGCGGTACGGGAGTTGGGCGAGCGGCTGTCACGGGCGGGGGGTGCGTGACGCGGCCCCCGGACGCTGTGAACCCCCGGCTCCGCTCAGCCGCGCCGTTCCGTCGCCGTCTGCCACGGGAAGTCCCGCAGCGCGGCCAGGTTGCGCAGCGCCAGTTCCGCCGGGCCGTCCGGGCCCTCGGCCGGGCCGTCCCCGGCCGCCCAGGTCTCCATCGCCACCCGTACGGCGGCGCTCGCGACGACCGCCGCGAAGCGCAGCTCCGGAGTCACGGCGGCAACGTTGTCGATGTCGGCCGGAACCGGATGGTCCGCCGACCCCAGGCGTTCCGCCAGGGCCTCCAGCAGCCTCCGCTCGGACGCGTGGCACACCTCCGCCCACACCCTCCGCAGGGCGGGGCTCGACCCGGCCAGCCGGATCAGGGTGCGGACGAACGTCCAGGACGCCGACGAGACCCCGACACCGGGCGTCAGCGTGTGCCGCACGGCCTGTTCCAGGGCCTCCGGCACGGACAGGTCCTCGGGGGCGGCGCGTACCGCCGCCGCCCAGCGCTCGGCACCGGCCGCGTAGAGCGGGGCGACGGCCTCCTCCTTGCTGGCGAAGTAGCGGTAGAAGGTGCGCGGTGCGATGCCGGCGGCCTGGGCGATGTCCTCGGCGCGGGTGGCGCGCAGGCCCTGCCGGACGAAGAGTCCGGCCGCGGCCCGGGCAATCTCCATCCGGGTCTCGGCCTTGCGGCGCTCGGTCAGGGAAGGGGCGGCCGACGCGGCGGGTACGGGAGTGGTGCTGCTCACCTGCGGCAGGCTATGCCCCTGTGGCACAATCTGCCATCTGCGGGCCACCCCGGGGTTCAGGTTCGGGGTGGCCCGCTCCAGAACGCTGCTCCAGGCCGCCGTACGCCGCGCCGCCGATGGCGGGCACGCGCACGGGCGGATGACGCGCCGCACACGCGCAAACCAGGGCCGGGCCCCGACGCCCGGGGGGAAGGCGCCGAAGCCCGGCTGGGGAAAGTCCCGGCACCGGGGGGAGTGCGTCGGGACTTGGTCGTATTCCTCGTCCGTTCAGGTCCAGGAGTTCGGGCCGGGGGCCCCGGGGGGTGGTTGGCCCCCGCCCCGAACTCCTGGTCCCCGAAGGGTTGTTCCCGCCGCTTCGTCCGTTGAAGCGGCGTTACATCGCCATGTTTGCGCGGTCTTTCGCCACCCGGCGCACGCGGTCGCCGTACGGCGCGCGCCAGTTGGAGCTCAGCGCGCCGCACGGCGTGGCGCTTGGCGCGCTGTATCGAAACGTGGCGCTTGGCACGCCTTGTCGAGCTGAGGCTCGGCACGCCGTCACGACGTGGTGGTCGGTGCGGCGTCACACCGTGGTGCTCGGCGCGGCGTCACGACGTGGTGGTCGGTGCCGGGTCAGGCCGCCGCGTCGAACCCGGTGTCGCGGGCGAGCTTCTTCAGCTCCAGCAGCGCGTGCTTCTCGATCTGGCGGATGCGCTCGCGCGTCAGGCCGTGCTCCTTGCCGACCTCGGTCAGCGTGCGCTCCCGGCCGTCCTCGATGCCGTACCGCATCTTGATGATGGAGGCCGTGCGCTGGTCGAGGCGGCCGATCAGGTCGTCGAGCTCCTCGCTGCGCAGCAGCGTCAGCACGGACTGCTCGGGCGACACCGCGGAGGTGTCCTCCAGGAGGTCGCCGAACTGGGTCTCGCCCTCGTCGTCCACCGACATGTTCAGCGAGACCGGGTCGCGGGCCCAGTCGAGCACGTCGATCACACGCTCCGGCGTGGAGCCGAGCTCGGCGGCGATCTCCGCGGGCTCCGGGTCCCGGCCGTGCTCGCGGTTGAACTCGCGCTGCACGCGCCGGATCCGGCCCAGCTCCTCCACGAGGTGGACGGGCAGCCTGATCGTGCGGGACTGGTCGGCTATCGAGCGGGTGATCGCCTGGCGGATCCACCACGTCGCGTACGTCGAGAACTTGAAGCCCTTGCGGTAGTCGAACTTCTCGACGGCGCGCACCAGACCCGCGTTGCCCTCCTGGATCAGGTCGAGCAGGGGCAGGCCGCTGCGCGGGTAGCGACGGGCGACGGCGACGACCAGACGGAGGTTGGAGCGGATGAAGACGTCCTTGGCCCGCTCACCCTCGGCGACCAGGGCCTCCAGCTCCTCGCGGCTGGCGTCGGCCTTGGTGTCCTCGTAACCGTCGAGGACCTGCTGCGCGAAGACACCCGCCTCGATGATCTGGGACAGCTCGACCTCCTTGGCGGCGTCGAGCAGCGGTGTGCGCGCGATCTCGTCGAGGTACATGCCGACCAGGTCGCGGTCGGCGATCTCGCCGCGGGCGCGAACACTGTTGGCCGCGTCGGCCGCCTCTGACCCAGAGCCAAGGACCTGGGAGGTGCCCCCATTGGCGGACTGACGACGGGCGACGGCACGGGTTGCCATGCGTGCTCCCTTGCGTGGTGGGCTGGCGGGTGGTTCTTCAGGTGCTCGGCACTCTCGCCGAGTGCCCGGCATCCGTAGGAAACAACGACTGGAATCAGGACAGAATTCCCAACCCGCCCCCCGATTTTTCTGATCATGCAGTACCCTGTCGGGCCGCACGGGGCGACGCGACGGCCGCAGGTCGCACGGAGGCCCAGGTCGGCCCAGGTCAGGCCCGGAATCGCGGGCCCACCCGAGGCTCCGGCCGATCTCCGCGATCACCGCGCATATGAGACGGCGGTCACATTCGGCCCAGTCGGCTCGACCGGGAGGACGGGCGCCCTCGCTCCCCTCGACCGTGAAGACGTACGGCGCCGCCCCAAGGTTGCGCGGACCTGCGCCGCGCCGCGGGACGCAACCCCCGCCGCACGCGCAGCCGCACGCTGCGGGTACCCCGTCGGCCGCACCGCCACCACCCCCACACCGGGCAACCCACCAGTCGCGCCGGTCGGCCCGCCTGTGAGGCGCACCCCTCGGCGCGGCCCGTGAGTCACGCCGGTCGGCCCGGCCCGTCAGTCACGCCGGCCGACCCGACCCCTGAGTCGCACCGGTCGGCCGTGAGTCGCGCCGGTCGGCCGCCCCGTCAGCCGAACTGCACCGACCGCTTGGCCAGCCCCATCCAGAAGCCGTCGATCACGGACCGCTGGGCGTCCAGCTCACCGGCCGCGTCGGCCGCGCCCATGGTCACGAACAGCGGGGCGAAGTGCTCGGTGCGCGGATGCGCCAACCGCCCGGCCGGCGAGGTGTGCGTGAAGTCCAGCAGCGCGTCCACGTCACCGGCCTCCAGCGCGCGCCGGCCCCAGTCGTCGAACTCCGCCGACCACGCGGGAATTCCGCCCTGCCGCAGCGCGGCCAGGTTGTGGGTGAAGAAGCCGGAGCCGACGATCAGCACGCCCTCGTCGCGCAGCGGCGCCAGCTTCCTGCCGATCTCCATGAGCCGCACCGGGTCAAGGGTCGGCATGGACACCTGGAGGACGGGGATGTCGGCGTCCGGGTACATCTCGACGAGCGGGACGTACGCGCCGTGGTCGAGGCCGCGGTCGGGGATGTCCTGGACGGGCGTGCCGGGGGCGCGCAGCAGCTTGCGCACCGATGCGGCGAGCCCGGGGGCGCCGGGGGCGTCGTAGCGGACGCGGTAGTAGTGCTCGGGGAAGCCCCAGAAGTCGTGGACGAGGGGGACCGGCCGGGTCGCGCCGAGGGCGAGCGGGGCCTCCTCCCAGTGGGCGGAGACCATGAGGATCGCCCTGGGGCGGGGCAGCCGGGCGGACCAGGCGGCGAGTTCGCCGGGCCAGACGGGGTCGTCCGCCAGCGGCGGGGCGCCGTGACTGAGGTACAGGGCGGGCATGCGCTCGCGCTCCTGGGTGGTGGCGGACATGACGGCGGCTCCAGTTACTTGAAGTCTCAATCTCCAAGGACAAAGGTAAGCACTGGTTGTTTAAGTTTCAAGCAGCATGGTCGTAAAGTGGATGCATGAACAGGGCACCCGCTTCCGCTCCGGCTGACCGAACCCGCTGGCTCACCAGCGAAGAACAGCGCGTCTGGCGTGCGTACATCGAGGCCAGCACCCTGCTCGAGGACCATCTCGACCGCCAGTTGCAGCGTGACGCGGGTATGCCGCACGTCTACTACGGCCTGCTCGTCAAGCTCGCCGAGTCCCCGCGCCGACGGCTCCGTATGACCGAACTGGCCAAGCACGCCAAGATCACCCGCTCCCGTCTCTCGCACGCGGTCGCGCGCCTGGAGAAGCAGGGCTGGGTGCGGCGCGAGGACTGCCCGTCCGACAAGCGGGGCCAGTTCGCGGTGCTGACGGACGAGGGATTCGACGTGCTGCGGAAGACCGCGCCGGGCCACGTGGACGCCGTGCGGCAGGCGGTCTTCGACCGGCTCTCCGCCGAACAGCAGGAGTCCCTCGGCGAGATCATGCGGATCATCGCCGAGGGACTCCAGCCCAGCGAAGCGGGCGCGGACCTGCCCTGGCTCCGCTGACCCCCGGAACACCGGGCGGGTCACGCGGGACCAGGGCAGGTCCTGGGGTTCGTACGGACGGGGCGTCCCCTTCCTCGTCCGTACGAGGGTCCGTACGACGGCCGTGCGGCCCGAAGGGGTGGGTGGGACCGGCGAGCCGGTCCTCAGTGGGCGACCACCGGCACCGGCACCTCGTTCTCGGCGCCCTCGGCGACCTCACCGGAGACCACCTTGGTGCCGCCCGGGCGGCCCGCGTTGACGAAGGTCAGCGCGATGCCCGCGGCCACGACCAGGATGCCGACGGCGAACCAGATGGCGCTGGTGTAGCCCTCGACCATGCCCTCCAGCCGCACCAGCTGCTGCTGGGAGCGGGAGGCCGCCGAGCCGATGTGGTCGGCGACGTACGAGGTCGTCGCCGAGGCGGCGATCGTGTTCAGCAGGGCCGTACCGATCGCGCCGCCCACCTGCTGCGAGGTGTTGACCATCGCGGAGGCGACACCGGAGTCACGCGGCTCGACGCCCTGCGTGGCCAGCGACATGGCCGGCATGAACGCCGTACCCATGCCGAGACCGAGCAGCAGCATCGCCGGCAGCAGCAGGGCCGTGTACGAGGTGCCGATCTCCAGCTGCGTCAGCAGGAGCATGCCGACGGCGGCGACCAGGAAGCCGGGGCCCATCAGCAGCCGCGGCGCGACCCGGGTCATCAGACGGGTGCCGATCTGGGTGGAGCCCGTGATCATGCCTATGATCATCGGCAGGAAGGCGAAGCCCGTCTTGACCGGCGAGTAGCCCTTCACGATCTGCAGGTAGTAGGTCAGGAAGAGGAACAGGCCGAACATCGCGATGATCGCCAGGCCCAGCGAGAGGTAGATACCGCCGCGGTTGCGGTCGGTGATGACGCGCAGCGGCAGCAGCGGGGCCTTGACCCTGGCCTCCACCAGCACGAACGCCCCCAGCAGCACGACCGACGCGACGAACATGCCGACCGTCACGGAGTCGCTCCAGCCGTCGGACTCGGCGCGGGTGAAGCCGTAGACGAGCGCGACCAGGCCGAGGGTGGACAGGATCACGCCGGGGATGTCGAGCGGGGAGCGGTTGCGGCTGCCCTCGGGCTCACGGATGACGAACCAGGCACCGGCCGCCGCGACGATCGCGAACGGGATGTTGACGAAGAACGTCCAGCGCCAGTTCAGGTACTCGGTGAGGAAACCGCCGAGGATCAGGCCGACGGCACCGCCACCACCGGCGATCGCGCCGTAGATGCCGAACGCCTTGGCGCGCTCCTTGGCGTCCGTGAACATCACGGCCAGCAGGGACAGCGCGGCGGGCGCGAGCAGCGCGCCGAACACGCCCTGGAGGGCGCGGGAGCCGAACATCATGGCCTCGTTGGTGGCCGCGCCGCCCAGCGCGGAGGCGGCGGCGAAGCCCGCCAGACCGAGGACGAAGGTGCGCTTGCGGCCCCACAGGTCGGCGATCCGGCCGCCGAACAGCAGCAGACCGCCGAAGGCGAGGGCGTAGGCCGTGACGACCCACTGCCGGTTGCCGTCGGAGATCCCCAGGTCCTGCTGGGCGGAGGGCAGCGCGATGTTCACGATGGTGGCGTCGAGGACGACCATCAGCTGGGCGAGCGCGATGAAGACGAGCGCCTTCCAACGGTTCGCGTCGGGGGCGGCGTCGGTGACGCGCGGGACTGTCTGAGACATGGAGGTACCCACTTCGGGACTTCGGACTTCGGGACGAAGAATTTCGGGACGAAGAATCTCGGGACTTCGGAACTTCGGGTCTTCGGGAAAGGTGTCGAAAAGTCGAGAAAGTCAAAAGGGTGTCGTCGGCCGCCGGCTCGTCGCCGTTGACGGCCGGTGGGGCTGTGGACTGGTGAGGCGTGGAGTTGGTGAGCCTGTGGTGCTGGTGAGGCTGGTGAGGTTGGTGTGAGGGAGGACCGGAGCCGGGCCCTGAACTAATCGGCCCGCTCGGCACGGATGAGCGTCAGGACTGGCGCAGTTCCTCCAGGGTCGCGGCCGTGCCCGGCAGGTCGGAGCGGGCCGGGGCCCGCAGTCCGTCCAGGAACAATTGCAGATGGCGGTGGACGAAGCGGTCGGCGCTCAGGCACCCCGTACCGGCCGGCGGCCGGCTGAGCTGCGCCACGGCGACCATCAGGTCACCGACGCCCACGTCGGGGCGGAGCTGCCCGGCCGTCCGGGCCCGCTCCATGATCCCGGCGATGAGTTCCTCGACGCGTACGCGGGCCGCCTCCAGATCGGGGTGGTGCTGGTCGAAGGTGCTGGAGATCATCGGGCACAGCGCGCTGATCCGTTCGTCGGCGGCGGTGTGCACGAAGTGCTCCAGTGCCTCGAAGGCGTCACCGGTCTCCGTGAGGGCGGACTCGGCGGCGCGCGCCGTGCGGTCCATGACGGAGCAGACGACCTCGCGGACGAGGGCGTCACGGTCCGGGAAGTTGCGGTACACCGTGGCGTTGCCGACGCCGGCCCGGCGGGCGATCTCGTCGAGCGGCACGTCGGGGCCGTACTCGACGAACATCTCCCGGGCGGCGGTGACGATCCGCTCCCGGTTGCGCAGGGCGTCGGCGCGCGGCCGGGTCACCTTGCGCTGTGCGGTGGGCGCGGTCTGCACGGCGTACTCCCTGAGGATGAGGCTGAGACTGAGACTGAGGCTGGGCGATCCGGGGAGCCTGTCCCCGTTTCGCTCGGACACAGGTCCAAACGGGGAAGCGGTCCCCGGTTATTTCCACCGCACCCAGAAGTTCTCTGTGACCCGCGTCACTCAACTGCGGTCGGCGCGGGCGCGATACCCACGATCGGTCTCCTCCAGCGCGCGCCCGCGCACCCACCGGACCAGGGTGATCGAAAGGGTGCAGCCGGTGACCGGCGGCTGCCTTGGAGCGAGGGGCCCGTATGCAGCCGAAGCCGACCGCCCGCCGGAGCCGGATACGTACCCGCCGCGTGGCCGCCCTCGGATGCGTGACCGCCCTGACCCTCGCCGTCGGCAGCTCGTCCGGCAGCGGCCACCTCTCCCCCGGCTCCTCCCCGGCCGGCGCGGGCCCGATCGCCCTCGGCCGGTCCTCCGCACTCGGCCCCTGCATGATCAGCGGCAAGCGCGACGTCCAGATGTCCGAGGGCGTCCCCACCCCCCGCGGCTACACCCGCTCCACCGGCACGGTCCGCGCCCTCAACCTGATGATCGACTTCTCGGACGCGCCGGGCCGGGGCCGCGCCCTCGACCGGTTCCGCGAGTTCTTCCCGCAGACCCAGCACTGGTTCCGCACCAGCTCCTACGGCCGCCTGGAGTACCGCCCCGAGGTCCCGATCCGGCAGTGGCTGCGCATGCCGAAGCCCTTCGGCGCGTACGGCATAGAGCGCGGCGCGCCCTTCGACCCCGGCTACCGCGAGCTCGTCCGGGACATCGTGGCGGCGGCCGATCCCAAGGTGGACTTCCGGACGTACGACCTGGTGAACGTGCTGGTGACGCCGAACGCGGGCCCGTCGGCGCTGGACACGGTCCTGTCCGTCACCTTCGCCGGCAACACCGAGGCGCCCACCGCCGACGGCGTCCCGGTCGCCAACGCGTCCTTCGTCTACTCCCGCCAGGACGACGGCTCCGGCTCCTACCACCGCACCGGCTACCGCGTACTGCCCCACGAGAACGGCCACGTCTTCGGCCTGCCCGACCTCTACACCCAGGAGGGCGGGGCCGCGGTCGGCCACTGGGACATCATGAGCGAGGACTGGGGGGCCAACAACGACACGCTCGGCTGGCACAAGTGGAAACTGGGCTGGCTGGACGCGTCCCAGGTGCACTGCGCCTCGGCCTCCGGCACGGCCGAGTACGCACTGACGCCGCTCGCCGAGAAGGACGGCCCGAAACTGATCGTCGTCCCGCTCGACGAACGCTCCGGCTACGCCGTCGAACTGCGCACGCGCGCGGGGAACGACGAGGTGGTGTGCCGCCCGGGAGTCCTCATCTACAAGGTCGACGCGGACGTCGACACGGGCATGGGCCCGGTGACGGTCTACGACTCGCGCCGCGACAGCGGGGGTTGCACGCGCAGCCCCAACGT
The DNA here is from genome assembly GCF_029813775.1 of Streptomyces sp. DH24. Taxonomy (GTDB): domain Bacteria; phylum Actinomycetota; class Actinomycetes; order Streptomycetales; family Streptomycetaceae; genus Streptomyces. The sequence continues at coordinate 43,176 of NZ_JARVKW010000039.1, read as the reverse complement.
CCACGCGGAACTCTCGGACGCGCCGTTCGCCCCCGGGGAGACCTTCAGGGACCCACGCCGCGGAGTCCGCATCACGGTGGCGGCGGCGGACCTGGCGGGGGACTACCGGGTGCGGGTCACTCGGGGGGAGGGGGTCGGGGAGGGGTGAGGGGGCGGCGACGGGGAGGGGCAACGGGAAGGGGTTGAGGGTCGCGGTGGCAGCCGGCGGTCGGGCTTGTCCGGCTTGCCCGGCCTGTCGGGCTCGTCGGGCCTCAGCGGTGGCCGAGCCTGCCGTGGACCGGCGGGGATTACGGTAGGGCTGCCCCGACCGCCCACCGGAGAACCGATGCCGCCGAAAAGCCAGACCGACGACCACGGGATCTCCCCTGCCGCGCCCCACCCGCCGAACGAGACGGTCACGCCGACCGGGACCGCAGAGGCAGCCGAGACCGCCGAGACCGCCGGGGCTGCCGGGGCCGCCGAGACCGCCGGGGCTGCCGGGGCCGCCGAGACCGCCGGGGCTGCCGGGGCCGCCGGGGCCGCCGAGACAGCCGGAGCGGTTACGCCGGTTACGCCGGCCGGGGCGGCCGAGGTGGTTACGCCGGATACGCCGGATACGCCGGCCGAAGCGGTCACGCCGCTGCTGCGGGGCGTCGCCGTGCTGCGGCGGCTGACGGAGGCGGACGGCACGCTGAGCCCGAGCGCGCTGGAACGGGCGACCGGCCTCGCGCGCTCCACCGTCGACCGGATCACCGCGACCCTGGCGCGCATGGGCTACGTACGCCTGGACGGCCGCGACGTGACGCTCGCCCCGCGCCTGATGGAACTGGGCAACGCCTACCTGGCCGCCCTGCGCCTTCCCGCGCTGCTGGCGGCCCGCGCGGACGCCCTCGCCGACGAGCTGGACGAGTCCGTGTCCCTGGCGGTCGGCGACCGCGACGGCATCCGCTTCATCCACCAGGCGACCCGGCGCCGGGCGATGTCGCTGAGCTTCCGCATCGGCGACCTGCTCCCCGCCGAACGCACCGCGCCGGGACCGCTGTTCGCGGCCGAGTGGACGGACACCGACTGGCACCGCTGGCGGTCACGCCGCGCGGCGGACCCGGAGGACCGCACCTTCCCGGCGGTACCGCGACGCGAACTCCCGTCCGGCGGCGAGGACTTCGCGGAGCGGGCGGCACGGGCGAGCCGGGACGGCTGGTCCCTGGACGACCAGTTGATCGAGCCCGGCCTGGTGGCGGTCGCCGTACCGGTACGGGACCCGCGTACCGGCCGCGTCGCCTGCGTGGCCAGCGTCGTGAGCCACACCAGCCGGCACACGGCGGACGACCTGCGCGACACGCTGCTGCCACGGCTGCGTTCGGCGGTGGCGGAGATGGAACGCGCGCTGCGCGAGGCCCCGGCACCGGAACCCGCCCCGGCACCGGCGGGCCTGGCGACCTGGACGGGGGCGTCGAAGCAGGAGCTGGGCCGGGAGTTCGTGGAGTCGCTGGCACGGGGCCTGACGGTGCTGACGGCGTTCGGCGAGGGCCGGGCGGCGCTGACACTGACGGAGGTGGCGAAGGCGACGGGCCTGGCACGGGCCACGGCACGCCGGGCGCTGATCACGTACGAACACCTGGGCCTGGTGGCACCGGGCCCGGACCGGACGTTCGCCCTGACACCCCGGGTGCTGGACCTGGGCTTTCCCCCGCTTTCCCGTACGTCCCTGCCGCAGATCGCGACCCCGCATCTGGCGGCGCTGGCGGACCGCGTGCACGAGTCGGCGTCCCTGGCGGTGCTGACGGAGGCGGGCGACGAGATCCAGTACACGGCACGGGTGGCGACGTCCCGGGTGATGAGCGTGAACATCACGGTGGGCACGCGCCTCCCGGCGTACGCGACGTCACTGGGCCGCGTGATGCTGGCCGACGTCCCGCCCGCGCGGCGCCCCCCGGCCACGGTGCCGCCCCTGACACCGCACACGATGACGGACCCGGCCGCCCTGACCGACGCCCTGGACGCGGCCCGGGAGCAGGGGTACGCCCTGGTCAACGAGGAACTGGAGGAGGGCCTGCGTTCCATCGCGGTCCCCGTCCGCGACCGCACGGGCCGGGTGGTGGCGGCGGTGAACGTGGCCATGCACGCGGCCCGCCGCACGGTGGAGGCGTGCGTGACGGAGATCCTTCCGGAGCTTCGGGAGACGGCGGCGGGGATCGAGGGTGATCTTCGGGTGGCGGGGCGGTTCATGGGGGTGGGGCAGGGCTGAGGCCTTCCCCCTTCCCTTCCCGCACGCGCGCCGAGGGGCCTCAGGCCGATGTGCCGGGCACCCGCACCGCCAGCAGGGCCACGTCGTCGTCGTTGTCCGGTGGGCGGGTCCGGGCGAGCACCTGGTCGGCGAAGGTCTCCAGGGGATGCCGTGCCAAGGACGCCGCGTGCCGGCGCAGACGGCTCATGCCCTCGTCCATACCGTGCGCCGGGGACTCGATCAGACCGTCGGTGTAGAGGAGCAGGGTCGCGTCGGGCGGCAGGTGTGCCGTCGTGTCGTGGCGGGCCTCGTCCTGGGCCACACCGAGCAGGACGCCGTGGCCGTCGCCCAGGTAGCCGGCGCCGCCGTCCGGCGTGACGAGCAGCGGCGGCGGATGGCCGGCGTTCGTCCAGCACAGCGTGCACCGGCCCGCGTCGTCCGTCGTCATACGGCCGAAGATCATCGTGGCCATGGTGACCTCGGCGATGTGCAGCGCGGCGTGATCGACCCACTCCAAGACCTTGGCCGGGGGCTCCTGCTGGGACCAGGCGTAGGCGCGCAGCATGTTGCGCAGCTGGGACATGCCGGCGGCGGCTTCGAGGTCATGCCCGACGACGTCACCGATGACGACGGCGACCGCGCCGTCCGACAGCAGGAACGCGTCGTACCAGTCGCCGCCCACCTGTGACGCGTCCGGGGCGGGCAGATAGCGGGCGGTCATGTCGAGGCCGGGCAGGCGCGGGAGTTGCGGCAGGAGATGGCGTTGCATGGTCTCGGCGACCTTGCGCTGCCGCTGGTAGAGACGAGCGTTCTCCAGCGCCAGACCGGCCCGGCGGGCGATGTCCTCCAGCAGGGCCGCGTCGGACGCGACGAACCGCTCGGGCTGGTCGGCACGGCCGAGCGTGAGGGCGCCCAGCACGGCGTGTGGGCTGCGGACGGGGACGACGACGGCGGAGTGCATGCCGGTCGCCTGGAACAGCCTCCGCTGCACCACGGCGACACCGGAGTCCGGCGGGCCCTGATACGTCTCCGGACCGGCGATCGCGGACGCGGCTCCCCGCAGGGCGCGGGAGAGAGGCATGGGCGACGACGCCGGCACCGGAGGCATCGGGCCCTGCAGGTCCTCTCTCAGGACGACCCGGTCCCCCTCGGCGTGAGCGACGGCGAACCGCGTCACGTCCTTTTCCTCGGTGACCACGTCGATGACGGCCCAGTCGGCGAGGCGGGGCACGACGAGGTCGATGAGGCGGTGCAGGGCCACGTCGATGTCCAGGGTCGACGTGAGAAGGGTGGTCGTCTCGGCGAGCAGCGCCAGCTGTTCCAGCTCGGAGAGCCGCCCGCCGGCCGGCGTCCGCCGCGCGGGCGACCCGGCCCGGCCCGTGGCGTGGAAGAGGATGAGCGTCGTCGCCGGGGACAGCTCCGTGCCGCAGGAGGTGGCCAGCCAGGACACCGGCAACAACGTGCCGTCACCGCGCTCGAACCACGCGTCGGAGTCCTGCTCCGTACGCCCGGCGAGCACGGCCGCGCGGATCGGACACCGGCTCCTCGGCACGGGTTCGCCGCCACGATCGCGGTGCAGCAGATCGTGGGCGTCCTGCCCGGCCATGTCGCCCCCGGACCGCCCCAGCAACTGCTCGGCACGCCGATTGGCCCCGACGATGCACCCCCGCTCGTCGGCGAGCAGCATCCCGGCATCGAGAGTCCCCAGGGCCCTCATCACCCCGGCCAGCTCCTCCGAAGACCGACTCACCCCGCTCATCGCGCCTGCGCCACCTCACGGGCAAAACGGGCCGTCTCGATTCCGACGGGTCCCCTGCTGGCCAGACTGTCACCGGGCCCACGGGCACGCGAACGGAAGGCCGCAGGGGGTGCGTACGGCGGGGGCAGCGGTGCGTGCGGCGGGGACAGCGGGTGAGAGAAGGACAGGCCGCCCTCACGGACGGACGGTCGGGTGGCGGGGCAGGCGTAGGGGCAGGCTCACGGACGGACGGTCGGGCCTGTGGACGGACACGCTTATGAGGCCCGACCCCGCCCGGCCCGTCACCTGCGCTGCCGCAGCCCGAACACCGCACCGGTGGCACGCGCCCACTAACCTTGATCGTGATCTGGCCCCACTCACGGGCCGATCCGGTACCCTGTGGGTCGAGCGCCCCGAGGGGCGCCGCGATCAGCCTCGCCAGCCTTCGTAGCTCAGGGGATAGAGCACCGCTCTCCTAAAGCGGGTGTCGCAGGTTCGAATCCTGCCGGGGGCACAGCAAAGCAGCAGGTCAGAGGCCCTGTCGTCCAAGTGGGCGGCAGGGCCTCCGGTTTCGCAGCACATATGTGGCACACATCGGTCCGCACGGCGGGTGGGAGCAGTCACGAGATGCCTGCGAGGGATGAGCCGGCCCGGCGGCGATACGAGAAGCTGGTCGACCGCTGGAATCGCTGATGAGGGCCGCACTCAAGCCCCAGTACAAGGATATTACGGGCAGCTCGTCCTGAGCAGCAGCGACCTCGAAGAGATGGGCGGGCTGAAGGACGTCCGGCGGGCCGCTCGGGAGGCGGGCCGCCGCCTCGGCTGGAAGCCGACCACCACGCTTGTCGGGGGCCGGCTCTTCGTCCTCGACAAGCGCGAGGTGCCCGAGGAGATCGAGCAGCTTGCCGAGGACGCGGCAGCCGCGGCGACGGACCGGACCTGGCGGGAGCATCAGTGAGCCTGGCAGCCCTGCCCGAGCCCGCCGTGGTGCTGGCCGAGACCGACTGGGGTGCCCTGGAGCATGCCTACGGGACGGCGGAGGACACCCCCGCGCAGCTCGTCGCGCTCTTGGACGACGACCAACGCACGAGATCCCAGGCCCTGGATCACCTGCACCACGTCGTGCACCACCAGAACACTCTCTACGTCGCGACGGTCCCGGCCACGTTGTACGTGGCCGGGATCCTCCTCGACCCGCGCACCACCTTGCCCGTCGACAAGAGGCCCCACGGCTTCCCTGGGCCGATGCGCGCCGAGCTGCTGGGGTGGCTGAACTCGGTGGCCGACGCCGCCGGTGACCAGGCCGAGGCGACGATGCGCCGCTTCGGCTTCCCGCCCGAGGATTTCCCTCCGTTCGTCCGGACCCGGGAGATCCGCCCGCTGCTCTTCTCTGCCGTTTCCGCCTGCTTCGACGACCACGACCTGCACGTCCACGAAGCGGCCCTCACCGCCTGCATTCCCCTGTTGGACGATCCCCACCTGCACGGTCACCGGAAGGCCGTGGCCCCACTACTGCGAGAGACGCTGGCCGTCAGCGCCCTGTGGCAGTACCAGGAGCGGGCCGTCGAGGCGCTCTCCGCGTGGGGCGAGGACACTACGGGCCTGGAGGTCCAGCGGGACGCGTTCGACGTATGCAACAGGCCGAGCGCCGCATCCTCCCCGGCCGATTGGAACGTGACTCCTCCGGGTGACGCCGCCGACCTTCCGTTCTGAAAAGCGTCCCTGCTTCACATGCTCGCGTCAGGCCGTGTCGTCTGTTCGATGCTTCGCTGCGAGCCCTCCGCCCCGACCCGGCGTTCCTCCAAGGACTGTCCGACTAGACCCGGCTGATCGCCAGGAATCGCAGTGAAGGTGGCGGTTTCCGGGCCAGTTCCGACGGAAGCCGAGCGCGAGCAATGCCGGGAAGAAGGCCAAGGCCCTGGGGCTACAGAGACCAGGGAGCACTCAAAGAACTTCGGGGTTATCCATCACTCGTCCGGCTTGGTCGGTGCCTTGCGTTTCCTCCTGCGCCTGGTGCGCGCCTGCTTTCTCGGATCGGAGGTTCGCGCTATCGCGGGGTACTCGCCTGCTGGTCGCCCAGACGACCAGCGCGCAAGCCGCGAATCCGGCCCCGAGGAGACTGGAGCCGGCCCAGCCGTAGGCGGTGAAGACGGCGGTGGTTGCGGCTGCGCCGAGGGCGGAGCCGAGTGAGTAGAAGACCATGTAGCTGCCGATGACGCTGCTGACGCGATCCGGATGCGCGGCGGTGAGCAGGTGCTGGTTGCTCACGTGCACGGCTTGGACCGCGAAGTCGAGAACCACGATTCCGACGATGAGGAGCCACAGTGACCACGGCAGCTGCGCGATCGCCGCCCACGAGAGGATGAGCACGGTGAGCGCGAGACCGGTGACCGGGGCCGCCCGTCCTGCATCCGCCCACCGTCCCGCGCGTGCTGCGCCGAGTGCGCCGGTGAGTCCGGCGATGCCGAAAAGTCCGATCTGGCTCTCGCTCAGCTGCCACGGCGTGTCCGCCAGCGGCAGGGACATTCCGCTCCACAGGGTTCCGAACGATGCGAACAAGAAGAACGCGATGAGCCCGCGCGTCAGGAAGATGCTCTGCCCGAACAGTCCGCCGAGTGAGACGACGACCTGCCTGTACCCCGCAGGTGGGTTGAGGCGCTCCTGTGACGGCAGTGCGACGAGGACGAGGGCTGCGAGTCCGAGCGACAGGACCGCGAGTACGGCATAGATGCTCCGCCAGCCCCACACCTCGGCGAGCGTGCCGGTGACGACCCGCGCCCCCACGATGCCGACCACAACGCCCGAGGTCACGACACCGATGGTCCGTCCGCGTTCGGCAGGTAGCGAGACCGACGCGGCGTAGGCCACCGTGGTCTGCACCACGACCGCGAAAGCCCCGGCCGTCGCGAGCCCCACGAACGCCACCCATGCGGCTGACGCCGATGCCGTCAGGATCGTGCCCGCTGCGGTGATCGCCAGGTGTACGGCGATGAGTCGGCGCCTGGCGACTACATCGCCAAGCGGCACCAGCAGCATCAGCCCTGCCAGATAGCCGAACTGGCCGGTCGCGACGATCCACCCCGTGAGTTCGGCCGACACACCGAGATCGCGTCCCATCGGCTCCAGAACCGGCTGCGCGGCATAGATGCTCGCCACAGCGACACCACACACCACCGCGAGCAGTAATCGCCGCCATACGTCCATTGCACTCCAATCCCAATTGGTAGCAGATTGCAACCAATTTGACCGTACGGCATGATGGTTTCAATCCGCAACTCATTGGGAGGTGTCATGTCACGCACCACCATGCGCGCCCCGGGTCCCGACTGGACCGACCCCGACTGCCCCGTCGCCCGCACGCTCGACCTCGTCGGCGACAGGTGGAGCCTTCTCGTCATCCGCGACGCGATGGACGGGGCGCGATCGTTCACCGAGTTCCAGCGACGCACCGGCATCGCCCGCAACATCCTCACTGACCGCCTCCGCAAGCTGACCGCTCACGGGCTCCTCGCCCAGCGCACCGCGCCATCGGGCCGCCGCCAGGAATACATGCTCACCAGCGCCGGCAGCGCCCTCTTCCCTGTCATCCTCACCCTGCGACAGTGGGGGGAACGGCACGCCTTCGCCCCCGGCGAGACCCATTCCACCCTTGTCGACCAGCACGGCATCCCTGTGCCGGAAATCGTGCTGACCAACTCCGACGGCACCCTCCTCGACGCCGACACCACCCAGGTGCAGAAGACCCGATAGGGAGCAGACCCTCGGTGCCTTCAGACCTCGCAGACACCCCGCCGCCCACGCCCGTCAGAGGAGGCGGTGAGGAGTCGGCCGCGGCGGCACGCCTGCGCACCGCGGGCCGATTCGCACGCCTCCAACGAACGCCGCCAACTCGCCAGCCAAGTCAAGGGTGCGGTGATGGTCACGACTGTGCAGGTCATACTGACTGTCACACTGAACGGACTTGTAGCAGCAGCTCTCGCCCAGCACTCTCTCCAGGTCGCCGCCCATTCGACGGCCAGGTCGCTGCTGGGATCGAGGTCTTCGGGCTCGCCCGTGATGCCGTAGGCGTCGAGGAGCCGTCGCTCCACTCCGAACGGTCCTCCGAGGGCGAGCTCTGGATTTTCACTGACCCAACGCCTGAGGATCCGGCCTCGTTCGGCGATCGCCCACGCCTCCCCGTCGTTCTGCTCGCTGTGGAAAAAGAGTTGGGCCTTGCCGAAGTGCGTGCTCAGTTCCCGGCACAGGTCGGTGACGTGCGCCGTCCGCTGCGGGTAAGGCAGGCCGAAGTACGGTCCGACCGCCTGGGTCCACCCGTGCATGGGCGGAGTAACGACGGCTGTGGAGAACGACTCCTTCTCGTCGTGTGCCACCGCGTCGCTGAGTTCCACACCCCCGGGCCCAGGTGATCTTCCGTACGTCCGTCAAACGGCCACGGTCCGACCGTCGCCACTTGCTCTGGCCGGGACGGTGGCGTCCGCTCCTGTGTCCAATCCGACGCCGATTGCCGCAGCGCAGGAGGCGCCCGTGGGCGCATACTGGGGGCAATGACAAAGCCTGCTGCACTGAAGCGTCATTTGCCCACCAGCCCCTTCAAGGCCCGGGTCACGCCTGCTCCCAAGCACTTCGCCCTGGGTGACCAGGTGACGCACGACATGTACGGCCTCGGCCGGGTGATCGGCGTCGAGGACGGGATCGCGGCACTCGTGGATTTCGGTTCCGTGCAAGAGCGGATCTTGAGCCCGTACGCCAGGATGACCAAGCTGTAGGACCGCTGTGCCCCGTCACGGCATGCCAGGTCCCTCCCCCGGGACCTGTAGGAAAAGGGAGATCTCTCATCGATCCGACCTCGCTGTTCTCCGCTCCGGAAGGGGCACCTCACCGCTCTGCCACAGCGTTGCCGCCTCCGACGACAAACCCCTTCCAGGCCCCGGACTTCCCGGACGTCCCGGACTTCAGGGAGGACGAGGCCGGCGAATTCGAGGGCCCGCAAGGACACGCCTCAGGCATGACTGCGGCGTGACCCGAGGTGGATGGCTCCGCCCGTTTCCACCGGTTACGGGTGCGAGGCTCGGCAGCCCGGTCGCAGGCCGGGCTCGCCCGGACGGCTCCTGGGCTGTGCCCGCACGGATGAGGCTCCCCTCTTTCAACGCGGAAACCTGCGCCAGGCACAAACCGCTGAGTCCCCTCACATCCGGGGACCTCGGCGAGCGGACTGATCCGCCTTCGTGACGGCGGGACCTGTGGGCCCCCGTCGACCTCACGCACCCGCCCCGCGGGGGGCGCGGCGTGTACGGCGCCCTTCCCGGCGCCGTACACCCCTTGACGTCGGCCCCTCCCCTCACTCGCCCGCGTAGTGAATGGCCCCTCGCGCGGGCTGGCGCATGTCCTTGCCGATGAAGTAGCTCGTCCACGGGGGCTGGTTGTAGCCGACGTTCTGCCAGGCCACGCCGAGGCGGTAGACCGGGTCGTGCATCAGCGTGGGCAGGCGGCGGCCGGTCTCGGCGGTGGTCGTGAAGATGCGCAGTGCCGACTCGTCCGACGTGCGGAACACGACCTCCTCGCGCCAGTCGCCGAGCAGGTCGGCCTGGAGGGACGGGTTGCCCTTGGTGCCGTTGTTCGAGTACACGCCCGCCGGGGTCAGGATCTTGTCCTCCCGCTGCTTCTCCGGGTTCCACTCGGCGATGTACGGGGCGCCGCCCTGTGGGGGGTTGTCCTCGTCGTACTCGTGGTTGAGGATCTCGCGGAGCGGGTCGCCGTCCCACCAGATCATGTGGTTCGCCGAGGGGATGGCGGTGCTGATCAACGTGCCGTCGGCGGCGCGCAGTTCGCCCTCGCGCGAGTCCCACGCGCCGGTCGCCGTGACCGCCCAAGACTCGGCGCCCGGGTGGGCCGGGTCGATGTCGCCGGCCGCGCCGCGGCCGGTGTCCCGCTGGGCGGGCATGGACCACAGCACCTCACCGGTCCGCGCGTCGCGGAAGGTTCCGCCGGCGTTGCCGGAGGCGCTCATCGACTCGTGGCTGGAGAAGACCTCCAGGCCGTCGCGGGAGGGGTCGAGGTCGCTCAGGTGCTGGGCGTCGCCGTGGCCGAGGCCGGTGGAGTAGAGGCCGGTGCCGTCGTCGTCCACCGTCATGGAGCCGTAGACGATCTCGTCCTTGCCGTCGGCGTCGACGTCGGCGACGGAGAGCTGGTGGTTGCCCTGGCCCGCCCACTTCGCGCCGGCCTCGTTCGAGTCGAAGACCCAGCGCTTCCTGAGCTTTCCGTCCGCGTAGTCGTACGCGGCGAGGACGCTGCGCGTGTAGTAGCCGCGGGCGAAGACGACGGAAGGGGTCTTGCCGTCGAGGTAGGCGACGCCCGCGAGGAAGCGGTCGCCGCGGTTGCCGTAGCAGTCGCCCCAGGCGCACAGGTCCCCGCGCGGGGGCGTGTAGTCGACGGTGTGGCGGGCGGCGCCGGTCCTGCCGTCGAAGACCGTCAGGTACTCGGGGCCCTTGAGGACGTAGCCCTGGGCGTTGCGGTGGTCGGCGTCCGCGTCGCCGATGGTCTCGCCCTTGCCGTCGACCGTGCCGTCCGCGGTCTTCATGACCACCTCGGCGCGGCCGTCACCGTCCAGGTCGTACACCATGAACTGGGTGTAGTGGGCGCCGGAACGGATGTTGCGGCCCAGGTCGATGCGCCACAGCCGCTCGCCGTCCATCGTGTAGGCGTCGATGATCGTGTTGCCGGTGTAGCCGGAGCGGGAGTTGTCCTGGGCGTTGCTCGGGTACCACTTCTGGACGATCTCGTACTGGCCGTCGCCGTTCAGGTCGCCGACGGACGAGTCGTTGAGGTGGTACGTGTACGGCTTGCCGTCGGGGGTGGTGCCGCCCTCGGGGCGGTCGACGGGGATGTCCTTGTACGGGTGGGCCTGCACACCGAACGTGTCGGTGCGCGAGGTGACCTTCCCGCGCCGCACCTCCTCGATCCGGTACTCGGAGTCGGCCGTGCCGTCCGGGTCGGTGAAGCTGGTGGCGCCGGTCAGCGGTCTGTCGGTGATCCGTTCGCCGTCGCGCACCACGTGGAAGGCCAGGCCCGGCGGGTCCAGTCCGAGCAGCCGCCAGCCGACGAAGACGCCGTCGTCCGACTTCACGGCGACGGGTGCCCGGTCGAGCTTCTCCATGGCGCGGGTCGCCTTCGCGGCGGCGGTGGCGGTGTCCGTACCTTCGCCGGTGTCCGCCATGGCGGGTCCGGTGAGCCCGGCGGCGCATGCGGCGAGCGCTGCCGCGACCGCCCCGGCCGCCGCGCTTCCGCGCCGAACGGGGCGTCGGGCGGGTGACGTACCCATCGGTACTCCTCTGCAGTGGGACTCCGTGATGCCTGAAACGTTTCATCGAGTGGGACAAGGCCACTCGTAGAAAGCGCGTTCTGGATGCCTGGAGCCTCCCTATCGCCACAGGCGGACGTCAAGGGGTGTGCACGGACTTCCGCGCTTCCGTGAGGCGTAGGCGATGATTCGATTCAACGACATGACCCGGAGGCCGACTCGTCCCGGCCCGTGCCGCGCCTTCACATGCCCCGGGCCTCCCTGCCGCGAAAACGACGCGGGCCCCCGCCTGAAACAGCGGGGACCCGTCCATGCCGTGATGCGCCGCGTCAGCCGCGGACCAGCCGTACCGGTACCGTCTCCGTCACCGTCACCGGCTGGGAGTAGTCCGGGTCCGTCGCCGTCGCGCGGGCCTCGACCTCCACGTCGCCGCGCTGGAACGGCACCGAGCCGGTGGGCGTGGCCGTGGCCGTCCAGGCGACCGGGCTGCCCGGGACGCAGGAGACCGTCGTGGTGTAGGAGCCTCGGATGAGGTTCTGCTTCTTGACCTGGGTGACGTTGCCCGAGACGTTCACCTGGACCGGCTTGTTGCAGCTCACGGTGCCGTGCAGGGTGGCCTTGCCGTTGAGGGTGCTGGCGGTGCCCTCCAGGGCGACGGCCAGGCCGAGGTCCAGCTCGGCCGGCGGGGCCGGGTTGGTGATGTGGACCTCGCCGCGGGCCGCGGTGGTGCCGCCCTCGCAGTGCTGCACGAACGTGGCGTCGAGCTTCCGTACGTAGCCGAGCGGGCCGAACTCCACGGCGTCGATGGTGAATTCGCCGGTGAGCGTGTTGCAGCCGCGGCCGTTCCCGCTGAGGGACAGACCGGGCTCGGTCGGCTCGTTGAAGGGGTGGCGGGTGGCTCGGGTGTACGTGCCCGGCGCGAGGGACGTGCCGGACGGGGCCGCGAGGTCCAGGTACCACCAGTCGCCGTTGGCGCCGTCGACGGAGAGGGAGACGACGCTGTTGTCCTGGTTGGCGGAGACGTTCAGGCGGTCCTGGTCGGCCGTGGAGTAGGCGTACGACCGGCCGCCGCTGATCCAGTCGCCCTCGTCGCCGCTGAAGGCGAGTGAGCCCTCGGCGACGGGCTGGGCGTGGGCCTGCGTGCCGGGCAGCAGGCCGGTCGAACCGGTGGCCAGGCCGAGGGCCAGCGCGAGGACGACGGTGGCGCGGGCCAGGACGCGTCTGGGCGCGGTGAGATGCATGGACGTACCCCCCTGAGTGATGAAGTTCCCCTGCCGACCTGATCGTTCAGTCGGCGGGGTGAGTCTGCCAAGAGGACCGGAGGGCCTCAACTGCGTTTCCCGCCCGGGCAGTCGTGGCTCTCAGACGTGGGTTTCGGACGTGGGTTTCGGACGTGGGCTTCTTCGCCTGCGTCGCCGGTCCGGAGGTGCGGGCGGGGCGCTACGGCAGGCCACCGACACCCCCGCCCCTCCCGGCCCCCTCCCCCCGCATCGCCCACCCCAGGGCCCCCGTGACCGCCAGTGATGTCGTCGCCAGGGTCGTCATCGTCCAGGCCGGGGACGTCAGTTGGGCCAGGGTGCCGGCCAGGGTCGCGCTCACGCCCTGCATGGTGAGCATGCCGGACGAGTGGAGGCCCAGGGCGTGGCCCGTGAGGGTGGGTGGGGTGAGGTCGAGGAGGCGTTCCTGCTGGACCAGGCTCGCGCCGAAGCCGGCCGAGGCCAGGGTGACCAGGAACACCGAGACGGGGAGCGGCGGGTGGAGGGCGAAGAGGGTGTACGGGGCGGCCAGGAGGAGGAGCAGGGGGATGCCCGCGCGGCGTCTCGTCCTCGCGGGCAGGAAGCGGGCCACCAGGACGTCGCCGGCCAGCATGCCCAGGGCCGCGCACGCGAACAGGGCTCCCGCCGATGCGGGGGCGTACGGGACGTAGAGGGATTCGCAGCCCACCACCAGGCCGTTGGGGATCCACAGGGCCAGGTAGATGTGGCGGCGCGGGGCGGAGGACCAGAGCCGGGCGTTGGTGCGCCAGGTCGTCTTCAGGGAGGGGCGGCCGGTTGCCCTCGGGGGGCGGGTCCGCAGGCCCAGGTGGAGGGTCGCGGCCGCTGCCGCGTACAGGGCCACCGACAGCAGCAGGATCGTGCGCGGGGACAGGAGCGCCAGCAGGGCGCCGCCGGTCGCGTAGCCGGTGATTTGGGTGACGCCGCTCATCATGTTGAAGACCGAACGGCCGAGCAGGTAGCCGTCCTTGGTGAGGATCTCGTTCAGCAGGCCCCAGCGGACGCCGCCGCCCACGGACGCCGCCAGGCCCTTGACGAGCAGGACGGCGAAGATGCCCCAGATCGGCAGGGACGGTACGGCCATCAGGGCCGTGGTCGCCGCGAAGGCCAGGGAGAGGCTGGTCAGCGCCGCCCTCGGGGGCAGGCGGTCGGCCGCCGACAGCAGCAGTGTCGCGCCCAGCACCTGTGCCAGGGACGCGCCGAACATGCTCAGCGCCGACAGCAGCGGCGAGTCCGTCGCCCGGTACACCAGCGTGCCCAGGGCCAGGCCGCCCATCGTCTGGGCCACGCCCTGTGCCGACGCCGCGCCGAAGAACGGGGTGAACTCCCTGGTGCGGAAGAGGTCCGAGTAGCTCGCAAGGCCCGAGGTGGCCGGTTCGGCCGAGTCGCTGCGCATGCGGGGAGTCTGGGGAGCCCGTCCGGCCGTTGTTAGTGTTTCGCTCCGGCGCGAAACATGGAGGGGTCTTGGGCTGGTGGCAGGTCAGTGCCGACACGCTCGCGCGGAGCCGGTTCGTCATCTCCCCCCTCGCCGAGACCTTCGCCGCTCTGAAGCTGCTGCACTCCGGCGTCGCCGCCCACCCCGGCGAACGCGCCTGGCTCGACGCCCACCGGCCCGGCTACCTGCGGCTGCTGGCCGCCGATCCGGTGACCGCGCTGCTGGTGCGATCCGGGCTCGGGCGGTCCTGGATCGCCGACTTCCTCACCCCCACCCCGCGCGACGGGGAGACCTTCGAGGAGGGCGTCGCCCGCGTCCGGGCCGCCGCGCCCGACGCGGCCCGCGCGCATCTGCGCCTCTCGCTCGAAGGGCCGCTGCCCGATCCGCTGCACCGCGACGACCTGCCCGAACGGGCCGCCGCGCTCCTGGAGTACGTCTGGGACCGGGCCGTACTGCCGTACTGGGACCGCAGGCGCCGCGTCCTGGAGGCCGACGTCGTCGCGCGGACCGCCCAGGTCGGCCGGGGCGGCTGGGCCGGCGTGCTGGACGCGCTGCGGCCGGGGACGCGGTGGCTCGGCAACAACCGGTTCCAGGTGAACCTGCACGAGTATCCGCCGCGCGAGATCCACGGCGCCGAGCTCGTCTTCGTCCCCGTCACCCCGAGGACCGGCTGGGTGTCCTGGGAGGAGCCCGAACGGTACGCCGTCGTCTACGCCTGCTCCGGTGTCCTCGCCGACGGCGGCGGCAGGGCGGCGCCCGCGAGCCTCGACGCGCTGCTCGGGGCCGCCCGGGCCAGGGTGCTCGTGCTGCTCGGCTCCCCGATGAGCACCAGCCATCTCGTCGCCGTGACGGGGCAGGGGCTCGGTTCGGTGGGGCGGCATCTGCGGGTGCTGCTGGACGCCGGTCTGGTGGAGCGGCGGCGGGCGGGGCGGTCCGTGCTGTATTCGCGGACGGCCGCCGGTGAGGTCCTCGTCAAGGCGGCGGGCCCGGACGCCGCGCGGCCGTGAGGCGGGGGCGCGGGACCGGCCCGCCGGTCGCCCCGGCGTTTGCCGCCGCTAGCATCCGCCCATGACCACTACACAGAACAACGGCTCCTCTCCCCTCGACGTCGAGATCGGTGCCCTGCAGGGCGGTTCCGCCGGGCTCGGACAGTACGCGGGCAAGGTCGTGCTGGTCGTGAACGTGGCGTCCAAGTGCGGGCTCACCCCGCAGTACGCCGGGCTGGAGCGGCTGCACGAGCGGTTCGCCGGGCAGGGCTTCACGGTGCTCGGCGTGCCCTGCAACCAGTTCCTCGGGCAGGAGCCCGGCGACGCGGAGGAGATCGCCGAGTTCTGCTCGGCCACGTACGGCGTGACCTTCCCGATGACCGAGAAGGTCGAGGTGAACGGCGCGGGGCGGCACGCCCTGTACGAGCGTCTCGTCGGTTTCGCCGACGCCGAGGGGCACAGCGGCGACGTCCGCTGGAACTTCGAGAAGTTCCTCATCGGGCGGGACGGCAAGGTCGTCGCCCGGTTCGCCCCGAAGACCGAACCGGAGTCCGCCGAGGTCGTCGCCGCGATCGAGGCGCAGCTCGCCGGCTGACCCCGCCGCCCCGCCGCGCACCCGGTTGACCTTGCCCCTCGGGCAGGGCGGAGCGACCGGCCGGCCGCGTTCTGGGCCGACGTCGAGGCGCGGTCGCGGGTCGCGGGGCAGCGGACGCTCGCCGAGTACCTCCGTGGACGACTGTCGGGGAGGAGCCCCCAGATGTTCGGGACGTTCGTGGTCGAGACGGCGGACGTGCCCGAGCAGGTGGTGATCGCCGAGAAGCGGCACACGCCGGCGGACGAGTTGCCGGCGTGGATCGGCGCGTCGCTGGGCCGGCTGGACCGGGGCGCGGCCGGGGCCGGGGACCCGGTGTGCGGCGTCGCGTTCCCGGTGCGGGCGGAGTAGGCGGCGACGTGCCGAGCCCTCTCGGCAAGGACGGCGAGCTCGTCGAGAGGGCTCTTTCTGTGGTGCTTATGCAGTTGTCCTTCGCGTGGATCGCTTGTGTGTCGCGGCGATCGCGCGGATCATCCGGTGGTTCGGACAGGGTCAGGGAAGACCTCCCGTTACGCCTTGACCGACGCCACGAAGGCGTTCCACGCGGTGCTCGGGAAGGCCAGCGTCGGGCCCTCGGGAACCTTGGAGTCGCGGACCGCGAGCGCCGCGGTCGTGGGGGACTTGACCTCGACGCAGGCGCCGTTGTTGTTGGAGTACGAGGACTTGGTCCACGCGTGCGTGGCGCCCTGCTGGATTGCCATGTTTGCTCCGTAGCCAGTTGCTGAGTCGCTGTCACCGGCCCGCGGGGTCCCGGCCGGAATCCCGCGGTTCGGTTTACGCCAACCCTTGCTGATCGTTGGCGTGATCGACGCTACTCGCCAAGCTCCCCGATCGGAGCAGTCATTCACTCGACCGGATGGCATATTCCAGGTGCGCCTTCCTGCCGGACCTGTGCGGGGTGTAGCATCCCCGCCCTCTCAGCCCCGGGGCCGGCGCCGGGTCAGCGCGCGTACTCCTTCGCCACGTCCTCGATGCGCCGGCGGGACTCCTCCACGTTCAGCGCCTGGGCGCGCAGATGCTCGTACATCACCGTGTACTTCTGCACGTCCGGAGCCTTCTCCAGGTAGAGGTCGCTGGTGACGCCCTCCATGTAGACCACGCTGGAGTCGGCCGCGTCCGCGAACTCCAGGATCGAGTACTGGCCGTTCAGCCCGGGGTGCGCGCCGACCGCGAAGGGCAGCACCTGCACCGTGATGTGCGGCAGCTGCGACATCTCCGCCACGTGCTCCAACTGCTCCCGCATCACCAGCTTGTCGCCGACGACGCGGTGCAGCGCCGCCTCGTCCAGCACCACCCACAGGCGCAGCGGGTCCTTCTTGGCGGTGATGCGGTCCTGCCGGCGCAGCCGGACCTGCACCCGCTTCTCGATCTCGGTCTCCGACGTCTCCGGCGAGCCGCCCCGGATGATGGCCTCCGCGTACGAACGGGTCTGCAGCAGGCCGGTGATGATCTGAGGTTCGTACACCCGCAGCGACTCCGCGTCGGTCTCCAGGCCGATGTAGACGCTGTACGGGATGTCGCCGAAGGCGTGCCACCAGCCCTGCTGCCGGGAGTCCTTCGCCATCTGCATCAGCGAGTCGACGACCCGCTGGTCCTCGACCTCGTAGACCCCGCACAGGTCGCGGACGTCGCGCTGGCTGATGCTGCGCCGGCCGTTCTCCAGGCGGCTGATCTTCGACTGCGACACCAGCAGCCGTTCCGCCACTTCCTCGGCCGTCATGCCCTTGAGCTCGCGGAGTCTGCGCAGCTCCTGGCCCAGCCGGCGCCGCCTGACGGTGGGATTGACATTGGACGCCACGGGACGTGCACCTCCGGCTGCGTGCCTCGAAATTGCCACTATGCGTATCTGCTGTTGAGCAGACTGCCACCAAGGTGCTTACTACCGCTGGGAAACGGTGGATATGCCCTGCGTAAGCGCGACTTCAAGGCCGCACACAACCGCGCGGGGCGGCGGGACCGCGTCGTCGTCCGGACGTACGGTCCTGCCGCCCCGCGCGGACCGGCGGCTCCCGAACCGGTCTTCGGGCGTCGGTGCGGTGCACGGTGCTGCGGTGCGTGTGGTGCGTGGTGCGAGGTAAGTGGCTGTTCCGCTCGCTTCGCCTCCGGCTCAGTGGGCCACGACGCGCGCCACGCTTCCGCGGTGCGGCTGCATCGGCACCCCGCGGGCAGGGGCCGGGGCGGCCCTGCCTCCGGCCGTGGCCTGGCGGCCCGCCGGTGGGGCGCTGCGGCGCGGCTGGGCCGCCACGCCGTTCTGGACGTCCATCACGGCGTGCGCCACGAGGCCGCCCATCGGGTCGTGCCTGATCAGGTCCCGCAGCCGGGAGCGGGACGAGCGTCCCTCGTTCCCCGGATACAGGTGCTTGCCGAGACCGACCGCGTGCGCGAGCGCGGCGAGTGCCGCGGTCCGCGGGTCCGGCGGTACGCCGGTGCGGATCGCGGAGTCCAGCCGTGCCCTGATCTCACGGCTGATCGCGTTGTCCGTCGCCTGATAGCGAGTCGTCGGCAGCACTCCGCACATCTGGCCGGCGACGGCGTGCACCATGCCGCACCGCTCCAGATGCGAGAGGTAGGTCTGGCGGAGCCCCAGGCGGGGTCCGCCGATCCAGTGGACGGCACGCACGGGAGCGCCACGCCTTCGCAGCAACTCCAACGCGCAGTCCAGTGTTGGATCTCCTGTCGGCCGTGGCTGCACCACGGCGATACGATCCCCGTCAGGGGCTATCCGTCCGGCCAGCGCCAGCTCCACTAGCTGTGCTCCGGCCAGACCGAGGTCGAGCGACTGCGGCTGTGCGGTGGTACCCGTGGCCGGGTCCAGCGCCAGCAGCAGAAGCTCCTCCGGAAGTGTTCTGCGGCTCCTGCCCATCCATGCCTCCCCGCGTGGATGAATGACAGGGTGACCCCTCTCACATTGGTCTGTCGAGGGTGCGTGACCTGTTTGTAAGGGAACCGGCAGGTATGTCGTTCTCGTCTACCGCCCGGGGCAGGCCCGCACACAGGACACTGGTACATGCTTCGGACAGCGGTGCTGCGGCCTTCGGCGGCGGTGCCGGTGGTGTCCGGGCGGCGGCTCACAGTTCGGTAACGCACGGAGTGCGTGCGGCATGGAGGAGGCATCGGTGGCGGGCGAGTCCCCCGACAGGTCGAGGCAGCGCGAGTCGTCGGAACAACCGACGTCGGGGAGCGCGGGTCCGGTTCCCGAGGCCAGGAGCGAGTCGGCACGAGAGAGGCTCGATCCCCGGCTGGCGGTGGCCCGGGAGGCGGCGAAGCCGTCGACCGAGCCGCGCCGCGCCGCGGACACGGCCACGAAGGTGTTCTCCGTACGGGAGGCCGCCGCGGAGGGCGCGGACGGTGACGCCGGTAGGGCGGACGCCCGGGGCGGCCAGGACGGCCGTGACGGCGCCGGGGACGGCGGGGGTGCCTCCGAGGCGTCCGCGTCCGCCGAGGACGCCGCAGGGGCCGCTGACGCCGCCGACGGGCGGAGCGCGGACGACGCCACGCGTGACGGACGGCTGCGGGAGGCCGTGGCGGCCTGGGTGGCCTCCGCGGACACGGACAAGGACGCGGACAAGGACGCGGACAGGGGCAGGAGCTCCGAGAAGGCCGGGGAGGGCGCTCAGGGGGCCCCTGAGGCTCCCGAGGCGTCGCGGGACGGCGCCGACGACGACGCCGACGGCAGCGCGCCCGAGGACGCCGACGGCGACCGCGTGACCCCGGCGCCCGCCACCACGGCGAAGGACGACGCCGAGGACGAGGCTCCGGAGGCCGACGCCGGCGCCGAGGCCGACGAGGCCCCTGCCGCCGACACGACCGACGGTGCCTCCGAGGAGGCCGAGCCCGAGGACGCCGTACGCGGCACCGGCACCGGCACCGGCGCTCAGGACGGGACGCCCGAGGCGGACACCGACGGCGGGGCTCCCCGGTCCGGGGCCGACACCGACGCCGAGCCCGAGGACGCCGAGCCCGCGACCGGCGGTGCCGAGCCCGAAAGCCCCGAGGACACCGACGACGCCGACGATGCCGACGGCTCCGGCGGGAAGCCCGGCGCGCGGCGCGTTGACCAGCCCACCGCCGTCTTCAAGGCCGTACGGCCTGCCGTGGACCAGCCGACCACGATGCTGAAGCTCGGCGACGCGGCGGAGCGCGGTTCCGACGGCAAGCCGGCGTCCGGGGCGAAGCCCGGGTCGAAGTCCGGGTCGAAGCCCGGCCCGGCGCCCCAGCCCGGGGCCGAGGACAACGCCAAGGCCGAGCCGCCGGGCAGCGGTCCCGTCGCCGATGCCGAGCGCACCAGCCGGTTCGTCGCGCTGAGGCCTCTCGACGGGCCCCGGCCGGCCGCCGACGCCACGCGGCCCGTGCCGCAGTTCGGGCCCGAGCGGACGACGCAGCAGCCGTTGCCGCCGAAGCCGCCGCTGGACCTGCTGGCGGAGCTGACGAACACGCCGCCGCCGCCGGAGACGCCGTTGCGGACGCTGGTGCGCCGGGTCAAGATCTGGACGCCGCTGGTGCTGCTGCTGGTGATCGTCTTTGCGGTCGTGCAGTCCGTGCGCCCGCTGCCGCAGCCCACGCTCGACCTCACCGCGCAGGACGGCTACACCTTCGACGGCGGCAAGGTCGAGATCCCGTGGCCGACGGCCGGTCAGGCCGCCCTCGACGTGCAGGGCATCGGTTCGTTCGGTTCGTCCGGTGAGCAGAAGCCGGTCCCGATCGCCAGTGTCGCCAAGGTGATGACGGCGTACCTGATCCTGCGCGACCACCCGCTCAAGAGCGGCGCCGAGGGGCCGAAGATCAAGATCGACCAGACCGCCGAGGACCAGTCGGAGGCCGGGCAGGAGTCGACCGTCAAGGTGACCGCCGGTGACGCGATCACCGAGCGGGAGGCGGTGGAGAGCATCCTGATCGCCTCGGCGAACAACGTGGCGCGGCTGCTCGCCCGCTGGGACGCCGGTTCGGAGAAGGCGTTCGTGGCGAAGATGAACGACGCCGCCAAGGACCTCGGCATGACCAACACGACCTACACCGACCCGTCGGGGCTGAACAACACCACGGTGAGCACGGCCGTGGACCAGGTGAAGCTGGCGAAGGCGGCGATGAAGCAGCCCGTCTTCCGCGAGGTCGCCGCGATGATGTCGTACGACGACTACAAGGGTGTCAACCACTCCAACTGGAACCAGCTGGTCGGGCACAACGGCGTCGTCGGCATCAAGACCGGCACCACCACCTCCGCGCTCGGCAACCTCGTCTTCGCGGCGAAGAAGGAGATCGGCGGCGAGACGCGGACCATCGTCGGTGCCGTGGTGCGCCAGCCGGCGGGCGGTACGGACAACACCATCCTGTCCGCCGCCCTCACCGCCGGTGACCGGCTGATCCGGGCGGCGCAGGACGCGCTGGAGTCGGCGACGATCCTGAAGAAGGGCACGGTCGTCGGGTACGCGGACGACGGTCTGGGCGGCCGGACGCCGGTCGCCGTCACGGAGGACGTGAAGGCCGTCGGCTGGGCGGGGCTGTCAGTGAAGCTGACGTTCGCCGGTACCGACCTGCCGCACACCGCGAAGGCCGGCACCGTGGTCGGCACGCTCACGGTCGGCGACGGCACGAGCAGTGCCGTCAAGGTCCCGGTGGCGCTCCAGGCGGACCTGGTCGAGCCGGGCTTCACGGACAAGCTGACCCGCATCACCTGACCGGACGGGGCGGCCGGACCGCCGGACCGCCGTCGCCGCACCCCGCCGAGGGGCTCCTCGGCGGGGTGCGTGCTAGCGTCGCGAATCGGGGCAGGTCGCCGGTCGGGTCGACGCAGCCGTGAACACGGCGGGAACGGGACGCGGCCGAGAAGAGAAGACGGGACACGGGGAGTGCCTTCAGGTGGCCACTGCGGAGCCGACACGCGCCGACGACGCCGATCCGGACCCGGGATCCGGCTCGCGAATACGCGTGCCCGCGCCCCGCGCGGACGGTGACTTCGAAGGGCCGGACGACGTGAAGCACTCGCCGCGTCCGGAGGACCCACCGGGCTCGGCGGGGCCGAGGAGCCCCGACCGTGACGCCGGCTCCCAGGGCGGGGACCCGGGCCGTCGCGCGGAGCCGGCGTCCCCGGCGAAGACCGCCTTCCTGGCCCTGCGCGAGCGTCTGCTGCGGCATCCGGCGCTGTCCGTGACGGCCCTGGCGGGTGCCCTGCACATCCTGTGGTTCTTCACGTTCGCGAACAGTGGCGGAGACCTCGCGGCGCAGGACGCCTGGGCCGAGTTCGTCGGCCGGCACCCGGACTCGGCGTACAACCTGGCCTGGTACGGCGGGATGCACCCGGTGTCGTACAGCGTGGTGTCGCCGTACCTGATGTCCGTGCTCGGCGTCCGCACGACGATGATGATCTCGGGGACGGTGTCGGCGGGGCTGCTGACGATGGTCCTCATCCGCAGCCGGTCGGTGCGCAATCCGCTGTGGGCCGCGCTGGCGGGCGTGTTCGCGCTGTTCTGCAACGCCGCGTCGGGGCGCGTGACGTTCGGGCTCGGCACGGTGTTCGCGCTCGGGGCGGTCGCCGTCGTGTTCTGCTGGCCGTACCGCTGGCGCCACCGGCGCTGGGCGAAGGCGCTGTGCGCGGCGCCGCTGGCTGCGCTGGCCACCATGGCGTCGCCGGTCGCGGGTCTGTTCGTGGGGCTGGTCGCGGTCGCGTTGTTCCTGCAGCGGCGCCGGCCGGGCGCGTGGGCGCTGGGGCTCGCGCCGGCCGCGGTGGTGGCGGTGTCGGCGTGGCTGTTCCCGTTCTCCGGCACGCAGCCGATGTCGTACGCGTCGGTGATCCTGCCGCTGGCGTTCTCGGTGCTGGTGTGCGTGCTGGTGCCCCGGGACTGGAAGACGGTCCGGCTGACGTCCGGGGTGTACGCGCTGTCGGTGGTGCTGGTGTGGCTGATCAGCTCGCAGATCGGGTCCAACATCACGCGGCTGGCGATGCTGTTCGCCGGGGTGGCGCTGCTGGCGGCGCTGCCGTTCACGGTGCCGCGCAGCCGCAAGTGGTACGCGCTGGTGGTGTCGTTCCTCGGGTTCAACGTGTGGATCGGCGTCAAGGCGGTCAACGACGTCGTGCACACGGCCCCCGCGGCGTCCTGGTCGCGCGAGCTGGCGCCGCTGGTCAACGAACTGCAGGAGGTCCGCGCCGAGCGGGGCCGCGTCGAGGTGGTCCCGGCCCGCTCGCACCGCGAGGCGTCCGCGCTCGCGCCGTACGTCAATCTGGCCCGCGGCTGGAACCGCCAGGCCGACATGGAGCGCAACCCCCTCTTCTACGACGACACCCTCAACTCGGCGAACTACCACGAGTGGCTGAAGCGCTGGGCGGTGCACTTCGTGGTGGTGCCGAAGGACCAGCCGGACGGTGACGGCGGTGAGCGGGAGCGGGAGCTGGTGCAGCGGGGTCTGCCGTATCTGAAGCAGATCTGGGGCGACGCCAACTGGCAGCTGTTCGAGGTCACCGACCCGACGCCGCTGGCGGAGCCGAACGCGACCGTGCTGCGCGCCGAGCAGGGCGAGGTGACCGTCGACGTGCGGCGGGCCGGCCGGATCCTGATCCGCATCCCGTACTCGCCGTGGCTGAGCATCGTCGACGACGAGGGCAGGAGCCTGGCGCCGCCGCGGGAGACGGAGGCCTCCCGGAACCGTCCCGAGGGCACGCCGAAGACGTACGACAACGTCAACGGCTGTCTGTCGGAGACGGAGGAGGACGCCGAGGGCGACAGGTGGACGGAGCTGCTCGCGCCGAAGCCGGGCACCTACCGGCTGGCGGCGCCCTATCAGCTGCCGCGCGGGACACCGTGTCCCGAGGAGCTGCGGTAAGGCCTTCCCACTCCCCCTTCCCACGGGCCCGCGACGCCTTCTGATTGTTCATAGGCGTGAACGGAGGTCAGCGAGGAGAACTTTTTTACTCGCTCTTGACCTGTCGCGCCATTGTCCCGCCCGTTCCGTCGCACCCACGATGAGCGGGCACTTCGCGGCCTTCCTCGCCCCTACCCCGCTCAGGCGAAGTGCCAACCAGCTGAGCGGAGTTCACAAGGCGGACCCTGGAAGGGGGGCACATGAACAGTCTCGACTGGGCCGTACTCATCGGCTACTTCGCGGTGATGGTCGCGATCGGCGTCTGGTCCCACAAGCGCGTGGACAACGTCAGCGACTTCTTCACGGCCGGCGGCAGGATGCCCTGGTGGCTCTCCGGCATCTCGCACCACATGTCGGGCTACAGCGCAGTGATGTTCACCGGATACGCGGGCATCGCCTACACCTACGGCGTCACGTCCTTCGTCACCTGGTCGTTCCCCATCGCCCTGGGCATCGCGATCGGTTCGAAACTGTTCGCGCCGCGCATCAACCGGCTCCGCTCACGCCTCCACGTGGCCTCGCCGCTGGAGTACCTGAAGAACCGCTACGACCTGAAGACCCAGCAGGCGCTGGCCTGGTCCGGCATGCTGCTGAAGATCGTGGACGTGGGCGCCAAGTGGGCCGCGATCGCGACGCTGCTGTCGGTGTTCACCGGCATCTCCCTGAACCAGGGCATCCTCATCACCGGTGTCGTCACCGGCATCTACTGCACGATCGGCGGCCTGTGGGCGGACGCCCTGACGGAGCTCGGGCAGTTCGTCATCCAGCTCCTCGCAGGTCTCGCCATGTTCTTCGCGGTCCTCGCCGAACTCGGCGACCACGGCGGCTTCTTCGGCGTCTGGGACGAGCCCGAGTTGCAGGGTCACGCCGAACCGCTGGTCGGACCGTACGGCACGGTGTTCCTGCTGGCGTTCCTGTTCATCAAGCTGTTCGAGTACAACGGCGGCATGCTGAACCAGGCCCAGCGCTACATGGCGACGCCCAACGCCCGCGAGGCCGCACGGTCGGCGCGGCTGTCGGCGGTCCTGTGGCTGGTCTGGCCGCTGGTGCTGTTCTTCCCGATGTGGATGTCGCCGCTGCTGGTCGAGTCGCAGAAGCCCGACGGGTCCGACTCCTACGCCCTGATGACCGAACAGCTGCTGCCGCACGGCCTGTTGGGCCTGGTCATCGTCGGGTTCTTCTCGCACACCATGGCCATGTGCTCCTCCGACGCCAACGCCATCGCGGCCGTGTTCACGCGGGACGTGGCGCCGGTGCTGTCGGCGAGGGCGCGGGCCTGGAGCGAGCGTTCGGGGCTGATCGCGGCGCGCGTGACGACGGTGGCGTTCCTCGCCCTGTCCATGGCGGTGGCGACGCAGGTCAACTCGCCGACGTTCAAGGACATCATCACCGTCGTGATCAAGTGGGTCGCCGGTCTGATGGGCCCGATCGCGATCCCGATGATGCTGGGCCTGCTGCGCCAGTTCCGGCGGTCCGGACCGACGGCCGCGATCACCAGCTGGGGAGCGGGTCTGCTCGCCTTCTGGCTGGTCAACTACCCGATCCACTGGAACGTGGAGGGCGGCGTGCCGCTCCAGTACCAGGTGTCGATCCCGCTGGCCGTGTCGCTCGTGCTGTACATCCTGATCGGCCGGCTGAAGCCGGAGGACACCCCCGAGCGGGACCTGATCATCGAGCGGCTCAACACCGACGGCGACGGCGCTGCCGCCGCGGTCCCGGCCCAGGCGTCCGGGGCGGACGACACGGTGCCGACCGCGGTGAAGGACTGACGGAAACGGACCGGGGCCCGGTCAGGCACCCCGCGGGTAACGCGCCAGCCAGGCCGGCGACGAACCCGCCGGGCCGTGCAGGGCCGGGCCCTGCGTCATCTCCATCGCGAAGTCGTCGGCGAGCTCCAGGATCGTGGGACGGCCCTCCAGCTCGGCCAGCCAGGCCGGCGGCAGGGCCGTCTCGCCGTGCAGGGCGCCGAGCAGGCCGCCGGTCAGCGCGCCCGCCGCGGCCGACGGGCCGT
The DNA here is from genome assembly GCF_029813775.1 of Streptomyces sp. DH24. Lineage (GTDB taxonomy): Bacteria > Actinomycetota > Actinomycetes > Streptomycetales > Streptomycetaceae > Streptomyces. The sequence continues at coordinate 17,783 of NZ_JARVKW010000039.1, read as the reverse complement.
CCTGGTTCACCGCCAGGCACAGCCCGTGCCGTACGTCCTCGCCGACGAGCGCGCAGTAGACGGCCACGGCCACCAGGCCCTGCGCCGTGCCCTCGCCGGCCAGCTCCGCGACCCGCGCCGGGGTGGGCATGCCCTGCCGTACCGCGCCCAGCGCTCGCTGCAGCGCGTCCGACACCGGCTGGTGGCCCGGCAGCGCGGCCAGCAGCGCGAGCGCCCGCTGCACTGCGCCGTCCAGGCTCTCGCCCCGGGCCAGCCCGTGCACGATGACGGCGTAGGCGCCCGCCGCCAGGTAGCCCACGGGGTGGCCGTGGGTCTGCGCGGCGCACTCCACGGCGAGCTGCGCCACCAGCTGGGGCTCCCAGCCGACGAGCAGTCCGAAGGGCGCGGAGCGCGCGGCGGCCTCCGGACCGGCCTCGCCGGGGTTCTTGGGCGCGTCCAGGGTGCCCATGGTCGCGTCGCCGAGCCCCAGCAGCAGGGCGCGGGACGGGTCCCGGCGGGCGTACAGCCACTCCTGGCGGGCCAGCCAGCCGTCGTCCTTGCGGCGCTCGTCGGGGCCCCAGTCGTGCTGCGTCGCCGCCCAGCGCAGATACGCGCGGTGCAGATCGGTCGGCGGGTGCCAGGCGCCGGTGTCGCGGCGCACCTGGGCGCGGATCAGGCCGTCCGTCGAGAAGAGGGTCAGCTGGGTGAGATGCGTGACGGCGCCGCGCCTGCCGTAGGCGGGGGCGGGTCCGAGGATTCCCTCGGGGCCGTAGGCCGCCCGGACGGCCTCGATGTCCAGCGCGTCGACGGGGGCGCCCAGCGCGTCGCCGAGGGCCACGCCGAGCAGGGTTCCGCGCACCCGGCTGCGGAAGTCCTGCTGTTCGGTACGGCCCCAGACGGCGCCGGCTGTCGCACCCACCCAGACCTCCCGGGGCACCGTCGGACGTACGAGCGCTCAGCACTGTAATCGAACGGGAACCGTCGGCTCAGGGGCCGCATCGATATGCCGCATGTGGCCGAAGTGAACACAATCAGTCGGTTATATGCACCGTTCAGGAGTCATGTCGGGCCGCGCGGTTCGCGCCGTTCACCACGATTGTCCGCGCCGCCGCGTGCTCCTGCGACTCCGCGTGCCGCTCGGTCCGGCTCCCCGCGTGCCGCGCCGGGCCAAGCAGGGAAGGAAGCTCCCATGGCCACCACCTCACGCGCCCTCGCGCTCGCCGCCACGCTCCTCACCGCCACCGTCGCCCTCTACATGACGCTCGTCGCCGTCGGGAACATCACCGACTTCGGCACCAACCAGCAGTTCGTCCGGCATGTGCTGGCGATGGACACCACCTTCAAGGACGACGACCTGATGTGGCGGGCGATCACCACGACCTGGCTCCAGGACGCCGCCTACGTGGCGATCATCGTGTGGGAGTCCGTGGCCGCGCTCGTGCTGCTCGCCGGGACCTGGCTGTGGCTGCGGCGCGACCATCCGCGCGCCCGGCGCATCACCACGTACGGGCTGCTCATGGTGATGCTGCTGTTCGGCGCCGGGTTCATCGCGATCGGCGGGGAGTGGTTCGCGATGTGGCAGTCGGAGGACTGGAACGGGCTGGACGCGGCGACCCGGGTGTTCCTGCTCAGCGGCGTCGTGCTGGTCACCGTCCACCTGCCGACGGCGGGGCGCTCCGGGCAGGGCGACGCTACTTGACGACCGCGACCGTCGTCCCGGTCGTGCCGAACGCCCACAGCGCCGAGCCGTCCGCCGTGCGCAGCCGGATGCCGCCCGTGTCCGTGCCCTCGGCGGGCGGCGGCGAGGAACCGTCGACCGCGTTGGAGAAGGCGATCGACAGGCCGGACTTGGCGGCGAAGTACACGATGTTCTCGATGTTGACGCCGTCGGAGCCGGTCGTGGCCTCCCGCCGGGTGGTGACCGTGTACGTGCCCGGGTCGGGGCTGACCGTGCCCGGCCAGACCCGGAAGGTGCGCCGGGTCGCCTCGCTCGCGTCGACCAGCCACACCCGCTGCTGCCCGAGCGAGTAGACGATGCGCCGTCCGGTGCCGGAGCCGTCCGGCACCCGCGCGGGCCGGGTCGCCTCGGGTTCCGGCCTGGGGCTCGCCGACGCCGACGCGCTCGGCCGGGCGTCCGTGGCGGCGGGCCGCGGGCCCTGGTTCGCCTGCACGGTCAGGACGGCCACCGCCGCGATCGCCCCCACGGTCAGACCGCTGACCCAGGCCCATGAGGGAAGTCGGGCAGGCACGGGCACGCATCTCCTCAGCTACGGAACCCCGTATGTCAGGGCCCGATCATCGTACTGCGACGGCCCCGGCCGCCGGTCCGCGCCCGCGACCTCAGTCCAGTACCGGCAACAGTTCCGGAAGGTGTCCGTCCGAGGCGGCCGCCGCCCGTCGGCGCTCCTCCGGGACCTCCCCGTACAGCGTGGTCCGCGGCCTGGCCGGGCGGCCGGCCGCCGCCGCGACGGCGACGAGGTCCCGCACCGACTTGTACGAGCCGTACGACGAGCCCGCCATGCGGGAGATCGTCTCCTCCATCAGGGTGCCGCCGAGGTCGTTGGCGCCCGAGCGGAGCATCTCGGCCGCGCCCTCGGTGCCGAGCTTGACCCAGCTGGTCTGGATGTTGGGGATGTGCGGGTGCAGCAGCAGGCGCGCCATCGCCGTCACCGCGCGGTTGTCCCGGACCGTCGGGCCGGGGCGCGCGATGCCCGCCAGGTACACGGGCGCGTTGGTGTGGATGAACGGCAGCGTCACGAACTCCGTGAACCCGCCGGTCCGTTGCTGGATGCGGGCCAGCGTGCGCAGGTGGCCGAGCCAGTGCCGGGGCTGGTCCACGTGGCCGTACATCATGGTCGAGCTGGAGCGGATGCCCAGTTCGTGCGCGGTCGTGATCACCTCGGTCCAGGTGGCCGCGGGCAGCTTGCCCTTGGTGAGGATCCAGCGGACCTCGTCGTCGAGGATCTCCGCCGCCGTGCCCGGGATCGAGTCCAGCCCGGCCTCCCTGGCGGCCGTCAGCCACTCGCGGATCGAAAGGCCCGTCCTGGAGGCGCCGTTGACGACCTCCATCGGCGAGAAGGCGTGCACGTGCATGCCCGGCACGCGCTCCTTCACCGCCCGCGCGATGTCGAAGTACGCGGTGCCCGGCAGGTCCGGGTGGATGCCGCCCTGCATGCACACCTCGACCGCGCCGACCTCCCACGCCTGCTGGGCCCGGTCCGCGACCTGCGTGAGGGACAGCGTGTAGGCGTCGGCGTCGGTGCGGCGCTGGGCGAAGGCGCAGAACCGGCAGCCGGTGTAGCAGACGTTGGTGAAGTTGATGTTCCGCGTGACGATGTACGTCACGTCGTCGCCGACGGCCGCCCTGCGCACGTCGTCCGCGATCCGGCACAGGGCGTCCAGCGCGGGACCGTCGGCGTGCAGCAGCGCGAGGGCCTCGGCGTCGGTCAGCCTCGTCGGGTCGTCGGCCGCGGTCGCCAGGGCCTGGCGCACGTCGGTGTCGATGCGCTCGGGCGCCATGCCGGGGACGGCCGCCTCGCGCAGCGCGTCCCAGTCGCCGTACACCTCGTCGAAGTCGGCGCGCCGGTCAAAGGTGCGGCCCTCGGTGTCGATGGCGGTGTGCAGGTCGGTGCGGCCGGACGACCGGAACGCCTCGTCGGGCTCCTGCCACGGGTGGCCCTCCACGACGGCGTCCTCGCGGGCCAGACCGGTCTCCGGATCGGCGAGTGCCGCGACGTGCGGGCGCAGCCGCGGGTCCAGCCAGGGCTCGCCGCGGCGCACGAACTCCGGGTACACGCAGAGGCGTTCCCGCAGCGCGAAGCCGGCCGCCCGGGACTTCTCGGCCAGTTCCTCGATCCGCGGCCAGGGACGCTCGGGGTTGACGTGGTCGATGGTGAGCGGGGAGACCCCGCCCCAGTCGTCGATGCCGGCGCCGATCAGCCGCTCGTACTCGTCGTCGACCAGGTTCGGCGGGGCCTGGAGGCAGGCGGAGGGGCCCATGATGTGCCGGGCGACGGCGACCGTGGCGACCAGTTCGTCGAGTTCCGCGTCGGGCATGCCGCGCATCGCGGTGTCCGGCTTGGCGCGGAAGTTCTGGATGATCAGTTCCTGGATGCCGTGGTGGGCGCGGGCGACCTTGCGCAGCGCGAACAGCGACTCGGCGCGCTCCTCGTACGTCTCGCCGATGCCGATGAGCAGGCCGCTGGTGAACGGCACGGACGAGCGGCCGGCGTCCTGAAGGACCCGCAGCCGTACGGCGGGTTCCTTGTCCGGGGAGCCGTGGTGCGGGCCGCCCGGCTCGGACCACAGGCGGGTCGCGGTGGTCTCCAGCATCATGCCCATGGAGGGCGCGACGGGCTTCAGGCGCTGGAAGTCGGTCCAGGTCAGGACGCCCGGGTTGAGGTGCGGGAGCAGTCCGGTCTCCTCCAGGACGCGGATGGAGATCGCGCGGACGTAGGCGATGGTGTCGTCGTAGCCGTGCGCGTCGAGCCACTCGCGCGCCTCCGGCCAGCGGTCCTCGGGCTTGTCGCCGAGGGTGATGAGGGCTTCCTTGCAGCCGAGGGCGGCGCCCTTGCGCGCGATGTCCAGGACCTCGTCCGGCGACATGAACATCCCGTGGCCGGCGCGGCGCAGCTTGCCGGGGACGGTGACGAACGTGCAGTAGTGGCACGTGTCGCGGCACAGCCGGGTCAGGGGGATGAAGACGCTCTTGGAATACGTGATCACGCCGGGCCGGCCGGCCGCCTCCAGCCCCGCGTCCCGCACCCGGGCGGCGGAGGCGGCGAGGTCGACGAGGTGCTCGCCGCGGGCCTGGAGCAGCACCGCCGCCTCCGAGACGTCGAGGGCGACGCCGTCCCGGGCACGTTTGAGGGCGCGACGCAGGGAGTTCTCGGTGGGGCCGGTTCCGGAGGTCGCGGAAGTCGTCATTCTTTGAGCATACGTTCGGGCTGATCAGGTCAGAGATGGGCGGCGCAGGCGTCCAGCGCCTTCAGCACCTCGGCCTCCCCCGCCGGCGGCAGTTGCACCACGACCTCCTCGATGCCGAGGGAGGCGAAGTGCGCGAGCTTGCCCGCGCTGGGGTGCACGGCGTACGGCACGACCTGGAGGGCGTCCGGGTCGCGGCCCGCGTCGGCCCACACGGCGCGCAGCCGGGGCAGCGACTCGGTCAGGCCGCGCCCGCCGATGGGCAGCCACCCGTCGGCGTACTCGCTGATGTGCGCGAACAGCTTCGGCCCTGCCGCCCCGCCGATCAGCGTGCGCGGCCCGGTGACGGGCCCGCGGGGCGCCTGCACCGGCTTGGGGTACGCGTGGCTGGCCCGCACCCTGCCGAACTCGCCGTCGTACGCCGTGGGTTCGGGCGCCCACAGGGCCCGCATCAGCGCCATCCGGTCCCGGACGAGCTCGCGCCGGGTGCGCCACTCGATGCCGTGGTCGTCGGCCTCCTCCACGTTCCAGCCGAAGCCCAGGCCGAGCGTGAGGCGCCCGCCGGACAGGTGGTCGACGGTCGCGATCTGCTTGGCGAGGTCGATCGGGTCGTGCTGGGCGACGAGGGTGATGCCGGTGCCGAGCCCGAGGCGCTCGGTGACGGCCGCCGCCTGCCCGAGCGCGACGAACGGATCGAGGGTGCGGCCGTACTCGCGGGGCAGCTCGCCGCCCGCCGGGTACGGCGTCGCGCGCTCGACGGGGCTGTGGGTGTGCTCGGGCAGGTACAGCCCGGCGAACCCGCGCTGCTCCAGCTCACGGGCGAGCCGGACCGGGGTGATCGTCTCGTCGGTGAGAAAGACGGTGACGGCGATACGCATGCCCCATCTGTACCCGGTCCGCCACACCCTGTCCATACCGACCGGTCGGTACACCCGGCGGGTCCCGCCGCCGGCCGGGTCGGTGTCCGGCGACGGGACGGCCGAGTGGCACACGACGGCGTCCTACGCGGCGTACGGGCGGGCGGAGTTGCGGCACGAGGCGGTGGCCGGTCCGCTGCCGGGCGCGTCCGCCGCGTTCACGGACCCGGTCTTCCCGGGCCGTGAACGGCGGCTCGTCAGGGCCTGGCGTAGGGCCGGGTCATGATCTCCATGTTGTGACCGTCGGGGTCGTCGAAGTAGGCCCCGCGACCGCCGAACAGCCGGTTGATCCGGCCCGGTTCGGTGTGGCCCGGGTCCGCGTAGTGGGTGACCCCGAGCGCGTCGAGCCGGGCGATCATCCCGTCGAACTCCTCGTCGGGGACGAGGAACGCGTAGTGCTGGCTCTGGATCGGCTCGTCGCGCTTCTCGTAGTAGTCGAGCGTGACGCCGTTGCCGAGGTCGACCGGCAGGAAGGGCCCGAAGGGCGCACCGACCTCCAGCCCGAGGACGGTGGCGAGGAATTCCGCGGAGAGCCGGCGGTCGCGGGCGTACACCACGGTGTGGTCGAGCCGGACGGGGAGGGATGTCGTGGACTGTGCGGCCTGCTCGGGCCGACCGGACTGTGCGGCCTGCTCGCGCTGATCGGGCTGCTCGGGCTGCTGCTGTGCGTGCTGCGACATGGGTGGGCGTTGCTCCCTTTCCTTTTCACTTCGCCCGTCGGTGGACAGCGGAGGCGGGAAAAGAAGGTGGCGCTCTGGCACGCCCCGGGATCACGCCGGGGCCGGGCGCCTCACTCGTGCGTGGCCCATGGCCGACCCGGCAGTCACGGCGTCGACACTATCGCGTCTGCGGAGAGAGTGTGAGGGCCTTGTGTCACCCGATACCACAGGCTGTGATCGGTATCTCGCGAAGCTGACGTGGTCGGCATGAACAAGGCAAACTGACTTCGTTGCTCAGCATGGCTAGGGGGACGGCGATGGGTGTACCGCGTGTGCCGGAGCAGAGGCGTACCGGCTCGGAGGAGCCGACGGCGCTGCGCTTCGGTGTGCTCGGCCCGGTGCGCGCCTGGCGCGGCGACGAGCCGCTGAGCACCGGCTCCCCGCAGCAACGCGCCCTGCTGGCCGCGCTGCTGCTGCGCGAGGGCCGCACGGCGACCGCCGGGGAACTGATCGACGCCCTGTGGGGCGAGGAACCGCCGTCGCAGGCACTGGCGGCGGTACGGACGTACGCCTCCCGGCTGCGCAAGGTGCTGGGCGCCGGAATGCTGGTCAGCGAGTCCGGCGGGTACGCGGTGCGCGGCCTGCGGGACGGCACGCTGGACCTGGCGGTGGCGCAGGACCTCGCGGCCGAGGCGGAGAAGGCGCGCGGCGCCGGGGACCTGTGCCGTGCCCGTGAGGTGCTGGGGCGGGCCCTGGCCCTGTGGGACGGGGAGACCCTGGCGGGCCTGCCGGGCCCGTACGCGGAGGCGCAGCGCGTGCGCCTGGAGGAGTGGCGCCTCCAACTCCTCGAAACCCGGCTGGACATGGACCTGGAGCAGGGCTGCCACGCCGAGGCCGTCTCGGAGCTGACGGCCCTGACGGCGGCCCACCCCCTGCGCGAGCGCCTGCGCGAGCTGCTGATGCTGGCCCTGTACCGCAGCGGCCGGCAGGCGGAGGCGCTGGCCGTCTACGCCGACACGCGCCGCCTGCTGGCCGACGAACTCGGCGTCGACCCGCGCCCCGGCCTCCAGGACCTCCAGCAGCGCATCCTCCAGGCGGACCCCGGCCTGGCCGAGCCGTCCGCCCCGGTGGCGGAACCGGCGACGGCGCCGGTCCGGCCCGCTCAACTGCCCGCGACCGTCCCGGACTTCACGGGACGCGCGCCCTTCGTGACGGAACTGAGCGACGTCCTGGCGTCGGCGGAGGGCCGCGTCATGGCGGTGTCCGCCCTCGCCGGCATCGGCGGCGTCGGCAAGACGACCCTGGCGGTGCACGTCGCCCACCAGGCACGCGCGGCGTTCCCCGACGGTCAGCTGTACGTCGACCTGCAGGGCGCGGGCTCGCGCTCGGCCGAACCGGAAACGGTCCTCGGCTCCTTCCTCCGCGCCCTCGGCACGGCCGACTCGGCCATCCCGGACTCCCTGGCGGAACGCGCCGCCCTGTACCGCTCCGTCCTCGACGGCCGCCGCGTCCTGGTCCTGCTGGACAACGCCCGCGACGCGGCCCAGGTGCGGCCCCTGCTGCCGGGCACCGAGGGCTGCGCCGCCCTCATCACGTCCCGGGTCCGCATGGTCGACCTCGCCGGCGCCCACCTCATCGACCTGGACGTGATGTCGCCGGAAGAGGCGCTGGCCCTGTTCACGAAGATCGTCGGCGAGGAGAGGGTGGCGTCGGAGCGGGAGGCCGCCCTGGACGTCGTCGCGGCCTGCGGCTTCCTGCCCCTCGCCATCCGCATCGCGGCGTCCCGCCTCGCCGCCCGCCGCACCTGGACGGTGTCGGTCCTGGCCTCCAAGCTCGCCGACGAACGCCGCCGCCTCGACGAACTCCAGGCCGGCGACCTGGCCGTCAAGGCCACCTTCGAACTCGGCTACGGCCAGCTGGAGCCCGCCCAGGCCCGCGCGTTCCGCCTGCTCGGCCTGGCCGACGGCCCCGACATCTCCGTGGCGGCGGCAGCGGCGGTCCTCGACCTGCCGGCCGAGGACACCGAAGACCTCCTGGAGTCCCTGGTCGACACCTCCCTCCTGGAATCGGCGGCCCCCGGCCGCTACCGCTTCCACGATCTGGTCCGCCTCTACGCGCGTGCCTGCGCGGAACGCGACGAGGAGCCCCCGAGCGAGCGGGCCGCGGCGATGTCGCGGCTGCTGGACTTCTATCTGGCGACGGCGGCCGGGGTGTACGCCATCGAGCGGCCCGGGGAGCGCGTCCTCGCGCACTTCGCGGCCACGCAGCAGCCCGGCCTGACCTTCCCCGACCGGGACCGCGCGCTGGAGTGGCTGTTCAGCGAGTCGGTGTGCCTGCTCGCCTGCGCGCGGCAGGCGGCGGCGGCCGGCATGCAGCGCAAGGCCGCCGACCTGCTCATGGCGGCGGTGGACCTGGGCGAGTCGGGCGCGAACTCCCTGCAGTTCACGCAGGCCGCCGCGGCCGTCAGCGACGCCGCCCGGGCCGTCGGCGACTGCTGGGCCGAGGGCAGGGCCCGCACGATGCTCACCCACGTGCACAGCGTGTCCGGACGCTTCGCCGAGGCGGAGGAGGAGGGCAGCAGGGCCCTCGAACTCGGCCTGTCCTCCGGGGACCCGGTCGCCTGCGGCCAGGCACCCAACCAGCGGGGCATCATCGCCCTGTACGAGGGGCGGCACGGCGACGCCGAAGCGCACTTCGGGCAGGCCCTGGAGGCGTTCCGCGCCGACGGCAACCAGCCGGGGGCCGCCGCGGCCCTGTGCAACCTGTCCCGGGTCCACCTGGCCACCGGCCGCACGGACAGCGCCGTGGACCTCGCGCGGACCGGCGTCGAGATCTACGAGCGGGACGCCACCGGGCAGGCCCTGCGGCTGGCGAACGGCAAGTACGCCCTCGGCATGGCCCTGACCAGCGCCGGCCGGACCGCCGAGGCGCGGTCCGCGCTGCTCGACGCGCTGGAAGTCTTCCGCAACAGCAGGCAGTTGCTCTGGCACGGGATGACGCTGTTCCGGCTGGCCGAGCTGCATCTGACGGACCAGCAGCCGGCCGCGGCGGCCTCGCAGGCCGAGCAGGCACTGGTCACGCTGCGCGGCATCGGCGGGGACTGGCGGCGCGCGAACGTCCTCACGGTGCTCGGCCGCGCGCTCAGCGCCATCGGGCACACCGACCGGGCCCACGTCTGCTGGCAGGAGGCGCTGGCGGTGTTCGAGACGCTGGGCTCCCCGGAGGCGGCAGAGGTGCGCTCGCTGCTCGATCCGGCGGCGGTCGCCTGACCCGGCGCCCGCGCGCGTTCGTTCATCATTCGTTTATCGCCGACCGGCACTCTCATGGATACCGAACCGCCGCGTCGGGGGGCAGGCGGCTCGGTATCGGCCTCACCGTTAAGGTGAACGGCCTTACGGACCCGTCCGGCGGCCCTCGGGGGAGTCGCCGGACGGTTTCGTTCAGACCTACAGACTTCAGGGAGTTGACCGTCATGGCCGACAACGAGCTCAAGCCGACCGACGCGCACGCCACCGATGCGGACCTCAAGCCGACCGACGCCCACGCCACCGACGCGGACCTCAAGCCGACCGACGCCCACGCGACGGGCGAGGAACTCACCACGCTCGACGCCCACGCGACGACCGAGCGCCCCAGCTGACCCACACCACGGGGGAACCGGCCGCGGCAGTCTCAGGGGGAGCTGCCGCGGCCGACGTGTGTCCGGGGGGCGGCGGCCCGGACTCCGGTGCTACACCGCCGTCTTGGTGGCGTCCGTGATCTCGCAGGTCCCGTCGGTGGCGTCCGTGCCGCTGGGGACGTACGGGGTCGCCACGTCCTGGGTCCTCGACTCCGCGGCCGGGACGTACGCGATCGAGTCGGTCGTCGACTTGATCGTCGCGCCGCTCGGGTCCTTGAAGACGACCGTGAAGTCGTACGAGTACGGCGTCGTGGGGTCGGAGTTGGTCGCGGTCACCCGGGCGACCAGGCCCCGGGCCTCCTCGTACGCGCAGTTGTCGATCTCCAGGTCGCTCGCGGCCTCGGCGGCGGAGCCGCTGCCCGAGGTGGCGTCGCTCGACGCGCCGCCCGAGGAGACGCCGGTGTCGACGTCCGGCACGTCGACGTCCACGTCGTCATCGTCGTCGTAGTGGCCGCCGGACGAGCCGCCCGAGGTGGACGAGGACGAGCTGCTGGAGTCCGAGCCGCTGCACCCTCCCCCGCCGGAGTGGCGGGCGCCGGTCAGGGCGACGACGACGCCGACGGCGATGGCGACGGCGCGGACATGGCGAAGCTTCATCTGTTCAACCCCCGTGTGGTGATGGCCCTTTGGAGCGGCCGGGGGCGCGCGTCGGCTGCCTCCCCCGGCATGGCCACGTCACGCTAGCAGGGAGAATGCGGCGAAAAGGCCGCCCGGGGCGGGCGGTGACAAAGCCGTGAAACAAGACGCGAAATCCTCACGCCGTGCGGGCCGTTCCCGTTCCCTTCTCCGCGTCCAGCGCGTACACGCAGCGGTCCTTGCTGCACGCGTACACCACGCCGTCCCGCACCACCGGGGAGCCGGTGATCTCGCCGCCGGTCGCGAGCTTCCAGCGCAGCCGGCCGTCGTCGGCCTTCAAGGTGTACAGCAGGTGGTCCGTGGAGCCGAAGTGGATGCGGCCCTCGGCGACCGCGGGCGCGCCCACGATGTCGCCGCCCGCCTGGAAGCGCCACTTCGGGGTGCCCGTGACCGCGTCGAGCGTGTACAGGCCCTTGCCGCTGCCGACGTGGACGTGGCCCGCGGCCACCAGCACCGGCTCGACCGAGGACCGCGACTCCGTGGCGATGCGCCAGCGGTCGCGTCCGTCGGTGGCGTCGAGGGCATACACGGTGCCGAGGTAGTCCGCGAGGTAGATGCCGCCGCCGGTCACCGCGGGGCCGGGCACGAACGCGGGCGGGGACAGGAACACCGCCGGCGCCTCGAAGTGCCAGCGGACGTGGCCGCTCGCCACGTCCAGCGCCAGGACCCTCGTACCGGCGCAGACGTAGACGTAGCCGTCCGGGGCCTGAGTCAGGCGGACCGGGACGCCGCCGCAGGACGCGGCGTCGCCGATCGGGTACGACCAGCGCTCGTCGCCGGTCCGGGCGTCCAGGGCGCGCAGGCGGGCGTCCTGCCAGACGTACACCGTGCCCTCGTGGACGGCCGGGCCGGCCTCCGGGGACTCGAAGTCGGTCTGGGCGCCGGTGATCTCCCAGAGCTTCTGGCCGCCCGAGGCCTCCCAGGCCTGGACGCCGCCGCCCCGGGTGCCGGTGACGACGGTGCCGCGTTCGGCCTTGAGGGAGTACACCCAGGCGTCCGTCGGCAGCCGCCACAGGTCGGTGCCCTCGCGGGCGTCCAGGGCGAAGAGGGTCGGCCCGTCCGAGGCGTGCACCCGGCCGTCCGCGACCGCCATCGACCAGGCGACGTCCCGCGTCTTGAAGCGCCGCCGGCCGGTCGCCACGTCGAGGGCGTGCACCTCGAAGGAGGTGACGTAGACGAGGTCGTCCGCGACGGACGGGGTGCCCCACACGTCGTTGGACATCCGGAACCGCCACGGGCGCCAGCCGCCGGGCTGGTCGGGTCCGGTCGCCGGGGCCGGGGGCGCGGCGGTGGCGGGGACGGCGGGGTCGGCGCCGTTGACGCCGTGGTGCGCCTTCGTCCAGGAGGCGGCGAGCGCGGCCTGGGGCGGCGGCGCCTTGACGGCGGCGGCGCGGACGTCGGCGACGCGCGGTCCGGGCCCGATGGGCACCGCGACGCCGGCCAGCCGGACCGGCCCGGTGTCGGGGGCGCCGACGGGCGCGGCCACGGGCGGCCGCGGCGGTACGACGGGGTCGTGCGGGGGCGGCGGCGGTACGGGCGGCCGGCCACCGGTGCTGCGGCCGGGGCCCTGGTTCGCCTTGGCGGGCGGGCGGCCGTTGCGGCGGGCCTCGATGAGGCTGACCGCGAGCTCGGGCAGCCACGCCGACGCCGTACCGCTGTCGTCGGAGCCGGAACCGAACAGGTGCGGGGCGAGCTGCGCCTGCAGGTCGGCGGGGGTGGGGCGCGCCGAGGCCTCCATCTGCATGCAGGACTCGATGAGCGGACGCAGCTCGTCGGGCAGGCCTTCGAGGTCGGGGCCCTCCCTGAGCAGCATGAACACCGTCTCGACCGGGTTGGCGCCGTGGAAGGGCGCGTGCCCGGTCGCCGCGAAGACGAGCGTGGAGCCCAGCGAGAACACGTCGCTCGCGCCGGTCACGCTGCGGGAGTCCTTGGCCTGCTCGGGCGACATGTAGGCGGGCGTGCCGACGGCGACGTTCGTCATGGTCAGGCGGGTGTTGGAGACGCCGGACGCGATACCGAAGTCGATCACCCGGGGGCCGTCCTCGACGACGAGGACGTTCGAGGGCTTCAGGTCGCGGTGCACCAGGCCCGCGCCGTGGATGGACTGGAGCGCCTCGGCGACGCCGGCCGCGAGCCAGCGCACCGCCTGGGCCGGGAGCGGCCCGCACTGATTCACTATCTCTTCGAGGGAGGGCGCGGGGACGTACGCGGTGGCCAGCCAGGGCACGGCGGCGCGCGGGTCGGCGTCCACCACGGCCGCCGTGTAGAAGCCGGAGACCGCCCGCGCGGCCTCGACCTCGCGCGTGAAGCGGACGCGGAACAGCTGGTCCTCGGCGAGCTCCGTCCGGACCGTCTTGATCGCCACGCGCCGGCCCGACGCCGAGCGCGCGAGATAGACCAGCCCCATTCCGCCGGCACCGAGCCGTCCCAGCACCTCGAACGGCCCGATCCGCCGTGGATCGTGCTGCGTCAGCTGCTCCACCACTTGCCTGCCACCTCCCCGTACGAGCCGCGTCACCGCCATATGAACGCCATATGTCGCGGCCCAGTGCAGCGTCTCACCACCGCACCGCCGTGGCGGCACGCACCCTGATTCTTCCTGGCCGGGGCGCTGGTGGCGAACCCGGGGGCGGATCGGGGTGTCTTCGGACAAAACCACACGCCGGCCTGGTACGGAAGGCCGCGCCCGGATGCCGGAACGCCCGGGAGGGACCCGCGCAAGGCCCCGAGGCCGCCCTCAGGACGCCGTCTCGGATGCCGAACACCCCTTCGAACGCCCTCCGGCGCCCGTCTCAGCGTTGCAGTAGTGCGAACGAGGCACCCTGGTCGTCGGTGACGACCGCGACCCTGCCGTACGACGTGTCGAACGGCGTCGCCTGCACCCGGCCGCCGAGCCGCCGCACGGTGTCGAGGGCCGCGTCGCAGTCCTCGACGCCGAAGTGGACGAGGAAGTGCGGCGGCATCTCGGCGGCGAACACGTCGGAGACGGGCGCGCGCCCGACGTCGGGCTCGGCGTCCGGCCCGAACAGCGCCTCGTGGAAGAGGTCGCCGTAGAAGGCGTTGGCCGCGCCGGTGTCCCGGGTGTACAGCTGGGCCCAGGCGAAGCCGCCCGGCTCGTGCCGCCGCCCGAAGCCCTCGTGAGCGTCGGCCTCCCACAGGCCGAAGACGGCACCCTCGGCGTCCGTGACCAGGGCGAAGGAGCCCAGGTCGGCGACCCGCGTCGGCGCGGTCACGAGCTGCCCGCCGGCCGCCCGGACGCGCCGCACGAACGCCTCGGCGTCCGGCGTCGCGAAGTACACCGTCCAGACGGTGGGCATCCGGCCGTCCGTCTTGGGGGCGAGCGCGGCGACGGGCTCGCCCTCCCGCAGGGCCCACACGGAGGAGCCGTGCGCCGCCCGGAAGGTCCACCCGAAAAGCCCACCGTAGAAACGCTTGCCCGCCTCGATGTCGGGGAGCTGCGCGTCGACCCAGCAGGGGACGCCCTCCCCGAACGCGGATGCGCTGTTTTCGGCCATGTCGCCAACGTAACGGCCGTGCACGCAACGCGCAGACCAGGCACACCGGCCTCCAGACCCCCGTGCACCCCATTTGCAGTCGGCCAAATCGCGCTCCCACCCCCCCTCGGTAAGCTGACGGCATGACAGGACAAGTGCGTACCGTCGACGGCCGGGTGGCCGGCCGGCGTGGGCAGGCGACCCGGCAGAAGCTGCTCGACTGCCTCAGCGAGATGCTCAGCTCCTCCCCGTACCGCGACGTCAAAGTCATCGATGTCGCCCGCAAGGCAGGCACTTCGCCCGCGACCTTCTACCAGTACTTTCCGGACGTCGAAGGCGCCGTCCTGGAGATCGCCGAGCAAATGGCCGCCGAGAGCGCCGACTTGGCCGGGCTCGTCGCGGGCCGCTCCTGGGTCGGCAAGGCGGGCTGGCAGACGGCGCAGGAACTCGTGGACGGCTTCCTGGAGTTCTGGCGCAGAAACGATGCGATCCTGCGGGTTGTCGACCTCGGGGCCGCCGAGGGCGACAAGCGCTTCTACAAACTCCGCATGAAGATCCTGAACTCGGTGAACAGCTCCCTGGCCGCCTCCGTCGCCGAGTTGCAGTCCAAGGGCAAGGTCGACAAGGACGTGAACCCGGCGGCCGTCGCCGGTTCGCTGGTCGCGATGCTCGCGGCCGTGGCCTCGCACCAGAAGGGCTTCCAGACGTGGGGCGTCAAGCAGGCTGAACTCAAGCCGAACGTGGCGCTGTTGGTGCACCTCGGCATCACCGGGAAGAAGCCCACGAAGTAGCCGAGCGACCCCCCTCACGGCCGACGCGGCCCGTCCGACGCCTCAAGTCCTGTCAGGCAGGCGGTGGTTCACCCGAGTGGACCGCCGCCTGTTGCGTTCTCCGGGGCCGTCGGTCACGCGGGCAGGGGGCGGTCCCGCACCACGTGCTTCATCACGAGCGTGGACGTCAGGCGCTGCACGCCCGGCAGGGTGGCGAGCCGCTCGTCGTAGAGCCGCTGGTAGGCGGCGAGGTCGGCCGCGACGACCCGCAGCAGATAGTCCGGCTCCCCGAACAGCCGCTGCGCCTCCACCACCTCCGGGACCTCGCCGACCGCCCGCTCGAACCCGGCGACGGTCTCGCGGTCCTCCTGCCGCATGGAGACGAAGACCAGCGCCTCGAAGGTCAGCCCCACGGCGGCCGGGTCCACCACCGCCCGGTAGCCGCTGATCGCCCCCGACCGCTCCAGCTCCCGCAGCCGCCGGTGACACGGCGAGACGCTCAGCCGCACCCGTGCCGCCAGCTCGGTCACGGTCAGCCGGCCGCCCTGCTGGAGCTCGGCAAGAATCTTCCGGTCCACGTCGTCCATGCGGAAGATCTTCCCTCGGATGCGGGCTGATCGCGCAAACTTCAGGAACACCTTCGGGCCAATTGTGCCTAATGTCGCCCCCATGGACTCCGGAACGCTGATTTCCTTCCTCGCCCTCGACCTGCTGCTGGTGTGCGTGCCGGGCGCGGACTGGGCGTACGCCGTCTCCGCCGGGCTGCGCGACCGCGCGGTGGGCTGGGCGGTGGGCGGCCTGGTCGCCGGATACGCCCTGCACACGCTGCTGGCCGCGGCGGGGCTCGCCGTCCTGGTGGCCGGCTCCCCCGCGCTGCTGACCGGGCTGACCGTGGCGGGGGCGGCGTATCTGGTGTGGCTGGGGTGGGGCGTGCTGCGGCGGCCGGGGGTGCCGGGGGCGGGCGGGGCCGCGGAGTCCCCGGCCTCCGGGCGGCGGGTCTTTCTGCGGGGCGCCACGATCAGCGGGCTCAACCCCAAGGGGCTGCTGCTCTACCTCTCCGTGCTGCCGCAGTTCCTCACGGCCGAGGGGGCGCCGGGTGGTACGCGGCTGCCCGTCGCCGGCCAGACCGCCGTCCTCGGGCTGCTGCACATGGCGTGCTGCGCGGCCGTCTACCTCACGGTCGGCGTCACGGCCCGCGCCGTACTGGGTGCGCGTCCCGCCGCGGCCCGCGCGGTCACGCGGACGTCCGGTGCGGCGATGCTGGGGGTCGGGGCGGTGCTGCTGGTGCAGCGGCTGGGGACGTTGTAGGGGGTGGGGAACAGCTCTGTGCCGGGTGTCGTTGGGTTGGGGGCAGACACCCAAGCGTCGGAGGAGTCCCGCATGGCACTGACCCGCGAAGAGCGTGAACTGTTCCTGGCCGAGCCGCACGTCGCCGCCCTCGCCGTGGACGCCGGGCCGGACCGCGCCCCGCTCACCGTGCCGATCTGGTACCAGTACGCGCCGGGCGGCGAGGTGTGGATCATGACCGGGCTGGAGTCCCGCAAGTACGAGCTGATCAAGGCGGCGGGGCGGTTCAGCCTGTTGGTCGACCGGCTCGAACCCAGCATCCGGTACGTGTCGGTGGAGGGGCCCGTCGTCGACACCGTGCCCGCCACCGTCGAGCAGTTGCGGGAGATCTCGGCCCGCTACCTCCCGGCCGACAAGGTCGACGGCTACGTCGACTTCGCCTGGCAGAACCACGGCGAGCAGGTCGTCGTGCGGATGCGGCCGGAGCGCTGGGTGTCGTCCGACCTGGGGTCGGTCTGAGCGGGGGCGCACGCCGGGTGCCGCCGGGACCGCGACAATCGGGGCATGGGAACGGATCTTCACGAGCTGCTGAGGTCGCTGCGGGTGTGGGACCCCGAGGTCACCGAGCTGCCGGCCTTCGACCCGGACAGCGCGCCCGGTGAGCCGCTGCCCCTGTTCACACAGTGGTTCGCGGCGGCGGTGGCGGCCGGGCAGCCGGAGCCGCACACCATGTCGCTGGCGACGGCGGACGCGGAGGGCCTGCCGGACGTGCGGATCGTGATGCTGCACGGCGCGGATGCCGACGGCTGGTCCTTCGCGACGCATGCCACGAGCCGCAAGGGCCGGCAGCTGGCGGCGCGTCCGTACGCGGCGCTGTCCTTCTACTGGCCGGTGCTGGGCAGGCAGGTACGCCTGCGGGGGCCGGTCGCCGTCGCCGGTGCCGAGGAGTCGCAGGCCGATCTGCACGCCCGGTCGACGGGGGCGTTGGCCGCTGCTCTGACCGGTCGGCAGAGCGAGGTTCTGGACTCGGTCGAGGCGCTGGAGGAGGCGTCGCGGGCGGCGTGGGACCGGGCGAGCCGGGAACCGGGGGCTCCGGCGCCGACGTGGACGCTGTACCGCCTGGCCCCGGAGGAGGCGGAGTTCTTCCAGGGCGACGCCGGTAGACGCCACGTCCGCCTCCAGTACCGTCGCCGCCGCACGGGGCGGGGGTGGACCCGCCGGTTGCTGTGGCCTTGAGGGCCTGGCGGCTCGGGTCGTGTGCGGGGTGCCTGCGGCGGCCTGTGCGGGTTCGGTGGGTGGCGCAGCGGGTGCCTGCGGCAGCCTGTGCGGGGTGGGTGGTGGCGGAGCGGGTGCCTGCGGCGGCCTGTGCGGGTGCGGTGGTGGCGTGCGTCGCGCTGTCGGTGCGGTGGGTGGGTCGGGGGGGGGGGGGGGGGGGGGGG
>NZ_JARVKW010000038.1 GCF_029813775.1 Streptomyces sp. DH24 | reverse complement strand
CATATCTGGCGTTGACTTTTGGCACGCTGTTGAGTTCTCAAGGAACGGACGCTTCCTTTGTACTCACCCTCTCGGGCTTTCCTCCGGGCGCTTCCCTTCGGTCTTGCGTTTCCGACTCTATCAGATCCTTTTCTCGGCCTGACCCCCAGTCAGCGGGGTTTGTCTTCCCGGCCCTTGGGCCGTTCCGACGTCTCAAACCTTAGCGGATTCTCTCGGCGATTCCCAAATCGAGGTGATCGGGCCGCAGAGTCCCCACGCCAATTGAATTCGGGCACGCCGAAATCAATCCCGTTGGGAGATCGTGCTGGTGGTTTGTGTGCCGGTGGTGCGGCGGGAGTGCTGCCGGAGAACCGTTACGGCTCTGCGGCAACCCGAAGAACCCTACGGATCGCGGAGGGGGCTGTCAAATGACGCCCTGGCGACGCCGTCAAGATCTTTCAGTCGAGGTCGGTGAGTCGCCCGCCGGCGTCCGGCTGGGCGTGCTCCACCCTCCGCAGCAGCCGGGTGAGGACCTCGCCGAGGGCGGTCCGCTCGTCGGCGGAGAGGTCCTGGAGCAGGTCCTCCTCGAAGACCGTGGCGAGACGCATCGCCTCCAGCCACTTCTCGCGGCCCTCCTGGGTGAGTTCCACGATCACGCGCACGCGGTTGGACTCGTCCCGCTCCCTGGTGACGAGGCCCTCGCCGACCATGCGGTCGATCCGGTGCGTCATGGCGGCCGGCGTGAGGCCGAGGCGCTTGGCGAGGTCGCCGGGGCCCAGCCGATAGGGGGCGCCGGACAGGACGAGCGCCTTCAGGACCTCCCACTCGGCGTTGCTGATGCCGAGTTCGGCGGTCTGGCGGCCGTAGGCGACGTTCATCCGGCGGTTCAGGCGGGACAGCGCCGAGACGATCTTCTCGACCTGGGGGTCGAGGTCCTGGAACTCGCGCTGGTAGGCGGCGATCTGTTCTTCGAGGGTCGGCTCGCTGAGGCCGGGTGTGTCGCCCATGGGCGGCAGTATCGCACGCCGTCACTTTGCCTTGAAGTCCTTCGCTGTGTACTCTTTAGCTTCGAACTTTACTTTCTAAGTCTTCACTCCTAACTACTGAGAGAGGTGAACGTGACCAGGGGCATGGGCGCAGCGATGCGCCGGATCCACGTGGGCAACGCACTCAGCGCGTTCGGGCTCGGTTTCACCGTCCCCTACCTGTACGTCTACGTGGCGCAGGTGCGAGGGCTGGGAGCCGTCACGGCCGGTCTGGTCCTGGCCGTCTTCGCCGTGGCCGCGCTGATCGTGCTGCCGTTCGCCGGGCGGGCCATCGTCCGGCGGGGCCCGCTGCCGGTGCTGCTCGTCGCCCTGGTCACCGCCGCGGCCGGCGCGCTGAGCCTGGGGCTGGCGAGCACGGCCGTCACCGTGCTGCTCGCGGCTGCCGCGCTGGGGGCCGGGCAGGCCGTCATGCAGCCCGCGCTCGCGACGATGATCGTGGACTGTTCGAGCGCGGAGACCCGGTCGCGGGCGTTCGCGACGCAGTTCTTCCTGCAGAACCTCGGGCTCGGGGTCGGCGGGCTCATCGGCGGTCATCTGGTCGACACGAGCAGCGCCGCGTCGTTCACGCTGCTGTTCGCCATCGAGGCGGCTATGTTCCTGCTGCTGGTCGTCGTGATGGCCACGGTGCGGATGCCGCACTCGCCGCGGATCGAGGGCGCGCCCGCGGCAGGCCGGGGCAGCTGGAAGGCGCTGCTCGGCAACCGGGCCATGGTGCAGCTGTGTGTGCTGGGTTTCGTGCTGTTCTTCGCCTGTTACGGGCAGTTCGAGTCGGGTCTGGCCGCGTACGGCGTGGAGGCGGCGGGGATCTCGACGTCCGCGCTGGGGACGGCGCTGGCGGCGAACACGCTGATGATCGTGGTCGCGCAGTTCGCCGTGCTGAGGTTCGTCGAGCGGCGCCGTCGGTCCCGGGTGATCGCGGGCGTCGGGTTGATCTGGGCGGTCGCGTGGGCGGTCGCCGGGTACGCGGGGCTCGGCAACGGCAGCCAGGAGATGGCGACGGCCGCGTTCATCTCGACGTACGCGTTGTTCGGGCTGGGTGAGGCGATGCTGTCTCCGACGCTCGCGCCGCTGGTCGCCGATCTGGCGCCGGCCGGGCTCGCCGGGCAGTACAACTCCGCGTTCGCCCTGGTGAAGCAGCTCGCGCTGGCCGTGGGCCCGGCCGTGGGCGGGCCGCTGGGGGCCTCGCTGCACGCGCCGTACGTCGTGATGTTCCTGCTGTTCTCACTGGGGATCACGGTGCTGGCGCTGCGGCTGGGGCGGGAGCTGACCGGTGTGCAGGATCAGCCGTGGCCGGGCAAGAGCCGGGTCGTCGCGCGGGGCGGGGCCGCGGAGCCGGTGGCCGCGGACGCGTGAGGCGGTGTGCCCGTCACAGGGGGCCGGCCGTCACCTTCGGGTGACGGCCGGTCTTCTTCGTGTGGGGCGACCGTCGCGGCGGTCGGGCCGTCGCAGGTCACTGGTCACTGGCACCCGGTCACTGGCACCCGGTCGGGGGCGGCCTTCAGCGTTTCGCGGTGGTGAGGGTCGCCGTGAAGGGGACGGTCGCCGAGCCGTCGGGTGCGGTGTACTCGGCGAGGCGGTCCGCGATCGCGCGGCCCGCGGCGGCCAGGGTCTCGTCACCGTGCTCGTCGGCCAGCTGCTGGCCCCAGGGCACGGACGCGAGCTGGCCGGCGGCGAACCCGGCCAGCGGGGGCAGGGCCACGCCGAAGGTGACCTCGCGTGTCGCCACGTCCTGGAAGCCGGCCGCCTCCAGGGCCGCGGTGATGCGCTCGGGCGTACAGGAGAACGCGGCGTCGACGGAGTCGGCCAGGTCCTGGCCGCCGCGCTCCGCCAGGGCTTCGTACTGGGCGGACAGGTACGGGGAACGCTCCCGGCCGGACCAGACGGTGGCCGCGAACCGTCCGCCCGGACGGGTGACCCGGGCGGCCTCGCGCAGGGCCGCGTCCAGGTCGGGGAAGAACTGGGCGCCCTGCTGGCACAGGACCGCGTCGAAGACGGCGTCGGCGTAGGGGAGCCGGTCCGCGGGGGCGGCGGCGAACTCGATGTCGGGGTACTGACGGGGATGGTGGGCGGCGGCCACCTTGAGCATCCCCTCGTTGAGGTCGGTGCCGCAGACATGGCCGGTGGGGCCGACGTGCGCGGCGGCGATGCGGGCGACGAAGCCGGTGCCGCAGGCGAGGTCGAGGACGGTTTCGCCGGGGCAGAGGTCCACGGCGTCCAGGAGTGCGGTCACGAAGGGCGCCATGATCGGCGCGGCGTACTGCTCGTAGCGCTCGGGGGCGCTGCCGGTGAGGTGAAAGCCCGATGCGTCTGCCATGTGGTGCTAGTAGCACCGGGGGGCGCTTTCGCCTAGGTGGCGCGCGGAGGGGAGTCGTCCAGTGTGTCCCGTACCAGCCGTTTCCCCGCTTCCCCCGCTTCCTCGCTTGCCCATCCCCGCTTGCCCCCGCTTCCCCGCCTGTCGCTTGTGCACGTCGTTGCCTTGGCGCTTCGCCCCGGCCGTCAGACCGTTTCGCGCGGCAGGGCGAACTCGCACCAGACGGCCTTGCCGCCGCCCGGGGTTCGTCTGCTGCCCCAGTTGGAGGCGATGGTGGCGACGATGGCGATGCCCCGGCCGGCCTCGTCGCCGGGTTCGGCGCGGCGGCGGCGCGGCAGGTGGTCGTCGCCGTCGGTGACCTCGACGATGAGGCGGCGGTCGGTGCGGCGCAGCCGCAGCCGCATGGGGGGCGTGCCGTGCTGGAGGGAGTTGGCGACGAGTTCGCTGGCGGCCAGGACGCCCAGGTCGTGCAGGTCGGCCGGGAAGCGCCAGCTGGTCAGCACGCCGGAGGCGAAGGCACGCGCGCGTGGGGTGGCCTCGACGCCGCCGAGCAGATCGAGGGCGGCGTTGCGGAAGAGGTCGCTGTCGGGGCCGGTGCGCGCGGGGTGCTGGAGGACGAGGACGGCCACGTCGTCGTCGTGGTCGGCGGTGACGCCCGCCGAGCGGACCAGGCGGTCGCAGACGACCTGGGGGGTGCCGGTCGCACCGGCCAGGGCGTGCTCCAGGGCGGCGATGCCCTCGTCCAGGTCCTCGTTGCGCCGCTCGACCAGGCCGTCGGTGTAGAGGACGGCCGTCGAACCGGCGCCGAGCGGGATCGAGCCGGAGGTGTGCATCCAGCCGCCGGTGCCGAGCGGCGGGCCGGTCGGTTCGTCGGCGCGCTGCACGCCGCCGTTCTCGTCGCGGACCAGGATCGGCAGGTGGCCCGCCGAGGCGTACACGAGCCGTCCCTCGTTGGGGTCGTGGACCGCGT
The DNA here is from genome assembly GCF_029813775.1 of Streptomyces sp. DH24. GTDB lineage: Bacteria > Actinomycetota > Actinomycetes > Streptomycetales > Streptomycetaceae > Streptomyces. Next base: position 62,012 of record NZ_JARVKW010000038.1, on the reverse strand, counting down.
ACACGCAGGTGGCGATCTGGTTGGCGTCGATCTCGGTGGCGAGGCCGTCGAGGAGCTGGAGGACCTCGTGCGGGGGCAGGTCGAGGCGGGCGTAGGCGCGGACGGCGGTGCGGAGCTGGCCCATGACGGCGGCGGCGCGGACGCCTCGGCCCATCACGTCGCCGATGACGAGGGCCGTGCGGCCGCCGCCGAGGGTGATGACGTCGTACCAGTCGCCGCCGACGGCGGCCTCGGTGCCGCCGGGGTGGTAGGTGGCGGCGACGCGCAGGTCGTCGGGCTCCTCCAGGTCCTGCGGGAGCAGGGAGCGCTGCAGGGTGACGGCGGTCTCGCGCTGGCGGCGTTCGCTCGCGCGGAGGCGTTCGGCGGCTTCGGCGTGGTCGGTGACGTCGGTGGCGAAGACGAGGACGCCGCGGCCGGCGGCGCACTCGGTGACAGGCGTGCAGGTGAAGGTGTAGGAGCGGCCGTCGGGGGCCTTGCGGGACTTGACCGTGCGGGGCCTGCCGCTGCGCAGGACCTGGTCGAGCAGGGGCAGCAGGCCGAGCTCGTCCAGCTCGGGGCAGGTGTCGCGCGCGGGCGCGCCGAGCGGGCGGACGCCGAAGGCCGTGGTGTAGGCGTCGTTGACGTAGGCGATGCGGTGGTCGGGGCCGTGCAGGAGGGCGACGAGGGCCGGGACGCGGTCGAGGACGGCGCGGACGGGCAGTTCGTCGACGGCGGGCACGGCCGGCGTGCCGTCGGTGAGCCGCTCGGCACGGGCGGCGGGTACGGCGCCTTCTCCCCGCCGGTCCGGGGAGAGCGGGTGGTCGGTCCGCGCTGCGGCGCGGCGCTGTGTTCCGGGGAGCCGGGCGCTCCAGCGCGTGAAGTTCACGAATCCTTGCCTCGTGTCGTCGTCGGCGGCCGGCACCGGAACCGGCCGGGGCCCGGGGGCCGCGCGGGGCGGGCGGCGGCCCGCCCAGGGTGGTGGACCAGTCTGGCAGTGTGCCGGTCGGGCCGACATCCGTCAGACGCCGGTCCGACCGGTGGAGTTCCTGGCTCCGGTCAGGACGACCCCTTCGGGTTCCGCGGGGGGCCTTCTGAAGGCTTTCCACCGGCCGCGAGTTCGAACTCCGCTCGGGGATGTTCGAGTGAACCCAGGGAGACGATTTCCCTCTTGAAGAGTCCGGACAGCGTCCATTCGGCCAGCACGCGCGCCTTGCGGTTGACGGTGGGGACCCGGCTGAGGTGGTAGGCGCGGTGCATGAACCAGGCGGGGTAGCCCTTCAGCTTGCGGCCGTAGACGTGCGCGACGCCCTTGTGCAGGCCCAGGGAGGCGACCGAGCCGGCGTACTTGTGCGCGTACGTCTCAAGGGGTTCGCCGCGCAGCGAGTGGACGATGTTGTCGCCTAGGACCTTGGCCTGGCGGACGGCGTGCTGGGCGTTGGGCGCGCAGTCCGTGCCGGGTTCGCGGGCGGTGACGTCCGGGACGGCGGCGGCGTCTCCGGCGGCCCACGCGTGCGTGACGCCCTCGACGGCCAGTTCGGCGGTGCACCTGAGCCGGCCCCGCTCGGTGAGCGGCAGGTCGGTGGCGGCGAGGATCGGGTGGGGTTTCACGCCCGCCGTCCAGACGACCGTGCGGGTGGGGAAGCGGGCACCGTCGCTGAGGACGGCGACGCGGTCCGCGCAGGAGGTGAGGCGGGTGTCGAGGCGTACGTCGATGTTGCGGCGGCGCAGTTCGGTGACCGTGTAGCGGCCCATGTCCTCGCCGACCTCGGGCAGGATGCGGTCCGTCGCCTCGACGAGGATCCACTTCATGTCGTCGCGCGTGACGTTGTGGTAGTGCCGGGCGGCGTAGCGCGCCATGTCCTCCAGCTCGCCGAGTGCCTCGACGCCCGCGTAGCCGCCGCCGACGAAGACGAAGGTGAGGGCCGCGTCGCGCACCGCGGGGTCGCGGGTGGAGGAGGCGATGTCCATCTGCTCGATGACGTGGTTGCGCAGTCCGATGGCCTCCTCGACGGTCTTGAAGCCGATGGCGTGGTCGGCGAGGCCGGGGATCGGGAGGGCGCGGGAGACGGAGCCGGGCGCGAGGACGAGTTCGTCGTAGGTCAGGCGCCGGGCGCCGGTGCCCTCCTCCTCGGTGGCGAGGGTGGTGATGGTGGCGGTGCGCGTGGTGTGGTCGATGGTCCGTGCCTCGCCGATGACGACGTGGCACTGGTCGAGGACGCGGCGCAGCGGTACGACGACGTGCCGGGGCGAGATGGAGCCGGCGGCCGCCTCGGGGAGGAACGGCTGGTACGTCATGTACGGGTCCGGCGTGACGACCGTGATCTCGGCAAGGCCCTGCCGCAGTTCCCGCTTCAGCTTCCGCTGGAGCCGCAGGGCCGTGTACATCCCGACGTAGCCGCCGCCGACAACGAGAATGCGCGCAGGTTCCTTCACCATCCCATGACGCACCCGCCGCTTGCGTTTGTCCACAGCCTCGGCGATTTGTGTGACGGGGAGTCGTGGCGGCGCACGGTTGGCCGATTTGCCCGCGTTCCGTGAAGGCGCGCAGGTCAGCCGGGTGGAGGAGGTGACGTCCGGTGGGACATAGGGGGCGTATGCGTTCCGTACTCCGATCGGGGGGCGCTCCGTGCGGAACGTGCCCCTTCTGAATTGACCCCCACTCAACTATGTTCGTGTGTCGACGGGGTGTAGGGGGATGCGCTCCTCGGGTCCGCGACGGGCGGGCGCGAGTGAACCGGGCCTGTTCCGCTGGCCCCGGCTTTCGATGGCGGGGAGAGTCTCCGGGGGGAGACGTCATTACCGGGGGAATGCGTATGCATGTGCAGGACTCTCATTGGTCGTCCGCGGCCGCGGCAGGCGCGGTGAGCGCCGCGGCGGCCGACGGACGCGCGGACGCGGCGCGCACGACTCCGCTGCGGGTGGACGCGCAGCGCAATCTGGAACACGTGCTGCGCGCGGCGCGCGAGGTCTTCGGCGAGCTGGGCTACGGCGCGCCGATGGAGGACGTGGCGCGACGCGCGCGGGTCGGTGTCGGCACGGTCTACCGGCGTTTTCCGAGCAAGGACGTGCTGGTCCGGCGGATAGCCGAGGAGGAGACCTCGCGGCTCACCGACCAGGCGCGCGCGGCGCTCGGTCAGGAGGACGAGCCGTGGTCGGCGCTGTCCCGCTTCCTGCGTACGTCGGTGGCGTCGGGCGCCGGGCGGCTGCTGCCGCCGCAGGTGCTGCGGGTCGGCGTGGCGGAGGAGCAGGCCGACGGCGGCGCGTCCGACCAGAAGCGGGTGCCGCACCAGCGGACCCAGCCGGGCACGGGCGAGCTGCGGCTGGTGCCGGAGGAGCCGGTGGCGGCCGAGGACGACGCCGGGGCGGCGGCGCTGCTTGAGGTGGTGGGCCGGCTCGTGGAACGGGCTCGCGCGGCGGGCGAGCTGCGGCCGGACGTGTCGGTTTCGGACGTCCTGCTGGTGATCGCGACGGCGGCGCCCTCGCTGCCGGACCCGGCCCAGCAGGCGGCGGCGTCGGCGCGGCTGCTCGACATCCTGTTGGAGGGCCTGCGCTCCCGCACCTGACCGATGCGACATTCCGTATATCGCGGACAGAAGCCTCAACTGGTCACCCGCACCGGGTGGTTGATTCTTCCCCGTAGCACGGCGACCACTGCCGAACTGCGGCAAAACCCCTCGGACGAGTGGAAGTCGGTACCGCAGGGTCCTGGCCAAAGACTGATATGGCACGCTGATCCGATGTTCGGGAGTGGTCGGTCGTGCGGCGGGGGCATTCCGCGATGAGCGTTGACGAGAAGGACGAGTCACTCGGTGACGGCGATACGGGGCCGGAGGTCCCGCCGCAGGTACCGAGCCAGAAGGGACGCGCGGGAGCGCCGCAGAGCGGCGACGCGACGGAGAGCGGCGTGCCCGCGCAGCGGGACTGGCGTGAGGACAGTGTCCTGCCGCCGCCGCGGGAGACGCCGTCGTCCGACGCCGAGCTGATCGAGCGGATGCGCTCGGGCGACGACACGGCGTACGAGGAGTTGTACCGGCGCCACGCGGAAGCGGTGCGCCGGTACGCCCGTACCTGCTGCCGCGACGCGCACACCGCCGACGACCTCACGGCCGAGGTGTTCGCCCGCATGCTCCAGGCGGTCCGCGGCGGATCGGGACCGGAGCACGCCGTACGCGCGTACCTGCTCACCAGCGTGCGGCGGGTGGCCGCGGGCTGGACGCAGTCGGCCAAGCGGGAGCAGCTCGTCGACGACTTCGCGGTGTTCGCCACGCAGGCGTCCCGATCCTCGGAGGTGTCGGACGACGACACGCTGGACCTGGGCGCCGACGTCCGGGCGATGCACGAGGCCGAGCAGTCGATGGCCATGCAGGCCTTCCGGTCGCTGCCCGAGCGGTGGCAGGCCGTGCTGTGGCACACGGAGATCGAGAACGAGTCCCCGAGCGACGTGGCCACGCTGTTCGGCCTGGACGCCAACGGCACGCGCGTGCTGGCCAGCCGTGCCCGCGAGGGCCTGAAGCAGGCCTACCTCCAGGCCCACGTCAGCGCCACGCTGGCCGGCGACGAGGAGTGCGCGCGCTACGCCGACCAGCTCGGCACGTACGCCCGCGGCCGGCTGCGCACCCGGGCCGAGCGGGGCCTGCGCAAGCACCTGGAGGAGTGCGCCAAGTGCCGGCTGGCGGCGAGCCAGATCGAGGAAGTCGCCAGCAGCATCCCCGCCGTGGTCCCGGTGGCCGTCATCGGCTGGTTCGGCGCCGCGGGTTACGCCAAGGTCGCCGGCCTCGTCGCCGGCGGCGCGGGAGCGGGCGCGGCCGGTGCGGCGGCAGCGGCGAGCGGTGGCGCGGGAGCGGGCGGCGGCGCGGCCTCCGAGGGCTTGGGCGCCCCGGTCAAGGCGGGCATCGCGGCAGGCGTGGTCGCGGTGGCGGCGGCAGTCGTCGCCATGGCCCTGGTGGGCGACGAGCAGCCCCCCGAGGAGCCGAAGGCCAAGCCCCCGGCGTCCGCCCCGGCGGCCCGACCGGAGGAACCGACCCCCACGCCCCCCGCCCCGGAACCGGCGCCACCTCAGCCGGTCATAGCCCCGAAGCCGACCCCCACACCCACACCCACCCCCACACCGACTCCATCCCCGACGCCCACACCCACCCCGAAACCGACCCCCACACCCACGCCCACCCCGACCCCCACGCCGACTCCATCCCCGACGCCCACCGTGTACCAGTGGAGCGAGCTCCGCTACGACACCACCGGCGACGGCACGGGCCCCGAGATGCGGACGGCGGACAGCAGCTGGGTGTGGCAGCGCCAGGGCCTGTCGATCGGGGGCCGGGAGTACGCACACGGGGTGACGGTCCAGGGCAACTCGTCGGTCACCATCGACCTCAACCGCTCGTGCACGTCGTACGACGCGATGGTCGGCGTCGACGACACCACGATGAAGCTCGGCAAGGTGTACTTCTCCGTCTACGGCGACGGCGTCCCGCTGTGGAACTCGGACCGCGTCAAGGGCGGCGACGCGGCGGTCCCGGTCCACGTGGACATCACGGGCCGGGAGACCCTGCGCCTGGTCGTGGAACCGCACAACCACCTGGACAACGCGGCGCTGGCCGACTGGGCGGAGTCGAAGTTCATCTGCTCCTGACAGCCGCACACAGCGGAAACGGTCAGCCAGACACGGCGGGAAGGCCCCATCGCCCCTGACCGCGACGCCACCGCACCGTCAGCCGCACACGGCGGTAAGGCCCGTCACTCCTGACAGCAACGCAATCGCACGGTCAGCCGCGTACGGCGGGAAGGGGCCGTGCCGGGGGGTGTCCGCCCGCAGCGGTTGGCGCGTCAACGCCAGGACCTTCACAAGTCACCGATTCCGCGCCGTTCCGAGGACGGACACCCCCCGGCGCGGCCCCGACGCGAGACGGAGGTGACGCGCGGTGGGCGCGCAGTGAGCGCGCGATAGGTACGCGGTGGGCGCGCAGTGAGCTCACTGCGGACGCGCAGCGGGCGCACAGGGACACCCGAACGCCACCGAACGCACCGAACACCCCGGCCCGACCACCCGGCAGACACCCCCCAACGCCCCACCCCCGAGCCCCCTACCGAGCGATCCCGGCCGGCCCCCGGCCTCCCGCCCCCAACGCCCCCCGCTGCGGAGCGATCCCCCCGGGCACGGCCCGCTGCCGCGCAGGCGTACCCGTCCAGCACGTCCCCCGCCGCGCCAGCAGCCGCTGCAGCCACAGCTCCAGGGACACGAGATCCGCGAGCCCGTCCAGGGGCAGCGCCTCCCCCGCCGCGGCCCCCCGCACGGCCTTCCGCACGACCCGCGCCTCGACCAGTCCCGCCTCGGCCAGCAGCGGCGTGTGGAACAGCTCCACCAGCGCATCCGCGGCGACCCGCACCCCCGTGCGCGCGGCAGCCGCCGCCGTGGCGAAGCTCGGCGCACCCCACCCGGCCGGCAGCTCCGTCACCCCGGCACCCTCCAGCACGGTCCGCAGGATCGCCGCCCGGGCCCCCGGCCGCACCCGCAGCGCCTCGGGCAGCGCCCGGCACGCCCGTACGACCTGGTTGTCGAGGAACGGCGCGTGCAGCCGCTGCGAGCGGATCTCCGCCGCCTGCTCCAGGATCCGCAGGTCCGCCGCGTACCGCGCCAGCGCCGCGCGCGCCCGGTAGTCCCCCGGCCGCTGCCCCGGCCCCACCCCGGACCGGTTCGTCGACGCCTGAAGGCGAACCGATACTTCAGCCAGCGCCTCCCCGGTCAGCCAGCGCGCCGCCGGCCCCGGTCTGCCCCAGCTGAGCGCGGCGAGCGAGGCCCCGACCGCGCTCCCGGGCTCGTCGAACCGGCGCCGCATGAGGCTCTCGGCGAGCGCGTCGACCCCGGACCGGTACGGCGTCCGGGCCAGCCGCCGGGCGGCCGCGTACACGCGCGCGGGGACGAGCACGGACCCGTCCGCCCTCGTCAAAGCGGCGACGGGCCGTACGAGATGGCGCCGTTTGCGGTCCATCAGCAGATCGGCGAGGCGCGCGGGATGCGCGTCCAGGACCTGCCGCGCCCCGTACCCGGTGAAGTGGTCGGCGCTGCCGGCCGCGAGCCGTGCCCGGTGCCGGGCGGCGGTCACCAGGCTCGGCGCGGGTTCGTCCGTGAGCGGCCCGTCCAGGTCGAGGTACGGCAGGGTCTCCTCGCCGCCGGGGACCACCACGTGGTGCAGGCGCGGGTTGGCCGCGAGCGCCCCCGCCCGCTCCAGTTCGGCCTCGCGCCCGTCGACGGCGAGGTCGTTGAAGGTGACCGCCAGCAGCCGCTCCCCGGCGCCCGTGCCGTGTCCGAGCACGGTGCCCGGCATGCCCGGCAGCCCGGCGGCGAGCAGGGCGAGCGTCGCGGAGGCGGGGCCGCCGGACAGGTCGGCGCCGATGCCGGCGACCGGCATGCCGCGCGCGGCGCGCCGCTCGGCGGGCCCCATGCCGGGCACGGGTCCGGGGTCTATGTCGGCGCCCGGGACGTGCCGGGGCGCGGACAGCCGGGTGCGGACGGCTTCCACGAGCGCGTCGCGAACGGCGTCGACGGCGCTGTCGGGATCGGTCGGGGCCGCCGCGACGGCGAGGGAGGCGACGGGCTCGTACCCGGCGACCTCGCGCGCCCCGGCGCGCAGGATCAGCGCATGCCCCGGCGGAATGCGCCGCACCCCGTCGTACGGGGTGGAGTCGTGCAGCGCGGCGGGCACGTCGGGGGCGGCGAGCAGCGCGGCGAGGTGCCCGAAGTCGAGGTTGGCCTCGATGAGGTCGGCGAGCGGGAGCGCGGCGGTCGCGTAGGCGGTGCCGCCGGCCCAGGGGGTGTAGAACACCGGCCTGGCGCCCGCGAGATCGCCGCACACGGTGACGCGGCGGCCGACCTGCACGACGGCCGTGTAGCTGCCGGGCCAGGCCGTCAGATGGCGAAGTGCCCCGCCGCGCGCGGCGAACAGTCCGACGCGCAGTTGTTCGTCGGAGGCTCCGCAGATGCCGAGGACGGCGACGCGGGTCTGGTGGTCGGCCTCGACGACGCGCACCTCGTCGGGCCGCCAGTCGCCGACCGCCCACAGCGGATCGGGGTCGCCCCACAGGAGTTGGGATCCCACCGGCTGGAGGGTCTCGCCGTCGGTCCCGGCGCCGACGGCCGGGCCCGCGGAGCCCGCCCCCGCTGCTCCCGCGGCGGTGCTGCTCCATCCCACCAACCACCGCATCGACGCCTCCACAGGCTGTGGACAAACAGTGCACCGTATGAACCGGTGCACCATGCTGCCATGAAGGAGGCGTCACGGAAGGGCGGCGGAGCCGCAGAAGGGCATGCGAACGCGCCCCGGCGGCCTCATCGCGGCCGGGGCCGGGGGCAGTTCGGGGCGTCGGCCCGAACCCGCGCGCGGACACCGCACGGACTCCGCCAAACCGCACGCGAGCGCCACGCGTACGGGGACGCCCACGCCGAGCAGGCGTCACACGGCGGCCACGCGGAGGCCACGCGGACACCGCTCGGGCTCCGCACGGTCTCCGTACGGCCCTTGCGCGGCTCTTGCACGGCCACTGGACGGGCGACGCGAATGCGCCCCATTTTGCGCCCCAAAAACTCCCTTCGCGCCCTCAAGTCCCAAGGTAAACAGGGTGTTTGGCCCGTGCGCCGAGGGGCGACTTTCGGCCAAATCGACGCCGTGCGGCCTTGCACGCGCACGCTCCGTACAGGCTCTGCGCACAGCCCGACGGGCGCGCAGTCCGGGAGGCGCAGCACGCCCCCCGGACCGTTCCGCCACCCGCGGGGATGTAGGCGGCGGTGTCCCCCAGCCCGCTGGACCCAGTACAGCGGGCCGACCCACGCGAAACCCATGGAACCGCTCCCGCGATGGCCGGAGTAGAGCGCACGGACGGGCGCACGGCCACACACCGGGAGCACGTGGCAACAGGCCGTGCGGGGGCCGTACTTCCGTACGGACCACAATCCCGCCATCCGGAACAACGCCCCTTAACGCTTGGGATGCGGCGAACTACGCTGGGTTTACGAATGCCGCGTGGGTATGCCAGCGCGGCAGCCGTCTGTGTCGAGGGGTGGCGCATGTCCAGGGAGCAACGCGGGCCGAACGAAAAACTCGGCACCGTTCTCGCCCTCGCGGGAATCTCGAACGCGGGCCTCGCCCGGCGCGTCAACGACCTTGGCGCACAACGGGGCCTGACTCTTCGCTACGACAAGACGTCGGTGGCGCGCTGGGTGTCGAAGGGCATGGTGCCGCAGGGTGCCGCGCCGCACCTGATCGCCGCCGCCATCGGCCAGAAGCTCGGCCGGCCGGTGCCGCTCCACGAGATCGGCCTCGCGGACGCCGACCCCGCGCCCGAAGTGGGCCTCGCCTTCCCGCGCGACGTCGGGCAGGCGGTGAAGTCGGCGACGGAGCTGTACCGTCTCGACCTCGCGGGCCGCCGCGCCGGCTCGGGCGGCATCTGGCAGTCGCTCGCCGGCTCGTTCGCCGTCAGCGCGTACGCCACACCGGCCTCACGGTGGCTGATAACCCCGGCCGACAGCTCGGTCGCGCGGGACGCGAACCCCGCCGAGGGTTCCGGCGCACCGATCAAAGTCGGCCACAGCGACGTACGGAAACTGCGTGAGGCCGCCGAGGACGCCAGGCGCTGGGACTCCAAGTACGGGGGCGGCGACTGGCGTTCCTCCATGGTCCCCGAGTGCTTACGGGTCGAGGCCGCGCCGCTGCTGCTCGGCTCCTACTCCGACGAGGTCGGCCGTGCCCTGTTCGGCGCCAGTGCCGAACTCACCCGCCTGGCGGGCTGGATGGCCTTCGACACCGGCCAGCAGGAGGCCGCCCAGCGCTACTACATCCAGGCCCTGCGCCTGGCCCGCGCCGCCGCCGACGTCCCCCTCGGGGGCTACGTCCTGGCCACCATGTCCCTCCAGGCGACCTACCGCGGCTTCGGCGACGAGGGCGTCGACCTCGCCCAGGCCGCCCTGGAACGCAACCGCGGCCTCGCCACGGCCCGCACCATGAGCTTCTTCCACCTCGTCGAGGCACGCGCGCACGCACGCGGGGGTGACGCCCACCACGCCGGCGGCGCGCTCAAGGCCGCCGAGAGCTGGCTGGAGCGGGCCCGCCCCGGCGACAACGACCCGTCCTGGCTCGGCTTCTACTCCTACGACCGGTTCGCCGCGGACGCCGCCGAGTGCTACCGCGACCTGAAGGCGCCGCGCCAGGTCCGCCGCTTCACCGAGCAGGCGCTGTCGAAGCCGACGGAGGAGTTCGTCCGCTCGCACGGGCTGCGCCTGGTCGTCTCGGCGGTCGCGGAGCTGGAGTCCGGCAATCTGGACGCGGCGTGCGAGCAGGGCGTACGGGCCGTGGAGGTGGCCGGCCGCATCTCGTCGGCGCGCACCACGGAGTACGTCAAGGACCTCCTGCACCGGCTGGAGCCGTACGGCGACGAGCCCCGCGTGGTCGAGCTCCGCGAGCGCGCCAGGCCGCTGCTGATGGCCCCGGCCTGATCCGCGCCGCTGGTGCCGCCTCCCGGGTTTGAGGCCGTTGTCAGTGGCGCAGTGCACTATCGAACCCGGGAGGTGGTGGCAGGTGCGGCCGGAGATCGACTGTGACGTGCTGGTGATCGGAGGCGGAATCGTCGGCCTGTCGGCGGCGTACGCGATCACCCGTGCCGCGCCGGGCACGAGCGTGACGGTCCTGGAGAAGGAGCAGGGCCCGGCCCGGCACCAGACCGGCCGCAACAGCGGCGTCGTGCACAGCGGCATCTACTACCGCCCCGGCTCCCTCAAGGCGCGGTACGCGGTCCGCGGCGCCACCGAGATGATCAAGTTCTGCGCGGAGTACGGCATCGCGCACGCCGTGACCGGCAAGCTGATCGTGGCGACCGAGCGCGCCGAGCTGCCCCGCCTGCACGCACTCGTGCAGCGCGGCCGGGAGAACGGCATCGCGGTGCGGGAGCTGGGCGCGGCCCAGATCGCCGAGTACGAGCCGGAGGTGCGGGGCCTGGCGGCCATACACGTCGGGACGACCGGCATCTGCGACTACGGGGAGGTGGCCCGCCGCCTGGCCGAGGCGTCGGGCGCCGACATCCGCTACGGCGCCCGGGTCGTCCGCGTCGACCGGCGCCCCGGCCGCGGCGTGGCCGTGCTGACCGCCGCCGGGGACGTCGTGCGCGGCAGGGTGCTGGTCAACTGCGCGGGGCTGTACTGCGACGAGATCGCCCGCATGACCGGCGACGACCCGGGCATGCGGATCGTGCCCTTCCGCGGCGAGTACTACGAGCTGACCCGCCCGGAGCTGGTGCGCGGCCTGGTCTACCCGGTGCCGGACCCGGCGTTCCCGTTCCTCGGCGTCCACCTCACCCGAGGCATCCACGACGACGTCCACGTCGGGCCGAACGCGGTCCCGGCGCTGGCCCGCGAGGGCTACGACTGGGCGACGGTGCGCCCGCGCGAGCTGGGCGGGACGCTCGGCTGGCCGGGCTCGTGGGCGATCGCCCGCCGGCACTGGCGGTACGGCACGGGCGAGCTGCGCCGGTCCCTGTCGAAGCAGGCGTTCACGACCGCCGTGCGGCGACTGCTGCCCGCCGTGACGGAGGCGGACCTCAGACCCACGGCGGCCGGGGTGCGCGCCCAGGCGGTGCTCAGGGACGGCACGCTGGTGGACGACTTCCTGATCCACGAGTCGGTCAACGCCGTCCACGTGCTGAACGCGCCCTCCCCGGCGGCCACGGCGTCCCTGCCGATCGGCCGGGAGGTGGCACGCCGGGCGCTGGCCGCCCTGGACGACCGCTAGCGCCCGCGGACCACGACCGCGGGCGCCCGTAAAATCGACGTACTGTGTCTGACTCCGTGAACACCCCCGAAGCCCCCCGGCCCGCCCCCGAGGCCTCGTCCCGCCCTGCCCGGCCGAAGGGCGAGCCCCGCTTCCCGGACGGGCCGAAGGCCGACCCCGCCGGGTCGCACTTCGAGCGGCGGATCCGGAGCTTCCAGCCGCGCCGCAGCCGTGTGACCGCCGGCCAGGCGGACGCCCTGCAGCGGCTGTGGCCCAAGTGGGGCCTGGACATCGACGGGCACGCCGTCCTCGACCTGGCCGAGCTGTTCGGCAACGACAACCCGGTCGTCCTGGAGATCGGCTTCGGGATGGGCGAGGCCACGGCACAGATGGCCGCCGCCGACCCGGCCACCAACGTCCTCGCCGTGGACGTCCACACCCCCGGCCAGGGCAACCTGCTGAACCTCGCCGACCACAAGGGCCTGTCCAACGTCCGGGTCGGCAACGGCGACGCGATCATCCTGCTCCGCGAGATGCTCGCCCCCGACTCCCTGTCGGGGCTGCGCGTCTACTTCCCGGACCCCTGGCCGAAGAAGCGGCACCACAAGCGGCGGCTGATCCAGCCGGAGTTCCTGACGCTGGCCGCCTCCCGCCTGAGGCCCGGCGGGATCGTGCACTGCGCGACCGACTGGGAGCCGTACGCGGAGCAGATGCTGGAGGTGCTCACCGCGCACCCCGATTTCGAGAACACCCGGCCCGACGGTGGTTTCGCCCCGCGCCCCGGGTTCCGGCCGCTGACCCGTTTCGAGGGTCAGGGACTGGACAAGGGACATGTCGTGAACGACCTGATCTTCCGTCGCGTACAGCACGAAGACCGACGCCCCACCGACGCCTGAGCCCGTTACGCCCTGCGGGCGGCGCCCCTGTCTCGTTAGGGTCCTTGCCGTGGCCACCTGTCCTCCGTACCCGACGCCCCCCAGCTCTCCCGCCGGCGGCACACTGCGGCACGCGCACTGGTGGCAGCACACATGGGTCCGTTACGGAGCGCCGAGCACGCTGCTCGCGCTCTCCGGGCTCGTCATCCTCGCCCTGGTCCGCGAGGAGACCGGCACCGAGGGCTTCCTGGTCGGTCTCGGCCTCGCCGTGCTGCCGGTGCCGCTGCTCATAGCCGCGTTCCGCTGGCTGGACCGGGTCGAGCCGGGACCGTGGCGGAATCTGGTGTTCGCGTTCGCCTGGGGCGCCTGCGCGGCGGCACTGATAGCGATCGTCGCCAACAGCTTCGCGACCCGGTGGATAGCGACGGCGACCGCCGACCCGTCCAGCGCCGACACCCTCGGGGCGACCGTGATAGCGCCGGTCGTCGAGGAGAGCGCCAAGGCCGCCGCCGTCCTCCTCGTCTTCCTGTTCCGCAGACGGGACTTCACCGGCATCCTCGACGGGGTGGTGATAGCCGGGGTCACCGCCACCGGCTTCGCGTTCACCGAGAACATCCTCTACCTCGGCACCGCCTTCGGCACCGACCAGCTCACCGGTGACAGCGGCATGGCCTCGGTCACCGCGGCGACCTTCTTCGTCCGCATCGTCATGTCGCCCTTCGCGCACCCGCTGTTCACGGTCCTCACCGGCATCGGCTTCGGCCTCACCGCGCTGTCCGTCGACCACCGGATGCCGCGCCGCGTGGCGCTGCCGCTGACCGGGCTGCTGCTCGCGATGGGCATGCACGCGCTGTGGAACGGCTCCACGACGCTCGGCCAGTTCGGCTTCATCGTCGTGTACGCGGCGTTCATGGTGCCCGCGTTCGGGCTGCTGACGTGGCTGGTGATCTGGACGCGCCAGCGCGAGCTGCGCACCGTGCGGACCGAGCTGCCCGCCTACGCGGTCGCGGGCTGGCTGACGCCCCCGGAGCCGTTCGCGCTGGGCTCGATGCGGGCCCGCCGGATCGCGCGGAAGTACGCGCGCCGGCACGCCGGGAAGTCCGCGGCGCGGGACGTGGCCCGGTACGAGGCGTACGCGACCTCGCTGGCGTTCCTGCGGCACCGGGGGCGGCAGGGCAAGGCGGGGCCCGGCTTCGTGAACCGGGAGCGGGAGCTGCTCAACGAGCTGTGGGCCCGCCGGGACGCCGCCCGCCCGGCGCTGGAGTACGCGGCACGGGTCGCGGCGCCGCCGGTCCCGGTGTACCTGCCGCCGGCGCCGTACACACCGCCGTGGCCGGTGCACGGCCCGGGCCCGCACGGCGGCCCGGCCGCCCACGGCCCTGCCGCCTACGGTCAGGCGGCGTACGGTCAGGCGGCCTACGGCCGGGCCGCGTACGGCCCGGCGGCGCCGTACCCCGCGCACAACACCCACACCGCCCACAACGCCCATACCGCGCACAACGGGCACGACGGGTACAACGGGTACAACGGGTACACGACATACAACCCGTACCAGTCGTAGCGGGCGTTACGCCGACGCCCGCGTCAGCCGCGCCACCTCGTCGTCGGTGAGCGTCAGTTCCGCCACCCCCAGCAGGTCCGGCAGCTGCCCGACCGTGCGGGCGGAGGCGATCGGGGCGACGACGGTCGGCTGCGCGGCGAGCCAGGCCAGGGCCACGGTGGCGACCGGCGCGTCGTGCGCGGCGGCGATCTCGTCCAGGGCGGCGAGCACCCGCTGCCCGCGCCCGGTCTCCAGGTGCTTGGCGGCGCCGCCCGCACGAGGGCTGTCCACGGTCGTACCCGGCCGGTACTTGCCGGTCAGGAAGCCGGAGGCCAGCGCGCAGTACGGCACGGCGGCGAGACCGGCCCGCTCGGCGACCTCGCGCAGGTCCCCCTCGTAGGTGTCGCGGGAGACGAGGTTGTAGTGGGGCTGGAGCGCCACGTAGCGGGCGAAGCCCTCGCGGTCGGAGAACTCCAGGGAGGCCCGCAGCCGCTCGGGCGAGATGTTGGAGGCGGCGATGTACCGGACCTTCCCGGCCCGCACCAGCTCGTCCAGGGCGCTGATGATCTCCTCGACCGGCACCTCGGGCTTGTCGAAGTGCGTGTAGTAGAGGTCGATGTGGTCGGTGCCGAGGCGGCGCAGTGAGGCGTCGGCGGCGGCCTTGATGGTGGCGGCGGTCAGGCCCTGGTAGTCGGGGTGCTGGCTGACCTTGGTGGCGATGACGACGTCGGAGCGGTTGCCGCGGGCCCTGAGCCACTTGCCGATGATCGTCTCGGACTCGCCGCCGCTGTTGCCGTCGACCCACGCCGAGTAGGAGTCGGCGGTGTCGACGAAGTTGCCGCCGGCCGCCGTGTAGGCGTCGAGCACGGCGAAGGACTGCGTCTCGTCGGCGGTCCAGCCGAAGACGTTGCCGCCGAGGGCGAGCGGGAACACCTCGAGGTCGGACGGGCCGAGCTTGCGAAGAGAAGTCATGCCGTACGTCAACGACCGTGACGGAGCCGCCCATTCCGCGCGGCCCGGCAAAGATCGCGTAAACGCGGCCGGGCGCGCGTGACCGGCAGTCCTGACGTCGGGGGGTTGCCGCCAGGACCACCGGGGCCGGAAGGGACGTGCGTGGGGAGGCGCCGCCTCAGGGGTTGAGGCCCTTGCTGCGCAGCCACGCCAGCGGGTCGATGCCGCCGTCGGCGCCGTCCGGGTGGACCTCCATGTGGAGGTGGGCCCCGGTGACGTTGCCGGTGGCGCCCACGCGGCCGATGACTTCGCCGGTGGTGACCTTCTGGCCGACGCTGACGCTGATCGACGACTGGTGGCAGTACCAGATCTCCGTGCCGTCCTCGAGGGTGAGGATCGTGCGGTAGCCGTAGGAGCCGGCCCAGCCCGCCTCGGTGATCGTGCCCGTGTGGACCGCCTTGAGGAGCGTGCCGGTGGGCGCGGCGAAGTCGGCGCCGGTGTGGTAGCCGGAGGACCACATCGAGCCGGCCTGGCCGAAGACGGAGCTGACGGTGTACGAGGAGGTCGGCAGCGTGTACTGGCGGGCCAGCTCGGCGAGTCGCTCGGCCTCGGCCTTCTTGCGGGCCTCCTCCTCGGCCTTCGCCTTGGCCGCGGCGGCCTTCTCCCTGGCCTCCTTCTCCGCCTTGGAGGCGGCCTCGGCGGCGGCCTTCTCGGCGGCTTCGGCGGCGGCCTGGACGGCCTTGCTGTCGGCCTGGCTGCGCTGCTGCTCGGCCTGCGCCATGATCCGGGCCCGCAGCGCCTCGCCGGCGTCCGCGACGCCCTGGTCGGCGGTGTCGGCCACGGCGACGCCGACGCCGCTGAGCGGGGTGGCGGTGCCCTCGGAGGTGTCGTCGTCCGAGATGAGGGAACCCACATTGGGGAGGTCGGGCATGGAGATCGACACCGGCGGCTTGCCGGTCTGCGCGGTGGCCATGCCGCCCGCGCCGACGGCGGCTATGACACCGACGCCGAGAACCGTGGAGCTGCGGGCGAGCCCGCCGCCGCGCTGCTTGGCGACGCGATGCCTGCCGCGTACCGGGCGGACGGACTCCTCGGTGGGGTTCCACTCCTCGAACGGGCCCTCGTCGCTGCGGTATTCGCCGTAGCCGAAGGTCTCGGTGGTGCGCTGGCTCGGCACGAACGGGGCCTCTGGGGCAGGCCGGTTGGACGCCACGTGGGCGTACTCCTTTCCTTCCTTCTCCGCCTACCGGGTTAGCTGACGGGTTCGGAGCAGGAAGGTCTCCTACGCGCGTATATCCGTCGTGCTGCCACGAGGACCTACGCGCGATTCACCCCAGGGTGGTGGTTCCCCGGTTCCCTCGCGGGATTCGGCGCGTGAGCACGGAGCCGCCTTCTGTGACGGCTGGGACGACCGCGCTGCGTTATCGAACGTTAATAGACGCGGGGCGCGGATTCCAAGCCGTTCCTCTTGATCATTAGCGATTTCCGGGTGGACTTACCTCCCACGACCGGTGAAAAACGGGCGAGTTGACCGCCTCCTGGGCCCCTTGCGCACCCCTTGCGGGCCACTCACGCAACCTGACGGTGTATCAGTTGTTATCGGAGGGGGACGAGTCCGTCACGGTCAGTGAGAGGCGGGTCGGCGGCGGAAAACACCGAGGGCCGGAACCCTTTCGGATTCCGGCCCTCGGCCTTCAGTAGCGGGGACAGGATTTGAACCTGCGACCTCTGGGTTATGAGCCCAGCGAGCTACCGAGCTGCTCCACCCCGCGTCGTTGTGACTCCAGTGTACGTCATCCGCGGAGGCCCGATCACCACGGTTCATCCGGCGGGCTTCTCACCCGGCTTCGCGACGTGCGTGAGCGTCTCCCAGGCCACGAACAGGTTGTCCGTCCCGGCGGGCCGGGAACCGGCCGCGAGCCGGTGCGCGGCCGGTACGGAGCCGCCGAGCCGGTCCTCCAGGTGATGCAGGGCGACCTCCAGGCCGGGCCCCATGCGGCTGCCGGCCTGCCCGACGCTGCCGCTCTTGCCGCCGCCACCGACCCGTCCGCCGCACGAGGCGGCGGACACGGGTTCGCCCGCCTGCCGCCGGGCGTGCAGGGTGAGCGCGGCGGTCAGCCGGTCCTTGACCTCGTCGTACAGGTCGACGCCCTGGTGCCAGGCGGTCTCGGCGATGTGGGCGGTGGCGGCGATGCCCCGGCCGACCTCCCGCAGGCCGCGGCAGGTGTCCTGCGTGACGCCGTTCTTCCCGGAGAAGTAGACGGGCACGCGGGCCCGGAAGCGCTCCAGGGCCCGGTCGAAGGCCTTGTGGTCGTCCAGGAACACGGCGATCGAGATGGCCGCGTCCGTCATGACGAGGTCCTGGCCGCCGCTGCGGCCCGGAACCTTCACGCCGACGGCGGGCAGGTGGACGCTGCGCAGCATGTCCTCGAAGCGCCGCACGCGCTCGGCGGGCCAGTCCGCGCCCGGCGTGTGCCGCACGATCTCCGCGGCCCGCGCCCAGGTGGAGGCGGCCCACCCGGCGTCCTGGATGCCGTGCCCCTTCAGCCTGCCCGACCAGGCGTCCAGGATCTCCCTGGCCTTGACGGCGTGCTGCCGCTTGCCGGTGACCGTGAACAGCAGGGCCTGGGTGTACGCGGCGATGGCGTCGGCGCGTTCCTCGGCGCAGCCGTGCCCGGGCCGGCCGTCGGCGGGGCAGATCACGGTCTCGTGGGGCTCGGGCCGGTACTTGTACGAGCCGTACTTGCTGTCCCGCATGTCGAGGTAGGCCTTCAGCCACGGCTGCTTGCCCGCAGTCACGTTCTTCCGTACGGCGGTCAGCTGGTCCTTGCCGACGAGGACGCCCGGGTGCGTGAAGTCGGCGTCGGCGGGCAGGGCGCGCGCCATGGTCCGGCCGTCCCCGGTCCCGCAGGAGACGACGAGCGCGGCGGCCAGCGGTACGGCGAGGAGCGCGGCGGCACGGCGACGCCGCCGGGCCGGCCCGACCCGCTTCACCGGCCCGACCGGCTGGACCCGGCTTCCCGGGCGGCCCGGTCCCGCTGAACCCTTCGGCTCCCCTGACCCCACTGACCCCATCACGACTCCCTCCGCGTCACCGTGTGTGCGGTTCACTGGCAGCGTGACGCGACGGCGGGCGGGCCGCAGGATCTGAGGGGCCGATGGGAGGCGTGGGCGGCCGGCCGTTCAGGCGGGCGGGGCCGGCAGATGCCGGTTGGGCTCCTTGGCCCGCTCCTCGTACTCGGGCAGCACGACGACGTCGACGCCCCCGGCCGCCAGCACCCCGCTGCCGTCGGCGCCCGCGACGAAGGTGTCCGGCTCCCGCCAGGCCGTCACCACGCGGGGCACCCCCGCGTCGAGGATGAGCCGGGCGCAGGGCCGGGGCCGGGAGGCGCGGCGGGCGCAGGGTTCGAGGCTGCTGTAGACGGTCGCGGAGGCGAGCCTCGGATCGGCCGGGTCGAGCTTGGCGAGGGCGGCCTCCTCGGCGTGCACGACGGGATCGCCGGCCTCCCGCGAGTACCCGCGCGCGAGTTCGGTCCCGTCGGCGGCGACCACCACGGCCCCCACGCTGAACGCGGTCGCGGCGGGCGGGCACTGCGCCGCCAGGTCGCAGGCCAGGGCGAGCCAGTTCCGGTCGGCGGCGGACGGCACGGCGCCGGTGCCGGGCGCGGTGGGCTCGTAGCGCGCAAGGACGACGTCCCCGATGCGCCGGGTCTCCACGAGCCGCAGCCGGCCGCCCTGGTAGCCGCCGGGCCCGAACAGGCGGGGCGCGTCCGGGTCGCCGACGAGGAGCGGGGCGAGGACGAGCTGGAGTTCGTCGGCGAGGCCCTGCTGGAGGAGCTGGGTGTGGACGGTACCGCCGCCCTCGACCATGAGCCGCTCGACGCCGCGCACGTCGTGCAGGTGCTCCAGCAG
The DNA here is from genome assembly GCF_029813775.1 of Streptomyces sp. DH24. GTDB lineage: Bacteria > Actinomycetota > Actinomycetes > Streptomycetales > Streptomycetaceae > Streptomyces. Next base: position 43,002 of record NZ_JARVKW010000038.1, on the reverse strand, counting down.
GACGCGCCAGTCGAGGCGCGGGCCGAGCGACACGACGTCGGCGGCGACGGCGAGCCGCCGGGCCCGGTCGGCTCCCTCGTCGGTCGTGTAGAGGACCTTGTCCCCGCCGGTGTGCCAGAAGTCGGCCGCCGGGTCGAGCTCGCCGGACCCGCTGACGGTGACCTTGAGCGGGAACTCCGGCCGCCCGGCGGCGCGGCGGGCGGCACGGCGCTCGGGCGAGTTGACCAGCAGCCGGGGGTTGTCGGCGCGGATCGTGCCGGCGCCGACCAGGATCGCGTCGACGGACGCCCGCACCTCGTCGACCCGGTCGAAGTCGGCCGCGCCGGACAGCAGCAGCCGCTCGGGACCGGTGTCGTCCAGGTAGCCGTCGAGGGAGACGGCGGCGGACAGCAGGACGTACGGCAGAGGCATGGGCACCATTGTGGAACGACGAAGCCCCCGGCTCGGACCTGCCGAGCCGGGGGCGTTGGCGTAGGCCCTGTGGGACTCGAACCCACAACCAATGGATTAAAAGTCCACTGCTCTGCCAATTGAGCTAAGGGCCCAGGCGATGTTGCCTCCCCGAGCATAGCGGGACGAGGCCGTGTGTCCGATCGGGTATCGGGAGCCGGCCGTGGCGGACGGGTGGACGCGGCGGTGCGGGCGCCGTGGGCGGCTACGGGTCCGCCGGTTCCGGGGCTCCCGCGCGGGCCTGCTCGCGGGCGCGGGTGCGTGCGTGGTCGGGGTTGAGGAACCAGTGGCGGGCCGACGCCAGCCACCAGGTCGCGGCGAAGCCGAGGACGGCCAGGACGGCGATCGGCGCGTAGTTGAAGGACTCCCAGGTGACCGGGGACACCTGCGGCAGCATGAACAGGACCGTGATCACGCCGACCCACGTCACCGCGACCACACCGATCGGGCCCGACCAGCGGCCCAGGTGCCAGGGGCCCCGTTCGAAGGCGGCGCCCTTGCGGACCCGCAGGAAGGTCGGGATGACGTAGGCGATGTAGAGGCCGATCACGGCGATGGAGGTCACAGCCGCGTACGCCGTGACGTTGATCAGGTACGGCAGGCCGAGGGCGAGCGCGCCCAGGGCGGCCAGCCAGACCGCGGCGACGGGGGTGCGGGTGCGGGGGCTGACGGAGTGCCAGACGCGCGAGAAGGGCAGGGCGCCGTCGCGCGAGAAGGCGTAGATCATGCGGCTGTTGGCCGTCACCGACGCCATCCCGCAGAACAGCTGCGCCCCGATCACGACGAGCAGCAGCAGCTTGCCCGCGGTCGCGCCGAGCGCGTCGAGGAGGATCTGCGCGGGCGGCGCGCCCGTCGGTGACGTGAGGGCACCCTCGTAGGACTGGATGGCGAAGGTGAAGCCGAGGAGCAGGACGAAGCCGGCGATCCAGGACGTCCAGATGGAACGGACGATGCCCTTGGGGCCGGCGGTGGACGCGTCGCGGGTCTCCTCCGTCATGTGGGCGGAGGCGTCGTAGCCGGTGAAGGTGTACTGCGCCATGAGCAGGCCGAGCAGCACGACGTACACGCCGCTGCCCCAGCCGGTGTTGTTGACGAACTCGCCGAACACGAAGGACGCGGACTGGTGCTGGTCCGGCACGAAGGTCAGCGCGCCGACGATGACCGCGACGCCGATCACGTGCCACCACACGCTGATGCTGTTCAGCAGGCCGACGATGCGCACGCCGAAGGTGTTGAGCAGGCCGTGCAGCAGGAGGATCCCGGCGAACAGCAGGATCGTGCGGCCCGGGGTCACCTCGAAGCCGAACTGGAGGTTGAGGTAGGCGCCGAGGAAGGACGCGGCGCCGAAGTCGATGCCCGCGGTCACGGCCACCTGGCCGAGGACGTTGAACCAGCCCGTGAACCACGCCCAGGCGGCGGCCGTGCGCCGGGGCGCCAGGCGGTGCGCCCAGAAGTACAGGCCCGCCGACGTCGGGTACGCCGAGCAGATCTCGGCCATGGACAGGCCGACGAACAGCGTCATCAGGCCGACGGCGACCCAGCCCCAGGTGATGACGGCGGGGCCGCCGGTGTTCATGCCGAACAGGTAGAGGGTGAGGCAGCCCGACAGCACCGAGATGATGGTGAAGGAGACCGCGTAGTTGGAGAACGCCGACATGCGGCGGGCGAGAACCTGCGTGTAGCCGAGCTGGGCGAGCCGCTCTTCGTCCGACAGCCCACTCGCTTTGGCGTCATCTGTCATGCCCCCAGCGATTCCCTCGCCGGGGACCCGGCATTCACCGGGCGGCGGGCCAAAACGCGTGCCCGCCGCACCGGTTCATGACTCGCTCCGGCGGCCTACCGCCCGCCGAGCGCTCCGGGCGCGCTGCCGCTCACCGCGACCTTGCCGGTGAGCCTCAGCTCCGGGCCCTGGCCGTCCTTCGGGGCGGCGGTCAGCTCCCAGACGTAGGTGCCGTTGTGCGCGTGCCTGCCGTCGGCGGTCCTGCCGTCCCAGGCGGCGGTGAGGGCGGCGCCGCGCTGCGTGGCGTCCAGCGTGCGGACCACCGTGCCCGCCACGTCCCTGATCACGACGCGGGCGCCGGGCGCGGCCGGCCGGGACAGCTGCCAGGCGCCGTCCCAGCGGGTGTCCGACGACTGGAAGTCCAGGGACGTCTCCGGGGCGGACTCGATCGCGGCGAGCGGGGAGGCGGGCACGCCCGGGGCGACCGCCCGCATGGCGCCCGGCTTGCCGCGTCCGGGCACGTAGGCCACGCCCCCGCCGAAGCGGTCCACCGCGACGTGGTCCGGGGACAGGTAGCCGGTCAGCTCGGCGAGGGTGCGGGTCCGCACCGCGTCGGCGGTGTGGAAGTCCAGCAGCTGGAGCCTGCCGGCCGCCTCGTCGTGCAGGACGACCCAACCGTCGCCGAGTTCGCCGCCCTTGGGGACGTCGAGCATGCGCTTCGTGGCGCGGTCCCAGACGCCGGAGCCCGCCGGGTCGCCGGACGCGTCGCACGTCCAGTACACCCAGCGGCCCACCGCCTGGAGGTCCGTCGGCGTGCACTCCTTGCCGAGGGAGAACGTCTCGGTGCCGCCCGACTTCAGGTCGGTGGCCGTGACGGTGCCCTTGGCCGTGCCGGGCGTCCAGAAGGTGCTGCCCCACACGGCGGCGGCCGACGCCGGTCGGGTCAGCAGCACCTTGTCGTCACCGGGCCTGGCGAGGTCGAGGACGTACTGCTCGTACTGCCCGAACCCGGACACGTATCCGCGCCCGAAGACCACGTACCGGCCGGAGGCGTCGACGATCCGGCCGCCGCCCGGCGCCGTCACCGTCACGGCGTCGTCGGCGCCGGAGCGGACCTCGATCCCGGAGCCCTTCGGGTAGGCGAAGGTGCCGTCGCCCAGCGCGACCGCCCCGGTGCCCGCGGCCCCGCCGGTGCCGTCCGTGCTGCGCGGCGGCTCGGCCACCAGGCTGCGCGGCCCCGCCGACGGCGCCTCGCCGCCCAGCTCCAGGTGCCGCTTGTAGAGGGAGGGGAGGTAGTTGGTGTCGGTCTCCTGCACGGCCAGGTCACCGGCCGCGAGCGTCACCGCGCCGTAGGAGCCCGGCTTGGCGGGCACGGACCGCACCGCGTCGACCGCGAGGTCGCCGCCGGCCCGCGCGCTCACCTTCCGCACCGCCCAGTCCCCGGCCGACGTGCCGCCGGCGACCAGGACGCCGCCGTCGGGCGTCGGGTTCAGCCCGTACGCCCGGCCGAGGCGGGCGTGGGGCAGCAGGGTCCGCATGTCGCCCCCGCCGACCGGCGCGGCGAGCAGCGGCTCGCCCCGGTCCTTCGGCGCGTCGCTGTTGCCGTAGGACTTCGGCTCCCGCAGCGAGAGCACCCAGTCCCCCACCAGCGCGATGTGCGCCCGCTGCTCGTACGACGAGGCCACCGCCACGGTGGTCTCCGCGCCGCCGAGCGCGTCACGGCGCAGCAGGTGCACCTTCTGGTCGCCGTACGCGGGGTCGAACCAGCCGACGTGCGAGGCGGAGACCGCCACCTGCGTGTGGCCGCTGCCCCACGAGCCCTTGAGGACGCCGGTGATGCGGCCGCTCGCCCGGTCCACCAGGCCGACGGAGCCCGTCTGGTCGCCGGAGACCAGGATCGCCAGCATGCCGTCGCCGGCGCCGAGCACCTTGGTCGAGGCGGGCTTCACACCGTTCTCGCCGGTCACCGGGGTGTCCGTGAGCTGCCCGTCGCGCAGGCGCAGCAGGTGCAGCGTGTCGACGGAACCGCCGCTGGTCCAGGTGGCCGTCAGCACGCTGTCGCCGTAGGTGCCGTGGTACGTCTGCCCCTCGGGGAGCGTGAAGCGGTCCGACGTGCCGACCTTCATGTCCTTCAGCTCGACCGACCGGTCCGCCGGGGTGTGGACGGCGACGATGTCGGAGCCGTGGCCGCCGATGCGCTCGGCGGAGCTGACGGGGTCCTGTCCGACGGGCAGCGCGTCGCCGGACACCGGGTTCCAGCGGTAGCCGCCGAAGGCGCCGTACCCGCCGACGCCGTCACCGGTGTCGAGTTCCACGCGGGCCAGGTCGCCGGTCGCGCCGGCCGACTCCAGGTTGTAGCCGCGCGGCAGATAGCGGTCCGGCGCGTCGATCGTCAGGGTCGTCGGCGCCGTCTCGGCGTGCGCGGCGGTGAGGAAGGTGGGCAGTGCTCCGCCGGTGGCCGCGAGGGCCACGGTCACGGCGAGAGCGCCGCGGAGGAGAGATCGTTTGCGGTTCTGTCTGTGGCGTACGGCCACGCGACACCTCCAGCTCGACTCAAAAGGCGCCGCAAGCTAGCACAAAGATCCCTCCCCGTTCGAACACATTCACGAATCCCCTATGCGAGGGCAAACCGGAAACGCCGAAGGGCCCGGACGACGGTCGAACCGTCGTCCGGGCCCTTCGGTGAGCCGGTGGGATCAGCGGGCGTCAGCCGTTGCGCTTCCAGCGCGGCTTGTCCTCGCGGCGCCCGAAGGAGCCGGTGCTCGTGCCGGTGCCGGTGCCGCGGTGGTCGTCACGACGGCCGTACGGGCGGTCGTGGCCGCCGGTGCGGAAGCCGGGGCGGTCGCCCTGACGGTCGCGGTTGAACGGGCGGTCGCTGCCACGGTGGCCGCCACGCTCGTCGCGGCGGAAGCCGCCACGGTCACCGCGGTCGTCACGGCGGAAGCCGCCGCGCTCGCCGCCACGGTCGTCACGGCGCTCGAAGGAACGGCCGCCACGGTCGTCACGGCGGTCGTCACGGCGGAAGCCACCACGGTCACCACCACGGTCGCCGCCGCGGTCGTCGCGACGCTCGAAGGAACGCCCGCCGCGGTCGCCGCCGCGGTCGTCACGGCGCTCGAAGGAACGGCCGCCACGGTCGTCACGGCGGTCGTCACGGCGGAAGCCGCCACGGTCACCGTCACGACGCTCGTCACGCCGGAAGCCGCCACGGTCGTCGCGACGCTCGAAGGAACGCCCGCCACGGTCGCCGCCGCGGTCGTCACGACGCTCGAAGGAACGGCCGCCACGGTCGTCACGGCGGTCGTCACGGCGGAAGCCACCACGGTCACCGCGGTCGCCGCGGTCACCACGGTCGCTGTCACGGCGCTCGCGACGCTCGTACGGCGCCGAAGACACCGAAGACTCCGTGCGCTCGGCCCGCTCGGCCCGCTCGACGTCCTGGGCGCCCGACTGCGCCGGCACCACGACCTCGGCGTCGGCCGACGCGGCCACGGCGGCCTCCGCCAGCACCACGGCCGGGTCCTCGCCCCGCTCGCGCGCGGCACGGGCGAGCAGCCGGTCGGCCTCCTCGCGCAGCTCGGTCGCGCGCCGCTGCGCCCGCTCCAGCTGCTTGGTGAGGTGGGAGACCTCGCGCTCGGCCTGCTGCGCGGCGTTGCCCGCGGACTCGGCCTGCACCTCGGTCATGGACCGGGCGCCGGTGATCTCGGCGACCTCCGGGTCGAAGGCCGCGCCGCCCTGGACGATGTGGCGCGCGGCGTCGACGCCGGCGTCCTCCATCAGGCGGAAGATCTGCCGACGCTGGTGCGGCAGGGAGAGGGAGACGACGGTGCCGGTGCGGCCGGCGCGCGCCGTACGGCCCGCGCGGTGCAGGTAGTCCTTGTGGTCGCCGGCCGGGTCCACGTTCAGGACGAGGTCGATGCCGTCGACGTGGATGCCGCGCGCGGCGACGTCGGTGGCGACGAGGACGTTGACGTAACCGTCCTTGAAGTCGGCCAGCGTCCGGGTGCGGGCACCCTGCGTCATGCCGCCGTGCAGCGCGTCGGCCTTCACACCGGCGTCGCGCAGCTGCTCGGCGACGCGGTCGGCGCCCAGCTGGGTGCGGACGAAGATGATCGTGCGGCCCTTGCGGGAGGCGATCGCGGCGGTGACCGGCGCCTTGTCCTTGGGCTTCACGATGAGGATGTGGTGCGACATGGTCGTCACCGCGCCCTGCGCCGCGTCGACCTCGTGGCTGACCGGGTCCTTCAGGTACCGGTCGACGAGGGTCTTGATCTCGTTCTCCATCGTCGCGGAGAACAGCATCCGCTGACCGCCCGCCGGGATCTGGTCCAGCAGCTCGGTGACCTCGGGCATGAAGCCCAGGTCGGACATCTGGTCGGCCTCGTCGAGGACGGCGATCTGCACGTTCTCCAGCGAGCAGGCGCCGCGGTTGATGATGTCGCGCAGGCGGCCCGGGGTGGCGACGAGGACGTCGACGCCGCGCTCGAGGGCGTAGATCTGGTTGCCCATCGAGGTGCCGCCGCAGACGACCTTCATCTTCAGGCCGAGGACGTCGCCGTACGGCTGGAGCGCGTCGGCGACCTGCATGGCCAGTTCACGCGTCGGCGTCAGGATGACGGCGCGCGGCTTGTGCTTCTCGGTACGGCCGCCGGCCAGCGTCGCCAGCGCCGGCAGACCGAAGGAGAGGGTCTTGCCGGAGCCGGTGCGGCCACGGCCGAGGATGTCCTTGCCGGCCAGGGCGTCCGGGATGGTCGCGGCCTGGATCGGGAAGGGGGAGGTCACGCCGTTCTGCGCGAGCTTGCGCACGATGCCCTCGGGGAGCCCGAGGTCGGTGAACGTCAGCTCGGGAGCGGTGACCTCGGTGCTGTCGGCGCCCTCGTTCTCGGGCATGACGACGTGATCAGAACTGGTGATGGACATGCGAATGCGAAACCTTCCGGAGTCTCGTCGGCACGCGCCCGTCAACTCCGTGAATCGCAATTCGACCGCCTCGATGCGGTCAGCCACGGCAAAGGAGAGTACGCGCCACACGGCGCGCTCTGCGTTGGCGCCGGGCAAATAGGATCAAACGATCTGCCACCATACGCACCCTGGGCCCCCGAAAGCAAACCGGGCCTTCCCGTGGAGCCGGCGCTTCCGGTCGCCCGGTGCGCCGCCTGGGCCGAGGGGCCGGGGCCGCGAGGTCCGGGCCGACCGATTCTAGGCCGGCACCCCCGCCTCCGGAGCCGGTTCCCGGTGGTTCAGCTGCGGCTCCGGCGGCTCGTGCGCCGACGACGAGGGCTCGGCCGCCGTCGGCTCGGGCGTCGGCGACGCCGGCGCCTCCTTCGACGGCGCGGGCCGCGGGTCGGCCGTACCGGTCGGGGCCGGGTCGTCCGTGCGGGGCGGGGTGGGTCCGGCGGGGCCGCCCGGACCGCCGGGCGCGGGCGCGGGACGGCTCGGCCCGGCGGACGGCGAGGCCCCGGGGGACGCCGCCTCGCCCGGCCCGTCCTTCTCCTTGCCCTCGCCCTTGTCCTCGCCGCCCTTCTTGTCGAGCCCGTCCGCGCCGTCACCGGCCGGGGCGTGCCCGGAACCGCCGCCCGACACCGCCGCCCCTCCGTCGGGCACCTCGCCGCCCTCCTGCCCCACGGAGTGCGACGGCCTGGCGTGCCCGTCTGCGTCACCTGCCACGCTCATGCAGCCGGCGACAGCGGCGACGGCCAGGGCCGTGGTGGCCACACGGACGGGTACGTACAAGCGGCGCACGGGAAAGCCACCTCCGGGGGACGGGTGAGGAGTCAACGTGCCCAACTCCCTTCGCCCGCAAGAAGACACGCGCGGAGCGCGGCGAGCCGTGACGAGGGCCCAGGACCCGTCGGCCCTCCGCCCCGCACACCGGCCCTCGACCCGCTCGGCCCCTCAGTCGCACCCGGACCCGCGGCCGCCAGCCCGTCAACCTGTGAACCCGGCGACCCGTCGGCCCGTCAACCCGTCAGGCACGCGCCCGGCCCGGCGGATTGGCGCCCCGTCAGCCGTAGCCCAGCGCGTGCAGCCGCTCGTCGTCGATGCCGAAGTGGTGGGCGATCTCGTGGACCACGGTCACCTCGGTCTCCTCGACGACCTCCTCCCGCGACGCGCACAGCCGCAGCGTCGGCCCCCGGTAGATCGTGATCCGGTCCGGCAGCACACCCGCGTACCACTCGCCGCGCTCGGTCAGCGGAGTGCCCTCGTAGAGCCCGAGCAGCTCCGGGTCGTCGGCCGGCGGCTCGTCCTCCACGAACACCGCGACGTTGTCCATCAGGCGGGTCAACTCCGGCGGAATCCGGTCGAGCGCCTCCGCGACCAGCTCCTCGAACTCCTCACGCGTCATCTCCAGCACACCGCCCATTGTCGGGTACGTCACGCCCGGACGAGAGCCGCAGACGCCCCGCATATCCCACGCGCTACTTGGGCATACGGGACCAATGGCCCGCGTCCCCGCCGTCCTGAACCTCCTGCACCGACTTCCCAGGGTCCCGCGCGCCCTCGCCCGCCGCTACCGCGCCCGCCAGGCGCCCACGACGGTCGAACTCGTCCGCCAGCCCCACCCGTGGACCCGCGCCCTCGGCCTGGTCGCCGTCGTACTGCTCGGCGCCTGGCTCGGCCTGCTGATCGTGGGCAACGTACGCGCGCCGGTGGGCCCCATGGACACGACCATGACCCTGCGGCCCTCGCTCACCGGCGGCACGAAGATCAACATCTCGCCGCTGGGCGCCCTGCAGCTGGACAGCCACACCGCGCCCGTCCGCCTGGACGTCAACGTCGACCAGCTCGACCCGGTCCGCTCGCAGGCCCTCGTCGACCACCCCGAGCGCATCTCCGGGCTCCAGGACGAGGTCACCCGGGACATCGCCCACGGCACCTTCGACCTGGCCGTCCGCTCCTGCGTCGCCGTCGTCACCGGCGCCACCGCTCTCGGGCTCGCCGTCTACCGGCGCGCGCGCCGCGCCCTCGCGGCCGGCGGCCTCGCCCTCACCCTGCTGGCCGCGTCGGGCGGCAGCGCGTACGCCACCTGGAACCCCGACTCGGTCCTGGAACCGAAGTTCTCCGGACTGCTGTCCTCCGCGCCGTCCCTGGTCGGCGACGCGCGCAGCATCGTCACCGAGTTCGACGTCTACCAGCAGGAACTGGCGCGCCTGGTGACGAACGTGACGAAGCTCTACGACGTCACGTCCACGCTCCCCGCCTACCGCCCGGACCCGAGCACGATCCGGGTGCTGCACGTGTCGGACATCCACCTCAACCCGGCGAGCTGGAAGATCATCGCCTCGCTGGTGGAGCAGTACCAGGTGAACGTGATCGTCGACTCCGGCGACACCATGGACCACGGCACGGCCGCGGAGAACGGCTTCCTGGACCCGATCGAGGACCTGGGCGCCCCGTACGTGTGGGTGCGCGGCAACCACGACTCGATGGTCACCCAGCGGTATCTGCAGGGCCTGAAGAACGTGCACGTCCTGGACGACGGCCGGTCGAAGAGCGTCGCCGGGCTGCGCTTCGCCGGCATCGGCGACCCGCAGTTCACGCCCGACCGCTCGACCCGGCCGGGCAGCGGCCCGGTGCAGGAGATCGCCGGCGCCCGTCTCGCGTCCGCGCTGCGCGACCTGCGCGCCGCGGGCAAACCGGCGGACGTCGCCATCACCCACGAGCCGGAGGCCGCCCGCGTGGTGGACGGAGAGGTGCCGCTGGTGCTGGCCGGACATGTCCACCACGAGGAGATGGAGGTCATGAAGTTCGGCACCCGGCTGCGCATCGAGGGCTCCACGGGCGGCAGCGGGCTGCGCGCCGTCGAGGGCAAGTACCCGGACCCGGTGCAGGCGTCGATCCTGTACTTCGACCGGGACACCCGCCGCCTCCAGGCCTGGGACGAGATCAAACTCGGCGGGCTCGGCGAGTCGACGGCCGAGGTCAGTCGCCACCTTCCGGAGGAGAACCAGCCGGGGGCCGCACCGTCGCCCGGCACGCCCTCGCCCGACCCGGCGAGCAGCCCCCCGACAAGCCCGGCGACAAGCCCGGCGACAGGCCCGGCGACGAACAGCCCGTAAACCGTTTTGGCGATAGGTCCCGCCATCCCATATGCTTCTCACGTCCCCGACGCGCTGAGAAGCGCCCAGGCGGGCCGATAGCCCTCATCGTCTAGCGGCCTAGGACGCCGCCCTTTCAAGGCGGTAGCACGGGTTCGAATCCCGTTGGGGGCACGCAGTACGGTGTGCGACACTTGGTTCGCCGGTTCGCACACAGCAGTAAAGCAAGGTCCTGTGGAGCAGTTTGGAGTGCTCGCCACCCTGTCAAGGTGGAGGCCGCGGGTTCAAATCCCGTCAGGACCGCTGAGGTTTCACGTGAAACCTCGTGGCTGGGTAGCTCAGTTGGTACGAGCGTCCGCCTGAAAAGCGGAAGGTCGCCGGTTCGACCCCGGCCCCAGCCACAACGAACCCCCGTCGAGATCATCGGCGGGGGTTTTGGCGTGCCCCGCAAGGACACCAGTACGGCCTGATGGAGCCGACGTCCAGAGTCACCAGGGCACCTTGAGGTATCCCCACGGCGGCCCCGGGGCGCCCCCACAAAAGCGTTCGCCACGTTTTTCGCCGGGATGAGATCCTGGAATCCGTATGTCTACGCACCCTGCCCCCGCCCTCGGCGCCCTCGCCACCCGTCTGACCGAGCTGTCGCTGCGCGATGCGCACCGGCTCGGGCGCAGGCTCGAAGGCGCGCGCAAGATCCGTAAGCCGGAGGCCCGGGCCGCCGTTCTCGCCGAGATCGAGGCCGAGGTCGACAAGGCCGGGCAGCGCATGGCCGAGCGGCGCGCCCGCGTACCCGGCATCCGGTATCCCGAGCAGCTGCCGGTCAGCCAGAAGAAGGACGCCATCGCGGAGGCCATCCGCGATCACCAGGTCGTGATCGTGGCCGGTGAGACCGGGTCCGGCAAGACCACGCAGATCCCGAAGATCTGTCTGGAGCTGGGGCGCGGCGTGCGCGGCATGATCGGGCACACCCAGCCGCGCCGGATCGCCGCCCGTACGGTCGCCGAGCGCGTGGCGGAGGAGTTGGACACCCCGCTCGGGGAGGCCGTCGGCTGGAAGGTGCGGTTCACCGACCAGGTGAACCCGGACGCCACGTTCATCAAGCTGATGACGGACGGCATCCTGCTCGCCGAGATCCAGACCGACCGCGAGCTGCGCGCCTACGACACGATCATCATCGACGAGGCGCACGAGCGGTCCCTCAACATCGACTTCCTGCTCGGCTACCTCGCCCAGCTGCTGCCGAAGCGCCCCGACCTCAAGGTCGTCATCACCTCGGCGACCATCGACCCCGAGCGCTTCTCGCGGCACTTCGGCGACGCCCCGATCATCGAGGTCAGCGGCCGGACCTACCCGGTGGAGGTGCGCTACCGCCCGCTGCTCGAGGAGGACGCCGACGACGCCGACCGCGACCAGATCACCGCGATCACGGACGCCGTCGAGGAGCTGATGGCGGAGGGGCCCGGCGACATCCTGGTGTTCCTGTCCGGTGAGCGGGAGATCCGCGACACCGCGGACGCGCTCACCAAGAAGAACTACCGCTCCACCGAGGTGCTCCCCCTCTACGCCCGGCTCTCGCACGCCGAGCAGCACCGCGTCTTCCAGCAGCACACGGGCCGCAGGATCGTTCTGGCCACGAACGTCGCCGAGACCTCGCTGACCGTCCCGGGCATCAAGTACGTCATCGACCCCGGCTTCGCCCGCATCTCCCGCTACAGCCACCGCACCAAGGTGCAGCGGCTGCCGATCGAGGCGATCTCGCAGGCCAGCGCCAACCAGCGCAAGGGCCGCTGCGGCCGTACCTCGGACGGCATCTGCATCCGGCTGTACAGCGAGGACGACTTCCTGTCCCGCCCGGAGTTCACGGACGCGGAGATCCTGCGGACGAACCTGGCGTCCGTCATCCTGCAGATGACCGCGGCCGGCCTCGGCGACATCGAGAAGTTCCCGTTCATCGACCCGCCGGACCACCGCAACATCCGCGACGGCGTGCAGCTGCTCCAGGAGCTCGGCGCCCTGGACCCCGCGCAGAAGGACCCGCGCAAGCGGCTCACGGACACCGGCCGCAAGCTGGCCCAGCTGCCCGTCGACCCTCGTCTGGCGCGCATGGTGCTGGAGGCCGACAAGAACGGCTGCGCCCGCGAGGTCATGGTCATCGCCGCCGCGCTGTCCATCCAGGACCCGCGCGAGCGCCCCGCCGACAAACAGATGCAGGCCGACCAGCAGCACGCCCGCTTCAAGGACGAGACCAGCGACTTCCTCGCCTACCTCAACCTGTGGCGCTACGTCCGCGAGCAGCAGAAGGAGCGCGGCTCGTCGTCGTTCCGCCGCATGTGCAAGCAGGAGTACCTGAACTTCCTGCGCATCCGCGAGTGGCAGGACATCTACACGCAGCTGCGCACGGTCGCCAAGCAGATGGGCATCCACGTCAACGAGGCGCCGTCCGATGAGGGGACTCCGTCGCCGGGCGCCCCCGCCGACCGCATCCACGTCTCGCTCCTCGCGGGCCTGCTGTCCCACATCGGCATGAAGGACGTGAAGGAGTCCAAGGACGCGAAGGACTCCGGCGCCCGCAGGGAGCGCAACGAGTATCTCGGCGCCCGCAACGCCAAGTTCGCGATCTTCCCGGGCTCGGCTCTGTTCAGGAAGCCGCCGCGTTTCGTGATGTCCGCGGAGCTCGTGGAGACCTCCCGCCTCTGGGCCCGCGTCAACGCCAGGATCGAGCCGGAGTGGATCGAGCCGCTCGCCCAGCACCTGCTGAAGCGGACGTACAGCGAACCGCACTGGGAGAAGGACCAGGCCGCGGTGATGGCGTACGAGAAGGTCACGCTGTACGGCGTGCCGATCGTCGCCCAGCGGAAGGTGAACTACGGCCGCATCGACCCGGAGGTCAGCCGCGAGCTGTTCATCCGCAACGCCCTGGTCGAGGGCGACTGGCGCACGCACCACAAGTTCTTCGCCGACAACCGCAAACTCCTCACCGAGGTCGAGGAGTTGGAGCACCGCGCCCGGCGCCGGGACATCCTGGTGGACGACGAGACGCTGTTCGACTTCTACGACCAGCGGCTCCCCGACCACGTGGTCTCCGGCGCGCACTTCGACTCGTGGTGGAAGCACAAGCGGCACGAGCAGCCCGACTTCCTCGACTTCGAGCGCGAGATGCTCATCAACGAGCGGGCGGGCGCGGTCACCAAGGACGACTATCCGGACTCCTGGCGGCAGGGCCGGCTCAAGTTCCGGGTGACGTACCAGTTCGAGCCGGGCGCGGACGCGGACGGCGTGACCGTGCACATCCCGCTCCAGGTGCTCAACCAGGTCACGGACGAGGGCTTCGACTGGCAGATCCCTGGCCTGCGGGAGGAACTGGTCACCGAGCTGATCCGCTCCCTGCCGAAGCCGATCCGCCGCAACTACGTGCCGGCGCCGAACTTCGCGAAGGCCTTCCTGGAGCGGGCCGTCCCGCTGCAGGAGCCGCTGACGGTCACCATGGCGCGGGAGCTGAAGCGCATGGTCGGGGTGCCGTTCGAGGCGGACGACTTCGACTGGGACAAGGTCCCCGACCACCTCAAGATCACGTTCCGGATCGTGGACGAGCGGCGGCGCAAGCTGGCCGAGGACAGGGACCTGGAGACACTGCGGCTGAAGCTGAAGCCGAAGGCCAGGAAGGCCCTCTCGCAGGCCGCCGCCGCGACCGCCGAACGGCAGGGCGGCGAGTCCCTGGAGCGCACGGGCCTGACGGACTGGACGATCGGCTCGCTGACCCGCGTCTTCGAGACGCGCCGCGCCGGGCAGCCGGTCAAGGCGTACCCGGCGCTGGTCGACGACGGCGACACGGTCTCCGTGCGGCTTTTCGACACGGAGGCCGAGCAGGCTCAGGCGATGTGGCGGGGCACCCGTCGGCTGATCCTGCGCAACATCCCGGTCAACCCGGCGAAGTTCGCGTCCGAAAAGCTCACCAACCAGCAGAAGCTGGGTCTGTCCGCGAATCCGCACGGTTCCATCCAGGCGCTGTTCGACGACTGCGCCACGGCGGCGGCGGACAAGCTGATCGCCGACTTCGGCGGCCCGGCGTGGGACGAGGAGTCGTACCGCAAGCTGTACGACAAGGTCCGCGCCGAGATCGTCGACACGACGGTCCGTACGGTGGGCCAGGTGCAGCAGGTACTGGCCGCCTGGCAGTCCTGCGAGCGCCGCCTGAAGGCCGTACGGAGCCCCGCGCTGCTCCCGAACCTCCAGGACGTCCGCAAGCAGCTGGACGGCCTCGTGAGGCCCGGTTTCGTGACGGAGGCGGGGCTGCGGCGCATGCCGGACCTGATGCGGTATCTGGTCGCGGCGGACCGGCGGCTCCAGCAGATGCCGGCGAACGCGCAGCGGGACAGCACGCGCATGGCCAAGGTGCACGAGATGCAGGACGAGTACGCCTGGCTGCTGGAGCAGATGCCGCAGGGCCGCCCGGTGCCCCAGCAGGTCCTGGACATCCGCTGGATGATCGAGGAGCTGCGGGTCAGCTATTTCGCCCACGCGCTCGGCACGGCGTATCCCGTTTCGGACAAGCGGATCGTGAAGGCGATCGACGCGGCTGTCCCGTAACGGCCCCTGTACGGTGGGTGAGTTCGACCAGAGGGCGCACCCTCCTGTACAGTCCTTCTCGCAGCGCAACGCAGGAATGGCGCTGGGAAACCTGGTCCTGTGGAGCAGTTTGGAGTGCTCGCCACCCTGTCAAGGTGGAGGCCGCGGGTTCAAATCCCGTCAGGACCGCAAGAGAGAAGGGCCCGGGTCGTCGACCCGGGCCCTTCTTCGTTTCCGCTGGGTCGTTCCCGGCCATCCTCTCCGCTGTGCCCTCGCGCCGTCTTGACGGCCTGTCGACGGCTGGGTACCCCAGGAGACAGGGCCCTTCCGTGGCCCCCCGGAGGTGGCGTATGGCGGCATCGGCCAGGCACGAGACGCGAGCCCTGCTCCGCGCGCATTTGTCGGCCGCTTCCTCCTACCGCCACGTGACCCGCCACTGCCCCATCTGCCACCGCCTGCTGAGACTGGCGATGGATTCCGCCCCGTCGGCCGTTCAGGCCGCGCAGCGGCCCGTGGCGGAGGGCGAGAGACCGTCGCCCGCGTGACCGTCGCCGGCCTCAACACCCGTACCGCCGTTGGCTGGTGGAACGCGAGGCTCCACTAACGCACCTGAGCCATGAGCATCAAGGGCCCCGGCATGTGACTGGTGTCACTGCATGATTTTTTTGAGGTCCGGAATTTACCCCTCACCTACAACGGGTCAATTTAATATGTACAATTGCACTCCCCTCCAGGGGCCGCGCACAGGGGATCCGACAGCTCTCCCCAGACCCCGACAAGCCCGCTCACAGACCGGCCGTCGGCGCGGCCCGGAGGCACAAAAAAAACCGCGCTGGACCCGGCGGAGTCCAGCGCGATAGACGACGCGCCCCTGATGCTTGCCCGGAGAGCTGTGGGCTGCTTGGACATGGGGCCTGTTGGGGCAGTCCCCGCATCATGTGGAGCGGTGTTCCCGGGCCCTGCGACACATTGGGGGACGTGCCGTTTTACCCGGTTATGCAGTTGTTCAGGCCTCGCTGCGCTGCTGCGGGATACCCGCGAGCAGAGCGCGGACCTCGGCCTCGCGGTAACGGCGGTGCCCGCCGAGCGTGCGGATCGACGTGAGCTTGCCGGCCTTCGCCCAGCGTGTGACCGTCTTCGGATCGACGCGGAACATGGTGGCGACCTCAGCCGGGGTCAGCAGCGGCTCGGCATCAGGGGTGCGAGCGGTCATGAGCGGCCTCCTCGGGAGAACCGAACCTTCTCGGTTCTTTCCTCTAAATTCTGCACCTTGACCCGCGTTGCCCGAAATGGCGGACGCGAGTCGAGTCGGTTATAGGACGAACGGCTTGTCCTCGGCACTACAACTACACCATCTGTCCAGCCGCGTCGGCCAAACCGATGGAATTGCCCCTCCAGGTGTTCATCAGCGACGGAAGCCGATGGACCATGCCATAGCGGACAGTCACGCCACTGTGACGATCAGTCACAGGACGATCAGGAGGCACCAGACCCCCCAAAGGCGTGCAATGCTGAGATTCCCCCCACTCCACAGCAGAGTTGGGCGAACAGAGTCCTCCCCGGACTCCTTGTCCTATTTTGGCATGAGGGTGGGTAAGGGACGCAAGGGCCACGTACGTGCGGTCCGTCACGCTTGACACGGTTGACGGATACGCCCGGATCGGGACCTACGTCCCTCGTGAAGCCCGCACTGACGGACCTTCAGGGAGCACCTCGGCGCAGCCTGGATGCGCACCTCAGTGCGAAGACAAAACCCCAATACGGGCGTCCCGTCAAACGTCAGTTCGCGGACCTCAGGTCCCGCACGGACCGCCACCGCTCCACGAGCCGCCCGTAGGCCTCGCCCGCCGCTTCCCCGTCGCCGCGCCGCAGGGCCTCCATGCCCTCGGCCACATCGGCCGCCGAGTGGTCGTCCTCCAGCTCACCCGCCGGCAGGGCGTGCACCAGCCCCCCGTAGTCCAGCTCCACGAAGGACCGCGGGTGGAACTCCTCCAGCCAGCGCCCGACGTCCACGAGGCCGTCGATGAGCGGCCCCTCGTCGATCGCGTCCTTCAGGGCGCGCAGCCCGCGCGCGACCCGGCGCCTGGCCTCCACCATGGGCGTGCGGTAGCGCAGCACGGGCGCGCTCCCACCGGACGCGCCCGAGCCCTTGTCGTACTCGCGCTCGTCGTCCGCGACCAGCACGAACCAGTTGATCGGCACCTGCCAGGTCGCCGTGCGGATCCAGGGGCGCGCGTCGGGGTTGCGTGCCAGCCAGCGCTCGTAGTCCTGGGCGGTCTGGCGGCGCAGGACCGGCGGCAGCACCGCGTCCAGGACCGGCGGCGGAAGCTCCTCGGCGACCTCCGACAGCGCCTGCCAGCCGCGCAGCCGGGTGCGCCAGGGGCAGACGCAGACCACCCCGTCGACCTGGATGACGAACGCGTCGCCGCTCTCGTGCACCGGCACTGGCACCGGCGGCGTGGGCACCAAGTCGGCCAGGGAGCGGCGCAGTTCGTCCTGGTACGACGGGCGGTCGGGACGGTGCGCGTAGCGCGCCCAGTGGCTGCGCTCCGGCTCCGGGAAGGCGGCCAGGGGTTCGTACACGCGGAGGTACGCCGCGTACGGGACGATCACCGAGGACACCTTGGGCACGCCTGCTCCCTCCCCCGCCCGTCGTCGGGGAAAACTGCGGAATCCCCTCACGATCCCGCAGGAAATCTATGCAAATCGTCGCACGGCAGTACTCCGCGAGGAGGTGATCCTGAGCACGGGGGGACCGAGGGGCACGGCAGGCTCTAATCTCGTGCTCACAGCGCCCGCCACCCGTACGGGAGCTCTCCCCGACTCGCCGCTACTTACTCAGGAGTCACCACAGTGACCGATGTAACCGACGGCGTCCTGCACACCCTGTTCCACTCGGACCAGGGGGGTCATGAGCAAGTCGTGCTCTGCCAGGACCGCGCCAGTGGCCTCAAGGCCGTCATCGCCCTTCACTCCACCGCCCTTGGCCCCGCGCTCGGCGGTACGCGCTTCTACCCGTACGCGAGCGAGGAGGAGGCCGTCGCCGACGCCCTGAACCTCGCGCGCGGCATGTCGTACAAGAACGCCATGGCCGGTCTCGACCACGGCGGCGGCAAGGCCGTGATCATCGGCGATCCCGAGCGGGACAAGACCGAGGAACTGCTCCTCGCGTACGGCCGCTGCGTCGCCTCCCTCGGTGGCCGCTACGTCACCGCCTGCGACGTCGGCACGTACGTCGCCGACATGGACGTCGTGGCCCGCGAGTGCCGCTGGACCACCGGACGCTCCCCCGAGAACGGCGGCGCCGGCGACTCCTCCGTGCTCACCGCGTTCGGCGTCTACCAGGGCATGCGGGCCAGTGCCCAGCACCTGTGGGGCGACCCGGCCCTGCGCGACCGCACGGTCGGCATCGCGGGCGTCGGCAAGGTCGGTCACCACCTGGTCGAGCACCTGCTGGACGAGGGCGCCCGGGTCGTGATCACGGACGTCCGGGAGGACGCCGTGCGGCGCATCACCGAGCGTCACCCCGAGGTGCGCTTCGTCGCCGACACCGACGCGCTGATCCGCGTCGAGGGCCTGGACCTCTACGCCCCCTGCGCGCTGGGCGGCGCGCTCAACGACGACACCGTGCCGGTGCTGACCGCCAAGGTGGTGTGCGGCGCCGCCAACAACCAGCTCGCCCACCCCGGCGTCGAGAAGGACCTCGCCGACCGCGGGATCCTCTACGCGCCGGACTACGTGGTGAACGCCGGCGGCGTCATCCAGGTCGCCGACGAGCTGCACGGCTTCGACTTCGAGCGGTGCAAGGCCAAGGCCGCGAAGATCTACGACACCACGCTCGCCATATTCGCACGTGCGAAGACGGACGGGATTCCGCCGGCCGCCGCGGCCGACCGGATCGCCGAGCAGCGCATGGCGGAGGCCCGCGCGGCACGGTGATCGCGCCCCTCGTTCCGGGGGCTCGCGGGGTGTGACCGGTACCCGCCGGAGGGCAGTTGGAGAGAACTCTCACTTCTCCCGGCGGGTCGACCGCCGATAAGTGGTTAAAATCGCGGTTGACCAGCGAGGACAGGGCGCCTCGAAGGTCCTGGGCGCGGCCACGTCCTGCGGGCGACGTACCGTATGGGCGCGGGCTCAGGTACCGTGGAAGCCCTACGGACCGGCCTCTCCACGGAGAGTCCGTTCCGGATCATGAACGCGTGTCAAGACTCTGGGGCCGTCGAGCCCCGTCGTTGAGGGGGTCGAGCCATGGGGCGCGGCCGGGCCAAGGCCAAGCAGACGAAGGTCGCCCGCCAGCTGAAGTACAACAGCGGTGGGACAGATCTCGCACGCCTGGCCGAGGAGCTGGGCGCATCGACTGCGAACGCGTCGCCGAACGGCGGCGAACGGTTCGAGGACGATGAGCAAGACGACGACCTGTACGCAAAGTACGCCGACCTCTACGAGGACGACGACGAGGACGAGGACGGCCAGTCCCCGCAGCAGCGTCGCGGCGCTTGACCTTGCACTGAGCATGCACCCGGTCGGTGACTTCGGTCACCGACCGGGTTCTGTGCTGCCCGCACGCTCTCCGTGTGGGGGCAGCCTCACCGCTCAGCTCGCGTAGTCGCCGATCATCGCCGCGCCCGTCTCGTGGTCGCCGCGGTCGGTGATCTCGCCGGCCACCCAGGCGTCCACGCCGCGGTCGGCCAGCGTCGCCAGCGCGACGTCCGTGGACTCCTCGGGCACGATCGCGATCATGCCGACGCCCATGTTCAGCGTCTTCTCCAGCTCCAGGCGCTCGACCGAGCCGGTGCGGCCGACGAGGTCGAAGACCGGCGCCGGGGCCCAGGTGGAGCGGTCCACGATCGCGTGCAGGCCGTCCGGGATCACGCGGGCCAGGTTGGCCGCGAGGCCGCCGCCGGTGATGTGGCTGAAGGCGTGCACGTCGGTCGTGCGCATCAGGGCCAGGCAGTCCAGGGAGTAGATCTTCGTCGGCTCCAGCAGTTCCTCGCCGAGGGTGCGGCCGAGCTCGTCCACGTGGGTGTCGAGGGCCATGCCGCCCTGGTCCAGCAGGACGTGCCGGACCAGCGAGTACCCGTTGGAGTGAAGGCCGGAGGACGCCATGGCGATCACCGCGTCACCCGTACGGATACGATCCGCGCCGAGCAGCCGGTCGGCCTCCACGACGCCCGTACCGGCGCCGGCGACGTCGAAGTCGTCCGGACCCAGCAGGCCGGGGTGCTCGGCCGTCTCGCCGCCCACCAGGGCGCAGCCGGCGAGCACGCAGCCCTCGGCGATGCCCTTGACGATGGCGGCGACACGCTCGGGGTGCACCTTGCCGACACAGATGTAGTCGGTCATGAACAGCGGCTCGGCGCCGCACACCACGATGTCGTCCATGACCATGGCGACCAGGTCGTGGCCGATGGTGTCGTAGACGCCCATCCGGCGGGCGACGTCCACCTTGGTGCCGACGCCGTCGGTGGCGGAGGCGAGCAGCGGGCGCT
Organism: Streptomyces sp. DH24; assembly: GCF_029813775.1. Classification (GTDB taxonomy): domain Bacteria; phylum Actinomycetota; class Actinomycetes; order Streptomycetales; family Streptomycetaceae; genus Streptomyces. The sequence continues at coordinate 22,738 of NZ_JARVKW010000038.1, read as the reverse complement.
CGTAGTTCTTCAGCGCGGAGGCGTCGAAGAGGCCGGCGAAACCGCCGAGGCCGCCGAGGACCTCAGGGCGCTGCGTCTTCTTCACCCACTCCTTCATGAGCTCGACGGCGCGGTCGCCCGCCTCGATGTCGACGCCCGCGGCTGCGTAGCTGGCACCAGTTGTCTCAGACATGGCTAATGAGAACCTTCGTGTCGTACAGCAGGTAGTGCGGGCCGGCTACGGGCGGCGGATCGCGTCGGCGGCGGCCGTGGCGGCCGGGCCGGCGGCCAGCTCCGTCTCCAGCAGCTGCTTGCCGAGCAGCTCGGGGTCGGGCAGCTCCATCGGGTACTCGCCGTCGAAGCAGGCGCGGCACAGGTTCGGCTTGGCGATGGTGGTCGCCTCGATCATGCCGTCGATGGAGATGTACGCCAGGGAGTCGGCGCCGAGCGAGGTGCCGATCTCCTCGATGGTCATGCCGTTGGCGATGAGCTCGGCGCGGGTGGCGAAGTCGATGCCGAAGAAGCAGGGCCACTTCACGGGCGGCGAGGAGATCCGGATGTGGACCTCGGCGGCGCCCGCCTCGCGCAGCATGCGGACCAGGGCCCGCTGGGTGTTGCCGCGCACGATGGAGTCGTCGACGACGACCAGGCGCTTGCCCTTGATGACTTCCTTGAGCGGGTTCAGCTTCAGGCGGATGCCGAGCTGGCGAATGGTCTGTGAAGGCTGGATGAAGGTCCGGCCCACGTACGCGTTCTTGACCAGGCCGGCGCCGAACGGGATGCCGGAGGCCTCCGCGTAACCGATCGCGGCGGGGGTGCCGGACTCCGGGGTCGGTATGACCAGGTCGGCCTCGACGGGCGCCTCCTTGGCGAGGCGGCGGCCCATCTCGACGCGGGACAGGTACACGTTCCGGCCGGCGATGTCGGTGTCCGGGCGGGCCAGGTACACGTACTCGAAGACGCAGCCCTTGGGCTTTGCTTCCGCGAATCGGGAGGTGCGCAGGCCGTTCTCGTCGATGGCGACGAACTCGCCCGGCTCGATCTCGCGCACATAGCTGGCGCCGCAGATGTCGAGGGCGGCGGACTCGGAGGCGACCACCCAGCCGCGCTCCAGACGGCCGAGGACCAGCGGGCGGATGCCCTGCGGGTCGCGGGCCGCGTAGAGGGTGTGCTCGTCCATGAAGACGAGGCTGAAGGCGCCGCGCACCTCGGGCAGCACCTTGCCGGCCGCCTCCTCGATGGTCAGCGGCTTGCCGTCCGCGTCGACCTGGCCGGCGAGCAGCGCGGTGACGAGGTCGGTGTCGTTGGTGGCCGCGACCCGGGTGGACCGGCCGGAGTGGTCCTTGGGCAGGTCGGCGACCATCTCGGCGAGCTGCGCCGTGTTGACCAGGTTGCCGTTGTGACCGAGCGCGATCGAGCCCTGCGCGGTGGCGCGGAACGTCGGCTGGGCGTTCTCCCAGACGGAGGCGCCGGTGGTCGAGTAGCGGGCGTGTCCGACCGCGATGTGTCCCTGGAGCGATCCGAGGGAGGTCTCGTCGAAGACCTGGGAGACCAGGCCCATGTCCTTGAAGACGAGGATCTGGGAGCCGTTGCTGACCGCGATTCCCGCGGACTCCTGGCCCCGATGCTGGAGGGCGTAGAGCCCGAAGTACGTGAGCTTGGCGACCTCTTCGCCCGGGGCCCAGACACCGAAGACGCCGCAAGCGTCCTGGGGGCCTTTCTCGCCGGGGAGAAGGTCGTGGTTGAGTCGTCCGTCACCACGTGGCACGTATTCGAGTGTAGGCGAGATCGACCACTGGTCCGAATTCGGGATGGGCCCTCAGTTGTGGATCACCGGGCGGCGACGGCCCGCACGCTGGTGCCGTTGTCGCTGGTCAGCGTGATGGTGCGGTGATCGATCTCGTACGTCAGCGGGCCCTTGAGGGCACGCAGCAGGGCCCTCTCGGTGTCCATGAGTGAGTCTTCGCACATCATTCGGGTGGTGGTGGGGGCGCCGACGGTGATACTGCCGTCGCGGACGGTGGCCTTGGCATTGACGTGGTTGCAGCCGAGCCGGCCGGAGACGGTGCCCTTCTTGGTGTCGAAGGTCAGGTGGGCCTCGCCGGCGGTGCCGGGGCCGGTGACGGTCCACTTCGTGCCGTGCAGGGGCGCGTCCTGCGACTTGCTCAGGCGGACGGTGTCGCCGTCGCCGGCGGTCAGGGTGAGGCGGTCGCTGTTCAGGTCGGTGCTGAGCGCGGCGCCGGTGAGAGTGCGGGCCAGGGCGCGCTCGAAGTCCATGGGCTTCTTCCCGCAGGCCATCTCGGTGGCCGTGGCGTCGCTGAGGCGGACCGTGTCGCCGTCGAGGGCGGCCTTCGCGCTGAAGGTGTTGCAGCCGTAGCTGCCCTCGGCCCGGCCGTCGCCGCCGATGGTGACGTGCGCGTCGGCCGGGGCGCGGTGCGTGGTGCCGTCGACGGTGACGCTGTCGACGCTCCACACCACTCCGGTCAGGGGTTTCTCGGCCCCGACCGATCCGCTGCCCGCCTTCTCGTTGCCGCAGGCCGCCACGAGCGGGACGAGCACGGCGGCGGCCGTCAGGGTCATGAGCTGCTGGTGCCTGTCCATGCCGCTTCGACGGGCACCCGGGACGATCGGTTCCCCCCGGCCCGCCCCCGCGACCGCGTCAGCCCATGAGCGGCAGCAGCCCCGACAGGTCGGACCGCTCGCCGCTCGCGCCGACCTCGGCGGCGGCCACCGCGTCGGCCCACGTCAGCCGCCCCGTCGCGAGGCGGACCCAGGTCAGCGGGTCGGTCTCGACGACGTTCGGCGGGGTGCCGCGGGTGTGCCGGGGACCTTCGACGCACTGCACCACGGCGTACGGCGGGATGCGCACCTCCGTGGAACCCCCGGGCGCCTTCACGGCGAGGGCGTCGGCCAGCAGCCGGGTGCAGGCGGCGAGGGCCTGGCGGTCGTGGGGGATGTCGAGGCCGGGCACGGCGGCGTTGAGGTCGTCGGTGTGCACGACGAGCTCGACGGTGCGCGTGACCAGGTAGTCGGCGAGGGTCATCGCACCGGTCCCGGCGGCGAGCAGACGGGTGCCGGGGGCGTCGGCCAGCCGTGCGGTGAGGCGCTCCTCGGTGCGGGCGTAGAGAGCGTCGAGGTCGGGGTGGGCGGCGGCCGGCTCGCGGGTGCCCTCGGCGATGCCGGCGGCGCGGGCGGCGGTGGCGAAGGGCCAGTCCAGCAGGGTCAGGTCGGCCTGGGCGGGCTCGTCACGGTCGAGGTTGCGGCTGACGCTCTCCACGGCCATGGTCACGTGCGCCGCCAGCTCCCGCACGGTCCACTCCCCGAGCCGGGTGGGGAGCGCGAGCTGCTCGGGGCTCAGGGTGCGTACGGCCTCACGCAGGTGCCCGAACTGGGCGAGGACGGCGGCGCGGATCTTGGCGGGGTCGTAGGCGCGGGGGCGCTTTCTGGCCGGAGGCATGGCGGCAGCCTATGGCCGGACGGCGGTGGCCACGACCGTCTTCCAGGCGTGCCCGGAACGCCCTTGCGGCGGGGCCCACACCGGACCCGACGGACACGGGAGGCCGGGGCACCGGAACGCCGGGACACCGGACACCGGACACCGGACACCGGAACGCCGGGCACCGCAACCCCCGACACCCCGACACCCCGACACCCCGACACCCCGACACCCCGACACCCCGACACCGGCATGATCCGCACGCCGGGTCTCAGGGCTTCAGGCGGACCGCCAGCGCGTACAGGCGGGTGATCTGGTCGACGCTGTCGTTGTCGTCGGAGATCAGGTACAGCGGGCGCCAGCCCTGGTACTCGCCGGTCGTCCACTCCTTGCCCACGGCCATGCCCTCCGCGTTGTCCAGGAGCGGGTTGCGGGGGTTCGAGCCGGGGGTGGCGACCACTCCCGGGCCGCCCGCCGGACAGGCGGCCAGGTCGAAGACCGGGGTGTCCTGCACGAAGCCGTCCGCGGGAAGGCCGTGCAGGGAGTCGACTCCGGTCACGTCCCGGGCGCCTTCGAGGGACAGCTGGACGACACGGACGGCGGTGCCGAGCCCGGAGGTGTACTCGCGCTCCAGCGCGAGGAGTCCGCCCTTGTCGTCGAGGGCGACCAGCTCCGTCAGGTTCATTCCGTCACCGGCGCGGTAGGCGTACTGCTCGTCCGGCGTGTAGGTGCCGCCGGGCGTGCCGGTGTAGCGCTGGATGCGGATGGCGGGCCGGCCGCGGTAGTCGCCGTCCTTGGCCAGTGGGGCCTCCCAGCCCGCGTAGAGGTGCCGTCCGTTCGGTGAGAGGGCGAGGGCCTCGATGCTGCGGCCGGTCTGCGCGCTGCCGCGGGGCCAGTACCGCAGGTCGTCCGGGATGGGGAAGTCCGCGCCGATCTGCTTCCCGCTGGCGATGTCGAAGCGGCGCAGGGCCGGACCGTCCTCGGAGGCGATCAGCGCCGTCCGGCCGCCGCGCTCGACGACCAGCCCTTCACCGTCGAGCTCGCCCTCGGGGAACTTCTCGCCGTTCGCGCGGCGCAGCGTGTGCGCGGTGTCGGCGACGGGGGCCAGGCCGGAGGGGGTGCCGAGGGAGAGCGGGAACAGCAGGTCGGGGGAATTGTCGGTGAGCGCGAGTGCCTCGACGCCGTCCGGGCCCTGGGAGACGAGGGCGAGGGCGGAGACGCCCTTGACCTCCTCGTAGTCGACGTTCTTCTTGTTCAACGCGTCGGAGTGGTCGAGGAGGACGGCGCGGGGCGCCGGGGCGTCGGTGGGGTGGCCCCCGCACTCGCCGGTCGCGGGCACGGGGTGGGCGGTGTGCCACCAGTCGGCGGCCGGCTGCGCGCCGAGGCCGACACCGAGGCCGGCCGCGACGGCGGCCAGGGACCACAGGGCGGTGCGGATCCGGCTTCGGGGCGGCCGGCCGTCGGCGGGCGCGGGCGGGGTCAGCGGCGGGAGCACCGCCACGTTGCGGACGAAGTCCAGTCCGCCGACGCCGTTACGGTCCTCGTCCTGCGGCTCCTGCGGCATCTCGGGCTTCATGGCCGCGATCCGCGCCTTCACCACCTCGAACAGCGTGTGCAGGCCCAGCATGCCGGGCCCGTCCGGCACCCCTCGGCGCAGGACGTCCACCAGTGCCCCGGTGAAGACCGTGCAGCGTCTGGAGTCGGGGGCGTGCGAAGGCCGGTCCTTGGGCGCCGAGGTCATGACGTACGAGCCCTCGACCTCGCGCAGCGTCTTCACCGCCACCATGCCGCCCTGCTCCCCGCGGTTGGCGCCGGCCATCTCGGTGAGCGCCTGGCCGCTGAAGCAGCAGTCGAGGATGAGGACCCGGCGCCGCGCGTCACCCGTGTCGCGGATGGCCCGGCGTACGTCGCGGGAGCGCACGCAGGTGTCCGGCTGGTCCTCCACCGACCCGGGCAGCGTGAGCAGGAGCTGCTGCCCCTCGTGGCGGTCGAGCAGGCCGTGGCCCGCGTAGTAGACGATCAGCGTGTCGTCGGCGAGGAGCCCGGCCTCGCGGATCGGGCCGACCAGATCGGCCGGCGCGACCGGGTTGGAGACCGTGACGATCCGGTCCTCCGGGATTCCCCAGATCTCCTCGTCGGTGAGCGCGGCCCGCAGCTCGACGAGGTTGTGGCGGACGCTGCGCAGGGGGTCCAGCGAGGTGTAGTCGTCCACGCCGATCAGCACGCAGGCGGAACGGCGGGGGTCGATACGGGCGGGAAGGTCCTCCGTGCGGCCGGCGGTGGTCACGTCCCGGCGTCTCCGGAGCCGTCGTCCGGGTCCTCGCCGCGGAGTCTGCGCAGCAGGTCCTCGGCCTCGGCGGAGTCCGCGCCGACGACCTGGACGGTGACCGAGGGCGTACGGTGCCGGCGGCTCTCCCGCCAGGCGAGGTACGCCAGGGGCAGTTGCAGCACCCCGGTCGCGGTGGAGATCACCGCCAGGACCGCCGCGAGCTCCGGGCTCATCCGTCCCGGCCTGTCGCCGGCGATCCGCTCCAGCCGGACGTGGCCGCGCAGCGACCGGTCGTCCGCGAGCCAGCCGAGCAGTGACCGGAGTTCTTCCTCCCGGTCCGGCCCGTCCCCCTCGAACCTGATCCGCAACCGCTCACTCATCGGTCCCCAACCCCGAGCGCCTTCGTCTCATGCACGCTTTCAGGTTGGCACAACGAGCTTGCTTGTCCGGGCACTTGAGAAAAGTCGGGCACGAACGGGAACGGGCCACCGCCCCGGACACCTCGCGGGTGCCCGAAGCGGTGGCCCGTAGGGCCGTCGGCGTTACGCCAGCAGGGCCGGGATCGTCTCCTCGTGGGCCGTGCGCAGCTCGGCCAGGGACAGCGTGAACTCGCCCTGGACCTCGACCGTGTCACCGTCCACGACACCGATGCGGGTGACGGGCAGGCCCCGCGCACCGCACATGTCGTTGAAGCGGACCTCCTCCGAGCGCGGCACCGCGACGATCGCGCGGCCTGCCGACTCGGAGAACAGGAACGTGAACGCGTCCAGACCGTCGGGGACGATCAGGCGCGCGCCCTTGCCGCCGAGCAGCGCCGACTCGACCACGGCCTGGATCAGACCGCCGTCGGACAGGTCGTGCGCGGAGTCGATCATGCCGTCGCGGGAGGCGGAGATCAGGATCTCGGCCAGCAGGCGCTCGCGCTCCAGGTCGACCTTGGGCGGCAGGCCGCCGAGGTGGTCGTGCACGACCTGCGACCAGGCCGAGCCGCCGAACTCCTCACGCGTGTCGCCGAGGAGGTAGATCAGCTGGCCCTCCTCCCGGAAGGCGACCGGCGTGCGGCGCGCGACGTCGTCGATCACGCCGAGGACGGCGACGACCGGCGTCGGGTGGATGGCGACCTCGCCCGTCTGGTTGTAGAGGGAGACGTTGCCGCCGGTCACCGGCGTGCCCAGCTGCCGGCAGCCGTCCGCGAGACCGCGCACGGCCTCCGCGAACTGCCACATGACCGCCGGGTCCTCGGGCGAGCCGAAGTTCAGGCAGTCGGAGACGGCGAGCGGCCTGGCACCGGTCGTCGCCACGTTCCGGTAGGCCTCGGCGAGGGCCAGCTGCGCGCCCGTGTACGGGTCGAGCTTGGCGTAGCGGCCGTTGCCGTCCGTGGCGAGGGCGACACCGAGGCCGGTCTCCTCGTCGATGCGGATCATGCCGGAGTCCTCGGGCTGGGCGAGGACGGTGTTGCCCTGCACGAAGTGGTCGTACTGCGAGGTGATCCACTTCTTGGACGCCTGGTTCGGGGAGGCGACCAGCTTCAGGACCTGGTCCTTGAGCTCCTCGGACGTCTGCGGACGCGGCAGCTTGTTCGCGTCGTCGGCCTGGAGGGCGTCCTGCCAGTCCGGGCGGGCGTACGGGCGCTCGTAGGTCGGGCCCTCGTGGGCGACCGTGCGCGGGTCGACGTCCACGATCTTGCCGCCGTGCCAGAAGATCTCCAGCCGGTCGCCGTCGGTGACCTCACCGATGACGGTGGCGATGACGTCCCACTTGTCGCAGATCTCCAGGAAGCGGTCGACCTTGTCGGGCTCGACGACCGCGCACATGCGCTCCTGCGACTCGCTCATGAGGATCTCCTCCGGCGAGAGCGTGGAGTCGCGCAGCGGTACGTCGTCCAGGGTGACGCGCATGCCGCCGGAGCCGTTGGAGGCGAGCTCGCTGGTCGCGCAGGACAGACCGGCCGCGCCGAGGTCCTGGATGCCGACGACCAGCTTCTCCCTGAAGGCCTCCAGGGTGCACTCGATGAGCAGCTTCTCCTGGAAGGGGTCGCCCACCTGCACGGCGGGGCGCTTCGAGGGCTTGGCGTCGTCGAAGGTCTCCGAGGCGAGGATCGAGGCGCCGCCGATGCCGTCGCCGCCCGTGCGGGCGCCGTACAGGATGACCTTGTTGCCCGCGCCCGACGCCTTCGCCAGGTGGATGTCCTCGTGCCGCATGACACCGACGCAGCCCGCGTTGACCAGCGGGTTGCCCTGGTAGCAGGCGTCGAAGACGACCTCGCCGCCGATGTTCGGCAGGCCCAGGCAGTTGCCGTAGCCGCCGATGCCGGCGACGACGCCGGGCAGCACGCGCTTGGTGTCGGGGTGGTCGGCCGCGCCGAACCGCAGCGGGTCGACCACGGCCACCGGGCGGGCGCCCATCGCGATGATGTCGCGGACGATGCCGCCGACGCCGGTCGCGGCGCCCTGGTAGGGCTCGACGTACGACGGGTGGTTGTGCGACTCGACCTTGAAGGTGACCGCGTAGCCCTGGCCGACGTCGACCACACCGGCGTTCTCGCCGATGCCGACGAGCAGGGCGTCGCTCTCGGGGGCCTTCTCGCCGAACTGGCGGAGGTGGACCTTGGAGGACTTGTACGAGCAGTGCTCGGACCACATGACCGAGTACATGGCGAGCTCGGCACCGGTGGGCCGGCGGCCGAGGATCTCCACGACCCGCTCGTACTCGTCCTTCTTCAGGCCGAGTTCGGCCCAGGGCAGCTCGACGTCGGGGGTCGCGGCCGCGTGCTCGACCGTGTCCAGACGGGAAGGAGCGGCCCGCAGGGCCTCGTTGTCGGGCGGCGGTGGGAGACGGGAGGGCGTCCGGCTCATGCGTTGACCAGCTTCTTGAGGATCGAGGTGAAGAACGGGAGGCCGTCGGTACGACCGGTACCGATCAGCGGCTCCACGGCGTGCTCGGGGTGCGGCATCAGACCGACGACGTTGCCCGCCTCGTTGCTGATGCCGGCGATGTCGCGGAGCGAGCCGTTGGGGTTGCCGTAACCGTGCGCGGCTTCGCCGCGGGCCAGGTACCGGAAGGCGACCCGGCCCTCGGCCTCCAGCTTGTCCAGCGTGTACTCGTCGGCGACGTACCGCCCGTCCATGTTCTTCAGCGGAATGCTGATCTCCTGGCCGGCGGTGAAGTCGCTGGTCCAGAAGGTGTCCGCGTTCTCCACCCGCAGCTTCTGGTCGCGGCAGATGAAGTGGAGGTGGTCGTTGCCGAGCATCGCGCCGGGCAGCAGGTGCGCCTCGGTGAGGATCTGGAAGCCGTTGCAGATGCCGAGGACCGGCAGACCGGCCTTCGCCTGCTCGATGAGGGGCTCCATCACCGGCGAGAAACGGGCGATGGCACCGGCGCGCAGATAGTCGCCGTACGAGAAACCACCGCACAGCACCACGGCGTCGACCTGCTTGAGGTCCTTGTCCTTGTGCCAGAGAGCGACGGGTTCGGCACCGGCGAGACGGATCGCGCGCTGCGTGTCGCGGTCGTCGAGGCTGCCCGGGAAAGTGACGACGCCAATACGAGCGGTCACTTCGCGGCCTCCGCGACTTCCTCCACCTTGACGGTGAAGTCCTCGATCACGGTGTTGGCGAGGAAGGATTCCGCAAGCTCGTGGATGCGGGCGAGCGCGGCCTCGTCGACCGGCCCGTCAACTTCCAGTTCGAATCGCTTTCCCTGGCGGACGTCCGAGATCCCTTCGAAACCCAGACGCGGCAGTGCGCGCTGCACCGCCTGGCCCTGGGGGTCGAGGATCTCCGGCTTGAGCATGACGTCGACTACGACGCGTGCCACTGGCACTCCCGGTGTGTGGTGCTGAGCAGGTTCCTTCAGACTACCCGCACAAAATTTCTACGCGAGTAGAGTTGTAGGAATCTACGTGACCGCTGTCACGATCGGGTCTCGACCGGGTGGCTTCACGAAAAGTTACGGGAAAGATCCGTGATCAGGGCGTGTTCCCTATTGCGCGAGGGACGCGCGGGAGTATTTAGTCGGGCTTCGCAATGCAATCCCGGGCACTGTACAAATGAATTGCCATTGGCCGATACTTTGCCCATTAACAGGCGAACAGTCGACATCTCCGTGACGTCTCGGCACGTCACAACGGACGAGGTGTCGCACGAAGGGACCGATATTCGTGGCGCAGAAGGTCGTGGTCACTCTCTTTGACGACATCGACGGCTCGGAAGCGGCGGAGACGATCGCCTTCGGACTCGACGGCAAGTCGTACGAGATCGACCTGAATGAAGCCAACGCCGAGAAACTGCGTCGGGCCCTGGAGCCCTACGTGGCGGCCGGGCGCAAGCGGTCCAGGTCCGGCAGGACGTACCGGCAGACCGAGGTCGCGCCCGACCCGGCGGCCGTGCGCGCGTGGGCACAGGCCAACAAGATGGACGTGCCGGCCCGCGGGCGGATCCCGAAGAAGGTGTACGAGGCCTTCGCCGCCGCCCAGTGAGCCCGGGGCCGACGACCGGTCACGCGCCCCTCGCCGCAACCGACTTGCGCAGCACCCCGGCTGATCAGCTAGAGTCTGGAGCACGCCGAGGGGCGAGGCCGAAAGGCCCAGCCCACTCAGGACGCGCGGGTGTAGTTCAGTAGTAGAACATCCCCCTTCCAGGGGGAAGGCGCAGTGTGCAATTCCTGTCACCCGCTCTGCATCGCCTCCACCACTCTTGTGGATCAGGTAGGCTGGTGCCCGCGCCGATCGGTGAGAGCCGGTCGGAGGCAATGCGGACGTAGCTCAGTTGGTAGAGCGCAACCTTGCCAAGGTTGAGGTCGCGAGTTCGAGCCTCGTCGTCCGCTCGGGAATGAGACCCCGGTCCCTCAGGGACCGGGGTCTTTTCGTTGTTTCTCCGTCTCCTTCTGCCTCTGCCTCTACCCCTGCCTCTGCTTCTGCGGGCCCCCGCGCCTGACATTTGTCATGCCGAGTGATGACAGCGCGCACTGCTGCCCGGCACCCTTCGCCGGGACCCTGGAGGCATGGAAGCGAACGGACACGAACACGTGATTGAGGTCACAGACCTGCGGCGTGTGTACGGGGGCGGGTTCGAGGCGGTGCGCGGAATCACCTTCTCCGTGCGCCGCGGGGAGATCTTCGCGCTGCTCGGCACCAACGGCGCGGGCAAGACGTCGACCGTCGAACTGCTGGAAGGGCTCGCCGCCCCGGCCGACGGGCGGGTACGGGTCCTCGGCCACGACCCGTACACCGACCGGGCCGCCGTCCGGCCCCGGACCGGCGTGATGCTGCAGGAAGGCGGCTTCCCGTCCGAGCTGACCGTCGCCGAGACCGCGCGGATGTGGGCGGGGTGCGTGAGCGGCGCGCGGCCCGTGCCGGAGACGCTCGCGCTGGTGGGACTGGAGAGCAAGGCCGGCGTCCGCGTGAAGCAGCTGTCCGGCGGTGAGCGGCGGCGCCTCGACCTGGCGCTCGCGCTGCTGGGCCGCCCCGAGGTGCTGTTCCTGGACGAGCCCACGACCGGCCTCGACGCCGAAGGGCGCCGCGACACCTGGGAGTTGGTGAGCGCGCTGCGCGACGGCGGGACGACGGTGCTGCTGACCACGCACTACCTGGAGGAGGCCGAGCACCTGGCCGACCGGCTGGCGATCCTGCACGAGGGGCGCATCGCCGCGACCGGCACACCGGCCGAGGTGACGGCCGCGCAGCCGTCCCGGATCACCTTCGAACTGCCCGACGGCTACTTCGTCGGCGACCTGCCCCCGCTCGGCGAACTCGGCGTGTGCGAGCACGAGACCGAGGGGCGGCTGGTGCGGCTGCGCACCCGGGAACTCCAGCGCACGGCCACCGCGCTGCTGGTGTGGGCCGAGCGCGCCGGGATCGAACTGGGCAGGCTGGACATGCGGTCCGCGTCCCTGGAGGAGGCCTTCCTCGGGATCGCGCGGGCGGCGTCCGCCACGGACGTACGGGAGTACGCGGCATGAGCGACATCACAGTCGATGGCGGCGGGCGGGGCGCGGGCGGCCCGGCGGTGACGACGGCGGGCGGGCGCATGGCGGCGCTCGCGCGGGCCGAGCTGACGCTGCTGGGGCGCAGCCGGGGGACGCTGTTCGCCGCGCTGTTCGTGCCGTTCTTCCTCCCCTTCAGCCTGCGGTCGGCGACCGAGGAGATGGCCCTCGCGGAGGCCGGCCTCACCGTCGGCACGGTCATGCTGCCCGCCGCGGTCGGCTTCTCCCTGCTGTTCGCCGTCTACGGGGCGCTCGTCGGCATCTTCGTCGCCCGGCGCGAGGAACTCGTCCTCAAGCGGCTGCGCACCGGGGAGCTGCGGGACGCCGAGATCCTCGCCGGGGCCGCGTTGCCCGCCGGCACCGTCGGCCTCGTCCAGTCGCTGCTGCTGGCCGCCGGCTGCACGGTCCTGCTGGACCTGCCCGCCCCGCCCGCGCCCCATCTCGCCGTCGCCGGGCTGCTGTTGGGCATCGGGCTGGCGGTGGCGCTGGCCGCGCTCACCGCGAGCTTCACCAGGACCAGTGAGAGCGCGCAGGTCACGCCCATGCCGCTGATGCTGGTGTCCATGCTCGGCTCGGGGATGGGCGTCCCGCTGGAGATGCTGCCCGACCGGCTGGCCGCCGTCTGCGAGGTACTGCCGCTGACGCCCGTCATCACCCTGATCCGCGGCGGCTGGACGGGCGACCTCTCCGCCCACGAGGCACTGGGCGCCGTCACCACGGCCCTGGCCTGGACGGTCGTGGCGGTGTTTGCTGTACGGCGGTGGTTCCGCTGGGAGCCGCGGCGGTGACGTACGACGAGGTGCCCGGGGAGGGCTGACGATGCGCGGGCCGGGCAGGTGGTGGCGGGGCAAGAGCACGCCGGCGAAGGTCGAGACGTACACCCGGTGGTCCTTCCACTCCTTCGCGGTGATCGAGGTCACCCTGTTCGGGCTGCCGCTGCTGGAACACGCGCGGATGCCGTACGCGGCCTGGCTGGCGGCGGTGCTGGCCGGGCACGCCCTGCTGTGCGCGGTGACCGGTTCGCGGGCGCTCGACTGGCACCGGGGCCGGCGCGAGCAGCCCCTGCGGCTGATGTGGGTGCTCGCCGCGGTCGGCACGGCGCTCGCGGTCGGTGCCCTCGCCCTCGCCGACCACGTCCCCGGCGACAAGGCCGTCGGCACCGCGCTGACCTCGTCGTTCGCCGGTGTGCTGATCTTCGGCGCGGGCGCGATCTCGCTCGGTGTGCGGAGCCGGCGGCGCGTCCTGGGGCTGGTGGGCGGCTGTGGGGCCGGTTCCGCCGGCGTGGTCCTCGTACTGAACGGCTCCGTCGCCGCCGCGCTGGGCGCCGGGCTCGGGGTCCTCGCGGGGGCCGCCTTCTTCGCCTTCACCTCCGTCTTCTCCGTCTGGCTCCTCAACGCCGTCTACGCGCTCGACGAGGCCCGCGAGACCCGGGCCCGCCTCGCCGTCGCCGAGGAGCGGCTGCGGTTCGGGCGGGACCTGCACGACGTGATGGGGCGCAACCTCGCCGTGATCGCCCTCAAGAGCGAGCTGGCCGTCCAGCTCGCCCAGCGGGGGCGGCCCGAGGCCGTGCCGCAGATGGTGGAGGTGCAGCGCCTGGCGAGGGAGGCGCAGCGGGAGGTGCGGGAGGTCGTCCGCGGCTACCGCGAGGCCGACCTCGGCAGCGAACTCGCTGGCGCACGTGGCGTGTTGAGTGCCGCCGGCATCGACTGCACGGTCACCGGGACGGCCGACGGGCTGCCCGCGCCCGTCCAGTCGGCCCTCGGCTGGGTGGTCAGGGAGGCGGCGACGAACGTCCTGCGCCACGGCGACGCCTCGCGCTGCGAGGTGCGGCTGGAGGTGACCGAGGGGCGCGTGGTGCTGTCGGTGGAGAACGACGGGGTGCCGGTGGAGAGGAAGGGCGCGGTGACGGCCGGGGACGAGGTCCCTGTGCGGGTCGGCGGGTCCGGTGGGTCCGGGCTCGACGGGCTCCGGGAGCGGCTCGCGCGGCTCGACGGAACGCTGCGGGCGGGTCCGACGGGGAGTGGGAGCTTCCGGTTGGAGGCGGAGGTACCGGTGCCCGTGCCGGGCGGCTCGGCCGAGGACGGGCGTGCGGAAGGCGAGACCGATCACGCGGAACCGGCCGAACGGCTCGGTCGGGCGCAGGGCAGGCATGCGGAAGGCGAGCCCGATCAGGCGGAACCCGTGGCAGCCGAACGGCTCGGTCGGGCGCAAGGCAGGCATGCGGAAGGCGAGCCCGATCACGCGGAACCGGCCGAACGGCTCGGTCGGGCGCAGGGCAGGCATGCGGAAGGCGAGCCCGATGACGCGGAACCCGTGGCAGCCGAACGGCTCGGGCGGGCGCCGCCCGGCCCGTGAGTGAGGTCACCTCATGACGGCGCGGTCCGGGCGGGCCGTACGGCTGCTGCTCGCCGACGACGAGCATCTGATCCGAGGGGCGCTCGCGGCCCTGCTGTCCCTGGAGGACGACCTGATGGTCGTGGCGGAGGCGGCGACCGGCCCCGAGGCACTGGCGATGGCGCGGGCGCACGAGCCCGACGTCGCCGTGCTGGATCTTCAGATGCCGGGCGCGGACGGTGTGAAGGTCGCCACATCACTGCGGGCGGAGCTGCCGGACTGCCGGGTGCTCATCGTGACCAGTCACGGCCGCCCCGGGCATCTGAAGCGAGCGCTCGCGGCGGGCGTGCGCGGGTTCGTCCCGAAGACGGTCAGCGCACAGCGGCTCGCGGAGATCATCCGTACCGTGCACGCCGGAAACCGTTACGTCGATCCGGAGTTGGCGGCCGACGCGATCGCCGCCGGTGACTCGCCGCTGACCGCGCGGGAGGCGGAGGTGCTGGAGCTCGCCGCCGACGGGGCGCCCGTCGCGGAGATCGCGGAGCGGGCCGCGCTGTCGCAGGGGACCGTGCGGAACTACCTGTCGTCGGCGGCGTCGAAGCTCGGGGCGGAGAACCGTCATACGGCGGTGCGTCTCGCACGGGAGCGAGGTTGGGTATAGTTGCTCTCGCGCCACGGCGCACTGCGGACGTAGCTCAGTTGGTAGAGCGCAACCTTGCCAAGGTTGAGGTCGCGAGTTCGAACCTCGTCGTCCGCTCCAGTCACAAAGGCCCCGGTCATCGACCGGGGCCTTTGTCGTGCGCGGGGGACGGGCGCGGGGAGGCGCGGGCCCCGGTCGTCGCCGGGGCCCGGACCTCCTCGTGCGGTCAGCTCCAGGCGGTGCCCGTCAGCCGCTCGTACGCCTCCACGTACTTCGCCCGCGTCGCGTCCACGACCTGCCGCGGCAGCGGCGGCGGGGGCTGCTCGCCCGCCCGGTCCCAGCCCGACTCGGCGGAGGTGAGCCAGTCACGGACGAACTGCTTGTCGTACGACGGCTGCGCGCGCCCCGGCTGCCACTGGTCGGCGGGCCAGAAGCGGGAGGAGTCCGGCGTGAGGACCTCGTCCGCGAGGACCAGCGCCTCACCCTCGAAGCCGAACTCGAACTTGGTGTCCGCGAGGACGATGCCGCGGTCACGGGCGATGTCGCGCGCGCGGGAGTAGACGGCGAGGGTGGCCTGGCGCAGCTGCGCGGCGGTCTCGGCGCCGACCTGGCGGGCGACCTCCTCGTAGGAGACGTTCTCGTCGTGCTCGCCGACCTCGGCCTTGGTGGCCGGGGTGAAGATCGGGGCGGGCAGCTCCGAACCGTCGACGAGCCCCTCGGGGAGGGCGAGGCCGCAGACGGTGCGGGACTCCCGGTACTCGGCGAGGCCGGAGCCGGTGAGGTAGCCGCGGGCCACGCACTCCACGGGGATCATCCGCAGCGACTTGCAGACGAGGGTGCGCCCGGCCCAGTCGGCGGGGGCGCCGGCGGGCAGCTCGGTGCTCAGGACGTGGTTCGGGACGAGGTCCGCGAGCTGGTCGAACCACCACAGGGAGAGCTGGGTGAGGACCCGCCCCTTGTCGGGGATCTCGGTGGGCAGCACCCAGTCGTAGGCGGAGATGCGGTCGCTCGCGACCATCACGAGGTCGCCCGCCTCGTTCTGGTACAGGTCGCGCACCTTGCCGGTGTGCAGATGCACCAGACCCGGAACCTGAAGCGGTTCGGGCTTTTCGACGAATCCGGACACGGTTCCTCCCCGTGGTTCTGTACGACTCCCCCCGATTCTTCCGTATGGCGACGTCAGGGGCGCCGCCAGGGGCGCCATCGGCGTCGCCGCCCGGTTACGGGGCCTCGTCCGGGGCGTCAGTCGCGCTTGCAGATGCGGTCCAGCAGGTTGGCCGTCGCGCGCTGGATGCGCGGGTCCACGTGGCCGGGGCGGTTCAGGGCCGGGGACCAGGCGAAGGTGCCGGCGGCGAACACCCAGGCGCCCGACGGGGCCCGGTAGAGGGACGTCTCCTGGTGGCGCGGGGCGCCGTCCGCGTCGGTGTACGGGGAGTGGGCGAGCAGGGTCCGCTCCTCGTACGCGGGCAGCGGCGTGCGCGGGAAGTAGCGGTCGGCCTCGCCCGCGACCAGCCCGTCGATCTCGTCGCCGTCCCGGGCGCCGGTCGCCTCCCACAGCCAGTGGTCGGCGTTGCGGACGATCAGCGGGTGGGGCTCGGGGACGCGGCCCGCGTACTGGATGCCCAGCAACTGCTGCTCGGGACGGTCGGTCTCCCGCCACAGCACCGGCCTGCCGGGGCCCTTGCGCTTGCGGCAGGTCAGCAGGCGGTCCGGGACGCCGAACGGCGAAGGGCTCAACTCCACCTGCCAGTGCATGGTGTTGGCGCACAGGAACACCAGGGACGTGCCGTGCTCGCGGGCGCGGTCCGCGGCGGCGCGCATCGGGACCGACCAGTACTCGTCGAGGCCGGGGAAGACCAGTCCCCGGTAGCGGGTGGGGTCGACGCGGCCGGCGTGCAGGTCGCGGGCGTCGGCGTAGGCCAGGTCGTAGCCGTAGCGCTCGGTCCAGCGGATGACGTCGTACGCGTGGCCGGCGTACATGGGCAGTCCCCGGCCCGCGTACGGGCGGTCGAAGGAGACCGTCGTCGCGGCGTCGGCCTCGCCGAGCAGCCGGCCCCCCTCGCCCCAGGCGTGGTAAAGGCTGGCACCGGTGCGGCCGTCCTCCGGGTAGAGGTTGTACGCCTGCCAGGTGATGTCCGGCAGGACGATCAGCAGGTCCGCCGGGCGGTCGTCGCGGACGGTGAACGGCACGTGGGAGCGGTAGCCGTCGGCGGTCGTGAGCACGGCGACGTACGCGCCGGGGTTCCAGTACGACGGGACCTGCAGCCGCCAGGACAGCCACCAGTGATGGCAGGAGACCGTACGGTCCGCGGTGAGCGGCGCGGGCTGCACGATGCCGGACAGGCGGGGGCTCGTGGTGATCTTCGCGGCGCCGTCGCCGCCGTAGTGGCCGATGCGGTAGACGTCGACGCCGAATTCCTGGGGCGGGTTCACCGTGATGTGGAAGTCGATCGCCTCGCCGGGGGCCACGGCGCCGGTCGCCGTGAATCCCTTGATCTGCAGGCGCACGTCGTCCGCCGAGCGCGGTCCGCCTACGGCCCTGGGGGACGGGATCCTCCCGGTGCCGGCCCGGGTCGCCCGCGCCTGGCCGGTGGCGGCTGCCGGGGGCAAGTCCGCGCCCGCGCCCGCACTCGCGTCCGCGTACCAGGGGACGACCCGGCCGGTGTCCCCGACGTACGTCTCGGTACCGCACAGCCAGGGGACGGGGCCCTGCCCGAAGGGATCCGTCACGGCGTGCGCCGGCACTCCCGGCTCCCGGCGGCGGATCTGGTCCGACCCCATCGGCCTTCCCCTCCCTCGTCCCCCGCGGTCGCGCCTCTTCGTGGTGGTCGCCGGTCGCCGCGCGGCCTGCCCCATGTCCTGTGCCGACATGTCCTGTGCGGGCATGTCCTGTGCGGGCATGTCCTGTGTCGACATCCCCGTGTCGACATGTCCTGTGTCGACGGCGATTGCCATGCGCGATCGTTCCCAGCACATCACATAACGCGCGCACACTGTCACTATTCGTTGCGGATTGGCCGAAAGTGGAACCGGGGGGTCCGACTGGGAGGAAAGGGCTGGGGGAGGGCGGGGAGGCGCGGTGAGGGGGTGATTCACCGCGGTGAGTGCGCGCCCGCGGCGTGGTTGTCAGCGTGGGGCGGGGGTGTCCTGGCGGTACGGGGGCGCCCGGGCGGCGCGGGCGGCGCGGGGGTGTCCGGGCAGCGCGGGCAACGCGGGGGGCGGGCGGGCGGCGCGGGCGGCGCGAGGGTGTCCGGGCAGCGCGTCAGACGAGCCGGACCGGCTTTTCCGGGCGTATGCCCAGCTCCGTCAGCCAGGAGCGTAGGGGTGTCGGGTCGCCCTCCTCCACGAGGCTCAGGACGCGGGGGCCCAGGTCGGTCGCGCGTTCGCCGTTGACCAGGAGCGACGGGCCGTCGAGCCAGTCGAGGCCCGGTGCCGCGCCGGCGGTGTCCATCGCGGCGCAGCACACCAGCGCCGTGATGTGGTCCGCGAGCAGTTCCCGGCCGGTGCGCGGCGGCTGGAGCGGGAACAGCGGGAGTGCCTGGTCGTCCCACAGCACGGTGTCCGGGCCGGTCTGGCCGGGGTGCGCGCCGACGGGCGGGGCGGTCCGGGCGGCGACCGCCTCCTCGCGGGCCACCTCGGCGCTGAGGCCGGCGGCGAGGGCGGCGCTGCGCGGGGTGGTGCCGCAGAGGTCCTCCTCGTCGTCGTAGCCCTCGGGGCGGTAAGGCTCGGGGGGTCCGTGGGGCTCCGTGGCCTCGGGTGCCTCGGCCGTCCCGGAGGCCTCGCCGGTCCCGGAGGCCTCGCCGGTCCCGGGCACCTCGCCGGTCCCGGGCACCTCGTCTGCCTCGGCTACCTCGGATATCCCGGCGGCCCCGGTGGCCTCGGTCGCCCCGGTGGCCTCTGAGGTCCCGAAAGCCCCTGCCCCGGCTGCCCCAGTTGCCCCGGCTGCCCCGGGGGCCTCGGGGGCCTCGGATTCCCCAGCTGCCTCGGGCTCCTCGGATGGGTGCCCTGGTGTCGGCCGCGGGCCTGTCGGTTCCGCGAGGTGGTCGCGGGGGCGGGGTTCGGTGAGGTGGTCGAGGGCGCCGGGTTCCGTGAGGTGGTCCAGGGCGCTGCGTTCCGTGAGGTGGTCGAGGACGCGGGACAGGGTCGGGCCGTCCGTGCCCGGGGTGCGGGCGTCGGTGTCGCGGCGGACGCCCAGGGTGTCGAGGACGCGGTGCAGGCGGGCCGCGTCGGTGCGCCACTTGCGGTCCACGACCTCCTCCGGATACGCGTCCCAGTCCACCGGGGACCAGTCCGGGCCGGTCTCGGCAGGGCCGCCGTGGAAGAGACGGGCGGCGAGGAGCGAGGTCGCCTCGTCGATCAGGCCGGGCTCCTCCAGCAGGTCGCAGGCGGGACGCTCACCGAGCCGGGAGGCGAACCCCTCGGCCAGGCGGTCGCGCCGGGACAGCTCGGTGAGGGCCGCGACGACACCCGCGTCCAGCCGTGAGGGCCAGCGGCCCATCCGCCAGGCGGGCAGCGCGACCCGGGTCAGCAGGCGGTCCCAGCCGGCGTACGCCAGGCCGACCTGTTCCTGGGCGACGATCCGCAGGCCGTAGTCCACGGCCTGTGCACGCTCGGCGGCCGCGGTGGCGACGCCGCGCTCCATCTCGGCGGCGTGCACGCGGCAGCCGCGCAGCATCAGTCGGGCCACCCAGCCGACGCCGGCCAGCAGCGGGCGGGTCAGCGGTCCGCGGCCGGGCGCCGAGGTCACGGCGACCGCGGCGTCCAGGCCTCGGACGAAGCGCCGGGCGGCCGCTATGTCGGGGTGCGCCGACGGGCCCGTACCGGCGACGACCGGGGCGAGGACCGCGCGGAGTTCGGCGACGCGCATCCACCACAGGAAGGGGGAGCCGATGACGAGGACGGGGGCGGTGGCGGCGCGGCGGTGTGCGCCGATGCCGGTGGCCGTGTCGTCGTGGTCCTGGCCGAGGCCGCGGCTGCCCGTGGCGTGCCCGGCGTGGCCACCGTGCCGACCAGGGGCGTCGTGCGTCTCATGCCCGTCGGGCGTCCCGTGACCCTCGGGCGTCCCGTGGCCCTCGGGTCTGTCGTGGGCGTCGGGGGACGGGCCGGGGACGGCGGACACGGGTGTGCTCGTGGGCGGGCCGTGGGCCGGGTGGGTGCGGTCCTCCAGCCAGCTGTCGCAGTCCGGGGTGAGCGCTATCGCGGACGGTGCGGGAACGTCGAGGCGGTCGGCGAGGTCGCGCACCATCCGGTACAGATCGGGGGCCGACTCCTCGGCGATCGGAACCGTCGGGCTCATGGCCGGACGGGAACGGGCGACGACCAGGGCGATGCCGGCAGCGGCGAGCAGGACCAGGACGGCGACCGGGGTCACGGCCCAGCGGGCGACGTCCCAGCCGGCGCCCGTGAGATGCCCGGTCGAACCGCCGACGAGCAGGATCACGGCGGCGGCAGCGGGCAGCAGGGCGACGGCCAGTGCCCATCTGCGCATGCGCAGTACGGCGATCGCCCTGGAGCGCGCGGCCTGCGCGCCCACCTCCATACCCATACCGGTCACGCCGGAGCTCAACCCCTCCCTGATGTCCTTGGTGCTCTCCTGCTCGGTGCCGTTCTCGTGGTGCTCACTCCCCCACTGTGGCACCCGGCACTGACATCGCAATGCCGGTGGGCCATGTGCCGGAAAGCCTGCGCCGCACCCTAGTTGGGGCCCCGGCCGTCGTCAGCCGGATGGGGCATCGGTCACTCGATGGAATGGCTTTGGGGAAAGGTGGATGACGGACAGCAAGGCGCAGGCCCCGGATCCTGAGAAGGTCCGGGGCCTGCGAGGTTCGTCGGTTTCCGGTTACGGCAGCGGCGGCCGGGCCGGGAGTGCGCTCAGGCGTCAGCGGCTGCTCCCGCCACCTTCGCCGCGATGTCCGTACGGTGCTGGGAACCGTCCAGCCGGATGCGGCCCACCGCCCGGTACGCGCGCTCGCGGGCCTCGGTGAGGTCCTTGCCCGTCGCGGTCACGGACAGGACGCGTCCGCCGGCGCTGACCACGTGGTCGCCGTCCTGCCTGGTGCCGGCGTGCAGCACGTACGCGTGCGGGGCGTCCTCGGCGGCCACCTCGTCCAGGCCGGTGATCGGGTCGCCGGTGCGCGGGGTGCCGGGGTAGTTGTGCGAGGCGACGACCACGGTGACCGCGGCGTCCTCGCTCCAGCGCAGCGGCTCCAGGTCGGCGAGGTTGCCGGTCGCGGCGGCCATCAGGAGGCCGGCGAGCGGCGTCTTCAGGCGGGCCAGGACCACCTGGGTCTCGGGGTCGCCGAAGCGGGCGTTGAACTCGATGACGCGCACGCCGCGCGAGGTGATCGCGAGACCGGCGTAGAGCAGGCCGGAGAACGGGGTGCCACGGCGGCGCATCTCGTCGACCGTGGGCTGCAGGACCGTCTGCAGCACCTCGTCGACCAGCTTCGGGTCCGCCCACGGCAGCGGCGAGTACGCGCCCATGCCGCCGGTGTTCGGGCCCTCGTCGCCGTCCAGGGCGCGCTTGAAGTCCTGGGCGGGCTGGAGCGGGACGACGGTGTCGCCGTCGGTGACCGCGAAGAGGGAGACCTCCGGGCCGTCGAGGAACTCCTCGATCACGACGCGCTCGCAGCCCGCCGCGTGCTCCTTGGCCGCCTCGACGTCGCCGGTGACGACGACGCCCTTGCCGGCCGCGAGCCCGTCGTCCTTGACGACGTACGGAGCGCCGAAGGCGTCGAGGGCCGTGGCGACCTCGTCGGGGGTGGTGCAGACGTAGGAGCGGGCGGTGGGGACACCCGCCGCCGCCATCACGTCCTTGGCGAAGGCCTTGGAGCCCTCCAGCCGCGCCGCCTCCTTGGAGGGGCCGAAGACCGGGATGCCCGCCTCGCGCACCGCGTCGGCGACCCCGGCGACGAGCGGGGCCTCCGGGCCCACGACCACCAGCTGGGCGCCCAGCCGCGTGGCGAGTGCGGTCACGGCCGCGCCGTCGAGGGCGTCGACCTGGTGCAGCTCGGCGACCTCGGCGATGCCGGCGTTGCCGGGGGCGCAGTGCAGCGCCGTGACGTCGGGGTCGAGGGACAGGGAGCGGCACAGGGCGTGTTCGCGGGCACCGCTGCCGATGACGAGGACCTTCACGGGGTTCAGCCTAACGGGAGGGGAGCCCTCTTCTTTGTGCGGGCTTCCGAGGGGACGGCGGTGATGGGGTTGGAGGTTTCTCCAACCGGCGGCTGCGCGGGCAGGCGTGCGGCTGTGCTCTCCCGCCGCTCAGTGGCCGACCCGTGCCCTGGCGGACCGGCCACTCACCCCCGTCCGACCCGTCCGGGAACCCGCCCGGCGGGATCAGTCGTTCGAGATCTCCTCCACGACGGTCGCGCCCAGTTCGCGGACGAGCAGTTCCGTCCCGGAGAGGGCCGACTCGTCGAGGTCGGGATCGTCGTCCTCCGGGATGTCGTCCTCGGGCGAGATCGGGGGCGGCGCGGGGGCGGCGGGCTGGGGCACGGGCGCGGGGGCGGTCGCCTGCGCCGCCGTGGACTGCGCGACCGACGCCGCAGGTGTGGTCGGCGCCGACGCCTGCGGGGGCGCCGGGCGGGGAGCGGGCGTACCGCCACCGCCGTAGCCACCGGCGCCGCCGCCTCCGTAGCCACCGCCGCCCTGGCTGCCCGTGCCGCCGCCGTATCCGCCCGAAGGGCCGGCCGGTGCCGGGGCGCCCGCGCCGCCGGACGGGTCGACGATCGCCTCGATCTTCCACTGGACGTTGAACTGCTCGCCCAGCGCCTGCCGCAGGACGTCCTCGCTGCCGCTGCTCACGAAGTTGTCCCGCGCGCCCGCGTTGACGAAGCCGAGCTGGAGGGTCGTGCCGTCGAAGCCGGTCACCTGGGCGTTCTGGCTGAGCAGGATCCAGGTGAACCGGCGGCGATTCTTGACGGCCTCCAGGATGTTCGGCCACAGCATGCGGGGGTCGAGGCCGCCGCTCGGGGGTTGAGCGGGGGTGGACGCCTGGGCGGGCGGCGCGGCCGGGGGCGCGGACCGGGCGGGGGGCGTGGACGAAGGTGCGGAAGCGGGTGTGGGTGCGGCTGCGGATGCGGGTGCGGGGGTGCCC
>NZ_JARVKW010000037.1 GCF_029813775.1 Streptomyces sp. DH24 | reverse complement strand
GCGCTGGCGCTGGCCACCACGTCCGGGCTGATCCTGCCGGGCACCGCGCACGCGGACACGACCATCACCCGGAACCAGACCGGCACGGACAACGGTTTCTACTACTCGTTCTGGGCGGACGGCGGCGTCGGCGTGGGGGTCGGCGCCGACACGTCCGCCGGGTCCGCACCGTCCGTCTCACCGGAGCCGGCGGAGCCGGTGGTGTCACTCACGGGCGGCACCGTGGTGCGCGGCAGCGGGGTCGACACCTCCATCGCCTCCGTCGTCCGAGGCGGGGCGGCCACTTCCTGACGGCTGGTCGACGGCACGGTGCGGGCCCGGTCCCCGTCGTCGTGCCGGTCGGCGCGCTCGGACGCGGGAGGAGTGGGCGCCGAACGCGGCTTCTCGGGCCGTGTCGTGGAGTCGGAGTGATGCCCGTTCGGCTCCTCGGCACCGTCGAGGCCCGGGTCGAACGGCGCCGTGGCGGCACGCGCCCGGTCACCGGACTGCTGGTCCATGGCGACCATGGCCACGCTGCCGCTGACCAGGGCGACCGCGGTCGCGACCACGGCACGGCGCTGGTTCTTCTTCCAGCGGGCACGCTGGCGCCGCCGCGCGGCACGGCCTTCGGTCACGGGCTGCACGGCCACGACGTCCGTCTCGTCGCCGGGCCCACTCTCCTGCCACGTGTCGAAGACGCCGGGCCCCGTCCCGGCCGCGGCACCCACGGCCGTCACGGCGGCCGGGGTCGGGGCGACACGAGCGTAGGGGGCCGGATCTATGTCCGGGGCGTAGGCACCGCACCCGGGGCACACCAGGGCCCCGTTGAGGTGCCGACGACACGAGGAGCAGTAATCCATCTCCGGTCTTCCTGAGTTGACACGCCGTCGGCCCACAGGCCGCGGCCCGGTCACGTTCGTACGCGGAATCGAGCGATCAGTAACGGTAACGACGCCACCGTGACACTGTGTGCAGACCGTGTGAGGCTCCTGCGGGGATCTACCAGGTCCTCCGGCGCGGGGCGGCGTCCCCTCGCCTGGTACGACGTGAATGCCCCGTTCGCCCGGCGGGCCACGCCGCCGTCGCCGTCGGCATCGTCTGCCGCCGCGGGGCGTGCCCCTTCAGACCGGCTCCCGGTCCGACGCGGGCCACACGTAGGGCAGGTCGTCCGGCACCCCCGGGAAGAGGTCGGCGTAGGCGGCCGGGTCCTTGCGCACCAGTGCGGACCGGTGACTGCGGTGGAAGGCCTCGTCCCCCAGCCAGGGCGGCAGCTCGTGGCCCGCGGCGAGGTCCCGCTCGTCACGCACCGGCCCCGGTCGGTGCGCGGCGAGTCCGGCGACGAGTTTCGCCGCGCAGCTGTCCTGGTGCCCCTGGTCGCGCCAGACGTGGCAGACCTCCAGGCCGTAGCGCACCAGTGCCTCCTCGTAGCCCGTCCACATGCGTACGGCGGGGTGCCGGCGCCAGGCGTAGCCCGGCACCGTGAGGCCGCGCAGCACCTGCAGGGCCTCGACCCGTTGTTTGCCGAGCCGGCGCCGGTCCAGGACGAGCGCCGACTCCCGGAAGCCGGGATGGGGAAGAAACGTCTGCATCTCTTGGTCCGTTCCAGGAGCTGGTCACCGGGGACGTGTGCGCGGGCTCGCCGGCGGATCCGGTCGGGTGTCTCACGGCTCCGGTCGTACGGCCGCGCCGTCGGCCCGTCCGCCGGCGCCGAGCGGACCTGAGGCGCGCAGACCCGCCCGGGCCTCCGGTCCGGACAGGGCGCGGCGGGAGGCGCGCAGCACCACGGGCGGCAGGGCCGCGCGGGTCGCCTGGACCAGGCGCAGCCAGGCGGGCACGTAGACCGCCGTGCGGCGTCGCTCGACCGCCCGCGCCAGCCGGGCGGCGGCGGGCTCGGTGTCGGCGACGCGGCGGGCGGGGCCCGGCAGCCGCAGGCGCAGTTCGTGCAGGGCGGTGTGCCGGTCGCCGTCGCGGATCATGTCGGTGTCCGTCCAGTTGAGGTAGGCGATGCCCACCGCCACCCCGTGGCCCGCCACCTCGGCCCGCAGCGCGTGAGCGAACGCTTCCACGCCCGCCTTGGAGGCGCAGTAGGCGCTCATCATGGGCACGGCACCGAGGGAGGCCAGTGAGGCGATCTGGAGGTAGTAGCCCGCCGTTTCGACCAGGTCGGGCAGGAAGGCGCGGGCGGTGTGGGCGCTGCCCGTGAGGTTCACGTCGATCACCCGCCGCCAGATGGCCGGGTCGGTGTCGGCGAACGGTCCGGCCGCGGCGATTCCCGCGTTGGCCACCACGACGGAGGGGCGGCCCAGCCGGGCGCGCACCTCGCCGGCCGCCGCGTGCAGCCCCGGGAGGTCCGTGACGTCGACGGCGAGCGCGAGCGCCGGTGTCCGCAGCGAGGCCGCCAGCGCTTCCAGGCGGGGCTGCTCGTGACCGAGCAGGGCGAGCCGGGCACCGCGCCGCGCGCACTCGCGTGCCAGTGCCGCGCCGACTCCGCGGGCGGCGCCGGTCACGACGACGGTCCTGTCGTGCAGGGGACTGTCCATCGCGTGCCCACCTCGTCCCTTCTCAGGCGGGGCCCGGCGCGGAGTGCTCGTCCCGGCCGGGCCGCCGCTCGTCACGGCGTCGAGGATGTCTTCCTGCCGGTCCGGTCGCGGCGCAGCATGGCCCGCTGGAGCAGGAAGCGTCCGGGCGGGCGGTGCCGGCGCAGTGCGGCGCGCGCGGCGTTGGCGCCGGGAGCCCCGTGCACGCCGCCTCCCGGGTGGGCCCCGGCCGAGGCGAGGTACAGCCCGGCCAGCGGTGTCTCCGGTCGCCCGGTGCCGGGGACGGGGCGGAAGAACAGCTGCTGGTGCAGGGCGGTGGTGCCGCCGTTGATGGCGCCGCCGTGCAGGTTGCTGTCCAGTGCCTGGAGGGTCGGCGGGGCCAGGATGCGCCGGGCCCGGACCACCGAGCGGAATCCCGGCGCGAAGCGCTCCACCTGACGCTCGACGCGGTCGGCCATGAGTTCCG
The DNA here is from genome assembly GCF_029813775.1 of Streptomyces sp. DH24. GTDB lineage: Bacteria > Actinomycetota > Actinomycetes > Streptomycetales > Streptomycetaceae > Streptomyces. The sequence goes on along the minus strand of NZ_JARVKW010000037.1, from coordinate 63,926 downwards.
CCTCCCGGGTGTCCCAGATCCCGCTGAGGCCCTCGTCCCCGGCGTCGGCCCGCACCTCGTGGGGAACGTGCGTGTAGGCCCAGGCCGATTCGGTGCCCCGGGGCGACCGGGTCGCGTCCGAGGTGGTCATCTGGCCGAACAGGGTGAAGGGACGGTCGGGCACCCGGCCCATGGCGATCTGGGCGGCGAACCGGGTCAGTTCGTCGACGCCGTCCGCGAGGTGCACGGTGCCTGCGCCCGCCGCCTCCGCCGACCGCCACGGCACGGGGCCGTCGAGCGCCCAGTCCACCTTGAAGGTGGCGAAGTCCCACTGGAAGCGCCGCAGGTCCGCGAGCAGCCGGCCGGGCAGGTCCGCCGGGTCGACCAGCCTGCCGTACAGCGCGGGGACGGACACGTCCGCGAGCACGGCGCGGCGGGCGGCGACGGTTTCGCCGTCGGCCGTGCGGACGGCGACGGCGCGCCCGTCGCGCACGACGACCCGGGTGACCTGCCGCCCGCAGCTCAGTACCCCGCCGCGGGTCTTCAGACGCCGCACCAGGGCCGCGGTGAGCGCGCCCGAGCCGCCGACCGGCACCGGGAATCCGTGGGTCTGCCCGAGCATCGACAACAGCCAGCCGAAACCGCCGCTCCCGGCCGCCTCCGGCGCGAGGTCCGCGTGCAGGGCGTTGCCCGCGAGCAGCAGCCGGCCGCCCTCCCCGCGGAACTCCTCCTCGCCCAGCCGGCGCACCGGCAGCACCAGGGAGCGGGCGAGCCGCAGGCCGCCCGCGCCCCGCAGGCGTACCGCGAGCCGGGCTGCTGCCCGGACCGGGGGGAACGGCGTGAACAAGCCGTCCAGGATGTCCGGCCGCAGCAGCGCCCACATGTCGTGCAGGCGGCGCCACGCGTCCCCGTCCCCGGCGGCGAAGGCGTCCAGGGAGGCGGCGGTCGTGTCGATGTCGCGATCCAGTACCGCGCACGGGCCGTCGGCGAGTGGATGGGCGAGTACGTGGGGTGCGTGACTCCAGCGCAGGCCGTGCTCGTGGAGCCGCAGCCCGGCCAGGACCGGCGACGCCGCGGCGAGCGGGTAGAAGGAGCTGAACAGGTCGCTGACGAAGTCCGGGCTGACGCCGTGGTCGTGGCGCACCGCCCCGCCGGGTTCGGGCTGTTCCTCCAGGACCTCGACGCTCCAGCCGGCGTCCGCCAGTACGTTCGCCGCCACCAGGCCGTTCGGTCCGGCCCCGATGACGACGGCGTCAGGCATGTCCGGCACCTCCCGGGGCCGCCATCCGGTCCGTGCCGTCCGCCGCCGGGTCCGGCGCGTCGGGCGACTCGCACAGGTGGGCGAGCCGGGCGAGCATGGCGCGGTGGCGCAACTGGATCAGCGCCTCGACACCCGCGTTGTGCAGCATGCCGCCCGCGCCGCGCAGCGGGTGCTCGTCGACGATGATCAGGCAGTGTTCGCCCCAGGACCGCAGCTCCATGGCGATCCGCGCGGTGCCGAGAACGCCGGCGTGGGCCTCCAGTTCCAGGACGGAGCCCTCCACGCAGCGTCTGACGACCGTCTGGTTGCTGAGCCGCACGGGGCCGAACGCGACCTCGTACTCGATCGCCGCACCGAGCTGCGGCCACTGTCCCCGTGTCGGGCGGGACTCCGCGGCGCCCACCACCCACTCCGCGTACCTGTCGCCGTCCGCGATGACGGACCACACCCGCTCCGGACTTGTCCTGATGAGGCGATGCCGCACTGCCACGAGCGTCTCCCTGGGTCAGCGGTTTACACGGCCACCCCTGAGTTCCCACCGGACGGCGGCTCAACCGGCGACGCGGACTCGCCCCCTCGCCGGGCGCCCGCGCTCCGTGCCCTGTCCGGAGCCGGTGGCCCGCCTCCGGATAGGGTGAGCACAGGTCGGCACACGGGTGGGACGAGGGCAGCGGACGGCATGGCAGGCGCGCAGGACAAGCACACGCCGGGGTCCGGGCGCCCCACGTCCCGGGACGTGGCCCGGCTCGCCGGGGTGTCGCACACGGCCGTGTCGTTCGTGTTCAACGGCCGGGCCGAGGGCAACCTCTCCCCCGCCACCCAGGAACGCATCCGGCAGGCCGCCGCCGAGCTCGGCTACCGGCCCGACCCCGTCGCCCGCGGCCTGCGCCGCCGCCGCACGGCCGTGATCGGCCTGGTCACCGACGAGATCGCCTCCACTCCGTTCGCGGGACGGCTGCTGCGCGGCGCCATGGAGACCGCCTGGGACAGCGAGCACCTGGTCCTGACCGTGGACTCGGGCGGCGACCCGGCCAAGGAGGACGCGGCGGTCGCCGAACTCCTCGACCGCCGGGTCGACGGCATCATCTACGCGGCGATGTCCCTGCGCCGCGTCCGCGTCCCGGAGGGCCTGCACCGCACCCACTCGGTCCTCGCCAACTGCCTGCCCGAGGACGGCTCGTTGCCCGCCGTCATCCCCGCCGAACGCTCCGGCGGCCGGGCGGCGGCGCGGCTGCTCCTCGACCGGGGCCACCGCAGGGTCGCCGTCGTCGGCGGCGAGCGGGACATCGCGTCCGTGGAACGGCTGCAGGGCTTCCGCGACGCGCTGCGCGCCGAAGGGGTCACGGTCCCCCGGGAGTGGGTGGTGCGTACCGGGGGCGAGATCTCCGGCGGGTACGAGGGCGCGCTGCGGCTGCTCGACGGCGCGGCCCCGGGGCAGCGCCCCACCGGGCTGTTCTGTTACAACGACCGGGTCGCGGCGGGCGCCCTGCACGCCGCGACCCGGCTCGGTCTGACCGTGCCCGGTGATGTGTCGGTCATCGGCTACGACGACCAGGAGCACATGGCGGCGTTCCTGTCCCCGCCCCTGACCACGGTGGCACTGCCGCACCGGGCGATGGGCGAGGCGGCGGTGCGGCTGCTGCTCGACGCGATCGGAACGGGCCGGGCGCCGAGCCCCACCGTGCGGCGCCTGGCCTGCCCCGTCATCGACCGGGAGTCGGTGGGACCAGTTCCCACCCGGTGACGGACGCCCCCGCCCCGGTCACGAGGAGTTCCGCCACGTCGCCGGGGCGGCGGTACACCCGCTCGGTGAGCGTGGCACGGTCACCGGCGAACACCTCGTGGAGCGAGCCGTCGACCAGGACGCGCACGGTGAGTTCCGCCGCGCCCGGCACGCGTGCGGCGACCGGTGTGTCGTCCCGGTGTGCCGTGCGGGGCCAGTCGGCGCGGTCCAGGGTCACGGTGCCCCGGCCGGGGTCGATGCGGACGGTCAGTTCCGCGCCCGACGCCGAGCGCAGCAGGCGTACGGTGGTCGGTTCGCGGGCGGTGACGGTCAGGTCGTAGGCCCAGGGCAGGGGTGTCGGGTCCGGTGCCGTGGTGAACGGCTCGGCGGCGCGCAGGAGTTGGAGTTCGGCGGCCGGGGTGACCCGCAGGGTGCCGTCCGGGTGGACGTCGACGGCGCGGGGCGCGGTCAGGACGCCGGCCCAGCCGGCGCGGTCCACCTCGTCCTGTGCCCGGGCCTCCCAGGACCAGCCCCACATGAGGGCGCGGTCCGTCTCCTGGAGCACGGCGGGTGCGTAGAAGTCGCGGCCGTGGTCGAGCCGGCCGCCCGCGCGGGCCGCGAAGCGCAGCCCGCCGTCGGCGCCCGGCACCAGACGGCCCGTCAGATAGCCGGTGCTGTGGGGTTCGTGGTCCCACAGCGACACGATCAGCACCCAGTCGCCGTCCGGTGTCGCGCACAGTTGCGGGCACTCCCAGCCGGTCGCGCCGTCGCCGAACGCGGCGGTCGCGACGGGGTCGCGGCCGTCGGCCAGGATTCCGGCGAACCGCCAGTCGGACAGGTCGTCGCAGTCGTACAGCAGCACTGAGGGGGTGCCGTCGGCGTGCCCCGCGCCGACCAGCGCCCAGCGCCTGCCGCCGTGCCGGAAGACGAACGGATCGCGGAACATCACCACGTCCAGCCCGTCCGGCGGGCCCGCCACCACCGGTGTCGGCAGCGGCTTCCACTCGGTCAGCGCCTCGTCGTCCGGGTCCGCCGCCGGTGCCAGGAGAATCGTGCCGAGGCCGGTGTGGTCACGGTCGACGCCCGTGTAGACGGCCGTCGGCACACCGTCGTCGTCCACCACGCAGCCGGACCAGCACCCCGCCTCGTCGGGGCCGCCCGGGGTCGGGGCGAGCGCGATCGGATGGTGCCGCCAGTGGGCGAGGTCGGGGCTGGAGACATGGCCCCAGTGGACGTCGGCGTGCACCGGGGCGTCCGGGTTGTGCTGGTAGAAGAGGTGGTAGCGGCCGCGCCAACGGAACGGGCCGTTGGGGTCGTTGATCCAGTTGGCGGGCGGACGGACCCGAAAGCGCGGGGCGTTGGGGTCCGGGGACGGAGCGGCGGGGCTCAACGGTTGACTCCTGCGGAGGTGATGCCCTCACGGAGAGGGCGCTGGCCGACGACGAACACGGCGACGGCGGGGATCATGGAGAGCACGACGCCGGCGAGCACCACGGAGATGGAGCCGGTGCCGAGGTTGCCCTGGAGCGAGACGAGGCCCAGCGGCAGCGTGTAGTTCTGGGCGGAGGTCTCCAGGATCAGCGGGCGGAAGAACTCGTTCCAGTGGTAGTTGAAGGCGAGGACGCCGACGATCGCGAGGCCGGGCGCGGCCAGCGGGGCGTACACGGACCGGAACACCCGCCAGGGTCCCGCCCCGTCGAGCATCGCGGCCTCGCCGAGGTCCTTGGGCATGCCGAGGAAGTACTGGCGCATCAGGAAGGTGCCGAACGCGGTCGGGAAGGCGGGGACGATCAGGCCGAGCAGGGTGTCGGTCAGGCTCATCGACTTCAGCACCAGGAACACCGGCACGATCGTGACCTGGAGCGGCACCATCATGGTGGCCAGCACCAGGGCGAACAGCGGCTTCTTGAAGCGGAACTCCAGGCGCGCGAAGGCGTATCCGGCCAGACCCGCGGTGATCATCTGGCCCACCGCGATCAGCGCGGTCACCAGCGTGGAGTTCAGGGCCAGCAGCCATACGTCGATCTGGTCGAAGACGCCGCTGTAGGCCTCGGCCGTCGGGCCGGTCGGGATGATCCGCGGGGGCAGGTCGAAGGACTCGGCGGGAGTGCGCAGCGAGGTGGACACGGTCCAGACGACCGGGCCCAGGGTGAGCAGGGCGCACACGGTCAGTCCGGCGATCCGCGCCCACGGCGCGAGGGAGTGCCGCACGCGGCCGGCGGCGAGGGTGGCTTGGCTCATGGGATTCACACCCGGCTCACTGGTAGTGGACGAAACGCCGGCTGAGCCGGAACTGGAGGGCGGTGACCGCCATGATCAGCACGAACAGCAGCACGCCCACCGCGGACGCCGTGCCGAAGCGCAGCTGCTCGAAGGCGGTCTCGTAGATGACCATCACGACGGTGCGAGTGGCGTCGCCGGGGCCGCCGTTGGTCAGCACGTAGGGCTGCTCGAAGACCTGGAGGGCGTTGATGATGCCGACCACGGACGCCACCAGCAGGGTGGGTGACAGCAGCGGCAGCGTGACGTGCAGGTGCTTGCGCAGGCCGGTGGCGCCGTCGAGGGCGGCGGCCTCGTGGACCTCCTTGGGGATGTTGTTGAGGCCGCCGACGAACAGCAGGAACGAGAAGCCGAACTGCTGCCAGACATAGACCAGGATCACCGCGGCCATCGCGCCGTTCTCCGAGGTCAGCCAGGGCACGGGGGCGACGCCCACCAGGCCGAGCAGCCAGTTGACGACGCCGAAGTCCTGGTTGAACAGGTACTTCATGACCACGGAGATGGAGGCGGCGGACAGCACCAGCGGGAAGAAGAACGCCGACCGGAACGCCGAGCGCAGCCACACCGGCATGCGCCCGTTCACGGCGAGCGCCAGCACCAGCGCGATCAGCAGTTGCAGCGCCACCGCCAGCACCATGAACAGCAGGGTGTTGCCGAAGGAGACCAGCACGGTGGAGTCGGTGAACGCCTCCCGGTAGTTGGCCGTTCCGGCGAAACCCGGGGAGTCGATCACGTTCCAGTGGAAGAGGCTGAGCACCACCGAGCCGGCGATGGGTACGACCGTGAAGACCACGATGCCGACGACGGTGGGCGCCAGGAACAGCGCCGCCAGCAGCCGGGTGCCGCGCTCGCGTGCCGAGGGCCGGGCCGCGACGGCGGGCGGGGCGGCCTGCTCGGGCCGGGCGGCGGCCAGGGTCCGGGTGTTCGTCATGCGTCACGCTCCATGGCCTTCTCCAGGTCGCCCTGCAGCCGGCGCAGCGCGGGTCGCACCGTACGCGGGGAGGCCAGGGCGGTGCCGGTGTGCTTGAGGAGCACCTGCTCGACCTCGGCGACCTGCGGCGGCGCCGGGATGGGTCCGGTGTCGGGGAACCGGTCGAGGGTGCCGTAGAAGGTGTCCCAGTGCTTCGGGCCGGTCTCCCGGTAGCGCTCGGCGGTGAGCATCGAGCGGCGCGCCGGGGTGGTCTGGTTGGCCCGGAACAGGCGGGTGAGGGTGTCCTTGCGGGCGGCGTACTTGATGAACTCCCACGCCTCGTCCTGCCGCTTCGAGGTGCGCAGCATCGCGTAGCCGGCCGCGCCGAACTGGTGGCGCTGGGTGCGCCAGCGCGGGAAGTACTGCACGTCGTAGCCGGTCGGCCGCATTCCGGCCAGGCTCAGGCCGCCGGCCCAGAAGCCGCCCGCGGGGGTGACGCCGACGCGGCCGGTGGAGAACACGCCGACGAGGTTGTTGCCGTTGCCGCCCTCGGGCCGGGTGCACAGGCCGTCGCGGATGAGGGAGGCGAGGTACTCGTAGGTCTCCTCCACCCGGTCGTCGGTGGCCTGCGGGGTGGTCCAGCGGAAGCCGCCGCCGCGGCCCCGGCGCTGGTCGGCCGGGTAGAAGCTGTTCCACAGCCAGTCGCCGCCGGGTGCCTTCGACTCCGTGAGCAGGTTGGTGCCGTTCGCGAACAGCCACGGGACGACGCCGCCCCACAGGCGGTTGGTCCAGAAGTACGGGGTGAAGTGGGAGTCGCTGGTGCGCTTCATGCGGCGCAGCAGGCCGGTGAAGTCGTCGCGGGTCCAGTCCGGCGGCGGGAAGTCCGCGCCGGCGCGGCGCAGCACCTGCCGGTTGAGGTAGATGTCGGCGGCGTTGAACTCCACGGGCAGCTGGTAGAGGCTGCCCTCGTACATCATCGACTCCACCAGCGAGGGGTGGACGTCGGCGAAGTACTCGCGCAGCTCGGCGGCGTCCCGCTTGACCCAGCGGTCCAGGGGCACGCCGAGGCGCCGGGCGAACAGCTGCACGCCCTCGGTGGCGACGTAGACCAGGTCGGGGGCGGTGCCCGCGGCGATCTGGGTGAGGATCTTCGCGAAGAAGTCCGACCAGTCGACCGCCTGTACGGCGTTGACCCGCAGCTTGATGTCGGGGTGGAGCTCGCGGAACCCCTCGCCGAGGAAGCGGACGGCGGCCTGGTCGAAGGCGGAGCCGAGGGTGGCGACGACGCGGGACCCGTCGTCGCGGCCGGGGATGTCGGCTCCGGTGAGCCGGTCCCAGCCGGCGGCGGTGCCGGCCACGGCGGCGGCCCCGGCCCCGTAGGCGCCGTACCGCAGCAGTGTGCGGCGGGTGAGATGGTTCATCGGCGGGCCTAACTCGTGTTAGTCGTGGGCTGATGCCCCAGATGATGAGAACTGCGTTACGCCCCTGTCAAGAGTGGGGAACGCCTTGACCTTTAACGAGTTAGGTCTACAGTCCTGGTCCACATGAGCCGCCCGTCCCGACGAAGGGATTGATGTGTGATGCGTGGAATGTCCAGGAGAGCGCTGTTCGCGGGTTCGGCAGCGGGTGCGACGGCCGCGCTGCTGCCCGCCGGGCCCGCCGCCGCGAAGGCCCGGGCCGGAGCCGCCGGCTGCGCGAACTACCGCGCCCGGTACCACTTCACGGTCCCCGACCAGTGGAAGAACGACCCGCAGCGCCCCGTCTGGATCGACGGCGAGTACCACTACTACTACCTGTACAACCCGGACTATTTCACCGGTGGCACGACGGCGGGCACCGCCTGGCGGCTGGCCACCAGCACCGACCTGGTCAGGTTCACCGACCGGGGCATCGCGGTGCCCAAGGACACCACGCCCAACGGCGACGTGTGGTCCGGCTCGGCGGTGGTGGACACCGGCGACACGGCCGGGTTCGGCGCGGGCGCGGTCGTCGTCCTGGCCACCATGGAGCCCGTCGAGGACGCCGACAGCCAGGCCCAGTACCTGTACTACTCCACCGACGGCGGCCGCACCTTCACCCATCACGGCACCGGTCCGGTCCTGCCCAACCCGGGTGTGCGCGACTTCCGCGATCCCAAGGTGATCCGCGACGAGGAGCGCGGCCGGTGGGTGATGGCGCTGGCCGAGCACACCAAGGTGGGCTTCTACCACTCGCGGGACCTGAAGTCCTGGACGTACGCCGGTGGCTTCGTCAAGGAGGGCATCGGGGTGCTGGAGTGCCCCGACCTGTTCCGGATCACCGCCGAGGACGGCACGGCGAAGTGGGTGCTGGGCGTGAGCGCCAACGCCAAGGCGTCCGGGCAGCCCAACACCTACGCCTACTGGACCGGCGCCTTCGACGGCAGCGCCTTCACTCCGGACGCCGCCGACCCGCAGTGGCTGGACCACGGCTGGGACTGGTACGGCGCCGTCACCTTCGAGAAGCGGGACGCGTCCGGCCGCGTCGACGACCGGGTGCGCCACGCGATCGGCTGGCTGAACAACTGGGACTACTCCGCCAACACACCCACGATCGACACCGACGGCTTCAACGGCACCGACTCGGTCGTCCGCGAGGTCAGCCTCAAACGCGCGCCGTCCGGCGCGTACTACCTCGCCTCACGGCCGGTGCCCGCGCTCGACTCGTACGTGTCGCGCACGGTGCGGCTCGGCGACCTGGATGTCGACGGGACGCGCGTGCTGGACTACCGGGGCACGGCGTACGAGGTGAGCTGCGAGATCACCTGGGACCGGGTGACCGGTGCCGGGCTTCAGCTGCGGCGGTCGGGCGACGGGACCCGCCACGTCGACGCGGGCGTGTACCAGGACTACGCCTTCCTCAACCGGCGGACCGCGGCCAACCCGGACACCTCCGGGAAGTGGCAGGAGAGCAGGAGCCCCTTCGACCCGGCCGCGCGCCGCGCGCGGCTGCGGATCCTGGTGGACCGGACGTCGGTGGAGATGTTCGTGGACGACGGCCGGTACGTGCACTCCTGCGAGGTGTTCCCGTATCTCATCGACACCGGTCTCGCCCTGTTCACCATCGGCGGCGCGGCGGTGTTCCGGGACGTGGTGGTCCGGGAGTTCACGGTGTGACACCGCCCGGTCCGCGGTCGTTCAGGTCAGCAGGTCGAGGAGCGCGTCGCCCCGCTCGGTGAGGTGCAGCCGGACCTGTTGGCCCTGACGCTGCCTCAGCAGCAGGCCGGACTCGGTGAGTTGGTCGCAGTGGTACGACGCCGTGCTCACCGACAGGCCGATGTGGCGCGCGGTCTCCGACAGCGAGGGCCTGCGCCGGGCGCTGCGCAGAATGCCGGCGCGGGCCCGGCCGAGGAGGGTGGTCAGGCGATCGGCGCCGGTCGTCGCCTGCGGTGCCACGTCGGCCAGGACCTGCCCCAGGCCGGGCAGGGGGTAGCCGAACCAGAGCACGTCGTCGCGCTCCGCGCTGTAGGTGTCCGCGCTGTATCCGGAGGCCAGCGGCACCAGGACGACGCGCCGCTGCCCCAGTTCGGCGAGGTGGTGGGGGCACTCGTGGGGCAGGGTGAACGCGCCGTCCGCGTACCGGGCACGCCCGCCGAGGGAACCGACGAGCACGTCCAGGGTGCCGGTCACGGCCGCCAGGCCGATCCGTTCCTGCTCCCGGCGCACGTACGGCTCCGCCGTCCGCCACACCGGGAGCAGGTTCTGCCACACCGCGTACACCGCGGCGCGGTAGGCGTCGAGGAACTCGCGGGGGCGGGCCGCGGCGGCGCGCCAGCGGGCGGGCGGCGTGTCGCCGAACTGCCGGTGCAGTTCGGCGAGGAGGGCGTCCGGTTCCAGCGCGTCCAGTTCGGCCGGGACCGCCGCCTCGCCGCCGGCGTCGAGGTCGCGCGTCAGGGACAGCGCGTCGGGAGCCCAGCACGCGGAGGCGAACACGGCGCTCATGGCGGCCGCGTGCGACGGCGGCAGGGACTGCCGCACGAGGGCGCGCAGGGGTGCGGGCACTCCTGGTGTCGTGCCGGTGAGCACCTGGAACATCAGGGAGAACAGCGTCGCTCCCGGGTGCGGGCTGACGGCCAGCGGTACGCGGTCGAGCCGTCCTACGTGAACCGAGCATCCGCCCACCGGTCGTCCCCCCGTGTGTCCACGGCGTCGTCGCCGACGCCGCGCCCCCTGTATCCCTCTGTTCCAACGCCCCTGCGCCGTCCGTGATTCCGGGCCGGTAAGGCGACATCCGGCCGACTTCCGGGACGCCTTCCGGCCTGTGTGCCGGCCGCCTTTCGAGCAGGTTCGAAAAGCTTCCGTGCCGGGCACGCGTCGGCGAGCATCGGGGCCACGGGCAGTGCGCGGCACCTCTGGCGCACTGCCGCACGTCCCCGTCGCGCGACGACGCCGCGCGACGGCCGGACCCGTGCCACTCGCGGCCCGGGCAACACCGGTGCGGCGCGGCGTCGTTCGGGCAGGAGGTGGGCAGCCATGCGCGCGAGAGGCTCGCCTCTCGGCATCGTCGGCGTCCTGGCACACAGGTGACCGTCCGGGGCCCCGGCCTCCGTGTCGGCACGGCCAGGCTTCCCACGGGGGTGGAAGCACTGGTGAGCGGCCGACCGGAACGTACCGGTCTGCCGGGGGCCGGGACACGCCCCCTGGGGGCGCCTTCTCGTGGGCGTCCCCAGGGGGCGTACGTGCTGCTGACGGCGGTGCGGGCGGCGGCCCGCGGCCGTCCGGCGGCCGTCGGGGGACCGTCCGGCGGCCGTCGGGGGACCGTCCGGCGGCCGTCGAAAACCTGAACTTCTCGTTTTCCTTAACCTTTCGTGTTTATGGCGGTAGTGTTCGTCGGCATGACAGCGCCCCGGACCCCGACGACCGCCCAGGAACTGCGCAGCGCAGGCCTGCGGGTGACGGCTGCCCGTGTCGCTCTGCTGGAGACCGTCCGGGACGGTGACCACCTCGGAGTCGAGGCGATCGCCTCCGGGGTACGGGACCGGGTCGGTCACATATCGCTGCCGGCCGTGTACGAGGCCCTGCACGCGCTCACCGCGGCCGGGCTCATACGCCGAATCGAGCCGGCGGGCAGCCCCGCCCGGTTCGAGGGCAGGGTCGGCGACAACCACCACCACCTCGTGTGCCGCTCCTGCGGAGTCGTCGCCGACGTCGAATGCGCGACCGGCGAGGCCCCCTGCCTGACGGCGTCCGAGGACCGCGGCTTCTCGATCGACGAGGCCGAGGTCATCTACTGGGGCCTGTGCCCCGGCTGCTCCACCGCTCGCAGTTCCTCAGCACCATGATCCGCCCAGCTTGGAAGGATTCCCATGTCCGAGAACCACGAGGCAATCGTCACTGACCCGAAGACGGAGGGCGAAGGCGGCTGCCCCGTCGCGCACGGGCGCGCACTTCACCCGACCCAGGGCGGCGGAAACCGCCAGTGGTGGCCGGAACGGCTCAACCTCAAAATCCTTGCCAAGAACCCCGCCGTCGCGAACCCCCTCGGCGAGGAGTTCGACTACGCCGAGGCGTTCACGTCCCTGGACCTGCCGGCCGTGAAGCGGGACATCGCGCAGGTGCTGACCACCTCGCAGGACTGGTGGCCCGCCGACTTCGGTCACTACGGCCCCCTCATCGTCCGGATGGCCTGGCACAGCGCCGGCACCTACCGCATCAGCGACGGCCGCGGCGGCGCGGGCGCCGGTCAGCAGCGCTTCGCCCCGCTCAACAGCTGGCCGGACAACGCCAACCTCGACAAGGCCCGCCGCCTGCTGTGGCCGGTGAAGAAGAAGTACGGCCAGAACCTCTCCTGGGCCGACCTGATGATCCTCGCGGGCAACGTCGCCCTGGAGACCATGGGCTTCGAGACCTTCGGCTTCGCCGGTGGCCGCGCGGACGTCTGGGAGCCCGAGGAGGACGTGTACTGGGGCCCGGAGACCACCTGGCTCGGCGACGAGCGCTACTCCGGCGACCGCGAGCTGGAGAACCCGCTCGGCGCGGTCCAGATGGGCCTCATCTACGTCAACCCCGAGGGCCCGAACGGCAACCCGGACCCGCTGGCCGCGGCCCGCGACATCCGTGAGACGTTCCGCCGCATGGCGATGAACGACGAGGAGACGGTCGCCCTCATCGCCGGCGGTCACACCTTCGGCAAGACCCACGGCGCCGGCCCGGCGGACAACGTCGGCGCCGACCCCGAGGCCGCCTCCCTGGAGGAGCAGGGCCTGGGCTGGAAGAACACCTTCGGCACGGGCAAGGGCGCGGACACCATCACCTCCGGCCTGGAGGTGACCTGGACCAGCACGCCCACGCAGTGGAGCAACGGCTTCTTCAAGAACCTCTTCGAGTTCGAGTACGAGCTGACCGAGTCCCCGGCCGGCGCCAAGCAGTGGGTGGCGAAGAACGCCGAGGCGATCATCCCGGACGCGCACGACCCGGCGAAGAAGCACCTCCCGACGATGCTCACCACCGACCTGGCGCTGCGCTTCGACCCGGTCTACGAGCAGATCTCGCGCCGCTTCTACGAGAACCCCGACCAGTTCGCGGACGCCTTCGCCCGCGCCTGGTACAAGCTGACCCACCGTGACATGGGCCCGAAGTCGCTGTACCTCGGCCCGGAGGTGCCGGAGGAGACGCTGCTCTGGCAGGACCCGCTGCCGGAGCCGGAGGGCGAGGTCATCGGCGCCGCCGACGTCGCGGCGCTGAAGGCGAAGATCCTCGACTCGGGCCTGAGCGTCTCGGAGCTGGTCGGCACCGCGTGGGCGTCGGCCTCGACGTTCCGCGGCAGCGACAAGCGCGGTGGCGCGAACGGCGCCCGGATCCGTCTGGAGCCGCAGCGCAACTGGGAGGTCAACGACCCGGACCGGCTCGCGGTCGTGCTGCGCGCCCTGGAGGGCATCCAGCAGGAGTACAACACCGGCGCCAAGAAGGTGTCCCTCGCCGACCTGATCGTGCTCGGCGGCTGCGCCGCGATCGAGAAGGCCGCCAAGGACGCCGGCTTCGACATCGAGGTCCCCTTCACGCCGGGCCGTGTCGACGCGACCGAGGAGCACACCGACGCGGAGTCCTTCGCCGCGCTGGAGCCGACCGCGGACGGCTTCCGCAACTACCTCGGCAAGGGCAACCGTCTGCCGGCCGAGTTCCTGCTGCTCGACAAGGCCAACCTGCTCACGCTGAGCGCCCCCGAGATGACCGTCCTCGTCGGTGGTCTGCGCGTGCTCGGCGCCAACCACCAGCAGTCGCAGCTGGGTGTCCTCACCAAGACCCCGGGCGCGCTGACCAACGACTTCTTCGTCAACCTGCTCGACCTGGGCACGACGTGGAAGTCGACCTCCGAGGACCAGACCACCTTCGAGGGCCGGGACGCCGCCACCGGTGAGCTGAAGTGGGCCGGCAGCCGTGCCGACCTGGTCTTCGGCTCCAACTCCGAACTGCGCGCGCTCGCCGAGGTCTACGCGAGCGACGACGCGAAGGAGAAGTTCGTGACGGACTTCGTCGCGGCGTGGGACAAGGTCATGAACCTGGACCGGTTCGACCTGGTCTGATCCCGCCTCGGGGCCGGCCGACCGCCGTCGGCCGGCCCCGACGCGTCAGTACAGCTTGTTGACGGCCGTGGCGGTGGTGACCCGGAAGTCGGCGACCTGGGCGTGCCAGAAGGTGCCCATCTGCGCCCACTTCACGACCGTGACGGTCCTGCCGTCCCGGCCCACCGAGAACAGGGCGATGTCGGACGCGCCCCACTCGGCCTCGGTGTGCACGCCGTAGACGTGGGCGCCCTCCTCGACGAACAGCTTCCCGTAGTACTTCTGCTGCGCGGTGATGTCCGGGTACTGCTCCATCAGCGTCCTGGCACAGTCGGCGAGCCTCTTGCGCAGCAGCGCCGCGAAGGCGGCGGCCCGCTGCTCGTCCCGCTCGACCACCGTCACCTGGAGCGCGTTGGTGTCGTACTCCGTCCAGTGGGCGCGGTGGGCGGAGATCGACGGCAGCGCCTCGCCCACGCAGACCGGGAGCGGGTCCGGCTGCCCGGCGGTGACCGGGCCGGCGTACCAGGGCGACGTCGGGTGCGGCGGGAGTTCGGCCGGCTCCAGGAACCGGGGTGTGTCAAAGGACTGGGCACCGGCCGCGGCCGTCGCCGGGACGGCGGCCAGGGCGAGTGCGGCCCCGGAGCCCAGGACAGACAGGGCGATCCGGGTGCGGCGGGTGCGGGTGTTCTGCATCGTTCCCCCAATGCGGTGTGCGGGACACCGATCCGGCAGGGCACGGAACCGGCCGCGAGGACGTACGGCCCCGAGATCCGCCTCTACGCCAACGCCTCGTTCATCGGCACCGTCCTGAAGGACGTGGGCATCCCGCGGCCGAAGAACCAGGACATGGACGACCTCGCCGCCGAGGTCAGTGCCGAGAACATCGACCAGGCCGACGCCGACTGCATCTTCACCGGCGTCTACGGCGACCCGAAGGCCACCGACAAGTCCAGGGCCCAGGGCAACCCGCTGTGGAAGAACCTCAAGGCGGTCAAGGCCGGTCACGCCCACGACGTGCCGGACGAGACCTGGTACCTCGGCCTCGGCGTGACGGCCGCCGACGAGGTCCTCGCCGACCTGGAGCGCCACCTCACCAAGTAGCACCCACCACCGTCGCGGCGGCCCCTGGGCGTCCCGGCGACACGCGTCACGTGTCCCGGTCGCCGAAGGGGCCGCCGCCGGTGAAGGCCAGCTCCGCGAAACGGTCGCCCATGCGGCGGTGGGCCGCGGCGTCCGGGTGGAGCCCGTCGGGCAGCGGCAGCTCGGCGAAGTCGGCCTCGCCGTACAGTTCGCGGCCGTCGAGGTAATGCAGGTCCGGGTCGTCGGCCGCCCGTTGCTCCACGATCCGGCGCAGCTCGTCGCGGATGACGCCCAGCGTCAGCTGCCCGCTCGCCCGCCCCGCCGGATCGCCCGCGGCCCGGAACAGCAGCCGCCCGTCGCCCAGGTGGCCGAGGTCGGGCGTGCTGGGGCCGGGCGTGTCCTCGTGGATGGCGCAGTACACCGGCGAGAGGACCAGCAGCGGCGTGCTCGGGTGTCCCTCCCGGATCGTGTCGAGGAAGCCGTGCACGGCGGGCGTGAAGGCCCGCAGCCGCATCAGGTCCTGGTTGACGAGATTGATGCCGATCTTGACGCTGATCAGGTCGGCGGGCGTGTCCCGCATCGCGCGGGCGGTGAACGGGTCGAGCAGGGCGCCGCCGCCCAGGCCGAGGTTGATCAGCTCCACGCCGCCGAGCAGCGCGGCGCGCGCGGGCCAGGTGCTCGTCGGGCCGGCGGCGTCGGAACCCTGGCTGATCGAACTGCCGTGGTGCAGCCACACTTTGCGGCCCCGCGCCGGTACGGGTTCGACGGGAGCGTCGGTGCGCAGCGCGACGAGTTCCGTGGTCTCGTTGTGCGGCAGCCAGATCTCGACGTCCTTCGCCCGGCCGGGCAGTTCCGTGAAGCGCACGGTGCCCGGCGGGCCGGGCCGGTACTCGAAGGAGCCCGTGGTCATGTCGATGGCGAGGGTGTTGCCGCCGGTCACGGTGGCCCGGCCCGCCGGGCGGCCGTCGACGAGCAGCTCGTAGACGCCGTCGGGGCGCGGCGGGGCGCCCACGTAGTCCCTCTTGGTGGGCAGCGTGTCCAGTTCGACGGCGGTGGCGCGGGTGCGGAAGGCCAGGCGTACGCCGGAGGGCTGGGATTCGGCCATGGCGAGCTGGGGGTCGGCGCACTGCGCGCGGGCGTGGGCGGGCAGCCGGTGCGGGAGCAGGCCGTGCCCGGTGTGCTCCAGGTCGAGGGCGCCGCGGACGAGGTCGGCGGTGAGGGGCGTGGTGATCCAGCCGGGCCGGTGGTGCATGACTGTGTGCCTGTCGGTAGGGGTGCGGGGGCGTCACGGGCTCGCGGTGCGGTCAGCGCGGCGCGGGCCAGTTCCGCAGCAGGGCGTCGAGGGCGTCCAGGATGCGCGTCCACGTCTCCTGGGTGTCGGGTGCGCTGTGGCTGAATCCGCCGCCCATCTCCAGGCTGACGTATCCGTGGAAGACGCTGCCGAGGAGGCGGACCGCGTGGGTCTGGTCCGGCTCGGCCAGGTCGTAGCCGCGCAGGAGCGCGCGCGTCAGCTGCGCGTGCCGTACGCCGGCGCTCGCGGCCGTGGTCTTCGGGTCGAGCCTGGTCTGGGCCGCGGCGTAGCGGCCGGGATGCTCGCGCGCGTAGTCGCGGTACACGTTGGCGAGGGCGGCCAGGGCGTCCTTGCCGGCCCGCCCGGCCAGCGCGCCGGAGGCCCGGTCGGCGAGTTCCTCCAGGGCCAGCAGGGCGATCCTCGTCCTGAGGTCCTGGGAGTTCTTCACGTGCGAGTACAGGCTCGCGGCCTTCACGTCGAACCGCCGGGCGAGCTCCGAGACGGTCACCCGGTCGAAGCCCACCTCGTCGGCGAGCTCGGCCCCCGCGCGCGTCAGGCGTTCCGTGGTCAGTCCGGCGCGCGCCATGTGTTCCTCCCGGTCGACGGGGCCGTACGCCCATGTGCCTAAACAGTATAGGCAGACAGGCATCTCCTTTAGGAAACGGCCCGTCGGGCCGGGCGCGCGGGCGGTCGGCGCCCGCGTCAGTCCATCAGCCCGGCCGCGAGCGTCGCGCCCAGTTCCCAGCACGCCTCGATGTCGGCCCTGTCCGGCTCGCCCGTCGTGGTGACCGGGTCGGCGGCCCGCCGCCAGCCCAGTCCCGTCGTGATCGACTCGATGCCGCGCACCGCGCCCGTGACGTCGTTGCCGCCGTGGACGTAGAAGCCGAAGGGACGGCCCCGGGTCTGGTCCAGGCAGGGGTAGTAGACCTGGTCGAAGAAGTGCTTCAGGGCGCCTGACATGTAGCCGAGGTTGGCCGGGGTGCCGAGCAGGTACGCGTCCGCGGCCAGGACGTCGGAGGCGGTGGCGGACAGCGCGGCGCGGCGCTCCACACGGACGCCCTCGATCTCCGGTGCCGTCGCCCCGGAGACGACGGCCTCGAAGAGGGCCTGGCAGTTCGGGGACGGGGTGTGATGGACGATCAGCAAGGTGGACACGCTCCGCACCCTCCCCCGCCGCGCCGCCGCACCGCAAGTGAGGTCGCCGGCCACGCGGCCGTGCCGTGTCGAAGGCCGTACGCCGGGTACTCAGAGCTGGCACGGAGGCCGCCCGGGGCTCCGGTACGGCCCGGGACGGCCCGGGTCGGCACGACGAAACGGAGGAGTGGTCATGACGCAGCACGGAGAAGAGGCGATCCTCGCCCGGCGAGCGGAGACGCCCGATCTGCGTCTGGCCACGGACCCGCAGCAGCCGCGGCTCGACGACACGCCGCCGCCGCGGAGTCCTGCGGTGCCCGACGGCCCGCCGCCGGAGAGCCTGCCGCCCGAGGGTCCGCCGCCGGTCCCGCTGGCCGAGGGGGAGCTGCCGCCCGACCGCAGCCAGGCCATCCTGGAGGCGGCCAAGCGGGTCGGCGCCCTGCTGAAGAAGAAGGAGCACCGCTTCGCCCTGGCCGGCAGCGTCGCCGCCTACGCGCACGGCGTGAGCAAGAGCCTGCAGCACGACGCCGACTTCTGCGTCCGGCCCCAGGACGCCGAGGCGGTCGCGGCCACCCTTGCCGAGGCGGGCATCGAGGTGCGCACGCCTCCGGAGGACTGGCTGATCAAGGCCACCTGCTACGGCCAGAACATCGACATCATCTTCGAACTGGCCCAGCAGCCCGTGAGCGCGGAGATGCTCGACCGCGCCGAGGAGGTCCCGGTCGACTCGGTGCGCATGCCCGTCCTGTCGCCGACGGATCTGGTGCGCAGCCTGCTGTCGGCCTTCTCGGAGCACCACTGCGACTTCGGCGCGGTCCTGCCGATCGCCCGCGCGCTGCGCGAGCGGGTCGACTGGGAGCGGGTGCGCGACGACTGCGGCGACGCACCGATGTCCGCCGCCTTCCTGTTCCTCCTGGAACGTCTGAACGTCATCGCACCGCGGAAGGAGCAGTCATGACCGAGCGTGGTCCCGAGCAGGCATCCGACGCTCCGGCGGCCCAGAACCTGGACTACCGCGTCGCCCACCTCCACGAGCGGTTCGCGCAGGGCCCGCTCGGCGAACTGGGCGTCCG
This sequence comes from Streptomyces sp. DH24, assembly GCF_029813775.1. GTDB lineage: Bacteria > Actinomycetota > Actinomycetes > Streptomycetales > Streptomycetaceae > Streptomyces. The sequence continues at coordinate 45,676 of NZ_JARVKW010000037.1, read as the reverse complement.
GGTCGAGGTGCACGGGGACGCGGTGCTGATCAGCGGCACCGTGCCGTCCGTGCACTGCCGCGACGAGATCGAGCGCGTCGCCCGCCAGGCGCTGTCCGGGCATCCGGTGCACTGCGACCTCGTCGTCGCCGAGCCGTCGTCCCCCGATCACGCGGAGGAGCTGGCATGATCCGGATCGCAGCCGTCGGAGACATCCACATGGGTCCCGACAGCCAGGGCGTCCTCCGCCCGGCGTTCGAGACGCTGCCCGAGTGCGCCGACGTCCTTCTGCTGGCCGGGGACCTCACCCGGCACGGCACGCCCGAGGAGGCCCGGGTGGTGGCCCGGGAGATCCACGGGCTCGCCGTCCCGGTCGTCGCCGTGCTCGGCAACCACGACCATCACGACGACCGTCCGGACGAGGTCTCGGACATCCTCCGGGACGCCGGCGCACGGGTTCTCGAGGGGCAGAGCACGGTCCTGGACGACGGGCGGACCCGGATCGGCGTGGCCGGCACGAAGGGGTTCGGCGGCGGTTTCGCCGGGCGCTGCGCGGGCGAGTTCGGCGAGCGCGTGATGAAGGAGTTCGTGCAGCACTCGCGGGACTGCGCGGACGGTCTGCGGACGTCGCTGGAGGCGCTGGACGAGGAGGGGTGCGACGTGCGGGTCGCCCTCACGCACTTCTCCCCCGTGCCGGAGACGCTGGCGGGCGAGCCGCTGGAGATCTATCCGTTCCTCGGCAGCTATCTGCTGGCCGAGGCGATCGACACGGCGGGCGCCGATCTCGCGGTGCACGGGCACGCGCACGCGGGCACCGAGCACGGCATGACGAGCGGCGGGGTGCGGGTGCGCAACGTGGCCCAGCCCGTGATCGGGCGGGCGTTCCACGTCTACCACCTGCCGGCCCGGGAGCGTTCGGCGCTGGGCGCCGCTGCCGGCTGAGGCGTTGACCGGCTGAGGCGTTGAGGAGTCGGGCGAAGGCCCCGCCGGGTCGGCGGGGCCTTCGTCATGTGGTCGTCCTGCGGGGCGTCAGCTCGCCCAGGCCATCAGCCGCGCGCCGGTCTCGCGTTCCCGCAGCCGGATCAGTGACTGCTTCTCCAGCTGACGGACGCGCTCGCGGGTCAGGCCCACGTGCTGGGCCACCTGCTCCAGGGTGCGGGCCCGGCCGTCGTGAAGCCCGTAGCGCAGGCTGAGGATGCGGGCCTCGCGGGGTTCGAGCGTGCCGACGGCCTCCCTCAACTCCTCGGCGAGCGCCCGCTGTTCGGCGAGGTCGGGGGCCTGCAGGACGTCGGTGTCGGGGATGAGGTCGCCCACCACGGTCTCGCCGGTCTCGTCGACGGGCGTGTCGAGACTGACCGCCTGCCGTCCCACGCGGCGCAGCCAGAACACCTTGTCCAGGTCGATGCCGCCGTCCCTGGCGACCTCCTCGGCGGTGGGCTCGCGGCCGAGGCTGAGCTGGAGGCGCCGTTCGACGCGGGCGAGTCTGTGCAGTTGCTCCAGTACGTGCAGTGGCAGCCGGACGGTGCGGGCGTGTGCCGCGAGGCCCCGTTCGATGGACTGCCGGATCCACCAGGTGGCGTACGTCGAGAACTTGTAGCCGTTGGTGTGGTCGAACTTCTCGACGGCCCGTATGAGTCCGAGGTTGCCCTCCTGTATGACGTCCAGCAGGGGCAGCCCGCGGTGGGCGTGACGCCTGGCCATCGCCACCACCAGGCGGAGGTTGGCGCGCACCATGTGGTCCCGGGCCTGCCGGCCGTCGCGTACGGTCTCCTCCAGTTCGCGGCGCCGTCCCGGGGCCGGTTCGCGTGTTCCGCCGTCGGCGCGCCGCAGTTCCTCCGCGGCGCGCGCGCCGGCCTCGATGCGGCGGCCCAGGCGTACTTCCTCCGGCCCGGTGAGCAGCGGGGTGGCCGCGATCTGCCGCAGATACCAGCCCAGCAGGTCGGGTTCCTGGTCGGGGCCGCTGTCGCGGCGCGGGCGAGTGCTGCGCACGGGTTCCCGGCGGTCCGCGCCGGGGTCCGTCACAAAGGGTGCTGCCAGGGGAGACATCGTCGGTTCCTCCGTCCCCTCCGTTTGCGGGCCGCTCGGGTACCCGGACAAAACACCGCGAACCTCACATATCACTGCGGCACCAGGAGCCTCGTCACACACCCCTCATACCGCCGTGGTCCTCTCGTGTGATCGCCCCTGATCACCCCGCACGCCTCACCCGGGTTACGCATTTTGTCTGCTTAGCATCCAGGTCTGCGTCCGGCGGGCTGCTCGTCCGTCAGCCCGCGCACCGTACGAGAGGACCCTCCATGGCGCCCACGGGCCGTCACAGAACGCTGTCCGAGCCCGCGCTCTCCTCCCACGACGAGGTGCTGCGCGCCGCGGCGCCGCATCTCGCCCGCCGTCGTTTCCTCACCGTCACCGCCGCGGCGGCGGCCCTCGCCTTCGGTACGAACCTGCCGGCCCGGGGCGCGACCGCCGCGCCCGAACTCGACGCCGCCCGCATCACCGACGACCCGTTCACGCTCGGTGTGGCCTCCGGTGATCCGCTGCCCGACTCGGTGCTGCTGTGGACGCGGCTCGCGCCCGCCCCGTTCGAGGCCGACGGCGGACTGGGCGGACAGCGCGTCGCCGTGCAGTGGGAAGTGTCGATGGACGAGTGGTTCGCGCTCGTCGTGCGCGAGGGCGTGGCCAACGCCCATCCCGAGTACGGCCACAGCGTCCGCGTCGACGTCGGCGGCCTGACCCCGGACAGCCACTACTACTACCGCTTCCGGGTCGGCGCCTGGATCAGTCCGGTCGGCCGGACCCGCACCGCGCCGGAGGCGGGCGCGTACACGACGTCGATGCGGCTCGCCTCCGTCGCCTGCCAGGCCTACCACGACGGCTACTACACCGCGCACCGGCACCTCGCGCGGGAGGACGTCGACCTGGTCTTCCACCTCGGCGACTACCTGTACGAGTACCCGGTGGACCAGGCGGGCGGTGCCCGCCGCTACACCGACGTCAGACTGCCCGACGTGTTCAACCGGGAGACCGTCACCCTCACCGACTACCGGCTGCGGTACGCCCTGTTCAAGTCCGACGCGGATCTGCAGGCGGCGCACGCCGCCCATCCCTTCGTCGTCGCCTGGGACGACCACGAGACCGAGAACAACTACGCCGGTGCCATCGACGAACGGGGCGGCCCGCCCGAGCAGTTCCTCGCACGGCGCGCCGCGGCCTACCGCGCGTACTGGGAGAACCAGCCGCTGCGCGCCGCCCAGCTCCCGAAGGGTCCCGACGCGCAGCTGTACCGGCGGCTGCGCTGGGGAGACCTCGCCCAGTTCGACGTCCTGGACACCCGGCAGTACCGCTCCGACCAGGCCTACGGCGACCGGCCGCACGCTCCGGGCCCCGAGTCCGACGACCCGGCGCGCACCCTCACCGGTGACGCGCAGGAGCGCTGGCTGCTGGACGGCTGGCGGTCCTCGGACGCGCTGTGGCACGTGATGCCGCAACAGGTGTGCTTCTCCCAGCGCAAGCTCGAACTGGGCGCGGACGCCCGGCTGTCCATGGACGCCTGGGACGGCTACCGCGCCTCGCGCGCCCGGATCGTCGCGGGTGCGAAGGCGGCCGGCCTCGCCAACTGGATGGTCCTCACCGGAGACGTGCACGTCGCCTACGCCTTCGACATCAAGGCCGACTTCGACGACCCGGGTTCGGCCACGCTGGGCACGGAGCTGACGTGCACCTCCGTCACCAGTGGCGGCAACGGCGCCGAGCGGCCCTCCAACTGGGACACCTACATGGCGGCCAACCCCCACATGAAGTTCTACGACGGCAGGCGCGGCTACGTCTGTGTCGAGTTCGACCGGCGCGAGGCGCGGGCCGACTACCGGACCGTGTCCGCCGTGACCAAGCCGGGCGCTCCCGTCACCACGGCCGCGTCCTTCGTCACCGAGGCGGGCTCCCCCGGACTGCAGCGCGTGTGACGCCGCGGCGGGCGTACTGCACCTGGCGGTCCCTTTGCGGCACCAAAGCGCGAATGCCGGGCACCGGCCGCATCCGCGCGGACCGGCACGGCTAGGTCTAGGCCGTGTCCGCCGCGCAGGTGCCGAGTCCTGCATCGCCCTCACTTTGTTCCCAGCGAAGGAGACAGTCGAATGGTCCACAGACATCCCGCGACCGGCCGTCGCGCCGCCCTGACCGCAATCGGCGCGCTGCTCCTCACCCAGTCGGCCGCGGCCGTCGCGGCCGAGCCTCCGCCGCCCCTGCCGGGCCCGCTGCCGGGCGCCGCGCAGACGCTGGGCGCGGACAAGCCGTCGGCCGAGATGCTGCGCGCGCTGCAGCGCGATCTGAGGCTGACGCCCGCTCAGGCGACGCGGCGGCTCGTCAACGAGGCGGAGGCCGGGACGCGCGCGGGACGGCTGCGCAACGCGCTGGGCGAGCGGTTCGCCGGGGCGTGGGTGAGCGGGGTGACGTCCGAGCGGCTCACCGTCGCGACGACCGGCGCCGACGACGTGGCCACCATCGAGGCCCAGGGCGCGCGGGCCGCCGTCGTCAAGAACTCGCTGGCCTCCCTGCGGGCCGCGAAGGAGAAGCTCGACGCAGCGGCGGCGCGGGGCAACACCCGTGAGACGCCGCTGTGGTACGTGGACGTGCCGGCCAACCGGGTCGCGGTGGCGGCCACCACCGAGTCGGCCGCGGCCTCCTTCGTCAAGGCCGCCGGGCTCCAGAGCGCGAGCGTGACCGTCCGGGTGTCGGAGAACCGGCCGCGGCTGCTGGAGAACATCACCGGCGGTGACGCGTACTACATCGACGGCTCCGCCCGCTGCTCGATCGGCTTCTCGGTGACCAAGGGCCAGCAGCAGGGCTTCGCCACGGCGGGGCACTGCGGGAAGCCCGGCGCCAAGACGACCGGCTTCAACAAGGCGGACCAGGGCGCCTTCGAGGCCTCCACGTTCCCCGGCCGGGACATGGCCTGGGTGAGCGTCAACGACGCCTGGACCGCGACCGCCGACGTGAAGGCCGAGGGCGACAAGAAGGTGCAGGTCACCGGTTCGGTGCAGGCGCTGGTGGGGGCATCGGTGTGCCGGTCCGGGTCGACGACCGGCTGGCACTGCGGCACGGTCGAGCAGCACGACACGAGCGTGAGCTACTCCGAGGGGACGGTCGACGGTCTGACGCAGACGACGGTGTGCGCCGAACCGGGCGACTCCGGCGGCCCGTTCGTCGCGGGCGCCCAGGCGCAGGGCGTCACCTCCGGCGGCACGGGCGACTGCAAGTCCGGCGGGACCACGTTCTACCAGCCGGTCAACCCGCTGCTGGAAAAGTTCGGGCTGACCCTGAAGACCGGGACCGGGCATTCGGTGACCCCGGCTCCGCAGGACCAGGCGGTGGCGCGGGCCTGGGCCGCGGGCCGGGTGTACGAGGCCGGGGCCACGGTCACCCACAACGGGGTGCGCTACCAGTGCCTGCAGAGCCACCAGTCGCAGGACGCGTGGCAGCCCGCGGGCACGCCGGCGCTCTGGCAGCGCGCCTGACCCCTACCGCGGCACAGCGGGGCGGCGGGCCCGGGGTACGGCCGTGCCCGCCGCCTCGCTGTGCGGTCGCGCTACTGCTCGGAGAGGAACGCGTACGCGGCGGCGGTGAACGGGTCGTTCGGCCGGAAGCGGCGGGTGCACACGGCGGCCAGAGCCGTGCCGGTGTCCGGCCGGAAGCCGATGAAGGCCTGCTGGCCGAGGGTGGCCCCGCTGTGGAAGTACATGGGCCCGCCGTCGGCCGGGTGCCGGAACCAGCTGACGGTGTGCACGTGCCGGTGCCCGAGCCCGCGCCGCAGCACGGGCCGGCGCACGGCACGCAACGCCCCGGCGAGAACCGATCCCCCGGGGTCGGCGTGGGCTTCGAGGAAGGTGAGCAGATCGTGCGGGGTGGCCCGCACGGCGCCGGCCGCCTGGAATCCCCCGGCGTCGAAGGCGGGTACGGGGCGTTCGCCGTCCTTGGTGTGGCCGACGGCGTCGGTGTGCGCACCGGTGGCGTTCAGAGCGGTCCCGTCCAGGCCGAGCGGGCGCAGGACGCGGTCGGTCAGGAGGTCCTCCCAGGGCGTGCCGGTGGCGGCGGCCAGCGCGTGGCCGAGCACGGCGACGCCGAAGTTGGAGTAGCGCCACCGGGTGCCGGGCCGGTGCCGGGGGCGGTACCGCAGGAAGGCGTCGATCACGCGGGGGGCCGGGTAGCGGGCGTACGGGTTGGTGCGCCAGCCGGGCAGGGCGCGGGCGTAGAACCCGGCCGGCAGACACGGCAGTCCGGACGTGTGGGTGATCAGGTGCCCGAGCGTCACCGCGTCGGGCGCCGCCCGTCCGCGTCCGGGACCGAGGTACGCGGCGGCGGGCTCCCGGCCGGTCAGCGGGCCGCTGTCGATGAGGGCGGCCAGCAGCAGTCCGGTGAACGCCTTGGTGGCGGAGCCGATCTCGTAGCGCAGGTCCTGCCGGGGCACCGGCCCGGGCGGCGCCGTGCCGCCCGCGCACACCACGCGGTGGCCGCCCCGGGACGCGGCGAAGACGGCGTCGGGGGCGTCGGCGGCGTCGACGGCCGCTTCGAGCCGGTCCCGCAGTCCCGCGGCGTCGTGGCCGGCGCGGGGCGGTGCCGTCTCGGTACCGGTGTCAGGCGGAGCGCCGGGCCAGGGTGTCGCCGGGGCGGTCATGACGCGGTGTGCGCCAGCGCGGTCAGGGCACGGGAGGTGGCCAGGAAGGACGCGAACGCGGCGACCAGCGTGGGGTGGTAGACGATGTCGAACACCTCGTCGGGGGCACCCTCGGGCATGGTGCGCACCGCGGGCATCGCGCCGTCGGGCTGCTGGGCGGCGGCGAAGCCCTCCCAGGCGCGTTCGTCGAGGGTGGGGCGGGGCAGGCAGGCGTCGACGATGAGCAGTTCGCCGAGCAGGTCCCAGCGCCGCAGGTCCAGCCAGTCGTCGATCCACACGGGCAGCCAGGTGGCCAGGTAGTCGGCGACGTGGGGCGGCAGGCCCTGCGGTTTCTCGCCCCAGTCGGTGAGGTGGAAGACGGCGTGGGTGATGTCGTAGGCGATGTGGCCCTCGACGGTCCACGGTTCGGGGGTGCGGGCCAGCCAGGTGGCGCCGACCGCGTCGCTCTCCGGGGGGCGGGGACGCAGGCCGAAGCGGCGCTGGAAGGCGGACAGGCCCAGGCGGCGGGTGGGCGTGGTCTCGAACGCCACCCAGCTGTCGAGCCGATGGTTGAGGACGACGGCCCGTTCCAGGTCGGGCCGGCTGTAGCCGAGTTCCCGGAACGGCAGGTACACCTCGAACGGGATGGGTGAGATGGGCTCTGTCCGCTGGCCGCGCACCAGCATCGCGCCGCCGTCCAGGGTCTCCCGCCAGACGTGGTCGAGGAGTTGGCCGGCCAGCTGGGCCTGCTTCGAGCCCGCGACGCCCTCGCGGAACAGCACCCTGCAGATCAGGGCCAGTTCGCCGATCGGTTTGAAGCGTTCGAGGAACCCCACCTCGGGGTCGACGTCGGGTTCCAGCCGGAAACCGTCGCGGTGCGCCCAGAGCCATTCGAGGGCGCGCACTCCGACGGTGTGCATCAGGCGCGTGTCGGTCATGCCGGCGCTCCTTGTCCGATGGTGAGGGTGGCGGCGAACGCGGCCATCAGGGTGGAGTGGTAGCAGCGGTAGAAGTCCTGTCCGGGGTCCGTTGCGTCGTCGCGGGCGGCCTGCGCCGGATCGCCGGGGCCCTCTTCCGGGATGGCGCCCGAGGCGCTCTGCGCGGCCGCGAGCCGGGTCCACGAGTCGTTCGGCACGGCGGACTCCGGTGGCCGTGGCAGGCTCGCCGCGACGGCCAGGAGCTCGCAGCTCAGGTCCCACATCCCGGCCTCCAGGCAGGTGTCGAGCCAGGGCGGCAGCCAGTGGGCCAGGTAGGCGGCGAGGTCCGGGGGTACGCCGTCGGGGGCGCGGCCCCAGTCGGTGAGGTGGAAGACCACGTGCGTGAGGGCGTATCCGGCGTCGCGCTCGAAGGTCCACGGTTCCGGCAGGCCGCCGAGCCAGGTCCGCCGCAGGGCCGGTTCCGCGCGGCCGGGACGGCTCATGCCGGTGCTCCGCTCGGCGCTGAGCACGCCGAGGTGGCGGGTCGGGTCCTGTTCCGTGAGCCGCCAGCCGCGGGTGCGGGCGACGCGGGCGACGTCGGTCTCGTAACCGGGGTGGCGCAGGCCGGCGGCGGCGAAGGCCGCGTACACCTCCAGCGGGTACGTCGCGAACGGCTCCAGTCGTTGCAGCCGGAGGAACAGCTCGCCGTGGCCGGTCTGGGCCCAGGCGAACTCCAGCAGGTCGCCGGCGCGGGTGTGCAGCGGGTCCGTGGGCGCGGTGTTCGCGCGGATGCTGCCGCAGACCCGGGCCAGTTCTCCGAGCGGCTTCCAGCTGCTGTTCACGCGGCCGTCGCGGGCCAGGGCGTCGTCGCCGAGCGCGAAGTCCTCGCGGTGCGCGTCGACCCAGGCCAGCGCGGTCCGTGCCAGCTGTCCGACCTGTTCGGGGTCCGCGGCCCGCTCGGCCTTCGCGAGGCCGCCGACCCGGCCGGCCGGCCCGGTGCCCGCCGCCGTCACACGAGTACCTCGGTGCGCATGAGCTGTGCCGCCCGCACCTGGAGGGCGATCCGTGGGTCCTCGCCGCCCATCAGCTCCACGAAGTCCAGCCCGGTGTCGAGCCCCAGCGTGTCGGGCACGCCGGTCAGCAGCGTGAGCCAGCGGCCCGCCCCGGCGGCCTGGCGCCAGTCCCGTCGGCGCACCGCGCGTACGAAGCCGCGGGCCACGTCGACCGGTCGGGCGCGGGCGGCGCGGGCCACCGCGCTGTCCTCGCCGGGCAGGGCGAGGGGGGCCAGTACCGCGAGCTGGTGCGTGAGGTTCTGCCAGGTGCACCCGTCGAGCCAGGAGGCGTCGGGTTCCGCGTCGCCGGCGACGGGGTCGCCCAGCCGTCGGAGCGTGCGGGCCATCGCCCAGTGGCTCCAGACGACGGTGGGTGCCGCGTCGGCGGCGGGCGGGAAGGCCTCGACGGCCGTGCGGAAGGCGGTCACCAGTCGCGGGTCGGGCGGTCGGCGCAGCAGCACCTCGGGGAGAAGCGCGTCGGCGCCCAGGACCCGCAGGGCGGCGAGGCCGAGGCCTCCCGCGTCACCGTTCGTCGTCGTGCCGGACACTCGCGCGTGGTCTCCGCTCCGAAGAGCGGAGACCACGTCGGAGGCGAGGTCCTGCACCGCGCCCTGCAACAGGGCGGAAGTGCCAGACTGCTCCATTCGACTACTCCCGTCGATCCGGTCAGCCCTTCTTCGGGCGGGGGGTCGGCGGCGACAGCAGCAGCTTGGTCGTCCCGGAGGCCAGCGCGAGTGCCGCGCACCGGCGGCTGTCGCGGTAGACCCCGTCGGGCTCGGCAGGGTCGAGTGCCGCGTCGATGTCGGCGCTCTCGATGCCGGTGACCTCTTCGATGATTTCTTCCGGAGTCATTCGACCATCTCCCTCTCGGGTGAATCCGGTACCTTCCACTTCCAGTTGAGCGCATCACCACAAAAGATGCAAAACGCCCCACAGGCCATATGGTTCACTTCTTCAACATCTCAAGGCCGACGAAACTGGAAAGCGGGACAGTTGAGGCCTGGACCGGACCGGCGAAGCCCCAACGCCTCCTAGGCCGTGGGCCGATGCCCCAGCCTCATGGACAGCTGCTCCCGGATGTCCGCGGCGAGCCTGCCGCTCTCGCCCCAGGTGACCACCAGGTCGGCCACGTGCCGCACCTTGATGTTGGTGCACATCGACGTCTCCCGGAGCACGTCCCACGCCTCGGCCGGAGTCATCCGGCCCACGGCCACCAGCACACCGATCGCCTGGTCGATCACCGCGTGGGAGTCGACGGCCTGTTCCAGCTGGGCGACCTTGTTCTCCAGCTGCCTGATCCGGTCGCGGTGGGTGTCCGGCTGCTGGACCGCAGCAGGGAGCTCGTCGTGCACGTCGCCTCCGCCGTGGAAAGGACCGCCAGGGGAAAGAGGCGGCCGGTCCGCAGCGCGCAGAAGCGCGAGGAACCGGCCGCCGAAGCGTCCCTTTCACACTCACACCCGGGTCGGGCAGCCGCAACACCGGGCACGGCGTGAGGGCGCGCCCGGACGGGGAACCCGGCGTGCGCCGTACTCACCGACACCCACCCACACCCTGGAGATGGCCATGAGTGTGTTGCGCGTCCTCGGCCGGCCCATGCTGGCCTCGATGTTCCTCGCCGGCGGCATGCATTCCGTGCGCAACCCCGAGGAGGTCGCCCCCGCCGCCGAACCCGTCGCCCAACCGGTCACCGACCGCATTCCGTCCCTGCCCGACCGCACCGAGGACCTCGTCCGGCTCAACGGCGCCGTGCAGCTCGGCGCGGGACTGATGCTGGCGACGGGCAGGATGCCCCGGATCGCCGCGCTGGCCATCGCGGCCACGCTGGTGCCCACCACCCTGGCGGCACACCGCTTCTGGGAGGCGGACGACCCCGGCGAACGAGCCCAGCAGCGCATCCACTTCCTGAAGAACCTGTCCATGCTGGGCGGTCTGCTGATCGCGGCCGACGACACCGCGGGCGACCCCTCGCTGCTGTGGCGGGGCCGGCACGCCACGCACGACCTGCGGCGCGACGCGAAGCTGGTGCGCCGTTCCCTGATGGCCGGCGCGGGCCCGGCCGGGGCCGTCGGCCGCGTCCGGGCGAAGCTGCCGGTCTGAACCCCGCCGCGTTAGGTCCCCGGCAGGCTGGGGACCCGAGCCCCGGTGGGTCCGCCCCCGGAGCCGCCACGACCCGATGGAGGTGAAGGACGTGGGACACGGAGGAAACGTCATCGACGAACTGGTGACGGACCACCGCGAGGTCGAGGAACTCTTCGGCAAGATCGAAGCACTGCCGGCCGGGCACAAGGACCGCAAGGTCTACGCCGATCAGGTCACGATGGAACTGATCCGGCACTCGGTGGCCGAGGAGGCCTACCTGTATCCGGCGGTGCGCGAACACGTGCCGAACGGCGACGCCATGGCCGACAGGGAACTCGAGGACCACGCCACGGCCGAGCGCATCATGAAGGACCTGGAGGGCTGCGACCCGGCGGACGCCGAGTTCGACCGGCTCATGGGGCAGCTGATGACCGAGATCCGCGAGCACGTGGCCGACGAGGAGGAGAACCTCTTCCCCAGCCTGCGCGCGGCCTGCCCGCCGGAGAAGCTCGACGAGCTGGGCGACAAGATCCGGCAGGCGAAGAAGACCGCCCCGACCCGGCCGCACCCGTCCGCCCCCGACAAGCCGCCGGCCAACAAGCTGCTGGCGCCGGGCGCCGGACTGGTCGACCGCATCAGGGACGCGCTGTCCGGACGCGGCAAGCACTGACCGGAGCGCACCTCGCACGAGGGCCCGTCGCCGTCGGCGACGGGCCCTCGTGCGTGACTACCCAGGCGTGACCACCTCGGCATGACTACGCGTCACGCGTGCGCCTTCATCAGCTTCTGCACGCCCCGCACCACGTCCTGGGCGGTGCCCCCGTCCAGGAGGAGCGCGGGGACCCGGTACGGCACCCGGTGCTCGGCCGGCGACGACAGGGCGAGGACGGGTGTGCCGACCCCGGCGGCCAGCTGCGCCGGGCCGGTGGCGCCGGTGACGAGGACGTCCGCCGCCCTGAACACCCCGGCCAGGGTCCGGGTGTTCGTCCGGCCGCCGAGGTCGACGGCCGTGGCGCCGCCGACCCGACGGGTCGGGCCCGGCTCGCCCGGACCGTCGGTCACGACGACGCGGTGTCCGGCGTCGGCGAGCAGGTCGACCGCCTCCGCGCAGCGCTCGACGTCCTGCGGGCCCGCCGCGCTACCGGGGTGCACGACGACGTACGGGCCGTTGCCGGTCAGCGTCGCGGTGTCGGGCGCGGGCAGCACGCGCAGGCGTCCGTCGTCGCCGGTGCGCGGGGCGAAGCCCATCACGGCGGCCAGGTCGAGGGCCACCTCCGCCTCGTGCCGGCCGGGCAGCCGCCGGTGCCGGACGTCGAGCGGTCCGTCGGGCCCGCCGGTGCCCGCCGCGCCGATGCGCGCGACGTCGGCGCGGCGCAGCAGCCGGGCGAGCGGCAACGGCCCTTCGTCGTGCCCCGTGAGGACGAGCGCCACGTCGTAGGCCTCGTCGCGCAGACGGTCCACGAGGGCGTCCTCGGCGGCCGTGCCGTCCGGGTCCGCCACCGCGGGCGCGTCGTCCCGGCGTACGACGACGGCGTCGACGTGGGGCAGCAGCTCTGCCGCGGCGGCACCGACGGGGTCGCACAGCAGGGTCACGTGGTCGGCGCCCGTGGACACGGCGCGCACGGCCGGGCCCGCGAGGAGGGTGCCGTCGAAGCCGGCGTCGGGGACCACCAGGGCCTTCACGCGGACCACTCCCCTGCGCTGCCCGTGACCGTGACCGCAACGCGCTCCGACGGTGCCTGCTCCGGCCGGGGCGTGAAGGCGGCGACGGTGCGCGCGAGGCCCTCTTCCCAGCCCACCTTGGGCACCCAGCCGAACAGCTCTCGGGCGAAGCCGGTCGCGGGTCGCGGACCGGTGCCGGACGAGTGCTCCGGACCGGTCGCGGGGTCGGCGGCCGGCCCGTCGGCGAAGGCCAGCGGCGAGCCGGACCCGGTCAGTTCGACGACCCTGCGGGCGACGTCGGCGACCGTGACCTGTTCGTCCCCGCCGAGGTCCACCGGCCGCACCGAGCGGCCCGCGGCGACCAGCAGGACGCCGTCCACCATGTCGTCGACGTAGCAGAGGGAGAGAACCTGACGACCGTTTCCGGGGACCGTCACCGGCTCCCCGGCCAGGGCCCGCTCGACGAAGACGGGGATCGCCAGGCCGTCGTCCGGGCGCATCCGGGGCCCGTAGGCGTGGAACAGCCGAACGATCCCGGCGTCGCTGCCGCGCGCGGCGTGTGCGGCGACCAGGGCCTCGGAGAAGCGGCGGGACTCGGCGCAGGCGCTGCGGGGGGCGAGCGGATCGAGGGCGTGCGGGTGGCCGTCGCGGTCCGGTCGGGTGTCGTCCTCGGGCGAGGAGGCGAGCAGGAACCGCGCGCCGTCGCGGTCGGCGACGGCCAGCGCGTTGCGGGTGCCGAGGCTGCGCGTGTCCAGCGTCTCCAGCAGGTGGGTCTCCTCGTCCCGCGGTGAGGCGGGGCCGGCCAGGTGCAGGACGAGGTCGTACGGACCCGGCAGGTCGGCGGGGCAGCCGGGATCGGCGACGTCGCCTTCGAGGAACCGGAAGGACTCGCGTCCGGCCAGGTGCCGGACGTTGCCGGGCCGGCCGGTGCGGAGGTTGTCGAGACAGTCGACTTCGACACCTGAATCGAGCAGGCGCCCGCACAGATGCGAGCCGAGGAAGCCCGCCCCGCCGGTCACCAGGGCCCGCCGCCACGGGGCCGTCCTGGGTGCCGGTGCCGATCCTGTGCCGGTGAAGGTCGTCGTAGGCATCATGAGCACGCCCTTCCTCCTCGGCCGCAACCGCGGACGACGGGCCGACGAGTGCCCCGGCGAGTCGCGTTCATGCTCCGACGGCCACTCGGTGCGGGAGGTGCTCCCGGGGCGATGTGCGCCGGGTCCGCCGGTGCGGGAGCGGCCCGGGTGCCCGGCCTTGGTCGTCGGTGGGCGCGGTCACGTGCGCCGCGCCACCTCCGATCCGGCGGCCGAGACCTGTGATCAACCACACTCGGCCGGCAAATCCCGTCCTGGAGGCGGGCTTTGGCCGGGCGCGGCGTCCGGGCGAAGACCGTCGGCGACGACTCGCCGGTCCCTTCTGCCACGATGGTCGGCGCCTCCCGGCCCACGACACGGAGCCACCGCGCAGCGCAGCCGGTGTTCCCCGCTCCCGTCGTGCCCTCCGCTGAGTCCTCCGACTCGTCTTCGAGTAGCGCACTGTGACTTCATCCCCCTCCCCCGCCCTGCCCGCACCCACGCCGGTGCCCGCGTCCGCGCCCGCCCGGCGGCCGTCCCACTCTCCGTGGCGGTCCCTGAGGCACCGCAGCATGCGCTGGTGGTCCGTCGCGAACTTCGTGTCGAACGCCGGTACGTGGATGCAGCTCACGGTGCAGAACCTGCTGGTCCTGCAGATCACCGGGTCCGCCGCCGCGACCGGCCTGTCGATGTCCGTGCAGGCCGCTCCCGCGCTGCTGATGAGCCTGCTGGGCGGCGCCGCCGTGGACCGCTGGCCCCGGAAGCTGACGGCGGCCGTCAGCCAGGCCCTCCTCGGCGCCGTCGCGTTCGTGACGGCCGTCCTGGTGGCGCTGGACCGGCTGGACATGACCACGCTGATGGTGCTGGCCGCCGTGACCGGCGTCGTCGCCACGGTGGACGGCCCGGCCTGCGCCCTGCTGGGCAACGACCTCGTCCCGGTGGAGGACGTCCCCTCGGCCATCGGCGTCGGCGCCCTGGTGCACCAGGCGGGACGGCTCGTGGGCGCCGCCATGGCGGGCGTGACGGTCGGGTTCCTCGGCACGGCCGCCGCCTACTTCGCGAACGGGCTGTCGTTCCTGTTCGTGGCCGCGGTCGTCCCCTTCCTCCGGCCCGCCCCCGGCGCGGCCCCGAAGGTCTCCCTGCCGGCGCAGCGGCGGAGCGCAGAACCCGGCATGACCGTCCGGGAAGGGCTGGCGTTCTTCGTGACGCGGCCCCGGCTGCTCGCGCTCGCCGGGGTCACCGGGGTCAGCGCGGTCTTCGGCCGCAACTACACGCTGACCCTGGCCGTGCTCGTCACCGGTCCGCTGGCCGGCGGCGCCGGGGCGTTCGGGACGGTGTCCACGGTGCTCGCCGTCGGCGGCATTCTCGGCGCCGTCCTCGGGGCGCGGCTGAGGCGACCCTCGGTGAAGCTCGTGGGCGCCCTCGCGGCGGCGGGGGGACTGCTCCAGGTGGTGGCGGGGCTGTCTCCGTCGCTGGCCGTGCTGCTGGCGCTCGTCGTACCGATGGCCGTGGTGGAGTCCGTGTCGGACACCGCCGGTACGGCCGTCCTGCAGACCGATCCCCCGGCCCGCCTGCGGGGCCGCGTCCTCGGCGTGTGGGGCAGCATCGGCACGGTCTGGGGCCTGGGCGGGCCGCCCGCGCTCGGCCTGCTGATGGAGCTGGCCGGTGCGCGGGGCGCGCTCGTCGCGGGCGGGCTGATCATCGCCGGCTCGATCGGCGCGGGGTACGTGCTGCGTGAAGGCCGGACGGCCGCGCCGGTCGTGCTCCGCGCGGAGGAGGGCGACGTGCCGGGCCGGGCGGCGCTGGGCACGGCCGCCTGACGGGGCGGGGCCTTACCGTTCCCGGGCCGTGCCTTCCTGGGCCGTCCCCTTCCCGGGGCGTCCCCTTCCTGGGCCGTCCCCTTCCTCGGCGGTACCTTTCCGGGTCGTGCCGCTCCCGGGCCGTCCCCTTCCCGGCCCGTCCCCTTCCCGGGCCGTACCGCTCCAGGGCCGTACTGCTCCCGGGCCGTGCTGCTCCCGGGCCTGGTCGGCGACGTGGCGCCAGCCGTGCGACGCCCGCCACGCGGCCGCCCTCCGGGCGACGACGCCACTGTGCGGACCGGGCCTTGCGGTGAAGGCGGGGGGTGCGAGGTGGGGGGTGGGGTCCGCGCCGTAACTGTCGGTAGCTCTCCGACCCCGGGCCCCGGTGCCGACCGCCGCGCCCCGGCCCGCAGACCAGGGCAGACGCGGGTCCCACCCGTGTGGTCGGCCGACCGGGACCGAACTTGCGGCCCGCCGGATCAGCGATGCCGCCGGTCGCGCGCCGACCAGGGCGGCCCCGGACGGCGCGCCGCTGCCCCGCCCTCCGTGCCGACGCCCGCGGCGTCACGACCCCGTGGTGCGCAGGGCTCCCGCCGCCGCCTTGGCCGCGCGGCGGGTCAGGAGGGTCGTGGAGCGGCCGTCGAGGTACGGCAGGACCACCGCCTGACCGCCCCAGTCGCGCAGGACGCCTGCCTCGGGCAGGTCCTGGACGGAGTAGTCGCCGCCCTTGACCCACACGTCGGGCCGCAGCCGGGTGAGCAGCTCCTCCGGGGTGTCCTCGTCGAAGACGGCGACCGCGTCGACGCTGCCGAGGGCGGCCAGCACACGGGCCCGGTCGGCGGCCGGGTTCAGCGGGCGTCCGGGGCCCTTGCGGCGGGTGACGGACGCGTCGGAGTTCAGGCAGACGATGAGGCAGTCGCCGATGCGCCGGGCGCTCTCCAGCAGGCCGACGTGACCGGCGTGCACGAGGTCGAAGCAGCCGCCGGTGGCGACGACCGTGCCGCCGCGCGCCCGTACGCGCTCGGCCAGGTCGAACGCGTCGGTGCCGGGCACGTCGGCCGGGCGGGCCGGGGCCCGCGTGTGCCACAGGTCCGGGTTGCCCGCGCCGCGCGGGTCACCGGTGGCCTGGTACGGCGCCGGCACGAGCCTGGGCGTACCGGTGCCGGACCGGGCGAGCAGGACCCCGCGCTCGCCCAGCGTGACCGCGACGCCCGCCGCCCGCCAGCGCTCCGCGAGCCGTGCGCCGCGCTCGGCGTAGGCGCCCAGCGAGGTTCCGCCGTCGCCGGGGCACAGTGCCCGCGCCTCGGCCGCGTTGGGGGTGACGACGCGCGCTCCGGGCACCGGCGCGTCGCCCCTGGGGTGCGGGTCCCACACCAGCGGCGTGTGACGGGCCGCGTAGTGCAGGTGCGGGCGCAGCGCGTCGGCGGTGCCCCGCCCGTAGTCGGCGACCAGCACGGCGTGCGCCTCGGCAAGCGCGTCCCGCACCGCGTCGAGCGGCATCGTGTCCTCGGGGCCGCCGGGCGTGCCGCCGCCCCGGTCGATGCGCACGACGGGACGGCCGCCGGCCAGGACCCGCGTCTTGACCGGCAGGGTGCCGTTCAGCGGGATCTCCAGCAGCCGGACCCGGCCGCGCAGGTCACGGCGTACGGCCTCGCTGGCGGCGTCGTCGCCGAGTGCCGTCACGAGGATCACGTCGCGTCCGCCGCGCGCCGCGAGGGCGGCGGCCACCCCCGCCCCGCCGGGGTGGCGGCGGTCGCCGGTGACGTCGACGACGGGGGCGGGCGCGTCCGGTGCCAGGCGGGTGGAGACGCCTTCGATGTCCTCGTCGAGGAGGACGTCCCCGACCACGGCGAGCGGCTTCGGTGCGGTCATGACGCCCTCCCGGGGGTGACGGCGCGGCGCGCGAGGGGCGTCGACACGACCGCGTCGAAGCACTCGCACAGCAGGTGGACGGCGACGAGATGGGTCTCCTGGACGGTCGCGGTGCTGTCGGTGTCGACGCACAGCGCCTCGTGGGCGGCCTCGGCCAGCGGGTTCGGGGCGCGTCCGGTGAGCGCCCACACGGTGAGCCCGGCCTGCCGGGCGGTGACGGCCGCCGCGATCAGGTTGGCGCTGCGGCCGGAGGTGGACAGCAGGAGCAGGACGTCTCCGGGCCGGCCGTGGGCGGTGACCTGGCGGGCGTAGACGTGGTCGAAGCCGTAGTCGTTGCCGATGGCCGTGACGCTGGAGGTCTCGGCGTGCAGGGCGATCGCCGAGTAGGCGCGCCGCTCCTGGCGGTAGCGGCCGACGAGTTCGGCGGTGAGGTGCTGGGCCTGGGCGGCGCTGCCGCCGTTTCCGGCGGCGAGCAGCCGTGCCCCGCCGGTGAGGGCGTCGGCGAGGGCCGCTCCCCAGTCCGCGATCCGGTCGAGGTCGTTGCGGCGGAACCGGTCGAGGGCCAGTTCCAGTGACCGGCAGTGCAGTCGTGCGGCGTCTAGTGCGGGATGTTCGGTCATGTCGTCCGGGTGTGCCGCCGGCCGTGGACGGCGGCGGGACCCGCACCTCCCTTCGGGCGTCGGCGGTCGGGGCGGCCTGGGCTGTCAGCCGGTTCCGGTGGCTGCGGGCTCGGCGTCGAGGACGTCGCAGTACGCCGACTCGGTGGCCGCCGCGACGCGGCTCCAGCCGTACCGGCTCAGGACCCGGCGGCGGCCTGCGGCGCCGCACGCCGCGCGGGCGGCGGGGTCGGCGAGCAGACCGGCGACGGCGCGGGCCAGCGCCTCCGGGTCGCGGGGCGGCACCAGGCGTCCGGTGCCGGGGTCGGCGACGGTGTCGAGCTGTCCGCCGACGGCGCTGGCGACGACGGGGCGCCCGCAGGCCATCGCCTCCAGCGGGACGATGCCGAAGGGCTCGTAGTCGGCCGGGCAGAGCACCACGTCGGCCGAGCGCAGCAGCCGCGGCACGTCCTCGCCGGACACCCCGCCGGTGAAGCGGACCCGGTCGGCGACCCCGGCGTCGCGGGCGATGCCGCGCAGCCGGCGCACCTCCGGGTCGTCGTCGAGCCGGTCCGGCGGGGGCCCGCCGACGAGGAGGAGTTCGGTCTCGGGCAGCCGGGCGAGCGCGGCGACGGACACGGCGGCGCCCTTGCGGGGCACGAGCCGGCCCAGTTGGACGAGCCGGTGGCGGTGCGGTCCGCGCGGGGCGACCGGGCCCGTGGGCGTGAACCGGTCCGTGTCGACGCCGCACGGTACGACGGCCGTCTTGCGGGTGGGGATGCCCATGCGGGCGAGTTCGGTGATCTCGTCGCGGCAGGTGGCGACGATGCGGTCGCAGGCGAGGCCCACCTCGATCTCGCCGGGGATGCGCTCGGGCGGGCTGGTGTCGGCGAGCCGTTGGTGGCGTCGCTTCACCGTGCCGAGCGCGTGGTAGGTGTGCACCAGCGGCAGGCCGCGGTCCCGGGCGGCGGCGAGTGCGGCAAGGCCGGACATCCAGTAGTGCGAGTGCACCAGGTCGGGTACGCCGCGTCGCCACTCGCGGGCCAGGATCTCGCCGAACTCCGCCATGTGGGGCAGCAGTTCGTCCTTGGGGAGCGGCTCGGGCGGCCCGGCGGGCACGTGGTGCACCTCGACGCCGTCGCGCACCCGGACCCGGTCGGGCAGGTCGGGCGCGTCGCGCCGGGTGTGCACGGTGACGCGATGTCCCCGGTCGGCGAGGGCGGCGGCGAGGCAGGCGACGTGGACGTTCTGCCCGCCGGCGTCGACGCCGCCGAGCGCGGCGAGAGGGCTCGCGTGTTCCGACACCATCGCGATGTGCAGGGTGCCGGGGTCGAGGCGGTCGCCGCCGAACGCACCCGTCGGGAAGGGGCTGAGGGACGGGGTCATGCGCACACCTCCGTGATCAGGCGCTCCCAGTCGGCCAGGAAGCGTTTGAGCCCGTACCGTTCGAGGGCCGCCTGGCGGGCACGCGCCCCGTCCTCGGCGGCGATCCGGGGGTCGGCCAGGTAGCGGCGCGCCGCCTCGGCCAGGACGTCGGGCCGGGTGGACAGGGTGCCGGCGCCGGGCGGGACCGCCTCGACGGCCTCGGTGGTGGCGAGCGCGACGACGGGCATGCCGAGGTGCATCGCCTCCAGCAGGGACAGACCGAGGGACGTCCAGCGCACCGGATGCAGGTACAGCCGGCGGTCCGCCATGGCCGCGTGCAGTTCGCTCTGGGGCAGGTCGGCGGTGCGGCACCGGTCGGGCGGCAGGCCGAGGTGTCCGGCCAGGCCGTCGGTGCGCATGCCGAAGACGTCGAGCGGCGCCGCCTCGGCGAGCGCGGGCAGCAGGTCCGTGCCCGTGTGACGGCCGCGCCGCAACGGGTCGTTGACGACGACGGCGGCGCGGGCCAGACGGCCCGTGTACCGGTGCCCGGGGTCGACGACGCCGTGCTCGATCACCTCGGTGCGGGTGGTGCCGCAGTCCCAGAACAGCCGGTTGAAGTGCGTGACGTGGACGATCGTGAGGTCGTCGCGGTCGGCGCACGGGTGCCGGGTGCCGGGCACGTCGCCGTCCGGGGCGTTGTGCTCCAGGTACACGGCGGGCAGGTCCCGTCCGGGGCGGCGGCCGCCCAGCCAGCGCTCGGCCAGGCCGAGTTCGTGCGGGCGCTGGAGGACGACCAGGTCGACCGGCGTGTCGCGGAGTTCCCCGGGGGTGGCTTCGCGCACCGACGCGGGCCAGGTGAACGTGCGGGCCCGGCCGAGCCCGTCCGGGTCGCGGCCCGGGGTGACGGGGACGACGTAGGTGTGGGGGCCCTGCACGAACGCCGTCGTCCAGGAGCCGTGCACGTGCCACAGGAGGATGTTCATACGGGCGCTCCTCGTTCCGACTGTTCCCCCTGTTCACCCCGGTCTCGTGCGTCCCCCCGGGACCGGACGAGCGTCGCCACCGCGGCGAGCACCTCGGCGTCGCCGATGCCGTCGAGGCAGGGGTGCCCGGGCTCCGGGCAGTGCCGGGCCCTGCTGCCGGCGCAGGGCGCCCACTGGTCGCCGAGCACGACGTGCGGCACGCCGTAGGGGGCCCACCGGTCGGCGGGCACCACGGGCGCGAACAGGCTCACGACGGGTGTGCCGACGGCCGCGGCCAGATGGGCGGGGCCGGTGTTCCCGGCGATCAGGACGCGGGCCCCGGCCAGTACCCCGGCGAGTGTGCGCAGGTCGGTGGCGCCGCCGAGGTCGCGGGCGTGCCGTCCGGCGACGCGGGCGGTCAGGGCCCGTTCGGCGGGCCCGCCGGTGACGACGACCCGGTGGCCGGCGGCGGCCAGCGCGGCCACGGCGCGGGCCGCCCGCGCCGGGCTCCAGGCGCGGGCCGGTACGGCGGCGCCGGGATGCACGGCGACGTACGGTCCGCGTCCGGTGAGGGGTGTGGTGTCGGGCAGCGGGGTGGTGACGCGGAGCCTGCCGTCGTCGCCGGGCGGGAGCGGAAATCCGGCGGCCCGCGCGAGGTCGAGGGCGGCGAGCACCTCGTGCCGGTGGGGCCTTCGGTGGTGGCGCAGGTCGAGCAGGGTGCCCGGGTAGTCCTCGCTGTCGGCGGCCGTCCGGCCGACTCCGGCCAGCTTCAGCAGCAGCGCGGCGGGCAGCGGGCTCTGGTGGTACGACACGAGCACCAGGGCCCGGTCGAAGCGGCCTGCCGCGACCGCGTCGAGCAGGTGCCGGGTGGCGGTGTCCGTGACGGGCGGCGGTTGGAGGCCCACCCACGGTGCGTCGTACGTGAGGACGTCGTCCACCCCGGGCAGCAGCCGCGCGGCGGGCGTGCCCTGGGGTCCGCACAGCAGCGCGGTGTACGAGGACCCGGCCGCGACGGCACGCACGGCGGGCCCGGCCAGCAGCACGTCCCCGGCGCTGTCCAGGCGGACGACGAGCGTGCGGGGCAGGCCGCTTCGGGCGGTGGTCATCGCCGCTCCGCGGGACCGCGGGCCGGGCCGACGGGCAGGCGTACGGCGCCGGGCGGGCCGTGGCCCGTGGCGTCGGACGGGGTGCGGCGGCGTGTCATGAGCCGGTCCGTTCCCCGGTCGCGGAAGGCACCGGCGGCGCCGGGCGGCGCGACTGCCGGGCGCGGTGCGGCGGGACGTCGCGGTGGACGATCCGGCCGCGCAGCCAGTGCCAGGCGGCGGCCGGCGGGATGGCCGCGCTGGTCAGCAGCATGGTGAGGATCTCGTCGCGGGTGCGTGGCCCGGGCAGCACGCGGGCCGCGGCGAACTCGGCGGTGCCGGCCAGCCAGGCCGCCGCGCAGCACGCCGCCGGGCGTGGTCGGCGCAGCAGGGCGAGGGCCACGCCCGCAAGGCCTGCCGCCGTCACGGCCAGATGGGCGGGCAGGCGTCCGCGCGGCGCCCCGGCCCGGTGCCACCAGTCGGGGCCGTGCAGCCGTGTCATGAGGACGTCGTCGGCGTTGCCTGCCTGGACGCGGACGGAGGTCCAGCGTCCGGTGGGCCGCACGGGATGGGTCGTCGTCCGCCGGCCCCCGGTGAGGGTCCAGCCGGCGTCGAGGACGCGCAGTGCGAGGTCGGCGTCCTCCCGGAAGGCGCGGCGGAAGCGCTCGTCGAAGCCGCCGACGGACTCCAGTGCCCTACGGCGGTAGGCCATGTCGGCGGTGATCCAGCGGGCGGTGGCGAGCCCGGCGGTGTTGCGCTCCCAGTCGGTGGGCCGCCGGTCGGCGGGCAGCGGCACCTGAATGCGGGCGGTGATCCCGGCGACGCGGTCGGTGGCCCCGGCGAGGTCGAGGGCGAGGTCCTCGGCCCAGCCGGCGCCGGGCACGACGTCGTCGTCCAGGAAGACGAGCCACGGCACGTCGCCGGCGGCCCGCCACCCGGCGTTGCGGGCGGCGGCGGGACCGCGTGCCGCGCCGCGCACGACGGTGGTCCGGGGGCGCAGGGCCGGGGGCACGTGGGCGGTGACGGCGGGGCCGCCGGGGTCGGGACGGTCGTCGACGAGGACGACGCGTTCCGGACCCGGCCCGGCCGTCCGCGCGAGCGCGCGCAGACAGGCGCCGAGGCTGGGCCGGCCGAGCGTGGGGATCACCACGGCGTACCGGGGCGTGCCGTCGTGCCCGGTCATCGCGGGCCTCCGTCGTCGGTGCGGAAGAAGTCGCCGCGGCGGATGGCGTACGGGCCGATGGCCAGCAGGTCGACGGGCGAGGAGCCGAAGCACTCCAGCGCGTCGCGCGGGTCGTCCACCATGGGGCGGCCCGCCGTGTTGAGGCTGGTGTTGACGACGACGGGCAGCCCGGTGAGCCGCTCGAACTCGCCCAGCATGCGGGCGACGAGCGGTTCGCCCGCCGGGTCGACGGTCTGGATGCGGGCGGTGCCGTCGACGTGGACGACGGCGGGGATGCGGTCGCGCCAGGCCGGGGCCACGTCGTGCACGAACAGCATGTACGGGCTGGGCAGCGGGCCGTCGAAGATGTCGGCGGCGCGGTCGGCGAGCACCATCGGCGCGACGGGCCGGAACTGCTCGCGGCCCTTGACGTCGTTGAGGCGTTCCAGGTTGCCGGCGTGCCCGGGGTGGGCCAGCAGCGAGCGGTGTCCGAGGGCGCGCGGCCCGTACTCGGAGCGGCCCTGGAACCAGGCGACGATCGCGTTGTCGGCCAGGGCGCGTGCCACGGTGGCCGCGATGTCCGGCGGGCGTTCGAAGGGGACGGCTGCGGTCTTCAGCCAGGCGCCGAGTTCCGCGTCGGACCAGTCGCGGCCCAGGTCGGCGCCGGTCATCGGCTCCGGCTCGTCGCCGGTGGCGGCGGACAGCAGCAGGGCGCCGCCGAGGGCGGTTCCGGCGTCGCCGGCGGCGGGCTGCACCCACACCTTGCCGAAGGGGCCCTCGCGGGCGATGCGGGAGTTGGCGACGCAGTTGAGGGCGACGCCCCCGGCGAGGGTGAGCACGCTGTCGTGGGTACGGCCGTGCAGCCAGCGCGCCAGGTCGAGCAGCGTCTCCTCCAGGACGGCCTGCGCGCTGGCGGCGACGTCCGCGTGGGCCTGCGTCCACGGCTCGTCCGGGCCGCGCGGCGGGCACAGCTCGGGCCAGGGCACCCCGGTGGCGTGGAAGCCGCCGTCACCGGTCGGGTACACGTGGCGGCGCAGTTCGTCCAGCATCCGAGGGGCGCCGTGGGAGGCGAGCGCCATCACCTTGAACTCGTCGGAGGAGCGCAGGAATCCGAGGTGCTCGGTGAGTTCCTCGTAGACCAGGCCCAGGGAGTGCGGCAGTTCCTGGGAGTGCAGCGCCTCCACGCGGTCGCGGACCCGGCGGGCGGCGAGGTGGGAGGCGCGTTCGCCGCGGCCGTCCAGGACGAGGACGGAGGACTCCTCGGCGCCGGGCGCGGCGAACGCGCTCGACGCGGCGTGCGCCATGTGGTGCGGCACGAAGCGGACGATGCCGGGGTCCAGGCCGGGCAGCGCCGCCTTCAGGAAGCCGGGGGCCTCGCGCGCGTACGTCTGCCGCAGGTGGTCCCAGGGGTCGTCCAGCCCCATCTCCTGGGCGGGGCGGGCGAGCGACGGGTCGTACGAGTAGGTCACCGCGTCGAGGTCCTGCGGGCGCAGGCCGGCGCGTTTCAGGCACCAGGCGGCGGCCTTCTCCGGCAGTTCCCAGGCGGAGAACGGCACCGGCCGCTTGCCGTGCTTGCGCCGCGAGAAGCGCTCCTCCTCCGCGGCGGCGACGGTGCGTCCGTCGATGACGAGGGCGGCGGCGGGGTCGTGGAAGAGTGCGTTGATTCCGAGGATTCGCATGGGGTGGCCAGGCCTTTCGGCGGATCGGGACGGGGCCGCGCCGGCGCGGGCGGTCAGGCGTCGGCTGCGGGCCGGGCCGCGCCGTCGGCGTCGGCCTCGGCGCGGAACCAGGCGATCGTGCGGCGCAGGCCCTCCTCGGCCCTCACGCGCGGTTCCCAGCCGAGCTTGTCGCGGGCCAGCGTGATGTCCGGGCAGCGCACCGCCGGGTCGTCCACGGGGCGTTCGATGAAGCGGATGTCCGAGCCGGAGTCGCTGAGTTCGATGACGAGGCGGGCCAGGTCGAGCATGGTGATCTCGGCCGGGTTGCCGAGGTTGACCGGGCCGCGCATGCCGTGCGCGGCCGCCGCGAGGATGCCGGCCACGGTGTCGTCGACGTAGCACAGGGACCGGGTCTGGCGTCCGTCGCCGGTCACGGTGAGGGGTTCACCGGCGAGGGCCTGCCGTACGAACGTCGGCACGGCTCGACCGTCGTGGCCGCGCATCCGCGGGCCGTAGGTGTTGAACAGCCGCACGATGCAGGTGTCCGTGCCGTGCGTCTCGGCGTGCGCGGTGGTCAGCGCCTCGGCGAAGCGTTTCGCCTCGTCGTAGACGCTGCGCGGGCCGACCGGGTTGACGTTGCCCCAGTAGCGCTCGTCCTGCGGGTTCTGCTGCGGGTCGCCGTAGACCTCGGACGTCGAGGTCAGCAGGAAGCGGGCGGAGGACGTGTGGGCGAGTTCCAGGGCGTGGCGGGTGCCCAGGCTGCCGGTCTCCATGGTGTGCAGGGGCAGCCGCAGGTAGTCGGCCGGGGACGCGGGGGACGCCAGGTGCAGGACGACGTCGGGGGGCCTCTTGACGGGGATGCCCTCGGCGACGTTGGCGTGCACGAGGGTGAAGCCCGGCCGGTCGAGCAGGGGTGAGATGTTCTCGGCCCGGCCGGTGCTGAAGTCGTCCACGCAGGTGACTGCCGTGCCCGCGTCCAGCAGGGCGGCGCACAGGTGGGAGCCGAGGAAGCCGGCTCCCCCGGTGACGACGGCGTGCTTCCAACTCGGTGGGTTGGCGGTGGTCATGCGGTTCTCTCCTCCGTCGGCGTGGAGCCCGGCACGAGGGGTTCGCGGCCGGGTCGCCCTGTCTTCTCCGGAGGCCTTCGAGCCCCGCCTCAGCTTCCGTCGTCCGACGGTCCGGGGCACGGTCGCGTACGGCAATCGCGTGACTCACGGAGGGTGACGACCTCCGGGTGGCGGGTGTTTGCCCAGGTCACGGGGAGGGCGCGGGCGGGACGGCCCGACGACCGCTGCAGCCGTCGAGGGCGGGGCGCGCGTCGGCGATCCGCGCAGGGGATGGGGTGCGCGGCCCGGGCATCGGTGATCCGCTCAGGGAAACGGGGGGCGGCCCTCGGCGGTGCGGGCGCCCGGCCGGAGCGGTGCGGGCGCCCGGCCGGGGCCGGGGCGGGTGCCCGGCCGGGGCCGGGGGGGGTGCCCGGCCGGGGCAGGGGCGGGTGCCCGGCCGGGGCAGGGGCGGGGCGCCCACTCAGGCGGTGCGGTGCCTCACCGGGGCAGGGATGGGGCGCCGGTCAGGCGGTGCGGGTGCCCGGCGGGAGCGGTGCGGGGCGCTCGCGCGGGGGTGCGGGTGCCCGGCGAGGCGGGGCGGGCGCCCGGTCAGGCGATCAGCGTGCCCACCGCAGCAGGTGGGCGCCCGGTCAGGCGATCAGCGTGCGTCCGGGTTTCAGCCGGTCGAGGAGCTGGGGCTGGTGCAGTTCCGCGACGGGTGCCAGCAGGTCGGGGTGGCGCAGCAGCGCCGCCGCCCGCCGGTCCGACTCGTCGGGCGCGAGCAGCCTGCGGAAGTCCGCCGGGGCGCCGGTGGCACGGCCGGCCTCGGCGAGCGCGGTCACGGCGAGCGCCGCCAGGCCGGGGTCGCCGAGCAGACAGGCCGCCCAGCTCGCGACGACCTCGTCGACCCACGTCCGCCACGCGTGCTCGCCCGGTTCCCCCGTCGCCCCGTCGGCGCCCGTCACCCAGTCCAGCCGGGCGGAACCGCCAGGGCCCGCCATGGCGACGAGCGCGGCGTCCATGGGCGTCGGGTAGCGCAGGCACGCGGCGACCGTGACGGCCTGCCGCGCCTGCGCCTCGCACAGCGCCACAGCCAGCGCACCGCCGCCGGCGGGGAAGGCGCGGGTGAGCCACTGCGCGGTCGCGGCGACGACCGGGGAGAGTTCTGCGTGCACTGGCGGGCCGCCCGGACTGCTGGGGGAAAGGGGACAGTACGGCAGACGGTAGTGGGCGGCTCCGCCCGCACGATGTGAGCGGCGCCTCGCCCAGGACGTGGCTTCCCCCACACCGGCCCGGCCGCGGCGGCACCCGCACCTCCCCCACCGGGACGGCGACGCCCTGCCCCCCCCGGTCCGGATCGACGAGCACGGGAGGGGGGTGACCGGCCAAGGCCTACGGACCGACCACCCCTGACCCCCTGGCCGCCGATGGGCACCGCCCGCCCTGGCACTGGCCGCCGGCTTCGTACCGACCACCCCTGACCACCCGCCCGCCGACGGCACCGGCCGCCCCTGGCCGACGGCTTCGCGCCGACCACCCCTGACCACCTGCCCGCCGACGGCGCCCACCGACCTCGACCACCCGCCGCCGACCGCACACCGACCGCCCTCGCCCCCTTCCCGTCCCGCCGGCCGGACACCCACCGCCCCCGACCACCTGCCCGCCGACCGCCTGCCCCCCAACGGCGCCCCGCACGACGAAGGCCCGGCCCCTGGTCACAGGGGTCCGGGCCTTGCGGGTGACGTGTCGTCAGCCGCCGTCGAGGCGTGCGCGCAGCAGCTTCTTGCCCAGCTCGGCGCCCTTGCGGCTGTCCGCCTGGGCCTTGCGGAACAGGTCGGCGACCTCGGTGTCCTTGGCGCGCTCCGCGTCCTCGATGTAGCTCTCCAGGCGCAGCGCGTTGCTGAGGCACGCCTCCACGTACCAGATCAGGTTGTAGTCCTTGTCCTGCGTACCGGTCACGCCTCCGGTCTCGCCGCCACTGGTCATGCGGGCCTCCTCCATCTGCTTCGTGGTTGTCGTGCCGGGTCCCCGCGGGTGGGCGGACCCGTCGGCGCGGGCCGGGTACCCGGCCTCCCGCCGGGCACACAACCTCGTTCCCACCTGCCGGGAGATGGGCCGTCCCGGAAACAGAGACAGGCCGGAGGATGCGCAAGGAGGCCCCCGTTAACAGGGCGGGGCGGGTCGGTCACGGTGGGTGCGGGTGCGCGCAGCGGCAGCCGTGGTCGTTCGTCACGTCCGGCTCGCGGGAGATCCGGGAGATCTCGGTGGGGCCGCGCGGCCGACCGCGCGGGCGAGGAGGAGGGCCGCGGGGCGCGACCGGTCCCCCGTTCCGGTCGTGCCCCCGGCTCGATGAACCTACGTGCCGGGCGGAGGGGTTGTGAATCGCGTCGGTGCCCGCTGCACGCCCGTCGGCACTCAGCCGTGCACAAGTGAGTCCGGATGGCCCGTTTTCGTCCCGCCCAGTGCGGGCCGGTCGAGGTCGCCGACGGCGAGATGGGCGAGGACGACTTCGTACAGGTCGCCGCCGCCGGCGAGGAGTTGGTGCTCCAGGACGGGTTCCGCGCTGCGGACGTGTTCGCGCACGGTCTGCGCGTGGACGCCGAGGGTCTGCGCGGCCCGCTCGGCGTTGCCCCCGGCCGCGATCCAGGTGCGCAGGGTGCGGCGCAGGTTCCGGGCGTCGTCGTCCAGCTTGCCGAGCAGGTCCCGCGCCCAGCTGCGCACGGCGGGCGAGGCCAGCAGGTCGCCGAGCCGGGCGCCGTCCGCGTCGGGGGCAGCGCCGTCGGGGACGGTCTCGGTCAGGGCGATCTGAGTGTTCAGGGCGAGCTGCACGGTGGCGCGGACGGTGAGGTCGGTGAAGTCGATGCCCAGCAGGGCCTCCACGCGTTCCATGCGGGCGCGGACGGTGTTGCGGCTGACGCCGAGGATCCTGGCGGTGCTGACGGCCGTGAACTCCAGGCCCAGGCGTGTGGTGGCGAGGAGTTCGGCGCGGGTGTGGTGCGGCAGCGCGTCGAGCGGACGCAGGACGTGGTGCGTCCAGTCGCGCAGTGCGGCCGGGTCCATCAGCCGTTCCGGGTGGGTGCGTTCGGCGTAGACGGCCGTCTTGTCGGGCCGGAAGCGGGCCACGGCGAGGGCGCTGACGGCCTGTCCGTAGGCGGCGGCGGTGTTGGCGAGGCGCTGTCTGGCACTGCCGCCGAGGAAGGTGTCCGGGTGCCGGGCGACCAGGGAGCGCAGCGCGCCGCCGACGCTCTCGCGGGAGGTGACGACGATGACGTGCCCGTCCATGGCCGGACAGCGCACGACGAGCGCGTGCTCGCCCGTCACCTCCAGGCAGGCCGCGGCGAGCCGGTCGCGTTCCTCCGTGCAGCTCTCCACGACGTACACGCAGGCGGTTTCCGTGTCGAGCAGGCCGGGCCACAGGCCCGCGGCGACGCGGCGTGCCGAGACGGTGTCCTCGACCATCAGCAACTGGAGGATGGCCAGCCGCAGGTCGGACGTCGCGCGTTCCAGCCGGTGTCCGGCCGCGGTGGACTCGTGGGCCCGCAGCAGGACCTCGACCACCTGCGCGGTGTGCGTGACGATGTCGGAGGCCCGCCGGTCGAAGGGCTCCCGGCGCGAGACGGCGAGGACGGCGGCCCGGGCGGAGCCGGGTTGCTCCACCCGCACCAGGCGCATGTGGTCCCCCCGGTCCTCCCAGGCGGCGGAGGCGATGCGGCCGGTGACGATGTTCGCGACGAGTTTCTCGTCGAGGGTGAGCGGGGTGCCGGCGAGGAGAGCGCCGGTGTCGTCGCGCAGGCACACCGGACCGTCCACGGTCTCGGCGAGCCAGGCGAGGACCCTGCCGATGTCACGTCCGGTCGGACGCAGGTGTTCCAGCAGCTTCTCGGCCCACGGCGCGGGCGCGCCGTCCACCGCCGCCGTCGGTCGTCCGCCGTCCTCTCGGCCCGCCATGTCGGCCTTCTCCTCGTTCCTCGTCGGCCTCCCCCGGTCCGGACGTTACCTCACGGGTGGCCTGAACCGGACGTCGGCGAGGGCGGCAATGCGGGGGCCGACAGGCCCTCCACCGGCGCTTTTCGGCCAGGGACGGCGCCCCGTGACGGGTTTGACCGGCCGGCCCGGCACGGTCACGGACGCGGGCCCCGCAGTGCCACGGACGACGATCCGGGACGCCCGTCGGCCGGGGTTCGTCCGGCCTGCGCTGCCCCGGTCCGGCGAGGGGCATAAGCTCGGCGGATGGCGAAGTACTACGACGTGCACCCCGACAACCCGCAGCCGCGCACCATCGCCCAGGTCGCGGACGGCATCCGCTCCGACGCGCTCGTCGCGTACCCGACGGACTCCTGTTACGCGCTGGGCTGCCGGCTGGGCAGCCGTGACGGCATCGACCGGATCCGGACGATCCGTCAGCTGGACGACCGGCACCACTTCACCCTCGTGTGCCAGGACTTCGCGCAGCTCGGCCAGTTCGTGCGGATCGACAACGACGTGTTCCGCCTCATCAAGGCCTCCACGCCGGGCAGTTACACGTTCATCCTCCCGGCGACCCGGGAGGTGCCGCGCATGCTCCAGCACCCGAAGAAGAAGACGGTCGGCGTACGCATCCCCGACCACGTCGTGACGCAGGCGCTCCTCGCCGAACTGGGCGAACCGCTGCTGTCCAGCACGCTGTTGCTGCCCGGCGAGGACGAGCCGATGACGCAGGGCTGGGAGATCAAGGACCGGCTGGACCACGTACTGGACGCGGTGCTCGACTCCGGGGAGTGCGGCACCGAGCCGACGACGGTCGTGGACTTCTCCTCCGGGGAGGCCGAGATCGTCCGGCACGGGGCGGGAGACACCTCCCGCTTCGAGTGAGCCCCGGGCCAGGGAGGCGGGGGCAGGGGCGGGCGCCGCGGGCGGAGCTGCGCGTGTCACGATGGCCGTGATCCGGTCCCTCTCGCCGGGCCGGGTCCCGTGCCCCACCCCCCGCAGAGAGGCAGTCCAGGACATGACCGCCGTACAGGGCTCCGCCGTAGGGATTCCCACCGACGACGGCACCGCCGACGCGTATCTGGCCCACCCCGGTGACGGCGGACCGCACCCGGCGGTGCTGCTCTACATGGACGCCTTCGGGCTGCGTCCGCAGCTCAGGTCCATGGCCGACCGGCTGGCCGGGGCCGGGTACACGGTGCTGGTGCCCAACCTCTTCCACCGTCACGGGCCCGCCCCGGCCACCGAGTTGCCCGACTTCATCGATCCCGGGGCGCGTCCGGAGATCTTCGAGCGGCTCCGCCCGGTCATGGCGTCCCTCACGGCCGAGCTCGCCATGCGGGACGCCGGCGCCTACCTGCGGTGGCTGGCCGACTGCCCGGCGGCGGCCGACGGGCCGGTCGCGCTCACCGGGTACTGCATGGGCGCGCGGCTCGCCCTGCTGACCGCGGGCGCCTGTCCGGAGCGGGTCGCCGCGGCGGCCGGGTTCCACGGCGGGCAGCTCGCGCCGGACGCGCCCGACAGCCCGCACCTGGTCGCGCCCCGGATCACCGCCGAGCTGTACTTCGGGCACGCGGACGACGACCCGTCGCTGCCACCCGAGCAGATCGAGCGCCTGGAGAACGCCCTCACGGAGGCCGGCGTACGGCACCGCTGCGAGGTGTACGCCGGGGCGCGCCACGGCTTCACGCAGGCCGACACCGCCGCGTACGACCGGGACGGGGACGAGCGGCACTGGACGGCCCTGCTGGACCTGCTCAAGCGCACCTTCTGACGGCCTGCCGGAGCCCGCACGACGCGGCCCCGTGGGAGCGGCGCGTGTGGCGGCGGTGCGACGGGGCACTCGGCCTGCCGCGGAAGGAGGCCAGGACGTGCCTGACCAGCAACACGACAACCAGTACGACGACGCCGAGGCCCCCCTGAAGGGCTACGCGGCACTCGCGGGCACCTTCGTGGCCGGTGCCGCCCTGTTCACCGTGACCGCCTGGCGCCGGGGGCTGCGGCTGCCCGACCAGGTACCGCCGTGGGACGTCGCTCTGCTCGGCACGGCGACGTTCAAGGCGTCGCGCCTGCTGTCCAGGGACAAGGTGACCGGTTTCCTGCGGGCCCCGTTCACCCGCCGCGTGGGAGAGGGCGCCGGGAACGAGGTCACGGACGAGCCCCGCGGCAGTGAGGCGCGGCGTGCCGTCGGCGATCTGGTGACCTGCCCGTTCTGCGCGTCCGTGTGGGTGGCGGGCGCGCTGACCGGCACGTACGCCTGCGCGCCGCGGGCCGCGCGGCTGCTGGCGGCCGGGCTGACCGCCGTGACGATGGCGGACTGGCTCCAGTACGCCTGGACGCGCACGCAGGCCACCGCGGAGTGAGCGGCCGTGTCCGCCCGGCCGGAAAGGAGCGCGCTTGTCCCAGCCGCTGACGGCCGACGCCCGTGAGTAAGGCTGGTGGTGGGACGGAACGACCCAACTAGCAGCCCGCACGCCCCGCCCGAGGGCGGGGCGTCGGCAGGACAACGACGAGTGACCCGGCGCTCCGGCCCGGCCGCTCCGCCGGTCACCAGCGGCCGGGTTCGGTCCCGGTGACCGGCTCCGACGGCCTGCCGTCCGGGCCGACGGGCACGTCGCCGGCGAGCATCACCCGGTGCATGATGCGCGGGTGGTCGAGGTGGGCGGTGTCGCTCGGGGCCAGGTGGATGGTGGCCCGGTTGTCCCAGAAGGCGACGCTGCCGGGCTCCCAGCGGAACCTGACCGTGTACTCGGGGCGGGTCGCCTGCTCCAGCAGCATGTCCAGTACGGCGCGGCTCTCCGCGCGGGACAGGCCGGTGATCTGCTCGACGTAGTAGCCGTTGACGAACAGGACGCGCTCCCCCGTCTCCGGGTGGACGCGCACCAGCGGGTGCACCGAGGCGACCTGGTGGTCCAGGAGATGGCGGACGTACGCGTCGTCGCCGGGGCGGGGCTGGTAGCCGACGCCGAGCCGGTGCTCGGCCCGCAGCCCGTCGGCGAACTCCCGCACGGGCGCGGACAGTCCGGCGTAGGCGGCGGCCAGGTTGGACCAGGTGGTGTCGCCGCCGTAGGGCGGGACGGTCTCGGCGCGCAGGATGGTCGCGGCGGGCGGGTCGACGCGGGCGCCGTGGTCGCAGTGCCAGCCGCGCAGCAGGGTGTGGCGGCGGCGCCGCAGCCACTCGTCGTGCTCCATGCCGAACCGGCCGCCCAGCTCCAGCCGGTCGGCGGTCGTCTCGATCTCCGGGAAGTCGGCCGGGGACGCCGTGCCGCGCCGGGCGAGGACGACCGGTTCGCCGAACCGGCGCGCGAGGGCCACGTGTCCGGCGTGGTCCAGGCGCTGGTCCCGGAAGAACAGCACCTTCCATCGCAGCAGCGCCGCCCGGATCGCGGTGACCGCAGTGTCGTCGAGGTGCCCGGCCAGGTCGACGCCGGTGATCTCGGCCCCGATGTGCCCGGCGGCGGGTCTCACCTCGATGTGCGCGTCCGGCCGCTGGTGTTCGGCCACGGTGCTCCTGTCCGTCGTCATGCGGGCTCGCTTCCGTCGGTGGTCCGCCGGCTCCCCTCGGGCCGGTCTCCCATGATCGTGGCAGTGTCCGGCGGGCCTGGCGACAGGGCCTCGCCGCGCGCCCCGGCGGAACCCGCCCCCGCCTCCCATACTGGGTGTACGACGCAGTCAACGGGAAGGTCCCACCGTGCTCAGCATCCCGGCGCACACCCTCAACGACGGCACGACGATCCCCGCCCTGGGCCTCGGCACCTGGCCGCTGGACGACGACGGTGCGGAGCGGGCGGTGCTCTCCGGCCTGGAGAGCGGCTACCGCCTCCTCGACACGGCGACGAACTACCGCAACGAGACCGGCGTCGGCCGCGCGGTCGCCCGCAGCGGCGTGCCCCGCGAGGAGATCGTCGTGACGACGAAACTCCCGGGCCGGCACCACGGCTACGAGGAGACCATCGCCTCCTTCGAGGAGTCCCGCCGCCGCCTCGGCCTGGAGTACGTCGACCTGTACCTGATCCACTGGCCGCTGCCGCGCGTGGACAAGTACGTCGACTCGTGGCGGGCCATGGTCGAGCTCCGCGCGGAGGGCCTGGTGCGCTCGATCGGCGTCTCGAACTTCACGCCCGAGCACATCGACCGGCTGGAGCGCGAGACGGGGGTGCTGCCGTCCGTCAACCAGATCGAGCTGCACCCCCTGTTCCCGCAGGAGAAGCTGCGCGCCCACCACGCCGGCAAGGGCATCGTCACGGAGAGCTGGAGCCCGCTGGGCCGCGGGTCGGAGCTGCTGTCGGACCCCGCGCTCGTGGCGGTCGCCGGCGCCCACGGGGTCACGCCGGGCCAGGTCGTGCTGCGCTGGCACGTCCAGCTCGGGGCGCTGCCCATCCCGAAGTCGGCGAGCCCCGAGCGGCAGCGCGAGAACCTGGACGTGTTCGGCTTCGAGCTGACCGACGAGGAGATGCGGGCCGTGTCCGACCGTGCCCACCGGCGCCTGGGCGGGGACCCGGAGCGGCACGAGGAGTTCTGAGCCGGCCCGCGCCGGTGGTGCGCGTCGGACGGCGCGGGGTACCCGGCTCCCCGGCGGCCTCGCGGAGCGGGGCACCGGGAAGGGGCGGCAGGTGAGCGAGCGGGACCGGCTGCGGGACTACCACGGCAAGCGGGACTTCGGACGGACCGGCGAACCCGGGGGCGGGACCGGGGACGCGGCTGCGGACCGGCCCCGGTTCGTCGTGCAGATCCACGACGCGAGCACCCTGCACTTCGACTTCCGGCTCCAGGTCGGCGACGTCCTGAAGTCGTGGTCGGTCCCGAAGGGGCCGTCGGGGAATCCCTCGGACAAGCGGCTCGCCGTTCCGACCGAGGACCATCCGCTGGAGTACGAGGAGTTCGAGGGTGTGATCCCGCGCGGCGAGTACGGCGGCGGGGCCGTCATCGTCTGGGACCGCGGCACGTACGAGCCGCTGAGCCACGACCGGAAGGGCCGCCGCGTCGACTTCGGCGAGTCCCTGGAGCACGGTCACGCCAGGTTCCGTCTGAACGGCTCGAAGCTGCGCGGCGACTACGCCCTCACCCGCTTCCGCGGCGGAACGGGCTCCGCCGGCGAGGAGGAGGCGTGGCTGCTGGTGAAGACGGCGGGCGGCGGCACCTCCCGCGGAGCGGGCACACCGGACCCGCGCCGGGCGCGCTCGGTCCGCAGCGGCCGCACCCTGGCGCAGGTCACCGCGGACGGTGCCGGCGAATGAGCCGCGCCCGGTTCAGGACGCGGGTGACCGCCCCCGGTGGGCGCGCAGCGCGGCGAGGGCACGGTCCGCGTGGGTGTTCATGCGCAGTTCGCTGCGGACGACCTCCAGGACGGTGCGGTCCTGCGCGACGACGAAGGTGACGCGTTTGGTCGGCGCGAGGGAGAACCCCCGCTTCACGCCGAACCGTTCGCGGACCGCGCCGTCGGTGTCGGACAGCAGCGGCATGCCGAGGGTGTGCCGTCCGGCGAACTCCCGCTGCCGGTCGACGGGGTCGCCGCTGATGCCGACGGGCCGCGCGCCCGCCGCGGCGAACTCGGCGGCCAGGTCGCGGAAGTGGCAGGCCTCGGCCGTGCAGCCGGGGGTCATGGCGGCGGGGTAGAAGAACAGCACCACCGGTCCGTCGGCGAGGAGCCCGGACAGGGTGCGCGTCCGGCCCGTCTCGTCCGGCAGGGAGAAGTCCTCGACGGTGTCGCCGATCCGTACGGTGGCGGTCATCGCGCGTCCTCCGCGTTCCTGGCGACGGCACGGGCCCACAGCACGAGCGGCAGTTGCAGGGGCAGCCGTCCGACGGCCACGGCCTTCTGCGGCGCGGGGCGATGCCGCCAGTCGGCGGCCATCTTCACGTTCGCCGGGAAGACGCCCACGAAGAACGCGGCCGTGGCCAGCGCCGCCCTGCGCCGGGTGCTGGGCAGGGCCACCCCGGCGGCGAGGGCGAGTTCGGCGGCGCCGCTGACGTACGTCCAGGTCCTGGGCGAACCGGGCAGGGCGCGCGGCACGATCGCGTCGAACTGGCGCGGTGACGCGAAGTGGGCGGCGCCCGCGGCGGCCAGCAGACCGGCGAGCAGCAGGGGCGAGCGTTCGGACCGTGGCACGGTGCCTCCTCTGACGACCTGCCGCCGGAGCTTACTGGACGGTAACCGAGCGGTGCGGGCGGGGTCGGCCGGCACCCTGCCGTGACCGGCGCCGACGCGGCCCTTCCGGCGTGCGCGCTCGCGTTCGCGCCGGGGGCGCGCGCCGCCGCGCCGTCGGCGGCGGTCCCGGAGCGCACGGCGGACGCCCGGTCGGCGGGCCGGGGACCGGGGCAGCGGGACGGCATCCGGGCGCGCCGTCCCGCGACGGGTCCGGGCCGTTCAGGGGAACCTCCCGGCCGACGCGCGTGACGGAGCCCGCCCGCGTCGACAACTCACCCGTGACCCTGCCGCTGATCCCGCCCATGCTCGCCACGCCCGGTACGCTGCCGCCCGCCGCGCAGGACGCGCGCTGGGCCTACGAGACCAAGCAGGACGGCCAGCGCGTCGTGATCTATCTCCCGGGCGACGGAAGCCTGGTGCTGCGGGCCCGCTCGGGCCTGGAGATCACGGGCGCCTATCCGGAACTCGGGCCGCTGGGGGACGCCCTGGGCGCCACGCCCGCGGTGCTGGACGGGGAGGTCCTGGCCCTCGACGAACAGGGCCGCGCGGACTTCCAGTTGCTCCAGTCCCGCATGGGCCTGGCGCACGCCCCGGCCAGGGCGGCCCGGCTCGCCGCCCGCACGCCCGTGCATCTGGTGCTGTTCGACGTGATGCATCTGGGAGGGCGGTCCCTGCTGCGGCTCCCCTACACGCGGCGCCGCGCCGCACTGGACAGGCTCGCCCTGCGGGGCCCGCACTGGTCGACCCCGGCCGCGCTCGTCGGGCACGGCGAGCAGGCCCTGCGGGCCACCCGGGAGCACGGCCTGGAGGGGCTGGTGTGCAAGCGGCTGGACTCGGTGTACGAGCCGGGCGTGCGCTCCCGCGCCTGGCTGAAGATCCGCAACATGCGCAGCGAGGACGTCCTGGTCGGCGGCTGGCTGCCCGGCAAGGGCCGGTTGACGGGTCTGCCGGGCGCGGTGCTGGTCGGCCAGCGGGCCGCCGGGCGGCTGCGCTACGTCGGCGGGGTGGGCACCGGCTGGAGCGAGGCCGAGCGGGTCCGGCTCGCCGGGCTGCTGCGGGCGGCGGCGACCGACGTGTGCCCCTTCGACCCGGTGCCGCACGTGCCCGGCGCCCGCTGGGTGGTGCCGCGTCTGGTCGGCGAGGTCCGTTACAGCACCCGCACCCGGGAGGGCATGCTGCGCCAGCCGTCCTGGCTGCGGCTGCGTCCGGACCTGGCACCGGAGGAGGCCGCGGCCGACATCCCGGACGACCTGGTGTGAGACGCCGCCGAACGTCCGTCCGGCCGCCAACTATTGGGCTGTGCTTCACCGTCGGGACGCCTGCGCCCTCTTGGCATGGACCTGCTCGACCGGGATGCTGAACTCCGTTTCCCCCCACAGCCGTTCGGCTGCGCCCGGAACCAGGAGGAGGACGCAGTGTCGTCGAGCACGTCCCGTACCCACCGCAGGAGATGGCTCACCGGTCTGGCCGGTGCCGCCGCCCTCGTCATCGCCTTCCCCGCCACCGCGTTCGCGGCCCCGCCGCCGGCCCTGCCGGCCAACGCCGAGCCGGCGGAGCGGACGTACCAGCCCGCCTTCGACTACGACACCGACGGCTGCTACGCGACGCCGGCCATCGGCCCGGACGGGGCCGTCAACGGCGGTCTGAACCCCACGGGCGCGCTGAACGGCAACTGCCGGGACGCCTCCGACCTGGACAACACCAACAGCTACTCGCGCTACAAGTGCAACAACGGCTGGTGCGCCTACCTGTACGGCCTGTACTTCGAGAAGGACCAGGCCGTGGCGGGCAGCAGCATCGGCGGGCACCGGCACGACTGGGAGCACGTCGTGGTGTGGGTGCAGAACGGCACCGTGCAGTACGTGTCGACGTCGAACCACGGCTCGTTCACCGTGCACGCGCGTTCGCAGGTCCGCTTCGACGGCACGCACGCGAAGATCGTCTACCACAAGGACGGCATCAGCACGCACTGCTTCCGTCTCGCGGGCAGCAACGACGAGCCGCCGGAGAACCACAAGGGCACCTGGCAGTACCCGCCGCTGGTCGGCTGGAACGGCTACCCGGCCGGCATCCGCGAAAAGCTGACGTCGTACGACTTCGGCAGCGCCCACTTCGGCCTGAAGGACGGCAGCTTCGCCTCCCACCTGGCCTCGGCGAAGCCCTCGGGGATCCCCTTCGACCCGAACGCATGACGCGGCCCGCTCCCCGGTTCCGGCGGGCAACGCCGCGCCGGAACCGGGGGGTTGGCTCATTGGGCGTGCCGCATGCGGACCACCGTCTAGGGTGGTCCGCATGCCCGCTCCCGAAACGATCCGCATCGTCTCCCGCGACTCGCCGATGGCACTGGCCCAGGTGGCGCGCGTGCAGGCCGAGTTGACCGCCCTGCGCCCCGGCGTGCGCACCGAGGTCGTGCCCGTGAAGACCACCGGGGACAAGTGGCTGGGCGACCTGTCCCTGGTGGAGGGCAAGGGCGCGTTCACGAAGGAGGTCGACGCCGCGCTGCTGGCCGGTGCGGCCGATCTCGCCGTGCACTGCGTGAAGGACGTGCCGGCCGACCGGCCGCTGCCGGCGGGCACCGTGTTCGCCGCGTTCCTCAAGCGCGACGACATCCGCGACGCGCTCGTCCATCCGGGCGGACTCGCTCTGGACGAACTCCCGCCCGGCACCCGCGTCGGCACCTCCTCGGTGCGCCGCGTCGCCCAACTGGCCGCCACCCACCCGCATCTGCGGTGCGTGCCGTTCCGCGGCAACGCCAACCGCCGGCTGGCGAAGCTCGCCGCCGGCGAGGCGGACGCGCTGCTGCTCGCGGTGTCCGGCCTGGAGCGCATCGGCCGCACCGACGTGATCAGCGAGGTGCTGTCCCCGGAGACGATGATGCCGCCGATCGGCGCGGGCATCCTGGCCCTGCAGTGCCGCGAGGGGGACATCGAACTCATCGACACGGTCAGCGCCCTCGGCGATCCGGACACGCACCGGGAGGCCACGGCCGAGCGGATGTTCCTGCACGTGCTCCAGGGCCACTGCAACAGCCCGATCGCCGGCTACGCGCGCGTGGACCGCGGCGGGGAACTGTCGCTGCGGGCGTGCGTGTTCACCCCTGACGGCAAGACGCGGCTGAACGCCCACGAGTGGGCCGGCCGACTGGATCCGGCCACCCTCGGCACGTCGGTCGCCGTGGCCCTGCTGCGGCAGGGTGCCCGCGAGATCATCGACGGCATCCCGCACGACTGAGCGCACCGGGCCGGGCCCGCGGGGCACCGCGTCAGGCGGTGCCCTCCTCGGCCTGGTCCCGCAGGAAGCTGCTCACCTGGTGGGCGATGCTGTCCCGGACCGCCCCGTGGTGGGTGCCGGCGCCCTCTTCCCGGAGCCCGATGCCGCCGGTCCACAGCCGGCGCTCGCACCACTCCTCGTCCACGCGCAACTGCACCTGGACGTCCACCTGGCTCAGGGCCGCCTCGGGTCCCGCCGCGAACAGCACGGCGGTGGCACGGCGCAGCGGATAGACGTCGAAGCCCTCGACGAACTGCGAGTTGCGCCAGTCGATGAACGCGCTCTCGCCGTCCGGCCCGAGACGCACATCGATCTGGCCGTCCTCGAGATGGATTCCGAAACGGCGCTCGCCGCGGTTCTCGACGGTCACGCGAACACTGAAGTACGTCATTCCCTCGGCGGCGTCGTCCCGTCCTCGCGGCGGCTCGGCCTGCTCAAGGCGGTGGACGCGGACCCGCAGACCGGCATGCTCGTCGTACTCCTGCCAGTCCCCGACCACGTTCGGCTCGTACACAGTGCACCCTCTCGACCTCTGGACGCTGCTTCCTATCTGTGCGCTCAGTGCACTGTCAAATGAGCGGAATGCGCTGTGGCCAGGTAATTCAGCCGTTTTGATCGCTGATCAAGCCGTGCGCAGGAACAATCCGCCGAGGGCCCGCCGGGCGTCCGCCGGCGGCGTGCCGCACATCACGTTCCCCGTCTCGGACCGCGAGCGGCCCGGCATCGAACACGCGGACGAACGGAGCGGCGGCCGACCGCGCCCGCACGGACCCCCGGATTTTCACTCCATGAATTCCTTCGATTTCTCCTCGTGCACCTTTGCGCAGTATTTGTTAAAGGCCGTGGGAGCGGCCGTCGGCGCATTCCGGGAATTGTTTCGGATCGGCCGCCGGGGGGAATGTGCTTTTCAGTGCTTCGGACCGGAGGCATGTTCGTGGGAGCCGCCCGCCGGGGCCCCGGATGTCCTTCGTGGGTCCGAACCGAGCCTCCCCCCGGTGTCTGTCCATCGAGCACCTGCTCTGGGAGGTGCGCACCATGCCCGTCGCGAGC
This sequence comes from Streptomyces sp. DH24, assembly GCF_029813775.1. GTDB lineage: Bacteria > Actinomycetota > Actinomycetes > Streptomycetales > Streptomycetaceae > Streptomyces. Next base: position 6,292 of record NZ_JARVKW010000037.1, on the reverse strand, counting down.
AGAAGGAAACCGCACCCGCACGACGACGCCCCGGACACCACGGAGGCGTTCGAGCGGCTCGCGCGGCTGCCCGAGGGACCGGAGCGCAAGGCGCTCCGCGACGAACTCGTCCAGCTCTGGCTTCCGATGGCCGAGCGCATCGCCGTCCGCTTCCGCGGTCGCGGCGAGACCCTGGAGGATCTGTATCAGGTGGCCGCCCTCGGCCTGGTGAAGGCGGTCGACCACTACGACCCGGCCCGCGGCAACGCCTTCGAGGCGTACGCCGTGCCGACCGTCACCGGTGAGATCAAGCGGCACTTCCGCGATCACATGTGGACCCTGCACGTGCCCCGGCGCGTCCAGGACCTGCGCAATCGCGTCCGGCAGGCCGCGAAGGAACTCTCGCAGACGACACCCGGACGGCCGCCCACGGTCGCCGAGATCGCGGAGCTGGCGCACCTGAGCGAGGACGAGGTGCGCACCGGCATGGAGGCCATCGACTGCTTCACCGCGCTGTCCCTGGAGGCGGAGATGCCCGGCACCGAGGGGTACGCCCTCGGTGACGCGCTCGGTGGATTGGACACGGCGTTCGACACCATCGTGGACCGGGTGGCGGCCAAGCCCTGTCTCGAGGCTCTCCCGGAACGCGAGCGGACCATCCTCTACCTGCGCTTCTTCGGCGGCATGACGCAGAGCTGCATCGCGCAGCAGCTCGGCATCTCGCAGATGCACGTCTCCCGGCTGCTCAGCGGCTGCTTCGCCCGGCTGCGCGAGGAACTCCTCGCCGAGGTCCGCTGACCCGGCGCACGGACCCGCCCCCGCCCCGGGTCCGCGCGCCGCAGCGCCCCGGCCGGCTCAGGGCGGGGGCGGTACGCCGGGAATCTCCGTGGGGCCGTAGCGGTCCAGGGCCTCTTCCAACGCGGCCCGGATCTCCGGCGGCATGACGCCGCTGCGTCCCCAGACGAGGATCATTTCCGCGACGGTGCGGAGCTTGACGTTCGTGTGCTGGGAAACGTCCTTCAGTACCGCCCATCCCTGGTCCGGTGTCACCCGGCCGAGCGCGACGACCATCCCGATCGCCTGGTCGACGACGGCGTGCGAGACGACCGCCTCTTTCAGCTGCTGGACTTCCTCCTGCAGCTCGAAGATCCGCTCCGAGCCCCCGTCCGTGGGCATGGTCACCTCCGGGTCCGGTGTGTCGCTCCGCCCCAGCCTTGGGGTGCTGCTCCGATTTCCTCCATCGTCGCCACTCGGCCCGCACGGTGCCACCCGGTGCCGCTGCCCGTTTCACAGACGTCTGCGGGGTACTCGGCAGGCGCCGGCAGCGGCCCCGGCCTCGACACCGGTGCGGTCCCGGTGGCTGCCGGCCCACGACACCAGGACGCGACAGCCATGAACCACGACAGCACACCCGCCACCGGTACGACCCACGTCGTCTCCACCCATTCCGTCTTCGGCGCCCCCTGCTGGGTGAGCCTGACCAGCCGCGACCTGCGGACCACGGAGGAGTTCTACGGAGCCGTGCTGGGCTGGCAGTGGCGCCAGGGCAAGCTCGGCGAACGCTTCCGCATCGCGCTGTCGGACGGCGCGCCGGTCGCCGGGATCGCCGCGATCGCCTCGATGTGGCACATGGCGGTGGCCTGGACGCCGTACTTCGCCGTGCCCAGCGCGGACGAGGCCGTGTCGCGGGTGCAGGAACGCGGCGGCACCGCGGCCGTCGGTCCCCTCTCCTTCCCGCCGGGCCGCGCCGCGCTGCTGGCCGACCGCGACGGCGCGACGTTCGGGATCTGGGAGGGCAAGCTGTTCAGCGACTGGGAGACCTGGCGCCGGGCGGCACCGGCGTTCATCAGACTCCACACCCGCGACGCCTTCGACTCCGCCATCTTCTACGGCGAGGTCCTCGACTGGGCCTCCGACAAGCCCGGCTGCTGCGAGGTCCACTACGAGGGCGACGAGGTCGTCCTGCGCAGCCGGGGCGACATCGTGGCGCGCATCGAGTCGGGCACCCTGGACGAGGCGCCCGACCCGGCGATCCGGCCGCACTGGCAGGTCCACTTCGCGGTGTCCGACGTGGCGGCCTGCGCGCGCACGGCCGAGCTGCACGGCGGCAGCGTGCTGACCAAGGGCGCCGACGAGGCGGTGCTGCGCGACCCCGACGGCGCCCAGTTCACGGTCACGTCGCGCAGTCGGCGCTGACCCCGCTCATCGGCCCGCGGACGGGCGCGACAGCAGCACCAGGCTGCGCGCCGCCACGGTCATGTCCGTGCCGGCCTTGTGCTCGGCCTCGTCCGGCGGGCCCTGCGGCACGGCGGTGTCGATCAGCGTCGTCCACCGCTCGCCGTAGCGCACGTCCGGCAGCCGGAAGTCGACCGGCTCCCAGTGGCTGTTGAGCAGCAGCAGGAAGGAGTCGTCCACGACGGGCCTGCCGCACGGGTCGGGTTCGGCGATGGCGTCGCCGTTGAGGAAGACACCGACCGAGTGGGCGTCGGGGCGCTGCCAGTCCTCGTCGCTCATCTCGCTCGCGTCCGGCAGCAGCCACACCAGGTCGGGCAGCGGCTGTCCCTTGCGGGTGGCCGTCTCGCCGTGGAAGAAGCGCCGCCTGCGCAGCACGGGGTGGGCGGCGCGCAGCCCGATGACGTGGCGGGCGAAGTCGAGCAGCTCGCGCTGTTCGTCGGCCAGGCGCCAGTCGATCCAGGAGATCTCGTTGTCCTGGCAGTAGGCGTTGTTGTTGCCGCGCTGGGTACGGCCGAGCTCGTCGCCGTGGGAGAGCATCGGGATGCCCTGGGACAGCAGCAGCGTGGCGAGGAAGTTGCGCTGCTGGCGGCCGCGCAGCTCCAGCACCGCCGGGTCCTTCGTCTCGCCCTCGGCGCCGCAGTTCCAGGACCGGTTGTCGTTCTCGCCGTCCCGGTTGCCCTCGCCGTTCGCCTCGTTGTGCTTGTCGTTGTACGACACGAGGTCGCGCAGCGTGAACCCGTCGTGGGCGGTGACGAAGTTGACGCTGGCGCGCGGCCGGCGCCTGCTGTGCGCGTACAGGTCGGAGGAGCCGGTCAGCCGCGAGGCGAACTCGCCCAGCGTGTGCTCCTCGCCGCGCCAGAAGTCCCGTACGGCGTCGCGGTACTTGCCGTTCCACTCCGACCACAGCGGCGGGAAGTTGCCCACCTGGTAGCCGCCCTCGCCCACGTCCCACGGCTCGGCGATCAGCTTGACGCGGCTGATCACCGGGTCCTGCTGGATCAGGTCGAAGAACGCCGACAGCCGGTCCACCTCGTGGAACTGCCGGGCCAGGGTGGCCGCGAGGTCGAAGCGGAAGCCGTCGACGTGCATCTCGGTGACCCAGTAGCGCAGCGAGTCCATGATCAGCTGGAGCACGTAGGGGTGGCGCATCAGCAGGCTGTTGCCGGTGCCGGTGGTGTCGTAGTAGTGCTGCCAGTCGCCGTCCACGAGCCGGTAGTAGGAGGCGTTGTCGATGCCGCGGAACGACAGGGTGGGGCCCTTCTCGTTGCCCTCGGCGGTGTGGTTGTAGACCACGTCGAGGATCACCTCGAGGCCGGCGGCGTGCAGCGTCTTGACCATCGACTTGAACTCGGTGACCTGCTGGCCCCGGGTGCCGTGCGCGGCGTAGGCGTTGTGCGGGGCGAAGAAGCCGATGGTGTTGTAGCCCCAGTAGTTGGCCAGGCCGCGGCCCTGGAGCACGCCGTCCTGCACGAACTGGTGGACCGGCATCAGTTCCACCGCGGTCACGCCGAGCGAGGTCAGGTGCGCCAGGACCGCCGGGTGCGCGAGGCCCGCGTAGGTGCCGCGCAGCTCGGGCGGGACCTCGGGGTGGGTGCGGGTGAGGCCCTTGACGTGCGCCTCGTAGATCACGGTGTCCGCGTACGGCCGGCGGGGCGGGCGGTCCTCGCCCCAGTCGAAGAACGGGTCGGTGACGACGCCGAGCATGCCGTGCCCGGCGCTGTCGGCCGGGGCGGGTCCGTCCGGCTCCCGCTCGTACAGCGACGCGTCGTTGTCGATCTGTCCGTCCACGGCGCGGGCGTAGGGGTCGAGGAGCAGCTTCGCGGGGTTGCAGCGGTGGCCGACGGAGGGCTGCCACGGTCCGTGGACCCGGAAGCCGTAGCGCTGCCCCGGGCCGACGCCGGGCAGGTAGCCGTGCCAGACGAAGCCGTCGACCTCGGTCAGCGGCACGGCGGTGTGCCGTCCGGCGTCGTCGACCAGGACCAGTTCGACCCGCTCGGCGACCTCGCTGAACAGGGCGAAGTTGGTGCCCTGTCCGTCGTACGCGGCGCCCAGCGGGTAGGGGTACCCGCTCCACACGGGCACCCCTTTCGCGGTTCCTCGCGCGGTCACCGCGCCTCCTCCAGCACGGGCTCGGGAGTGCCGGCGTTGCTCGCCAGTACGGCCACGGCGGGCTCGCGGGGAATGTCGAGGCCGTCGCGGAGGGTCGGCGCGGGCGCCTTGGGCACCAGCGGCACGCGCTGGCCGGCGCGGGCCCGCTGCGAGAACCAGATGATCTTGCTGCCGGTGTCGGTGGCACAGCAGCCCCAGCCGTCGCTCATGGCGGCGATACGGGTCAGGCAGCCGCGCAGCTCCTGGTCGGGGCGCAGCTCGTGGTCGTTCTCCCCGATCGCCGTGATGAGGTGCTGGCCGTTCCACCACATCTCGATCGACGTGTTCTTGTCGGTGGCGTACTCGTCGATGGCCTTCAGCAGCATCTCGGCGCCGTTGCAGACGGGCTCGACGAGATCCTCCAGGTCCCAGAACCTCAGGTGCGCGGCCAGAATGCGCCTGACCTGTCCGACCCGTTCGGGGCTGACTTCCACGTCGAGGTGGTAGTAGCAGGGCACTGCGGTCTTCATCGTCGTTGGCTCCTCACCGCGAAAGCTCTCGTTCTCCTCGCCCCTGCGGGACGGGCCCCGTACACAGAACGTGAGCGGTGATCGCTTCTGAGTAACCTCCACAGTGAGGGCACTACGCCATTCGTGCAACACGAGCGACTCCTGTGGCGGTTGAAGATCCAACAAGACGTAGAGTCCCCGCGCCTGCACTATGAGTGAAAGCCTCGATCGCCGTAACGGAACCGTGCCGCTGTGCGCACGGACGCCGGCCCGACCGTCGGGACACGCGCCGACCGAGACCCCCCGAAAGGTGAACGGTGCCATGCTGCTACCCGCCAAAGCCGAAGTCGCCCGGCATTTGCGGCAGTACCGGGCATGGGAACGCGCGATGCTGGCGTCCCCCACCGACCGCGCCGTACGGGCCACGTTCGAGGACGCGGGCTACACCCTGTGCGTGCTGATGGGGAAGCGCTGCGCGCGTGAGGCCGCGGACGCGGCGGAACGCTATCTGCGCTCGGCGCTCGGCTCGTATCTGCGCGAGCAAAGCGAGCGGCCGGCGAGGGGCGCCGTCGTCAGGCGGGGACCTCCGGCGTCGGACCGGCGTTTCCCTGCCGGGACATAACACAACTTTCCGGCACAGTGTGATCCAAGGCCGGGCCAAGGGGCCCGGCTTCTACACGATTTCGAGCTCGGCGGAGGTGAACCGATGCGCACCACTTCGGCCATCGGCCGGATCCCGGTACGCGATGTCCGGCCGGCCGTGGACTGCGGCAGGCGTCCGGCCAAAGCGGTCGTGGGAGAGACGTTCGAGGTCACCGCCACCGTGTTCCGTGAGGGTCATGACGCGGTCGCGGCGAACGTCGTGCTCACCGATCCGGACGGCCGGCACGGGCCGTGGACCCCGATGCGCGAGCTGGAGCCGGGGTCGGACCGCTGGGGTGCCGAGGCGACGCCGGACGCGGTGGGCCTGTGGACGTACCGGGTGGAGGCGTGGAGCGATCCGGTGACGACCTGGCGCCGGATCGCCGGGGTAAAGGTTCCTGCGGGCATCGACACGGGCCTTGTCCTGGAGGAGGGCGGCGACCTCTACGCGCGGGCGGCGCGCGGTGTTCCCAAGGACGCCGGGCGTGCCGTGGTGATGGCGGCGGCGCGGACGCTGCGCGACGACTCGCTGCCGCCCGAGGAGCGGCTGGCCGCGGCGCTGACGCCGGAGGTCGAGGCGGTGCTGTCCCGGCATCCGCTGCGGCAGCTGGTCACCGCTTCCACGCGGCTGCCGTTGCTGGTGGAGCGGGAGCGGGCGCTGTTCGGTTCCTGGTACGAGTTCTTCCCCCGGTCGGAGGGCACGCCCCAGCAACCGCACGGCACGTTCCGCACCGCGGCCCGCCGGCTGCCGGCGATCGCGGCGATGGGGTTCGACGTGGTCTACCTGCCCCCGATCCATCCGATCGGCACCACGTTCCGCAAGGGCCGCAACAACACCC
>NZ_JARVKW010000036.1 GCF_029813775.1 Streptomyces sp. DH24 | reverse complement strand
TTAGGGTTTCGGTGGTCATAGCGTAGGGGAAACGCCCGGTTACATTCCGAACCCGGAAGCTAAGCCTTACAGCGCCGATGGTACTGCAGGGGGGACCCTGTGGGAGAGTAGGACACCGCCGAACAATTATTAGAGGGTTGGACCCCGAACTTCGGTTCGGGGTCCAACCCTTTTTTGTTGCGCGTCACGTGGAGTTCACGTTGCGCACCCACCATCCGCTACATGGGTACTGCTGCAATGCTCAGGGCCGCCGGTGTCGGAGTCGGTGACGAGGTCATCGTGCCGGCGTTCGGGAACGTCGAGGTTGCCGGGGCGGTGGCCCTCGCGGGCGCGCTGCCGGTGTTCGCCGACATAGATCCGCTCACGTACTGCCTGGACGCGGTCGCGGTGGAGGCCGCCGTCACCCCGCGCACGGCAGCCGTCGTCGCCGTGCACCGCTTCGGCCGGCCCGCCGACATGGCCCGGCTGCACGGAGTTGGGCAGCGGCACGGGCTACTCGTGCTGCAGCAGGGGGAGTCGGAGGCGCCGTACGACGAGATAGCCCAGCGGCGGCAGCGGGCCGCGTACCTCGACGCGAAACTGCGTGGCGTGCGGACGCCGGACGGTGGCGACGGGCACACCTATCAGCAGTACGTCGTGCGCGTGCCCGGCAACGGCCGGCCGGACCGGGACGCCTTCGCCCGAGCCGTACGGGGCAGGGGAGTTGACTGCCGCGTGCCGGTGAAGACGCCCGTGCACCGGCTGCCGGAGTTCCGGCGGTGTGTGTCCCTGCCGGAGACCGAGCGGGCCGCCGACGAGACGCTCGCACTGCCGGTCGAGGCGGCGCTGACCAAGCGGGACATGCAGCGGATCGTGTCCGCGTGCAACGCGCTCGGAGGGCTGCTGCAGCCGGCGTTCTGAATCGTCGGCAGCGGTTGGGAGCACTGGTCTGTTCGGGGTATGATCTATTCCGTTGCCGCGAGGGAAACCCTCGAAAGCGACAAGCCCCTATAGCTCAGTCGGCAGAGCGTCTCCATGGTAAGGAGAAGGTCAACGGTTCGATTCCGTTTGGGGGCTCCAGCAAAAAGGCCCCTCGCCCTTCCGGGCGGGGGGCCTTTCTCATGTCCTGTTCCGGGCCTAGTCCTTGTGGTGGCCCGGCACGCGCATCGCCAGGATCGCCATGTCGTCCGACGGGGCGTCCGACGCGAAGCGCTCCACCGCGCGCATGATGCGTGCCGCGACCGCGCCCGCCGTGAGGCCCGTACAGGTCGTCAGGACGTCGGCGAGGCCGTCGTCGCCCAGCATGCGCGCTCCCTCGCGGCGCTCGGTGACGCCGTCCGTGACGCAGAGCAGGACGTCGCCCGGGTCGAGCGTGACCGTCTGCTCGTAGAGCTCCAGGTCCTCCATGACGCCGAGGAGCGGCTGCGGTTCGGCGGCCGGTTCGACCGTGCCGTCCTGGCGCAGGCGCAGCGGCAGCGGGTGGCCGGCGCAGACCACCTTCAGGACCGCGCTGCCGTCCTCCTGCGGCCACAACTCGCCGTACAGGAGCGTGAGGAAGCGGCTGCGGGCGCCCTCGTCGAGAATCGCGGAGTTCAGGCGCTCCAGGACGGCCGGGCCGCCGAAGCCCTCACGGGCCAGCAGCCTCAGCGCGTGCCGGGCGAGTCCCGTCACCGCCGCCGCCTCCGGGCCCGTGCCGCAGACGTCGCCGATGGCGAAGCCGTAGGCGTTGTCGCGGATCGGGAAGACGTCGTAGAAGTCGCCGCCGACCTCGTTGCCCTCGCCGGCCGCGCGGTAGATGACCTCGACCTCGACGCCCTCGATCTGGGGGACGTCCGGGGGCAGGAGGCTGCGCTGGAGGGACTGGCTGATGGCCGTGCGCTCCGAGTACAGGCGGGCGTTGTCCAGGGCGAGGGCGGCGCGGCGGGACAGGTCCTCGGCGAGCTCCAGGATCTCCTGGCGGAAGTGCTCGTCGGTCGGCTTGCCCAGCGTGAGCATGCCGATCACGCGGTTGCGGGCGACCAGCGGCAGGACGACCGTTTCGCCGCCCACCGCCGCGGCCGTGGTGAGGGTCGGGCCGATGCCCGGGGTGACCTGGCGGGTCGGGCCGCCGCTGAGGCCGAGGCTGCGCATGGAGCTGCGCAGGGCCGCCTGGTGGGCGACCTCGGCCGGGGCCGTCCAGACACGGGCGCCGGGCGTCGGTACCGGGTCCGGCGGGGGGATCTTCGACAGGAGCGACTTGATTCCGTCGATGAGTTCCTCGTCCTCGTGCAGGACGTACGACAGATAGGGCTCCGAGGCCTGGTCGGCGATCGTATAGACGGCGCACCAGGTGGCCAGGGTCGGCACCGTCATCTGTGCCATGAGGGCCAGCGTCTGGTCGCGGTCCAGGGTGCCGGCCAGCAGGTCGGACGCCTCCACGAGGAAGCTGAGCGAGCCGCGGCGCAGCCGTTCCAGTTCGCCCAGGCGGGCCGACTCGACGGCCAGGGCGATGCGGTCCGCGGCGAACTGCAGGCGCAGCGCCTCCTCGTTGGAGTACCGGCCGGGAGCCTCCGCGGCGACGCCGAGGGAGCCGGTGAGGCGGCCCTCGACCTTGAGCGGGACCGTGACGACCGAGCGCATGCCGGTGCCGTTCAGCAGGGGGACGGCGCCCGGTACGGCCGCGAGGTCGTCGTGGACGGCGGGCATGCGGGCCGAGCCGTAGCGGCCGGGGCCCGCCTCGACGGGGACGCGGGCGAAGCGCTGGCGGGCGGAGGGCAGGCCCGTGGAGGCGCGGACCTCCAGTTCCGTCTCGTCGTCGGTCGCGAGGAGCAGGAAGGCGGAGTCGGCGTCGAGCATGTCGCGGGCGCGTTCCACCGTGCGCTGCAGCAGGCCGTCGAGGTCGTCCGGGGCGGGCGAGCCGATGAACACCTCGAACGGGTCGGTGTTCTGGCCGCCCTCGCCGGAGCCGCCGGAGTCGGACGACGACATGCGCAGCGGCGTCTGCAGCACGGCCCGTTCGTGGTCGCGCACCAGGAGGCAGACCGTGGAGGGTTCGCCGCCGTTGTCGCGGACGCGGAGGTGGGAGGCGTACACGGCGACGACGCGGCCGTCGGCGTCCCTTATGCCGTAGCTGCCTTCCCAGCGGGAGAGCCGGAGGGCCTCCACGATGCCGGTGCTGGTGCCCGGGGTGTGCGGCCACGCGGCGAGGTCGGTCAGCGGCTTGCCGGTGACCTGCTCGGCCTGGTAGCCGAAGAGCACCTCGGCGTCCTCGTTCCAGGCGGTGATGGCGCCCGTGCGGTCGATCTGGACCACGGCGACCCGGACGCGGCCGTCGGCGAGCGGCAGCAGGGCGGCGGGGAGGGAGGGGCCGGCCGTGCGGGTGCCGACCGCGCGCTCGGGCAGGCCGAGCTGGAACCAGACGTTCTTGTGGGTGGGCGTGTACTCGACGCCCCAGCGGGCGGCCAGTGCCGCGCACAGCTGGAGGCCGCGGCCGCCCTCGCGATCGGGGCTGCCCATGGTGGCGGGGGAGCCCTGGAGGGGCACCTCGCGCTCCGGGTAGCGGTCGGCGACCTCGATGCGTACGCCGTCGTCGCAGCGCAGGCAGAGCACGTCGGCCGCGGTGCCGGCGTGGACGACGGCGTTGGTCACCAGTTCGCTGGTGAGGACGACGGCGTCGTCGACGATGTCGGCGAAGCCCCAGCCCTGGAGGGTGTCGCGGACGAAGGAGCGGGCGCTCGCGACCGATCGCCCTACGGGCTCGAAGCTGGCGGCCGCGCGCGCGGTGATCACAGAACTCCTCGACCGGTCGTCGACGTGCAGGACTCCATGGCCGACCGGCTCACGCCGCTGTTGCGGCAGGCCACCCGTCGGCCGCGGGTCCGGGGGCTGGTCCCCCGGGATCAGTCCGGTGGTCATGTGTGCGGCCGCCCCTCCGATGCCCGCTCGTAATCGTGCCACCGCCCAGGCCGGACGGACCGGCGTGGCTGGACAGCCGCATGCAAGGTTACTTACCTTCGCGGTCCGTGCGGATGCCGGTCTGGAGTGTTTCCGTCCTTGGGACGTGTTCGTGGACACGTCCGGGGTGTGCGGACGATGTGCGAAGCTGCCGAACTGTTATGGCCTGGTTCGGCCGGGGTGAAACACTGGGCAAGCTTGTTGTGAAGGTCCGGGCAGGCTGGGTGTCACTTGCGCATCGCGGGCAGCAGCCCGGGGACGGACCTGGTATTCCGGGCAGGCATACGCAGTAGTCACAGGAATGCGCAGTAGTACTGGTACGCCGAGCGGCTGTACCGGAGCACAGCAGTAACGGTCGACCCCTGCGGGAGGGACACAGTGGAGTCTGGCGCAGCGACGCGGGGCACGAAGACGCGCGCGAAAGGCGGACAGTCCCTGAGTAACCAGCGCAAACCGCGCAATGGGACCACCGTGGTGGACACCGCCGCGCTGAACCGGCTGCTGGCAGCCCTCGTGTCCATGCGGGACGGGAATTTCCGGAAACGGCTCACGGTGTCCGGCGACGGCGTGATGTCGGAGATCGCGGCGGTCTTCAACGAGGTGGCCGACCGCAATCTGCATCTCACCGGCGAGCTGGCCCGGGTGCGGCGCATGGTCGGCCGTGAGGGAAAACTCACGGAGCGGCTGGAGACGGGCGCCTGCGAGGGTTCCTGGTCGGCCGCAATCGACAACTCGAACGCCCTGGTGGACGACCTCGTGCGGCCCGTCTCCGAGGTCGGCCGGGTGCTGTCGGCGGTGGCGGAGGGTGATCTGTCGCCGCGCATGGAGCTGCGCACGCAGGGGACGGACGGGCCGGGGCAGCCGCTGCGCGGCGAGTTCCTGAAGGTCGGCCGGACCGTGAACAACCTGGTCGACCAGCTGTCGACGTTCACGGACGAGGTCACGCGCGTGGCCAGCGAGGTCGGCACCGAGGGCAAGCTGGGCGGGCAGGCGCGGGTGCGCGGCATGTCCGGTTCCTGGAAGGACCTGACCGAGTCCGTCAACACGATGGCGTACCGGCTGACGGCGCAGGTGCGGGACATCGCGCTGGTGACGACCGCGGTGGCCAAGGGCGATCTGTCGCGCAAGGTCACGGTGCACGTGGCCGGCGAGATGCTGGAGCTGAAGAACACCGTCAACACGATGGTGGACCAGCTCTCGGCGTTCTCCTCCGAGGTGACCCGGGTCGCCCGTGAGGTCGGCACGGACGGGGCCCTGGGCGGGCAGGCGCAGGTGCCCGGGGTGGCCGGCGTGTGGAAGGAGCTCACCGACTCGGTGAACACCATGGCCGGGAACCTGACGGCCCAGGTGCGCGGTATCTCCGAGGTGACGACGGCGGTCGCCAACGGTGATCTGTCGCGGAAGGTGACCGTCCCGGCGCGCGGCGAGGTCGCGCAGCTCGCGGAGACGATCAACCAGATGACCGAGACGCTGCGGGTCTTCGCGAACGAGGTCACGCGCGTGGCGAACGAGGTCGGCGCGGAGGGCCGGCTGGGCGGTCAGGCGAACGTGCCGGGCGCGGCGGGCACCTGGAAGGACCTGACCGACTCGGTCAACACGGTCTTCCGGAACCTCACGACGCAGGTGCGGGACATCGCGGCCGTGACGACGGCCGTGGCCAACGGTGACCTGTCGCAGAAGGTGACCGTCGACGTCGCGGGCGAGATGCTCGAGCTGAAGAACACCGTGAACACCATGGTCGACCAGCTCTCCGCCTTCGGTGCCGAGGTCACGCGCGTGGCCAACGAGGTCGGCGCGGAGGGTCAGCTCGGCGGTCAGGCGAACGTGCCGGGCGCCGCCGGTGCCTGGAAGGACCTGACGGACTCCGTCAACACCGCGTTCCGGAATCTCACCGGTCAGGTGAGGAACATCGCCGAGGTCACCACCGCGGTGGCCAACGGCGACCTGACGCAGAAGGTGACCGTCGACGTCGCGGGCGAGATGCTCGAGCTGAAGAACACCATCAACACGATGGTGGACCAGTTGTCGTCGTTCGCCGATCAGGTGACGCGGGTGGCCCGTGAGGTGGGTACGGAGGGCCGACTGGGCGGTCAGGCGCGGGTGGACGGCGTGTCCGGCACGTGGAAGGAGCTGACGGACTCCGTCAACTTCATGGCCGGCAACCTGACCTCCCAGGTGCGGCAGATCGCGCAGGTCACCACGGCGGTCGCCCGGGGTGACCTGTCGCAGAAGGTCACCCTCGACGCGCGCGGGGAGATCCTGGAGCTGAAGAACACGCTGAACACGATGGTGGACCAGCTGTCGTCGTTCGCGGACCAGGTGACGCGGGTGGCCCGTGAGGTGGGCACCGAAGGGCGTCTGGGCGGTCAGGCGCGGGTGGACGGCGTGTCCGGCACGTGGAAGGAGCTGACGGACTCCGTCAACTTCATGGCCGGCAACCTCACCGCCCAGGTGCGCAACATCGCGCAGGTCGCCACCGCCGTGGCGCGCGGTGACCTCTCCCAGAAGATCACCGTGGACGCGCGCGGGGAGATCCTGGAGCTGAAGAACACGCTGAACACGATGGTGGACCAGCTGTCGTCGTTCGCCGAAGAGGTCACGCGCGTGGCCCGCGAGGTCGGCACCGAGGGCATCCTCGGCGGCCAGGCCGAGGTGCAGGGGGTCTCCGGCACCTGGAAGGACCTCACGCAGTCCGTGAACGGCATGGCGAACAACCTGACCAGCCAGGTCCGCAACATCGCCGAGGTCACCACCGCGGTCGCCAAGGGCGACCTGTCGAAGAAGATCACCGTCAACGCCAAGGGCGAGATCCTCGAACTGGTCACGACCGTCAACACGATGGTCGACCAGCTCTCCAGCTTCGCCGAGCAGGTGACCCGGGTGGCCCGCGAGGTGGGCACCGAGGGCATCCTGGGCGGCCAGGCGCACGTGCCGGGCGTCACCGGCATCTGGAAGGACCTCAGCGACAACGTCAACCTGATGGCCAACAACCTGACGGTTCAGGTGCGGAACATCTCACAGGTGGCCGCGGCCGTCGCCAACGGTGACCTGACGCGGACGGTGACGATCGAGGCGCGCGGCGAGGTCGCCCAGCTCGCCGACACGTTCAACACGATGGTGCGGACGCTGAGCTCGTTCGCCGACCAGGTCACCAAGGTGGCCCGCGAGGTGGGCACGGACGGCATCCTCGGCGGCCAGGCGCACGTGCCGGGTGTGGCGGGCACCTGGAAGGACCTGACCGAGTCCGTGAACCAGATGGCGTCCAACCTGACCGGTCAGGTGCGCAACATCGCCATGGTCACGACCGCCATCGCCAAGGGCGACCTGACGAAGAAGATCGACATCGATGCCCGCGGCGAGATCCTGGAGCTGAAGACGACCATCAACACGATGGTCGACCAGCTGTCCTCGTTCGCCGAGGAGGTCACCCGCGTCGCCCGTGAGGTGGGCACGGAGGGCCAGCTCGGCGGCCAGGCACGCGTGCGTGACGTGGACGGCACCTGGCGGGACCTCACCGAGTCGGTGAACGAGATGGCCGGGAACCTGACCCGGCAGGTGCGCGCCATCGCGCGCGTGGCGACCGCGGTGACCCGCGGCGACCTGAACCTGAAGATCGACGTGGACGCCTCCGGGGAGATCCAGGAGCTTCAGGACTACATCAACAAGATGATCGCCAACCTGCGCGACACCACGATCGCCAACAAGGAGCAGGACTGGCTGAAGGGCAACCTGGCGCGCATCTCCGCGCTGATGCAGGGCCGCCGCGACCTGGAGGACGTGGCCTCGCTGATCATGAGCGAGCTGACGCCGGTGGTGTCCGCGCAGCACGGCGCGTTCTTCGTGGCGATGCCGCTGCTCGACGGCAAGGACCTGAGCGCGGAGAACGACGACGACTACGAGCTGCGGATGCTCGGCTCGTACGGCTACTCGATGGGCTCGATGCCGACGTCGTTCCGGCCGGGTGAGGCGCTGATCGGGACGGCCGCGGAGGAGAAGCGTACGATCCTCGTGGAGAACGCGCCCAGCGGCTATCTGAAGATCTCCTCCGGGCTCGGCGAGGCGCCGCCCGCGCAGGTGATCGTGCTGCCGGTGCTGTTCGAGGGGACCGTGCTCGGGGTGATCGAGCTGGCCTCGTTCACGCCGTTCACGCAGATCCAGAAGGACTTCCTGAACCAGATCGCGGAGATGATCGCCACCAGCGTCAACACCATCTCCGTCAACACCAAGACCGAGCAGCTGCTGAAGCAGTCGCAGGAGCTCACCGAGCAACTGCGGGAGCGGTCGGCGGAGTTGGAGCAGCGGCAGAAGGCGCTCCAGGCGTCCAACGCCGAACTGGAGGAGAAGGCCGAGCTGCTGGCCCAGCAGAACCGCGACATCGAGGTGAAGAACACCGAGATCGAGGAGGCCAGGCAGGTCCTGGAGGAGCGCGCGGAGCAGCTCGCGGTCTCCATGCGCTACAAGAGCGAGTTCCTCGCCAACATGTCGCACGAGCTGCGTACGCCGCTCAACTCGCTGCTGATTCTGGCCAAGTTGCTCGCCGACAACGCGGACGGCAACCTCACGCCGAAGCAGGTCGAGTTCGCCGAGACCATCCACGGCGCCGGCTCCGACCTGCTGCAGCTCATCAACGACATCCTGGACCTGTCGAAGGTCGAGGCGGGCAAGATGGACGTCTCCCCGACGCGCATCGCGCTCGTCCAGCTCGTCGACTACGTGGAGGCAACGTTCCGCCCGCTGACCGCGGAGAAGGGCCTCGACCTGTCGGTGCGGGTGTCGCCGGAGCTGCCCGCCACGCTGCACACCGACGAGCAGCGGCTTCTTCAGGTGCTGCGCAACCTGCTGTCCAACGCGGTGAAGTTCACCGACTCCGGATCGGTCGAGCTGGTCATCAGGCCCGCCCGGGACGACGTTCCGCAGAAGATCCGGGAACAGCTGCTGGAGACCGGTTCGCTGACCGCCCCGGACGCGGACCTGATCGCGTTCTCCGTGACGGACACGGGCATCGGCATCGCGGCGAGCAAGATGCGGGTGATCTTCGAGGCGTTCAAGCAGGCCGACGGCACGACCAGCCGCAAGTACGGCGGCACCGGGCTCGGGCTGTCCATCTCGCGGGAGATCGCCCAGCTGCTCGGCGGTGAGATCCACGCGCAGAGCGAACCGGGGCGCGGCTCGACGTTCACGCTGTATCTGCCGCTGTACCCGAGCGAACTGCCGCCGCAGGGCTATCAGCAGCTGCCCGCGCTGGCCGCCGGGGAACTGGTGGCGTCGACGACCGAGCCGTCGTCGGAGCTGTCGGACGTGGAGATCGAGACGCCGGCCGAGGTGAAGTCGTACCAGGAGACGCAGAACGGGCCCGCCGCGCTGTTCCGGCGCCGGCGCCGGGCCGTGACCGCCCAGCCCGAGCAGCCGGTCGCGCAGCCGGAGCAGTGGCCGGCCGCGGAGCAGAGCGCGGCGCCGCGCTCGCACCGGGGCATCCGGTTCGGCGGGCACAAGGTCCTGATCGTCGACGACGACATCCGCAACGTGTTCGCGCTGACCAGCGTCCTGGAGCAGCACGGCCTGTCGGTGCTGTACGCCGAGAACGGCCGTGAGGGCATCGAGGTCCTGGAGCAGCACGACGACGTCGCGGTCGTCCTGATGGACATCATGATGCCCGAGATGGACGGTTATGCAACGACGACGGCGATCCGCCGGATGCCGCAGTTCGCGGGGCTGCCGATCATCGCGCTCACCGCGAAGGCGATGAAGGGCGACCGGGAGAAGGCGATCGAGTCGGGCGCCTCCGACTACGTCACCAAGCCGGTCGACCCCGATCACCTGCTGACGGTGATGGAACAGTGGATGCGGGAGGCATGAGGAGGCCGCCCGGGGTTCAGTCGAACACGTCGGTAACCTAGGGTGTTCAAACGGAATTGCCGATTCTGCCTGGGTCGGAGCCGTGTAGCGGCACGGGATTCGGGGAACCTTCCGAACTCGCGCCGCGTTCCCGTTGTGTGCACAGTGACATCACGGTGACAGGGTGTGGTGACAGGCAGGGTGCGGCTACGATGACCGGCACGAGGGCGGGCGGCGCAAGGGAGCCGTCCCCTGGGGCGGAGCCCGGTGGACTGCCGGGGCGAGGAGGGCGGGCCATGGTGCAGAAGGCCAAGATCCTCCTGGTCGATGACCGGCCGGAGAATCTGCTGGCGCTGGAGGCGATCCTCTCTGCGCTCGATCAGACACTGGTGCGGGCATCGTCCGGGGAGGAAGCGCTCAAAGCACTGCTCACGGACGATTTCGCGGTCATTCTGCTGGACGTCCAGATGCCGGGCATGGACGGCTTCGAGACGGCGGCGCACATCAAGCGGCGGGAGCGCACCCGGGACATCCCGATCATCTTCCTCACCGCGATCAACCACGGCCCGCACCACACCTTCCGCGGATACGCGGCCGGCGCGGTGGACTACATCTCCAAGCCGTTCGACCCGTGGGTGCTGCGCGCGAAGGTCTCCGTCTTCGTCGAGCTCTACATGAAGAACTGCCAGCTGCGTGAACAGGCCGCGCTGCTGCGCCTCCAGTTGGAGGGCAACGGCGGCAAGGCGGCGGGCGACGAGGCCAAGGAGTCGGCCGGGCTGCTCGCGGAGCTGTCGGCACGGCTCGCCGCCGTCGAGGAGCAGGCCGAGGCGCTGTCCAAGCAGCTCAACGACGAGTCCACGGACGCGGGGGCGGTGGCCACGGCGGCCCACCTCGAACGCAAACTCACCGGCCTCAGGCGCGCCCTGGACGCCCTGGAACCGGGCACGGGCAGCGCTCCGTCGGTCCCGCAGAACTGACCGCGCCGGGCACCCGTGGTCCGCAACCGGTGCGAACGAGTCGCCAGGGTGCGGCTTTTGGTCATGAACCGGCGTCAGTTTCCGGCCTCCGCAGGGACGACACGAACGGGTGAAGCAGTAGTCACACGTGTCGGTCGTCGTCTCCACCGGTAACCTCACACCCATGGCCTCACGTCCCTCCGCAGCCAAGAAGCCGCCCGCGAAGAAGGCGGCCGCTTCAGCGAAGGCTCCGGCGAAGAAGGCCGCTGCCAGAAAAGCTCCGGCGAAGAAGGCCGCTGCCAGAAAAGCTCCGGCGAAGAAGGCGCCCGCCAGGAAGGTCCCGGCGAAGAAGGCCGCGCCCAAACCGGCACCCAGTCCCACCGGGGGCATTTACCGACTGGTGCGCGCCCTCTGGCTCGGCGTCGCGCACGCCGTGGGCGCCGTGTTCCGCGGCATAGGGCAGGGAGCCCGCAACCTCGACCCCGCGCACCGCAAGGACGGCGTCGCGCTGCTGCTGCTCGGCATCGCGCTGATCGTCGCCGCGGGCACCTGGGCCGACCTGAAGGGCCCCGTCGGCGACCTGGTCGAGATCCTGGTGACCGGGGCCTTCGGCCGGCTCGACCTGCTCGTGCCGATCCTGCTCGCGGTCATCGCCGTACGCTTCATCCGCCACCCCGAGAAGCCCGAGGCCAACGGCCGCATCGTCATCGGCCTGTCCGCGCTCGTCGTCGGCGTGCTCGGCCAGGTGCACGTCGCGTGCGGCTCACCGGCCCGCGGCGACGGCATGCAGGCCATAAGGGACGCCGGCGGCCTCATCGGCTGGGCGGCGGCGACCCCGCTGACGTACACCATGACCGAGGTGCTCGCCGTACCGCTGCTGGCGCTGCTGACGGTGTTCGGGCTGCTGGTCGTCACGGCCACCCCGGTCAACGCCATTCCGCAGCGGCTGCGGCTGCTCGGCGTGAGGCTCGGCCTGGTGGCCGACCACGCGGCGTACGCTTCCACCGAGGACGACGAGCGGTACGACGAGCAGTGGCGCGAGGAGCTTCCCGCGCGCTCCCGCAGGCGCGGGCCCGCCCCCGAGGCGTACGACCCCGACAGCGCCGAGCAGGAGGCCCTCACACGGCGTCGTGGCCGGCCCCGGCGCTCCGCCGTGCCGCAGCCCGACATGGGCCGGCAGCCGGACGCCGTGGACGTCGCGGCGGCCGCCGCGGCGGCGCTCGACGGTGCCGTGCTGCACGGGATGCCGCCGTCGCCGATCGTCGCCGACCTCACCCAGGGCGTCGGCGTCGGCGACCGCGAGCCGACCACCCCGACACCCGTACCGGCGGCCCGGCCCAAGCAGGAGCGGCTGCCCGGCGGCAGCGACCGGAGCGGCAGCAGCGACAAGGGCGACAAGGGCAGCAAGAGCGGCAAGGGTGCCACGGAGGACACCGGTGACGTCCCCGACCTCACCAAGACGCCGCCCTCGGAGCCGCGCGACCTGCCGCCGCGCGCCGAGCAGCTCCAGCTGTCCGGCGACATCACCTACGCCCTGCCGTCCCTCGACCTCCTCACGCGCGGGGGCCCCGGCAAGTCCCGCAGCGCCGCCAACGACGCCGTGGTCGCCTCGCTCACCAACGTCTTCACCGAGTTCAAGGTCGACGCCGCCGTCACCGGCTTCACGCGCGGTCCGACGGTCACGCGCTACGAGGTCGAGCTCGGCCCCGCCGTGAAGGTCGAGCGGATCACGGCGCTCACGAAGAACATCGCGTACGCGGTCGCCAGCCCGGACGTGCGGATCATCAGCCCGATCCCGGGCAAGTCCGCAGTCGGCATCGAGATCCCGAACACCGACCGCGAGATGGTCAACCTCGGTGACGTGCTGCGGCTCGCGGCGGCCGCCGAGGACGACCACCCGATGCTGGTCGCGCTCGGCAAGGACGTCGAGGGCGGCTACGTGATGGCGAACATCGCGAAGATGCCGCACATCCTCGTCGCCGGCGCCACCGGATCCGGCAAGTCGTCCTGCATCAACTGTCTGATCACCTCGGTCATGATGCGGGCGACCCCGGAGGACGTCCGCATGGTGCTGGTCGACCCCAAGCGCGTCGAGCTCACCGCCTACGAGGGCATCCCGCACCTGATCACGCCGATCATCACCAACCCGAAGCGGGCCGCGGAGGCGCTGCAGTGGGTCGTGCGCGAGATGGACCTGCGCTACGACGACCTCGCCGCCTACGGCTACCGGCACATCGACGACTTCAACCAGGCCGTCCGCTCCGGCAAGGTGAAGGCGCCCGAGGGCAGCGAGCGCGAGCTCCAGCCCTATCCGTACCTGCTGGTCATCGTGGACGAGCTCGCCGACCTGATGATGGTCGCGCCGCGTGACGTCGAGGACGCCATCGTGCGCATCACGCAGCTCGCGCGCGCCGCCGGCATCCACCTGGTGCTCGCCACGCAGCGCCCCTCCGTCGACGTCGTCACGGGCCTGATCAAGGCGAACGTGCCGTCCCGGCTCGCGTTCGCCACCTCCTCGCTCGCCGACTCCCGCGTCATCCTCGACCAGCCCGGCGCCGAGAAGCTGATCGGCAAGGGCGACGGCCTCTTCCTGCCGATGGGCGCGAACAAGCCGACCCGTATGCAGGGCGCCTTCGTGACCGAGGAGGAGGTCGCGGTCGTCGTCCAGCACTGCAAGGACCAGATGGCGCCCGTCTTCCGGGACGACGTCGTCGTCGGCACCAAGCAGAAGAAGGAGATCGACGAGGACATCGGCGACGACCTCGACCTGCTGTGCCAGGCCGCCGAGCTGGTCGTCTCCACCCAGTTCGGCTCGACGTCGATGCTCCAGCGCAAGCTGCGCGTCGGCTTCGCGAAGGCCGGCCGGCTGATGGACCTCATGGAGTCGCGGAACATCGTCGGACCGAGTGAGGGGTCGAAGGCTCGTGACGTTCTTGTGAAGCCTGACGAGCTGGATGGCGTGCTCGCGCTGATCCGGGGGGAGTCTGAAGGGTAGGGAAGCGGTACACGATGACGGCCGTACGTTCTGTACGGCAATCGGGTGTCCGATCGTGACGCATCCGTAAGGGATCATTGAGCAACCGTTTCCCTTTGACGTACGTCAAGTTGAGGGAAGCGCAAGCGACCTGCCCCACCATCGGGATGTCGGGCCATTCCGATGGCGTACAAAGTCCGACCGCCCGGTTGCCCCACCCTTTCGCACCCCCCCTAGACTGAACCCCCAGCACAGGCGGCTACACGCTCGAAAGGCGCCCCCGTGTCCAACGGCAACTCCCCTGAAGACGAGCGTCCGTTCGAAGACGTTTCCGAGGAAGCCCGCCCCTCCATCGGCCGTGCCCTGCAGCAGGCACGCATCGCGGCCGGGCTGACCGTCGACGACGTCAGTACCGCCACCCGCGTTCGCCTCCCCATCGTCCACGCCATCGAGGCGGACGACTTCGCGCCCTGCGGCGGCGACGTCTACGCCCGCGGCCACATCCGCACCCTGGCCAAGGCCGTCCACCTCGACCCGGCGCCGCTGCTCGAGCAGTACGACGCCGATCACGGCGGCCGACCGGCCCCGACCCCGGCCGCACCCCTGTTCGAGGCGGAACGGATCCGTCCCGAGCGGCGCGGGCCCAACTGGACCGCGGCCATGGTCGCCGCGATCGTCGTCGTGATCGGTTTCGTGGGATTCACACTCGTCAACGGCGGCGACGGCGACGACTCCACGGCCCAGGTCGCCGAGGGCGCCACGTCGTCCACCGGCAAGACCGCCTCGCCCACGCCCCGCGACAGCAAGCCCACCGACCCCAAGCCGGAACCCTCCGACAGCGCCATCGCCGCCGCGCCCCAGGACAAGGTGACCGTCCAGGTCAGGGCCACCGACGGCCGCAGCTGGATCTCCGCCAAGGACCACAACGGCCGGCTCCTGTTCGACGGACTGCTCAAGCAGGGCGAGACGAAGACCTTCCAGGACAGCTCCAAGATCAACCTCGTGCTCGGCGACGCCGGCGCGATCCAGCTGTACGTGAACGGCAAGAAGATCAACGACGACTTCCGCCCGGGCGCCGTCGAGCGGCTCACCTACACCAAGGGCGACCCCGAGGTCGGCTAGGCGTTCGGCCGGCGGGAAGCGCACGGACGGGGCGGGCCGGGATCGGCCCGCCCCGTCGACGTGGGGTGTCGGCGGGACGAAGTAGTCTTGAGCCCATGCCTGAACGCCGTACCGTCGCACTTGTCACCCTTGGCTGCGCCCGTAACGAGGTGGACTCGGAGGAGCTCGCAGGCCGTTTGGAGGCGGACGGCTGGCAGCTCGTCGAGGACGCCGAAGAAGCGGACGTCGCCGTCGTCAACACCTGCGGATTCGTCGAGGCCGCCAAGAAGGACTCCGTCGACGCCCTCCTGGAGGCCAACGACCTCAAGGGCCACGGCAGGACCCGGGCCGTCGTCGCCGTGGGCTGCATGGCCGAGCGGTACGGCAAGGAACTCGCCGAGGCCCTCCCCGAGGCCGACGGCGTGCTCGGCTTCGACGACTACGCGGACATCTCCGACCGCCTGCAGACCATCCTGAGCGGCGGCATCCACGCCGCCCACACCCCGCGCGACCGGCGCAAGCTGCTGCCGATCTCCCCGGCCGAGCGGCAGTCGGCGACCGACGTGGCCCTGCCGGGGCACGGCGCGCCCTCGGACCTGCCGGAGGGCCTGGCTCCGCGGTCCGGCCCCCGCGCGCCCCTGCGCCGCCGCCTGGACGGCTCCCCGGTCGCCTCCGTGAAGCTCGCCTCCGGCTGCGACCGGCGCTGCTCCTTCTGCGCCATCCCGTCCTTCCGCGGCTCCTTCATCTCCCGCCGCCCGAGCGACGTGCTCAACGAGACGCGGTGGCTGGCCGAGCAGGGCGTCAAGGAAATCATGCTGGTCTCCGAGAACAACACCTCCTACGGCAAGGACCTCGGCGACATCCGCCTGCTGGAGTCGCTGCTGCCCGAGCTCGCCGAGGTCGACGGCATCGAGCGGGTGCGCGTCAGCTACCTCCAGCCCGCCGAGATGCGGCCCGGTCTCGTCGACGTCCTCACCTCGACGCCGAAGGTCGCGCCCTACTTCGACCTGTCGTTCCAGCACTCCGCGCCCGACGTGCTGCGCGCGATGCGCCGCTTCGGCGACACCGACCGCTTCCTGGAACTGCTCGACACCATCCGCGGCAAGGCGCCCGAGGCGGGTGTGCGCTCCAACTTCATCGTGGGCTTCCCCGGCGAGTCCGAGGCCGACTTCGCCGAGCTGCAGCGGTTCCTGAACCACGCGCGTCTGGACGCCATCGGCGTCTTCGGCTACTCCGACGAGGAGGGCACGGAAGCCGCGACCTACGACAACAAGCTCGCCCAGGACGTCGTCGACGAGCGGCTGGCCGAGGTCTCCCGGCTCGCCGAGGAACTCGTCTCGCAGCGCGCCGAGGAGCGACTCGGCGAGACCGTGCGCGTGCTGGTCGAGTCGGTGGACGAGACGGAGGGCGTGTGCGGCCGTGCGGCGCACCAGGCGCCCGAGACCGACGGCCAGGTGCTGCTCACGAGCGGCGCGGGCCTGAGCGTGGGCCGTATGGTCGAGGCGAAGGTGGTCGGTACGGAGGGTGTCGACCTGGTGGCCGAGCCGCTGCAGGGCTCGCTCGCGTGTGGTGAGGAGGCGGGCACATGACCGGAGCACCGGCGTCCGCGGCGGGCGGCTCCCCCGGCACGCCGAGGGCCGCGGGGAACACGCCCGCGCGGGAAGAGTCCGGTGCCGCCGGTGGACGTGCCGCCGCCGAAAGCGGTGGGGCGCAGCCGGCGCGGGGCGGGAAGCTGGCCGCCGCGGCCGTCAACCAGGCCAGCGTCTGGAACATCGCCAACCTGCTCACGATGCTCCGGCTGATCCTCGTGCCGGCTTTCGTCGCGCTGATGCTCGCCGACGGCGGATACGACCCGGCGTGGCGCTCGCTCGCCTGGGCCGCGTTCGCCGTCGCCATGATCACCGACCTGTTCGACGGTCACCTGGCGCGTGCCTACAACCTCGTCACGGACTTCGGGAAGATCGCCGACCCCATCGCCGACAAGGCGATCATGGGTGCGGCGCTGATCTGCCTGTCGGCGCTCGGCGAGCTGCCCTGGTGGGTGACGGGCGTGATCCTCGGCCGGGAACTCGGCATCACGCTGCTGCGTTTTCTGGTCATTCGCTACGGCGTCATCCCGGCGAGCCGCGGAGGCAAGCTCAAGACCCTCACCCAGGGCGTGGCCGTCGGGATGTACGTGCTGGCACTGACCGGGTGGCTCGCCACCCTGAGGTTCTGGGTGATGGCGGCGGCGGTCGTGCTGACCGTCGTGACCGGGCTGGACTATGTGAGACAGGCCATTGTGCTGCGGCGGCAGGGAATCGCGGAGCGCAAGGCGGCGTTGGAGGAGAAGGAAGCGTGAGTTCCCCGGCCGCTCAGGCGGTGCGACTACTGACGGTGAGGGGCGAGACGCTCGCCGTCGCCGAGTCGCTCACCGGTGGGCTGGTGGCAGCGGAGATCACCTCGATCCCCGGGGCGTCCAAGGTCTTCCGTGGTTCGGTGACCGCCTACGCCACCGAACTGAAGCAGGAACTGCTGGGGGTCGACCCCGCCCTGCTGGCGTCGCACGGAGCGGTGGACGCGCAGGTGGCGGCCCAGATGGCGACCGGAGTGCGCAAGGCGCTCGGCACCGACTGGGGCATCGCGACCACCGGTGTCGCCGGCCCGGAACCCCAGGACGGCAAGCCCGTCGGCACGGTCTTCGTGGCCGTCGACGGTCCCTTCGGCGGAGGTTCGGGCGCCGCCGGTGGCGGGAAAGTGACCTCCCTGCGGTTGAACGGCGACCGCGCGGAAATTCGTATGGAGAGTGTACGGAGCGTACTCGCACTCCTCGTCGGGGAGCTTGCGAGCGAACAGACCGGGAATGAGCGGGCACAGGATACGGAACGGAACGGGGGGTTTTGATGTTTGCAGCCCTGAGTGAACACGACATCGCTCCCCGCACGGCCGCGGCGCGAGGCGGTACGGTGGGGCGAGAAGGATGCGGCTACGCGGTCCGAGGAGGGAGCCACCGATGATTCTGCTCCGTCGCCTGCTGGGTGACGTGCTGCGTCGGCAGCGCCAGCGCCAGGGCCGTACTCTGCGCGAAGTCTCCTCGTCCGCCCGAGTCTCACTCGGCTATCTCTCCGAGGTGGAGCGGGGGCAGAAGGAGGCTTCCTCCGAGCTGCTCTCCGCCATCTGCGACGCGCTGGACGTACGGATGTCCGAGCTCATGCGGGAAGTGAGCGACGAGCTCGCCCTCGCCGAGCTGGCCCAGTCTGCTGCGGCCACCCCCAGCGAGCCCGTGCCCACGCCGGTCCGTCCGATGCTGGGCTCCGTGTCAGTGACCGGTGTGCCACCGGAACGGGTGACCATCAAGGCGCCCAGCGAAGCCGTGGACGTCGTCGCCGCGTGAGCCGCGCCCGCGTGTGCGGGTGACCCGCCTGGCGTCGGCCCACGCCGGCAGAGAAGTCCGAGGCCCCGGCCGGGGTCCTTCCGCAGTGATCCAGCGGTCACACGGTGCGGAGGGCGCGGTCGGGGTTTTCGTTTGCCTGAGCGTGCCGATATCTCCCATTTGCCGGTATCGGTCGTGGCCGTCATCGTGGAGAGGACATCGCGGGGGTTGAGCCGACGGAGGTGCGGATGTACGTCGTGAAGAGCCCGTTGTCCGACGCGAACCTGAAGACCGTGTCCGAGGCGCTGCAGGGCGCCCTCGTGGACCTGGTGGATCTCGGCCTGGTGGCCAAGCAGATCCACTGGAACGTGGTCGGGCCGCGCTTCCGTTCCGTGCATCTCCAACTGGACGAGGTCGTGGGCCTCGCCCGTACGCACTCCGACACCGTCGCCGAGCGCGCCGCGGCCCTGGGTGTATCGCCGGACGGTCGGGCCGCCACCGTGGCCGTCGGCAGCGGCATCGGCGTCACGCCGGAGGGCTGGGTCGACGACACCGCCGCCGTGCGGGCGCTCGTGGACGCGCTGTCGGCGGTGATCGAGCGAATGCGGGCGCGCATCGCGGCGACCGCCGAGCCGGACCCCGTCAGCCAGGACATCTTCATCGGGATCACGGCCGATCTCGAAAAGCAGCATTGGATGTTCCAGGCCGAGAACGGGTGACGGTGAGGGCTGCCGGGCTCGCGGTGCTTGCGTCGCTTGCGGTGCGTGCGGTGGTTCATGTGGTGGCTCGTGTAGTGCTTGCGGTGCGTTCGTGTGCCCTCGGTGCGCCCTTCCGGCGGGTTGCGGCGGCCCTTTAGCGTCGGGCTGGAGGTGGCTGCCATGGCGGGGCGGACGGTGCGCTGGGGGGCCGGGCTCGGAGCCGGGGCGCTGTGGTGGTGGGCCGTGCTGCGGCTTGCGCTGGCGCCCGACGCGGGGGTGGTCGAAGGCGCGGTCGCGGCGGGTGGCTGGGGCCTGAGCCTGCTGCCGGTGCACTGCGTGCCGAAGACGCGGGCGCCGGGGGCGCTGGGCGCGGGGCGGTGGCGTGCGGCTTGGCGTGGGAGCGCGGGGTGGGGTGCTGCTGGTTCCGCCGGTCGTGAGGGTGGTGCGTCAGCTGAGGCAGACGCCGGGCTCTAGGGTGGGCTGCGGGTTACGGGCTGCGGACACTTTCCTCGGGCGGCGCCGTGAGATCAGCGCGGTTGGGGCGGCAGGGCTACGGGGCGCCCGGCCCGGCGTATGAAGCGTGTCGTCAGCGCGGCGGACGTGGGCGGGTGCGGAGTGCCGAGGGGGCCACGGGGCGCGGCGTCGGGCCCGCCTGGCAGGCGGGGCACCAGTACGTGGGGCGCTCGCGCGAGCCGTCGCCCTGGTCGGCCACGCGGACCGGTGTGCCGCAGCGCAGGCAGGGCCGGGGCGCCCGGCCGTACACGAACAAGTCCTGGCCCCGGCGGCCCGTCGTCGCACGGATCGGACGGTCGCGGTTCACCTCAAGGAGCCGTTTCGCCAGCTCCGGGAGGTTCGCCGTCCGCTCGGCGGGCAGCTCGCCGACGGGGAGCCACGGGGTGACGCCGAGCAGGAAGCAGAGCTCGCTCTTGTAGACGTTGCCGATGCCGGCGAGATTGCGCTGGTCGAGCAGCGCCTCGCCGAGGGGCCGGGCCGGGTCCCGCAGGAGGTTGGCCAGGGCTCGCTCGGCGTCCCAGTCGGGGCCCAGCAGGTCCGGGCCGAGATGGCCGACGGCGCGGTGCTCGTCGGTGGTGCGCAGCAGTTCGAGGACGGGGAGGCGGTAGCCGACGGCCGTCCGGTCGGCGGTGCCGAGGATCGCGCGGATCTGGTGCGAAGGGCCGCCGCTCCAGCGCTCGCCGGGGGCGTACACCTTCCACGAGCCGTCCATCCGCAGGTGCGAGTGCAGCGTGATGCCGCCCTCGACGCGGGTGAGGAGGTGCTTGCCGCGCGGGGTGACGTCCAGGACGGTACGGCCCGTGAGGTCGGCCGTGGCGTACTTGGGCACGCGGAGGTCGCTTCGGGTCAGCACCTTGCCCGCGAGGGCGATGTGCAGCCGCCTCGCGGCCTGCCAGACCGTGTCACCTTCGGGCATGGGTCAAGGGTGGCACGGGCACGGCGGAACCCGGTGCGTGTCGTGTGCGGCCGGTCCGGAGCGCTGTCCGGGGTCGGCCACGGTTCGGGCCGGGACGGTCCGCTGGGGGAACACGGTCACGCCCGTAGCCGTAGTCCGCGCGGGGTGGCGATGAAGCCCGCCGCCTCCAGCAGGGTGCCGAGCGGGGACGTCAGGGCCGAGGCGCCGTTGACCCGCTCCACCGTGACCGTGCCGAGGGAACCCGCGCGGGCCGCGGCGGCCAGGGCCTCCGCCGCGGCGTGCAGCCGGGGGTCGTCGGTGGCGTCGCCGTCGGGGTCGGCGAGCCAGGCCAGCAGGGTCTTGCCGCCCCGCTCCATGTAGAGCGTCAGCTCACCGTCGACCACGACGACGAGCGCGCCCGCCTTGCGCCCCGGCTTGTGCCCGGCGCCGGTCGGCGGCTCGGGCCAGGGGAGCGCGGCGCCGTACGCGTTCGCCGGATCGGCGGCGGCGAGGACGACGGCGCGGGTGCCACCGCCGGTGCGGGTACGGCGGTCACCGAACCCGAAGCCGGAGCCGTACGGGCCACCGCCCGGTCCCGACCCGTACGGCCGGCCGGTGCCTCCGCCCCGTGGGCCGCCGGCGCCCGGGGTGTCGAAGTCCCGGGGGGAGACGTAGTCGCCGGGGGCCGGGGGGAAGTCCGGGATGTCGAAGCCGCCGGACGGGTCGAAGGCGGCGAAGGGATCGGCGGAGTCGGTGGAGTCGGTGGAGTCGGTGGGGTCGGCGGGGTCGAAGCCGTCGGGGGAGGTGGACGCCGTGGGACCGAAGGCATCCGTCGGGAGTCCGGACCCTGCGCCGTGGCCGCCGTGGCCGCCGGTGGTCGTGAATGGTGCGGTCGGGCCCGTCTCGCCGCGTTCGCGGGCGTTCGCCACCGCGCGCAGGCGGTCCACCGCGCCGTCCATCGCGAACTGCGCGGCACCGAGGCCCTCGACCACGTAGCCGCGGCGGGCCTGACCGCTGTCCTCGAAGGCGGAGAGGATGCGGTACGTCGCCGAGAAGCCGCCCTCGACACCCTCCGCCGACACGGCACCCCGCGTCACCACGCCGTGCCGGTCGAGGAGCGTGCGGGCGAGGGCGTGGGCGCGCACGGTGGGGTCGGGTTCGCGGTCCGGCAGCAGGGACCAGCGGCCGGCGACGGTCGGCGGGCCGCTGCGGGACGCGGGCCGGGCGGCGGCCGTGAGAGAGCCGTAGCGGCCGCGTGGGACCGCCCGCTTGGCGCGGTGGGCCGTGGAACCGGCGGTGCGGCCCGAGCCCAGCAGGGAGCGCAGCGGGGTGAGCGTGTCGTTCGTGAGCCGTCCCGACCAGGCCAGGTCCCAGACGGCGTCCGCCAGTTGGGGGTCGGTGACGTCGGGGTGGGTGGTGGCGCGGACCTGGTCGGCGATCTGACGGAAGAACAGGCCGTAGCCGCCGGACAGCGCGTCCAAGACGGACTGGTGAAGGGCCGTCAGCTCCAACGGGTGCGGGGGCGGCAGGAGCAGGGGTGCCGCGTCCGCCAGGTACAGGGAGATCCAGCCGTCCTTGCCGGGCAGCGCGCCCGCCCCGGCCCACACCAGCTCCCCGGCCGCGGTGAGCTCGTCGAGCATCGCCGGGGTGTAGTGCGCCACGCGGGACGGCAGGACCAGCTTCTCCAGGGCCGACGCCGGTACGGACGCGCCCTGCAACTGCTCGACGGCACGCACCAGTCCGTCGACGCCCCGCAGAGTGTGCCCCTTGCCGATGTGCTGCCACTGGGGGAGGAACTGGGCGAGCGCCTGTGGTGGCACCGGCTCCAGCTCGTGCCGCAGGGCGGCCAGTGAACGGCGGCGCAGCCGGCGCAGCACCGCCGCGTCGCACCACTCCTGCCCGATGCCGGCCGGGTGGAACTCGCCCTGGACGACCCGGCCCGCCGCCGACAGGCGCTGAAGCGCGCCCTCGGTGACGGCCACGCCCAGGCCGAAGCGGGCCGCCGCCGTGGCCGACGTGAACGGGCCGTGAGTGCGGGCGAAGCGCGCGAGGAGGTCGCCGAGCGGGTCCTTGACCGGCTCCGTGAACGCCTCGGGCACGCCGACCGGCAAGGCCGTGCCGAGCGCGTCGCGCAGCCGTCCCGCGTCCTCGATCGCCGCCCAGTGGTCGGCGCCCGCGACCCGCACGCGGATCGCGCGGCGGGCGGCGGCCAGCTCCCTCGGCCACTGCAGATCGGCGCCCCGCGCGGCGAGTTCGGCGTCGGTGAGCGGGCCCAGCATCCGCAGCAGGTCGGCGACGCCCTCGACGTCCTTGACCCGGCGGTCGTCGGTGAGCCACTGCAGCTCACGCTCCAACTCGGTGAGCACCTCGGCGTCGAGCAGCTCGCGCAGCTCCGCCTGGCCCAGCAGCTCGGCCAGCAGCCGCGAGTCCAGCGACAGGGCGGCGGCGCGGCGCTCGGCGAGCGGCGAGTCGCCCTCGTACAGGAACTGGGCGACGTATCCGAACAGGAGCGAGCGGGCGAACGGGGACGGCTCGGGGGTGGTGACCTCGACGAGGCGCACCTTGCGGGCCTCCAGGTCGCCCATCAGCTCCACGAGCCCGGGGACGTCGAACACGTCCTGGAGGCATTCGCGCACTGCTTCCAGGACGATCGGGAAGGAGCCGAACTCGCTGGCGACCTCCAGGAGCTGGGAGGCGCGCTGGCGCTGCTGCCACAACGGGGTGCGCTTGCCTGGGTTGCGGCGCGGCAGCAGCAGCGCGCGGGCGGCGCACTCGCGGAAGCGGGCCGCGAACAGGGCCGAGCTGCCCACCTGGTCGGTGACGACCTGGTCGACCTCGCCCTTGTCGAAGACGACGTCCGCCGCGCCGACCGGGGCCTGGTCGGCGTCGTACTCCGTGCCGGCCTTCCCGGGCTCCTGATGGAGCAGGTCCAGGCCCATCAGGTCCGCGTCGGGCAGGCGCAGCACGATGCCGTCGTCGGCGTGCATGACCTGGGCGTCCATGCCGTACCGCTCGGAGAGCTTGGCGCCGAGGGCGAGCGCCCACGGGGCGTGCACCTGGGCGCCGAACGGGGAGTGCACGACCACCCGCCAGTCGCCCAGCTCGTCGCGGAACCGTTCGACGACGATCGTGCGGTCGTCCGGAATGTGGCCGCAGGCCTCGCGCTGTTCGGCCAGGTACGACAGGACGTTGTCGGCGGCCCAGGCGTCGAGCCCGGCGGCCAGCAGGCGCAGCCGGGCGTCCTCCTTGGGCAGGGAGCCCACCTCACGCAGGAAGGCGCCCAGCGCGCGGCCGAGTTCGAGCGGGCGGCCCAGCTGGTCGCCCTTCCAGAACGGCAGCCGGCCCGGCACGCCCGGGGCCGGGGAGACCAGGACGCGGTCGCGCGTGATGTCCTCGATGCGCCACGAGCTGGTGCCAAGCGTGAACACGTCCCCGACCCGGGACTCGTACACCATCTCCTCGTCCAGCTCGCCGACCCGGCCGCCGCCCTTCTTCGGGTCGGAGCCGGCGAGGAACACCCCGAACAGGCCGCGGTCGGGGATCGTGCCCCCGGAGGTGACGGCGAGGCGCTGCGCCCCCGGGCGGCCGGTGACCGTGCCGGCCACGCGGTCCCACACCACGCGCGGGCGCAGCTCGGCGAACGCGTCGGACGGGTAGCGGCCGGCGAGCATGTCCAGGACGGCCGTGAACGCCGACTCCGGGAGCGAGGCGAAGGGCGCGGCGCGGCGGACCGTGGCGAGCAGGTCGTCGACCTGCCAGGTGTCCAGCGCCGTCATGGCGACGAGCTGCTGGGCCAGCACGTCCAGCGGGTTGGCCGGGACCTTCAGGGACTCGATGGCGCCGGTGCGCATCCGCTCGGTGACCACCGCCGCCTGCACGAGGTCGCCGCGGTACTTCGGGAAGACCACACCCGTGGAGACCGCGCCGACCTGGTGTCCCGCGCGCCCCACGCGCTGCAGGCCCGAGGCGACGGACGGCGGCGACTCGACCTGGACGACCAGGTCGACCGCGCCCATGTCGATGCCCAGCTCCAGGCTGGAGGTGGCGACCACCGCCGGGAGCCGGCCCGCCTTGAGGTCCTCCTCCACGAGGGCGCGCTGCTCCTTGGAGACCGAGCCGTGGTGCGCGCGGGCGATGACGGGCGGGGCGCCCTGGGCCGCCCCGGAACCGCCCAACAGCTCCGCGGGGGCGTGGTGTTCGTCCAGGGTCTCGCCGGTGGCGCGCTCGTACGCGATCTCGTTGAGCCGGTTGCACAGGCGCTCCGCGAGGCGGCGGGAGTTCGCGAACACGATCGTCGAGCGGTGCGACTGGACGAGGTCGGCGATGCGCTCCTCGACGTGCGGCCAGATCGACGGGCGCTCCTGGCCCTCGGAACCGTCGGCGACCGGGGAGCCGCCCAGCTCGCCGAGGTCCTCCACCGGGACGACGACGGACAGGTCGAACTCCTTGCCCGACTTCGGCTGGACGATCTCCACCTTGCGGCGCGGGGACAGGAAACGGGCGACCTCGTCCACGGGCCGCACCGTCGCCGACAGGCCGATGCGGCGCGCCGGCTTCGGCAGGAGCTCGTCCAGCCGCTCCAGGGACAGCGCGAGGTGCGCGCCGCGCTTGGTGCCCGCCACCGCGTGCACCTCGTCCAGGATCACCGTCTCGACGCCGGTCAGCGCATCGCGCGTGGCGGACGTCAGCATCAGGAACAGCGACTCCGGCGTCGTGATCAGGATGTCCGGCGGACGCGTGGACAGGGCACGGCGCTCGGCGGGCGGGGTGTCCCCGGAGCGGATGCCGACCTTCACCTCCGGCTCGGGCAGGCCCAGGCGCACCGACTCCTGGCGGATGCCGGTCAGCGGGCTGCGGAGGTTGCGCTCGACGTCCACGGCCAGGGCCTTGAGCGGGGAGACGTACAGGACGCGGCAGCGCTTCTTCGGGTCGGCCGGCGGCGGGGTCGACGCGAGCTGGTCCAGGGCGGCGAGGAACGCGGCGAGCGTCTTGCCGGAGCCGGTCGGGGCGACGACCAGCACGTCCGAGCCCTCGCGGATGGCCTGCCACGCGCCCGCCTGGGCAGCGGTGGGCGCGGAGAAGGCCCCCGAGAACCAGCCGCGGGTCGCGGGGGAGAAGCCGTCCAGGGCTCGGTGTGCGGAGCTGACCATGCGTCCATCGTGCACCCGACCACTGACAAAGGGCGTGAGCTGGGCGAACGCCGGGTGATCGGCGGTGGCGGCGGCCGACGGCCGTGGCGCGGCTCGGGTGCGGTCCCGCGGCGCGGCGGCGGTGGACCGCGGGCGGTCGAGCGGCCCGGCGGTGGTGCGGCCGGTGGCGGACAATACGACCATGGCGGGAACCGGCGAGCGGGCGCGGCACTGGCAGTACGCCGACCTGCCCGGCGTCGACCTGCTGCGCGCCCGCTACATCCGCAAGACCTTCGTGCGGCACACCCACGAGCACTTCGTGATCGCCGCCATCGCCGACGGCGTCGAGGTGTTCCACCACGGCGGCGGCGATCAGTACGCCGGGGCCGGTGCGCTCGCGCTGGTCAATCCGGACACCCCGCACACCGGCCGGGCCGGGGTGCCCGAGGGCTGGCGGTACGGGGCGGTCTACCCGTCGCCCGAGGTGGTGGCCGCGATAGCCGCCGAGACGACCACGCTGCGGGGCACGCCCGGTTTCGTGCGGCCGGTGCTGGACGATCCGTACGCGGTGGCGCTGGTGCACCGGGTGCTGCGGGCCACCGACGAGGGCAACGCGCTCGCCGCCGACACCCTGCTGCGGGTCGCCGTGACGCGGCTGCTGCGGCTGAACGGCGGGCCGCTGCCCCAGCGGGAGGTCCGGACGGCCGGGGCCCGGCTCGCCGCACGCGCGCGTGCGGTGCTGGAGGACCGGATGGCCGGCCCGCCCACCCTGGAACAGCTCGCCGCGGACCTCGGCACCAGTCCGTTCGCCCTGCTGCGGGCCTTCCGCGACGCCTACGGAATGCCGCCCCACACCTGGCTGACCGACGCCCGCGTCCGGCACGCGCGTCGGCTGCTCGACGCCGGGACGACGCCCGCGGAGGCCGCCCTCGCCGTCGGGTTCACCGACCAGCCGCACCTGAACCGGCACTTCACCCGCATCGTCGGGGTGCCCCCGGGCGCCTACCGGCGGGAGCGCAAGAACGTACAAGACGCGCGGCGACGGCTCCTCGTATCGTCCGACGCGTGGCAGAACAGACAGCAGTAGCGGACATAGGTGAAGAAAACGGCGGCAAGTCGGACAGGGCTGTCGTGCGGGACGCCCTCGGCGTCGGGGTCGCCGTCGGACTGTCCGGGTTCGCCTTCGGCGTGACCTCGGCCGGCGGCGGGCTCTCGCTGTGGCAGACCTGCGCGCTCAGCCTGCTCGTGTTCACCGGCGCCTCCCAGTTCGCCCTGGTCGGCGCGCTCGCGGCCGGCGGCAGCCCCTTCACGGCGGCCGCCGGGGCCTTCTTCCTGGGCGTGCGCAACGCCTTCTACGGGCTGCGCCTGTCGCAGGTGCTCGCCCTCCCGCGCGCGGTGCGGCCGTTCGCCGCCCAGTGGGTCATCGACGAGACGGCCGCCGTCTCGCTGGCCCAGCCGACCCGCCGTGGCGCCCGGCTCGGGTTCGCCGTGACCGGGCTCAGCCTGTACCTCCTGTGGAACCTCACCACCCTGCTCGGCGCACTGGGCGCCGAGGCCATCGGCGACACGGACGCGTGGGGCCTGGACGCCGCCGGACCCGCCGTCTTCCTGGCGCTGCTCGCGCCGATGCTCAAGAGCGGGACGGAACGGGCCGTCGCCGGGCTCGCCGTCCTGCTGGGGCTTGGCCTGCTGCCCCTGCTGCCCGCCGGAGTGCCCGTCCTGGTGGCAGCCCTCGCCGCCCCGGCCGTCCTGTGGGCGCACGGGCGGCGCGGCGCGCACGACGACCTGTCCGGCGCGCCCCACGCCGTGCCCCAGGCCCCCGACCACCCGTCCGGCCACGCCGGCGACCCGTCCGAGGAAGACCGTTGAACATCTGGATCGCGATCGGCGTCACCGCTCTCGGCTGCTACGCCGTCAAGCTCGCCGGGCTGCTGGTGCCCGCGGGTGCCCTGGAACGACCGCTCGTGCGGCGGCTCGCCGCGCTGCTGCCCGTCGCCCTGCTCGCCGCCCTCACCGCCCAGCAGACCTTCGCCGACGGGCGGACGCTGGTGCTGGACGCGCGTGCCGCGGGGATCGCCGCCGCCGCCGTCGCGCTGGTGCTGCGGGCGCCGTTCCTGGTCGTCGTCGCGGCGGCCGTGATCGTGACCGCGGGGGTGCGGGCGCTGGGCGGGTGAAGGGGCTGTGTGCGGCAGGGCGGAGGGCCGCCCGCGCGCGTACGCCCGGGCGGGGCGAGGCGGGCAGGCAGCGCAGCGCCAGGAGAGGCCGCCCGCGCGCGGACGCGTATGTCCCGTGCCCAGGGACCAGGTGCCGCGCAGCCGCGCGAGCGGGGCCGCCCGCGCGCGTACGCCCGGGCGGGTGGCAGCGGCGCGCGCCCGGGCGGGTGGCTGCGGCGCGACCGCCGTCAGCCGATGTCGCGGCCGTACGCCCGCAGGGTGCGCAGCGCCTCCAGCGTGACCAGAGGGCGCGCTTCCAGGGCGGGGGCCGGTGCCCACTGGCGCCAGCGGACCGGCCAGCCGCCGTCCTCCTCCTGCTCGGCTGCCAGGAAGTCCAGGGAGCGTGCCACCTCGTCGTCCGTGAACCACGCGCGTGCGAGGCTGTCCGGCGTCCGCGCGTAGTCGTGCGGGAAGTGGTGCTCGCGCGGCGCGTAACCGGCGGCCACGGGATACGCGTCCAGGTGGTCCGGGTCCAGGGCGGCGAGGCGCTGCTCGCGCACCAGACGGCCCAGGCGGTCCGCCGCCGCCTCCGCGCGCGTGCGGTCGGGCGCGGAGTCCAGGAAGGCGACGGCGGCCTCGACCTCGTACGGGTGGGACCTCTCCAGCGACTCGACCGCCTGCCAGCAGAAGTCCGTGGCCCGGAACAGCCAGGCGTGCCACACCTCGTTCCGGTGCAGCAGCCCCACCACCGGCCCGGTGGCGAGCAGGGCGCCGGGCGGGTCGTCCACGACCGGCACGAAGGGCGCCGCCGGGTAGCCGCGCTGGCTGGGATGGATCGCCGGAAGGGCGCCGTCCGCCGTGGAGACGGACGTCAGATAGCGGCACACGCGCTCGACGCGCAGACCGCCGCAGCGCCCCACGGCGTCCAGCACGCGCAGGGCGTGGGCGGCGTGCAGGGGCTGGCTGACGGGGCCGCGCAGATCCGGCTCCAGCCCGTGGCCGTATCCGCCGTCGTCGTTGCGGTATGCGTCCAGCGCGGTCTCCACCGGGTCGGCGGGGCCGTCCCGGAAGTGGTGGGCGAAGAGGTGCTGCTCCAGCACGCGCGCGGTGAGCCACACGAAGCGTTCGGCGCGCGCGAGCGGGGACCGCGCCGGGGGCGTCGGGGGGAGTGCGGAAGCTCCTGTTTCGGCCATGCGTCAGACCGTAGGCGGAAAGCGGCGCCGGTGAGCGGTCCCGCCGTAGGCTCCCCCGGGGGCGGGATACTGATGGCATGCGGTTGACGGTCTTCTGGGAGCGGATGGCGGATCACTTCGGTCCGGGCTACGCCGAAATGTTCGCGCGCGACCACGTGATGTCGGAGCTCGGCGGGCGCACGGTGCACGAGGCGCTGGCCGCCGGCTGGGAGGCCAAGGACGTGTGGCGGGTGGTCTGCGCGGTGATGGACGTGCCGCGGGAGAAGCGCTGAGCCGCGAAGACCGCGGAGCGGGGGCGGCGCCGGGTGGCGACGTTCGCGCGGCGGCGGCAGTCCTGATGCGCGAAGTTCGCCGGGCCGGGGCAGCGGGCTGTCGGCGGCGTGGGCGAGACTTGCACCGTGGCACCCACTGACGAGACCGGGCAGGCGACCCGGCACGCGACCCCGATCGGCCCGACGCCGCCGCCCGGCCCCCCGCCGGCGCCGGCGAACGGTGCCCGTATGCCGCGCTGGCTGCCGCGCGCGATGGTCCTCGCCCTCGCCCTCATCGCCGTGTTCCAGCTCGGCAGTTGGGCCTTCCACCAGCTCACCGGCCTGCTGATCAACGTCGTCATCGCGTTCTTCCTGGCGCTCGCCGTCGAACCCGCGGTGAGCTGGATGGCCTCACGCGGACTGCGCCGAGGGCTGGCCACCGCCGTGGTCTTCCTCGCCGTGACCGTCGTGGCCGCCGGGTTCGTCACCCTGCTCGGCTCCATGCTCGCCGGCCAGCTGATCAAGATGGTCGAGGGCTTCCCCGACTACATCGACTCCGTCATCAACTGGATCAACACGCACTTCCACACCGAGCTCAGACGCGTGGACGTCCAGGAGGGCCTGCTGCGCTCCGACTGGCTGCGCAACTACGTGCAGAACAGCGCCACCGGCGTTCTCGACGTGTCCGCCCAGGTCCTCGGCGGTCTCTTCCAGCTGCTGACGATCACCCTGTTCTCGTTCTACTTCGCCGCCGACGGCCCCCGGCTGCGCCGCGCCCTGTGCTCCGTGCTGCCGCCCGCGCGGCAGGCCGAGGTGCTGCGCGCCTGGGAGATCGCCGTGATCAAGACCGGCGGCTACCTGTACTCGCGCGGCCTGATGGCCCTCATCTCGGGCCTGGCGCACTTCGTTCTGCTCGAGTTCCTGAACGTGCCCTACGCGCCCGTGCTCGCCGTGTGGGTGGGCCTGGTGTCGCAGTTCATCCCCACCATCGGCACGTACCTCGCGGGCGCCCTGCCCATGCTGATCGCCTTCACGGTCAATCCCTGGTACGCGCTGTGGGTGCTGATCTTCGTCGTGCTCTACCAGCAGTTCGAGAACTACGTGCTGCAGCCCAAGCTGACCGCGAAGACCGTCGACATCCACCCGGCCGTCGCCTTCGGCTCGGTCGTCGCCGGCACGGCCCTCCTCGGCGCGGTCGGCGCCCTGATCGCCATCCCCGCCGTCGCCACGCTCCAGGCGTTCCTGGGCGCGTACGTGAAGCGGTACGCCGTCACGGACGACCCGCGCGTCCACGGTCACCGGCGCGGTTCCGCCGGCCCCCGGGCGCTCACCCGCGCGTGGCGCGCGCGGGCGGGACGACCGGGTGGGTCCCGGCCGGGGGCGGAAGGGCCGGCGGAGGGGCCGACGGAGGGTTCCGGGGAAGGGTCCGGGGGCGGGACTTCCTGACGGACGGACCCCGGCCGGGGCCCGCGTGGTGCGCTTGACACGAAAATCGAACATCCATTCTTATGGAGGCTCCGGCGAGGCTCTGGATGGGTACTTCGCCCCGTTTTCAATGGAGATGTGCCCGAGTTATCCACAGGCCGGACGTGCGTCGGGGCGCATTGTCAGTGGCAGGCGTTAGCGTCTTTGACGTGAAGCGATCGACTCAAGCAAATCGGGTGGAACCCATGGCAGGAACCGACCGCGAGAAGGCTCTGGACGCCGCGCTCGCACAGATTGAACGGCAATTCGGCAAGGGCGCGGTCATGCGCATGGGCGAGCGGTCGATGGAGCCCATCGAGGTCATCCCGACCGGGTCGACCGCCCTCGACGTGGCCCTCGGCGTCGGCGGTCTGCCGCGCGGCCGCGTCGTGGAGATCTACGGACCGGAGTCCTCCGGCAAGACCACGCTGACGCTGCACGCCGTGGCCAACGCGCAGAAGGCCGGAGGCCAGGTCGCGTTCGTGGACGCGGAGCACGCCCTCGACCCCGAGTACGCGAAGAAGCTCGGCGTCGACATCGACAACCTGATCCTCTCCCAGCCCGACAACGGCGAGCAGGCCCTGGAGATCGTGGACATGCTGGTCCGCTCCGGTGCCCTCGACCTGATCGTCATCGACTCCGTCGCCGCGCTCGTCCCGCGCGCGGAGATCGAGGGCGAGATGGGCGACAGCCACGTCGGTCTGCAGGCCCGCCTGATGAGCCAGGCCCTGCGGAAGATCACCAGCGCGCTCAACCAGTCCAAGACCACCGCCATCTTCATCAACCAGCTCCGCGAGAAGATCGGCGTGATGTTCGGCTCCCCGGAGACCACGACCGGTGGCCGGGCGCTGAAGTTCTACGCCTCGGTGCGCATCGACATCCGCCGCATCGAGACCCTGAAGGACGGCACGGAGGCGGTCGGCAACCGCACCCGCTGCAAGGTCGTCAAGAACAAGGTCGCGCCGCCCTTCAAGCAGGCCGAGTTCGACATCCTCTACGGCCACGGCATCAGCCGCGAGGGCGGCCTGATCGACATGGGCGTGGAGCACGGCTTCGTCCGCAAGGCCGGCGCCTGGTACACGTACGAGGGCGACCAGCTCGGTCAGGGCAAGGAGAACGCGCGCAACTTCCTGAAGGACAACCCCGACCTGGCCAACGAGATCGAGAAGAAGATCAAGGAGAAGCTGGGCGTCGGCGTGCGTCCCGCAGAGCCGGCCGCGGAACCGGGTGCGGACGCCGCGGCCACGGCAGCCCCGGCCGACGCCGCCACGGCGGTGCCCGCCCCCGCGGCCAAGGTGACCAAGTCCAAGGCCGCGGCAGCCAAGAGCTGATCCGTGACACGACGAACCGACTGGGCCGAGTACGGGGGCTCCGCCGGGACGGGCGGTGACGCGTACGGGGGGTACGGGGAGCACGCCGGCCACGGCACGGACGGGGGACACGACGGCACGGTGCCGTACGGGACGGGGGAGCCGTACGGCGACGGGCCGGGTCGCGAGGAGTGGCCGGACGGTGCCGGCGCTCCCGGTGGCAGACGCCGGGGCGGGGCACGGGGGGCCCGCGGCGCGGGCGGCTCACGGGGGAGCCGCCGGCGGGGCCGCGGGGAGCCGTCCGGCGAGGACGGGGGTGCCTCTTTCTCGTCGAGGGCCGAGAAGGGGGAGCCTCCTGGGGACCCGGTGGAGCAGGCACGGGCGATCTGCCTGCGCCTGCTCACCGGGACCCCGCGCACGCGGAAGCAGCTCGCGGACGCCCTGCGCAAGCGGGAGATCCCGGACGAGGCCGCGGAGGAGGTGCTGTCGCGGTTCGAGGAGGTCGGACTGATCAACGACAGCGCGTTCGCCGACGCGTGGGTCGAGTCCCGGCACCACGGCCGAGGCCTGGCCCGCCGTGCGCTCGCCCGGGAACTGCGCACCAAGGGCGTCGACTCCACGCTGATCGACGCGGCCGTCTCCCAGCTCGACTCCGAACAGGAGGAGGCGACGGCGCGCGAACTCGTGGACCGCAAGCTGCGCGCCACCCGCGGCCTCGACCGCGACAAGCGTCTGCGCCGTCTCGCCGGCATGCTCGCGCGCAAGGGCTACCCCGAGGGCATGGCCCTGCGAGTGGTCCGCCAGGCGCTGGAGGAAGAGGGCGAGGACACGGAGTTCCTGCCGGAGGAGGGATTCTGACGGAACGTCGGATTGGGGTCACCGCTGGCCCACTGCCACTGCCGGGGCTGGGCCGGGCAGGCTCAGCGGTCGGCACCGGGGAAGGGCGCCGGCCCCGCCACCGTCACCGGCAACCCCGCCGTCCGCCACGCCTGGAAGCCGCCCGCCAGATCGGTGGCCCGGTGCAGTCCCAGTCGGTGCAGGGACTCCGCGGCCAGGGTGGAGGCGTAGCCCTCGTTGCAGATCACGACGATCCGCAGATCGTGGCCCGTCGCTTCGGGGGCGCGGTGGCTGCCGCGGGGGTCGAGACGCCACTCCAGTTCGTTGCGCTCGACGACCAGGGCGCCCGGGATCAGCCCGTCCCGCTCGCGCAGGGCCGCGTACCGGATGTCCACCAGCAGCGCGTCCCCGGCGCGCGCGGCCTCGTAGGCCTCCCGGGGTCCGACGCGTTCGTAGCCGTCCCGCACCCGCTCCAGCAACTCGTCGATGCCGGGCGGCAGTTGACCCGTGCTGCCCGTCGCCGCCACCGGCTGCTCCGTCCGTCCGCTTCCCGTCGTCACTGCCAGTCCTCCGGTCGCTCGATCTGCTCCAGCCGCAGTACCTGGCCGACGCGGCTGTAGCGGCGGATGCGGGGCAGGGGCGGGTAGTAGGCGTGGACGGAGACCGCGTGGTGGTCGGGGGAGTCGTTGAGGACCTCGTGCACGTGGTGGCGTCCGAAGGCGCGGCCCTGCCCGGCCGTCAGCCGGCGCTCGCGGTCCACACCGTCGGTGAGCTCCAGGGTCTTCCAGCCGTCGGTGGGCAGCCGGGCGGCGAGTGAGTGCTCCCGCAGTTCGCCGGACGCGGTGAAGAAGGCGCCGACCGAGTCGGCGTGGTCGTGCCAGCCGGTGCCCGTGCCGGGCGGCCATCCGATCAGCCAGGCCTCGCTGCCGCCGGGCCCGTCGAGCCGCAGCCAGGTGCGGCCCTCGGGGTCGAGGGGGAGGGAGGCGATCAGTTCGGTGTCGGCGGCGGTCCGCCGTACGAAGTCGAGCAGGTCGGCCTGCGTGGGCGCGGGGCCGGCGGTGGTCGGCACGGAGGCCGGGGAGACAGACATGGACCGTCCTGAAGAGGGTTCGCGGAGACGCGCGCGGCCGACGGACGGCACTGCGCGCGGGGGAGAGGAAGGCGAATTCAGCAGGACGGACGACACACGCAGCCCGCGTAGCGGACGAGGTCCATGTGGACCCTCCGCCACAGGCGCGTCGAGGTGTCGGTCACGGTCCGGAGTACACCATGGCCGTCCGGACCGGTCAACCGGCCGTCACCATGCGGACGTACGGTGACGGCGGGCTCGTTCGTGTCAGTGTGAGCCGGTCGGTGTGTCCGTCTCCGGGCGTGACCATGCGGGCGTGCGGTGGTGGCGGGCTCGTTGGCACCGGTGGGAGGCGGCCGGTGTCTCCGTCTCCGGGCGTGACCATGCGGACGTACCGTGATGGCGGGCGCGTCCGTGTCAGTGTGAGCCGGTCGGTCGTCTCCGTCTCAGGCCGTCACCATGCGGGCATACGGTGACGGCGGGCGCGTGGCGTCAGTGGGAAACGGCCGGTGCCTCCGCCTCGGCCTCCGCGTCGGCCGCACCGCCCAGCGCGGCCTCGGCGGCCGCGTACAGGTCGGCCGGGCGCACTCCGCTCAACGCGGTGACGAGGTGGCCGTCGGGACGGACGAGGAGCACCGTGTGGGCGCCCGCGCCCGGATAGCTCTCGGCCACGAGGAGTTCGGCGGTGTGCGGCAGCGCGCTCACCGCGGCCATCAGCCGGGGCATGATGCCGGCGGTCACCCAGTGCTTGCGCTCCCACACGCCCGTGCCCGGCGCGACGAGCACCACGAGCAGCGCGCCGCGCCCGAGCCGGTCCCGCAGCCGTACGAAGGAGCCGTCCTCCGCCGTCACCAGGACGTCGGTGACCTGCGCTCCGGGCGGTGTGCCGACGGGCACCTCCCCTTCGAGGTGCCCGGGTGCGAGAGGCGAGTCGGCGTACGTGCCGGGCGCGCCCAGTGCTCCGCGCCCCAGATGACCGTCCGTGAGCAGCGCGTCGTGGCCGCGGGCCGCGCCGGGCACGTAGGAGCGCAGGCCCCCCGAGCCGCCGCGCAGTATCGGCAGCGACTGGTCGGCCGCGCGCAGCCGGGCGGCGACGGCGCCGCGCCGCTCCTCCTGGTAGCTGTCGAGGAGCGCCTCGTGCGGGCCGTGGTGCCAGGCCAGCGCCAGTTTCCAGGCGAGGTTGTCGGCGTCCCTGAGGCCCTCGTCGAGGCCGTGGGTGCCGAGCGCGCCGAGCAGATGCGCCGCGTCCCCGGCGAGGAAGACGCGGCCGACCCGCCAGCGCCGGGCCAGCCGGTGGTGGACGGTGTGGACACCGGTGTCGAGCAGCTCGTACGGGGGTGTGGAGCCGCCGGTCCAGCCGGCCAGCGTCTCCCGGACGCGGGTGACCAGCAGTTCGGGGGTGACGAGGTCCTTGCCCGGCGGGAGCAGCCAGTCCAGCCGCCACACCCCGCCGGGCAGCGGGCGGGCGGTGATCTCGCCGGCGGACGGGCCGGTCGTGCGCCACGGCGGCAGGCGGTGCAGCAGCGCCTCGCCGGGCCAGGGGAGTTCGGTGCGCAGGGCGGCGACGGCGTGCCGTTCCACCGCCGTACGGCCCGGGAAGCGGATGTCCTGGAGCTTGCGGACCGTGGAGCGGGGACCGTCGCAGCCGGCCAGATAACTGCCGCGCCACCATGTGCCCTTCGGGCCGCGGGTGTGGACCGTGACGCCGGAGGCCTCCTGCTCCACGCCGTCGACCCTGCTGTCCACGGCGATCCTCACCCGTGACTCGCGGGCGAGGGCGGCGCGCAGGGCGCCGGTCAGCACGTGCTGCGCGATGTGCAGCGGGGCGGGTTCGGCCTCGTCGAAAAAGACCTCGCGCATCACCTGCTTGCGCCGCATCGACCGCCATCCGGCCCAGTGGGCGCCGGCCTGCGCGAGCGGCACACCGGTCAGCCGTTCCAGCAGGGCGGCGGTGTCCTCGCGCAGCACGACGGTGCGCGCGGGACGGGGTTCGTCCTTGCCCGGTCCCTCGTCCAGGACGACGCAGGGCACGTCCTGACGCGCCAGACCCAGGGCGAGCGTGAGCCCGACGGGCCCCGCTCCGACGACGATCACCGGGTCCACGGCGCGGCGCCCCCTGCCCGCAGTGGTGACCTGAGAGACGTAGGTGAACAGGACGTTGGAGCAGGGTGCACGATCACAGAACGTATGCAACCCATTGCCGCTGCTTGCGTCAAGCGACGGAGGCAGTGGCGATCATGCCACTGCCTCCGTGCGGGTCAAACGGGTTGAGGGAGCGTCAGGGAGCGCCGCGGGTCTTCTGCGGGGCGCCGATCTCGGCCGCGTTCAGCTCCTCGACCTCTTCGGCGCCGACGACCGCGCCCGTGCTCCGCTTGCTCTTGCGCAGCCTGCCCTCCAGCCAGGAGGCGAAGGAGGTGAGGATGAAGTTGAGCACGATGTAGACGACGGCCACCACGATGAAGCTCGGGATGACGTTGGCGTAGTTGGCCGCGAGGGTGCTGCGCGCATTCAGCAGCTCGGTGAAGTTGAGCAGCACACCACCGAGGGCGGTGTCCTTCACGATGACGACGAGCTGGCTGACGATGGCCGGCAGCATCGCCGTGACGGCCTGCGGCAGCAGGATGGTCTGCATCGTCTGGCCCTTGCGCAGACCGATGGCGTAGGCCGCCTCGGCCTGGCCCTTGGGCAGGGAGAGGATGCCGGCCCGGACGACCTCTGCGAGCACCGAGGCGTTGTACAGCACCAGGCCGGTGACGACCGCGTAGAGGGGCCGGTCCTCGCTGGAGATGCCCGTGTACTCCACGTACACCTCGTTGGCGAACAGCATCAGCAGCAGCACCGGGATGGCCCGGAAGAACTCGACGACGACGCCGGCGGGGCCCCGTACCCAACGGTGGTCGGAGAGACGGGCGATGCCGAGGACCGCGCCCAGCGGAAGGGCGATGACCATGGCCAGTGCCGCGGCCTTGAGGGTGTTGCCGAGTCCTGGCACCAGGTACGTCGTCCAGGCCGCGGAGGTCGTGAACGGCTCCCACAGGGCCCACTGCAGCTGGCCCTTGTCGTCCATCGTCCGCCAGATCCACCACAGGAAGAGGGCGAGCAGGACGAAGAAGACGACGGAGAAGAGCACGTTGCGCCGCTTGGCGCGGGGGCCCGGAGCGTCGTAGAGGACGGAACTCATCGCTTCACCGCCAGTCGCTTGCTGAGCCAGCCGAAGAACAGGCCCGTGGGAAGAGTCAGCACCACGAAACCGAGGGCGAAGATCGCGCCGATGGCCAGCACCTGGGCCT
The DNA here is from genome assembly GCF_029813775.1 of Streptomyces sp. DH24. Lineage (GTDB taxonomy): Bacteria > Actinomycetota > Actinomycetes > Streptomycetales > Streptomycetaceae > Streptomyces. The sequence continues at coordinate 32,044 of NZ_JARVKW010000036.1, read as the reverse complement.
CGTTCTCGATCATTTCCTTCATCAGGAGTGCGGCCTCGGCGACGCCGATGGCGGCGGCCACGGTGGTGTTCTTGGTCAGGGCGATCAGGACGTTGGCCAGCGGGCCGATGACCGAGCGGAAGGCCTGCGGAAGCACGATCAGCCGCAGGGTCTGACTGAAGCTCAGTCCGATCGCGCGGGCCGCCTCGGCCTGGCCGAGGGGCACGGTGTTGATGCCGGAGCGGATCGCCTCGCACACGAAGGCCGCGGTGTAGGCGGCCAGGCTGAACACGGCGAGCCGGAAGCCCAGGAGGTCGAAGTCGTCGGGGACGCCCATCGTCATGCCGAAGATGTCGGCGAGGCCGAGGGAGGAGAAGACGATGATGACCGTGAGGGGGATGTTCCGGACGATGTTGACGTAGGCGGTGCCGAACCCGCGCATCAGCGGGACGGGACTGACCCGCATGGCGGCCAGCACTGTGCCCAGGATCAGGGAGCCGACGGCGGAGAAGACGGTGAGTTGCACCGTCGTCCAGAACGCCCCTAGGACGTCGTAGCCTTCAAGAAAGTCGAACACGATCTCCCGCGCTTCCGGGTGTGTGGCGTACGTGGAGGGCGTGGCGCGCCGCCGCGGGGAGGCGTGGGCGGCGGCGCGCCTGCGGAACCCTGCGTTACCTGCCGGATTCCTGCGTCAGCGGAGTTCCGCGTTACTTGACGATCTGGCCGATCTTCGGGGCCGGCTCGTTCTTGTAGTTGGCCGGGCCGAAGTTGTCCTTGACGGCCTTCTCCCACGAACCGTCGGAGACCATCTTCTCCAGCGCCTTGTTGATCTTGTCCACGGTCGCGGAGTCGCCCTTCTTGACGCCGATGCCGTAGTTCTCGTTGCTCAGCTTGAGGCCGGCGAGCTTGAACTGACCCTGGTACTTGTCCTGGGCGGCGAAGCCCGCGAGGATCGAGTCGTCCGTGGTCAGTGCGTCGACGGCACCGCTCTGCAGACCGGCGAGGCACTCCGAGTAGCCGCTGTACTCACGCAGCTGGGCCTTCGGGGCGATGGTGTCCTTGACGTTCTGCGCCGAGGTGGAGCCGGTCACCGAGCAGAGCTTCTTGCCGTTGAGGTCGGTGGCCTTGCTGATGTCGGAGTCGGCCTTGACCAGCAGGTCCTGGTGGGCCAGCAGGTACGGGCCGGCGAAGTCGACCTTCTGCTTGCGCTCGTCGGTGATCGAGTACGTGGCGGCGATGAACTTCACGTCACCGCGGGCCAGCGCGTTCTCGCGGTCGGCGCTCTTGGTCTCGACCCACTCGATCTGGTCTTCCTTGTAACCGAGCTCCTTGGCGACGTACGCGGCGACGTCCACGTCGAAGCCGGAGAAGGAACCGTCCGGCTGCTTCAGGCCCAGACCGGGCTGGTCGTACTTGATACCGATCTTGATCTTGTCGCCGCCCGAGCCGCTGCCCGAGTCGCTGTCCTTGTCGTCACCGCCACACGCGGTGGCGGTCAGGGCGAGCGTGAGCGCCACGGCCGAAGCGGCGGTGAACTTGCGGAGCTTCATGGTGGATCCTTTGGTGTGAGGAACGGATGCGGACCGTCCGTGACGGTACGGTGCGGTGATCAGTGGTGCAGGATCTTCGACAGGAAATCCTTGGCGCGGTCGCTGCGCGGGTTGCTGAAGAATTGGTCGGGCGCAGCCTCCTCGACAATCCGGCCGTCCGCCATGAACACCACGCGGTTTGCCGCCGATCGTGCGAAACCCATCTCGTGGGTGACGACGATCATGGTCATGCCGTCGCGGGCGAGCTGCTGCATGACCTCCAGGACCTCGTTGATCATTTCCGGGTCCAGGGCCGAGGTCGGCTCGTCGAAGAGCATCACCTTCGGGTCCATGGCCAGGGCCCGCGCGATGGCGACGCGCTGCTGCTGGCCTCCGGAGAGCTGCGCCGGGTACTTGTCGGCCTGGGTGGCCACGCCGACCCGGTCGAGCAACTGACGGGCCTTCTCCTCGGCCTTCTTCCGGTCGGCCTTGCGGACCTTGATCTGGCCCAGCATCACGTTCTCGAGCACCGTCTTGTGCGCGAAGAGGTTGAAGGACTGGAAGACCATGCCGACGTCGGCGCGCAGCCGGGCCAGTTCCTTGCCCTCCTGCGGCAGCGGCTTGCCGTCGATCGCGATCGCGCCGGAGTCGATGGTCTCCAGGCGGTTGATGGTGCGGCACAGCGTGGACTTACCGGACCCGGAGGGTCCGATGACCACGACGACCTCGCCGCGGGCGATTGTCAGATCGATGTCCTGGAGTACGTGCAACGCGCCGAAGTGCTTGTTGACGCTCTTCAGGACGACCAGTTCGCCGGTTGCGGCCACGTCTTCCTTGGCCACCGATACTTCGGTCATCGCTCTCAGGCTCCGTCCTCCTCGGTTTCGGAGGACAGTAGTGACCCTCCACGACCAGCGTCATTACATCTGAGGGGAATCTGAGCATCACGATCCGATAGCAATCAGACACGTGTCGTAGCACTTGTGAGCAGGGCGCATATCGGCCGCGTAACGGTAGGGGCCCGCAACCGGAACCCTCTTGACGCCGTCCTCGTCCATCGGCGTCACTTCACAGACGCACGCGCGCGTGTGCCTGTGCTGTTCTACACATCAAAATGGTACGGCCGATGAACCGAAAGGGGCCCGGATGAGACTGCTGCTCGTCGAGGACGACAACCACGTCGCCGCAGCTCTGTCCGCGATCCTGGCCCGGCACGGCTTCGACGTCACGCACGCGCGCAGCGGCGAAGAGGCCCTCCAGGCGCTCGTCCCCGAAGGCGACGGCTTCGGCGTCGTCCTCCTCGACCTCGGCCTGCCCGACCAGGACGGCTACGAGGTGTGCAGCAAGATCCGCAAGCGCACCGCCACGCCGGTCATCATGGTGACCGCGCGCTCCGACGTGCGCTCCCGTATCCACGGCCTGAACCTCGGCGCCGACGACTACGTCGTGAAGCCCTACGACACCGGGGAACTCCTCGCCCGCATCCACGCCGTCAGCCGGCGCAGCGCGCACGAGGACACCTCCAGCGGCATCGAGACGGCCGTACGCCTCGGCCCCGTACGCATCGAGCTGCCCACCCGGCAGGTCAGCGTGGACGGCGCGGTCGTCCAGCTCACCCGCAAGGAGTTCGACCTGCTCGCCCTGCTCGCGCAGCGGCCCGGCGTCGTCTTCCGCCGCGAGCAGATCATCAGCGAGGTGTGGCGGACCAGCTGGGAGGGGACCGGACGCACCCTGGAGGTGCACGTGGCGTCCCTGCGCGCCAAGCTGCGCATGCCGGCGCTCATCGAGACCGTACGCGGCGTGGGCTACCGGCTCGTCGCCCCGGGTTCGTAGCGGGCCGGGGTGCGCACACGACTCCTGCCGCTGCTGATCGTCCTGATGGCGGCCGTGCTGCTGGCCCTCGGCATCCCGCTCGCCGTCAGCGTCGCCGCGGCCCAGCAGCAGAACGTCGTCGTCGACCGCATAGACGACACCGCGCGCTTCGCGGCCCTCGCCCAGTTCGTCGCCGACGACCCCACGGCCAAGGACGAGCGCCTGGAGACCCTCAGCCGCGAACTGCGCAGCTACCACCGGGTCTACGGCATCCGCGCCGGCGTCTTCTACCGCACCGACACCCCGATGGCACACGCCCCGGCCACGTGGTTCCTGCCCCGTTCCGGGGAGGTGCGCGACGCCTTCGAGGAGGCGCTGCTCAGCCGCCGCAGCCACGACCCGGAGCAGGTCTGGCCCTGGGAGCGGCACAGCCTCGTCGTCGCCTCGCCCGTCATCCGGGACGGCGACGTCGTCGCGGTCGTCGTCATCGACTCGCCCACCGGGTCCATGCGTTCGCGCATCCTGCACGGCTGGCTGATCATCGGCGCGGGCGAGATCACCGCGATGCTGCTGGCGGTCGGCGCGGCGCTGCGGCTGACCGGCTGGGTGCTCAGACCCGTACGCATCCTCGACGCCACCACCCACGACATCGCCACCGGACGCCTGAAGTCGCGGGTCGCGGCCACCGGAGGGCCGCCGGAACTCCAGCGTCTGGCCCGGTCGTTCAACGAGATGGCGGACAACGTCGAGAACGTGCTGGAGCAGCAGCGCGCCTTCGTCGCCGACGCCTCCCACCAGCTGCGCAACCCGCTCTCGGCCCTGCTGCTGCGCATCGAACTGCTCGCCCTGGAGCTCCCCGAGGGCAACGAGGAGATCGCGTCCGTGCAGGCCGAGGGCAAGCGGCTGGCGCGGGTCCTGGACGACCTGCTCGACCTGGCGCTCGCCGAGCATTCCAAGGTCGAGCTGAAGGTCACCGACATCGGCGCGCTGACCGCCGAGCGTGTCGCCGCCTGGGCGCCGACCGCCGAGGCCAAGGGCGTGCGGCTGGTGGGCGACTGCCCGGCCACCACCGCCTGGGCCGACCCGGTCACACTGTCCAGCGCCCTGGACGCGGTCATCGACAACGCGGTGAAGTTCACGCCGGGCGGTGAGACCGTGCGGGTCACCGTCTCCTCCGTCGCCGAGAGTTCGAGCATCGTCGTCGCCGACCACGGACCCGGCCTGACCGACGAGGAACTCGCCCGGGTCGGCGACCGCTTCTGGCGCAGCGGCCGCCACCAGAACGTCAAAGGTTCCGGCCTCGGGCTGTCCATCTCGCGCGCGCTGCTCGCGGCGGGCGGCGGCACCATCACGTACGACCACCACGAACCGCACGGCCTGGAGGTCACGGTGACCGTGCCGCGGACGGGTCCGGTGCCGTGAGCGCCGGCGCACTCCGCGCTACGGCTTGACCGAGCGGTAGTAGCGGCGGGCGCCCTCGTGCAGGGCGAGGGGGTCGGTGTAGATCGCGGTGCGCAGGTCCACGAGCTGGGCGGAGTGCACGTGCCGGCCGATGCCGTCCCGGCTCTGGATCACGGTCCGGGTCACCCACTCGATGAGCCGGGGATCCAGGTCCGCGCGCGTGATCAGCACGTTGGACACCGCCATCGTCGGCACGGAGGTGCCGTTCTGGATGACGGGATACGCGGACTCCGGCATGTTCCGCGCGCGGTAGTAGCGCGTGGCGCCGCCCTGCCGGTGCAGCTCGGCGACGAGCTCGTCCTCGATCGGCACGAACCGCAGCGCGGACTCCTCCGCCAGCCTGTTCAGGCCGTCCGTCGGCAGCCCGCCCGACCAGAAGAACGCGTCGAGGCCCTTGCCGAGCCGCTCCGGGCCGGTGTCGATGCCGTCGGCGCGGGGCGAGATGTCCTCCTCCGGGTCGATGCCCGCCGCGCGCAGCACCCGGTCGGCGATCAGGCGCACGCCCGAGTTGGGCGGGCCTATCGCCACGCGCTTGCCGCGCAGGTCCGCGACCGAGCGGACGTCCGAGCCCGGCGGCACCACGAGCTGCACGTAGTCGTCGTACAGCCGGGCCACGCCGCGCAGCGACTCGGCGCCCGGCAGGCCGAGCAGCCGGTACGTCTCCACCGCGTCGGCCGCCGCGATCGCGAAGTCCGCCTGACCGGTCGCCACGCGCTTGACGTTCTGCTGGGAACCGGCGCTGGTCAGCAGCCGCACCCTCAGATCCGGCATGTCCTCGTCCAGCTCGGCCCGCAGCAGCGCGCCGTACTTCTGGTAGACCCCGGCGCGCGTGCCGGTGCTCAGCGTCATCGTCCCGCTCGGCGGAGCGTCGCCCAGCGGCAGCAGCCACCACAGCAGCAGCCCGAGCGCGACGACACCGGCCACCGCGGCCTGCAGGGCGCGACGGCCGGCGAAACGGGACACGACGTTGGACATGCGGGCGATCCTGCCAGCCGGGACGCCGAGCTGACCAGCGTGGGGGTGCACACGTCCGGGGCCCGCCGACCGCGGCCCGCCGACCGGGGCCGCGCGTGGAATGGCGGCCGGGGCTCCGGCGGGCGGAGGGGCGGCCGGGGCTCCGGCGTGGCACTGGTGGTCGGGAGCCCACTGGACGTGGCGGTCGGGCCCGCGTGGCGTCGCGGGCGGGCCCCTCCCGGCGGCGTTGCGATCCGACCCTCGTGCGCGCGTGCGCGCGTGCGCGCGGTGGCCGGGGCCGTAGGGGCGTTGCGGTCGGAGCCGGTCCGGCCCGGTGGCCCGCTCCCTCAGTCCCGGGCCGACGTGCCCGCCGCCTGGGGTGTGCCGGAGGCGTTCGCGGGGTCGTCGCCGTCGCGCCGGTGGGACCACCACGTCGCCAGGGGTTCCGTGTAGCGGGCCGTGAGCGGGCCCAGTACGACCAGGATCAGGACGTACGCCGTGGCCAGCGGGCCGAGGGACGGCTCGATGCCCGCCGAGACGGCGAGGCCGGCGATCACGATGGAGAACTCGCCGCGCGCCACCAGCGCCCCGCCCGCGCGCCAGCGTCCCTTGACGGAGATCCCGGCGCGCCGCGCGGCCCAGTACCCGGTGGCGATCTTCGTGGCCGCCGTCACCAGCGCCAGCGCGAGCGCGGGCAGCAGCACCGGCGGGATGCTCGCCGGGTCGGTGTGCAGACCGAAGAAGACGAAGAACACCGCGGCGAACAGGTCCCGCAGCGGACTCAGCAGCGTGTGCGCGCCCTCCGCGACCTCCCCGGACAGCGCGATGCCCACCAGGAACGCGCCCACCGCCGCCGACACCTGCAACTGCTGTGCCACACCCGCGACCAGGATCGTCAGGCCCAGCACGACCAGCAGCAGCTTCTCCGGGTCGTCGCTGGAGACGAACCGCGAGATGACCCGCCCGTAGCGCAGCGCCACGAACAGCACGGCGCCCGCCGCTGCCAGCGCGACGGCGAGGGTCACGCTGCCCGCCAGCAGCCCGGCGCCGGCCACGAGCGCGGTGACGATCGGCAGGTACACCGCCATCGCCAGGTCCTCCAGCACCAGCACGCTCAGGATCACCGGCGTCTCCCGGTTGCCGACCCGGCCCAGGTCGCCGAGGACCTTCGCGATGACCCCGGACGACGAGATCCACGTGACGCCCGCAAGCACCACGGCCGCCACCGGGCCCCAGCCCAGCAGCAGGGCCGCCGCCGCGCCCGGCACGGCGTTCAGCGCGCAGTCGACGAGGCCGGACGGATAGTGCGCCTTGAGGTTGGAGACCAGATCGCTCGCCGTGTACTCCAGGCCCAGCATGAGGAGCAGCAGGATGACGCCGATCTCGGCGCCGGTGGCGATGAACTCCTCGCTCGCGCCGAGCGGCAGCAGCCCGCCCTCCCCGAACGCCAGACCGGCGAGCAGGTACAGCGGTATGGGGGACAGCCGGTAGCGGCCGGCGAACCGGCCGAGCAGGCCCAGGCCGAGAATGATGGAACCGAACTCGATCAGCAGAACCGCGGAGTGCACCGGCTCACTCCCGACCGAGGATCGCCGCGGCCGCGTCGACACCCTCGCGCGTGCCGATGACGATGACCGTGTCGCCCCCGGCCAGCCGGAAGTCCGGCGCCGGCGACGGGATCGCCTCGGCCCGGCGCAGCACCGCCACGACGGAGGCGCCGGTCTCCGTCCGCATCCGGGTGTCGCCGAGCACGCGCCCGTTCCAGTGCGAGGTGGCGGCGACCTCGATCCGCTCGGCCACCAGCCCGAGGTCGGTGGTGTAGAGCAGGCTCGGACTGTGGTGGGACGGCATCAGCGCGTCGGTGAGCGAACTCGCCTCGGCGGCCGTCAGGTGCAGCGACTGGGCGCAGGAGTCCGGGTCGTCGGCCCGGTACAGGTTCACCGTGCGGGTGCCGTCGCGGTGCGCCACCACCGACAGATGGCGGCGTTCCCGGGTGACGAGGTCGTACTGGACCCCGATGCCCGGCAGCGGCGTCGTCCTCAGGCGTGGAGCGGACACGTTTCTTCTCCTCGTTCGTCGGCCGTTGTCGGCACTTCCGCCAGGTCGGGGACCCGTCCCGCGGTCCCGCGCGGCCCCGTCATGCTGTCACCCGCCCGTACGGTGGCGACATGGGTGTTGTCACGGATATACGTCACCGGCGGACCGGGGGCAGACTGGAGACGGCGCGGTCGGGCGCGACCGCCGTACCGGACGGGGACGGGACGGGAAGGGGCGGCAGCGGGACCTTGTCGCTGTTCTGGCGGATCTTCTCCCTCAACGCCACCGGTCTGGTCGTCGCCACCGCGCTGCTGCTCGGCCCGGTCACCGTGTCGACGCCCGTCCTGCCGGGCGAGGCACTCGTCGTCCTCGCCGGACTCGCCGTGCTGCTGACCGGCAACGCGGTCGTGCTGCGCGTCGGACTCGCCCCGCTCAAACGCCTGGGCCGGGCCATGGCCACCGCCGACCTGCTGCGGCCGGGCGCGCCCGCGGTCGCCGCGGGACCCGCCGAAACGGCCGAGCTGATCACCACGTACAACACGATGCTCGACCGGCTGCGATCCGAACGCGCCGCGGGTGCCGCACGCGCGCTGCACGCGCAGGAACGCGAACGCCACCGCGTCGCCCGGGAACTCCACGACGAGGTCGGCCAGACCCTCACCGCCGTGCTCCTCCAGCTCAAGCGGGTCGCCGACCTGGTGCCGGGGGAGCTGCGCGAGGAGGTCGGGCAGGCGCAGGAGGCCACCCGCGCTGGCCTGGACGAGGTCCGCCGGATCGCTCGCCGGCTGCGCCCCGGCGTCCTGGAGGAGCTCGGCCTGGTCAGCGCGCTGCGGTCGCTGGCGACGGAGTTCACCGGACCCGGCCTGACCGTGCGCCACGAGGTGACCGCCGGTCTGCCGCCGCTGACCGCGGAGGCCGAACTGGTCGTGTACCGCGTCGCCCAGGAGGCCCTGACGAACACCGCCCGGCACGCCGCCGCCGGCCACGCCGAAGTCCGGCTCCGCCCGGTCCCCGGCGGTGTCGAACTCCTCGTCCGCGACGACGGCTCCGGCCTCGGCGCGGCACCCGAGGGGGCCGGGATCCGCGGCATGCGCGAACGGGCCCTCCTGACCGGTGCCACCCTCACCCTTCAACCGGCCCCCGAGCGGGGCACCGACGTACGCCTGCGCGTACCGGCACCGTCCGGAGGCCCTCGATGACGGCACCGATCCGCGTCCTGCTCGCCGACGACCACACCCTCGTACGCCGCGGAGTGCGCCTCATCCTGGACGGCGAGCCGGACCTGACGGTCGTCGCCGAGGCCGGGGACGGCGCCGACGCGGTCGCCCGCGCCCGGGAGACGGAGGTGGACCTGGCCGTCCTGGACATCGCCATGCCTCGCATGACCGGCCTCCAGGCCGCCCGCGAACTGTCCCGCCGGCAGCCGGACCTGCGCATCCTCGTCCTCACGATGTACGACAACGAGCAGTACTTCTTCGAGGCGCTGCGCGCCGGCGCCTCGGGCTACGTCCTGAAGTCCGTCGCCGACCGTGACCTGGTGGAGGCCTGCCGGGCCGCCGTGCGCGACGAACCGTTCATCTACCCGGGCGCCGAGCGGGCCCTCGTCCGCTCCTACCTGGACCGGCTGCACCGGGGCGACGGAGTGCCCGAGCGGGCGGTCACCGAGCGCGAGGAGGAGATCCTCAAGCTCGTCGCCGAGGGCCACACCTCGAAGGAGATCGGCGAACTGCTGTTCATCAGCGCGAAGACGGTCGAGCGCCACCGCGCCAACCTCCTGCGCAAACTCGGCATGCGCGACCGCCTGGAACTCACCCGCTACGCGATACGCGCGGGCCTCATCGAGCCCTGAGCGAGGTTGTCCACAGGCGGCCGGACCACTGACGGGGACCGCCTACTCTTGTCTCCATGAGCAGCATCGACCGGAGCCAGTCAGTGGGCGGCACACGCACATACGAGGTACGCACCTACGGGTGCCAGATGAACGTCCACGACTCAGAGCGATTGGCCGGTCTGCTGGAGGACGCGGGTTACGTCCGTGCCCCCGAGGGCGCCGACGGCGAGGCCGACGTCGTCGTCTTCAACACGTGCGCCGTCCGGGAGAACGCCGACAACAAGCTGTACGGCAACCTCGGCCACCTCGCCCCGAAGAAGGCGAAGCGCCCCGGCATGCAGATCGCGGTCGGCGGCTGCCTGGCACAGAAGGACCGCGACACCATCGTCAAGCGCGCCCCCTGGGTGGACGTCGTCTTCGGCACGCACAACATCGGCAGGCTGCCGGTCCTGCTGGAGCGCGCCCGCGTCCAGGAGGAGGCGCAGGTCGAGATCGCCGAGTCCCTGGAGGCGTTCCCGTCGACGCTGCCGACCCGGCGCGAGAGCGCCTACGCGGCCTGGGTCTCCATCTCCGTCGGCTGCAACAACACGTGCACGTTCTGCATCGTCCCGGCGCTGCGCGGCAAGGAGAAGGACCGCCGGCCCGGCGACATCCTCGCCGAGGTCGAGGCCCTGGTCGCCGAGGGCGTCAGCGAGATCACCCTCCTCGGCCAGAACGTGAACGCGTACGGGTCGGACATCGGCGACCGCGAGGCCTTCAGCAAGCTGCTGCGCGCCTGCGGGAGGATCGACGGCCTGGAGCGCGTCCGCTTCACCTCCCCGCACCCGCGCGACTTCACGGACGACGTCATCGCCGCCATGGCCGAGACGCCGAACGTGATGCCGCAGCTGCACATGCCGCTCCAGTCCGGCTCGGACACGGTCCTGAAGGCGATGCGCCGCTCGTACCGCCAGGAGCGCTACCTCGGGATCATCGAGAAGGTGCGGGCCGCCATCCCGCACGCGGCGATCACCACGGACATCATCGTGGGCTTCCCCGGCGAGACCGAGGAGGACTTCGAGCAGACCCTGCACGTCGTGCGGGAGGCCCGCTTCGCGCAGGCGTTCACCTTCCAGTACTCCAAGCGGCCCGGCACGCCCGCCGCCGAAATGGACGGCCAGATCCCCAAGAAGGTCGTCCAGGAGCGGTACGAGCGGCTGGTCGCCCTCCAGGAGGAGATCTCCTGGGAGGAGAACAAGAAGCAGGTCGGCCGCACCCTTGAGCTGATGGTCGCCGAGGGCGAGGGCCGCAAGGACGACACCACCCACCGCCTGTCCGGCCGCGCCCCCGACAACCGCCTGGTGCACTTCACCAAGCCCGGCCAGGACGTCCGCCCCGGCGACGTGGTCACCGTCGAGATCACCTACGCCGCCCCGCACCACCTGCTCGCCGAGGGCGCCGTCCTCGACGTGCGCCGCACGCGCGCGGGCGACGCCTGGGAGAAGCGGAACGCCGCGCAGGCGGCCAAGCCGCAGGGCGTGCTGCTGGGCCTGCCGAAGGTGGGCGCTCCGGCCCCGCTGCCGGTCGCCACGGGCAGCGGCTGCGGCTGCGACTGACCGGAGACGCGAGGCCCGAGCGCGCCGACGCCGTGCCGAGCGGCGGGTGACGCCGTCGTGGGAGCGGCCCGGCATCGGGGCTGTGGGCGGTGCCCGGTGCCGGCGCGGCATCGGGGCCGGCCCCGCGTCCGTGAGCGGTGCCCGCGCCGCGCACGCCGGCGGCGCCGGCGTTACGCTGCCGATCATGCTTGTCGCCGCCGCAGTCTGTCCCTGCCCGCCGCTGCTCGTGCCCGAGATCGCCGCGGGCGCCGCTTTCGAGCTGGACGCCGCGCGTGCCGCGTGCTCGGACGCGCTCGGCGTGCTCGCCGCCGCCCGGCCCGACCGGCTCGTGGTCGTCGCTCCCGCCCCGGGCGACGGGACCGAGCACCACCCGGAGGGCACGCCCGGCTCGTTCCGGGGCTTCGGCGTGGACCTCGGTGTACGGCTGGGGCAGGGCGGCGGGCCGGACGACGAGCGCGAGTTGCCGGTGTCGCTCGCCGTGGCGGCGTGGCTGCTGGAGCGGTCGTCGGGGTGGCCGGACGTACCCGTAGAGGGCATCGGCGTGGGCGACACGCTCGCGGCCGGGCGGTGCCTGGACCTGGGACGGGAGGTCGCCGCCGGCGCCGGGCGGGTCGCACTGCTCGTCATGGGCGACGGCAGCGCCTGCCGCACGCTGAAGGCCCCCGGGTACCTCGACGAGCGGGCGGCGCCCTACGACGCGGGGATCGCGCGTGCGCTCGGTGCCGCCGACACCGGCGCCCTCGCCGCGCTGGACCCCGCCCTCGCCCGCGAGCTGCGGGTCGCGGGCCGGGCGCCCTGGCAGGTCCTGGCCGGCGCGGCCGAGGGCGCGCGACTCGGCGGGGCGCTGCTGTACGAGGACGCGCCGTACGGGGTGGGGTACTTCGTGGCGGCCTGGTCGTAGGTCCGCCCCCGGCCCGGCCCCAGCCGTGACGGGTCGCCGGCACCAGTCGTGCACAACGGCGGACGGCCGGAGCGTCCGCGCCCCGGCCGTCCGCCGTTGTGCCAGTCGTTTCAGCCGTCTCGGACGTTCTGTCGGCCGGTCGTCCCAGAAGAGAGACAGGTCAGGAAGTGGGCGGGGGCCCGGCCGGCGGCGTCGTGCCGCCCGTGCCGCCTGTCCCGCTCGTGCCGCCCGTCCCGCCCGGCTCGCCGGGTCCGCCCGTGCCGCCCTGGGGGCCGTCCTTGTGGGCGAGGCGGTCCATGGCCTCCTTGGCCTTGCCGGAACCCGACTGGATGCCCTTGCTGTACTTGCCCTTGGTCCGCTCGTCCACGGCCTTCGCGGCCTTGTCGATGCCGTGCTGGATCTTGCCGCCGTGCTGCTGCGCCAGCCCGGAGACCTTGCCCTTGGCCGGGCCCAGCTTGCCCTTCAGATTGTCCAGGAGACCCATCGTTCACCTTTCACCGGGGGCAGTCGTGAGCGAAAAGCCCACTTCTCTCGCAACGCTACCTCCGTCCGGAAAGTGCCGCGTCTCCCAACTCGTTCGAGCGTGGGTGCCCGGGTTTGCGAGACTGGGGCCGTGAGCAGCGCAGCCCCCGCCCCCCGAGTCATCGCCGTCGTCGGACCCACCGCGGCCGGAAAGTCCGATCTGGCCGTTTTCCTGGCCCAACGGCTCGGCGGCGAGGTCATCAACGCCGACTCCATGCAGCTCTACCGGGGCATGGACATCGGCACCGCCAAGCTGACACCGGAGGAGCGCGGCGGCGTACCGCACCACCTGCTGGACATCTGGGACGTGACGGTGACGGCGTCCGTCGCCGAGTACCAGCGGCTCGCGCGGGAGCGGATCGACGCGCTGCTCGCCGAGGGCCGCTGGCCCGTCCTGGTCGGCGGCTCCGGACTGTACGTGCGCGGCGCCGTCGACAACCTGGAGTTCCCCGGCACCGACCCCGAGGTCCGGGCCCGGCTGGAGGCGGAGCTCGTGCTGCGCGGCTCCGGGGCGCTGCACGCCCGCCTGGCCGCCGCCGACCCCGAGGCGGCGCGCGCGATCCTGCCCAGCAACGGCCGCCGCGTCGTCCGCGCCCTCGAAGTGATCGAGATCACCGGCCGCCCCTTCACCGCCAACCTCCCCGGCCACGACGCCGTGTACGACACCCTCCAGATCGGCGTCGACGTGGCCCGCCCCGAGCTCGACGAGCGCATCGCCCGCCGGGTCGACCGGATGTGGGACGCGGGCCTCGTGGACGAGGTGCGCGCACTGGAGGCGCGGGGGCTGCGCGAGGGGCGTACGGCGTCCCGCGCCCTCGGCTACCAGCAGGTCCTCGCGGCGTTCGCCGGGGAGTGCACGATGGACGAGGCGCGGGCCGAGACCGTCCGTGCCACCAAGCGCTTCGCGCGCCGGCAGGATTCCTGGTTCAGGCGCGATCCGCGGGTGCACTGGCTGAGCGGGGCGGCGTCGGACGGCACGGAGCTTCCGCGGCTCGCGCTGTCCTTGGTCGAACGACCGGTTACAGCCTGATCACGTGATGGCATCGGGACGCCCCGGCCGTCATCCCGGCCTCCGGGGCCGTGCCATCATCGAGCTTCGATCGACCAGGTGGAGCCAAGTTGGGAGGGCGCGTGGCGATGGAGGCCGGCCCTCGCGACACCGCACAGGAAACCGAGCACCTCACCGCTGACCAGGGTGAACCGGAACCGGACGGGGCACGTCTGAGCCCCGACGGACCCGACGACGCCCCCGGCGGTGTGACCGACGACGGCCCCGCCGCCGACGAGATGTACGCGGGCGGCGACGAGGTCGAGGTCGAGCTGCGCCCGCAGCGCCGGCTGCGGATCTGGCAGCTCGCGCCCATCGTGGGCCTGGCCGCCGTCGGCTCGCTGATGTTCGCCTTCCCGCTGGCCTTCGACTTCGGCGACAGCGGCGCCGTGATCGCCATGCTGGGCCTGCTGATCTGCTCCTGCGCGGCCGGCTGGGGCATGACGGCCGCCCGCCGCGTCGGCCACACCTGGCCCGGCCTGCCGCAGCGCGGCTCGGGGCGCCGTCCGGACTGGCGGATCGTCCTCACGTACGCGGTGGTCGTCGCCGCGGTGGTCGTCCTCGCCGTGTGGCGCGTGGCCCGGCTGCGCTGAACGCCGCGCCCCCGCCACCCCGTACGATCGAGGAATGAGCACGCGGATCGCCTTCCTCAAGGGGCACGGCACCGAGAACGACTTCGTGATCGTCCCGGACCCCGAGAACGCCGTCGACCTGTCGCCCGCCGCCGTCGCCGCCCTGTGCGACCGTCGCGCGGGCATCGGCGGTGACGGCCTGCTGCACGTGGTGCGGTCCGCCGCGCACCCGGAGGCCGCGGAGATGGCCGGCGAGGCCGAGTGGTTCATGGACTACCGCAACGGCGACGGCTCGGTCGCCGAGATGTGCGGCAACGGCGTGCGCGTGTTCGCCCGTTACCTCCAGCGCGCCGGTCACGTGGCCGAGGGCGACCTCGCGGTCGCCACGCGCGGCGGCGTGAAGAAGGTGCACATCGCCAAGGAGGGCGACATCACCGTCGGCATGGGGCGCGCGCTCCTGCCGGAGGGCGACGTCACGGTGAGTGTCGGCGAGCGCAGCTGGCCCGCCCGGAACGTGAACATGGGCAACCCGCACGCGGTCGCCTTCGTGGCCGACCTCGCCGACGCCGGGGACCTGTACGCGCCGCCCCCGTTCAGCCCGGCCTCCGCCTACCCGGACGGCGTCAACGTGGAGTTCGTCGTCGACCGCGGCCCGAAGCACGTCGCGCTGCGGGTGCACGAGCGGGGCTCGGGCGAGACCCGGTCGTGCGGCACGGGCGCGTGCGCGGCCGCCGTGGCAACCGCCCGCCGGGACGGCGCCGACCCGGCCCTGACGGGGACGCCGGTCACGTACACCGTCGACGTCCCCGGCGGCACCCTGGTGATCACCGAACACCCCGACGGCGAGATCGAGATGACCGGCCCGGCGGTGATCGTCGCCGAGGGCGGGATCGACGCCGAGTGGCTGGCGCGGGCCACCGGGAGCGAGACCTGACCGGGACCGGCCGGTCCGGCGGCGCCGACGCGGGCCCCCTCGGCATTCCCGGCACGCCGGACCAAACCGTGTCCCCGGGGGCCTTCGCTCGAATGGGTGATCCGTTTCACGCTCGACGAGAGGCGGTCAGTCGCACGTGGTGGGCTCGATAGCATCAAGCACCGGCCCGGACGGGGGACCGACGCCGCCCCCTGAGCCGTGTCCGCCCTGGGGCACCCCGTCCGCCGGTCCACGCAGCCGGAGGTGCCCATGAACGCGGAGGCCGCGAATCCCGCGAGCCCAGGCCCGGTGACGCCGACCGCCGTCGGCGCCGTCACACCCACGGCGCCGCGCAGAAAGGCCCGCCCCCGGATCGACCTGCGCCGCCTCGGCCGGGCCGCGCTGCTCGGCTCCGCCACCCGCGACCGGCTGCCCGACGCCATCAGCCACGTCGTCGAGGCGCACCGCGCCCACCATCCCGACGCCGACCTCGAACCCCTGCGCCGCGCCTACGTGCTGGCCGAGTCCTCGCACCGCGGGCAGATGCGCAAGAGCGGCGAGCCGTACATCACGCACCCCCTCGCGGTCACCCTCATCCTCGCCGAACTCGGCGCCGAGACCACGACGTTGACCGCGTCCCTGCTCCACGACACCGTCGAGGACACGGACGTAACGCTGGATCAGGTCGGGGAGGAGTTCGGCGAGGAGGTCCGCTATCTCGTCGACGGCGTCACCAAGCTGGAGAAGGTGGACTACGGCGCCGCCGCCGAGCCCGAGACGTTCCGCAAGATGCTCGTCGCCACTGGCAACGACGTCCGCGTGATGTCGATCAAACTCGCCGACCGGCTGCACAACATGCGCACCCTCGGCGTGATGCGCCCCGAGAAACAGGCCCGCATCGCCAAGGTCACCCGTGACGTCCTCATCCCGCTCGCCGAACGGCTCGGCGTGCAGGCCCTCAAGACCGAACTGGAAGACCTGGTCTTCGCGATCCTGCACCCCGAGGACTACCGCCGCACACGGGAGTTGATCGTCGGCAACGCCTCCCGCACCGACGACCCCCTCGCCGAGGCCGCCGACGAGGTGCGCGGTGTGCTGCGCGAGGCCGACATCGCCGCCGAAGTCCTCATCAGGCCCCGGCACTTCGTGTCCGTGCACCGCGTCGCCCGCAAACGCGGCCGGCTGCGCGGCACGGACTTCGGGCGGCTGCTGGTGCTGGTGAACGAGGACGCCGACTGCTACGGCGTGCTCGGTGAGCTGCACACCTGTCTGACGCCCGTCGTCTCGGAGTTCAAGGACTTCATCGCCGTACCGAAGTTCAACCTGTACCAGTCGCTGCACACCGCGATCGCCCTCCCCCGTTCTCGAACGGACTCGAACGGGGGGACCGCCACGGACGGACAGGTCGTCGAGGTCCTCATCCGCACCCACCAGATGCACAGGGTCGCCGAGGCCGGCGTCGTGGCCCTCGGCAACCCCTACGCCCCGCCGCCGTCGGAGGAGCAGGACGACGGCGAGCGCGCCGACCCCACCCGGCCCGGCTGGCTCTCCCGCCTCCTCGACTGGCAGCGGGGCGCGACCGACCCCGACACCTTCTGGTCGACCCTGCGCGAGGACCTCGCCCAGGACCGCGAGATCACCGTCTTCCGCCCCGACGGCGGCACGCTCGGCCTGCCCGAGGGCGCGACCTGCGTGGACGCGGCCTACGCGCAGTACGGCGAGGACGCGCACGCGTGCATCGGCGCCCGGGTCAACGGCCGTCTGGCGACCCTGAGCACGGTGCTGACCGACGGGGACACCGTGCAGCTCCTCATGGGGCAGGACCCGGCGTCCGAGCCCTCCCGGGAGTGGCTGGAGCACGCCCACACGCCCGCCGCGCGGATCGCCATCCAGCGCTGGCTCGCGGCCCACCCGACGGCCGGAGACGGCGAGGCCGAACCCGAGCGGGCGCCCGGCGCCCACCGGCCCGCGTCCGACGGACCCGCCGCCCGGCCGGTCCCCGAGGGTCCCGCCGCCCGACCAGCGGCCAGCGCGGTCGTGGACCGGCCCGGCGCGACCGTCCGGCTCGCCGGATGCTGTACGCCCGTACCGCCCGACGAGGTCACCGGCTTCGCCGTCCGCGGCGGAGCGGTCACCGTGCACCGCGTCGAGTGCGCCGCCGTGGCCCGTATGACGGCCGCGGGGCGCGCGGAGGTCGGCGTGCGCTGGGGCGACACCGCGGACTGCCGGGTCACGCTGGTCGCCGAATCGTTCGTCCGGCCCCATCTGCTCGCCGACCTCACCGAGGCCATGGCCGTCGAGGGCGCCGAGATCGTCTCCGCGACCGTCGAACCGCCGAGCCAGCAGCGGGTGCGCCACACCTACACCGTGCAGCTCCCGGACGCGGCGCAGTTGCCCACCCTGATGCGCGCCATGCGCAACGTCCCCGGGGTCTACGACGTGACCCGGGCCCAGCCGCAGACGACGGGGAGCTGAGCCGGACCCGGGCGCGCACGGGCGTGAGCCGGCCCGCGTTCGGCCCCGGCGGACGCGAGCGGGGCCGGTGCGGCCCGGCCGGCGCCCCCGGGCTACCCGTTCGAGTGGGGTGGTCGCGCGCCGCCGACGCCACGCGCGCGTGCGCTGATAGCGGTGGGGCATGCTGCTCACCCCCCGCCACCAGGCTCCGCGCTCCCGCCGCCGGCGGACGTCCGCGGCGCTGCTCGCCTCCGCCGTCGCCGTCTGCCTCGTCGCCGCGAGCGCCCCCGCCGAACCGCTGGGCGTCGGCGACCGCCTCTTCCCGCACCTGGGCAACCCGGGCTACGACGTGGCGTCGTACGACCTGGCCCTGACGTACTCCGGCGCCAACGACAAGCCGCTGAAGGCCGTCACCACCATCGACGCCTGGACGACGACCGCGCTGAACCGCGTGAACCTCGACTTCGCGCACAGTGAGGTGGAGTCCGTCGAGGTCGACGGCGAGCCCGCCACGTTCGCCACCGCCGGCGAGGACCTCGTCGTCACGCCGCACGACCCGCTGCCGCAGGGCAGCTGGACGCGGATCACCGTGCGGCACACCAGCGACCCCGTCTACGGCTCGGGGCGCGAGGGCGGCTGGCTGCGCACCAAGGACGGCCTGGCCATGGCCAACCAGGCCGACGTCGCCCACCTGGTCTTCCCGTGCAACGACCACCCCTCCGACAAGGCGATGTTCACCTTCCGGATCACCGCGCCCGACGGCTACACGGCCGTCGCCAACGGCCTGCCGGCCGGCGCGGACCGCTCGCGCGGGTCGACCACGTGGACCTACCGCACCCGGCACCCCATGGCCACCGAGCTCGCGCAGGTCTCCATCGGCCGCTCCACGGTGCTGCACCGCACCGGCCCGCACGGGCTGCCCCTCCGGGACGTCGTGCCCACGAAGCACCGCGAGGCGCTGGAGCCGTGGCTGGAGAAGACCCCGGACCAGATCTCCTGGATGGAGAGCAAGGTCGGGCGCTACCCCTTCGAGACGTACGGCCTGCTCATGGCGGACGTCTCCACCGGCTTCGAGCTCGAGACACAGACCCTGTCCCTGTTCGAGCGCGAGCTGTTCACCCAGCCCGCCTACCCCAAGTGGTACGTCGAGTCGATCATGGTGCACGAGCTGGCCCACCAGTGGTTCGGCAACAGCGTCAGCCCGCGCAGATGGTCCGACCTGTGGCTCAACGAGGGCCACGCCACCTGGTACGAGGCGCTGTACGCGCAGGAGAAGGCGGACCGGCCCGTCGCCGAGCGGATGAAGGCCGCCTACGGCGCATCCGACCGCTGGCGCGCCGCCGGAGGCCCGCCCGCCGCGCCCAAGGCGCCCGACCCCGGCCGGAAGACCAGCATCTTCCGCCCGAACGTCTACGACGGCGCCGCGCTCGTGCTGTACGCGCTGCGCCAGGAGATCGGCCGCCCCGCCTTCGAACGCCTGGAGCGGGTCTGGGTCACCGCGCACAAGGACGGCACCGCGAGCACCGCCGACTTCGTCCGGCTGGCCTCGGACATCGCCGGACGCGACCTGCACGGCTTCTTCCAGGGCTGGCTGTACGGCGAGAAGACCCCGCCCATGCCCGGCCACCCCGACTGGAAGAGCGCCGCGCCCACCCGGTGACGGCACGGCGTCGCACCGCCTGACGACAGCACCGGCGGAGAGCCGGTCACCGGGCGCGACGCGGCGCGCAGACCGGGAAACGCCCGGCGGATAACACGGTGACGAGACGGGCCGTTCCGTGCGACCATCGTCAGGTCGCGGCGCGGCCCGGACCGCGCCTCACGGGTCGCGGGAATCTCCCCGGGTACTCGTGCGTTGTGACGTGTAGAGCCCCATCGACGTAAGGACCCAATGACCTCCTCTTCTTCCCCTTCCCAGGACACCAAGCGCTTCGCGCACGACTATCCCGAAGGTCTTCGGGCCGATGCCCTGATGGAAGAGGACGTCGCCTGGAGCCACGAGATCGACGGAGAGCGGGACGGCGACCAGCTCGACCGCTCCGAGCGCGCGGCTCTGCGCCGCGTGGCGGGCCTCTCCACCGAGCTCGAGGACGTCACCGAGGTCGAGTACCGCCAGCTCCGTTTGGAGCGGGTCGTGCTCGTCGGCGTCTGGACCACGGGAACCGCGCGCGACGCCGACAACTCCCTCGCGGAGCTCGCCGCCCTCGCGGAGACCGCGGGCGCCCTCGTGCTCGACGGCGTGATCCAGCGGCGCAGCGAGCCCGACGCGGCGACCTACATCGGCTCCGGCAAGGCCGTCGAGCTGCGCGACATCGTGATCGAGACGGGCGCGGACACCGTCATCTGCGACGGTGAGCTGAGCCCGGGCCAGCTGATCCACCTCGAGGACGTCGTCAAGGTCAAGGTCATCGACCGTACGGCCCTGATCCTGGACATCTTCGCCCAGCACGCCAAGTCCCGGGAGGGCAAGGCGCAGGTGGCGCTCGCGCAGATGCAGTACATGCTGCCGAGGCTGCGCGGCTGGGGTCAGTCGCTGTCCCGGCAGATGGGCGGCGGCAAGGGCGGCGGCCTCGCCACCCGTGGCCCCGGTGAGACCAAGATCGAGACGGACCGGCGCCGGATCCGCGAGAAGATGGCGAAGATGCGCCGGGAGATCGCGGACATGAAGACCGGCCGCGACATCAAGCGCCAGGAGCGCCGTCGCAACAAGGTGCCGTCGGTGGCCATCGCCGGCTACACCAACGCGGGCAAGTCCTCGCTGCTCAACCGCCTCACGGGCGCGGGCGTCCTGGTCGAGAACGCCCTGTTCGCGACCCTGGACCCGACCGTGCGCCGGGCCGAGACGCCGAGCGGACGGCTCTACACGCTGGCCGACACCGTCGGCTTCGTCCGCCATCTGCCGCACCACCTGGTCGAGGCGTTCCGCTCCACGATGGAGGAGGTCGGCGACTCCGACCTGATCCTGCACGTGGTGGACGGTTCGCACCCCGACCCGGAGGAGCAGCTGGCCGCCGTGCGCGAGGTGATCACGGACGTCGGCGCCACCGGCGTTCCCGAGATCGTCGTGATCAACAAGGCCGACGCGGCCGACCCGCTGACGCTCCAGCGGCTGATGCGGATCGAGAAGCGCTCGATCGCGGTGTCGGCCCGCACCGGCCAGGGCATCGAGGAACTGCTCGCCCTGATCGACAACGAGCTGCCGCGCCCGTCGGTCGAGATCGAGGCCCTCGTGCCGTACACGCACGGCAAGCTGGTCGCGCGCGCCCACGACGAGGGCGAGGTGATCTCCGAGGAGCACACCCCGGAGGGCACCCTGCTCAAGGCGCGGGTGCACGAGGAGCTGGCGGCGGACCTCACGCCGTACGCTCCGGCGCCGCTGGCCTGACCGGCCGGACCCACCGGACGACGAGAAGGCCCGCCCCCTGCCGAGCGCAGGGAGCGGGCCTTCTCGCGTGCCGCGGTCACGGCCGCCGCGGACGGTGCCGGGCGGTCACCGGCCGCCGTAGGTCTTGCTCATGTTCTGGTACAACGACTCCGCGTCGCGGCCCAGTTGGGGGCCGGCGAGCCAGGTGTTGTCGGCCGGGCCGATCGACGTGTTGGAGACCAGCCTGGTCTCGCCGTCCACCACCCGGAACCAGCCGCCGCCGGACGAGCCGCCGGTCATCGAGCAGCCGATGCGGTACATCGTCGGCAGGCTCGGGCTCAGCGAGAATCGACCGGGCCGGTCGATGCACTTGAACATCTTCAGACCGTTGTACGGCGGCGCGGCCGGGTAGCCCCACGCGCCCATCTGCCCGGACTCGGTGGCCGACGGGGCGGTGAAGTCGACGTCCAGCGCGGCGCCGACCGTCTCCTCCAGGGACTTGGCGCCCTGCTCCGGCTTCACGTGCAGCACGGCATAGTCGTAGGCGGCACCCGCGCCGCCCGTCTCCGAACCGCCCTTGATCCAGCCGTTCGACGTGGAGGCCCAGTCCGCCCACCAGTTGCCGTACGGGGCGATCTCGACGGAGTTCGCGTTGCCGAGCTCCGCCTCGGACTTGCCGAGGTCGTTGTACGCCGGCACGAAGACGATGTTGCGGTACCAGCCGCCGTCGCCACCGGCGTGCACGCAGTGGCCGGCCGTCCACACCAGGTTGGACCTGCCCGGGTGGTTGACGTCCTTGACGACCGTGCCGGAGCAGACCATCGCGCCCTGCGGGCCGTCGAAGAACACCTTGCCGACGGCGGCCGCGTGGTCGTGGTACGGCGTCTTCTCGGCGGTGGCCTCGACGGGCGCCGGGTCCGGGTCGCTGACACCCTGGTCCGCCGAGGCGTCCTTCGTGGAGATCGTCTTGTCGGCCTCCTTCGCGGACTTCATCCTCTCGGGCTTCCACAGGCCCTCGATCACCGGGTTGACGAAGTCCTTGGCCTCACTGAGCCACTTGTCCTTGTCCCAGTCCTTCCAGCCGCCGTCCTTCCACTGCTCGGCGTCGATCCCGTGCTCCTTGAGCCGGTCGGCGAGACCGGCCGGGACCTCGGCCTTGCCGTCACCGGTGTCGGCGGCCTGCGAGGTGGTGGCGTCGGGCCTGTCGCTCGCCGAGTCCTGCGAGCCGCCGCAGGCGGTCGCGGTGAGCGCCAGGGCCGCGACGAGCCCGGTGGCGGCGAGGACGGAGCGCCGCCCGCGCCCGGTGGCGACGGACGTACGTGTGGAACGCATCGTGAGATGACCCCCGTTGGAGCGTGCGTGATTGCTGTGGTTGGTGCGGTGGTGGTTGGCCCGGCGCCGGCCGGGCGGGCGCCTACCGGCCGGCGAACTTCTCGCTGACCGAGTCGAACACGCCCTTCGCCTCGTCGCCGAGCCGCGGGCCGGCCAGCCAGCCGGCGGTCACCGGGCCGATCGAGGTGTTGGACACCAGCGCCGGCTTGCCGTCCGGGCCGGTGCCGACCCAGCCGCCGCCGGACGAACCGGCGGTCATGGTGCAGCCGATGCGGTACATCGTCGGGTCGGAGGCGTTCAGCGACAGCCGGCCCGGCGTGTCCTGGCACTGGTACATCTTCTGGCCGTCGTACGGCGGCGCCGCCGGGTAGCCGGTCGCCGTCAGGCTCTCGATCTCCGGGACGGCCGGGGCCCCGAAGTCCACCGGGAGGGCCGAACCGACCGTCTCCTCAAGCGACTTGCCACCGCTGCCCTTCTCCGGCGTCACGTGGATGACCGCGAAGTCGTACGGGGCGCCGTCCCCGCCGGTCGCGCCGCCCTGCTCGATCCACTGGTCGGAGGTCTGCGCCCAGTCGCCCCACCAGACGCCGTAGGGAGCGACCTCCTCCTTGGTGGCGTCCTGCTGTTCCTGCGCCGACCTGCCCGCGTCGTTGTACGACGGTACGAAGGCGATGTTGCGGTACCAGCCGCCCTTCTTGCCGGCGTGCACGCAGTGTCCGGCCGTCCACACCATGTTGGACTTGCCGGGGTTGGCCGGGTCGGCGACGACGGTCGCGGAGCAGACCATCGTGCCCTCGGGGGAGTCGAAGAACACCTTGCCCGCGGTGGGGGCACTCGCGTGGTACGACGGCTGGACGGCCCGCGCCCGCACCGGCTTCGGCTCGGGGTCGGTGACCCCCTGGTCGCCGGAGAGGTCACCGTCGTCGACGCTCTGGTCCGGTTCCTCGGCGTCCCGCATGCGGTCCGGGTCCCACAGGTCCTCGATGATGGGGTTGACGTAGTCCTGCGCCTCGCGCAGCCAGTCGTCCTTGTCCCAGTTCTTCCAGGCGCCGTCCCTCCACTTGTCGAGGTCGATGCCGTGTTCCTTGAGACGGTCCCGCAGATCGTCCGGGATCTTGATCTTCCCGTCGTCGGCGGCGGCGGAAGCCGTGGCCGGGCCGCCGGCGTCGGCGTCGCCCGACTCGCAGGCCGTGGCGGTGAGCACGAGAGCCGAGGCGAGGGCGAGCGCGCCCAGGACGGGAGAGGTCCGGCGGCGACCGCCGCTTCCCCGGGGTGGTGCGAAGGACGGCCGTATGGAACGCATGGTGCTGACTCCCCCTGATGTGGAACGGAACGGCCCACACACTATGCGGTCGCTGTGGGGGACTTCCGATGGAACGGCAACGGTTCGGCTACAGGCCGCGACAGGTGACGGCCCCCGTGTGCCGTGCAGGTTGCTGAAAGCCCTGGGGGAGGGCGACTTGAGGGTCGGTAGCGTGCGTGGTACGGCGGTTTTGTGGTCGGGTTCTGCCGTGGAATGACCACACGTGGGGGCAGGATGCACAAGCGCGAGTTCCGGCATTTGTTGTGATCGCGGAAACCGGGCGAATGGACGTCGCGGCGCGGAAACCGGGGTACTCCCGGTCCGCCATTGCCGAGGGGTGAAGCGTCCGGACGAATTCCTCGGTTTCACAGGGAAAACACTGCCCGTGGTCGGGCAGTACAGCGCCTGACGACGCCGGTCAGGGAACGAAAAGCGACCTTGCTTGGAGAGTGGACGATGAGCACCAATCCTTTCGAGGACAACGACGCCCAGTACCGTGTGCTGGTCAACGACGAGGGCCAGCACTCGCTGTGGCCGGCGTTCGCCGAGGTCCCGGCGGGCTGGACCGTGGTGTACGGCGAGGACAGCAGGCAGGCCTGCCTGGACTACGTCAACGAGCACTGGACCGACATGCGTCCGCTCAGCCTGGTCCGCCAGATGGAAGGCGCCAAGTAGGCCGGTGATGAGGGCGACGATGGTACAGACGGAGGCCGGTGCCGCCGTGCACCGGCCGCGGCCGCGGCCGCACGCCGAGCGGGTACTGGTGTGCCTGAGCTACTGCGGTGGCGGCACGGCGCCGTTCCGGCAGTGGGCGGACGTCCTGCCGGACGACACGGAACTGGCGCTGATCTGCTACCCCGGCCGGGAGTCCCGGTTCAACACCCCGTTCGCCCGCGACTGGACCGACCTGCGCGACGACGTGGTGCGGGCGGCCGTCCGGTGCCTCGCCGACCGTCCGTACATCCTGTTCGGTCACAGCATGGGGTCGTGGGTGGCCTTCGAGACGGCCGCGGAGCTCGAACGTCTCGGCCTCGCCGTGCCGTCGGCGCTGGTCGTGTCGGGCGGCGTGGCGCCGGGCAAGCGCCACGAGGTGCGCACCACCGTCCCGCGCTCCGACGACAGCGAGGAAGCTCTCGTGCGGTGGATGCGCGACCTCGGGCAGATGTCCGCGGTGGTCGCCAACGAACCGGAGCTCGTCAAGATCGCGGTGGATCTGCTGCGCGCCGACCTCGCGGTGTCGGAGTCCTACCGGTTCGCCGAGGGCTCGCGGGTGTCGATGCCGCTGCGGGTGCTGTACGGGACCGAGGACGCCGCGCCCTTCGCCGATGTCGAGCGGCACTGGCGGCCCCTGACGGAGGGCGCGTTCCAGGCGGTCGAGCTGCCCGGCGGGCACTTCTACACGCCCGACGTGTGGTCCAGGCTGCCCCAGTGGTGCACCCTGCCCGTTCCCGGCGCGGCCCCCTGAGGCCGTTCGCGCGTACCAACGGCACCGCCGTGCGATCGCCTCCGCGTCCTGGGGGGAGGCAACCGCACGGCGGTGCCGCGTTGTCGGGTCCTGTCCGGGTGCGCCCGGAGGCGGGTCAGTCCTGGCCGCGCAGGGCGCGCCTGCGGTCGTGCAGGACCAGCAGGAGCGTCGTGCCCATCAGCACGCCGAGGACCGCGCTGACGTCCCGGGCCAGTGCTCCCATGATGGGGAGTTCGGGGGAGGGCTGCTGCATGTCGGTCAGGGTGAGCAGGTTGTAGACGCTGTACGAGAACAGCATCCCGGACGCCACCCACGCCGCGGCCATCGGCGGCAGGAACCTGCGCGCGCCGCGCTGCGCGGTGAGGACGAGGATGCCCCACGCGCCGGCGAGGGCCCACACGGCCGTGCTCGCCGACAGCATGTGCCACCACAGGTCGCGGCGGTCCAGCTCACCGGAGTCCAGGCCGAGGGTGCCGCCCGCGGCCCAGAAGATCTTGAGGCAGGCGAGCAGGACGCAGCCGACCGCGGCCATCCTCGCCAGCGTCGTCTGCAACTGACGGGTGCCGCCCACCGGTTCGGCGCACTCCAGCGGACCGCCCAGCGCCTCCGGCCAGCGCGCCCTGGCGTAGCCCGCCAGGGCGACCGGCAGACCGACCCCGACGCCGACCAGCGAGATCATCACGAGGATCTGCTCGTAGATCCAGAAGTCCGGGGAGCCGGCGTCCTGGTCGCGGTTCATGGCGGCCGGGCCGAGCACCGGCGCCAGCAGCAGCATCGGCACGAGCAGTCCGGTGCCCACCCACACGGGCAGGGCCACCAGCCAGGCGGGCAGGCGTTCCCCCCAGGGCCTGGAGAACGCCATGGCCAGCACGATGCCGACGGCGGCGAGGAACGCGGTCGCCGCGTTGATCGCACGCCAGTCCGCCCCGCCCATTTCCTCGGTCGGAATGAAGAAACCGAAAGTCCAGACGATTTTGATGAGCAGGTACGGTGTCACTGCTATAGCGGCGCCGAGCCCGCCGATTCTGCGGAATCGGGTCAATCGGTCGATCGGCTGTTCTGCCCTGACTGTCATGCCGGGAACGATATCGGGGCGCTGCTGGACGGGTCAAAGTGCTCCGGGTATCGCTGCGGATATCCGCACTCAGATGAATTCCGGCCCAACAGGATCACCCAGGCCTATTGCGGTGAGATGCCCGGTTTCCGATACCGATATCACCAGCGCGGGCCCGCCGGCGCGGGCCGCGTCGATCAGTTCCAGCAGCCCGGACACCGCGCAGTGCCGGGCCTCCCGGATCTCCCCGGCCGGGTGCCGCACGGCGGCCCCGGCGTCGGCGAGGGCCTTGGCGGTGGCCTCGCCGCCCGCGCCGGCGAGCGGTGCGGCGCCGGCCGGGCCGCCGATCACCAGCCGCACGGTGTCCGTGGCGCGGGCCAGGGCGGCGATCCGCGTCCCGGCCGCGGTGAGCGCGGCGGGGTCGGGGCCACCGGCGGGACCCGGCGGGAGGAACCGGGAGAGCCCGCCGGTGACCGCGGCGAGGGGGCGGGGGCCGTCGGCCGCGCCGTGCCCCGCGGACAGGACGACGGCCGCGGCGGCGTCGTACTCACCGCTGCCCCCGTGGTCCCGCGGGGCCTGGTCGGTCGCCGCGGCCACCACCCGGTCGGCGCGGCCGGTGCGCAGCGCGGTGACCGCGAACTGCACGGCCTCCAGACCGGCCGTCACCGGGTTGGTGAGCGTGACCGAGAAGGCGCGGGCGCCGGTGCTGATGGCGAGCTGGCTGCCGGGCGTGTTCATCGAGAACCCGGGCACCTCGGCCGGGCTGATGCCGTGCACGCCCTCGGTGGTCAGCACCGTGTCCATGCGCCGGTGCACCCGCGTGATCGCGTACTGGGTGCCGGTGACCACGCCGAACCGCTCGGCGGCGGCACCGTCCAGCGGCGGGTCGTCGTGCCGTCGGCCCAGTGCCTGGTTGCCGGCGGCCAGCAGGTACCGGGTGGCCGGGCTGAAGTACTTCCACCCGCGCCGGCCGAGGTGGGCGGCGGGGTCGAACCAGTGCGGGGCGTCGGCGGCGGTGGGCGCGGGCTCCTCGGTGACGGCGGCGGCCGCCGTGATCAGGACGGTCATGCGGCGGCCCGCCAGGCGAGCACGGCGTTGTTGCCGCCGAAACCGGTGCCGCTGACCAGCACCGACGGCCGGGCCAGCGCGACGGGACCGGCCAGCGGAACCGTCAGCGGGCAGTCCGGGTCGAGGGTGGCGACATGGGCGTTGGGAGGGACCAGACCGTGGCGCAGGATGAGCGCGGCGATCACGCAGCCGAACACCCCGGCCGCGCCGGCCGTGTGCCCCGTGACCGCCTTCGGCGCGTAGCCGAGCACCTCGCCGCCGTCACCGCAGGCGGCGGCCACGGCCGCGCTGATCGCGGTGGCCTCCACGGAGTCGTTGCCCGCCACCCCGGCGCGGTGCAGCACGGCGGCGCCCGGCGCCTCGGCCGCGCCGGCGAGGGCCTGGGCGGCCGAGCGGCGCAGCTGTTCGCCGGACGGCTCCGGGGCCATCGGATGGTGGGCGTCGCAGGTCCAGCCCTGCCCGGCGAGTTCGGCGATGGCGGGCCTGCCGCGC
Organism: Streptomyces sp. DH24; assembly: GCF_029813775.1. Classification (GTDB taxonomy): domain Bacteria; phylum Actinomycetota; class Actinomycetes; order Streptomycetales; family Streptomycetaceae; genus Streptomyces. The sequence goes on along the minus strand of NZ_JARVKW010000036.1, from coordinate 4,358 downwards.
CGCCGGGCGGAGTCGGCGGACTCCAGCACCAGGGCGGCGGCCCCCTCGCCGGTGACCATGCCGGCGCGGTCGGTGTCGAAGGGGCGGCAGCACTCGCCGTCCAGCAGCCCGAACCGCTGGAGGGTGCCGACCGCGACGCGCGAGAAGGCGTCCCCGCCGCACGCGACGACGATGTCGGCCTGGCCCGTCTCGATCAGTTCGACGGCCCAGCCGACGGCGTAGGCGCCCGCGGAGCACGCGGTGGAGAGGGTCTGGCCGGGACCACCGATGCCGAACCGGGCGGCGACCGAGGCGGCGACGTGGTGGGTGGCCGGCTGCGGGCCCGCCGCCCCGGGACGCTCGGCCAGGTCGATGTCGCCCAGCGAGGTCCCCACCGACAGCCCGGCGTCGAACAGGTCGTCGCCGGTCAGCCCGGCCTCCGCCACGGCCTCCGCGACCGCGGCCGTCACCAGCGCGCTGGTCCGGCCCGTCGGCGTCGTGCCGGGGACCGCCGGGCTCGCCTGACCGGCGTCGCCCGACACCCCGTACAGGTGCGGCCGGGTCGGCAGACCGCACATCTCGGGCGCGGGCTCCGGGCGCCGGTCCGCGCGCAGCAGCCCCTCCCACAGGGCGTCGGTTCCGCTGCCGAAGCAACTCACCGCGCCCAGCCCCGTGACCACCACCGCCACCTGTGCACCTCGCTGTTCGCTCTTTCCGGTCGCGCGGCACAATGGCCGACGCCTTTCAGGATGCATTCCTGAAAGAACGGGCCTGCGGCGCTTGCAAGTACCTGCAGCAAACAGCCGGGCGCCTCGTCACGTTCCCGGCGCTGACCTAGCATCGCCGAAGCTCAAGGGTTTCATGTGGGCTCAAGAGTTTCAGGTGTTTTTCGGAGACCCGACAACGAGTGTCTCCGAAGGCTCGAACAAATCGCGCGAATTGGCCCGAGGAAAGGGAATTCCGGTGAGTGCCGAAACCACGCTGGATGTGTCGGAACTTCGGGAGCTGGTGGCGGACACGCTGGACGTCGAGCTGTCGGCGCTGACCGACGACGTTCTCCTCATCGAGGAACTCGGCGTCGACTCCGTCGTCGCCCTGGAGCTCGCGGTCACGCTGGAGCAGCGCTTCGGGATCAAGATCCCCGAGGAGGAGCTCGGCACGGTCCGCCGCTTCCCCGACATCCTCGACCTGCTGAGCCGGAAGCTGGGCGGTTGATGACCGCGCCGGCGCCCCGCGGCACGGCCTCCCGCCTCTCCTACCTCATGATCGAGAGCAAGGGGAACTGGGCGGGCCCCAACGCGGGCACGTTTCTCCTGGACGCCGCGACGCTCGCGGAAGCCGGCCACCGCGTGCGGGTCTTCCTCGTGGAGGACGGCGTACTGACCGCCGTGGGCACCGCGTCCCCCGAGATCGAGCGGCTGGCCGCGGCCGGCGCCGAGATCCTCGTGGACGACTTCTCGGCGGCGCAGCGGGCGCTGTCCGCCACCACGCTGTCCCCGCACGCCAAGGTCGTCGGCATGGACGCCGTCGCCGCGGCGCTCGCCGAGGACGACTGCCGGGGGGTGTGGCACTGATGGCCGCCATGGAACGCCGGATGTGGGACCTGCTGCTGATCCTGACGGCCGCCCCGCACTCCAGCGACGTGGTCACCTCGGCGCTGCGCCTGTCCCAGGCGATGCTCGACCGGGGCGGCTCGGTACGGGTCTGGGCGTGCGGCTACGCGACGATGCTGACCCAGAACACGTTCGGGGACACCAAGCTCCCCAACACGCGTGACCCGGAAGGCCACTACCCGTCCCCGTCCGCCATCGTCCAGCGGATGATCGCCGACGGCGGGGGCCGCTTCGCCTGGATCGGCTGCACGGCGTGCACCGAAGAGCGCGGCGCCGTGCACCACGTCCCGCAGGTACGGCACCGCTCCCCGCTGCGGCTGGCGGCGACCATCGCCGGTGCCCGGCAGACCCTTTACCTCGGAGGGGCCTGATGACCACCACCGCCCGCACCCGGCAGGGCCCGCCCGTCCTGTGCGTCCTGGACCGCGCCTACCGGGGCGCGGTCGAGGCGCAGTTCTTCCACGCCCTGTACGGACTGCTCGACCTGCACGACCAGTTCGAGCGGGTGGACGTCGCGCTGCGCGGCGCGGCGGTCACGATGGCCGTCGAGGAGAACGTCTACCGGCCGTCGGTGCGGCTGGGCACCATGGAGCTCGACACGCTGCCGGACTACCGCGGTTCCGTGCGCGACCTGATCGCCGAGGGCTTCACCGTCTACGTGGACCGGGCCGCGCTGACGGAGCTGGGCTTCGCCCCGGAGCAGCTCGTGCCGGGGACCGTCTGCCTCGACCGGGCCGAACTGGCGCTGCGCTGGCCCGAGTACGACCAGGTGTGGTTCGTATGACCGGCGGCGCCCCCGTACCGCAGGGCGGGCGGCCCGCGACCGGGCCGCGCACCTTCGCGGCGCCGCTGCGCGCGGTGGACCGGATGGAGGCGCGCTCCGACGGACCCGAGCTGCGCTTCGCGCTGTACAAGACCGTCAACCCCGAAGACCCGTACATGGCGGGGCACTTCCCGGGGCTCACCCTGCTGCCCGCCGTGTTCGTCCTGGAGGCGCTGCGCCAGGCGACCAGCACGCTGGTCGGCGGGGACGAGCCGCTGAACCTGCTCGACGTGCGCTCCGGGCGCTGGCTGGCACCGATGCAGGGCGGCGACGAGATCCGCCTGGAGGTCACCGCGGCCCCCGACGGCCCGGGACGCTGGAAGGTGACCGCCGACGGCACCCGCCAGGACGGCACGCCCGTCGCGGCGGTCAAGGTGACGCTCGGCGACCGGGACGCGGTCCTCGCCGCCGGTCCGTCCGCCGACGAGGCGCGCCCCGGGCCCGCCGGTGAGGCCGGGCCCGCCGGGGGAACCGGGCCCGACTACACCGGCATCCTGGACCTGCTGCCGGTGCGGCACCCCATGCTCCTGGTGGACCGGGTGGAGGCCCTCGACCCCGGCCGGCGGATCACCGTCGCCAAGGCGGTCTCCGGCTCCGAGCCCTGCTACCAGGGCCTGGCCGACGGACTGCCGCTGTCGCGCTACATGTACCCGAGGTCCCTGATGCTGGAGTCCTTCGGCCAGGCCTCGGTACTGCTGTGGCTGTCCACCGGCACCGCCGAGGGCGTGCCCGTCGCCGCCGCCTTCCGCGACTGCCGCTTCTTCGGCGAGGTGCGCCCCGGCGCCGTACTGCGCCACGAGTCGCGGATCGACCGGCTGATGGCCGACAACGTCTTCGTGTCGGGGCGGACCTGGGACGGCGACCGGTGCGTGATGACGGTCGGCGCCCTCATCGGTTCGAGCCGGCCGCGCGAGCGGGTCGACCGCACGATGACCGTCAAAACCTGACCGGACCCGGACCCGCCGGAGCCCCGGCCCCCGCCCACCTCCCGGCGGGGGCCGGACCTGTACGCGGGGGCGTCACCCACCCGCTCAGGACGCCACGTACGTGCCGATGATCTCGTTGACCACCGCGGCCACCCGGCCGTCGCGCAGCATGTCGGCGTGCTCCACGTCGACGTCGACGTTCCGGCCGGCCAGCGCCGCGCCCTCGGACGGGGTCCGGGAGCTCACCGCGATGCCGGCGCGCCAGGTGACGGACGGGTCGATCTGCCGGGCGGCGTTCAGGTAGGAGACGTACGAGCGGAACACCGCGGCGAACTCGTCCAGCAGCTCGGTGTCCAGCTCCTCCCGGGCGAAGGCCGCGCCGGCCCGCTCCATGAAGATCCGGACGAGGACGTCGCCGTAGCCGCCGAAGTCGACGGCGTCCACGCGTGCCGCGTCCGCCTCCTCCTGGGCCGCGGTGACCTCGTCGGGCGACAGCACCGAGGCGAACTGGTCCATCATGGCGGCGAAGTCCCGGTACAGGCCGGCCGGGGCGGGCACCTCCGGCTCGAACAGCACCAGGCGGGGCGCCTCGCCCTGCCGGGCGGCGATCCGCGCGGCGAGCTCGCCGGCGAACACGCTGCCGGCGCAGTAGCCGAGCACGGCCCGCACCGTACGGCCGCTGCTCGCGGCCTGGCCGTCCCACAGCGCGAGGTAGTCCTCGGCCGACAGGCCGGTGGCGCCGGGCGGCTGCCGGGTCTCCCAGACGGCGAGCGCCGCATCGAGACGCGGGGCGAGGTCCAGGAAGCCCGAGTCGGACCGTCCCGTGGTGGCGAAGTCGACGGCGAGCACCAGGTCACCGCCCTGGCCGCCGGGGTTGAGTACTTTCCATCCGCTGAGCTGTGTCATGTGGGCTGTCCACTCCGGTCGGTGCCGACGAGGGTCGGTGCGGGGACGAAGGTCGGTGCGGGACGGGCGCGGGAAGGCGCCCGGGCGGTCAACGGCCGCGGGTCCGGCACC
>NZ_JARVKW010000035.1 GCF_029813775.1 Streptomyces sp. DH24 | reverse complement strand
TTGGCTCGCCGGCTGCCGCCGCCTCCACCGGCGCTACGAACGCAAAGCAGACCACTTCCTCGCCTTCACCAGCATCGCCTGCACCCTCATCTGCTACCGCAGGCTCACCAAATGAGATGACGTCTAAGTGCTGCCCGGGTCGTCAAGAGCGTCGCCGATGTGGTCCGCAACGGCGGCTACTCCGATGTACGGCTCCACGGGAGCAGTGGCATCGGACTTGTCGCTGCGGTCGTAGCGCAGGGCGGGTGTGGCATCGGGGAAGACAGAACCCGCCTTTGCTCGTACGTTGTAGGCGGCGCTGTCGAAGCGGATTTCCCCCTGCTCGCCCTCGGAAGGTATGACCTGGGAGTAGCCAGGGATCGTGAACTCGAGGACCGGGGTGAACAGGCCGGTGGCGATCTGATCGCCATTGGCGACATCGGGCAGCTTTGGCGCCAGCGACCACAGGTCGAACTTCGTGTCGCCGTTGTACTTCCACTGGCTCGGTGAATCACTGCGGCCGGTATGGATGCCAGGCTGGCAGGCGTCCTCTGCCCTGGGGTCGCCCGGAACTCCGATGTCCCAGTCTCCCTCGCACTCCAGCGTCGCTTCCAACTTGGCGCCGACCTTGTTGAAATCGCCGCTGGATGTAAAGACATCCACATTGAAGTCGAATTCAGCGAACCGGGTCATCAGGCTACCGTCCAAGCCGCCCATCTGACCTCGGCCGATAAGGGTGTTGGTCGAGATGAAGACTCCTTGCAGATAGCAGCCGGGAGGCCACAGGCCGCACTTGATCGCCGGCATGACCGTCAAGGTCTCCTGGCAGTACGAGAACCTGTTCTTGATCCACCCGGCGGTGTTGTCCGAGTCATCAGCGTTGTGACATTCGTCGACGTCGGCGATGTATTCGTACGGGTCCTGGCCGTTGTTCTCGGGCTTGCGGCCGTGGTTGAATCGCTGACTGGGAACCGTGTACGTGCGCTCCCAGGCAGCCATTGTCCCGACAGTCGGCGCGCTTGCCGCCGCGGCAGGCTGCTCAGCGGACGGGCCGGTGCGCGGTTTGATGCCAAACGCTTCCAGATTGCCGTCCCTGTTCAGGACTTGCTCAACCTGGGCGGGATCGGCGATCAGCGCGGGATCGTTGATCGTGTACGTGTCGCCGGGCTGGAGATCGGTGGGAACACCGGCGGCTGCGGTCTCCACGACGAACGTCCGCCACGGGGACCAGCCCAGGTTGTAGTGGGTACCGTCGTAGGCGTTGGTCCGGAACTTGTACATCTTGCCGTCGACGAGCTGCCCCTCCGGGACCTGCACGGCCGCCCACTCGCCGGGCGTGACAAAGTCGGAGACGAGCACGCCGTCTCCGGCCGGCGTGGTGATCGGAGTATTGGTTTCCGCGTCGTAGACCTGGAAGCTACCGCTGACCTTGTCGCCGTCCGCGTCCGCGAACTTGTCCCGGAGCGTCGGTATGAGGGTGTTGACGCCCCACACATCGTTGTAAGTCGTGAAGGGCGGTCCGGCCTGCTGTGCCGCGCCGTCGGAGGGACGGTAGTTGTAGTTCACGGTCAGCTTCGGCTGGTTCGTGGTGGCGTTGCCGGAGTTGACGCGTTTCCAGGCGCGGGTGTCGTCGGTGGCCGCGCGCAGGCCCATGTAGCCGCGGGTCGCCTTCGCCGAGGCCCAGGTCTGCACGAGGGTGTCGACGTCGGCGTTGATCCAGCCGTCGGGCTGGGTGCCGGTGCAGTCCGGGTTGCCGCGGGTCTGGCTGGAGGAGTGGTACTGCTGGTTCCAGGTGGGCTGGTTGGTCCACCGCGACGAGGTGGATGCCGCGGTGGTGTCCCAGACGGTCCACGACTGTGCGGTGCAGTCGGTGTTGCCGGAGTGGAAGTTCCACAGTGCCAGGTTCGTGTCGATGATCAACGCGTCCTGGATGGGCGTGGTGTTCCAGTGGATGAAGGACCGGGCCACGCGGGTGGTGCCGTCCGGGTTCGTGGTGCCGGGGTTGCCGAAGTCGAGTTCGGTGTCGGCGGACCAGTCGACTGTTTCGCCGCGCTGCACGTAGGTGTCGAAGGTGGAGGCCAGGGCGGAGGTCGAGGGGTCGACCGTGACCGGATACTGGGTCTTGGGGTCGGCGAGGAAGTCCGCGCTGGGCGTGACGACCAGGTCGATGCGGCCGGTGCCCTTGTTCATGACCTTCATGGCGACGCGGGCCCGGTGGGTGCTCGCCGGACCGCTTGTCCACCGAGGCGTCCCACATGACCGGGGCGGGCATCGTCGCGCGCCGTTCACCGGTCTCGGCGTCGGTGAACGTCACCGACCCGTCCTTGTTCGCCTTGGCCTTCAGCCCTTTGGCCTTGACCGGCAGTGTGTAGGAGTAGGCGCCGGACGGCTTCTTGTCGATCTGCACGTACTGCTCGAAGCCGGTCCGCGTGGCCTCGACGATGACGTCGGCGCCAGGCACGGCCTCACGGTAGCGGGCCGTGGTGCCGTCCAACTCCGGCGCGGGAAGGCCGCCCTTCCACTGCAGTGTCACCGCCTGTTCGCCACTGCCGAGGGTGACGAGATCGCGCGGGGCCGCGTCCTTGGCGGCGGCCAGCGAGCGCGGCGCGGTACCGCCCTTGCCCGCCAGACGCAGCCCGTTGGGGTGCTCCTTGGCCTTCACAGTTCCGTCGCCGGCCCTGATCAGGGTGGCGTCGACCTTGCGCCACTTGCCGGCCCGCCAGACCCGCTCGGGCCCAGAGGTCAGCTCGGTGGTGAGGGTGCCGTCCGGATTGGCCACGGTGTAGGAGGTGGCCGTCGTCTCGTCGTGGGCAATAGTCTTCTTGCCGGTCTTCTTCGCCTCGAGGATCGCCCACGCCTTTGAGCCCTTGGCGTGCCGGGCCGCCCTTTGAGTGTCGGCCTTGTGGATCTCCGAATTGGACGGCTGGGGGGCCTTGGCCGGCTCGCTGGTCGCCTCCGCGGTGCGCTCCGGGGTGGGAGCCGCAGCGGCCTGGCCGGTGGCGGCGATGCCGACCTCGGCGATCAGTAGCAGTGCGGCGGCTGCCGCGAGCCGGTTGCGTCTTCTGCGTCTTTGCGTAGTGGGTTGGGTGGATGGATGCACGAGGTGCCGTGTCCTTCCCGCTAGGCCAAACTCAAACTCCCGTGCGAAAACCGCACGGGCGGCAGAACTCTAGGCAGGAAGATCAACACCCATGCAGGTGATTTCAGGACGTGCGGATTCCGTTCAACTTCCCTGGTGGCAGGCGCCCTTGGCGGCAGGGGACTGCGGATGTCCTAAACGTCGGGTGGATCACAGCATGCGCTCAGGGAGACGGGCCGGGGGCGCACCGGAGCGAGACGAAATGGTGCCGACACGGATACTGCCCCCATGGCCGCTGTGGCTGAAGATCGACCTTTCGGAGAAGTCGCCGGGTTCTGAGAGGGCGTCAAGTCCGTTTCTGGTAGGAACGACCCGCATAAAGGCGCCGGCTCCGCCCTTGCCCACGCTCCTGCGGCGGGTGCCCGAGCCCGACGGGCGCGCGAGCATGCGGCGCACGGTGCGTGTTGCCGGCAGAGGCCCGCACGCGATGTAACACTCGGGCCGTCGGCCGCGCAGTACATTCGGACCCGATCGTTTCGGTTCCGTGGGTGCGCGGTCCCCTTGTTGCACTGCATCGTCGGCACGCGCACCGGTGCGCGCGATGAACCGCACCGCCTGCATCGGATGCCGGGATCTTCTGCACTCCCCCACCGGAGGGTGCGCACCGAAGTGCAGTCGACCCGATGCGCACCACCGTGGTCTCACTCTCCGGGTGGAGACCATTCCCACCCGGCCGCCGCCTGTCCGCGCACCGGATGCACGGTGGAGTCCACCGTGCTCACTCATCCCCGGCGGCGGCCCCGCGCGGTGCGCCACGGGTTCGGCCGGCCCCCGCGGTACTGCCGTGAGCGGGAGCGGCGCCGGACGGGCGGCGGCTTCGGCGACGGGTACAGCGTCGCACGCAGCCGGGACATGTCGGCGAGCTGCTGGAGTTGTTCCAGGCGCTCGGGCGACAGGTGCGGCAGGATCGGGGCAACCGTCAGGGCCTCCGCGTCCAAGGGATCGGTCCCTCGCACACTCGCCTCTCCCAGCCCACTTCGAGGCTGGGCGGTCGGTCGCGTCCCGGCTGATGGCGCGGCAACTTCGTCCTTCGTCCCGCCCGTCACGGCTGGAGGCCCTGGCCTTGGCCGGGGCCGGGCTGCTGGTGCTGCTGCTGCTCGTGCTCCTGGCGGCGCCGGTCGACCGGTCCGGCCGGGTCGGCCGGGTCGGCCGGGTCGGCCGCCGGGGCCGGGAGTTCCCCGTCCTCGATGGCGCGGCGGCGGTTGGCCGCGCGGGTGAAGGCGGCGAGCCGTTTCAGGTTCTCCGCCGCGGTGAGCAGTGGACCGCGCAGCACCAGCAGGAGGCGTTCAAGGCGCAGAAGGCCGGGGCGGAGCTGAGTCGGCTGCAAAGCCAGCTCGTCGCGCTGGAGCAGAAGATGGCTGCGGCGGAGGAGGCCCGGCGGGCCGCGGGTATGGCGGCCGAGGACCGTCAGCGTACGGCGCGGCTTCTGGATACGGCCGCAGCCGAGGCAAGGGGGCGTCTGGCCGGGTTGCGGGAGGCAGCCACCGATCCGAGCCTGTGTCCCAGGTGTGTACGGGCGCTCGATCTGACGGGGCTGCCCGAGGACGACTGTCCTGTGTGCCGACGTTTCGATCCTGACCGCCCTCAGCGTGCCGAGGAGTTCACGCGGCGGATGGCCCAGGCTCGCAGACCGCTGAGCAGGCGCGTGAGGCAGCCCGACGTGCGGCGCAGGCGGCGGAGGAGGCCCGCGGACGGGTCGGTGACGCCGACCGGGTTGTCGTGGAGGCGGCGGCCGCGGTGCGGGCGTTCACGCAGGATGTGATCACGCCGCAGCAGCAGGTCGTGGTGGAGGCCGAAGCGGCAGCACGGGAGCTGGCCGCGCGGCTGGAGCAGAACGCCGAGCACCTGCGTGAGGTCGCGGAGCTGACGGAACTGCGCGAGCGGCTGCCCGAGCTGGAGAAGGCCGCGGAGATCGCGAAGGCCGCATACACCACTGCACGGCAGGACACCGATCTGATGGTCAAGCAGGGGACCGACCGGTGGTCGCGTCATGCGCTGCGCCGGATGCAGGCGTGTGACCCCGAGGTCAACACGGTCTCCATCAGCTCCAAAAATTCTTCTCCGTCACCATCAACGGAAAGTCGTTCGACTCCCGGTTCGTCGCCAGGCACGGGATGACCCGCGCGAACGTCAGTGTCCTGCTGGCCCTGCGCGATACCGCGCGAGAGGTGCCGGCGATGCCGGTCCCGCAGTTTCCTGATCGTGGATGGCCCGTTCACCGGTCTCGGTGACGGTCCGGAGGACCAGCGCAGCGGCAACGCGCTCCTCGACGGTCTCACCGACCTCGCCACCTTCGATAATCCCTCGGGCGTTGGAGGACAGGTCATCATCGCCTGCCACGAACTCCGCGGTACCCCGGGGCCGGCCGTCCGGGAGATCCGCACCAATCTGACCGATGGCGTGATCCCGGGCCTGCCCCCACGCGAGACCAACACGGTGTGAAGGCCACCGCCGAACAAGAACGGAGACGAGGCGGCCGGAGAGGCCCAAAGCGCTGCACACCGCACCACCCTCCCTGGCAGCAGCGACGGCGCCCAGGCAGACCAGGCGCTCCGCTGGACGGGCACTCGACGTGGTGAAGACCAACTGACCACACTCAACATCCGGCTTCTCCCGGACGGTCACCTTGCCGCGAAAGCCCATGGCCGACCAGTCGGCGGTGGTCGGGCCGCATATGTCTCGTTCCCGGTCCCCGACGAACCAGAACTGACGGCTCTGGTTGTCGACGCGGCCAGCCGCGCCGGGACGTTGTGGGCCGCCCACCGCGGTCTCGGCTGAGCCTGGTTCGGCTCGGGGGCAGACGGTGGCAGTTCCGGGCTCCGCTCTCGAGGCGGGGTCTGGTCCGGTAGATCTTCTGGCGTGACGCAAGTGCAACTGACGGACGCAGAGTGGGAGTTCATCGGGCCGTACCTGCCGATCGGCGAGTACGGCCCGTACCCCGAACGGCTCCGGCAGCAGTTCGAGGGTGTGATCTGGCGGTTCAGGACCGGCGGGCAGTGGCGGGAGATGCCGGAGGAGTTCGGCGCCTGGTCGACCGTGCACAACCGCTTCCGGCAGTGGCGTGACGCGGCGTCTTCGAGGCCCTGCTGGAGGGCCTGATCGCGGAAGCGGCGAAGCGGGGTGCGGTGGACCTGTCCCTGGTCGGCATCGAGTCCACCACCGTGCGGCACACCACGATGCCGCCGGGATGCATCTGGGCGAGGACGTCATCGCTGCACTGGAGAAGGCTGCTACCGAGGAGGAGAAGGTCAGGTCAAAGGGGGCAGCCTCGAAGAACAAAGCGGGCAGGACGCCACAGCAGATCCCGAGCGGGAGGAACGACGACGCATACGGCGTCGGCGAAGAGTCCGCCTGAAGGCCGCTCTTCTCGGACGCTCCAGGGGCGGGCAGACCAGCAAGGTCCATCTGGCCGCCGACCGCAAGTGCCGCCCGCTGGTGTTCGTGCTGACCGCGGGACAGGCCGCGGACAGTCCGCAGTTCATCCCGGTGCTCAAGAAGTGACGGGTCCGCGGCCCCGTCGGCCGCCCCCGCACCCGGCCGGACGCGGTCGCCGGGGACAAGGCCTACTCGTCCCGCGGCAACCGGGCCCACCTGCGTCAACGCGGCATCAAGGCAGTGATCCCGGAGAAGAAGGACCAGGCCGCCAACGGGAAGAAGAAGGGTTCCGGGGGCGGTCGACCTGTCAGCCACGACGCCGCCCTCTACAAGGAGAGGAACACCGTCGAGCGCCTGATCAACAAACACAAGGCCTGGCGGGGCATCGGCACCCGATACGGCAAAACCTCGGACAGCTACCTCACTGGCCTCCACCTACGAGCCTCGATGATCTGGATCAAACACCACCCGGACCACCAGTTGATCACGACTCGATACGCGCCCCAGAGGGACATGAGCGTCAACTTCGGCGACGGCTCTGCCGCACTCCTTGGCCGCCGCCTCCAGCGCCTCCTCGCGTCGCGCGGCCATCACTACGGCGCAGCCCTCGCGGGCGAACGCCTTGGCCGTGGCCGGTCCGATCCCGCTGGACGCTCCGGTCACCGCCACCACGCCGTTTCGACTCGCATGCCCTACCTCCTCGGATGTGTCCGAGCCGGATACCTCGTGCCCGGCTGCGCAGCGACCCAGGTACCCAGCACCGCCGATGAGCCCCGGCCGGTCACCGGGCGTCGCCACCGGGCCATGACGCTGACCGGCGTCACCGTTCGCGGTGGGCCGGTCCGTGAACGGGCCGAAGTGGGTACCCGCCGGCCATGCCGCAGCACTGGGGACCGACTCCGCACGTCTGCCGTGACCGCCTCGGTCCGGTGTCGGTGCGCAGCCTGGGAACGCCGTGCCTGGACGACCGGGGCGGTGCCGTGGCCCTGGTGCCGGGTCTGGGGGCGCCGGGATACCTTCTGCGCACGGTGGAAAGGTGCGCGCGATCGGGTCCGGTGCGTCTGCTGGACGTCCCGGGTTTCGACGATCCCGCGGGCCTGTGCTGCTGCCCGGCGCTGGAGCCGCTGGCGGAGGTCATAGCGCGGTGGCTGGCCGTGGTTCCGCCGGCTCCGGTGGTGCTCGCCGGCCACTCCACAGGAGCGCAGGTGGCGCTGCACGCGGCGCTCCGGGTGCCGGAGCACGTCCGGGCCCTGGTCCTGCTGGCGCCCACCTTCCCGCGCCACCTGCGTCGGATGGGACCGCTGGTCGGCGCGTTCGCCCGCACGGCGGTCCATGAGTCCCCCGGCGTCGTGCCGACGCTGCTGCCCTCCTACGTGCGGGCGGGTCCCCGACGGCTCCTCAGCTGCATACGGTCGGCGCAGACGGACGCACCCGAGGACGTCCTGCCCTCGGTGGCCTGCCCGGTCGTCGTCATGTCCGGGAACCACGACGCCCTCTGCCCACCGGCCTGGAGCCGGCACCTGGCAGGGCGGGCCCGGCAGGGCCGGGCCGTCCTAGTGCGCGGTGCGCACGCGTTCCCTCACTCGCATCCGGCGGCCACCGCGGCGGTACTGACCACCGCGAGGGAGAGGCCGACCGGGAAGTAGCCGCCGCCCGCGCTCGGAGCACGGCCCTCGGCTCACGGCTCACGGCTCACGGCTCACGGCTCACGGCTCACGGCTCACGGCTCACGGCTCACGGCTCACGGCTCACGGCTCACGGCTCACGGCTCACGGCTCACGGGCAGGCTCTCAGCGCGCGCCCCGTCCTTCGAAGTCCGCCGTACCGCCGCGTCTTCGTCCTCGACCAGTCCTGCCTCGCCAGGAAGTTCCAGCACGGCGCCGCTACGCTCGCAGAGCTTCCGGTTCACGGCCGGCGTGCCGCACGCCTTGCAGTACCGGTTGACCTTACGACTCTCAGCCCTGTCCCTCATGGCTCTCGCCGGGACGGGTGAACGGTGACGGGCGTCGGGTACCCACGGCCTTGGCCCTGACCCCGGTCGCCACTCAGCCGCCGAACGTCCAGATGGTCGATGTCCAGCCCTCGCGCACCGTCGACCCAGGTGTCGTCGTACGGGCTGCACCAGGTGCCGCCAGCCAGCGTGCAGCGGCCGGACCGCTCGGGGGCGTTGACGGCCTCCACCAGCAGGGCCTCGTTGCGGGTGGAACAGCTGTCCGCATCGGCGTCGACACAGTGCTTGAACGCGTCCCAGTGCTTGAACGCGTCGCGCTCGTCACCGGCGCGCGTCTCGTCCCTCACGGGCATGACGTCCAGCAGCGTTCGGACAGGCAGGGTGGCAGTCGTGCCGGGGTCGGCGGCGTGAACGGGGCTGCGCTGCGCCCCTGAGAGGGAGCCGCAGTCTTCTGCGTCTTGGCTTGATGGATCGCGTGGATGGTTGCCCCCTCCACCTCTGCTCCCGGCAACGCCACCACGAACCAGCCGAAGCTGACCGCCATCTACAACTACCGGCCCTCCGGCCGGCAGCGCAGCAGGCTGGCCCGCCCTTCGAGTCCTACAACGGTGTGTGGGGTGTCAGCCCCCCTCCGGGCTAAGGAGTGTGCTCGGCTCAAGCCTCATGCCGTGGAACAGATGTTCTGTTGAGGGCCGGAACGGCCGGGGATGGCAGTTCCGCTGTCGCCTGTCGAGAGGTGGCAGGTCTCGGATCCGTGCCCTGTACGTTTCCGTCGGCCGTGTGTGGGGGACTCGCGGGCTGTGGTGGCGTATGGGGCGGAGCATCGGGTGCGGGTTCCCGCTTTGCGGACGGGTTGGCTGACTCAGACGTTTGTGCACTGGTCATTCGCGCCCGAGGCGGTTCAGGCTCTGCTGCCCGCGGAACTGGTGGTGGACGAGTACGAGGGGGCCGCCTGGGTGGGGTTCACGCCGTTTGTCATGGCGGACGTGCGCCCTCCGGGGGTACCGGCAGCGGTGCCCGGGCTGCCGACGTTCGCGGAGACCAACCTGCGGACGTATGTCCGGCACAGGAACGGGCGGGACGGGCTGTGGTTTCTGTCCATTGAGGTGGCCTGCCCCCTGATGCTGGCGACTCGTGCCGTCGGCGCGCCGTACAACCCGGCCACCCTCAGCGTCTCCGCGGGCGGGGAAACCGTCTCCTATGCCGGTTCCAGGTGGACCGGCGGGGCCTCCTACCGGCTGGTCGTCCGCCCCGGTGACAAGATCACTGCGACGGAACGGGACGTGTGGCTGACGTCGCGCTGGCGCGCGTACACACGTCGGCTCGGCATGCTCTGGGAGACGCCCGTCGAGCACGAGCCGTGGCCACTGGCCGATGTCGCTGTCGACGTGCTGGAGGAGACGCTGACCACAGCGGCCGGCCTCCCCGCCCCTCTCGGCGAGCCCTTGGTGCGCTTCTCGGAAGGAGTCCGGCATGTCCGGCTGGGTCTCTCCCGACCATGTCTCCCAGCGGCGGGCCCGTCCTGAACCCGGGCTGACTCGACGGGCCCTCGCCCGGCGAGGGCTCCCTCAACCCGTTCGAGCGGGGACAAGCGGATGAGCCGGATCCTCCGCGGGGCAACGCGGCGGCCGCGGCTGCGCTTCGACGGCTGGATCGCGGGCCTGGGCACCTCTTCCGGAACGCGCATCGTGCTCGGACACTGGCAGCGGTCACCATTCGGACCGTTCAGCGATGTGATGCTGGAACGGCCCGACGGGGAACGGTTGCTGCTGGCCCCCACGCGGGGGACGGCCGACTTTGTCAGCGACACCTATACCTTCGAAAGCGTACGCGTTGTCCCGGTCGACGTGACCGTCGCGGACCGCACGTGGATCGTCACCGCGGGTCACTTGACCTGCGCTTCACCGCCGGCCGGCGAGGGCTCCCGGGGTTCCTGCTGTGTGCCGTTCCCGGCGCGCTCGCCCGCCGTCCGGTATGGAGTGCGCTGATGGACTGGCCGACCCGTGTGCTGCTGCCCGGCGTGCGGACCCGCGGCAGCACCGGCGCAGGGCGCCGCGAGTGGTACGGCGCCCGGGACCTGCGGCCGATCCGCACGGTGTCGGCGGCCTTCGAGGGCACCGACCTCGGTGCGGCGGCACCCGTCGAGCCGCCCGTACGCTTCGGGTTCGGTTCGGTGCCGAGAAGACCTGCCGTCACACGGGTCACGACGACGATCGCGCTCGGCCCGGAGTGAGGACACCCGGCCACGGGTACGCGGTCACCCCTACGAAGGGAGGCACCTTGGGCAGAACCAGAGTTCGGGAGGCTGCGAGCACGGTCGCGGTGGCGCACGGTGCCTTCAACATCGTGGGCGGACTGTGGCCGCTGCTGCACCTGCGCAGTTTCGAGTGGGTCTTCGGACCGAAGACCGATGTGTGGCTGCAGATGACGACGGGCGGACTGCTGGTCTCCGCCGGCGTCGCCCAGCTCGCGGCGGCTCCGGACTCGCACGGCCCGGCCCAGGCCCGTCGCATCGGTTTGGGCACCGCCCTGACCCTGCTGGCCGTTGATCTGGTCTACGTGCCCAAGGGGCGGATCCGGCCGACGTATCTTCTCGATGCCGCGATGCAGACGGGGTGGATCGCCGCCTGGTTGCGTTCCACCGCCGCCAAGAGCAGAGGTAAAGCCAGGAGTGGTGAACGATGAGCGGCCGGCTGCCGTTCTCTTTGCCCGACGCATGCTTGCCGGACGGGAACTCCAGAAGGTCTCAAGAGCCGTCGCCGAGGCAGGAGGGCTGTGGGCGGATCTGTTGCAGCATCGCACCGACGACCGCGGCTATGCGGAGGTCTTCCTCGACGAGCATCTGGGCGTCTGGGTCCTGGAGTGGATGAACGTTGGCGGCAGCCACCGCATCCTTGCCGCCTTCCCCGCCGTACCCGCCAGGCACCCGCTCACGGCGACCCGGCGAGCCTGGCCGAGGCCCTGGCCGCCGAACCGCTCGTCTTTGACCTCTGTACCGAGACCACCGACCGGTCCTGGCGTGCGTTCGCCGAGCTCACGGCACGGACCCCCTGCCCGTTCGGCAAGAGCAGAGCCTCGACTTCGACATCTATACGCACAGCGCTCGCGGATTCACCCCGGGCAGCGCCTTGCCGCGTGCGTGGGCTGCCGGTTGCAGGACATGGCAGCCATGCCGCTGCCGCGCCGCGAGACGATGCCGTCGTTATCGACCGTAGGCGTCCTTGCGGGGAGGGGGTCCGACGTTGGTCCGCCGACCGGGGTGGACGGCGGCGTGGCGTTGCCCTGGGCCGGGGCCACTGCGGGCGGCGAGGGCGTCGGCGACGGCGCCGGTGGTGAAGGCGTAGACGGCCTTGTGAACGATGTCCACTACGAGTTCTTTGCGGGGCCAGGTAGGAGGCGGGGCGCCGATGCCGGTCGCGTTTTCGAGGATCTGGTCGTTGGTGAGGCGGACGACGGTGAACTTGGCGGAGGCGACCGGTCCGCGCAGCCCGGTTTGGGCCATGATCGAGCGCAGTACGCCGAGGAGGGCAGCTTGGCCGTAGTGCATGGCCCAATTGACCGGGAGCGGCTGTGTGCCGGGGCGTTCGGGCAGGCCGGTCAGGCGCTGAAGAACCCGGGCGGGCACGTGGGAGTCGGGTCGGCCGGTGATGGCCTGCTCGATCTTCTCGCTGAGGGTCATCACGACGCCTCCGGCGGTACCGGCGACCAGTCCCTGCCACAGTGCACGCTTGATCATGTCCTGGCGGGTACCCGGTACCACCGGCTTCACCCACCCTGTCACGCCGTCCGCCCGGTCGCCGCACTGGGGGCAGCAGACAGAGCCCCGCACGGCAGGCCCGCCGGGCAGAGCGGCGGCCCGGGCGTCCTGCCCAAGGTTCCGCAGAGGGCTCACTCGCCGGTGGTCTTGCCCAGCAGCGCGCCGTACGCCAGTTGCAGCGCGTCTGCCCCGGCGAGGGCGGCGAGCGCGCCCATGGCGGTGCGCGTCGCGCGCGGCCGGAGCAACTGGCCGGCGGTGAGAGTCGAGGCCACCCACACGCTCGTGCAGAACGGGCAGATCACCAGCTCGCCCACGGTCTCCTTGCCGTCTCGGGCTGCGCCTCCTCGTGTAGTTCGGCCGGCCCTTGCGGACCGACATACCTCGTGAAGGGGGCCCGCAGCGGACTGGTCACCGACGCCTTGCTCAGCAGCCTGCTCAGCCGGAAGGTGGCCACGGAGGTCAACACCACGTCCCACGGTTCGGGCCGCTCGGGCAGCGGGCGCCCGCGCAGCCGTGGCCAGGGCGCCGTGTACGCCCCGAATCCCGCCATGGCCGCCAGATAACCGCCCAACGGCCGCTCGTGCCCTGCCGAATAGCCTCGTTCGGTGCGCCTGAGTAGGCCGTGCACGCGTCGTGCGAGGCGGCCATCAGCTGCTGTGTCCAGGGGCCGTACCCGTTTCCGTCGCGCCAGGTTGTCCGCCCGCTCCCCGACCGTTCCCCGGGTGGTCGCCTCGGTCCTGCCGGCGCAAACGCACCTCAACGTGCCCGTCGACGATCCGGGTGTCGAAGGCAGGCTGGGGCGCGGTGGCGGGACCGCGGACGTTCCAACCGTCCGAGAGCCGAAAGACGCTGCCGTGCCAGGGGCACCTGACACATCCGTCGGCGACGGTGCCCTCGGACAGCGGTCCCGCGAGGTGGCTGCACCGCTCGGCCAGGGCATGGATCGTCCCGCCGAGTTCGCGCACCACCAGGACCGGCACGTCGTCCACGCTGCGCCGCACCGGCTGACCGGCCGGGAACTCGCCCACCGTCCCGATCCGGTGCCATCCCTCCGTAACCACGTGCGGAACCTCTTCGGCGTGGTTGGCGCCGGACGCCTGGCGGTAGGCCAGGTGGCCGCCCAGCATGCCGCCGAGCCCGACCGCCGTCAGGCCCAGAAAGCCGAACGCCCGGCCCGCTGCCTCGCGTCCCTTGACGCGGCAAGCGAGCGAGGCGGCGTACAGACCCACGGCTGCCGTGTTGGTTAGAGCGTGCACCAGTCCGACGCGCTGCTGCTGGCGGTGCAGCTCCGCCCAGTCGACAGCGCCCGCCAGCGCCGCGGGAGCGGCGGCGGCCAGACCGACGCCGACCAGCAGCCCCGCCTCGCGGGAGCGGCCGGGCCGCAGATCCAGTACCGCCGCGGACAGCCAGCTCCCGATCGGAACCTGCACCATCAGCGGATGCACCGGGTGCCCCAGCCACCTGCCGTGCAGCACATCCCGGCCGCGCCCCAACGGCAGGGATCGCACCCCCGCGCGGAGCGCGTCGATCACCGGATCGACCCGGGGCTCCCGCTCCAGGCTGTCCAGCAGCCACAGGACCCGGCTCTGCCGCATCCGGCGGCGGTGAGGCGTTGTGCTCATGGTCGGCCGGGTCCCCACCTGCCCGGACGGCAAACGGAGTGGCGAACGTCCGCGCACCACGGTTCAGCCGCCCGGTCGGATGACCGCGCGGACGCAGCCGTCCGTCTTCTCCTTGAACATGTCGTACGCCCGCGGCGTTTTGGTCATCGGCCCGATTTCCCGGTCGCAGCGCGGCGAGCCCTGGAACATCCCTCTGCGGATGCCTTGCTGTCGCGGGCGGGGCGGCCCCCGGGTCTGGGGTCAGTTCCAGCCGAACCGGCGGTCGACCACCGCGGTGAACTCCTCGAGGGTGAGGGCAGCGTCGCCGTTCTGGTCGGCGGCGTCGAACAGCGCGGAGGACGCGTCGGTGTCCTGCACTCCCCAGGACGGGATGACGCCCGCGGCGGCCAGCGAGGGTCCTTTTGTTCGCAGGGCGACGATCACCTCTTCACGGGTCAGCATCCCGTCGCCGTCCAGGTCAAGAGCCTCGAAGAGTCTGCGGGCCTTCTCACTCATCACGTGCCCCCGGTGGTGTGCGGCCGGCGGGCAAGCCATCCCGCTCAGGGGGAAGGACGCACACCGAACGGCCCGGGTTCCCCACCCCCCGGCGAAATCCGGAAGTCGCCGTCAGGTGATCGCCAGGACACCGCCGTCGGAGGTGCGGGTCACCGTGTGTCCGGGCTGGACCAGCAGTCCTGACACTGTTGCCTGCACGATCGTCTTCAGACCACCCAGGGCTGGCGGTATGTGGTGTCCGCGGTGCCGTTCTGCGATTCAGCCGGACTGAGCGTGCTCCTGCGGACCTGGCGGCAGGCGGACCAGGCCGGGCCCGTACCGGCACTGGCCAGTGTGCCGACACAGCTGCAACGCATGCTGGCCATCACCGGGGTGGACACCGTGCTGCGCGCGTTGGACACCGTCGCCGAGGCCGAGAGCGGGATGGCAGTCGGTGACGGGGCCTGACACCGGCACCGGACAAGGAAGGGTCATGCCGGAGCCGGCCTGACCCCTCGTTCTGAACTGGCAGTAGCGACTGCGGCGCCGGGGGCGGGGCGCCTCTTCACGCCACCCACGGCGGTTCGTCCAGGACCGCCCCGGCCGCAGTACGGCGGGCGGTGGGCTGCGGCTTCAGTGCCGGCTGTCGTGAGAGATGAACAGTGTTAGCAGTTTCCCGACGGGTACGTGTGCCTCTGCTGGATGGCGGAGGGCGCCGTCCCGGCAGAGGATGTAGCGCGTGCGCCGTCCGTCCCGTTCGCGGCGCAGACAGCCTGCCTGTTCGAGGTCGCTGACGATGCTCTGGGCGGTGCGTTCGGTGATGTCGCAGGTTGCGGCGATGTCGCGAAGGCGGGCGGCAGGGTTGCGCGCGATGGCAAGCAGTACCCGGGCGTGGTTGGTGAGGTAGGAATCCCCATTTCCTGGCCTGCTCGTTCACGGTCTGCCCGCTCCTTCAGTTCTGGCCCGGTAGCAATACCCGCAGCGGATTTCCGGAAGCGCGTCCCGCCGGTGTGCGGGTGCTACGCAGTTTTACGGGTAAGCGGGACGGACGGTTCCGGCGCTTCGGAAGTGAGGCGGGTCCATGGATGCTGCTGCCCATAACGAGGGCCAGGGGGCTCTTGTCGACCGTCCTATCGCGGTCACTGCCGCCTTCGACGACCGCGCGGAGATCGCAGATGCCCGGGCCATGGCCCGTGGCTTCCTCGCCTCGGTGCAGGCAGAGCACGGGCTGCCGGTGCCGGCCGAGGCGATGGGCATGGTGCAACTGGTGGTGAGCGAACTGGTGACCAACGCCCGTAAATATGCGCCGGGCCCGTGCCTGCTGGACCTGGAGATCACCGAGGTTGCTGTGCAGGTGAGCGTGTGGGACAGCAGCGCCACGTTGCCGTCGGTCCAGGCGGCCGACCCGGAACGGCTGGGCCGGCACGGCCTGGAAATCGTCATGGCAGTGTCCCAGAGCTTCTGCGTCCACCGGGAACCGGTGGGCAAGCGGATCACCGCATCCGTCGTACTCGCAGACGACCCCGGCGGAGACGCGAGGCGACCTCCAGGTAGCGGCCGACGACCAGGTCCGTGGGCCGGGAAACAGCGGCGGTGCGGGTGGAAACCGCGTGGCCGAGAGCAAGCGGAGCGGGCAGGACCGGCGACCAGTGCCACACCCGCGGCCAGGAGGCGAGCGGCTCATCCCGGCCATCGGCCCTCGTCTACGCCAGCGGCGGGCACGATCTGGTCGATCTCATCAGCGGCAGAGGCCGGGCCTGAGTGCCGCGCATGCCCGCTGGTCCAGGCCAGCCGCCGCACAGCGGCCTTGCCCGCCCGGTTTTCCCGGACCACCGAGAACTGCGGACGCAGCCCCGCAATACGTCATTGCTGCGCGCTGACGGCTTGGGCGTGGAGGCGTTCCAGGGCATCCCGGACGGCGGTGTGCCAGTGCCAGGACAGCCAGCGCCCCACGTTGGTTCCCGTCTGCTGCAGCGCGTGGAGCTGGGCGCTGGTGAACCCGGTCAGGGGACGTTCGTGGTGGGAGGAGACCATGCCCAGCACGCCGCCCTGGCCGTTCGTCAGAGGGACACTGTGGGCAGCCCGGCTGCCTGTCTGCATGATGGCGTAACGGGACACCTCGTCGAACACGGCTGCGGTCGCCACGTCCCGCACCGTGACCTGACGGCGTTCGGCGGCAGCCTGTGAGCAGGAGGTCGTGGGGGCGTCGACGAAGGTGAAGAAGTCGGTGAAGTACGTGTTGAGGCCGGTGTGCCGGGCCAGATGAAGTCGGCCGCTCTGCGCCAGCTGTACGTTGCCCATCGGCGTCTGCGTGATAGACAGCACCCGGTGCAGCGTCGCCTTGAGGACGGCACCCTGGCTGTCTCGCGAGCCCCGGTCCAGACTCAGGCCTGGCAGCCGGGGCGGACTGACACGCGCCCGGCCAGGAAACCACAGCGACGCGCCCTGGTCCGGTGCGGGCGTACGGACAACGGCGTCGGCGAGCGTGTGGAGCTTGATGTTCGACTGCTGCGACACCGTTCTCAGCAGTTGGAACGCCTGATCGGCCGAGCCGAGGCGGTACCGCCTGGCCAGGACGTCCTGAGCACGGGCGACACCTGCATGGCCCAGTCGCCGGTTGCGCAGATCAAGCTCCTCCTGCGCCCAGCGTGCATTCCACCGGGCAGGACGGGAGCCAGACGGTATCGACTGGGTGGTTCCTTCATCCGGGTGCCAGGGAAACTGACCCATAGAAAGGCTCCAATGCGGGACGGCAGACAGCAGCAACACCGCAACCGGCTCTTCTTCGGGCCGGCCGCGGGCAGCACCTGCTTCCCAAGCACTCCAACCGCAGCCTAACCGAGCGCCACTTGCCCAGCGCAACCCAGCCTGCGCCCCCATATGAAACACGTGGCGGCCATCCCTGCGAACCTGCGCGCGCTCACAACAACGAGGCGCTACGGCGCGGCTTGCACCGCGGGCAGACGCGGGGACCGGATCCCGACCAGAACGGCTCGCCGGCCTTACGGGCGCACTGGTGAAGAAGCGGTGGTGCTGTCTGGCTTCGCTCGGAGAGAGCGGGACCTCGGAAGTGATGTCGGCACCGCGGCTGGGCGGCGGGGTGTCACCGAAGTAGCGCTCGTTGATCTCTTCGAGGAGGTAATAGACCTCATCGGCGCTGTCCGGCCGACGGGCGGGGTCCTTGGCCAGGAGCCGGGCGACCAACCGCTCCAGTTCCGCAGGAGCGTCCGGGCGAGGAACTACTGGAGAGCGACCACGACGGGCCGAGCCGACTGCCCTCGCACGTTCAACGCCCACCTGGTGGAATCGCTTCTTCGGCATCTTCTGATGGGCATCCAGGCTTTCGGCCTGCGCATCCCGCTACCGCGGCCTTGGGAAGACCCGGTTGCAACACCACCTCACCGGCGCAGCCGTCACCCTCGCCCGCTTCGATGCCTGGTTCACCGGCAGACCGCTCGCCCGCACCCGCGTTTCGCTCTTCGCGGCACTCCGCCCCGCTGGATGAGATGTAGCGGGGAGGAATCAACCAACAGCATCCGGATCGGCGAGGGCTACTACCTCCAGCCGAAGGAACACGGTACGGACCAGCACCCTGTCGGTCCTCACGGCTTGCGGGACACCCAGGACCTGGATGGGCATCGAGATCCTTACAACTGTCGGCGCAGCATCAGGAGGGCGCTGAGGTCGGCTTCACCAACGAAGCGTTTCAGCAAGACGCATATGCGAGCATCGTCCCCTTCCCTGACGGCCGTCACGATCCCCTCGGTCACCTGCCGTAACGCGGTTGGCGGTTCTGGCACAACAACCATGTGGTGCGGCTGCCCGGCCGCCATGGCCCCAAGCATCGCTCGATCGGTGGAACGCTTACGGAGGAAGCCGGACCGCTCAGCTTGTTCTTCATCTTCCGTCCGCGTCGCAGTGCGGGGACGGAAGGTTCCAGACGGTGTCTGACCAGCTGACGATCTTTCGAAGTTCGCGGGCGCTTCGTGGTGATACAGCCTGCATCACGATGTCGAGGAGAGCTCGGGCTTCGGGAGGGTCGCAGCAAACCAGTACACGTTGCCCCAGTCGTAGTCGTGCCACAGAGCACGCTCGGGCTGGTGAACGTAGCCCTTCTACAGAGTGGCGGGAGTTTCCGCCCAGTGCTCGTGTCCCCCCGTTTCGCCGAGCGGGCAGGCGGGTGATCTTGTATGCGAGGAACTGAACGCGCCTGCTGTCCTGCAAGGGCGCACGGGGGAACCGGTGAGAAGTTGGGTGCGGGCGGTGCCCGCAGTCAAGGGCGGGACATGCGCATGGAACGCTTGGGAGGCAACGATGCCGGCTGCCCCATTCGGGCTGACTGGGCTGCTCGCCGCGGCGGAGGACGCGGCGCCGGGGGAGTCTCTGGCTGTGGTGGCGCGCAACCTGCGCGCGCGGTTCGGCGCGCGGGCGGTGTCGTTCCTGTTCGCCGATGTCGTCGGCCGGCAGATGGTACGGCTCGACGAGGGGACCGCCCCGCTGTTCGGCCGCCACGCCAGTCGGATCCAGCTGACCGGGAGCGTCTACGACCGAGTGCTGCATGCCCAGGAGCTGGTGCAGGCGCCTGACACCGGACACGGGCAGCGGGTGCTCGCCCCGGTGACCCACCGCGGCGACACCATCGGTGTCCTGGAGCTGTCCCTGCCGCAGGTCAGTCAGGAAATCCTGGAAGAGGTCCGCGAGGCCGCGCACGCGCTGGCGTACATCATCGTCACCGACCGCCGCTTCACCGACCTCTTCCGCTTGGGCCAGCGCGCCACCCCGCTCAGCCTGGCCGCCGAGATCCAGCGACAGCTCCTGCCCGACGCGCCATCCTGTGAAGCCGCACAGTTCGCGCTCGCCGCGTCCCTCATGCCTGCCGAATCAGCCGCCGGGGACACCTACGACTACACCCTCGACAACGACACCCTGCACCTGTCCGTCACCGACGCCATGGGCCACGACGTCAACGCCGCCCTCATGGCCACCCTGCTGGTCAACGCCTCCCGCGGCGCCCGCCGAGACGGCGCCGACCTGGCCGATCAGGCCCGCCGAATCCACCAGGCCCTCCTCGACCACGGCCACCACACCCTCGCCACCGGCCAGCTCCTGCGCATCGCCCTGAACGGAACCGGCGCACAGCTCGTCAATGCCGGACACCCCTGGCCGCTGCTCCTGCGCGACGGCGTCGTCAACGAGGTGCACCTGGAAGTCGACCTGCTCTTCGGCGTACCCCGAGGCGCCCCCTACCACGTACAGGACCTCGACCTGCGCCCCGGCGACCGCCTCCTGCTCTACACCGACGGCATGCAGGAGCGACAGGCCGCATCCGTTGATCTGCCGGGCCTGATCCGTGACACCGCCTCCGAACACCCCCGCGAGGTCGTGCGCGTCCTGGCAACGGCAGTCACTGACGCCTTCGACGGCCGCCTGGCCGACGACGCCACAGTCTTGTGCCTCGACTGGCACGGCCCCCGCTACGACGGCCACCACGCCGACGCGTGAACGCTGAGCGTCGGGTGTTTCCTGAAGAGCCTGTTCCAGGATCCGGTCTGAATGCGCAGGCCTTCGAATCCTCGGGTCCGGGACGCTGCGGAGGCTCGGGCAGCGGTCGGTACCGTCCGGCGGATGTCCGCGCCGGGGAGCCGCAACGCACGGTCGTGGCCGGTGTTTCAGGAGCCTGCGGTTCGGATCGGTAGCGGTTGCCGTGGCCGGTCAACGGTGGCTGCGGAAGCCGGTCGTTGCCGATGCTGGCACCGGCAGACCAGACCCCTTAGGGGGTAGCCAGACAGGGCGCTGTGCGCTCGCACCGACGCCGGGCCGCCTCGATGTCCACCAGGGCAACAGAACCGTGGCGCACCCACCAAGCCCACGGGACGGCGGCGGGATCGGGGAACGGGGGTGCTCACACGAGCCTAATCGTCGCGGAAACAGTGACGGGAAGTCCGGCTGCCGAACGGTGGGCGCGGCAGCCTGGACATGAACAAGCCCAGAAGTTGTCACCAGCGAAGCCCGCTGAGCTGGCGAACAGGAACGGTCAAAGCAGCCTGGTTGTCACCGCTGAGGCATTCGACTTGTCACAAGTACTCGTTCGGCAGCCTTTCTGTCATGAGTTGCCCAAATCGGGAATCCGGGGATCACCTGTCGGACCAGCACGGTCCAGGCGTCGGCTGAGCGTGACGTAGGCGGGGCCGTGACAGGCACGGGACCATGCGGGCCGGCCAAAGCCAGGGTGGGAGACTGGTGGGGACCGTCGTCATGTCTGCCCCCGCCGAGGGGCCAGGGTGGGCTGGTCGCGCCGGTGGTCGCTCCTTCGGGCCGGGTCCTGTGCTTTCCGGTGGCATGCGTTCGTCGGTTCGCGGGCCCTTGTGGTCTTGCGCTTGTGGGGGGATAGGTCATGGCGGATGAGTGTGATGTCGGTGAGCCGGGTCCTGGGCTGCGGAGGCGGGTATGACGGCGCAGAACTTGACGCGTGCGTTGGCCGGGCTTCTGGAGGCCAGTCACACGGCGCCCTTCGAGCAGTTGCCCTTTCTGCTCGACACCGCGGCGAAGGAGGCCGGTGCAGGCGGAGCGCGGCTGTTCGTGGCGGATGTTCAGGAGGTTGTGCTGCGAGAGGTCACCGGCATGGGCTTGAGCGCCGGCGAAGGGGGCGAGGAGTGTCGGATCGAGGGCACTGTGCCGGGCCGCGCCTACCAGCTCACAGAGATCGTGGTGTCGCCGCGCGGTGGGGCGTGCTGGGTGCCGGTGCGGGACGGCACCCAGCGGTTGGGGGTCTTGCAGGTCGAGTCCGGTCACCGCAACGGGGAGAAGCCCGATGAGGAGGTGGTGCGGGCGCTGGCGTCGATGGCCGGATTGCTGTTGGTCTCCAAGCGGGCCCACAGCGACTCGCACGCCCGGCTGATCCGGACCCGGCCGATGGGAGTGCCGGCGGAGCTGCAGTGGGCGCTGATGCCGCCGCGGACCTTCTCCGACCATCGGGTGACGATCAGCGCCTTCATGGAACCGGCCTACCAGGTGGCCGGGGATGCCTTCGAGTACGCGGTGGCCGGTGACATCCTGCATCTGGCGGTCTTCGACGCGATGGGTCACGACACTTCCGCGGGCCTGACCGCGGCCCTGTCGATGGCCACCTGCCGCAGCCACCGCCGCGCCGGCGCAACCATCCCCGAAGCCAGTGCAGCCATCGAGAACACCCTGGTCGAGCAGTTCGGGCACAGCCGCTACGCCACCGGCATCCTCGCCGACCTTGAGCTGAACACCGGCAAGTTCAGCTGGGTCAACCGAGGCCACATGCTGCCGGTACTGATCCGCGGCGGCCGCTGGGCCAGCACGCTGCGCTGCCCGCCAGCCGGGCCGATGGGCAGCGGGTTCAACCTGCCGATCAAACAGCGCACAGAGCAGTTGGAGCCAGGCGACCGGCTGCTGCTGTTCACCGACGGCATCACCGAAGCCCGCGACACAGACGGCCGTGAATTCGGCGTGGAGCGCTTCACCGACTTCATCATCCGCCACCACGCCGACGAGTTGCCTGTCGACGAGACGCTGCGCCGTCTTATGCACACCGTCATGGACTACCACCAGGGACGGCTGGAGGACGACGCCACCGTTCTGTTCTGCGAATGGCACGGTCCGGGCGCCCCGGTGGGATGAACGAGGGCGGGGCTGCCCAAGCCGTCGCCGGCCGGGCTCGCGCCAGCCGGCCCGGCGTGTGGCTTTGTTCACGCCCTCCGACAGCGCTCGTACACGACTCCGGGAGGCGGCTGGTGGCCAGCGGAGCCGATGTTCGAGAACGGGAGGCACCCGCCGGCGGTCGACAACGGCGCGGTCGTGGCTGCCGCCTATGCCCGTAGCCAGCACTTGCGCCCCGGTCTCCCGAGGAGCCGCAGACGGCGTCCCGCCGATCATTACTGAGCTGCTGCCCGTTCTCGTGGACATCCGGCGCGGGAGGTGTCTCCCGGACTGCTGTCGAAACGCTGCTCTGCGACGTGAACAGAGCCAGGCATGTGAAAGCTGGCAGGCCCGTTTACGTCCGGAGGGCGGCTTCACCGCCCCGGCCACTACCGGCATGTGATCACTCGCCGTGCGCCCGGTCGGCAGCGATCACGCCCACGCATGCCAGCAGCACGCTCAGGCTGTCCGGCACGGACACGACGGGGGGTGGCCGTATCGGAGGCGCAGGACAGCGCTGGAGTCTGTGTTCACCGCGCGGCGGCTGTCTTCCACGAGGTGCAGGCCGTGCACGGAATTCCGGTGTCGGACCGGGCGTTGGGCATGGTGCAGCTGGTGGTCAGCGAGCTGGTGACCAACGCGCACAAGTACACGCCCGGCCCTTGTCTGCTGGATCTGGAGATCAGCGACGGCGCGGTGGAGATCAGCGTGAGACGCCGATCCGACGCTGCCGGTGGCCCAAGCCGCTGATCCGGGCCGGGTCGGGCAACAGGATCTGGAGATCGTGATCGGCGTGTGCCGCAGCTCCGAGATGCGGCGGGAGCCGGTGGGCAAGCGCATCAAGGCCGCCGCCGTGCTGGCCGACGACCCCGCCGGGCACCCGGCGGGCCGCTTGATGTGACCGCCTGCTCAGTACCTGCTTTCGGTCTCTCCCTTTGGAACGCCTGTCGGCCCGTGCCATGAGGCAAATGACAAGGTCACAGTCCGTTTTGGCTGCCCGATGGACACGACGGCATAGCGCGTGATCGACGGCCCTTGTCCATGGCAGTCTGCGGACCAGCACGATGGCTGAGGCCCGGAGGTACACCGCTCATGGCGGCGAACATCAACCCCACCGTCAGGAGACGCCGTCTGGGAGCCGAGCTGCGCCGACTCCGCCTGGCCAGTGGGCTCAAGAGCACCGAAGTGGCCGAGCGGCTCATGATCTCCCAGCCCAAGATCAGCCATATGGAGAACGGCAACCGCGCCATCAGCCCCCGCGATGTGCGCGACCTGTGCAGGATTTACGGAGTGACGGACCCGCAGGTCATCGACTCACTGATGCAGATGGCCAGGGAATCCGGGCAACCGGGCTGGTGGCACGCCTACGGCGACATCCCCCAGAGCGTCTACATCGCCCTGGAGACGGACGCCACCTCCCTCCACACCTACGAATCCATGGCGATCCCCGCTCTGCTGCAGACCCCCGCCTACGCCGACGCCGTCATCGGGGAAACGATCCCCCCGCTCACCACCGAAGAGGCCGGCACGCGCCTGAAGGTGCGGCTGCGCCGTCAGCACCGGATCTACGACCCAGCCCGTCCGCTGCGCCTGTGGATTGTCCTGGACGAATCGGCACTGCGCCGCGTCGTCGGCAGCCCGGACGTCATGCGTGAACAGCTGGAGCACCTGAAAGCACTCGCCGCCGAGCCGCACATCACGGTGCAGGTCCTCCCCTACACAGCGGGCGCCCATCCGGGCCTCGCAGGACTGTTCTCCATCCTGCGGTTCGCCGACAGCTCCGCGGCGCCGGTGGTGTATCTGGAGCGGTTCACCAGCGACCTCTGTCTGGAGAAGCCATCCGACGTGCGGCATTACAGCGTGCTGCACGACCACCTACAGGCCCAGGCCCTCAGCCCCGGCAGCAGCCGCGACTTCATCACCGACGTCGCCAAGACGTACATCGACGCGACAACCACCCCCGAGCACGGCGAAGGCCAGTGAACGTTGCATCCGCTGACAGGCTTCGCCGACGGTGGGACAGTGTGCTCAGGGCCGCGATGTCGGGCCGGTGCGGGCCAAGATGAGAGTCCTGACCTTGGATGGTGCGCTGTGCGTCGTCGGGCACTCGATGGGCGGCCTGACCGCCCGCCTGCTCGCCGACAACCACCCGGTCAGGGTGG
Source organism: Streptomyces sp. DH24 (assembly GCF_029813775.1). Taxonomy (GTDB): domain Bacteria; phylum Actinomycetota; class Actinomycetes; order Streptomycetales; family Streptomycetaceae; genus Streptomyces. The sequence goes on along the minus strand of NZ_JARVKW010000035.1, from coordinate 45,540 downwards.
CCAGCTTCACCAACATCGAGGGCAACGTCGCACCCGAGGACTGCTTCCTCAGCCGGCAGACCATCACCCACTCTCACGACGACCCCGACGAGTTCCTCGCCCACTTCGCCGAACGCGTCGGCAACTCACGCTTCTACGGCGGCGCCCTGTACGCGTCGAGCCTTCCCCACAAGGTCCGGGCCGCAGCGGTCAGGGGCATCTTCGAGTCCATGGTCGACCTCTCCGACCACGGCAAGCTGCTCGACCGGTTCCTCGGACTCCCCGCGCCCAAGATGTTCATGTACGGGGAACAGAACAACACGCTGTCCTACCTCCCCGCCCTCGCCGCCGGCGGCGTCGAACTCGCCGAGATCGAGCACTGCGCCCACTTCCCCATGTACTCCAACCCACCGCAGATGTGGGCCCACATCGCCAGCCTCGTCTCGCAGGCCGACTCCCGTCCGTGAGAAGGAGACGCCGCGGTGGCGGACATGGCCGGGGCCCGGCCGGTTCCGGCCGGGCACCGATTCGGCGTATGCCTCGTGGCCCTTGGTCTGCGCAGAGCACAGGGCGCTGCCCTGGCGCGCGGGATGGCAGTCGCGTGGAGAACGGGCGGGCTCGCGGAGTGCAATCCCCGCGGGCCCGCCCGTCAGTGTCTCGCTGCCGTTTCCGGTGGTCAGCCGAGGCCCAGGCCGCGGCGTCCCGTGTCGTTGAGGTCGTCGAGGGTGAAGCGGCCGTTCCAGGTGCGCTCGTAGTGCTCGGCGGGGAAGTCGCTGGGGCTTGAACCTGTGACGAAAGCCTCGCGGACTTCGTCGGCGTAGCGCTCGTTGCGGGCGCACCAGGGCGCGGCGGGGATGTACATGACGTTGCCGCAGCCCTTCTGGTTGTTGACGGGGGCAACGCTGTGAATCATGTCGCAGTGCCACCACACGGAGTCGCCGGCCTTGACGTCGGGGATGGGGCTCAGTGCCCGGTACAGCACCGGGTGCCAGCGCTTGGTGACGGGGAAGACCTGGTTGGTGCGCACTCCGCACATCGAGTCCTCGGGGACGTCGGGGAGCAGGGGGCGCAGCAGCAGGTAGGCCATGATCTCGGGGATCGGGACGGTGTGGAGCACGCCTTGGTCTGCGTCCATGTCGGACAGGGCGGTCCAGCCCTGGAAGGTGCGGAAGGCCGAGCACATGGTCGAGCCGGGGTACTGGGGGCCGGTGGTGCGGTGGGCGGCGTCCCAGGGATCGTAGGACTCTACGGAGCCGTCGAACACGTGCCGGAACGCCCTCTGGTACTCCTTGGTCATCCACAGGTCGAGGGTGCCGGGGTCGCAGTGGGTGCCGAGGCCCGCGGAGTCGGTGCCCGGCGGGCGGCGGCGGATGCGGTCCGGGTAGAGCGCGTCGCGGTCAGGGTCGAACCACTGGGTGCCGTCCTCGGAGGTGTGGCGCCACAGTGAGTTCAGGAACGACTGGACGGTGGACATCCGCTCGGACTGGCGGGCCTGCATCTGGGCCTTGGACCAGTAGACGGGGTAGATCTCCGGCTTGGATCCGACGCTGCCGAAGAAGTCGTCGCCGGGGCCGGTGTAGCTCTCGAAGAACTTGTTGCGCTCGACGTAGTCCACGATGTCGGCGTCCCAGGCCAGGGCCTGCTCCCGGGGGAAGTGGCCGCGCACGACCAGGCAGCCGCGCCGGGCGAGCTTGGCGAGTTCCCCGGGCGTCACGGTGCCGGAGTGGATCGCGTCGTAGTCGATGACCGGCCAGACCTGCTCGCCGCGGGCTCGGTCGGCTTCGATCTCCTTGATACGCGCCTCGATGCGGCGTTCGGCGGCGGCGAAGACCTCTGCGACGGTGCGGCCGGAGGCTTCGATCCTGGCCCGCAGCGCGGGCTTGAGCGCGCGGATGGCGGCCCCGAGGTCCTCCGGGGTCTCCTCCCAGTGCGGCAGGGGCGGAAGGGTGTGCTGCGGCTCAGCGGCGAGCGTCATCGCCCGACTCCTTCAGTTAGGACTCCTTACTTGAATCACGTTAGAGCGATGCCAGCTTTTAGGCAAGACTCCTTACTAGAATGTGGGCATGGCACCGCCGAAACCTTCGCTGGAGATGCTGCGCAGCCTGACGGACGAGAACGTCCTGCGCGCCCTGATGACCCACCCCCGGCTGACGCGCGCCGAGATCGCGGCGCACACGGGGATCTCCAAACCCACGATCTCCGACAGCGTCCAGCGCCTCGCCGACGCCGGCCTCGTCGCCGACACGGGAGAGCGCACCGCCGGACGGGGTCGCGTGGGCACCTACTATGCCCTCGCGCCGGGCACCGGCACTGCCCTGGTGGCCGCCATCACCCCTTACGGCGTGCGGGCCGAAGCCGTCGACGCGCACGGCACCGTGCGGGAGCAGGCCCACATCCCGCTCGGGCGCAGCGACGGGCCGGAGCCGGCCGCCGCCGCTCTCGCACGCGTCGCGGCCGACCTCGGCGGCCGCGCTCCCGGGGCTCTGCGCATCGCCGTGGTCAGCGCCGCCGATCCCGTCGACCGCACCACTGGCCGGCTCGTCCAGCTTCCCGACGCACCCTTCCTCGTCGGCGAGCTCGACCCGCCCTCCCTTCTGGCCCCCCACGTCGAAGGACCCGTACTGGTCGACAACGACGTCAACTGGGCCGCCCGCGCCGAACGCGACCACGGATGCGCCGTCGGCGTCGACGACTTCGTCTACCTCCACCTCGGCCAAGGGCTCGGCTGCGCCGTCGTCAACGACGGCCACGTCCGCCGCGGCCACCACGGTCTGGCCGGCGAGATCGCCCACCTCTACACCGTCGGACCGGACGGCACCGCCATGCACTTCACCGATGTCTTCGCGGCCCTCGGCCTGCGCCATGCGCACTCGACCGCCATCGACACCGATGCGCTCATCGCCCGGCTGACCGACGGAAGCGACCAGGCGCGGCGACTGAGCACGGCCGTGGCCCGAGCCGTCAGCGGAGTCCTGGCCGCAGCCGTCTCCCTGGCCGACCCCAGCATGATCGTCATCGGTGGCGAATGGGGCACCCAGGAGTCCATCACCGCTGCCGTGGCCGAACACTTCGGCCAGACGCCGCGCCCGCTCCCGGTCAGTGCCGCCACCCTCCCCTCACCCGACCTGGACGGTGCCCGCACCAAAGCGGTGGAAGAGCTGCGCTCCCTCATCGTCCGCACCGCCGGCCCCGCGCCCCAGCAGTGACCACCGTCCCACCGCCGCAACACAACCCGCTTACGGCCTTCCGCAGAAAGCACGCTTGATGCCCTCCCGCCACCCGTACGACCTGCCCGACGCGCCCCCCGACATCCGGCTGATCGTCGCCGACATGGACGGAACACTCCTGGACGACGCGGGGAGGCCACCCGAGCAACTCCCCTGGCTGATGAAACAACTACGCGAACGCGGTGTGCTGTTCAGCCCGGCCAGCGGCCGCCAGTACGCCACCCTCGCCGGCCTCTTCCACGGCTTCGACGACGGCATGGTCTACATCGTAGAGAACGGCACTTACGTCGTCCGCGACGGCCAGGAAATCGCCTCCGACCCTCTGGACACAGCCGTCGCCGCCCGTCTTGTGAAGACGACACGCCGCCTCGCCGCCGACGGCATCGACGTCGGCGCCGTCGTCTGCGGCAAACACGCCGCCTACACCGAACGCACCGACGACGCCTTCCTGGCCGAGGTCGCCAAGTACTACGTCGCCCACCGCACCGTGGACGACGCCACCGTCATCAACGACGAGATCAACAAAGTAGCCCTGTTCGCTTTCGTGCCCGCGGCCCGCATCGTCGCCCCCGCCCTGGCCGAGTTCACTGCCACTCACCAGGTCGTCGTCTCCAGCGAGCACTGGATCGACGTCATGAACCCCACCGCCAACAAGGGCGCCGCCCTGCACCGACTCCAGCATGACCTGCACATCACCCCCGCGCAGACGCTCGCCTTCGGCGACTACCTCAACGACCTGGAGATGCTGGACACCGCCGAATGGTCCTTCGCCACGGCCAACGCCCACCCCGACGTCCTCCGGCGTGCCCGCTACACAGCACCCTCCAACAACGACAACGGCGTAGTACGCACCATCGAGCGACTGCTCCGATTGCCCGCCTCCTAGCTGCCGGCTGCCCGTTGGCGGTCACGCCCCATTCGAAGACCTGCGACTCGCCGCACGAATCAAGTGGTCCAATCCCTGTCGTGCGAGGCCTTTCATGGCTGGGTGACGCGCCCCCGCGGGGCGCTCCACCTACCGCGCCGGCCGGTTCCGCCCGCGGGCGCTCGACAATGGGTGGATTCACTCAGGGTGCACCGAGTCAGGACAGCCGGATCCGCAGCGGGAGCAGGGCCGGGCGGCTGTTCATCTTCGTCCCGCTCGGGGTGGAGTTGGGCGAGTTCTTCGTCGCTGACGTTGTCGAGGCTGCCGTCGACGTTGCCGACGCGGCAGAAGGAGCCGTCAGGGCGCACGACGTAGCGCCAGGTGAACGACATGCAGGGCCCCCTTCCGGGGTGGAACGTGACGCGAACCGTCACGGTCCGCCCCGCCTGCTGATCAGCGTCAAGGGGTCTGCGTGGCGGAAGCGGCGGCGCTCTGAGGCTGTGCCGTAGCGGGCAGGAGCCGCTACCAGCGAGGATGTCCGTCGTGACCACGGACCAGAAGCTCGCTCCCCGCCGCTCGACACACTCAGCACCCGTGGTGTTCGGGGCGGGAGCGGCCATCGGCGCTCTCGGCGGGATGATCGGGTTGGGCGGCGCGGAGTTCCGCCTCCCGCTGCTGATCGGCCTCTTCGGGTTCGCCGCACTCTCGGCCGTCATCCTGAACAAGGCGATGAGCCTGGTCGTGGTCCTGGTCGCACTGCCTGCCCGTCTGGCCGCGGTCCCGGCCGCCGAAGTGGTTACACGCTGGCCGGTAGCGGTCAACCTGCTGTCAGGCAGCCTGCTCGGCGCGTGGGCCGGAGCGTCCTGGGCGGTGCGCATGCGCTCGGCCACCCTCTACAAGGTGCTCGCGGCCCTGATGGTGCTCATGGCGGCCGCACTGCTGGTCACCCACACCACGACCCTGGGCACGCTCGATCTGCCGTTGTGGGCACAGGTGCCGTCCGGCGTGGTGGCCGGCTTCGGCATCGGGGTGGTCGCGGCGATCATGGGCGTCGCCGGCGGCGAGCTCCTGATCCCGACGATCGTCTTGCTCTTCGGCGAGGGCATCAAGACCGCAGGCAGCCTCTCCCTGTTGGTGTCGCTGCCGACCATGCTTGTGGCGTTCGCCCGCTACAGCCGCGACGGCAGCTTCGCTGTCCTAGGCGCGAACCTCCGCTTCACCACGATCATGGCCGCAGGCTCCGTGGCCGGAGCGGTACTGGGCGGGCTGCTCCTCGGTGTCTTCCCGGACCTGGCACTCATCCCCGCGCTGGCTGTGATCCTGCTCGTCTCCGCGGTCAAGCTCGCCCGTCACGACTGAGCCCGGACAGCGGCCCGGCAAGGATGCCGAGGGCCCGCGCCGGCATCCACCCTGCTGCCGAGACGGGACTCATCCGCTTGACCTTGGAGTCGGGTTGAAGGTTTACGGTCGGTGGCGTGAGAACCTACCGCATCTCGCAGTTGGCCGAGCGCTCCGGCGTTCCGGCCACGACGCTGCGCTTCTACGAGGACGCCGGGCTGCTGCCCGCCGACCGGACCCCGGCCGGGTACCGGGTGTACGGCGAGGACGCGGTGGAGCGTCTGTTCGTGCCGTAATGGAGACGGGCCGCGACGACAGCCTTGCCCGCGAGGTTACCGATACCGACGGCAGTGGTCGGGTCCTCCGACTCGTCGTCGGGGGTTCAGGCCGATAGCGGCCATGGCCATCCGCATCACCGGCGCACGCTCTGTGAAAGCGACCTTCACAACCTGATACGAAGCATGCAGACCGGGCTTCCCGTCTACGGCGGCAACCGGCGTGTGAAGGGAGTGCGCCGAGGCGAAGTCGCCCTCCTCGCCGGCGTCAGGGTGTCGCGAAGTTCGTCGTCGCGAAGGACGCCTGATCGCGGGGCGTGGTGCTGTCGGTGATCCACCAGTGCGTGGGGTACTCGCCGTAGTTGCCGAACAGTGCGCCGGACGCCCAGTTGAGGATCAGTTCGTCCTTGCCGTCGTCGTCGAAGTCCGCGGCGCCCACGGGCCGGGCGTGCCGCCATCTCGCGGGCGTCTTCTTGCCGCCCGTCTTCGCCGGCCCTTCGCGCAGAACGGGGGTACGCCGGTCGCCGTCGATGAGCGTGGCTCCTTCATAGGTGGCGACCAGGATGCCGTCGCGGCCGTCGCCGTCCGGGTCGGCGGCCACGAATCCGCCCGGCCCGTAGGAGGTGTTCACGTCCTTCGGCGCCTTGGGCAGTCGGTACGTGACGGGTTCCGCACCGCTACCGGGGTACACCGTGAGCGAACCGTCCACCTCGGGTTTCTCGGTCTCGAAGCCCGGCTCGTCGTTGCGGCCGCCGTCGTCTCCGACGGCCACGTCACGCCGTCCGTCGCCGTCGAAGTCGCCGTACGCGTGGGCGTTGCCGTCGCGCAACCGCCTTTGCTCGGCGAGGGCGTTGCCGCGACGGGCCGGGTAGAGGGTGTTGCCGGACTGCTCACCGTCGCTCGTGGCGTGGAGCAGCAGGGACGTCGCGCGTGCGCTGCCGGACGGGTCGATGTCGTCGGCCACGAGGGTGCCGTCCTGCCACGGCAGGTCGGTGTCAGTGCGCGCCGGTACACCGGCTCGTGTGAAGGGGCCGTACAGCAGCACCAGGGACGTGTGGTTCCGCGCCCGCGCCGCGAGGTCGTGGTGCCCGTCCCCGTCGAAGTCGCCGCGTACGACGGACTCCAGGCCCAGTTTCGACTCGCTCTGCGGCAACCGCACTTCACTCGCCGCGCCCTTCGCCTCGGGCCCGTCGGGGCCGCCCCAGGTCACGTAGGGGACGGTGCGGGACGCGGATACCTGGTTGTCCTGCGCGACCCCCAGGGCGACGGACGTGACGAAGTCCGGGAAGCCGTCGCCGTCCATGTCGGCCGTGACCACTGCCCCAGCGCTGACGCTGTCGGCTCCCGCAGGGTCCTGCGAGGGCTCGGGCAGGCCCAGGTCGCGGCGGCCGTGGACCGTGCGCGTCGAGGGATCGAGCCCTTTCGCCGATCCGTAGACGACGGCGACGCGTTGGCCGGCGCCCGGATTGTTGGGGTCGGTGCCGACGGTGACCGGCACGACGAGGTCGCGGAACCCGTCTCCGTTGATGTCGTCGGGGTCCTTCGATCCCTTCCCGGGCACCGGCCGCCGGCTCTCCGTCGGCGCGCTGGGTACTTCCGAGGGTGAGGCGGCGCCACCGGAAGGTGGCGTGTCCTGGCCTGTGGTGCCGCTGCCGCACCCGGTGAGCGAGGCGGCGAGCACCACACCGGCTGCGCAGACAGCGAAGGCGGACAGCACGGTGCGAGACTTCATGCGCTCCAGCCACACATCTCCCGGCGCCCCAGCCCCAGCCCCAGCCCCGGCCCCGGCTCCGGCTCCGGCTCCGGCTCCGGCTCCAACTTCAGCGGGAACGACGGTTGTTGACCGTTTGCCGTCCATGCACATACCGCCCTCTCGATTCGTGCCGGCCTTGCCCACCCTGCCGCCGCCCTGACTCGCGCACCCCGGATGGATGCGTCGACGGCCGTTCCCGTCTATCAGCCATGGGCACGCCGCGGGTGCGGCACGGTCGAGGCCGTAACGTGGGCCCATGCCGGAACGCACGCACATCCTCCACATCACCGAACGCTCCCGGTGGGAAGCGGCCCGCGAGCACGGCGCGTACACGATGTCGACACGCGGGCGCACCCTTGCGGAGGTGGGCTTCATCCACTGCTCGACGCGAGCCCAACTTCCCTCCGTGGCGGCCTTTGTGTACGGATGTTACGAGAGCTCCGACGAGCTGGTGGTGCTCGTCGTGGATCCCGCGCGGCTGGGTGTGCCGGTGACGTACGAGGCGCCGGAGCCCGGGGCCGAGGAGTTCCCGCATGTCTACGGGCCGATTCCGGTGAACGCGGTGGTGGAGGTGGAGCCGTGGCGGTGACGGGGCGCCGCAGGTCATGGCGGTGGGTGGTGACGGTGTGGCTGATCCTCGTGGCCGTCGCGGGCGGGCTGACCCTGTGGGTGCGGGACTCGGCGGAGCCGCGTCGGCACGGCGGGGAGGAGGCTGGTGCGACGCCGTCGCTTCCGGAAGGGTGGGAGTCGGCATGCGCGGGCGCCACGCCCGACGGGAACGGCCAGGCGCTCTGCTTCTTCAGGAACCGTTAGCCGGCCCACTCCCCCAACGGTCCCGCGCCTGATCGCGCCCGGCCCTGCCGACCTGTGACTCACGCCACATGCCGTTCCTGTCAGCAATCGGAGAGCCATCTCGCTCAAGTCACCGAGAGCGAGCGAACCGACAGGAGCAGCACATGAAGCACCGCATCGTCGTCCTCGGCGCCGGTTATGCCGGGGCCTTCGCGGCCGGGAACCTGGCCCGTCGGCTGTCCCCGCAGGACACCGAGATCACCGTGGTCAACGCGGAGCCGGACTTCGTCGAGCGGCTGCGGCTGCACCAGCTCGCGGCCGGCCAGGAGATCGGGGCCCCAAGGCTCGCCGACGTCTTCGCGCGCACGGGAATCCGGCTGCGCCTGGCCCGTGTCACGGCCCTCGACCCCGAGCGCCAGGCCGTCGCCGTGGCCGATGCGAAGGGCGGGGGCGAGCTCGGCTACGACACGCTTCTCTACGCGCTCGGCAGCCATGTCGCCGACTGGGGCGTCCCGGGCGTGGCCGAGCACGCCTTCGACGTCACCGGCCGGCCCGCGGCGCTGCGGCTGCGCGCGCGACTGGACGGTCTGGGCAGGCGGGCCGGGGGCGGGAGGGTGCTGGTCGTCGGCGACGGGTTGACCGGCATCGAGACCGCCACGGAGATCGCCGAGTCCCGGCCCGGTCTGTCGGTGACCCTGATCGCCCGCGGCGAGCTGGGCGCCCGGCTCTCCGCCGGAGCCCGCGCCCACCTGCGCCAGGCCTGCGACCGGCTGGGCATCACCGTCCTGGAGCACACACGCGTCCAGGCCGTCGAAACGACACGGGTGCTGTGCGCCGACGGCACCGCCCTGGCGTCCGACGCCACCGTGTGGACGGCCGGGTTCGCAGTCGGCCCCATCGCCGCCGCCAGTGGGCTGGAGGTCACCGACAGCGGCCGGGTCGTCGTCGATCGCACCATGCGGTCGGTCTCACACCCGAACGTCTACGCCGCCGGTGACAGCGCCTACGCCATCGGCGACAACGGCCGTCCGCTGCCGATGTCCTGCGCTTCGGCCGGCTACACCGGCCGGCAGGCCACGGACGCGATCGTGGGACGCCTGACCGGCCGCGAGATCGCGCACACCGAACTGGCGTACCCGGGCAACCACATCAGCCTCGGGCGGCTGGACGGGATCCTGCAGATGGTCGACGGCCAGGCGCAGGCAAAGCCGGCGTATGTGGGCGGCCGGAAGGCAGCGCGGATCAAGCCGGGCATCCTCAAGGTCTCGCTGTGGGGCATCTCGCACCCGACGTTCGGCATGCCAAGGCGCAGGCGCCGCCTGGTCGTCGCGGCGGACGCGTCCGCCGCGAAGACGGTCGCGGCCTAGGGTGATCCGCGTGGACAGCACCGCCGTTGTCGGCTTCGACACCAGCCGGTTCGAGGCCAGCCGGGACCGGCTGGCCTCGCTGGCGTACCGGCTGCTGGGCTCCGCCGCCGACGCCGAGGACGCCGTGCAGGACGCGTTCCTGCACTGGCAGGGCGCCGACCGGCGGCGGATCGGGGTGCCGGAGGCATGGCTGACCAAGGTCGTCACCAATCTGTGCCTCGACCGGCTCCGCTCGGCGCGGGCCCGTCGCGAGCGCACCGTCGGCGCCTGGCTGCCCGAACCGCTCCTCGACGGCGACCCGATGCTCGGCCCGGCAGACACTTTCGAGCAGCGCGAGTCGGTCTCCCTGGCGGTGCTGACTCTCATGGAGCGCCTGTCGCCCCTTGAGCGGGCCGTCTACGTCCTGCGTGAGGCGTTCTCCTACAGCCACGCCGAGATCGCCGGGATACTCGACATCAGTGAGTCCGGGAGCCAGCAGCACCTGCACCGGGCCCGGCGCCGCATCACCGCCGCGCGCCGCGGCGGCGGCCAGGTCGATCCCGCGTCCGCCCGCAGGATCGTCGAGGAATTCCTCGCCGCCGCCTCGTCGGGCAGTACCGAACGGCTGGTGGCGCTGCTCACCGACGACGCGATCGCGATCTCCGACGGCGCCGGCCTGACCGAGAAGCTGCTGCGGTTCGACACCGCGCAGCGCATCGCCTCCGTGGCCCGGGCGGGCTTCAGGCCCACACCCGCGAAACGACGCTTCGCCGGCGGCACGCCCGCCATCCACTACGCGCTCGTCAACGGCGCCCCCGCCATCCTGGCCGTGGTCGGCGACCAGGTCGTCGGCGCCGTGACGTTCGACCTCGCCGACGGCGGGATCGCAACCGTGCGCGGCATCGCCTCCCCCGCCCGTCTCACCCGCCTCGCCGGGGCCTGGCGGCGGCGCGAGCCGGACACGCCGCTCATCGGCCAGTGGTGATCCGGCGCCGGCCGGGTCGCGTCAGCCGTGGTCGGCGATGGGCGTCGGCTCCGTCGCGGTGGCGGTCGCGCAGGAGAGCCCGGATCAACGCCGCCGTGGTCTCGATCTCGGTGTGGGTCGTGCGGAGCGACCCAGGCTTCTCAGGCTTCCGGTCCGCCGCACGTCTCATGGGACACCGTCCAGTCCGGGGAACGACTGATTCCGGGCGCTGCGGCCAGGTGGTGATGCCATGTACAGCGCGGGCGCTGGAACGTCGGCACGCCCGGCGATGAGTTCGGGGTCCCGGATCGGTCTACCCCGGTGAAGAAGGATTCCGGCGGCTTACCGCGACGGCGACCTGAGGTCGCCATCAGGAGGACAGTACCGTGGCCACACGTTTGGGCAGGGTGACCTGCGATCTCTCGATCTCCGTCGACGGGTACTCGGCCGGGCTCAACCAGACCGAGGAACGCCCCTTCGGCGACGACGCCGGCGACGGCTGGGGCGACAGGCTGCACGCCTGGATGTTCGAAACGCAGGAGCAGCGGCAGGCGCAGCTCGACCGGTTGACGGCGGTCGGCGCCTTCATCATGGGGCGCAACATGTTCGGCCCCGTACGCGGTGCGTGGGACCGGCAGTGGAAGGGGTGGTGGGGCGAGAACCCGCCGTACCACACACCGGTCTTCGTGCTCACCCACCACCCGCGCGACCCTCAGCCGATGGACGGCGGCACCACGTTCCACTTCGTCACCGACGGCATCGAATCCGCGCTGCGGCAGGCTCGCGAGGCGGCCGGGGACCGTGACGTGTCGATCCACGGGGGCGCGACCACCATCAACCAGTACCTCGCCGCGGGCCTCGTCGACGAACTGCGGCTGACCATCGTGCCGTTCACGATGGGCGCCGGCACACGGCTGTTCGACGGCGTGCCGTCACTGAACCTTGAGCAGGTGGAGTCGCCAGCAGCGAACTCGGTCACACACGTGACGTATCGCGTGCTGTCCTGAGGGAAGGACGGGTGTCGTCTCAGGGCCGCTGGATGCGGACGTGGTGGAACTGCGCCGTCGCGCCCGCGCCGCCCATCGCACCCAGCGCGATCCGGATCCGGCTGTCCGCGGGCAACGTCCAGGTGCCGCCGGCGATCCAGGTGCGGCCGTCGCGGCTGGTGTAGGCGCGTATCAGGTGTTCACCGGTGCGCGGGTCGGTGCGGTGACGCAGCCTCAGCCAGGTGGTCTCGGCGGGCGGGCCGACCGTCATCGACCCGTAGGCCGGACGTCCGGCATACGGTTCCTCCTTGCCGAACTCGGTCTGCCGCGTGTTCCAGATGGCTGTGTGCGCCAGACGCAGGTAGCGGTCGTCGTCGGCATACGCGAGGAGTCCCGCCTGCTGGTAATTGCGCACCGTGTCGACACCCACGTCGAGCGTCACTCTCGTCTCGACGGTCCACGCCCCCTCGGGAGCGTCCCGCAGCAGCAGGGAGGCGGTGTTGTTGTCCTTGTGCAGGTCCGCGTCCTGTGTGGGCCACACCAGCCGGCCTTCCTCGACCCGGGCGGCGGGCGAGCGCACCCAGGACCAGCCCGGACCGGGCCGGAGTCCGTCGAACCGCTCGTCCACCAGGACGGTGGGCTTGCCGTCGCGCGGTGCGGCAGGGCCGGCGGGAACCGGTTCCCGGGGCGCCTGTGACGGATGCCGGGTGACCGGCGCACGCTGCGGTGTGTCGGAGGCGCCCCGCCCGCCGCGGACCACCGGCCAGCCGTCCGCCCAGTCCAGACGGTCCATCAGCATCGGGCGGCGGTTGATCCCGTAGGGCTCGTCGAGGTACGGGTTCGCGCGGTCGATCGCGTGGTAGACGATCCAGTCCTGGCCGGCGAGGTCCGTGACGACCGCGTTGTGCCCGGTGCCCACCCACCGGTTGCCGTTCGGGCTGAGGACGACGGTGCCACCTGTGCGCGACGCGGTCAGCGACACGCCTTCGTGGTCGGTGAACGGACCGCGTACCGAACGGGAGCGCCCCGCGAAGACCGAGTAGCCCGTGGTGGGACCCGCGCAGCAGTCTCCCGACGAGGCGAAGAGGTACCACCAGCCGCCGCGCCGGACGACGAAGGCGCCCTCGAACCGGTTGTCGGTGGCGACCATGGTCGGCTCGCCCAGGGCGCGGGTGCCGTCGGCGGACAACTCCGTCACCCAGATCCCGCCGTAGTAGGAGCCGTAGTACAAGTAGCGTCTGCCGTCGGTGTCGACGACGTGGGCGGGGTCGAAGGTCCACTTGAAGTCGTCGCCGCCGCCCGCACCGGGGCGCGGTTGCACGACCGGCTCGTCGGACGTCGTCCAGGGGCCGGCCGGCGTCGGTGCCGTGGCGACGGCGATCGCGGAGTCGCCGCGCGCCGGTGTGAGCGTCGTCTGCGTCACGACGTAGTACAGCCAGTAGCGGCCGTCGTGGTAGGTGATGTCGGGAGCCCAGTAGGAGGCGTCGGGGGCGGCCCAGCGGGGCTGGTTGCCGTCGTCGAGCGCGTCGGCGACGTGCGTCCAGTGGACGAGGTCCGTCGAGCGGGCGACCGGCAGCCGGTGTGCTGTGCCCTCTCCGCTGTGCAGCGGGTCCGAGGTGCCGAAGGCGTACCAGTAGCCGTCGTCTCCTCGGACGACCGACGGGTCCGCGAAGGTGTCGGCCATTCCCCGGGAGACGGGGTTGACGAAGGTGCCGGGCACGGGCTGTCCGGCACCGGCCGCAGTGCCGGGCACCGCGCCGAGGACCGCGACCATGCCCGCGATGGCCGCTCCGGCGAGCAGCAGGTGAGTGCCCCTGCCGGTGGATGCGCGCTGACCGGCCATGTGGCCTCCTGCGAAACGTGGGAGCGAGGGAGAGCGAGAGCCCTCTTTTACAACGATGTATCAACGTTGCACAAGAGGGGGAGCGGATCCTGACGGTCAGCACGCACCGGCGTCCCGCGCATCTCGGTCCCACGGCCCGGAACTTCCCGGCGCCGGGGGGCGTTTCAGGAGAGACGTGCGAGATGTGCGTGCAGGGAATCGACGGGCTGAAGCCGAGGGTGCGCGAATGGCGATGTGGGACCGGATCAAGGACCAGGCCAAGGGTCTGCAGCAGCAGGCGCAGGGCGCGCGGGGCTCGGGCGGGCCGGGGCACCCGGGAGCGGTGGCTCACGGGCGCCCGGCGGCGGGGGCGTCGGGAGGGTCCAAGGCCCAGCTGGTGAGTGCCCTGAAATCACAGCTCACCTCCCTGAAAACGGAGTTGAAGAGCGGCACCTACCGGGACGCCAGCATGGCCATGTGCGCCCTGGTCGCCGCTGCCGACGGACAGGTCGACCCGGCCGAGCGGCAGCACGTGGAGTCGTTGCTCCTGAACAACGACGTCCTTCAGAACTTCCCGCCGGACCAGCTGCGGCAGCGCTTCAACAAGCACGTCGACCAACTGGCGCTCAACTTCCAGCAGGGCAAGGCGGAGGCGCTGCAGGAGATCGCCAAGGCCGCGAAGAAGCCCACCGAGGCCCGGGCGGTCGTGCAGACGGGCTTCGTCGTCGCGGGCGCCGACGGTTACGTCGCGCCCGCCGAGGAACAGGTCCTTCGCGAGGCGTGTTCGGTTCTGGGCCTGTCCGCCCAGGAGTTCGGCCTCTGACGCCCCGGCCCGTGTCTTCCGTGCGGGCCGTGGATCCGCCTGCGCGGGGACCGGGTTTGTCCCCCGGCCGTTCGGCGGGTGGGCCCCGGTTCTGAGGGCCGGGGCCCCCGGGTACACCGGCTTGTGTCGCCGGGTTCACCGGGCCGGGGTCGCCTGGGCGCGCGGCGGTGCCGGGACGGCCGGCGTCGCCGAGGACCTGCCTGCCCGGACGGCGCAGGTGAGGGTGGCCCTTGGCACGGCCGACGCGGCGGGATGTCACCGAACGGGCAGGACGCCTGGGCGCCCTCTCGACGGGCGCGGTCGGCGTGCCTGCTCGGGGGTCGACCGTGGCCCACCGGCCGACCATGCTGAGGCCACGCACCAGCTGACCAGTTGAAGCCACGGTCCATCCGCGTGGAGGGGAACCGGATGTCCAAGCAGTGCAGGCCCTCGGGGGTCGGAGTTCTCGGCGCCGGCGGCGAAGGCCTGGCCCTTGCCGCCCATCTGGCCGCACGTGGCGAGGCAGTGTACTTATGCACCAGAAACCCCGGCAGAGTCGCAGGCATCGCTCGAAGCCGCCGCATCCACGCTCGTGGGGTCCTCGAAGGAGAGCTGCCGCTCGCCGCGGTGGGCAGCGATCCCCGTGAACTGGCCCGGCGCTGCCCGGTGATCTTCGTCGCCACGGTGACCACCGCGTACCCGGCCGTCGCAGCCCGGCTCGCCCCGTACCTGGGCTCCGGACACACCGTGGTGCTCTTCTCCGGCAAACTCTGCGGCAGCATCGAGTTCGCCCATGTCCTCGAACGACACGGGACGTTCGACGTCGACGTGCTGGAGACCGACGCCCTGTTCGCCGCGCGGCCCTGGGAGGACCACGGGGTCACCGTCCACGGCGTGAAGCAGTGGAACCTCTTCGCCGGCACACGCAGCGCCGTCACCAAGCGGCACGCCGACCGCCTCCAGAGCCTGTTCCCCGGCCTGCAGCCCGGGGCGGAACGTCGTCCAGCGCGGGCTCACCGACTTCGGTGCCGTCGCCCACGCTTCCATCACGCTGGCCAACATCAGCCGGATCGACCGCGGCGAGGAACTGTTGTTCTACCGTGAAGGGCTCTCGGAGCGGACCGTGGTCCTGCTGGAGCAGGCCGCGAGGGAATTCCAGCAGGTCGGTGAGGCGTACGACGCGCCGGTGCCACCTGTCGCCGAGTTGCTGGACATGTACTACGGATGCGAAGGCGAGACGGTTCTCGACGCCATGCGCAGCGTCGCTCCGTACAGCAGCATCACCGCGCCGACCTCACTCGACCACCGGTTCCTGCACGAGGACGTGTCCTCGACGCTGGTGCCGATGACGGAGCTCGCCCGCAGGGCCGGCTGTCCCACACCCATGACGGACGCGGTGATCGGCCTGGCCTCGACGCTCTCTCACGTGGACTACCGCACCAGCGGACGCACCCTCGCCGGCATCGGCTGGGGAGGGCTGACGCAGGCGCAGATCCGTGACGTCCTCAACCGCTGACCGTCCCGGCGCGGTTCGGGCGCTCCCGGCGGCGCGGAATCACGGTGAGCCGTCCGCGCCGGCGAGAGCAGGCCGAACCGGCCCCGTCCGCCCGCCGGCGCAGTGGCGAATGAGGTGAAGTCCGGCTCGTGTCCCGTTTGCCTGCCGGCACGGCCGGTCTGGTGCGTCCGCGGCGCCTTTCGAGGCATTTCGAAAAGCTGGAGTGGTGGGCGTCGGCCTGCAACGGTGGACGACGTGGGGGCGAGCCCGTTCGGGTGCAGCCCGAAACGTCATGCGGAGGGGAACACATGCGCATCAAGCGTCAGCGGGCCATGACAAGGTTGGCGACGGCGATCGGGGCGGGAGTGCTGGCGGTCACGGGCACGACGGCCTCCGCCGTGGCCGCGGACTCCGGACCGGCCGCCGCGCCGCAGGCCCGGAGCGTGGGCATCCAGAGCGGCTGGGTGGAGACGTGGATCAACGGGAACGTCAGGTACGGACCGTCCACGGAGTACGGGATCAACTACACCGTGGGCGCGGGATTCGTTTCGTACGGCCTCTGCTGGAAGCACGGCGGCTGGGTCAACGCCAACGGCGTCGCCCACGACAAGTGGGTCAAGCTCTCCAGCAACGCCTGGATCTGGGGCGGCCTGCTCAAGGGTGACGAGACCGGCGGCGTCGACAACTACTGCTGACGGCAGCCGAGCCGCTGAAGTCCGGTGCCGGGCGTTGAGCGCCCACGGTGCCGGAGAGGGCCCAGGTCCCGCCGGACGAGGACTCCGGCGGGACCTGGGCCCTCTGCGGCGTACGGACTGCCCGCCCGCGACCGCGTCTGCGAATGAGGGCCGTCGCGTCTGCCCCCGCGTGCCGCATGGACGGGCAGTCCGCGAGAGCCCGAAAAAAACATCCTCGGTGGTGTCGAGAACCCGTGCCCCGCTCCGTCCCAGCAGTGAACGCGACCACAATGGGCCGCACCCGCACCGAGGAGACACACCATGGCCAAGTACCTGCTGCTCAAGCACTACCGTGGCGCCCCCGCACCGGTCAACGACGTGCCCATGGACCAGTGGAAGCCGGAGGAGATCTCGGCCCACATGCAGTACATGCACGACTTCGCGACCCGGCTCGAAGGGACCGGCGAGTTCGTCGACGGGCAGGCGCTCGCCCCCGAGGGCGCGTGGGTCCGGTACGACGGTGAGGGCCGCCCGCCGGTGACCGACGGCCCGTTCGCCGAGACCAAGGACCTCATCGCCGGCTGGATGGTGATCGACGTCGACAGCTACGAGCGTGCCGTCGAGCTGGCCGGGGAACTGTCCGCCGCCCCCGGCGCGGGCGGCAAGCCGATCCACGAGTGGCTCGAGGTGCGCCCGTTCCTGGCCGCGCCGCCCACCATCACCGAATGACCCCTCACGTGATCCCTGAGATGAACGAGGCCCTGCTCCGCAGCCTCACACCCAGCGTGCTCGCCATCCTCGTCCGCCGCGGAGCCGACTTCGCGGCGGCCGAGGACGCCGTGCAGGACGCGCTGGTCGAGGCCGTCCGCGGCTGGCCCGCCGACCCGCCACGGGACCCGAAGGGCTGGCTGGTCACCGTGGCCTGGCGCAAGTTCCTCGACCAGGCCCGCGCGGACACCGCCCGCCGCCGGCGCGAGGACCTCGTCGACGAGGAGCCGGCGCCCGGGCCCGCACCCGCCGTGGACGACACCCTCCAGCTCTACTTCCTGTGCGCCCACCCGTCACTGACGCCGTCGTCCGCGGTCGCGCTCACGCTGCGCGCCGTCGGCGGGCTCACCACCCGCCAGATCGCCCAGGCCTACCTGGTGCCCGAGGCGACCATGGCGCAGCGCATCAGCCGCGCCAAGCGCACCGTCTCCGGCGTCCGCTTCGACCACAGCGGCGACGTCACCACGGTGCTGCGCGTCCTCTACCTCGTCTTCAACGAGGGCTACACGGGCGACGTCGACCTCGCCGCCGAGGCCATCCGCCTCACCCGGCAGCTCGCCGCCCGGATCGACCATCCCGAAGTGGCGGGGCTGCTCGCCCTCATGCTGCTGCACCACGCCCGGCAGCCCGCGCGCACCGCGCCCGACGGCAGTCTCGTACCGCTCGCCGAACAGGACCGCGGCCGGTGGGACACCAGGGCCATCGCCGAGGGCGTCGCCATCCTGCAGGCGGCCCTCGCCCGCGACCGGCTCGGCGAGTACCAGGCCCAGGCCGCCATCGCCGCGCTCCACGCCGACGCGCCCACCGCCGAAGAGACCGACTGGGTGCAGATCGTGGAGTGGTACGACGAGCTCGTGCGCCTGACCGGCAGCCCCGTCCACCGGCTCAATCGCGTCGTGGCCGTCGGTCACGCCGACGGGCCGCGCGCCGGTCTGGCCGCACTCGCAGCCCTGGACGACACCCTGCCCCGCCACACCGCCGTGGCGGCGTACCTCCACGAACGCGACGGCGACCTCGCCACGGCGGCACGCCTGTACTCCGAAGCGGCCCGCGAAGCACCCAACCACGCCGAACGCGACCACCTCACGCGCCAGGCCGCCCGGCTCAACACCCGACGCAACGACCAACCCCCGCCCGGCCACTGACAAAACCACTCGCACCGCACCGGACAGCGAGGGTGCGCCGGCTCCGCGTCCGGCAGCTCAGCCAGGCCCCGGAAAAGGGCTCAGCGGCACACGGCCGCGCAAGGCACAGTGGTCCCATGGACGAGCGAGGGCTGGACGTCGACGGCACGATCGCGCGCGAGGGTGCACTGGACCGCGTGGCCGCGGCGTTCGTCCCCGTCGTCGATGCCGCCCGTGCCCGGATCACCGAGACGTTCGGCGGAACGCGTCTGCACAGCGCCTACCTCTACGGCAGCGTTCCCCGTGGCACCGCCGTCCCCGGCGTCTCCGACCTCGACCTTCAGCTCGCCCTCCACGGCGAGCCCACCGAAGCCGACCGCACCGACGCAAGAATCATCGAGGACGAACTCGACCGCGCGTTCCCGCAGATCGACGGCGTCGGGATCCTGCTGACCGGTGCGCGCGTTCTGCTCAGCGACGCCGAGCGTCATGACGGCGGGTTCTTCATCGCCTGCCTCTGCACTCCGTTGCTGGGCCCCGACCTCGCGGACCAGCTCCCCCGCTACCGGCCCACGACGCTGCTCGCGCGGGAGACCAACGGTGACCTCGCCCGTGTGCTTCCACTCCGGCGCGCCCAGGCGGCCGAAGCCACCACGGACGCGGAACGCCGGGCCCTCTGCCGTCTCGTCGGGCGTCGCATCGTTCGTACGGGGTTCACCCTGATCATGCCCCGCTGGGGCGGCTGGACCAGCGACCTCGACCAGTCCGCCGGACTCTTCGGCCGCTACTATCCCGAGCGCGTCGAGCAGATGCGTGTCGCCGCGTCCGTCGGCCGTGCCCCGTCGGCCGACCCGGCGGTGCTCGGGATGCTCCTCAACGACCTCGGCCCTTGGCTCGCAGCCGAATACACCGCCGTGCACGGCGAGAAGACGCCGCGGTCCTGACGGGCGGCCCACGCCGTGACCCGACGTGTCCGCACCCTTGTCGCTGCGGGTGCGGATTTCCTTCCCCGGACGCGGTTGCGCCCCGCTCACGCCGGTGAGCGGGGCGCGTCAGGCGACGGTCGGCGGGCTCACCGTCGGGGGTCCGTCAGGGCAGGGTCCATTTCTGGTTGGGGCCGGTGTGGCAGGCCCACAGGTGAACGGGCGTGCCGTCGCTCCAGGTGCCGCCCGACGCGTCAAGGCACTTGCCGGACTGCGGATTGCGCACCGTGCCGTCGGACCGGGCCGCCCACGCCTGAGCACCCGAACCATTGCACGTCCACAACTGGACCCGGGTACCGTCCGCGCTCCCGCCACCCGACACGTCCAGGCACTTGCCCAGCGCCCGCAACGTGCCGTCACCCGGCACCGACCACCGCTGCGCCGCAGTCCCGTTGCACGTCCAGATCTGCACCTCCGTACCGTCCGCCGTCACCCCGCCGTCGACGTCCAGGCACTTGCCGCCGACCCCCTTCACCTCGCCCGTGCGCGGGCCGGGGTCCTGGCCGCCGCTCTTCTTGACGCGGATGTCGCGGAAGGCGACCTCGTCGCCGTCGCCGTGGTTCTGGAGGCCGATGTGGCCCTGTCGCAGGCTTCGTGCCGGGTCGGTGTTGGTGAAGTCGTTGATCCTGCGGCCGTTGAGGAAGATCTCCAACCGCTCGCCGGTCACGCGCAGTTCGTAGGTGTTCCACTCCCCCGGCGGGTTCAGCGCGGCGTCCCGTGCGGGGATGTCGGCGGACTGGAAGCCGTAGACGGCTCCCGTGGTGCGGTCGGCCGTGTCGGTGGCGTCGATCTGGATCTCGTAGCCGTTGTTCACCGCCGACCACGGGTCGTCGGAGGCGGGGAAGCCGATGAAGACCCCGGAGTTGTCGTCCCCGGCCGCCTTCCAGTCGAGCTTGAGGGAGTAGTCGCCGGTGAACTCCTCGGCGGAGTACCAGAGCATGCCGAGCCCGCCCCGGGAGGTGAGGGTGCCGTCGGCGAGGGTGAAACCGCCCGGCCCGGCCTGCCGCCAGCCGGTGGTGGACGAGCCGTCGAACAGGGCGGTGTAACCGGTTTCGGGACGGCAGTCGGCATTGGTCCTTCCGGCGGCCCAGCGGATGCCGCCGAGGAGGTGCCGGCGGAAGGCCGGCTCGGCGTACGACTCGTCGGTGTGGCCGCCGCCGGTGTAGAAGGCCCGCCCGCCCCGGTAGTCGCTGCACCAGGCGATCGGATGGTCGCCGGACATGTTGCCGCCCGAGTAGCTGGACTCGTCCAGCGAGGCCAGGACGTGGGCGGTGGTGCGCGGGTTGGTGCGGTAGTTGTACCACTCGTCGGTGCGCTGCCAGGTCTCGCCGAGGTGGGCGGTGGCGTCGTGGGCCCGGTCCTCCACCTTGACGGTGGCGGACTGGACGGCCGGGTGCGAGTGGAAGAGGGCACCGGCCAGTCCCGCGTAGAAGGGCCAGTCGTACTCCGTGTCGGCCGCGGCGTGGATGCCGACGTATCCGCCGCCGCCCTGGATGTACCCCTCGAAGGCGGTCTGCTGGGCTCCGTCGAGCACGTCGCCCGTGGTCGACAGGAAGACGACCGCCTGGTACTGGGCGAGGTTGCCGGAGGTGAAGGACCGGGCGTCCTCGGTGGCGTCGACGGTGAAGTTGTTCGCCGAGCCGAGGTCGCGCAGCGCGGCGATGCCGTCGTCGATCGAGGAGTGCCGGAAGCCGGCCGTCTTGGAGAAGACGAGGATCTTGTACGCCGGGTCGGCCACCGCTCGCGGCTGACCGCTCTTGGCCGGGGACTGCTCCGGTGCCGCGGGCTGGGCCGCGGCCTGCGGGGCCAGGCAGAGCACGGCCGCGGTGAACAGGCCGAGGGCCGCTTTCAGTTGGGTGCGCATGTACGGTCGCCTCCTTTCTACGGCAGGGTCCACTTCTGGTTGGGGCCGGTGTGACAGGTCCACAGGTGAACGGGCGTGCCGTCGTTCCACGTGCCGCCCGAGGCGTCGAGGCACTTGCCGGACTGCGGGTTGCGGACCGTGCCGTCGGTCTGGGCCGCCCACTGCTGCGCCCCCGAACCGTTGCACGTCCACAGCTGGATCTTCGTGCCGTCCGCGCTGCCGCCGCCCGACACGTCCAGGCACTTGCCCAGCGCCCGCAGCGTCCCGTCGCCCGGCACCGACCAGCGCTGCGCGGCCGTCCCGTTGCACGTCCAGATCTGCGCCTTCGTACCGTCCGCCGACAGCCCGCCGTCGACGTCCAGGCACTTGCCGCCGACCCCCTTCACCTCGCCGGAGCCGTTTCCGGCGCCGGTGGTCGTGAAGGAGAACTCGTCGACGTCGAACAGTGAGCCGCTGCCGCCCTTGAAGACGAGGTGGAGAGAGGTGGACCCGGCCGGCTGGTTGCCGAGCGTGGCGGTCACGTCCTGGAAGGTCTCCCAGCCGCCGGTCACCGGCACGGTCGCCGTGCCGAGCAGGGTGCCGGTCGGGGAGCCCGCGCGCACCTCGATCGTGCCGCCCGCGCCCGCTGAGGAGACGCGTGCGGTGAACGTGGTGGCGTTGGCCAAGGCGTAGGGCTTGAAGGAGATCCAGTCGCCGTTGTCGATGTGCCCGACGGTCTTTCCGCCGTGCGCGGGGCCGTGGCTGACGACCTGGACGCCGGCGGAGTCGCCGTAGTGCTCGGCCTGGCGGTGGCTGGGCTGTGTGACGTGCTGGTCGTGTGTGGTGAGCGCGGGCTGGCCGTTGGCGCCCTTGTCGGTGTACTCGGCGTCGACGACCCCGAAGATGTTGGCGTTGGGATCGTGTTCTCCGTCCGCCAGGGTCCGCAGGGTGCCGGTGCAGCCGGTGGCCGAGGTCTGCGGGTGGCCGTGGCTGTCGTGCCCGACGATGAAGGTGACCTTCACCTTGGAGCAGTCGACGGTGCCGTCCTCGGGGTCGGTCACCGTCACCTTGAACGGGATCGTGGCGCCGAAGTCGTGGATGCTGCCGTCCAGGGGCAGGTCGAGCCGCACCTCGGGTGCCGTGTTCCCGACCGTGATCCGCACGGACGCGGTGGCCGACTTGCCGGTCGTGTCCGTGACCTTGAGCGTGGCGGTGTACTGGCCGTTGGTGGTGTACGTGTGGGAGGGGTTGGCGGCGGTGGAGGTGGCGCCGTCGCCGAAGGTCCAGGCATGAGTGAGGGCGTCGCCGTCGGCGTCGGAACTGCCCGCCGAGGAGAACGAGACGGCCAGCGGCGCCTTGCCGGAGGTGACGCTCGCCCTGGCCTGGGCCACCGGGGCGTGGCCGCCCGTGACGTGCTCGATGCGGTACAGGGCGGAGTTCTCGTCGCCGTTGAAGTACCCGGTGCCGTAGTCCAGGACGTACAGGGCGCCGTCCGGTCCGAAGGCCATGTCCATCACCTGGGTGCCGCTCCAGGGGAAGGAGTTGATGGACTGCACGGTGCCGTCGCCGGCGGACTCGATGCGTTTGATCCACCGGCGGCCGAACTCCCCGGCGAAGAAGTCGCCGTCGTAGGCCTGCGGAAACTTCACCTCGGAGGTGGAGGAGGCGTCGTAGCGGTAGACGGGGCCGCCCATGGGTGACTCCGAGCCGCTGCCGAACTCGGGGACCGAGCCGCCGTTGTACGGGATCCAGGCCGGCTGGGCGGGCGGCAGGTCGGTGAGGCCGGTGTTGTTGGGCGAGGTGTTCTTCGGCGCCGCGCAGTTGAACTTGGCGCCCGTGGCGCCGGTGGCGAAGTCGTGGTCGGTGTAGGCGTCGTTGTTGCCGGTGCAGTACGGCCAGCCGAAGTTGCCCGCCTTGGTGATCCGGTTGAACTCGACCTGGCCCTCGGGGCCCCGCTGGGGGTTCGCCGTTCCCGAGTCCGGGCCGTAGTCGCCGAGGAGGACGGTGCCGGTGGCCTTGTCGACGCTCATCCGGAACGGGTTGCGGAAGCCCATCGCGTAGATCTCGGGCCGCGTTCTGGCCGTGCCGGGCGGGAAGAGGTTGCCGCCGGGGATCGAGTACGAGCCGTCGGCGTTCACCTTGATCCGCAGGACCTTGCCGCGCAGGTCGTTGGTGTTGCCCGAGGAACGCTGGGCGTCGTAGGCGGGGTTGCGGGACGGCCGTTCGTCGATCGGGGTGAAGCCGTCCGAGGCGAAGGGGTTGCTGTCGTCGCCGGTGGACAGGTACAGGTTGCCCGCCGCGTCGAAGTCGATGTCACCGCCGACGTGGCAGCAGATGCCGCGGGAGGCCGGCACGTCGAGGATCTTCTTCTCGCTGGCGAGGTCCAGGGTGCCGTCCGTCCTGAGGACGAACCGGGACAGCCGGTTGACGCCGTCGAACGGGGCGAAGTCGGCGGCCGTGCCGTCCGCCGGGGCGTCACCGCCCGGTGTGCTGAGCTTGGGTGCGTAGTAGAGGAAGACGTGCCGGTTGGACGCGAAGCCCGGATCCACGGCGACGCCCTGCAGGCCCTCCTCGTCGTGGCTGTAGACGTCCAGCTTGCCGGCCACGGTGGTGTTTCCCGCGGCGTTGGTCAGCCGCAGGGTGCCGTCGCGGGAGGTGTGCAGGACCGAGCGGTCCGGCAGCACCGCGAGCGTCATGGGCTCGCCCGTCTCGGCCACGCCCTTGGCGAGCGTGACCTGTTGGAACTCGGGGTCGGCGAGTGCCTCGGCCCTGCCGCCCGGGTCGTCGGGCGCGGCGGTGGCCGGGGACACCGGCAGCAGACAGCCGGCGGCGCAGGCCACGGCGGTCAGTAAGAGACGGGCACGTCTGTGTCTGAGCGGTCTCGTGCGCACAGAGGTCTCCCAGATGTGGGGTGGGATGACGGCAGACCGCACCGGCCTGCCGGGGTTGCGGGCGCGCGCCGTCGCGCCGTCGAGACCGGTCGGCCAGCTCTATGACCGGTTCATTTCAAGGAAGTTAGCGGGCTTTGTTGAGCTCCGTAACCCGTTCGACACAAGATCTCGTCACTTTCTCTTCACTCAGGACAAAGTGGCTGGACCGCCGCCCGGTCGCGGCGGGCCTTCGGGTGCCGACGGCACTGAGGGCGCAGAGGGTGCCGAGAGCGCAGAGGGTTCCGCCGGCGCGGCGAGGGCGGCGAGCAGGGCGTCCGCCGGGAGGGCCACTGCCGTCCGGCCGCGGATGCCAGTGGTCGTCGTCGCGGCCAGAAGGGAGTTGAGCACCGCCTCCTCGACCCCGTCCAGGACCGCTTCGAAGAGCGGCCCCAGTTCGGCGTCGGGCACAGGTGTGCCGCCCGGTCGGGTACCGAAGGCCACGGCGTAGTCACCGCTGCCGTGACTGTAGGCCGCGCCCGTGCGGGCCAGGGCGAACACCGCGCGCCGCGCGAGACGGGTCAACTGCCGGGCGTCCAGCGGAGCGTCGGTGGCCACCGCGATCATGCAGGAGCCGGTCTCCGCGGCCGGCGCCGGATCATCGGCGCCGAGGCCCACGGACCCCGGCGTGACAGTACGGCCCAGCACGCGCAGGACGCCACCGAAGTTCGCCTGCACCAGGACGCCCGCCGTACGGTGCGTCCCTCCCAGGTCCAGGGTGCGTGAGGCGGTACCGATGCCGGCCTTGAAGCCCAGGGCAACGGTGCCGGTTCCCGCGCCGACGCAGCCCTCGGCCACCGGGCCGCCCGCGGCTCCGTCGAGGGCGGCCCGGACGTGCTCCTCGTGGACGGGCCGTGCCCGGATGTCGGACAGGTAGCCGTCGTTGCACTCCCCCACGACGGGGTTGAGGCTCAACACCTCGTCGCACCCGGGCCGTTCGAGCATCCAGCCGACGAGGGCGTCGGCGACGCGGAAGGCGGACAGGGTGGAGGTGAGCAGCAACGGGGTTTCCAGCGCGCCGAGTTCGGTGAGCTGGGTCGTGCCGATGAGTTTGCCGTAGCCGTTGCCCGTGAAAACGCCCGCGGGCAGCGGTGCGTCGGGGCCGACGCCGTCGGGCACGACGGCGGTGACTCCGCTGTGCACGCCGGGCGGCCGGCGGACGGTGGCGTGGCCGACGCGGACGCCCGGCACGTCGGTGATCGCGTTGCAGGGCCCGGTGGCGCCGCGCCCGACGACGATGCCGAGGTCACGGGCCCGGCGTCCGGTGCCCGATGTCGACGGTGCACAAGCCAGTGGTTCCATGGGGCGGGACCCTACGCCTTCCGCCCGCGCGGGCGCGGTGGTGCGGGCAGGCGTGCGACGGCGGGCACCGCGTGCGGAAACGCCATGTCGCCCGGGACACGCGAACGTCGGCTCCCGCGAACGCCGGCACGGTGGCTACCCATGTCCGGCCCTGTGGTCGACGGGACGGGACCCGCGTCGCGGTCGCCCGCGTCTCCCGGACCACACGGCGAGGACGCCCCAGGCGGCCAGGCATCCCAGTGCGGTGAGGTGCAGTGCCTGGTCGGAGGCCCCATCCGCGCCGACGCCGCGGGACCGGTCCGCGACCGCCCCGGCCAGGGCGACACCGAGACCGGCCGCCACGGTGATGACCGTCTTGGTGACCCCGGACGCCTCCCCGGCCCGCTCCGCCCTGATCACCCCCTGGGTCGCGATGAGGGTCAGCGAGTTGGCCATGCCGAGGACCACCCCGCCCGCGGTGGCCACGACCAGGTACACCGCGAGCGAGGGGGCGTGGGCGAGGCAGGCCAGGACGACGGCGCCCACACCGAGGCAGCCGGTCATCACGCGCACCGCGGCCCGCTGGGTCACACGGCCGGCGAGCGGACCGGCGAGCGCCATGGTCAGCGCGGGGGCGAGGAAGGCGGTGCCGGCCACGGCGACCGGCAGGTCCCACTGCCCCTGGAGGGTCAGGGGAACGACGAACAGGAACATGACGGTCGCGGTGTTGGCCACCGCTCCGGCGAGCGTCAGTGCCACGTAGGGCCTGTTGCGGAACAGGGTGAGCTCGACCAGCGGGCTCGCCGCCACCCGTTCGTGGCGTACGAACCAGGTCAGCAGCACCGCCACGACACCAAGCCCCGCCAGGCCGACGGGCCACTGCCAGTACCGGCCGCGGTCGACGACGACAGCGAGGACCGCGAGCGCGGCCGTGATGGTGAACAGTCCGCGCCAGTCGACCCTGCGGTGCGCGCTGGTGTCACGGCTCTCGGCGGTCCACGAGGCCCATACCGCGCCGAGCGCGGCAAGGGGGACGTTGAGCCAGAACACCGCCCGCCAGGACACCGCCTCGGTGAGGGCGCCCCCGATGAACGGGCCGCAGGCGGTGGCGATGCCCCCGATGCCCAGCACCCAGCCGGTGGCGCGGCCCCGCAGTTCGCCCGGGTAGGCGTTGGTCAGCAGGGACAGGCCCACCGGCATGATCATCGCGGCGCCCGCCCCCTGGGCCACCCGGGCGCCGACCAGGACGGGCAGTGCCGGGGCCAGGGCGCACAGCAGGGACGACGCACCGAACAGGGCGAAGCCCATGACCAGCAGCCGGCGCCGCCCGAACAGGTCGCCGAGGCGCCCCGCGCCCAGCATCAGCGTCCCCGTGGACAGCAGGTACGCGCTGACCACCCACTGCAGGCCGTCGCCTCCGGCGTGGAGGTCGCGACCGATCCGCGGCAGGGCCAGGTTCAGGGCGAACGAGTCGAGCTGGATGCAGAACACGCCCACGGACATCGCCGGCAGGACCCACTGTCGGGGGGTGAGTGTCGGTGTCACTACGGCCCCGGACTCCTTCCTCGCGCTGCGACGGCAGCATCGTCGGGAACACCGCCGCACGGCTGTGCGACGGTCGAGGTGCTGATGACGGAGGGGGAAGGTGCGGCCGAAGGGCAGCCCTGGCGCAGGGCTGCCGCCGCTCGAAGAGAGGTGAGGGCACGGGGTTCACAAGGAGCGGAGCTGTCCGCAGAACCGCCGGGGAACGCCGCATCGTGGGGACCGAATGCACAGGTCCGCTGTCTGCCGAGCGGCTGCGCCAGCCTAACGGAGGCAGAACCGCTTGCCAAGCCCCGCCCCGGCGGCCGCGGAAGTCAATGCGGACGCCCCGTTCCATAAAAGTGAATCCGGCCATTACCTGATGTGTGCCGGCCTGCTCGCGCTCCGCGCTCCGGGTGCACCCAGCGGCTCGGAGGGGTGGCGCCGCGTGTCCGGCGCCCGGACGGCAAAAGCCCAGTACAGAGGCCGTCACATGCACCTGGCACTGGACAGCGTCGCCTGCCCGCGCGGCCCGTGGGGCAAGCGGGCCGAACCCTGACCACCCGCCCCACCGCGTCCGGGTCCCGGTACCCGTCGTGACCTGCGCGTCCTGCGGGAAAAGGACGGCCACTCCCCCGTCGGGCCGAATTCAGTGCCCCTGCCATTGGCTGCTCCATCGTCCTGCTGCTACCTATTCGACGTGACCTTCGAGGACGACCTTCGAAGGTTTTCAAGTCATGCCTTCTCGGAGCCGTATTGGGCTGCGCGTCACGCCCCGCAAGGAGCCGAGAACACATAATTCCCTGCACTTCGCGACGAACTCAGGGGGATGCAATGGCGTTGGACGCGCAAGCGGTGTCTTCTCCCCGTCGGCAACTGGAGCCGACTCGCAGGACCCGCTACAAGGCGGAAATAGCTTCGGTCTCTCCGGCAACGAGCAGGACCACGTTCGAGCAACATGACACCTGCTTCCTCGGCGTCAGTCTGGAAAACAGCAACTTCACCACCGCGAAACTCACGAGCATGGTCAAGTGGATCTCCAGAAGGTTCGCTCGCTGCACCGTGCTCGTCGGCGACAGCATCCACCGGCTCACGCTGGAATCGACACGCGGGATGGCAGCCGAGGAAGCCCGGGAACGAGCCCTCGAGCTCGGCCGGCAGTTCCTGGAGAACGAGCGAACGGTGTTCGACGAGTACGGCGACGCCACCGCGTTCACCTTTCTGAACTGCAGTGACGTCCAGGAAGGTGACGAGTGCGCCGCGTTCTACGACGAGTTGCGGACCTTCTTCGTGAAGGACGAGGTGTTCCGCTCGTCGGTCGAGTCGTTCGGCCGCGCCTATCACCGAAAACATTCCCACGGGATCAGTGAAACCGAATGGGAAAGGCGCATCAGGATGTCCAGCGAGTACTTCCTGGAGGAGTTCGCCGTCTTCGCCTGCCTCAAACGGCAAGGGCTTCCGGTCATGGTGTATCCCGGGTCCTTCAGCACCCTGTCCGAGATAGCCAGAGGAGAACATCCGGGCGCACCCGAAGAGTTACGTGACCTCATCGTCGTCTCCCTCCACCTGAAAGGCCGGTGAGCATGGAATCCACGCCTCGCACCCTGACCCCCGAGATACGTCGGGGACAGATATACCGGGACGTCTACGCCAAGCGCTCCCCTGACCAGCCCGCTCTCGGTGAAGCACACCTCGAAAAGGCCCGGATTTCGGCCGGTGAGCTGTCCTTCATGGATTCCGGTGCACGTGACCGGGCCCTGCGTGACGGGGTCTTCTTCCTGGAGATCCCCGCCGAGCTGGACCTGTCGGCGGGTGACGCGTTCGCCCGGCAGTTCTACCGCGGGCCGTCCGCCGCCCCGTACGGCCGGTTCCGCGACATCGGCAGCGACCACTTCGGCGACCCGCTGCTCGGCTTCCACCAGCGGATCAACCAGATCGAGCAGTTCCTCCTGGAACGGCGTTTCTGGGCCACCGACTATCCGCCGGAGATCGCCGCGCTCGGCGAGGCGCTCACCCGGCTCTCGCAGCAGGTGCTGTGCTCCGTCCTCGCTCATGTGGGGATACCCGAACAGGACTGGGCGCGGGCCACCGGCGGCTGCTTCAGGTCTGCGGGCTCCTACCACCTGACGTTCAACCACTACCGGCCCACGCACGAGGACATCGGCCTCAGCTCCCACAAGGACGACGGCTTCCTCACCGTCCTGCGGACCACCGCACCGGGCCTGGAGGTCGCCCGCGGCGACCACTGGGAGGTCGTGCCGGCGGACCCGGACTGCTTCATCGTCAACTTCGGGCTCTCCATGGAAATCCTCACCGCCGACAGCGGCACGCCCGTCGCGGCGATCATGCACCGCGTCGCGCGTCAGCGGGAAGACCGCTCCAGCTACGGGCACTTCAGCTCCAGCGGCTGCCTGCCCGGCCAGGACCAGGGCATCTACCGCTACGTCCGGGGCGTCGGCCTGGAACGCGTCTGCGGCTCACGGGAACTCATCGACGAGAACGACCACGAGATCTACGCCGGCACCGAGGCCCCGCACGCACCGGCTCCGGCCGGCCCCCCGGCGGAAGGCCGTCGCCCATGAGCACGGGGACCATGACCCTCCAGCGCGCGTCCGTGCAGCACGGGGGCCTCGCGTTCGACACCGACGGCGGCCTGCCCAGGGCGTTGCAGGACGGCTGCTTCCTGCTCGCCCTACCCGACGGATTCGACCCCGGGCCCGGCATCACCCTGTGCCGCGAGTTCTACCGCGCCCCCGACGACGGCCCCGAGGCGACCCGGCCCTACCGCGGTTTCCGGGCGCTGGAGGGCGTCTACTTCGACCGGGAGCACTTCCAGACCGAGCACGTACTCATCGACGGCCCCGGACGGCTCCGGCACTTTTCTCCGGAGCTCATGGCCATGACCGAGCGGATGAGCGAGCTGACGCTGCTGGTGCTGCGCTGCGCCATGGCCGAGCTGGGCATCGCCCCGGCGCTGTGGAGCGAGATCACCGGCGGAGCCGTCGAGGGGCGGGGCACCCACTGGTTCGCGGCGAACCACTACCGCTCCGAGCGGGCCCAACTGGGCTGCGCGCCGCACAAGGACACCGGCTTCGTGACCGTCCTCTACAACGAGGAGCCGGGCCTGGAAGCGTCGGTCGACGGCGCCTGGGTGCCCGTCGACCCCGTGCCCGGCCACTTCGTGGTGAACTTCGGCGGCGCCTTCGAACTGCTCACCGCGGAGCTGGCCCGACCGGTGCGCGCCATCCTCCATCAGGTCCGGCGGTGTACGCCCGCGCCCGGCGCGGCCGACCGCTTCTCCTTCGCGGCCTTCGCCAACCCGCCGGCCACCGGGGACCTCTACCAGGTCCGTCCGGACGGCACCGCGGCAGCGGTGCGCAGCTCGGCGGATTTCCTGCGGGAGTTCAACGCACAGACCTGGTCCGACCGGCACACCGATTTCGGAATCGCCCGGTCCGTCGGCGCGGGCAGGGGGGAGCCGTCGTGACGACCTCGGCCGACGGCCGCCGTGCCGTGCTCCGGGACACGGCGGTGGCCCTGCCGCAGTGGCCCCGGGCGCCCTTCCCGGGAGTGATCGCGCACCATCCGGGCCCGAGCCGGCGTCACGGCCACGCCCCGGCGTTCCACGAGGCGACCGTGGTGCGCGGCGAATCCGCCTCGCACTACTTCCGTGCCTCCGGCATCAGCGCCCTCGCCGAGGAGAACGGCGGTCTGTGCACGTTCTGGATGGGGCCCCGGCTCGGCCTGTACCAGATCACCAACGCACCCCTGGTCGGCGAGGACGTCCTCGCACCCTCCACCGACGCCAACCGCGCGCTGTTCGGCGACTTCATGGGATCCATGCCCCACGACCACCCGGACCGCCCGTCGAAACGGGCCGCGGTCGAACGCTCCCTGGGCAGCGCCAAGTTCGTCGCACGCCTGGAGCCGGACGTCCGCCGGCACACGGCGGACCACCTGCGGCTTGTCGCGGGGCGGGAAGTCCCGCTCGACGACTTCACGCTGACCCTGACCGCGTACGTGGACAGCGTGATCCCCGGCGTCCTCGACCTCACGCAACGGCCTCTGCCGGAATACCTCGACTCCGCGGAGTACGGCCGTGTGGTCCGCGGCTTCTTCGACCTCGCCTCGGACGTCATCAGCAACGACAACCCGGGGGCCATGCGGGAGTTCGACGTCATCGTGCCGTTCGTCCGCGACCTGTTGACGGCCAACTTCGAGGCCCTGGCCGAGGCACCCGCCGCCAACCTGATCCGCCGCTACTTCGCGCTGTGGGAACTGCCGTTCACGCGCCGCAGTGTCGCCGCACTGGACACGGCGCGGATCAAGGAACTCGGCACGATCATCGTGGCGACGTACGACACCACGGCACTGAGCCTGATGTGGGCGCTGGGTTACGTGGAGAGCGACCCGCAGGTCAAGGCAGCACTCACGGCGGAGGCACGGGCCGGCGGGAAGGACGGCCGGTGTCCGCGCGCGGGCTCCCCCACCGTCGCCGACCTCGCGGTCCTGGAGGCCGTACGACTGGGCGGCAGCAACCCCAGCGCCCTGTGGCGCCGCACGACCGAGGCCTTCACCCTGAACCACCGAGGGGTTGCGGTGACCGTCCCGCCGGGCACCATGCTGTGGCTGGACCGGCGGCAGGCCAACCGTGACCCGGCGGTCTTCCCGGAGCCGTGCCGCTTCGCGCCGGCCAACATCGAGGCCATCGTCCGCTCCGAGCGCGAAACCGTCTCGTCCCTGCTGTCGCGTGGCCGCTACGAGATCAACTCGTTCAGCATGATCAACGCCGAGCGGAATCCGCGTAAGTGTCCCGGCCGCCTGTTCTCCGTGCGGATGCAGTCAATCGTCCTGTCGGAGCTGTACGGCCACTACACCGTCAGCACGCGGGGCGTCGACCTCCGGCTGCGGCGTCACGCGTCCATGCCCCGTCCCGCCTGCCCCGGAACGATCACGATCCACCGCGACACCGGCACACCGAGGGAGCCGAAGCGATGACGACCTTCAACCCCGTGACCGCCAGGGCACCGGTCGCCCTGCCCCCGATGCCCCGCGAGCGGGAGGCCCTCGCCGCGCATCCGCCGGTCGAGCTGGAACGCTCACGGCTCGACGGCGAGCGCCTGGTCTTCGACCGCGAGGGCGGGTTCGAGCGGGCCCTGACTCAGGGCTTCTTCCTGCTGCGCGTCCCCGACGGCCTCGACACCGAGCCCGGCGACCGGTTCGCCGCGCACTTCCACGAGGACCCGGTCGGCGACCGCCTCGACCGCTACCGGGGTTTCCGCGACGTCGACGTACCCGGCGCCTACCAGGGCTACTTCGACCGCGAGCACGACCAGTGGGAGAACTTCTACGTCGAGAAGGCGAACTGGGGACTCCTGCCCGCCGAGGTCGCCGAACTCGGGCGCGGCATGACCGGCCTCGGTGTCGCCGTCCTGCGGGCGGTCTTCCGCCACCTGGACATCCCCCCGCGGCTGTGGGGCACGATCTCGGGCGGGCTCACCGACCACCACGGCCACCAGATGCTCGCGTTCAACCACTTCCGTTCGCACAAGGCCACCCGAGGCTGCAAGTTCCACCGCGACTCGGGGTGGGTGACCGTGCTCCGGTCCGTCGAACCCGGTCTGCTGGCGCTCGTCGAGGGGCGGCTGGGTGCCATCAATCCCGTGCCGGGGCACTTCATCGTGAACTTCGGCAGCTCCCTCGAGGTACTGACGGCGGCCCTGCCCACGCCCGTGCGCGCCAACGTGCACGGCGTGGTCGCCACCGAGCGGGACGCCGGCCGGTCGGACCGGACCTCGTACGTGGCCTTCCTGGACTCCGATCTCGACGGCACCGTCTACCGCCTGGAGAACGGCACGGCGCGCCCCGTGCAGTCGGTCGCGGAGTTCGCCGCGCAGGAGGTGAGCCGGACGTACGACAACAACGGTGCGCTGTGAGCGCGCCCGGCCGGAGCAGCAGTGACCAACCACGACGGGAGAGTCCCACCATGACGACACGTGTCGTTGAGGAAGAAGCCCACCTCACCCTCCCCGCGGCGGCGGTGGAGACCGGCGGACTGCGGTTCGCCTCGGCCGACGACGCCGACCGGGCGCTCGCCCTCGGCGCGTTCAACCTGGCCGTTCCCGATGACCTCGACGTGAGCGCGGGCCTGGCCTTCTGCCGGAGTTTCTACCGGCCCGCCGGTGACGATCCGACCGACCGTCACCGCGGTCACCGCGAGCACGGTCATCCCGAGTCCAAGCTGGGCTACGAGGACCGGCCGGACCAGGTGGAACAGCTGCAGCTGGAGAGCCACCTGTGGCAGCGGTACCTGCCCGACGAGGTGACGGCCGTGCTCGAGCGGATGAAGAAGCTGACGCTGGAGACCCTCTACGGCGTCTTCGACGCGGCCGGCGTACCCGAGAAGGACCGTGACCTCGTCACCGGCGGCGCCCGCCAGGACACGGGCCTGTGCTACACCACGGTCAACCACTACCGGGCGGGCCTGAGCGACCGCGCCGGGATCGTCGAGCACTCCGACAGCGGGTTCATCACCACGATCTGCACCGACCAGCCCGGCTACGAGATCCTGCACGAGGGCCGCTGGCTGCCCGTCCGCGAGCGCGCGGGGCACTTCACCGTCAACCTCGGCGACGCCTTCCGCGTCCTGACCAGGAAGCTGCCGCGCCCGGTGACCGCCGTCTACCACCGCGTGCCCGAACTGCGGCCCGACGCCGGCGCTCCGGACCGTTCCTCGTTCACGATCTACATGGGCCCTCGGTACGACATGCCGCTCTACCAGTACGACACCGAAGGGCGGCTGCGGGAGTTCCAGGGCTTCCGGGAGTTCTCGGTGGAGAAGGCCGGCAAGCTCGGCTACGAGTTCCACTCCCGCGTATGAGTACGGCGTGGGAGCACACGCGGACCGCTGCGCGACAGGGGTGGCAACTGGCGGAGCTGCGAGACGGCGGCCTCGTCTTCACGGCCGAGGACGGTCTGCGACGCGCGCTGGAGGACGGCTTCTTCTACGTGAGGCAGCCCGATGGCATGGACCTGTCCGCCGGCGACCGGTTCGCCCGCGCTTTCTACCTTCCCGGCGGGAGTGAGGACGCGGACCCGTACCTGGGCTACCGGCGGTGGACGGCGGAAGAGCTGGGCCCGCATCAGGGCTACTTCTGTCGCGACGCCGACCAGACAGAGCAGTTCTTCCTGGAAAGCGCCTGGTGGGAGCGGGTGTACCCGGCCGCGCTTGTGCGGCAGGCCGAGGCCATGCGCGACTTCGCGCTGGACATCCAGCGAGCGGTGCTCACGCATCTCGACCTGCCGCGTGACCTGTGGGACGAGGCGACCGGGCACAGCCTCACGCCGCAGGGCACCCACACGCTCACGTTCAACCACTTCCGGCCCGAGGTGGCCGCGCGCGGGCTGAACATCCACAAGGACTCGGGCTGGGTGACGGTCCTGCGCTCGACCGAGCCGGGCCTGGAGGTGGACCGGCACGGCGACTGGTATCCCATCGACCCGATCCCCGGCACGTTCATCGTCAACTTCGGCTGCGCGATGGAGATCCTGACGCGGTCGACCACGACGCCGGTGGCCGCGGTCGCCCATCGCGTGGTGCGGCAGACGTGCCACGACAGGACGAAGCCGGACCGTTTCTCCTACGCGCTGTTCGTCGACAGCAGCCTCGACAGCGGCGTCTGCCCCGGCCTGTTCACCTACGAGCCGGGACAGGGCCTCCACCTGGAGACCGGCTTCGGGACGTTCCTGAGCGAGATCCTCGACAACACCTACCAGGAGAACTCGACCGGACTGTACTGAGTCCGGGGCTCACCCACCCGCGATCGGTGCGGCGTACCCCTGGCACTCCCACCCGGAGGCCGGGTGGCCCGCCGTGCCGACCGCGGCCCGGGCCCGCTGCACGAATGCGTCGAAACATCAACATTCGGCATGAATATTGATATGCATGTCGATATCGGGGGACCGGGTGTGTACGGCGCGGCTGCTGCGCATGGCTGCCGCCATCATGAGGGGATTCGCCGTCATGACCACACACTCCCGTTCCACGGCCCGCACCTCCATCCAGCAGGCCGCCATGCTGGTGGGGGCCGTTTTCCTCCTCGTGGGAATTCTGGGCTTCATCCCGGGCATCACGACGGACTACTCCACGATGGAGTTCGCCTCGCACGAATCGAACGCGAAACTCCTGGGCATCTTCCAGGTCTCCGTGCTGCACAACCTCGTGCACCTCGCCTTCGGCATCGCCGGCCTGGCGATGGCACGTACCGTCTCGGGCGCGTACGCCTTCCTGCTGGGCGGCGGCGCGATCTACCTGGTGCTCTGGATCTACGGACTGATCGTCGGACACGACAGCGACGCCAACTTCGTGCCGGTGAACACCGCCGACGACTGGCTGCACTTCTTCCTCGGCCTCGGCATGATCGCACTGGCCCTCGCCCTGGGCCGCCGCCGCACTCCCCGGACCGGCCCGTAGCCGGTTCCGGCACGCACCGGGCAGGAAAGCAGCCGGCACCGAGCGCCGCCCCCCGCGGCCGGGGCTCCGGCAGGAACCGGACGCCCCGGCCACAGGGCTACGGCGGCTACGACTTCCGCGACGCCTGCTTCCGCCCTCGCGCGGCGGCGTCGTCGCAAGGCTCCGGCGCGGCGGACGTGACGGTGTCCCAGTGGACGATCCGGTCGCACCAGCGCCGCAGGAGGGTGCTGTCGTGGCCGATGGCCAGGAGGCCGGCCCCGGTCGCGGTGCGGTAGTCCTCCACGACGGCGACCAGGGCGGCGGTCGTGGAGGCGTCGAGCATCGCCGTCATCTCGTCGCAGATCAGCCAGCGGGGGCGCAGCACGAGGGCGCGGGCGAGGCAGGCGCGCTGCAGCTGGCCGTCGCTGACCTCGTGCGGGCGGCGGCCCAGCAACTCGGGGGTGAGACCGACCGTTTCGGCGAGTTCGGCGACCCGGTCGGCCGCCTCGTCGCGGCGGCCGGTCGCACGCAGCGGTTCGGCGATCAGGTCCGTGAGCCGCAGCCGGGGGTCCGCGGCCAGTCTCGGCTGCTGGAACACGACACCGAAGGACGTCCGCAGCGCGCGTGGGGCGCGGTGGCGCCAGTGCCGCACGGGGGTGCCGTCGAGGAGCAGGCTGCCGGAGTCCGGGCGGTGCAGCAGGGCGGCGACGCGGGCCAGGGTGGACTTACCGCAGCCGCTGGGGCCCAGCAGGCCGACCGCTTCGCCGGGCGGGACCGCCAGTGAGGCGTTGCGCACCGCGGGGGCGCGCCGGTCGTAGCCGGCCGTGATGGCGCGCAGTTCAAGCACGGACGTCCTCCTGGGCTGTCGCGTCGCAACCGTTCTCCCGTGACGTGTGCGGATGGTGGCAGGCGGCTCCCCCGGCCGTCCGTGGCGGTGTGGCGCAGACGCCGGTGGCCCGGTCGCAGCGGGCGGCGAAGGCGCAGCCGTCGGGCAGGTCGCCGAGTTCGGGCGGCATGCCGGGGATGGGCAGGAACTCCCGGTCGGGCAGGGCGCGGATCAGGCCGCGGCTGTACGGGTGGCGGGGTCCGGGCGTGCCGAAGAAGTCGGTGGCGTCGGCCACTTCGACGATGCGGCCCGCGTACATGACGGCGACGCGGTCGGCGATGCGTTCGGCGGCGGCCAGGTCGTGGGTGATCACCAGCAGGGCTCGTGCGGTGCCGTTCCCGGGGTCGCCGGTGCCGTGTGCGCGGTGTCCGCCGGCGCTCGCGCGGTCGCCGGCGCCCAGGTGGCGTCGCAGTTCGTCGACCGTGCGGTCCACCAGATCCCGGTCGAGTCCCGTGGTGGGTTCGTCGGCGAGCAGCAGCGGCGCGTCACCGACCAGGGCCAGTGCGGTCGCCGCGCGCTGGGCGAGGCCGCCGGAGAGCTCGTGCGGATGCCGGTCGAGGTGGTCGGCGGGGAAGGCGGCTCGTTCGGCTGCCGCCTCGGCGGCGCGACGCAGGGCCGTGCGTCCCCGGACCCCGGCCAGTTGGGCGACCGTCTCCTCCAGCTGGGAGCGGATGGTGCGCACGGGTGTGAGGTGCGCGGCCGGGCTCTGCGGTATCAGGCCGATGCGTCGCCCGCGCACCGTGCGGGCCAGGGTGCGCTCGTCGGCCGCGAGGAGGTCGAGGTCGCCGAGGCGGGCCTGTCCGGCGACCCGGGCGTTGGCGGGCAGGAGGCCCAGCAGAGCGGAGGCGAGGACGGACTTGCCGCAGCCGCTCTCGCCGATCAGGGCCAGGCACTCGCCGGGCGCCACGTCGAAGTGCGCGTCGGTGACGGCGGCGATGCGGCGCCCGCCCGGCATGAGGAAGCGCACCGACAGTCCGCGCACCGACAGCACGGGGTCTCGCCGGGTCACAGCATCAGCTCCGATCGTCGGCGCGGGTTGATCCGCTCCCGCCAGGCCCCGGCGAGACCGGCGATGGCCAGGGTCGGGACGATGATGAACAGGCCGGGGAACAGGGTCGGCCACCACTGGCCGGCGAGCAGCGAGCCCCGGGCCGTCTGGATGAGGGTGCCGAGGCTCGCCGTGTGCGTGGGCAGGCCGAGCCCGAGGAAGGACAGCGCCGACTCGTGCCACATGGCGTGCGGCACCATCAGCACGGCGGCGAGCGCGGCCTGGGGCAGCACGCCGGGGAGCAGATGCCGCATCACCACCCGCCACCGGGAGGCGCCGCCGGAGACGGCCGCGTCGATGTAGGGGCGCGAGCGCAGGGAGAGGACCTCCGCGCGGACGATCCGTGCCGTCGACAGCCAGTGGGTGAGGGCGACCGAGATCACCACGGGCCAGACGCCGGGCCGGAACATGGCGACGACGAAGATGCCGAGCAGCAGGTGCGGCACGGACGAGAACATGTCGACCAGCCGCATGACGGCGCGGTCGACCCCGCCGCCCAGGGCCCCGGCGGCGCCGCCGACGGCGGTGCCGATCACGGTTGCCGTGAGGGCCGCCGCGACGCCGACGAGCAGGGAGACCCGCAGCCCGTAGACGCAGCGCAGCAGCAGGTCGCGGCCGACGTCGTCGGTGCCGAAGGGGTGCTCCCAGGAGGGGGGTCGCAGCTTGGCGGCCAGGTCGACGGCCTGCTGGTCGAGCTGGACGAGCGGCGGGACGAGCAGGACGGCGAGGACGGTCGCGGTCAGCAGTGCGGCGGACACGCGCACCCGGACGGTGCGGGTCGTGCGGCGGGCGGTGCCGTACGACCGCCACCGGGGCGCGGCTTCGGCCTCAGCCATGACAGTCACATTTCACTGAGGTTCACTCTCGGGTCGATCAGGCCGTACAGGAGGTCGGCGAGCAGGTTTCCGGCGAGGACGGCGGCGGTGGCGAGGGTGGTCAGGGCGGCGAGCAGCGGGAAGTCCACGGCGGTGGCCGCCTCCACGGTGGCCGCGGCGATGCCGGGCCAGCTGAAGACGCTCTCCACCAGCAGGGCTCCGGTGATGAGCTCGGGGACGCGCGAGCCGATCAGTGTGAGGACGGGCAGCAGTCCGGAGCGCAGCGCGTGACCGAGCAGCACGGTGCGTTCGTCCAGTCCTCGGGCACGTGCCCCGCGCACCGGGTCCTCGGCCAGCGCGTCGGCGACGCCCTGGCGCACGTACAGCGCGAACCAGGGCACCTGGGACAGGGCGAGAACGCCCGCGGGCAGGACGAGGTGGCTCGCGACCTGCCCGGCGGTGACGTGCTCACTGCCCGTGTCGGTGAGTCCGCCGGCCGGGAGTACGCCCCACTGGAGGGCGAACAGCCAGACGGCGAGCAGGGCGATCCAGAAGACCGGCGCGGCCTCCAGCACGTACGCGAGCGAGGTGACGGCCCGGTCGGTCCAGGAGCCCGGGCGGCGGGCCGCGAGCACGCCGAGCAGTGTGCCGACGAGGACGGCGGCGGCGAACGCGATCGCGCACAGCAGCGTCGACCACACCAGGCGTTCGCCGATCACCTCTGCCACCGGCTGCCGCATCACGCTGGACTGGCCGAGGTCGCCGGTGAGCGCGGAGGTCAGCCAGTGCCACCAGCGCTCGGCGAACGGTTCCCCGGCGCCCAGGTTGGCCCGCAGCCGTTCCAGGGTCTCCTGGTCGGCGCCGAGGGCGGCGCTGCCGGCGTACGCCTTGACGGGGTCGAAGGGGGATGCGGCGGCGATCGCGAACACGCCGAAGGTGACGACGAGGAGCACGGGGACGGCGGTCACGGCCCGCCGTCCCGCCAGGCGTGCCATCGCTCCCCAGGGCAGTGGCGTCATGTCGCCGGCTGCCAGTCCTCGACGTTCCACCACGGTCCGCTGGCGAAGCCGTGCTCGTGCGGCTCGACCTGGGTGGTCAGTCCGTCCCAGCGGTCG
The DNA here is from genome assembly GCF_029813775.1 of Streptomyces sp. DH24. Classification (GTDB taxonomy): domain Bacteria; phylum Actinomycetota; class Actinomycetes; order Streptomycetales; family Streptomycetaceae; genus Streptomyces. Next base: position 6,459 of record NZ_JARVKW010000035.1, on the reverse strand, counting down.
GCGAGCACGTACAGATGGTCGATGTGGGTGAGGAAGGTGTATCCGGGGTCCTTCACCAGCTCCCGCTGGAGCGTGTCGTACGCGGCCCTGCGCGCGGCCGGGTCCTGGCTGCGGCGGCCGGTGTCGAGCGCGCGGTCCACCGCCGGGTTGTCGTAGTGGCTCATGTTGTTGAAGCCGTCGCCGGCGAGTGAGGAGTGCAGCAGGGTGTAGAGGCCGAAGTCGGGGTCTCCGGTGCTGCCGAAGCCGGCGAGGACGGCGTCGTTCTTCATGCGCGGCTCGATGACCTCCCACGTGGCGCTCTCCGCCGTCACGTCGATGCCGACCTTCTTGGCGTCGGAGGCGTAGGCGAGGGCGTGGTCCTGACGGACCTTGTCGCCCGAGGGGTAGAGCAGGGTGAACGCGGCGCGGCGGCCGTCCTTGGTCCGGACGCCGTCCTTGCCGGGCTTCCACCCCGCCGCGTCCAGGATGCGCCGCGCCCCGGCGGGGTCGTGTGCGCGTTCGACGCCCTTGGCGAACCACGGGTCGTCGCTGGGCACCGGCCCGTACGCCGGGCGGCCCGCCCCGTCGAGAATCCTGTCGACCATGGCCCGGCGGTCCACGGCGGCGTCGAGGGCCCGGCGGATCGCGCGGTCGCCGGTGACCTGACCCGCGGTGGGGAGGGTGACGGCGCGATAGTCGTAGGACCTCGACCGGTGGGTCCGCATGCCGCTGTCGTTCTTGAACGTGGCGGCCAGGTTGGGCGGCAGTACGGCGCCGTCGAGGTCGCCGGAGCGCAGCCGGGTGGCGCGTACGTCGTCGTCCTCGACGATCGCCATGGTGACCTTCTTGACCTTCGGCGCGCCGCCCCAGTAGGTGGGGTTCGCCTTGAAGGTCAGCTTCTCGCCCTTGCGCCAGTCGGCCAGGACGTACGGGCCGGTGCCCACCGGCTCGGTGTTGAAGGCGCCCGTGTTGGGGTCCTGCTTCCCCGCGACGTGCTCCGGGACGATCGGCAGCACCGTGCGCGCGGCGAAGGGCGCGTAGGGATACTTCAGGGTGAAGACGACCTTGTCGTCGCCCGCGGCCCGGACGTCCTTGACGGCTGCCAGCTCACTGCGCGCGGTGTTGTTGGTCCTGGCGTCGAGGACGGTGCGGTAGGTGAACACCACGTCGGCGGACGTGAGCGGCTCGCCGTCACTGAACTCCACACCCTCGCGCAGGGTGTAGGTGTACGTGCGGCCGCCGTCGCCGATCTCGGGGAGCGCCCTGGCGAGCGCGGGCCTGAGCCGCAGGTCGGCGTCCCGCGTGAGGAGGCCGTCGAAGATCTTGGAGTTCCCGTCCTTGCCGTAGCCGAGCAGCGGGCTGAGGGTGTCCGGCTCGGACGCCACTCCGATCACCACGGAGTCGGCGGTCTCCCCGCCGCCGGTCCCGCCGCCGGGCGCCGAACAGGCGGCGGCTCCGATGGCCGTCGCCGCCACGACGGCGGCACCGCGTATCCCTCTGGTCGTCATAAGCCCCTCACGCCTTATTGCAGCCACAATGCTGTTGCATGATAGTCGCAACAAGACTGCTGATCGAGACCGGCGTTCACCGGGCGGCCGAGGGGTCCGGGGCCGGACACATCCGGCCCCTTCCGCAGGCCGGTGCACGTGCCCGCCATCGGCCTGACGAGCCGTCATGGTGACGGTCCGCTCGTCGACACCGGCATCGACAGGTCTCCCCCACGCGATCGCCCCGGCGGCGCCGACGTCCGTCCCTGCGTGGCAGCCGACGCCGACGTCCGTCCCGGCGTGGAGGCCTGCGCGGGCGGACGGTTCTCCGCGTGCGGGGAATCCGCTATGCCTGGCCCGCCCCAGCCCGGGTACGCGGTTCGTGCCTTTGCCGAGCGAGACCGCGCAGGAGGACGAGTGGTTCACCCGCTCGATACACGTGCCGTGTGCAGACCCCTGCCCTGTGCGAGGTTGACAGGGCAGCCCGCCCATTGACGGCACCGGCGCGCCTCTCGCACCCCGGCTGCGCGGCGACCCCCCGGGCGTCGCGCTCGCCGTGACCGCCGCGCACGGCGCGGGCCCGGGCAGGACCGACGCGCCGGGCGGCGGCCGGCCGCAGGTGAGAGCAAGGCAGCGGCAATCCGACCCCCACCGGAGGAACGGCATCCATGGACTCCAAGCCCTTGAAGCAGGCAGCGCAGAAGGTCGCCGAGACGATCCAGGGCGACGGCACCGGACCGGAGGAGGGCATCCCCGGGAAACCGGGGGCCGAGACCCCGTCCGTCGCGGAACCGACCGAACCCCGCGAACCGCTGCCGCCGAAGCCCGACCAGAGCGGCCCGGCCACCATGTCGCCCACCGGTCAGGAGACCGGCGCGGACCAGGCGCGGATGGCTCAGGCGGGCAGTTATCTGACGACGGCGCAGGGCGCACGCCTGTACGACACGGACCACTCGCTGAAGGCCGGTCCGCGCGGCCCGGTGCTGCTGCAGGACCATCACCTGCGTGAGAAGGTCATGCACTTCGACCACGAGCGCATCCCGGAGCGCGTGGTCCACGCCCGCGGCGCGGCGGCCCACGGGATCTTCAAGAGCTACGGCACGGCGGAGAGCGTCACGAAGGCGGCGTTCCTCGCCAAGGACGTCGAGACGCCGGTGTTCGTCCGCTTCTCCACCGTGCTGGGCTCGCGCGGCTCGTCCGACACCGTGCGGGACACGCGCGGATTCGCGACCAAGTTCTACACCGGCGAGGGCGTCTTCGACCTCGTCGGGAACAACATCCCGGTCTTCTTCATCCAGGACGCCATCAAGTTCCCCGACATCATCCACGCGGGCAAGCCGCACCCGGACCGGGAGATCCCGCAGGCCCAGAGCGCCCACGACACCTTCTGGGACTTCGTCACCCTGCACACCGAGGCCACCCACCACACGCTGTGGAACATGTCCGACAGGGGTATCCCGCGCTCCTACCGGATGATGGAGGGCTTCGGCGTCCACACCTTCCGCCTGGTCGACGCGGAGGGCGGCACGACCCTCGTGAAGTTCCACTGGAAGCCGAAGCTGGGCGTGCACTCCCTGGTGTGGGAGGAGGCGCAGCTCATCAACGGCATCGACCCGGACTTCCACCGCCGGGACCTCGCCGACGCGATCGAGGCCGGCGCCCACCCGCAGTGGGAACTGGGTATCCAGGCCTTCCCGGACACCCCGGAGCAGACCTTCGAGGGCATCGACCTGCTCGACCCGACGAACATCGTGCCCGAGGAGCTCGCGCCGGTGCAGCCGGTCGGGCTGCTCACCCTCAACCGCAACCCGTCGAACTTCTTCGCCGAGACCGAGCAGGTCGCCTTCCACGTCGGGCATCTCGTGCCCGGCATCGACATCACCGACGACCCGCTGCTCGCCGGGCGGCTGTTCTCGTACCTGGACACCCAGATCACCCGCCTCGGCGGCCCCAACTTCCCCCAGCTGCCCATCAACCGCCCGCACGCGCCGGTCAACGACATGCTGCGCGACGGCATGCACCAGACGGCCGTGCATCGCGGGGTGGCGCCCTACCGGCCCAACTCCCTCGACGGCGGCTGCCCCTTCACCGCCGGCGCGGACACCGGGGCGTACATCGAGACGCCGGTACGGATCCCGGAGGCCACGAAGGTGCGGGAGGCGCCCGAGTCGTTCGCCGACCACTTCAGCCAGCCGCGCCGGTTCTGGCTCAGCATGAGTCCCGTGGAGCGCGAGCACATCATCGGCGCGTACACCTTCGAGCTCGGCAAGTGCCACGAGCAGGCGATCAAGGAGCGCGGGCTGCAGGTGCTCGCCAACATCGACGCGGAGCTGTGCGCGCAGGTCGCCGCCGGTCTCGGCCTGCCGGTGCCCGCGCCGACCGTACCGCAGGCGGACGTCGAGCCGAGCCCCGCGCTGTCCCAGGTCGGCCACACCTGGCCCACGGACGGCCGCATCGTCGGCATCGTCACCGACGCGGACGGCGACCTGGACGGCGTACGCGCCGTGCGGGAGGCCGTTCTGAACGGGGGCATGGTTCCGCTGGTCGTCGCGCCGACGGGTGGCACCCTCGGATCGGGCGACTCCGCGCTGACCGTCCAGCGCACGTATGTGACCGCGCGGAGCGTGGAGTTCGACGCCGTGCTGATCGCGGGGGCGCCCGGCGTGGGCGGCGACGCGCAGGGCGCCCGGGACGCCAAGGTGCCGCCGGGCGCGCCGGGGCTGACGACGTGCGACCCGCGCGTGACCCTGCTGCTGGCCGAGGCGTTCCGGCACGGCAAGGCCATCGGCGCCTGGGCGGGCGGCGATGCCGCGCTCCGGACGGCGGGGGTGCCGGTCGACGCCCCGGGGGTTGTCGTCGGCGAGAGTGCCACGGCCGTTCTGGACGGGATCACCGGCCTCCTCGGCGCGCACCGCGTCTGGGAGCGTTTCACGGGCGGCGCCTGAGGTCCTGCCCCCGCCGCGACGACCCGCTGCCGGAGTCGGCGGCTCGGGCGTCTGCGTGGTCTGCTCCCTGTGGCTCGGACGACGGCGGGGGCGTGTGAACAGGCACGGCACGCTGGGGCGAGGCGTGCGGGTCGGGCTGCTGATGGCCTGTGTGCCGGGCGTTCCGTGGGCCGCTCTGGCCCTGGGCGTGGCCCTGGTGGAGTCCCTGCGGGGCGGGGACGTGGAGCCCGCCGTACGCAACATGCGGTACGGCGGGCTGCTCGTCGCGGGGAGCCTCGTGGCCGGGGTGCTGATGGGCCTGGTGCTCTGCGCGGGCCGGCCCTGGCGTCCCGTGCCGTCACCCGCGCGCGGGGGCTCGCCCTGGCGGGGCACTGCTCGGCGCGCCGGTCTTCCCCGTCGAGTTCCTCGTCGGCACGGGGTCGTCTCGAACTGCGAGATGGATCAACCAGCTCCTGAGATGAATGAGATGGTTGTACGGCCCACTCGGTTTGCGCCGCCCCTCCCCCGAGGACGCGTGCGCCGCCGTCCGGGCCGTCGGCGCGCGGCGTCGGCGACCGTTCCCGCGCACGCCCGAAAGACCCTCACCATGCCCACACCGGATACCGGCCCTGTCACGGCACCCGTCAACCCGCGGTCCCGTGTCCTCATCGCGAGCCTCATCGGCACGACGGTCGAGTTCTACGACTTCTACATCTACGCGACCGCCGCCGTTCTGGTCTTCCCCCGGCTCTTCTTCCCGAGCAGCGACCCGACCACGGCACTGCTGTCGTCGTTCGCCGTGTTCGGTGCCGCGATGGTCGCCCGCCCGATCGGCGCCGTGTTCTTCGGGCACCTCGGCGATCGCCTCGGGCGCAAGAGCACGCTGGTGGCCTCGCTGCTCACCATGGGCATCGCCACGTTCCTCATCGGTGTCCTGCCGACCTACGCACAGGCCGGCTGGGTCGCCACCACGCTGCTGGTGCTCATGCGGCTCGCGCAGGGCTTCGCGCTCGGCGGCGAGTGGAGCGGCGCCGCGCTCGTCGCGACGGAGAACGCCCCGAGCGGCAAGCGCGCCCTGTACGGCACCTTCCCGCAACTGGGCGCCCCGCTCGGCTTCATCATCGGCAACGGCCTGTTCCTGATCATCGGCGTGCTGCTGCCGTCGGCGAGCGCCGACCCGTCGCAGCCCTCCGACGCCTTCCTCGACTGGGGTTGGCGCGTGCCGTTCCTGTTCTCGGCCGTGATGGTCGCCGTCGGCATGTGGGTGCGGATGCGGCTGGTCGAGTCGGCGGTCTTCGCCAGGACCCGCGAGGCCGGCAAGGTGCAGCGGCTTCCGCTGGCCACCGTGTTCCGCGACCACTGGAGGCAGCTCGTCCTCGGCACCTTCGCCATGCTGGCGACGTACGTGCTCTTCTACCTGATGACGACGTTCTCCCTCAGCTACGGGCGCACCGCGAAGGACGCCGCCGTGCCGGGGCTGGGCTACAGCTACACCACGTTCGTCCTGATGATGATCTTCGGGGTGCTGTTCTTCGCCGCGTTCACCCTGGTGTCCGGGCCGCTCGCCGACAAGTACGGCCGACGCGCCACCCTGATGTGGGTCACCGCCGGGATCGTGGTCTTCGGGCTTGTCTGGGTGCCCCTGCTCGGTCTGGGCACGCTCGGCGTGGTGCTGTGGCTGGTGCTCGGCTTCACGCTGATGGGCATGACCTTCGGACCGATGGGCGCGCTGCTGCCGGAACTCTTCCCGACCAGCGTCCGCTACACCGGCTCCGGCGTCTCGTACAACGTCAGCTCGATCCTCGGCGCCGCCGTCGCCCCGTTCATCGCCGTGGCCCTGTGGGAGGCCGGTGACGGCTCCCCCTGGCTGGTGGGCGTCTACCTCTCCGCGATGGCGCTGCTCACCCTGGCCGCGCTCGCGATCGGCAGGGAGACGAAGGACGACTCCCTCGACGACGGCGGGGCCCCCGCCACCGGCCGTGACGAGTCCTCGGCCGCCCTCACCTCCCCGGTCTCCTGACGCGACCGGTTCTGCCGCCGCGGCCCCCGTCACCTTCGCAGGTGGCGGG
>NZ_JARVKW010000034.1 GCF_029813775.1 Streptomyces sp. DH24 | reverse complement strand
GAGCCCCCCCCCAACGCCCCCTGGTACATACCTGAGGGGTTACTCAGGAGTCCGTGTGACGCGTCACGAGTTGACCTGCTGCGTCACCAGGTTCGAGAAGGTCGTCAGCCGGGTGTAGACGCCCGGGTAGCCGGCGCGGGCGCAGCCCTCGCCCCAGGACGTGATCCCCGCCAGGACCCCGCCGACGAGCAGGGGGCCGCCGCTGTCGCCCTGGCAGGTGTCCACGCCGCCGGAGCTGTACCCGGCGCACACCATCTCGCTCGCGACGTAGTCGGTGCCGTAGGAGCTGCGGCAGCTGGTGTCCGACACGATCGGCACGGTCGCGGTGCGCAGCTGGTTGGAGGAGCTGCCGCCCGCCGACGTGGTGCCCCAGCCGACGACGCGGGCCGTGGTGCCGGCCGCGTACACCGAGGTCTGGGTGGCGGAGACGTACTTCGCCGGGGTGTACGGCATCGACGTCGACAGCGTCAGGACGGCGACGTCCTCGCCGTTGGTGGCGTCCGTGTAGCTCGGGTGCACCCAGATCCTGCTGACCCGGGCGACCGTCCCGTCGGTGCCGTTGCGGTAGGTGCGGCCGCCGACCACGCGGACGCTGCTGGTGGTCTCGCCGACCATGCAGTGCGCGGCCGTGACGACCTTGGTGGGGGAGACCAGCGTGCCGCCGCAGAACTGGTTCTGCGAGGAGTCCGTGATCTGCATCATGAACGGGTACGAGGCGGTGGTGGTCGTCGTACCGCCGACGATGGGCTGGGGTGCGGCGGTGGCGCCGGGAGCGGCGACCAGCGCGGTGGCGGCGGCAGCGGCGGTGGCCGCGACGGCGACGGCGGCCTGTCTTGCGCGGTGGAACCCGAACATGAGTCTCCTCAGTGTCTGCCGGTGGGGGGTCGCACGGGTGTGGGGGGTTGCACGGGAGTCTCGGGACCGACCCCCGTGTGCCCGGGCGAGCGGCACGGCTTCACGCTAGAAGCAGGCCCGTCGGCGCCCCAATGAGGGAACCCCCTAGGGGAGTTGGGGCAGGGAAAACCCTCGGTCGCCTCGCGGGCGGGCGCGTGGCATCCTCGGCGGAGCGGCAAACCACCGCCCCGCGCGGCACCTCAGCCGGGGCGGCGGCCCGCCGCCAGCCGGACGATGTCCACCCGTGACCGGATCCCCAGCTTGCGGTAGACCCGGGTCAGGGTGGCCTCGACGGTCTTGACGCTGATGAACAGGCGCGCGGCGATCTCCCGGTTGGTCGCGCCCTCCATGACCAGGGAGGCGACCTGACGCTCCATCGAGGCGAGGCCCTCCAGGCCGTCGGTGGTGGCCGCGGGCGCGGCGGGCGGCGCGGCGGGGCTCGCCGCCGCCGCGGCGTCGACCTGCTTCAGCCACGGCAGCGCACGGCAGCGCCGCATCAGCCGCGCCGCCTCGTCGTACGACGCCGGCCCGGGCGCGGGGGCGCGCAGCGCGGCCAGCGCGAACGCGGCCCGCGCCTCCTCCAGGCCGGAGCCCAGCTCGGCGAGCCGGTCCTGCGCCGCGGTCAACTGGGCGACGGCCGCGTCGTGTTGGCCGCGCGCCGCCCGGATCAGGGCCTCGGCGCGGTCCAGCACGGCCACCACGCTGTCCCGGGCCAGCCGCAGCGCCTGCTCGCGGGTCACGTCGACGAGTTCCTGCGCCTCGTCGAGTTCGCCGACGCGCACCAGCGCCTCGGCGAGGTCCCCGTGCCAGCGGCCGCGCGCCGGGTCGGTGATGCCGAGCCCGGTCTCCAACTCCCGCACCCGGCGCAGCGAACGGACCGTGCCCGCCGCGTCCCCGGCCACGAACTGCGCGTACCCGAGGGCGGCCAGGGCACGCGAGACGTACATCTGGTCGCCGTCCTCCTCGGCCTGCTCGACCGCCTCGCGGGCCAGCGCGAGGGCGCTGTCCACGTCACCGCCGGAGGCCTCGGCGAGCGAGGTGAGCAGCGCGGAGGGCACCTCGCCGATCCCGCAGTCCCGGGCCAGCCGCAGGCTCTCCCGGGCCAGGTCCAGGGCCCGGCCGCAGTGCCCGGCGCGCAGTTCGGTCTCGGCGAGCATGCGCACGTAGTGCACCTCGCTCTCGACCATGCCGCGCCGTCGCGCCTCGCGCAGCAGGGCGGTGACGGTGGTGCGGGCCTCGGCCAGCTGGTCGCTCATGATGAGCCAGCGGAAGCGGGCCGAGCCGGCGCCGTTGTGGTGGCAGGCGACCTGCGGGTCCTGCGGTTCCGTCAGCGCGCGCTTGATGGTGGCGGGCGCCTCCGGATGGCCCATCAGGGTCTCGGTCTGCGCCTGGAAGGACAGCGCCATCAGCTCGGTGCGCCGGTCGCCGGCCCGCGCGGCGAGCTCCGCGGCGTGCGCGGCCTCCCGGCGGCCCTCCTCGAAGTCGCCCTCCACGACCAGGCCGCGCCAGGCCAGCTGGTAGTGCACCTGGGCGAGCAGCCGAGGGTCGTCTCCGGCGTCGGCGAGCGCCTGCGGGAACACGGCGTCGACGTCCCCGAGGGCCTGCCCGGCGGCCTCGACCACCACCATCCAGGCCCGCACCCGGTCGGCGGGCACCGCGGCCCGGGTCAGCACGTCGCGGGCGATGTGCCGGGCGGGGGGGCGGGGTCGCCCTCGCCGGCGGTGATGGGGTCCTCCGCGGCCTGCCGCCGCCGCGCGTCGGGGCCGGGCGCGCTGTCGGCGGGGGTGTGCCGGGCCGCGAGCAGCCCCAGCGAGGCGGCCACCGACGGGGCCCCGCGGTCCCGGGCCAGCGCGGCGGCCTCGGCGAGCCGGGCGGCCACGTCCGGGTCGGTGCCGGTGGTCGCGAGCGCCAGGTGCCGGGCCCGTTCGATCGGGTCGGAGGCGGCCGTGGACAGCGCGGCGTGCACGGCCCGCCGCTCCTGCGCGGGCGCCTCCGCGTACAGCGCGGCGGAGATCAGCGGATGCGCGAACCGTACGGCGGGGCCCTCCTGCTCGGTGGCGAGCAGGCCCAGCTCGGCGGCCTGCGCGGTCTCCGCCTCGGCGCCCGCCCGGCCGGCCGCGTGCAGCAGGGCCAGCGTGGGCCGGGCGCCCGCGCTGGCCACCAGCAGGGTGCGGCGGGCCTCGGCGGACAGCATCTCCAGGCGGCTGAGCACCAGGGCGCGCAGCGACGTCGGCACCGGGAGCGGCTCGCCCGGACGGGGCGGAGTGGGGTTCTCGGCCAGGGCCCGGCCCAGTTCGAGCGCGAACAGCGGGTTGCCGCCGCTGGTGCGGTGGATGTCCCGCACCGTGGAGCGGGGCAGGCCGCGGTAGCCGCGGTGGTCGAGCAGCGCGGAGACCTGGCCCCGGGACAGCGGGGCGAGCCGCAGCGCGAGGGTGTCCGGCGGGGTGGCCCGCAGGTGACGGTCGAACTCCTCGCCCTCGGTGCGCACCGCGTACAGCAGCTGTACGGGGGTGTCGCCGAGGCGGCGGGCGGCGAAGCCGAGGAGTTCGGCGCTGGCCGGGTCCAGCCACTGGAGGTCGTCGGCGACGACGAGGACGGGCCCGTCGGCGGCCAGCGCGCGCAGCGCGGACAACACCGCCAGGCGCAGCGCGAGGCCGTCCCGCTGGAGGGTGGACTCGCCCCGGCCCGTCAGGGCCGACTCCAGGGCGGTGCGCTGGGCGGCGGGCAGGCTGCCCGCGACCCGGTCGAGGACCAGCCCGAAGAGGTCGGCGAGCGCCAGGAAGGGGAGATGTGATTCGGACTCGGTCGCCGAGCAGCGCAACACGGTGCGCGCGGTGCGGCCATATTCCGCGGCCAGCGTCCGCAGCGCGGTCGACTTTCCAATTCCGGCCGGACCGTGCAGCAGCACGCTGCCGCCCCGGCCGAGCTGCTCACGGGCCGCAGCGAAGAGTTCCTCCTGGCCGATGACCTGCTCGGAGCGGCTTCTGGCAGGCTCCTCGAAGTCCCGTCGCACGGTCACCGCTCCCCTCCCTGTGGCGTGTCCTGGCCAATATTAGGCAACAGCTCTTTCCCTTTCGGACGCACGACGTCGTGAGGGAAATAACAGCGGGCCAGGTACGGGAAATTCAGGACGTGACCGAATGAATAGCACTAGGGCAGCCAGCCCGCCCGGCGCGCGGCCACGACGGCCTCGCCCCGCGTGCGCGTGCCCAGCTTGCGCATCGCCGACCGCAGGTAGCCCTTGACCGTCTCGACGCCCAGGCCCAGCCGCTCGGCGGCCACCGCGTTGGTGACACCGGAGGCGACACACGCCAGCACGTCCACCTCGCGCGGGGCGAGCGCGACCCGCCGCCCGGGTCCCGCGGGGTCCGCCGCGAGCAGCCCGCACGCGCCGAGCAGTTCCTCGCGCAGCGCCGGATCGGCGATCCGCGGCGCCAGCGCCCGCAACGCCGCGTGGGCCTCGCGCACCCGCTCCCACGCCGCGCCGTCGGCCGTCCGCTCCGGCTCCGGGCCGGCGTGGGCCGCCGCCAGCAGCGACGTCGCCTCGTCCCGCACCACCAGCGCCTGCTCCACGTCCCGCGCCGCCGCCATGGCCGCGCCCAGCGTCCGGTCGCCCAGCGGCTGGGCGGTGCGCAGCGCCCCGTAGAGCACGCCGCGCACCCGGCGCCGTACCACCACGGGCACCGCGAGCACCGACCGCAGGCCCTCCGCGGCGACCGCCGCGTCGTACTCGTGGCTGATCTGCCGGGACACCGAGTAGTCCGTCACCGCGCACGGCCGGGACAGGGCCACCGCCTTGCCGCCCAGGCCGTTGCCGGAGGTCACCGCGAGCGCGCGCAGCGCCGGCGTGGCCGTGCCGCTCAGCTCGCTGATCCGCACCTGCCGGCGCCCGGTCTCCACCAGGCCGCCGAACGCGACCGGCAGCCCGGTCGTGTGCCGCAGCCGCGTCAGCGCGCCGCGGATCTCCACCGCCGCCACCGCCATGGGGTCCGCTGCCACGTCCTCGCCCTTCCTGTGCCGGCGGTGGGCGCCCGGACCCCTCGCCGGCGGGTCGGCGTCCGGACACCCCCGTTCGGGGGTAGTGAGACCTGCATCACGGATTACACGATGGCAGAGAGCCGCCCGGCAAGGTCCGGCACCGAGCGCGTGAGGAGCCGCAGGGCGCGCGGGGTGCCGATCCGGCCAGATCCGGCAAGAGAGCCAGATCCGGCAAGAGAGGATGACACATGACGACGGCGACGGATGCGTTCCGCAGGGCACGGGACTTCCTGCTGGAGCACCGCGAGGACTGGGCCGCGGCCCACGACGGCTTCACCTGGCCCCGGCCCGAACGCTTCAACTGGGCACTGGACTGGTTCGACGTCATCGCCGCCGGCAACGACCGGACCGCCCTGCACATCGTGGAGGAGGACGGCACCGAGACCCGGCTGTCCTTCGCCGAGCTGTCCGACCGCTCCGACCGCGTCGCCAACTGGCTGCGCGAGCGCGGCGTGCGCGCCGAGGACCGCGTGCTGGTGATGCTCGGCAACCAGGCCGAACTGTGGGAGACGGCGCTGGCCGCGATGAAGCTGCGCGCCGTCGTGATCCCCGCGACGCCGCTGCTCGGCCCCGCCGACCTGCGCGACCGCGTGGACCGCGGCCGGGTCGCCCACGTTCTCGCGCGGGACTCGGACACCGCCAAGTTCGACGAGGTGCCCGGCGACTACACGCGCGTCGCGGTCGGCGCCCGCGTCGAGGGCTGGCACGCGTACGAGGACGCCCACGACGCGCCCGGCGGCTTCACGCCGGACGGCCCGACCCTGGCCGACGACCCGCTGATGCTGTACTTCACCTCGGGCACCACCGCCCGCCCCAAGCTGGTCGAGCACACCCACACCTCGTACCCGATCGGGCACCTGGCCACCATGTACTGGATCGGCCTCAAGCCCGGCGACGTGCACCTGAACATCTCCTCGCCGGGCTGGGCCAAGCACGCCTGGTCGAACCTGTTCGCGCCGTGGAACGCGGAGGCGACCGTCTTCATCCACAACTACACGCGGTTCGACGCCGCCCGGCTGATGTCCGAGATGGACCGCGCCGGCGTCACCACGTTCTGCGCCCCTCCGACGGTGTGGCGCATGCTCATCCAGGCCGACCTCACCCAGCTGCGCAGCCGGCCCCGCGAGGCCGTCGCCGCCGGCGAACCCCTCAACCCGGAGGTCATCGAGCAGGTCCGGCGCGCCTGGGGCGTCACCATCCGGGACGGCTTCGGCCAGACCGAGACGGCCGTGCAGGTGGCCAACAGCCCCGGCCAGGTCCTCAAGACCGGCTCGATGGGCCGCCCCAGCCCCGGCTACCGCGTCGAACTCCTCGACCCGGTCACCGGCGCGCCCGGCGTCAGCGAGGGCGAGATCGCCCTGGACCTCTCCGAGCGCCCGGTCGGTCTGATGGCCGGCTACCACGGCGACCCGGAGCGCACCGCCGAGGCCATGGCGGGCGGCTACTACCGCACCGGCGACATCGGCTCGCGCGACGAGGACGGCTACCTCACCTACGTCGGCCGCGCCGACGACGTGTTCAAGGCGTCCGACTACAAGATCTCCCCGTTCGAGCTGGAGAGCGCCCTGCTGGAGCACGAGGCGGTCGCCGAGGCCGCGGTCGTGCCCGCCCCGGACGAGCTGCGCCTCGCCGTCCCCAAGGCCTACGTCGTGCTGGCGGAGGGCTGGGAGCCCGGCCCGGACACCGCGAAGGTGCTGTTCGAGCACTCCCGCGAGGTCCTCGCCCCCTACAAGCGCGTCCGGCGCCTGGAGTTCGGCGACCTGCCCAAGACGGTGTCCGGGAAGATCCGCCGGATCGAGCTGCGCGAGGCCACGGCCGCCGGCTCGGCGAACGAGTACCGCGAGGAGGACTTCCGGTGACGGCCGACCTGTCCTACACCCACGGCACCAGCGGGGTGCCGCTGCTCGGCGACACGATCGGCGCCAACCTGGCCCGGGCCGTCGCCGCGTTCCCCGGCCGCGAGGCCCTGGTGGACGTGCCGTCCGGGCGGCGCTGGACGTACGCCGAGTTCGGCGCGGCCGTGGACGAGGTGGCGCGCGGCCTGCTCGCCACGGGCGTGGCCAGGGGCGACCGGGTGGGCATCTGGGCGGTCAACTGCCCGGAGTGGGTGTTCGTGCAGTACGCCACCGCCCGCATCGGCGCGATCATGGTGAACATCAACCCGGCGTACCGCGCGCACGAGCTGGAGTACGTGCTCAAGCAGTCGGGGATCTCGGTGCTGATCGCGTCGCAGACCCACAAGACCAGCGACTACCGGGCCCTGGTGGACCAGGTGCGCGGCGCCTGCCCGGACCTGCGCTCGGTGGTCTACATCGGCGACCCGACCTGGGACGAGCTGACGGCGGGCGCCGCCCGGGTCCCCGCGGACCGGCCGGCAGCCGCCGAGGCGGAACTGAGCTGCGACGACCCGGTCAACATCCAGTACACCTCGGGCACCACCGGCTTCCCGAAGGGCGCCACGCTCTCCCACCACAACATCCTCAACAACGGCTACTGGGTGGGCCGCACGATCGGCTACACGGAACAGGACCGGGTCTGCGTGCCCGTGCCCTTCTACCACTGCTTCGGCATGGTGATGGGCAACCTGGCGGCCACCTCGCACGGCGCCTGCATCGTCATCCCGGCGCCGTCCTTCGAGCCGAGGGCCACGCTGGAGGCCGTGCAGCGGGAGCGCTGCACCTCGCTCTACGGCGTCCCGACCATGTTCATCGCGGAGCTCAACCTCCCCGACTTCGCGAGCCATGACCTCACCTCCCTGCGCACCGGCATCATGGCGGGCTCGCCCTGCCCGGTGGAGGTGATGAAACGGGTCGTCGCCGAGATGCACATGGAGCAGGTCTCCATCTGCTACGGCATGACCGAGACCTCGCCGGTGTCGCTCCAGACGCGCATGGACGACGACCTGGAGCACCGCACCGGCACGGTCGGGCGGGTCCTGCCGCACATCGAGGTGAAGGTCGTCGACCCGGTCTCCGGCGTGACGCAGCCGCGCGGCACCGCCGGGGAGCTGTGCACCCGCGGCTACAGCGTGATGCTCGGCTACTGGAACGAGCCCGAGCGGACCGCCGAGGCCATCGACCCCGGCCGGTGGATGCACACCGGGGACCTGGCGGTGATGCGCGAGGACGGCTACGTCGAGATCGTCGGCCGCATCAAGGACATGATCATCCGGGGCGGGGAGAACATCTACCCGCGCGAGATCGAGGAGTTCCTCTACGGCCACCCGGGGATCCAGGACGTCCAGGTGGTCGGCGTGCCGCACGAGCGGTACGGCGAGGAGGTGCTGGCCTGCGTCATCCCGCGCGACCCGGCCGATCCGCCCACCCTGGACGACCTGCGGGCCTTCTGCCAGGGGCAGCTCGCCCACTACAAGATCCCCAGCCGGCTGCAGCTCCTCGACGCGTTCCCGATGACCGTGTCCGGAAAGGTCCGCAAGGTGGAACTGCGGCAGCGGTTCGCGAACTGACTCCCGGTGCGCGGACCCCCGCGCCCCCACCTGAATCCTGCTTCCCGGCCCGGAACCCGAAAGCCCGTCTCTTGACGGGCTTTCGCATGCCCACTTACATTGCTTCCAGATAGTAGAAACTTATTTCCGCTATGTGGAAGTCAGGCGGAAGACGACACGGAAGTACTCACCGCGGGGCGCGACGGGAGTGCGAATCCGACAGCCGAAGCAGGAGTACTCGATGGCTCGTATGACCGCTGCCCGCGCGGCAGTTGAGATCCTCAAGCGCGAGGGCATCACCGACGCGTTCGGTGTCCCGGGCGCGGCGATCAACCCCTTCTACGCGGCGCTCAAGGCCTCCGGAGGCGTCCACCACACCCTCGCCCGGCACGTCGAGGGCGCCTCCCACATGGCCGAGGGCTACACCCGCACCCACCCCGGCAACATCGGCGTCTGCATCGGCACCTCAGGCCCGGCCGGCACCGACATGATCACCGGTCTGTACTCCGCGACCGGCGACTCCATCCCGATCCTGTGCATCACGGGCCAGGCACCGACCGCCGTGATCCACAAGGAGGACTTCCAGGCCGTCGACATCGCCTCCATCGCCAAGCCGGTGACCAAGATGGCCGTCACCGTCCTGGAGGCCGCGCAGGTCCCCGGCGTCTTCCAGCAGGCCTTCCACCTGATGCGCTCCGGCCGCCCGGGCCCGGTCCTCATCGACCTGCCGATCGACGTGCAGCTCACCGAGATCGAGTTCGACCCCGAGACCTACGAGCCGCTCCCGGTCTACAAGCCGGCCGCGACCCGCGCCCAGGTCGAGAAGGCGATCGGGATGCTCAACGCCTCCGAGCGCCCGCTGATCGTCGCGGGCGGCGGCATCATCAACGCCGACGCCGCCGAACTGCTCGTGGAATTCGCCGAACTGACGGGCACTCCGGTCGTGCCGACCCTGATGGGCTGGGGCGTCCTGCCCGACGACCACGAGCTGAACGCCGGCATGGTCGGCCTGCAGACCTCGCACCGCTACGGCAACGCGACCTTCCTGGAGTCCGACTTCGTCCTCGGCATCGGCAACCGCTGGGCCAACCGCCACACCGGCAGGCTCGACGTCTACACCGCCGGCCGGAAGTTCGTGCACGTCGACGTCGAACCCACCCAGATCGGCAAGATCTTCGCCCCCGACTACGGCATCGCCTCCGACGCCAAGGCCGCCCTGGAGCTGTTCGTCCAGGTCGCGCGGGAGCTGAAGGCCGCGGGCCGGCTGCCCGACCGCTCCGGCTGGGCCGCCGCCGCGCAGGAGAAAAAGGCCACGCTCCAGCGCCGTACGCACTTCGACGACGTGCCGATCAAGCCGCAGCGCGTCTACGAGGAGATGAACAAGGCCTTCGGCCCGGACACCCGGTACGTCTCCACCATCGGCCTCTCGCAGATCGCCGGCGCCCAGATGCTGCACGTCTACCGCCCGCGCCACTGGATCAACTGCGGCCAGGCCGGCCCGCTCGGCTGGACCGTGCCGGCCGCGCTCGGCGTCGCCAAGGCCGACCCGGAGGCGTCCGTCGTCGCCCTGTCCGGCGACTACGACTTCCAGTTCATGATCGAGGAACTCGCGGTCGGCGCCCAGCACCGCATCCCGTACGTGCACGTCCTGGTCAACAACGCCTACCTCGGGCTGATCCGCCAGGCACAGCGGGCCTTCGAGATCGACTTCCAGGTCAACCTGGAGTTCGAGAACATCAACACGCCCGAACTCGGCGTGTACGGCGTCGACCACGTCAAGGTCGCCGAGGGCCTCGGCTGCAAGGCGATTCGCGTGACCGACCCCGCCGAACTCGGCGCCGCCTTCGAGCAGGCCAAGAAGCTCGCCGCCGAGTACCGCGTCCCGGTCGTCGTGGAGGCGATCCTGGAGCGCGTCACCAACATCTCGATGTCGACCACCAACGACATCAGCAACGTCGTCGAGTTCGAGGAGCTCGCCACCGAGCCGGGTCACGCCCCGACCTCGGTGCGGACGCTGAAGGTCTGACCTGCCGCGGCGCACGACGCCGAAGGGCGGCCCGTCCCGGAAGGGGGCGGGCCGCCCTTTCGCGTGCGCCGGTGTGCGGTGCGCGGCTCAGTCCCCACCGCCGCCCCCTCCACCGCCGTCGCCGCCCCCGTCGAAGCCGCCCCGGAGCGGCGTGCGGTCCCACCGGTCGGCGTTGCGCGGCGTGTGCCGCAGCATTCCCCGGTCCGCCACCCGCGCCCGGCGGGTCAGCCCGGCCCGCAGCGCGAAGCGCGGCACCAGCGCGACCAGGGCCGTCTCCCCGTGCAGGGCGACGGCGAGCAGCCCGGCGTCGTCCGGCAGCCCGTGCCGGGTCCGCGGGACCGGGTGCCGCTCCCGCAGCTCCCGCACCCGGCGGCGGGCCTCCCGCGTCGGGCGGAGCAGCCGGGGGCCCAGCAGGCCGGCGCCGGCCGGTCCGAGGAGGAGCTCCGCGGTCGCCACCCGGACGTCCGGATGCCGGACCAACTCCCTTGGTGACAGGGGCTCCCGGAGGCAGCCGAGCACCGCGCGCTCCAGCGGGTCCGGCACGGCCACGGCCGCCGACCCGGACGCCCGCACCGTGCCCGGCAGGCCGGCCTCCAGGGCGCCCCGCAGGTGCAGGCCCACCAGGGCCACCGTGACGGCGGCACGCGCGCCGCCCCGCAGCAGGGCGATCTCGTGCGGCCGAAGCCGGTCCACCGTGACGTCGTCCATCGCGCACCCCCGTCGCACAGGGGCCCGCCGCCCCCGTGCCGGCGGGCCCCTGTGCGACGGTATGTGCCCGCCCGCACCCCCGGCCCAAGCCTGCCGGGGCCGGGTTCAGAGCTTGATTTGAGGGTGCCGTACGCCGCCTACGCCCGGGTGTGTAGGCGCGCGCACGCCGAGAAGCGGCGGATGCGGGACCGTCCGCATCCGGCGCTTCGGGGCCGGTGAAGGTACTGGAGTCGCAGGGCAGTTGTGCCGTCCGACGGTGCGAGACCGGGCGCGACGGGACATTCGCGCCGCCGGACGGGTCATGGGGGATCGGGACCGCGGCGGGTGCGACGGGACCGGGGGCTCCTTCCCTCAGGTCGAAGAAGGAGGCACCGGGACCTTCACCACCGCACTGGCTCGCACACCGCCGCGGTCCGCGTCCTGCCCGCCGTGCCGGTCGACCACCCCTCATCCGGGTCGCCGGCACGGCGGGTCCGCGCGTCCGGTTCCGACCTCCCCGTCGGACACCGGACGCAGCCTGTGGGTCAGTCCTCGCGCAGGGCGCGGACCGCCTCCGCCACGCGCGTGCCGTACTCCGGGTCGGCGGCGTGGAAGTGGGCCAGGTTCTTCTCGATCACGTCGTCGCGGGAGACCTGGGACAGGCCGCCGGCGATGTTCGCGACCAGACGCTTCTTCTCCTCCCCGGACATCAGCCGGTAGAGCTCACCGGCCTGGAAGAAGTCGTCGTCCTTGGTGTGCTGCGGCGCCTGGTGGGTGCCCGTGTGACCGGACACGGCCAGCGGGGCCGACAGCGGGCGGCCGGTCTCGGCGGGGCCGTCGTAGGAGTTCGGCTCGTAGTTCTTGGCGTACCGGCCCTGGGGGTTGACGGCCATGAGGCCGTCCCGGCCGTAGTTCTCGGCGGTCGTCGCGCGCGGGGCGTTGACGGCGAGCTGGGTGTGGTTGACGCCGAGCCGGTAGCGGTGCGCGTCCGCGTAGGCGAACAGGCGGCCCTGGAGCATCTTGTCGGGCGACGGGCCGATGCCCGGCACGAAGTTGTTCGGGGAGAACGCGGCCTGCTCGACCTCGGCGAACACGTTGTCGGGGTTGCGGTCCAGCACCAGCCGGCCCACCCGGCGCAGCGGGTAGTCCGCGTGCGGCCACACCTTCGTCAGGTCGAACGGGTTGAAGCGGTAGTCGGCCGCCTCGGCCGCCGGCATGATCTGCACGTACAGCGTCCAGGACGGGTGCACGCCGCGCTCGATGGCCTGGAGCAGGTCCGTCTGGTGCGAGTTCGGGTCCTTGCCCGCCGTCTCGGCGGCCTGCTCGCTGGACAGGCAGCGGATGCCCTGGTTCGTCTTGAAGTGGTACTTGACGAAGAACGCCTCGCCCTCGGCGTTCGTCCACTGGTAGGTGTGCGAGCCGTAGCCGTTCATGTGCCGGTACGACGCCGGGATGCCGCGGTCGCCCATCAGCCACGTCACCTGGTGGGTGGCCTCGGGGGAGTGCGCCCAGAAGTCCCAGACGTTGTCCGGCTCCTGCCGGCCGGTGAAGGGGTCGCGCTTCTGCGAGTGGATGAAGTCCGGGAACTTGATCGGGTCCTTGATGAAGAACACCGGGGTGTTGTTCCCCACGAGGTCGTAATTGCCCTCCCGCGTGTAGAACTTGACCGCGAAGCCGCGCGGGTCGCGCACCGCGTCCGCGCCGCCGAGCGAGTCGGCCACGGTCGAGAAGCGCACGAACACCTCGGTGCGGCGCCCGACCTCGCCGAGGAAGTCGGCGTACGTGACGTCGGTGACGTCGTCGGTCACCTCGAAGTGGCCGTAGGCGCCGGAGCCGCGGGCGTGCACCACGCGCTCCGGGATGCGCTCGCGGTTGAAGCGGGCCAGCTTCTCCAGGAGGTGCTGGTCCTGGAGCAGCAGCGGGCCGCCGATGCCGGCGGAGGCGGAGTTCTGGTTGTCGGCGACGGGGGCGCCGGACTCGGTGGTGAGCACGCGCTTCGACATCGTGGACCTTCCGTACGGGGAGCAGCAGCGAAAACGAGCGGAAACCTGTTTCCGCTTTGTGGAGCCGAAGTTCTTTGCGGAGCCTAGGTTCGGGACGTTCGAGGCGTCAACAGTTTGTTGAATCAGTGGGCATGGGTCGGCCCCGGTTCCGGGCGGCGCCGCCACTTGGGCGCGACGGGACAGGTGTCAGCAGCGACGCCGCCCGGAGTCTTGGGGAGGGTCAGACCTGGGCGCCGGACAGGCGCTCCACGGCCCGCAGCAGGGCCGAGTGGTCCAGGCCGCCGTCGCCCTGGGCGCGCAGCGACGCGACCAGCTGGGCGACCACGGCGCCGACGGGCAGCGCCGCGCCGACGTTGCGGGCGGCGTCCGTGACGATGCCCATGTCCTTGTGGTGCAGGTCGATGCGGAAGCCCGGCTTGAAGTCGCGGTCGAGGAAGTTGTCCTTCTTCCGCGTCAGCACGGTGGAGCCGGCGAGACCGCCGTTCAGCACGTCCAGGGCGGCGGCCAGGTCCACGCCGGACTTCTCCAGGAAGACCACGGCCTCGGCGCACGCCTGGATGTTCACGGCGACGATCAGCTGGTTGGCGGCCTTCACGGTCTGGCCCGAGCCGTGCGGACCGCACAGCACGATGGTCTTCCCGAGCGCCTCGAAGATCGGCTCCGCCTCGGCGAAGTCGGCCTGCTCGCCGCCGACCATGATGGACAGCACGGCCTCGATCGCGCCGGCCTCACCGCCGGAGACCGGGGCGTCCAGGACGCGGATGCCCTTCTCCCGGGCGTTCTTCGCCAGGTCGACCGAGGTCTGCGGCGTGATCGAGGACATGTCGATCAGCAGCGCGCCGGACCTCGCGTTCTCCAGGATGCCGTCGGGGCCGTACGCGATGGCCTCGACCTGCGGGGAGGCGGGCACCATCGTGATGATCACGTCGGCGTCCCGCACGGCGTCGGCGATGGAGGCGGCGGCGCTGCCGCCGGCGGCGGCCAGCCGGTCCAGCTTCTCCTTCTCCAGGGTGTAGCCGGTGACGTCGTAGCCGGCCTTGATCAGGTTCTCGGACATGGGGGAGCCCATGATGCCGAGGCCGATCCAGGCGATCTTGGGGAGCGTACTCATGGGGGTGCCTCTCTCACACAGCGTGCTTGGGGATTCAGCGGGCGGCGCGTGCCGCGCGGGGCAGCCAGTCGAAGGCCTCCGCGCTCGGGCGGTCGCCCGGCTTGTACTCCAGGCCGACCGGGCCGTCGTAACCGGCCTTGCGCAGGCGGCCGAGGAGGTCCGCCAGCGGCAGCGAACCCGTGCCCGGGGCGCCGCGGCCGGGGTTGTCGGCGATCTGGACGTGACCGGTCCGCGCCGCGTACCGCTCGATCACCCGCGGCAGGTCCTCGCCGTTCATCGACAGGTGGTACAGGTCCATCAGGAACCTGGCGTTGCCCAGGCCCGTGGCCTCGTTGACCCGGTCGGCCACGGCGACGGCGGCCGGTGCCGACACCAGCGGGTAGCGCGGCGACTCCGGCTCGTTCAGCGCCTCGATCAGCAGGATCGCGCCGATCCGGTCGGCGGCCCGCGCCGCGAGCACCAGGTTCTGAAGCGCGAGCGCGTCCTGCTCGGCCGGGTCCACGCCCTCGACGCGGTTGCCGTACAGCGCGTTGAGCGCGCCGCAGCCCAGCGACCGCGCGAACTCGGCGGCCACGTCGACGTTGGCACGGACCCGCTCCGACTCCTCGCCGGGGACCGACAGGGCGCCCCGGTCCGGGCCGGGCAGTCGGCCGGCGTAGAAGTTCAGCCCCGTGAGGCGGACGCCGGCGTCCTCGACCGCCTTCCTCAGCGCGTCGAGCTCGGACCGCTCGGGGGTGGGGGAGTCGACCCAGGGCCACCACAGCTCGACCGCGGTGAAGCCGGCCTCGGCGGCTGCCGCCGGGCGCTCCAGCAGCGGGAGTTCCGTGAAGAGGATCGACAGGTTGACGGTGAAGCGCTGGTCTGCGGCCGTGTCCCACTCAAAGCCTGACATGAGGTGCCGCGCTCCCTTCTGGTGACGCCGCAGCGTATTTCGTATTGCGGAAGTTCGTTTCTGCTTAATGGAAGATTGCCTGTGGAGGGGAACGGCTGTCAAGACCGGCCGCAAAAAAACGTCCCCGCGCGGGGGCGCGGGGGCGTGTCGGTGCGGGGGAGGTCACAGGGCGTCGACGGCGCTCACCTTCCAGCCCTCCGACGTGCGGGACATGGTCATCCGCACCCGGTTCAGGTCCAGGCGGGACCCGGAGACCTGGGTGCTCTTGGTGACCTGGTTGACGAACAGGAGCACCACGACCCGGTCCGGCGAGGCCGACACGACGGACGCCGCGGGGGAGCCGCCGCCCGGCGGTGCCACGACCGTCGCCTTCACCACGCCCCGGTACTTCTCGGCGGTCGGCGCGACCACCGACTTGGTCGTCTTGCCGTACTCGTCGCGGAACTTCCCGGTCAGATGCCCGCGGGCCCGGGCGAAGTCCCGGTCCAGACGCCGGTAGTCGTACGACAGCACCACCGGCGCCGCCTTCCGCGCGGCCGCCAGCGCCTCGCCCCGCGCCGCCTCCGCGCGCCGCCCCTGCCCGTACTGCCGCCCGAGCACCGCGACCGCCGCCAGGGCCAGGACGAGCACGAGCGACAGCACGACGGCGGGGAGCCTGCCGCGCAGCCACGCGACCGGGCCGGGCGGCCGCCCGCCGGACCCGTCGGACTTTGCCGGCTCCGCGGCCCCGTCGGACTCGTCGGGTTCCGGGGATTCCAGGGCCGGCTCGGGCGGGTCGTCCCAGCCGTCCGGGACGTCGATCACCACGGTCCGCCCGGAGAGCCGCTCCTCCTGCGGGGCGGCCACGCTCTCGCGCCGCTGCGGGACGTCCGAGCGCCCGGCGCGCTTGGCGGCGGCCCGGGCGGCGGCGGTCAGGGTGCGGCGGGCGGGGGCGGACAGGGCCCGGCGGGCCGGGCCGCCGGCGCCGCGGACTCGGGAGGTCGGGTTGGCCATGGTCGTACTCCTCACGTGCGGGTCAGCCGACGAACTCGACGTCGGAGGTCAGCCAGCGGCCGCCCCGGTGCACCAGGTCGAGCTGCAGCCGGTAGGTGCGCGCCTCGCCCCTGGGCACGGCGGTGTTGGTCACCTTGCTGTCGGCGACCACCAGGACGCGGGCCGAGCGGTCGTCGGAGCGGACGATGCCCGCGTCCAGGACCTGGCCCTCGGACACCGACTTGTTCCGGGCGACCAGCCGGGTCAGCTCCGCCGTCTGCGCGGCGAACTCCTTCTTGAAGTCACCGGTGGCGCCCTTGAGGACGTTGGCGCTGTCCCGGTCGTAGTGCCGGTAGTCGAGCGAGGTGAAGTTCAGCGCGGACTGGCGGGCGGCGGCCAGGATGTCCTGGCGGCGCTGCTCGTCCGCGCGCTGGTCGTACAGGCGCAGACCCAGCCACAGCGCCACGGCCGTGGTCAGGACGGTCGCGGCGACGAGTCCGGCGGACAGCGCGCGGCGCCGGAACCTCTCGCTCATGCCATGGGGCCGACGAGCAGCCATTGCCAGGACTCCTTTCCGAACATGCTCTGTTCACCGCCGGTCGAGCCGATCTCGACGAGGCCGCCGTCCGGGCCGGCCGCGACACCGGTCTCCGGGTCGTACGGGGTGACGTGCGCCGCCGGGTCCGCACCACGGGGGCCGGACGCGCCGGGCGCGTTCTGCGCGCCGCGCACCGAGGTGTCGCTGCCGCGCGGCGCCGTGCAGCGGGCGTCGGTGTTCGCGGGACGCCTGCTGGTGTCCGCGGGGTCGCGCCGCGAGGTGCCGTAACCCTGCTTGCACGGCGGCGGGTCGTCGGCGTTGAGGACCAGACCGAAGTGGGTCGTGCCGTCGCCGGGGATGACGGTGTAGCTGCCCGCGACGACCACGGGGAACGTCACCAGGGCCTGCTCCACGCCCGGCAGCCGGGCCCGGGTCACCCGGCCGCCGCTGATGAGGTTCGCCAGCAGCACCGGCACGCTCGACTCGGTGGACTTCAGCAGCGAGTTCACCTGCACGGCGGCCGGTGTCCCGTTGCGGATGAGCCGCCGCAGGTCCTTGTCGCTCGCCTTCAGCTGGGCGGTGAGCGTCGCCAGGTCACGGGAGAACGCCTTGATGGAGGACCCCTGGTCGGCCTGCGTCTTCAGCACCGTCCGCGAGTCCTCGATCAGCGCGACCGTCTCCGGCAGCGCGTCGGACGCCGACTCCACCAGCGCGTTGCCCGAGTCCACGAGCCGCCCGAGGTGCGGTCCCGTGCCGGCGAACGCCTGGCCCAGCTCGTCCACGGTGGTGCGCAGATCGTCCTTGCCGACGGAGTTCACCAGCCGGTCCAGGCTCAGCACCAGGTCCGTGGTGGGCAGCGGCACCCGTGTGCGGTCGCGCGGGATCGTGCTGCCGTCCAGCAGGTACGGGCCGCTCGTGCCGCGCGGCTGGAGGTCGACGTACTGCTCGCCGACCGCCGAACGGTGGGCGACCACGGCCAGCGTGTCCGCCGGGATGCGCGGCGCCCCGTCCTCGATCTCCAGCGCCACCGACACCCCGGACCCGCTCAGCCGCAACGGCCCCACGCGCCCCACCGGCACGCCCCGGTACGTCACCTCGGCGCCGGAGAAGACACCGCCGGAGTCGGCGAACTCGGCCCCCACGGTGTAACCGCGGTCCAGGATGCCGTCCACCAGGCCGGTGTACTCGGCGCCCACGTAGGTCACCCCGACCGCGGTGATCGTGGCGAAGGCGGCCAGTTGGGCCTTGACCGTCCGTGTGATCACGGCTGCATCCCCTTCAGCATCAGCTCGGCGAGCGCGAGGTCGATCCCCGGCGGCAGGCGGCGGGTGTCCCCGTCGCCGTACGCCGCGGTGCACACCGGCGGGCACAGCACGTCCCCGCCGCCGTCCCCGCCGCCCGGGGGCGACGACGGCTCGGTGGGCAGGTCCGGCACGTCCGGGGCGTCCGGCGCGTCGGGCAGTGCGGGCGCCGACGGCAGGGGCACGTCCGGGAGGTCGGGCAGGTCCGGCGCGCCGGGCACGTCCGGGCCGTGATCCTTCTCGCCGGGCTCGTCGGTGAGGTTGCCGTACAGACTGGACAGATCGAGGTCGGCGGTGATCTTCAGGTTGACGTAGTCGCCCTTGACGGCCTCCGTCGCGTTCCGGGGGAACGGGTACGTCGTCAGCAGCTCCAGCGAGTTCGGCAGGTCGTCGCCCGCCTTGTTGAGCTGCTGGAGGATCGGGCGGAGCAGCTTGAGGTTCGCGACCGTGTCGGCCCGGGAGGCGTTGATCACGCGCGTGCCGGTCTTGCCGAGCTTCGACAGCGCGGTGAGCATCCTCGTCAGGTCGCGGCGCTGGTCGGCGAGGACCTTCAGGGCCGGCGGCATCGTGTCGACGGCCGTGGCGATGGTCTTGCGCTCCTTGCCGAGCCGCTTGGCCAGCCGGTCCACGCCCTCCAGGGCGCGGACGATCTCGTCGCGCTGCTCGTCCAGCCCGCCGAGGAACGTGTTGAGCTCCTTCAGCAGGGACTTGACCCGGTTCTCGCGGCCCGCGAGAGCCTTGTTCAGCTCCACGGTGATCGTCTTCAGCTGGGCCACACCGCCGCCGTTCAGCAGCGCCGACAGCGCGGACAGCACTTCCTCGATCTCCGGGTTGCGGCCGCTGCGGGACAGCGGGATGCGGTCGCCGTCGCCCAGCCGTCCGACGGGCTCGGTGCCCGGCGGCGCGGACAGCGCCACGTACTTCTCGCCGAGCATGCTGGTCTGCCGCAGCTCGGCCACCGCGTTGCCGGGCAGCTTCACCGAGTCCGCGACCCGCAGCCGCACGCGGGCGTGCCAGCCGTTCAGCTCCACCTTCTCGACCGCGCCGACCGTGACGTTGTTGACCTTCACGGACGACTGCGGCACCAGGTCGAGGACGTCCCGGAAGTCGACGGTGACGCGGTAGGCGTGCCCGTCGGCGGCGGCACCGCCGGGCAACGGGATGTCGTACCAGCCGTTGAACTCGCAGCCGGACAGCAGCAGCGCGCCCACCGCCGTCCACGCCGCCGTCCCGCCCTTGCGCAGCACGCTCATGCGCCCGCCCCCAGAATCCCGCCGAGCGTCCGGTCGACCGTGCCGGACACCGGTGCCGTCCCGGGCTCGGGCAGCGAGTCGAAGAGTTTCTCCAGGTCCCGGCAGTCCGGGTTCTCGCCGCCCGCGTCGCCGGTCGTCTTCAGCAGCGAGCACAGCAGCGCGGCCGGGTCCTGCGGCCCGTCGGGGTTGTTGCGGGTGTCGAGGGTGCCGGAGGACGGGTTGTAGGCGTTCTGCAGGTTGGACAGGCCGGTCGGCGCCACCTCCAGCAGCTCCGCCAGCGCCTCCCGCTGGGTCACCAGCACCTTGGTGACCTTGCTCAGGCCGCGCACGTTCGAGGCGAGCGACTTCTTGTTGTCCTTCACGAACTCGGCCACGTCACCGAGGGCCGCGCCGAGGTTCTTCAGCGCCGCCGCGAGGTCCTTGCGCTCCCCGGCGAGCTGCTCGGCGACCTTGGCCAGGCTGGTGTTGAACGACCGGACCTCCTTGTCGTCGGCCGCCAGCGCGGCCGTGAACACCTGGAGGTTGCGCACGGTGCCGAACAGGTCGCCCCGGCCGTCGGACAGGGTGGTGACCGCCTCCGACAGGTCCTTCACGGTCCGGTGCAGGTTCTTGCCCTGGCCGTCGAGGTTGTCCGCGCTCACCCCGAGCAGCCGCGACAGCGCGCCGTCCTTGTTGGCGCCGTCCGGGCCGAGCGCCTCGGCCGTGGTGTGCAGGCTGTCGAAGATCCGGTCCAGCTCGACGGGAACGGCCGTACGCGTCTCGGGGATCACGTCGCCGCTGCGCATCGTCGGACCCGACCGGTACACCGGCAGCAGCTGCACGTAACGGTCGCTGACCACCGAGGAGTTGATGATGGCGGCCTTCGCGTCCGCCGGGACCTTGCGGCCCTCGTCGTACTCCAGCACCACGCGGACCCGGCCGCCCTCCGGCTTGATCTCCTTGACCTCGCCGATACGGACGCCGAGGACCCGGACGTCCGAGCCGGGGTAGATGCCGACGGTGCGCGGGAAGTACGCGGTGACCCGCACCGGTTCGGTGCGCGGCCACAGCGCGTACACGCACGCGGCGACGAGGGCGAGGGCGGTGACCAGGGCCACGCGCCGCCTCACGGGGGAGTTCACTGGGCGCCTCCCGTACGCGGCACCACGGGCGCCGCGACCATGTTCTGGATGTAGCTGTCGAACCAGCGGCCGTTGCCGAGGGTGTTGGTGAAGACGCGGACGTAGGGCGCGAGCAGTTTCACGCTGCGGTCCAGGCTCGCCTGGTTGCGTTCGAGCATCGTCACGAAGGTGTTGAGGTTCTTCAGGGCGGGGCCGATCTCCTTGCGGTTGTCCTCCACAAGGCCGGACAGCTCCACGCCGAGCAGGGCGGACGACGTCAGGAGCTTGTGGATCGCCGCGCGGCGCCTGGCGATCTCCTTGAACAGCTTGTCGCCGTCCTTCACCAGGGCACTGAAGTCCCCGGACCGCTCCGCCAGCACCCCCGTCACGCTGTTCGCGCGGTCCAGGAGCTCACCGAGCGCCTTGTCCCGCGAGGCCACCGTCCGGGAGATCTTCGACAGGCCCTTGATGGAGGCGCGCACCTCGGCGGGCGAGTCCCGGAACGTGGTGGAGATGGTGTCCAGGGCCTTCGCCAGCTGCTCGGTGTCGACCTTCTCCGAGGTGGTCGTCAGATCGCTGAACGCCTGCACCACGTCGTACGCCGGGACCGTCCGCCGCAGCGGGATCTCGCTGCCCGGCCGCAGCTGCCCAGGCCCCTTCGGGTGCAGCGCCAGGTACTTGGCGCCGAGGATGGTCTTCACCCGGATCGAGGCGCCCGTCTCGGTGCCGAAGTCCGGGTCGTCCTTGAGCTTGAAGGTCACCTTGACGTGGTCGCCGTCCAGGTCGACGGTCTCCACCTTGCCGACCTTGACCCCGGCGATGCGCACCTCGTCGCCCGGCTTGAGCCCGCCGGCCTCCGAGAAGGCCGCGCTGTACGTGTCGCCGCCGCCGATCACCGGCAGGCTGTCGGCGTTGAAGGCGGCCACGGTCAGCAGCGCCAGCGCGGTCAGCCCGGCGGCACCGACGATCACCGGGTTGCGCTCGCGGAACGGCTTCAGCCGCGGCCGGCGCGGCCTGCCGGACGGCCGTGGCCTGCCGGGCAGTCGCAGCCTCCCGGGCACTCGCAGTCTCATCCGCCGCACCTCGCCCGCGCCACGTGCATCTCCGGAGTGAGCACCTGCTTGGTCTTCGGCAGCACGATCCGGCCGTCGAAGTCGCACAGGTAGAAGTTGAACCACGAGCCGTAGGACGCCGTCCCGGTCAGCTCGTCGAGCTTGTTCGGCAGCCGCTTCAGCACGCCCTCCACCGTCTTCTCGTTCTTGTTCAGCGTTCCGGTGAGCTCGCCCAGCTCCGCGATGTCGTCCTTGAGCGGCGGCCGGGCGTCCTTCAGCAGCCCCGAGGTGGCCTCCGCGAGGTCCCCGATGCTCACCAGCGACCTGCCGAGCGGCTTGCGGTCGGCGGACAGCCCGGAGATCACCCGCCGCAGCTGCTTGAGCAGCCCGGAGAACCGGCCGCTGCGCTCGTCGAGCGTCTTCAGCACCGTGTTCAGGTTGGTGATCACGGAGCCGATCAGCTCGTCCCGGTCGGCGAGCGTCGTCGTAAGCGACGCGGTGTGGGCGAGCAGGCTGTTCACCGTGCCGCCCTCGCCCTGGAGCGTCTTGATGATCTCGGTGGCGAGCTGGTTGACGTCGCTGGGGCTGAGCGCCGCGAACAGCGGCTTGAAGCCGTTCAGCAGCGTGTTGAGGTCCAGCGCCGGCTGGGTCCGCGCCAGCGGGATGGTGCCGCCGGGCGGCAGCCGCGTGCCGTCGCCCGCGCCCTCGGTGAGCGCCACGTACCGCTGCCCGACGAGGTTGCGGTACCGCACCACCGCGTGGGTGCTGGCCAGCAGGGGCCGCTTCGAGCTGACGGTGAACGTGATCTCCGCCAGCGTCCGGTCCTTGATGCGGATGTCCTCCACCTCGCCGACCCGCACTCCGGCGACACGGATGTCGTCGCCCTCCTCCAGGCCGGTGACGTCGCTGAACACCGCGCGGTAGCTGTGCTTGGCGTCGAAGGAGATGTTGACGATGGTGGCGGCGAGCAGGGCCGTCGCCAGGATCGTCACCACCGCGAACAGGCAGAACTTGACCAGGGGTGCCGCGGTGCGGCGGGCCGCTGTGGTGCTCATGCGACGCTCACCGCCGTTCCCCGGGCCAGCGGGCCGAACAGCAGGGTCGTGACCGACGGGACCTCGTCCGCCGGCACGCCCAGCACGGGCGCCACCAGCGAGCCGACGGCCCGCTGTTCGGCCGAGGTGGCGGACACGTGCGGTGCGCCGCCGCTGCCCGGACCGCCGTCCGACGTGCCGTCGTTCAGCTTGGTGTGCGGCGCGGGCACCCGCGGATGGGGCACGCCCCGGCAGTTCGGCCCGGACCGCTCGCCGTAGCGCGGCTCCTCCCCGGGCTCGTAGCCGGGCCGCTGGCGCACCACTTCGAGCGTGATGCGCATCGCGCCGCCCCGGAACGCCTTCTCCGACTCCCGCCCCTGCCGGACCAGACCGGCCAGCAGGCACGGGTACTCGGGGGAGTAGCGCGCGAACAGGTCCAGGGTGGGCCGGGACACCTCGCCCAGCGTGATCAACCGGTCGCCGTTGACGTTCAGGAAGTCCTCCGCGGTGCCCGCGACGGTCGTGGTGGAGCGCAGGGCCGCCGCCAGCCGGTCCTTCTCCTCGACCAGCGTCCGGCTGGTCGTGACGGTGTTGCGCAGAATCCGCATCAGGTCGGGCGCCGCGTCGCCGTACACCTCGGCGACGTCCGCGAAGCGCGAGATGTCCTCCTTAAGGGACGGCAGATGCGGGTTGAGGCGGCGCAGATAGCCCTCGACCCGCACCAGGTTGTCCCCGATCCGGTCGCCCCGGCCCTCCAGCGCCGTCGCGAACGCCGAGAGGGTGGCGTTGAGTTCGCCCGGCTCGACGGTCCGCAGCAGCGGCAGCAGGTCGTTCATCAGCTGCTGCACCTCGATGCCGACCCTCGTGCGGTCCTGCGGGATGACGTCCCCGGCGCGGATCGGCCGGGCCGACGAGCCGGAGGGCGGCACCAGATCGACGTACTTCTCGCCGAACAGCGTCTTCGGCAGCAGCCGCGCCCGCACGTCCGCCGGGATCGACGCGACGTGCTGCGGCTTGAGCGCGATGTCCAAGGTGGCCTTCGTGCCGTCCGCGTGCACCTCGCGCACCTCGCCCACCAGCAGCCCGCGCAGCTTGACGTCGGCCCGCGGATCGAGCTGGTTGCCGAGCCTGTCGGCCTGCAGCGTGACGCGCACGACCGGTGTGAACGCCTGCTGGTACACGGCCACGGAGAGCGACAGCAGCAGCGCGAGCACGGCGATGAAGGTGACGCCGTACAGCCTCAGTCTCAGTTTCGAGCGGTTCAACCGGCTCACCCCGCAATCCGTACGGTCGTGTTGGCGCCCCAGATCGCGAGGCTCAGGAAGAAGTCCAGGACGTTGATCGCGACGATCGACGTGCGCACCGCCCGGCCCACTGCGACCCCGACGCCCGCCGGACCGCCGCTCGCGTGGTAGCCGTAGTAGCAGTGCACGAGGATGATCAGGACCGCGAAGACGATCACCTTGCCGAACGACCAGAACACGTCGACCGGCGGCAGGTACTGGTGGAAGTAGTGGTCGTAGGTGCCCGTCGACTGCCCGTAGTAGCCGGTCGTGATGGTGCGGGCGGCCAGGTACGACGACAGCAGCCCGACCACGTACAGCGGGATCACCGCGACGAAGCCGGCGATCATCCGCGTCGTCACCAGGAACGGCAGCGACGGCACGCCCATCACTTCCAGCGCGTCCGTCTCCTCGCTGATCCGCATCGCGCCGAGCTGCGCCGTGAAGCCGGCGCCGACCGTCGCGGACAGCGCGAGCCCGGCCACCAGCGGCGCGATCTCCCGCGTGTTGAAGTACGCCGACAGGAACGCCACGAAGTTGGACGTGCCGAGCTGGTTGAGCGCGGCGTAGCCCTGCAGGCCCACCTCGGTGCCGGTGAAGAACGACAGGAAGGCGATCACGCCGACCGTGCCGCCGACGACGGCCAGCGCGCCGCGGCCGAAGCTCACCTCGGCCAGCAGCCGCAGGACCTCCTTCTTGTAGCGCCGCAGGGTGCGGCCCGTCCACGCCAGCGAGCGTCCGTAGAAGGAGAGTTGGGCACCCAGCTCCTCCAGACGATTCAGCAGTGCCATGCCTCAGCCCCTCTGCGGGACGACCTGGAAGTACACCGCGGTCATCACGAAGTTCGTCACGAACAGCAACATGAAGGTGATCACCACGGACTGGTTCACGGCGTCACCCACGCCCTTGGGACCGCCCTTTGCGTTGAGCCCCTTGTACGAGGCGACGATCCCCGCGATCGCCCCGAACACCAGCGCCTTCAGCTCGGCCGCCCACAGGTCGGACAGCTGGGCGAGCGTGGTGAAGGAGGCGAGGTAGGCGCCCGGGGTGCCGTTCTGCAGGACGACGTTGAAGAAGTAGCCGCCCGCCACGCCCACGACCGACACCAGTCCGTTGAGCAGCACCGCGACCAGCATGGACGCCAGGACGCGGGGCACGACCAGCCGGTGGATCGGGTCGATGCCGAGCACCTGCATGGCGTCGATCTCCTCGCGGATCTTCCGCGCCCCGAGATCCGCGCAGATCGCCGTGCCGCCCGCGCCCGCGATCAGCAGCGCGGTGACGATCGGCGACGCCTCCCGCAGCACGGCGAGGACGGAGGCGGCGCCCGAGAACGACTGGGCACCGAGCTGCCGGGTCAGGCTGCCGATCTGGAGCGCGATGACCGCGCCGAACGGGATCGACACCAGCGCCGTCGGCAGGATCGTCACGCTCGCCACGAACCACGCCTGCTGGATGAACTCCCGCGTCTGGAAGGGCCGCCGCGGAATCGTCCGCAGGACGTCCAGGGCCAGCGCGAACAGGTTCCCGGAGTGCCGCAGCGCCCCGGTCGGTGACACGCTCATGCGTCGGCCCCCTCGGTGCGGTGCAGCTCCGCCTCGCGTCTGGCGATCTCCTGCCAGCGCGGCGGGCGCTCGATGCCCGGCCCCGGCAGCAGCCGGGGAGTGCGGGGCGTGGGCTCCTGGGCGGCGGCCCCGTCGTCGAGGGCGGCCAGCTCCTGCTCGACCTGCGCGGCGTCCTTCTCCTCCGCCATCCCGATCGGCCCCTGCATCCGCCCGTTCAGGAACTGCCGTACGACCGGCTCGTCGCTGGTCAGCAGCTTCTCGCGGGGCCCGAACATCACCAGTTCGCGGCGGAACAGCAGCCCGATGTTGTCGGGCACCTGGCGGGCGGAGGCGATGTCGTGCGTGACGATCAGGAACGTGGCGTCGATCTGCGCGTTGAGGTCGACGATCAGCTGGTTGAGGTACGCCACGCGGACCGGGTCGAGACCGGAGTCCGGCTCGTCGAACAGGATGATCTCCGGGTCCAGCACCAGGGCCCGGGCCAGCCCGGCCCGCTTGCGCATGCCGCCCGAAATCTCACCGGGCAGCTTCTCCTCGGCGCCGATCAGCCCGACCATGTCCATCTTCTCCAGCACGATGCGCCGGATGTCGCTCTCGGACTTGCGGGTGTGCTCCCGCAGCGGGAAGGCGATGTTGTCGTACAGGTTCATCGACCCGAACAGGGCGCCGTCCTGGAACAGCACGCCGAACAGCTTCCGCACCTCGTACAGGTCGTGCTCGCGGAGCTTGGTGATGTCCCGGCCCTGGATCGTGATCGACCCGCGCTCCGGCTTCAGCAGCCCCACGAGCGTCTTGAGGAACACCGACTTGCCCGTGCCCGAGGGGCCGAGCATGACCGAGACCTCCCCGGCGGGCAGCGTCAGTGAGACGTCCTGCCAGATGACCTGGTGACCGAAGGACTTGGTCAGCCCTTCCACACAGATCTCGACACCCATCCGGTTCACCCTCCGCCCGCCTGCGCAGCCACGACACCTGCTCTACGGGGAGGGGCGGGGCGTCCGTCGCGGCGGACCGGAATTTTTTTTCGGACGGATTTCCGGACGGCTTCCCCACCGCTTCCGGGCGGGTCCGGGGCGGGTCCGGGGCCGGCCGGTCCGGCGCGGGCTACGGCAGCCGGGGAGCCGATCCGCTCGGGGTGGGAACGGGCAGCGGCGCGGACGGCACGGCGGTGGCCTCCGGGACCGGCGGGACCGACGGGACCTCGGGGGCCGAGGGCAGCGACGGGGCGGACGGCACGCCCGACCCGGCCGGCAGGTCCGGCACCGCAGGCAGGTCCGGCACCGGAGCCTCGGACAGCGCGGGCAGCGGGGACACCTCCGGCAGCGACGGCACGGACAGCGGCAGCAGCGCACCGTCGTCGCCCGTCCCGCTCGCCTCCCGGCCGGGCCCCGTCGGACGCGACGACGACCCGGCCGGCCCCGGCAGGCGCAGCCCGTCGCCGGCGCCGTCGGTCACCAGCGACTCCACGCCCCGGGACGTGGACGGCCGCGGTGCCGGACCGTTTCCGCCGCCCTCCAGCGCGTACGGCAGGCAGAGTCCCGCCACCGCCAGCGTGGCCGCCGTGGAGGCGGCCGCCGCGGCCTGCACCTTGCCGCCGGTGCGCGGCCGGCCCCGGCCGGCCAGGAACAGCGCGAGCCCCAGCGTCCCGGCCAGCGAGTTGCGCAGCGTGCGCCGGGCGCGGGCCAGCAGCGACTCGACCGTCCGGTAGCTCAGCCCCATCCGCACGGCCACCTGGCCGACGTCCAGGTCCTGCGACTTCAGCCGCAGCGCCTCCGCCTGCCGGGCGGGCAGCTCGCCGCTGCGCACCGCCAGCCACCGGGCCTCGGCGCGGTCGCACACCGCCTCGTCGACGGGCACCGGCCCCGGCGCGACCAGCGTGGGGCTGGTGCGCACCTCGGCCTCACGGTTGACCTGCCGGTACCGGTCCACGCACAGCCGCATGGTCACGGTCGTCAGCCAGGCGGCGAGGCGCTCGTCGTCCAGGTCGGGGCGCTCCGCCGCGCGCAGCATCGCCTCGTGCACGGCGTCCTCGGCGTCCTCCCGGCTCATCGACCGGCGCCGCGCCACCTTGAGCAGCTGCTCGCGGTGGCTCCACATGCGCTCCCAACGCTCGTACGCCGCTTGCGTCTCCGCAGGCATGTCCGTCGCCATGAGGGCCCCTTCGCGCTCACCCGCCGGTCCAAGACCTGTCCGGCGGGTGGCGACATTACCGCCCGGTAGCGGCGGTTGTGGAGGGGGTGGCGGCGACCGAGTCCGCACTGTTGCCGGCCAGGGGACCGTCACTGGGCAGCAGGTCGTCGCCGGGCAGGTCGAGGGACGGTTCGGGTGCGGGCAGTTGGGGCTTGGGGGTCTGGCGGGGCTGCTGTGACGAGCCGGACGGGGCGGGGGAGGGGGAGGCCGGTGCGGCGGGTGCGGCCGGGGTGCGGGAGGGGCCGGCGCCCGGGCGGGCGGTCGGCTTCGCGGACGGCTCCGAAGGGGTCTTCTCCCGGCGGGACGGCTCCGGGCGCGGCTCGGAGGCCGCCGCGCCGTCCGGGACCACCCGGTGCCCGGCCAGGAAGTACGCGTACCAGGCCCGCACCGTGCGCAGGTAGGCCGTGGAGTGGTTGTAGCCGAGGATCGCCCGGTCCAGGTCGGCGGGCCGGGACAGGTCCCTGCCGCCCGCGCACAGGTAGCGCCCGGCGGCCAGCGCCGCGTCGAAGACGTTGTGCGGGTCGGCCCGTCCGTCGCCGTTGGCGTCCGCGCCCCAGCGGGCCCAGGTCGACGGGATGAACTGCATCGGGCCGACGGCGCGGTCGTAGGCCGTGTCCCCGTCGTACGCGCCGCCGTCGGTGTCCCGGATGACGGCGAACGGGCCGCCGTCCAGCCGGGGTCCCCGGATCGGCGTGGTGGTCGTGCCGTCCGGCGTCACCCGGCCGCCCCGCGCCTGACCGGACTCCACCTGGCCGATCGCGGCCAGCAACTGCCACCGCAGCCGGCAGCCGGGCGCCGTGCGCGCGAGCTCCTCCTCGGCGCCGCGGTAGGCGGCGAACACCGTCGCGGGCAGCGCGCCCGCCCTCGTGCCCCCGGCCACCGGGCCGTCCCCCTCGTCCGCGCCGCGCCCCTCGGCACGCAGCGGCGGCAGCTCGGTCCGGTACGGAGTGTCACCTGACACGCTGGTCCCCTGCTCGGCCGGTGCCGGTCGCTGCTGCGCGGAGGCCCGCGCCTCGGGCGGTGCCTGCGACGCGGTCAGCGCCGCCATCGCCGCCACCGCCACCGCCGTACCCTTCGCACCCCTGACTCGGTGTCCTGCCACGTCGAGCTCCCCTCCTGCGGACTTCCGTCGTCTGCTCTACGGGGCAGGAGGCCGCGTCCGTCGTTGCGGGCGGGGTGCGCGTCCCGGGCGGTCCGCCGGTGCGCCACCGGCGGCGGAATCCGCGCGGCGAGCTGTCCGCCGCGCGGGTCCGTTAAGGTCTCCCCAGGCGGGCGGGACTGCCGAAGCCCGGTCCGGCCGCGCGCCTGGCGGCACGCCGGGCCGAAGGAGATGCCATGGGGGCACAGTGCGACTGAAAGTGGAGTTCACGACCGAGCCCTTCGACCTGGACGAGGCGCCCGCGCACGCGCTGGTGGCCCGCGAGGTCGTGGCGGCGGCCGAACTGGACGCCGTGGACGTGGGCCCGTTCGGCAACACGGTGGAGGGCGGCTCCGAGCCGGTGCTGGGCGCCGTCGACGAGCTGCTGCGCAGGACCCTGGCGGCCGGTGCCACCCGGATCTCGCTCCAGGTCAGCGTGATCGAGGAGGGCGACCGGTGACCGCGACCGGCGACGCGCCCTTCATCGCGGCCGTGAAACCGCTGGTCGACGCCATGGGCGGCGTGATGATCCCGCCCGACGAGGCCGGCCCCGACGACGTCGTGCTGTCCTGGGAGGGCGCCGACGTCGTCGCCGTGCGCCTGCCGCAGCTCGCCGACTCCCTGGACCACATCCTGGCCGCCATGGAGCGCCGCAGGGGCAGGCCGCTCGCCGACCTGGACCGCAAGGCCAAGCAGGAGGTCGTACGGGCCCTGGAGGCGCGCGGCGCGTTCTCCGTGCGGCACGGCGTGGAGACGGTGGCGAGCGCGCTCGGCGTCAGCCGCTTCACCGTCTACAACTACCTCAACCGCGAGAAAGAGGCCTGATCAGGCCCCTGTCACGAGCCTCGGAGGCCGCCGCCCGCACCCCGGGCGGCGGCTCCTTTTTGTTACCCCGAATTTTCAACAAAGTGTTGACGTGCTGTTTCGGAGGGCGTTAGCTATCGGCACGCCCGTTCAGCACAAGGCCACGGAGGCTCCCGTGACGACCAGTTCCACGCCGCCGGGCCTGGCCCGGTTCAACGCCCTGGAGGAGCACGCGGCCCACTCCGCGCTCCACGAGGCGTGCGCCGCGACGGCGTGGGTCGAGCGGCTCCTCGCCGCCCGCCCCTACGCCACCGCCGAGGACCTCTACGCCACGAGCGACGCGGCCATGGCCGGCCTGACCGCGGACGACCTGGCCGAGGCGATGGCCGGGCACCCGCCGATCGGGCGGCCCCGGCCCGGCGACCCCACCTCGGCCCGGGAACAGCGCGGCATGGCCGGCGCCTCCGACGACCTCAAGGCGGAGATGCTCGAACTCAACCTGGCCTACCAGGACAAGTTCGGCCATGTCTTCCTGATCTGCGCCACCGGCAGGACCGGCGAGCAGATGCGCGACGCGGTCAAGGAGCGGATCGGCAACTCGCCCGAGCAGGAGCGGGAGATCGTCCGCGCCGAGCTGGGGAAGATCAACCGCATCCGTCTGGCCCGACTCGTCGAAGAGGAAGCCTGAACATGAGCACCAGCACCACCGCCTCCGTGTCCACGCACATCCTGGACACCAGCGTCGGCCGCCCCGCCGAGGGCGTCGCCGTCCACCTCTGCGCCCGCGCCGGGCGCGAGGCGGACTGGCAGGCGCTCGGCGGATCGGCGACCGACGCGGACGGCCGGTGCAAGGACCTCCCGGCCCTGCCGGAGGGGACCACCCACGTACGGCTCGACTTCGCCGTCGAGGCGTACTTCTCGAAGTCCGAGAATTTTGCGAACCAGCAAGCCGATGCGCAGCAGGACGCCCCCGCGACTCGGGACAGCGGCCGGGGCGTGTTCTTCCCGGAGGTGGCGATCACGTTCGCCGTCGTGCCGGGCGAGCACTACCACGTACCGCTGCTGCTCAACCCGTTCGGCTACTCCGTTTACCGAGGGAGCTAGCTAAATGACCGTCAATTCCCGCCCTGCCCGCCCTGTGATGCTGGGGCAGAACCAGTACGGCAAGGCCGAGAACCGAGTCGTCAAGATCACGCGGGACGGCGCCACCCATCACATCAAGGACCTGAACGTCTCCGTCGCCCTGTCCGGCGACATGGAGGAGGTCCACTACTCCGGCTCCAACGCCAACGTCCTGCCGACCGACACCACCAAGAACACGGTGTACGCGTTCGCCAAGGAACACGGCATCGAGTCCGCCGAGCAGTTCGGCATCCACCTCGCCCGCCACTTCGTCACCTCGCAGGAGCCGATCCACCGCGCCCGGATCCGCATCGAGGAGTACGCCTGGGAGCGCATCGAGACCTCCGACGCCAACTCCAAGTTCATCGGCGCCGACGAGGTCAAGCACTCCTTCGTCCGCAAGGGCCAGGAGACCCGGCTGACGCAGATCACCTACGACGGCGAGAGCTGGGAGGTCGTCTCCGGCCTCAAGGACCTCGTGGTGATGAACTCGACGAACTCCGAGTTCTGGGGCTACGTCAAGGACAGGTACACGACGCTCAAGGAGGCCTACGACCGCATCCTGGCCACCCAGGTCTCCGCCCGCTGGCGGTTCAACTGGACCGACGACGAGCAGAGGATGCCCAACTGGGAGAAGTCCTACGAGCAGACGAAGAAGCACATGCTCCAGGCCTTCGCCGAGACGTACTCGCTGTCCCTCCAGCAGACGCTGTACCAGATGGGCGCGCGCATCATCAACAACCGCGGCGAGATCGACGAGGTCCGCTTCTCCCTGCCGAACAAGCACCACTTCCTGGTGGACCTGGAGCCGTTCGGACTGAAGAACGAAAATGAGGTCTACTTCGCCGCCGACCGGCCCTACGGCCTGATCGAGGCCACCGTCCTGCGCGACGGCTGCGAGCCGCGCATCCCGGTCGACCTCAGCAACCTGTGACCCACCGGGTGCCCCCAGGGCGCTGGGGGCACCCGCTCTCCATCGGCACCCGTGGCCGCCTCCCCGGCCGCGGCACTCAAAACTCCTAGGGTCCTGCCGTGCCCTCTCCCGAAAGCGCAAAGGACGAATCATGGCAGCAGCCCAGCGCATCGTCATCGAGAACTGTGCGATCGCGACGGTCGACGCCGACGACACCGAGTACGCCTCCGGGCACCTCGTGCTGGCCGGCAACCGCATCGAGTCGCTCGGCGCGGGCCACGCCCCCGACGGCCTGGAGAACGTCGTACGCCGCGTCGACGCCTCCGGTCACCTCGTGACCCCCGGCCTGGTCAACACCCACCACCACTTCTACCAGTGGATCACCCGGGGCCTGGCCACCGACCACAACCTCTTCAACTGGCTCGTCGCCCTGTACCCGGTGTGGGCCCGCATCGACGAGAAGATGGTCGACGCCGCGGCCCGCGGCTCGCTCGCGATGATGGCCCGCGGCGGCGTCACCACCGCCATGGACCACCACTACGTCTTCCCGCACGGCTCCGGCGACCTGTCCGGCACGATCATCCGCGCCGCCCGCGAGACGGGAGTCCGCTTCACCCTCGCCCGCGGCTCCATGGACCGCAGCGAGAAGGACGGCGGCCTGCCCCCGGACTTCGCCGTCGAGACCCTGGACGGCGCGCTCGCCGCCACCGAGGAGACCGTCCGGCAGCACCACGACTCCTCCTTCGACGCGATGACCCAGGTCGCCGTCGCCCCCTGCTCCCCCTTCTCCGTCTCCACCGAACTGCTCCGGCAGGGCGCCGAACTGGCCCGCCGCCTCGGCGTCCGGCTGCACACCCACGGCTCGGAGACCGTGGAGGAGGAGAAGTTCTGCCACGAACTGTTCGGGATGGGCCCGACCGACTACTTCGAGTCCACCGGCTGGCTCGGCGAGGACGTGTGGATGGCGCACTGCGTCCACATGAACGACTCCGACATCGCCGCGTTCGCCCGCACCAGGACCGGCGTCGCGCACTGCCCGTCCTCCAACGCCCGCCTCGCCGCCGGCATCGCCCGCGTCCCCGACATGCTCGCCGCCGGCGTCCCCGTCGGCCTCGGCGTCGACGGCACCGCCTCCAACGAGTCCGGCGAACTCCACACCGAACTGCGCAACGCCCTGCTGATCAACCGCCTCGGCGCGCACCGCGAGACCGCCCTGAACGCCCGGCAGGCGCTGCGGCTCGGCACGTACGGCGGCGCCCAGGTCCTCGGGCGCGCCCGCGAGACCGGCTCCCTGGAGCCCGGCAAGCTCGCCGACCTCGTGCTGTGGAAGCTCGACACGCTCGCCCACGCCTCCATCGCCGACCCGGTGACCGCGCTGGTCTTCGGCGCCGCCGCCCCCGTCACCGCCTCCTTCGTGAACGGCCGCCAGATCGTCGAGAACGGCCGGCTGCTCACCGCCGACGAGGACGCCATCGCCCACGACACCCGCGACGAGGCCCGGCGGCTGGCGCGGATCGCCGCCCAGTAACCCGCACAACTCCACATCGCCGCAAGGCACTTGATCTCCGGCCGGGAGGGACGGCTCCCGGCCGGCAGCCGTGGACCCCAGCGGGGTCCGTGGCGGCCGGTGCCGGGGCACGCGTGGACGCGCGTGCCCCGGAACGGTCCCACCGTCACTGCATTCCGGTCCCGCACGACCACCCGCACCGCCTCCTTGACACCCACGTCAGAGCCGACGTGTAACCGACCGGAGGGAAGCCGCCGTGGCCGACCACCCAGTTGACGAGAAACTCCCCGCACTCAAGATGGCCACCACAGGCTTGCAGCATGTGGCCGCCATGTACGCGGGAGTCGTCGCCCCACCCCTGATCGTCGGCGCGGCCATCGGCCTGTCCGGCACCGAACTGACCTTCCTGACCGGCGCCTGCCTGTTCACCGCCGGACTCGCCACCTTCCTCCAGACCCTGGGCATCTGGAAGATCGGAGCCCGACTCCCCTTCGTCAACGGCGTCACCTTCGCCGGCGTCGCCCCCATGACCGCGATCGTCGCCTCCACCGACGACAAGTCCGACGCCCTGCCCGTCATCTTCGGCGCGGTCATCGTCGCCGGACTCCTCGGCTTCCTCGCGGCGCCCTTCTTCAGCAAGGCGGTGCGCTTCTTCCCGCCGGTCGTCACCGGCACGGTCATCACGCTCATCGGTGTGTCCCTGCTGCCGGTCGCCTTCGGCTGGGCCCAGGGCGCGAGCCCCGCGGCCGACGACTTCGGCTCACCGACCAACCTCGGTCTGGCCGCGGCCACGCTCGGCGTCGTCCTGCTGCTGCGCCGCTTCACCCGCGGCTTCGTCAAGCAGATCGCCGTCCTGCTCGGCCTCGTCGCCGGCACGCTGCTCGCGATACCCCTCGGCGTCACGGACTTCAGCCCCGTCACGGACGCGGACATCGTGGGCTTCCCGACCCCGTTCCACTTCGGCGCCCCGCAGTTCCAGATCGCCGCCATCGTCTCGATGTGCGTGGTGATGGTCGTGTCGATGACCGAGTCGACCGCCGACATGCTGGCCCTCGGCGAGATCGTCGACCGGCCCGCCGACGAGAAGACCATCGCCGCGGGCCTGCGCGCCGACACCCTCGGCTCGGCCATCAGCCCGCTGTTCAACGGCTTCATGTGCAGCGCCTTCGCGCAGAACATCGGCCTCGTCGCCATGACCCGCATCCGCAGCCGGTTCGTCGTCGCCGCAGGCGGCGGCTTCCTGGTGCTGATGGGCCTGTGTCCGGTCGCCGCGTCGCTCATCGCCGTCGTACCGCGTCCCGTCCTCGGCGGCGCGGGCGTCGTCCTGTTCGGGTCGGTCGCCGCGAGCGGCATCCAGACCCTCGTCCGGGCCGGCCTGGACAAGGACAACAACGTCCTGATCGTGGCGGTCTCCCTGGCCGTCGGCATCATCCCGATCACGGCGCCGGAGTTCTACCACGCGTTCCCGGAGACGGCGAAGATCGTCCTCGACTCCGGCATCTCCACGGGCTGCGTGGCGGCCGTCCTCCTCAACGTCGTCTTCAACCACCTCGGCAACGGCAGCCGCGAAGCCGCCGACGTCACCCACCCGATGGAGGCGGGCGAGGAGATCACCGGCGTGAAGGCCCCGGCCACGCCGTGAGGCACGACGATGCCCGGCCGGGGGAGCCGCCCGGCCGGGCATCGTGCCGTTCCCGGCGATTCCGGACCGCCGCACCGGCACCGTGCGGTGGCCGGCCCGCCGTCACATCCGGCCCGCGACCTCCTCGCGCAGCCGCGGCAGCATGCTGTGGAACACCCCCGGGCAGAGCGTGTCGCCGTAGTCCTTGTGACCGTAGATCTGCGTGGCGGGGATGCGGTACTTGGAGCACACGTACGCGCACAGGAGCACCAGGACGTCCCACTGGGCGCCGGGCGGTACGGCGCCGTCGTGGTAGGAGCCCTCGTTGGCGATGCCGATGGCCGAGTTGTTCTGCCCCGACGTGTGGGAGCCGAGCACGAAGGTGGTCCCGCCGGTCAGGGTGCGCAGGCTGCCGTGCCGTCCCTCGGTGATCCAGCCGCCCCGGCTGACCAGGAAGTTGTAGCCGGTGTCCACCCACCCGTTCTTGTCCATGTGCAGGTTCTGCACCCAGTGGGCGTGGGCGTGCGCCTGGGCGCGGGAGAAGTCGGTGGTGTTGGCGCTCACCGTGTGGTGGATGACGATCTTGCTCGGCCG
Source organism: Streptomyces sp. DH24 (assembly GCF_029813775.1). Classification (GTDB taxonomy): domain Bacteria; phylum Actinomycetota; class Actinomycetes; order Streptomycetales; family Streptomycetaceae; genus Streptomyces. The sequence goes on along the minus strand of NZ_JARVKW010000034.1, from coordinate 38,373 downwards.
GTACTGGAGGGTGCTGATGCTGCCCGCGGGCGGGCGGGCGCCCCAGGCCGCGGTGGAGTCGATGTCCGGTTCGAGGGCGGCGGCCCGGGTCTGCGCGGCGTGGGCGGCGCCCGGCAGGGCGGTGCCGGCGACCAGTCCGGCCGTCGCGGCCAGCAGGAGGCGGCGCCGGAGAGCGTTCTCGGCGTTCACGATCTCTCCTCGGTGGGGGTGGGGAGGGGGGGGGTCGCGGGGGGGGGCGCCGTCCGGCGGGCTGGCGTGCGGCCCGAGCGCGTGATGGCGTGCTGGGGAGAGGGGGGCGGCGCGGGCGTCGACGCGCCGCGGCGCGTCAGGTGTTGTTGGCGAGCGCCAGGAGCCGGTCGCGGGAACCGTTGAACTGGTTCCGGTCGGTGTTGCCCGAGACGCCCGGCACCGAGCCGGTGCTGGTGTACTGCCACACCGTCCAGGTCGGGAAGCCGGCCGGGATGGTGGGGGAGGAGGCGCCCCAGTGCGCGGCCCACAGCGGGCTCTTGCCGCCCATGCCGCTCCAGCTGCCGGTGCAGGTGTTCCACCAGCTGGCCGTCGTGTAGATCACCACGTCACGGCTGGTGCGTGCCTTGTACGTGTTGTAGAAGTCCGTGATCCAGCTGCGCATGGCCGTCGTGGACAGGCCGTAGCACATCGCCCCGTAGGGGTTGTGCTCGATGTCCAGCACGCCCGGCAGCGTCAGGTTGTCGCGCGACCAGCCGCCGCCGCTGGAGGCGAAGTAGTTCGCCTGGGTGGCGCCGTTGGAGACGTCGGGGCGCGCGAAGTGGTACGCGCCGCGGATGACGCCCGCGTTGTAGGCGCCCGTGTAGTTGGCGCTGAACCGGTCGTCCTTGTAGGTGGTGCCCTCGGTGGCCTTGATCCAGGCGAACTGGATGCCCGAGTTGCGCACCGAGCCCCAGTTGATGGCGCCCTGCCAGTGCGAGACGTCGATGCCCTGGACGCCGTCGGTCGGCGCCATGACGCCCATGGACGGCTCCTCGGCCGGGGCGCCCTCGTGTACGCGCTGGCCCACACCCATGTACGCCTCACCCGGCTGGACGTGGACGCGGTCCTTGCCGGGCTTGGGCGCGGCATTCGCGCCGGGCGCGGTGGTGGCCGTCAGTGCGAGGGCGGCGCCCAGTACGGCGACCGCTGTGACGGACCGTCTGCGGAGGGGGGTCCGGCGGTTGAGCGAGAACATGACTTCCTCCTGCTGCATGTGGGGATGGGGGAAGGAGGTGACGTCGGCCGCTGCCACCAGGGCAGATCGTTCAACTTGACGTGCGCGCGTCATTAGTTACGCACGTAGACTCCAGGCATGTAAAGAGTCTCCAGGCCTCTCTGGTGGTCTGGTCCACTGTAAGAGGAGATGGCCTGGAGACTTGGGAACCGGGCGGCGACAACTTTCAGCGTTGTGAAAGCTGAGTAGGTTTCAGTTCTCTTGCCGGGGGCCGTCTTTGGGGCGGTGCGGGCCCGGTACCGGGCGGAATCTCCGAAGAGGCCCAAGAGGTCGGGGTCGGCGGCCGGCACGCGGAAGTACTCCCCGGCATCCGCGACGAGTTCGCGGGTCCGGAGGCCCGGCAGGCCGCCCCTCACACCCGACGAGGCGAGGCCAGCAGATAGCGCTCCCGGCTCCGGGGGTCGGTGTACTCCCCGACCTGCCATCCGGCCCCCTCCAGCGTGGCCGCGCAGGCCCGCAGCGCCGTGCCGTCGGGCCCGTGCACGCCCACGGAGTCGGGCTGCGGCGTCGCCCGCACCCGGTAGCCGTCGCCGTCCGGTCCGGCGGGCCGGTGCCCGGCCGCCTCCAGCGCGAGCGCCGCGGCCCGCACCAGATGCGTCCGCTCCCAGCCGCAGGGCCGGTCGGTGGAGCCGTCCGGATTGGTCATCCGCCGCAGCTCCAGCAGCCCTTGCCAGGCACTTCGCACCTCACGGCGGCGGGCCGGGGTGGGCGCCGCCGCGTCCTCCTCGCCACCGACACGGGCCACGAAGGGGCCGCGGTCGGCCGGCTCGGGAGCCCCGGGTGCCTCCGGCTCGTCCGCCTGCTCCCGGGCACCGGCGTCCCGCAGCCGGTGCCCGGCCGGCGTCAGGAAGTGGTCGTGCGGAGGCCGGGGATGCCGGAAGGCCAGCCCGCGCTTCACCAGCGCGGCCAACTGCGCGTCGCTCCCCCTCAGCCTCCCGGTGACGGGATCGGCGCCCTCGATGATCCGCCGCTGAGCGGCGGTGGGCGGTCGCACCACGGCGGCCTCCTTCCCGGAACGGGTGGTCACCTTGCTGCGCAGCGTACGACGGAGGTGTGACAGCGCCGGGGCGGGACGGGGTGTGGCGGCGCCAGGACGAGGCGGGGTGTGACGGCGCCGGGGCAAGGTGGGGTGTGGCGGCACCCGGACGGGACGGCGCGACGGCGCCGCCCTCCTCCGGCCGGGTCCCGGAGGGGGCGGCGCTCACGCCCCTACGGCGTCACGTGTTGTTGGCCAGCGCCAGGAGCCGGTCGCGGGTGCCGTTGAACTTGTTGCGGTCCACGTTGCCGGACACCCCGCTGACGGAGCCCGTGCTGGTGTACTGCCACACCGTCCAGTACGGGAAGCCGTTCGGGATGGTGGGGGAGTGGTTCGTGGTCCAGTGCGCGGCCCACAGCGGGCTCTTGTCGCCCATGCCGGTCCAGTTGCCGGTGCAGGTGTTCCACCAGCCGGCCGTCGTGTAGATCACCACGTCACGGCTGGTGCGTGACTTGTAGGTGTTGTAGAAGTCGTTGATCCAGCTGCGCATCTGCGTGGTCGACAGGCCGTAGCACATCGCCCCGTAGGGGTTGTGCTCGATGTCCAGGACGCCCGGCAGGGTCAGGTTGTCGCGCGACCAGGCGCCGCCGTTGGAGGCGAAGTAGTTCGCCTGGACGGCTCCGCTGGAGAGGTTGGGACGCGCGAAGTGGTACGCGCCCCGGATGACGCCCGCGTAGTAGGCGTTCGTGTAGTTCGTGTTGAACCGGTCGTCCTTGTAGCTGGTGCCCTCGGTCGCCTTGATCCAGGCGAACTGGATGCCCGCGTTGCGCACCGAGGTCCAGTTGATGGCGCCCTGCCAGTGCGAGACGTCGATGCCCTGGACGCCGTCCGTGTGGGACAGCGTGCCCGGCCCGGAGTCACCGGCCGGGGCGCCCTCGTGGACGCGCTGGCCCACGCCCATGTACGCCTCGCCCGGGCGGACCTTGACGGGGTTCTTGTCGGGCTGCGGCGCGGCGGTCGCGCCGCCGGCGGCGGTGGCCGTCAGGGCGAGGGCCGCCACCGCGGCGCCGAGCGCCGTGCGTCTGGGGAATCCGGAGAGACGGGAGCGGAACGAGAACATGGCTGCCTCCTGGCGCAAGGGGGGATGGGGAGAGGAGGTGACGCCGGCCGTTGCCACTGGGGGTTCCGTGCAGGGTTTTGTCGTGCGCGCGTCATTAGTTACGCATGCCGAATCTACGCGTGTAAAGGCCCTTCGGTCCTCGCTGGTGGTCTGGTCCACTGCCGGGCCGCGCTGCCGGGGAGTCTGCGGCCGGGGCAGCGGAAACTTTCATGACTGAAAGCTGAATGTCCCCGTATTTCCCGGGAGTCGCGCGCGGGTCACTGCCGGTACCCGCTCAGGAAGCGCCCGATCCGGCCGATCGCCGTCTCCAGGTCGTCCGCGTGGGGAAGCGTGAGGATGCGGAAGTGGTCGGGGGCCGGCCAGTTGAAGCCGGTGCCCTGGACCACCTGGATCTTCTCCTGGAGCAGGAGGTCCAGGACGAACTTCTCGTCGTCGTGGATCCTGTGCACCTCGGGGTCCAGGCGCGGGAAGGCGTACAGGGCGCCCTTCGGTTTCACGCACGTCACGCCGGGGATCTCGTTGAGCTTCTCCCAGGCCACGTTCCGCTGTTCGTGCAGCCGGCCGCCCGGTGCGGTCAGTTCGCGGACGGACTGGCGGCCGCCCAGCGCGGCCTGGATGGCGTACTGCGCGGGCGCGTTGGCGCACAGCCGCATGGAGGCCAGCATCGTCAGGCCCTCCAGGTAGTCCTTCGCGTGCTGCTTCGGTCCCGTGACGACGAGCCAGCCCGAGCGGAAGCCGGCCACGCGGTACGTCTTCGACAGGCCGCAGAAGGTGAGGACGACCAGGTCGGGCGCGAGCGCCGCCGTCGAGTGGTGCACGGCGTCGTCGTAGAGGATCTGGTCGTAGATCTCGTCGGCGAAGACCATCAGGCCGTGGCGGCGGGCGAGGTCGAGGATGCCCTCCAGGACCTCCTTCGGGTACACCGCGCCCGTCGGGTTGTTGGGGTTGATGATCACGACGGCCTTCGTGCGGTCGGTGATCTTCGACGCCATGTCGTCCAGGTCCGGGTACCAGTCGGCCTGTTCGTCGCAGAGGTAGTGGACCGCCTTGCCGCCCGCCAGGGTCGTGACCGCCGTCCACAGGGGGAAGTCCGGGGCCGGGATCAGGATTTCGTCGCCGTCCTCCAGCAGGGCCTGCACGGCCATCGAGACGAGCTCCGAGACGCCGTTGCCCAGGAACACGTCGTCGACGTCCACCTCCAGGCCGAGCGTCTGGTAGCGCTGGGCCACCGCCCGGCGGGCCGGGAGGATGCCGCGCGAGTCCGTGTAGCCGTGCGCCCGCGGCAGCATGCGGATCATGTCCTGGAGGATCTCCTCCGGCGCCTCGAACCCGAACAGCGCCGGGTTCCCCGTGTTGAGGCGCAGCACGCTGTGGCCCGCCTCCTCCAGCGCGTTGGCGTGCTCGATCACCGGGCCGCGGATCTCGTAACAGACCTCGCTGAGCTTGCTCGACTGCCGGAACTCCATGCGCCGCCGCCTCTCCGCCAACTGGTGTTGCTTGGTTTTACCAAGTGTCGGCTTGGAAAGTCCAACGACATGTCTAGACTGCGTCGCATGTCACCCCGCAGAAGCTACGACCAGTACTGCTCCGCCGCCCGCGCGCTCGACGCCGTCGGCGACCGCTGGACCCTGCTGATCGTCCGCGAGCTCCTGGCCGGTCCGCGGCGCTACACCGACCTGCACGCCGACCTGCCGGGCGTCAGCACGGACGTACTGGCCTCGCGGCTGAAGGACATGGAGCGGGACGGGCTGGCCACCCGGCGCAGGCTGCCGCCGCCCGGCGCCGCGTACGTGTACGAACTGACAGCGCGGGGGCGGGAGTTGCTGCCGGTGCTGCAGGCGCTGGGGCGGTGGGGGCAGGCCGGTCTGGGGGAGCGGCGGCCGACCGACGCCGTGCGCGCGCACTGGTTCGCGCTGCCGATGCTGCGGCAGCTGGAGGGCGAGGGCCTGGTCGAAGTGCGGCTGGACGAAGGCGACTTCCACCTGTACGTCGGCGCCGGGGACGGTGCCGTGTACGGCGTCGGGCCCGCCCCGCGCGAGCCCGACGCCCGGCTCGTGATGGACACCGGGACGTGCACGGCCGTCGCCCGCGGCGAGTTGAGCGTCGTCGACGCGGTGCGGGCCGGGCGGGTCGAGGTGACCGGCGAGGGCACACCGGCCAAGGCCCTGCGGGAGGGGTGAGGGCTCCGCCCGGGAACGAGGAAGGGCCCGCCCCGGGGACGGACCCTTCCTCACCTGTTCCTCCGCTCAGGCGCCCGGCGGTACCCGCGGCGGGCGGCCCGCACCGCGGGCCAGCGCGTGACCGCCGATGCCCGCGAGCGCGGCCAGCAGGCCGCCGACGCCCGTCCACACCCAGCGGTCGGACCACCGGCCCGACGTCCAGCCGTCCTCGGGTTCCAGCCCGGCCAGTACGGCCGGACTCCCCTCCTCCGACTCCGTTCCGAGGGCCACACCCGGCACCAGCGGCTCCGCCAGCCTGCCGTCCACGGCCGCCGAGCCGCCGGCGTCCCTGGAGTCCACCCGCACCTCGGCGCCGACCGGCAGCCCCAGGTCGGACGTCGCCAGCCCGACCGCCGTGAGCCGGACGTAGTACGTGCCCGGCAGCGGGTCGTTGGCCCACGGCTGAGACCAGGCGCGCACCGTGCGCAGCACGCACGCCAGGTCCACGGACGCCGTGCCCGCCCCGGCGGTCCGCTTCTGTGCCCCGTACTGGCAGGCCTGGCGGCGCCGCAGCCCGTCGTACACGTCGATCTGCCAGGCCTGCGCGGCGTGTTCGCCGGGCAGCCGGACCGTCGCGCGGACGGTGGGGCGCTGTCCGGCGTCCGCCGGGAACGACCAGTACAGGTAGTCGCCGGCCGAGCCGTTCGCCGTGGCCCGCTGCCCCTGTTCGATCTCGGTCGCCGTGCGGAACGACGTGCCCGCCGAGACCGGTGCCGCGTCGTCCCCCGACGGGCTCGCCGAGGGGGAGGAGTCGGCCGCCGCCGGGGCCGCGGCCGGGCCGAGGACCAGCAGGGCGGCGCCCACGCAGCGCGCGGTCATCTGTCCGGTGCTCAAGTTCCGTGCGATCCGCATCAGTTGGTCCTCCAGACCGCGATCCGCCAACGCGACAGCCATCCCCCGAACAGGCCCGCGAGGAAGCCGACGGCGACGAGCGCGCCGAGCAGCCACCAGCCGCGGCCGAGACCGAAGGACGCCACGTCGTCCGCGACGCTGGGCCCGTCCACGACGTCGACCGTCAGCTCCACCGGCAGACCCGGCGTGGCCCGCACACCGGACGCCGCGGAGAAGGAGTTCGTGACCGCCAGGCACACCGTCTCGGCGGCCGGCCTGCCGGTGTCGGCGTCCTCGATGTCCGGCTTCGGGTAGCGCAGGCCCGTCGAGATCACATCCGTGCGGCCGTTGCCCGCGGCCTCGCCGCGCACGATCTCCCGGCCCGAGACGGTCACCGCCCGCAGCAGCACCCCGTAGTCGGGGCGCACGGGACGGTCGGCGGCGACGCTCACCGAGGCGCGCAGCTCCTGGCCCGGCAGCACGTCCACGCGGTACCAGCGCTGCTGCCCGAACTCCTCGCGGTCGGTGTACAGGCCGGACTTCAGCACCGGCGCCTTCGGGCACGCGTCCGCGCCCTCGGTGGCGACCGGCGTCACCACCGGGTCGGCGGCCCGCTCCACCAACTGGCTGACTTTGTCGGCGAGTTCGTCGGTGTGCTCCACCGACGTGTACGTCCCGCCGGTCGCCTCCGCGATGCAGCTGAGCTGCCGGCGCATCGTGGTGTTCGGGACCAGGCCGAGCGTGTCGATGGTCAGCCCGATGCCTTCGGCGGCGATCTCGCGGGCCACCTCGCACGGGTCGAGCGGGGCGCAGGTGTCCTCGCCGTCGCTGATCAGCACGATGCGCTTGGAGCCGGTGCCGCCGTCGAGGTCGTCGGCCGCCTTCAGCAGGGCCGGCCCGATCGGCGTCCAGCCGGTCGGCACGAGCGTCGCCACCGCCGTCTTCGCCTCGGTGCGGTCCAGCGGGCCGACCGGGTAGAGCTGCGCGGTGTCCTTGCAGCCCGTCTCTCGGTCGTCGCCCGCGTAGTCCGCGCCGAGGGTGCGGATGCCGAGCCGGACCTCCTCGGGGGTCGCGTCGAGCACCTCGTTGAAGGCCTGCTTCGCCGCGGCCATCCGCGTGCCGCCGTCGATGTCCCGGGTCCGCATCGAGCCGCTGACGTCCAGCACGAGATCGACCCTGGGTGCGTCGTCGCCCGTGGGCTCATCGGCGCCCGCCCCGGCCGGGAACGCCGCCCCGGCCGTCAGCGCGGCGAGCAGGGCGCACATGGCTGCCACCGGCCGTGTTCGTCTGATCATCGGCGGATCTTATTGATCTTCGGCGCCCTGATCCAAAACGGTGCGTCAAGGAGCGGCAAAGCGCAGCGGGTTGGGCAGGTCGGCCCACAGATCGCCGGGCGTTCCCGGAGACAGCCGCATCAGCGTCAGCGCCTTCGTGGGCAGCGGCTCGTCGAGCAGCGCGACGAGGTCCGGGGTGCGCGGCAGATCCCGTACGGCCGACTCCAGCGCGGCGCGCAGGGCCGGACCCGAGCCCGCCGCGCCCGCCAGCGCGCCCGCGACCAGCGAGCCGAACAGCTTGCGGCGCAGGGCCACCGGATCGTCCGTCACCATCCGCTCGGGCAGGCCGGGGACCGGCACGCCGTGCCGCGCGAGACGGGCCGGGCTGACACGGATGTCGGCCAGGTCGCGGTAGACCAGCCGCACCGGATCGCCCGCCGGGGACAGCACGACGAGCAGGTTCTGGCCGTGCGCCTCCAGGGCCACGCCCAGCTCCAGCAGCCGCAGGCCGGCGGTGAGGGCGAGCCGGGCGAAGGCGGCGAGCCGGCCCGGGGAGGCGGGCAGTTCGGTCGCCGGCAGTGCGGCCACGGGGACGACGTGCTCGCCGGGTGCCGCGTAGGCGCTCGGCGACTCGCGCAGCACGGCGGCCAGGTCGGGGGAGTGCGCGGTCGCCGCGCCCAGGGTCCGGGTGACGTGCAGCAGGCCGTCCGCGCGCGGCGCCAGCGCCTCGGCGAACGCCGACACGACGGCGGACGCGCCGACCGACGCCACCGAGATGTCCCGCACCGAGGACGTCAGGCGGGCGCTCAGCGCAGTCTTCACGTGCGGGCCGTCCGGCAGGGCGAGGGTGCGCAGCGCCATCAGCGGGTGCGCGGCCAGCCGCGCCTCGCACGGCCGCTTCAGCACGTGCGCGGCCTGCCACGGATGCACCGGGATCAGCACCCGGTCCCCGTCCCGCATCGCCTGCGGCCACACCCCCGTCACCAGGCACTCCGCCGCCCGCACCGGCACCGTGCCCAGGCCCACGACCGGCCGGTGCTCGGGTGCCAGGGCGAGCTGCTCGGCGACCGAGAACCCGGGCCGGGAACGGCAGTTGGGATGGAAGGGATGACCGTCGACCACCCGCTGCTCCCACTCCCAGTCCGCCCCGGGCCACTCCGTCGGATGACCCACCTGTCCGGCCCGCGACAGCGCCAACGAGGCGACACTGTGGCCGAGTTCGGCCGCGAACCCGGCCGCGTGCGGCACGGCCAGCTCCGTCACCAGCGCGGCCGGATCGTCGTACGGCGTGCCGTCGAGGCCCACGGCGGTGACGTACGCGGACGTGGCGTACGGGTCTGCCGCCGGGCCGTCCAGGCGCCGCCCGTCGGACAGCCGCAGCACCAGGCCGTCCCGGACCGGCTCACGTGCCGCGATCCAGGGCAGCGGCTCGTGGGCGAGACCCCGCCACAGCCGGGTCAGCACGGCCGCGCGGGCCCCGGGCAGCGCGGCCGTGTAGCGGGGCACCAGATCGGGGCGCGCTTCGGCCAGTTCGCGGCCGACCTCGGCCTCGGCGGTGGAGGGACGGTGCACGGGCGGGCTCCTCGAATACGGGTCGGACGTGCGGGGCGGCACAGCGGGACGATGCCAGACATACTGATCGTCTCCGCCCCGAACAGACCGTAGGGAACAGTGGAACGCGTGGACCCCATGCCCCCGTCCGCAGCCGAAGCCACCGGCGGCGGCACCCCGCACCGCGCCGGGCCCGGCGGCGGCACCTCCCACCGCGCCGACGAGACCGCACGCCGCGCCGACGCCTGCGCCACCGCGCCGCTGCTGAACTGTCTGCTGCGCGAGGTCGCCCGGCGCGTGCCGGTGTCCGGCGAACGGCCGGTCTACCGGCTGCCCGGCACCGGACGGCTGCTGCGGGTGCGCGCCGGGCGCCGGCCCGCCGGACCCGAGGTGTACGCGGCGGGGACCTGGCACCGCCTCGGCCACACCGATCTGGTGAAACTCGTCGCCGAGGAGGTGGGCCGGCACACCGGCGTCACCAACCACGAACTGCCCGCCGAGATGATCGACAGCCGGGACGCGGTCGCCGCGCTGCTGACCGCCCGCGCCGGCGCCGCCCCGCCCGACGACCCCTACCTGCGCTCCGAGCAGTCCCTCGTCACCGGCCACCCCCACCACCCGGCCCCGAAGGCGCGCGGCGGCGACCCGGCGGCGCTCTGGCTGCCCTACGCCCCCGAGGCGCACGCCCGCTTCCCGCTGGTGCTCCTCGGGGTGCGCGCGGACACCGTCGTGGACGACGGGAACACCTCCGCCCTCGACGCCCTCGGCACCGCCCCGCCCGGCTACCGGCTGCTGCCCGCCCACCCCTGGCAGCTCGACCTCGCCGCCGCCGCGCTCGCGCCCGCCTTCGCCGACGGCCGGCTGATCCGCCTCGGCACCACCGGCCTCCCCGTCTGGCCCACGGCCGCGATCCGCACGGTGTACGCGCCCGAGCGCGACCTGTTCCTGAAGTTCAGCCTCGACGTGCGCATCACCAACGACATCCGCCGGCTGTGGCGCCACGACCTGCACCGGCTGCGCCGTACCGACGCCGCCGCCCGAGCCGCCCTCGCGGCCTGCCCGGGACCCGCCGCCTGGCTGAGCGACCGGGGGCACCGCACCGCCGACTTCGCCTACGAGGAACTCGCCGTGGTCGTCCGCGACGGGCTGCGCGACCACCTCCTGCCCGGCGCGACCCCGCTGCTCGCGGCCGGCCTCGCGGAGGGCTTCGCGGACAGCCCCCTCGACCGCACGGCCGACCCGGAGGCCTGGTGGGCGGCCTACCTGCGCCAGGTCGTGCCCCCGGCGCTGACCGCGTTCGCCGACCACGGCGTCGTACTGGAGGCCCACCTGCAGAACACACTGATCGCCGTCGACGCCGACGGCACACCGGTGCAGGCCCTCTTCCGGGACGCCGAGGGCGTCAGACTCCTGCCCGACGTCTCCCGCGCCGCCGGCTGGGAACGGCTCCAGTACTGCCTGGTCGTCAACCACCTGTCCGAGATCGCCGCCGCCCTCGCCGAACGCCACCCCGGCCTGGACCCCTGGCCCGCCGTACGCCGTGAGCTCGCCCGGCACGACCTGCCCGAGGCCGCCGCGCTGCTCACCGCGCCGACCCTGCCGGGCAAGACCAACCTGCTGCTGCGCTGGACCGGCGCGGACGGCGCCGACGCCCGCTATCTGCCGCTGCCGAACCCGCTGGTCAGCACGTAAATCCCGGTGAGCGGCCCGGACCGCTGCCGTACCCTGGCGGGTGTGCTGCGCGACGTGACTGCTGTTCGCTACGTGACCCCCCTGCGGTCCGGCGGCTCCGTACCCGGAGTCTTCGAGGCCGACGACCTGGGCACGTACGTCGTCAAGTTCACCGGCTCCGCGCAGGGCACCAAGGCGCTGGTCGCCGAGGTGATCGTCGGCGAGCTGGCCCGCGCGCTGGGCCTGCGCTTCCCCGAGCTGGTGCTGGTGCGCTTCGACCCGGCCGTCGCCGACGCCGAGCCGCACCAGGAGGTCCGCGACCTGCACGCCGCCAGCGCCGGGACCAACCTGGGCATGGACTTCCTGCCGGGCGCGCGGGACTTCACGCCCGAGGTGGCCGAGGACTTCCCCGTCGACCCGCTGGAGGCCGGCCGGATCGTCTGGCTCGACGCCCTCACCCTGAACGTCGACCGCACGGTGCACAGCTCCAACCTGATGGTCTGGCCCACGCGCGGTGTCGCACCGCCGCGCCTGTGGCTGATCGACCACGGGGCCGCCCTGGTCTTCCACCACCGCTGGGACCTGTCCGCCCCCGAGAAGGCCTACGACTTCCGCCACCACGCCCTCGGCCACTACGCGCCGGACACCCGCGCCGCCGACGCCGAGCTGGCGCCCCGCGTGACCGAGGAGCTGCTGCGCGAGGTGGTCGCCGAGGTGCCCGACGCCTGGCTGGCCGGGGAGGAGGGCTTCGCGACACCCGACGAGGTCCGGGAGGCGTACGTCGCCCATCTGCACGCGCGCGTGCGGGCGTCCGCGGCCTGGCTGCCCGTGGACTTCCCGGGCCGCGAGGAACTGGCCGCGGAGAACGCGCGCCGCGCGGCGAAGACCCGGCAGGGACGGCCGGACTGGCTCAAGCGGGTCCCCGACCTGCACGGCAAGCCGGCCGCCGAACAGGATTGGTCGGTGCACCTTCGATGACGTCCGGGACCCGTCGCGTCGAGATCGAGTACTGCACGCAGTGCCGGTGGCTGCCGCGCGCCGCCTGGCTGGCGCAGGAGCTGCTGACGACGTTCGAGTCGGAGCTGACCGAGCTGTCGCTGAAGCCCGGCACCGGCGGCGTCTTCGTCGTGCGGGTGGGCGACGAGGTGGTGTGGGACCGCCGCGAGCAGGGCTTCCCGGAGCCGACGGCGGTGAAGCGGGCCGTACGCGACCGAGTGGCCCCGGGCAAGGCCCTGGGCCACTCGGAGCGATGAGCCGCTGATCAGCCCTTGAGCTGCTCGTACGCCGGCAGGGTGAGGAAGTCGGCGTAGTCCTCGTCGAGAGCGACCGTCAGCAGCAGGTCGTGGGCCTGCTGCCAGTTGCCGGCCGCGAAGGCCTCCTCGCCGATCTCGGCGCGGATGTTCGCGAGTTCCTCGGCGGCGACCTTGCGGGCCAGGTCGGCGGTGACCTGCTCGCCGTTGTCGAGGACGACCCCGGCGTTGATCCACTGCCAGATCTGGGAGCGGGAGATCTCGGCGGTGGCCGCGTCCTCCATCAGGTTGAAGATGGCGACGGCACCGAGGCCGCGCAGCCAGGCCTCGATGTACCGGATCCCGACCTGGACGGCGTTGACCAGGCCCGCGTACGTCGGCTTGGCGTCCAGGGAGTCGATCGCGATGAGGTCGGCGGCCTTCACGTCGACGTCCTCGCGCAGCCGGTCCTTCTGGTTCGGCCTGTCGCCGAGCACCTTGTCGAAGGACTCCATGGCGATCGGCACCAGGTCCGGGTGGGCCACCCAGGAGCCGTCGAAGCCGTCGCCGGCCTCGCGGTCCTTGTCGGCGCGGACCTTCTCGAAGGCGACCTTGTTGACCTCGGCGTCCCGGCGGGACGGGATGAACGCCGCCATGCCGCCGATCGCGTGCGCGCCGCGCTTGTGGCAGGTGCGCACGAGGAGTTCGGTGTACGCCCGCATGAACGGGGCGGTCATCGTGACCGCGTTGCGGTCCGGGAGGACGAACCTGGCCCCGCCGTCACGGAAGTTCTTGACGATGGAGAACAGGTAGTCCCAGCGGCCGGCGTTCAGCCCGGCGGCGTGGTCGCGCAGTTCGTAGAGGATCTCCTCCATCTCGTACGCGGCCGTGATGGTCTCGATGAGGACCGTGGCGCGGACGGTGCCCTGCGGGATGCCGGTGTAGTCCTGAGCGAAGACGAACACGTCGTTCCAGAGGCGGGCCTCCAGGTGCGACTCGGTCTTCGGCAGGTAGAAGTACGGGCCCTTGCCGAGGTCGAGCAGGCGCTGGGCGTTGTGGAAGAAGTACAGGCCGAAGTCGACCAGGGCGCCGGGGACCGCACGGCCGTCGGCGTCGGTGAGGTGGCGCTCGTCCAGGTGCCAGCCGCGCGGCCGCATGACGACCGTGGCCAGCTCCTCGTTCGGGCGCAGCGCGTACGACTTGCCGGTGCGCTCGTCGGTGAAGTCGATGTTCCGGGTGTAGGCGTCGATCAGGTTGAGCTGGCCGCCGACGACGTTCTCCCAGGTGGGCGCCGAGGCGTCCTCGAAGTCCGCGAGCCAGACCTTCGCGCCCGAGTTGAGCGCGTTGATGGTCATCTTGCGGTCGGTGGGGCCGGTGATCTCGACGCGGCGGTCGTTCAGGGCCTCGGGAGCGGGGGCCACCTTCCAGGAGTCGTCCGCGCGGATCGCGGCGGTCTCCGGGAGGAAGTCGAGCGTGGAGGTGCGGGCGATCTCGGCGCGGCGCTCCGCGCGGCGCGCGAGGAGTTCGTCACGGCGGGGCGTGAACCGGCGGTGCAGCTCGGCCACGAAGGCGAGCGCCGCCTCGGTGAGGACCTCCTCCTGCCGGGGCAGGGGCTCGGCGTCGGTGATGGCCAGCGGGGACGGCGCTGGTGTGGACATGAGCTGTCACTTCCTTCAGCGAGCGTGGCACCGGGTGCCAGTCTTCCCGGGTGCTGCCGGATACGGCGAATGGACGCCCGTGGAGCCCTTGGGCGCTTCTGAACAGTGGATACTAGTTTCCTCATGGTGGAAGTTCAATGTTTTGTTGACGTCGAGATTCTCCGAATCGAGCCAAGGTGGCGCTCGGTGCCACCCCGTTCACCGAAGGTGTCCGAGGTCGGCGGCGGTGTCGATGTCGTACGCCTGCGCCACGTCCCCGCACTCGACCAGCGTGATCGCCTCCTCGTGCCGTGCCAGATAGGCGCGCGCCCCCCGGTCGCCGGTCGCGCTCGCCGCGATGCCGGCCCAGTGGTCCGCGCCGAGGAGGACCGGGTGCCCCCGCACGCCGGCGTACGCCGCCGACACGAGTGACGTCTCGTCCCGGTACCCGGCGTACACCCGGGCCACCGCCTCGGGCCCGATGCCGGGCTGGTCGACCAGGAAGACCAGCGCCGCCCGCGCGCCGGTCCCGGCGAGTGAGGCCAGCCCGGCCCGCAGCGAGGACCCCATGCCCGCCTCCCACCCGGGGTTGTCCACGAGCACGCAGCCGTCCAGCTCCGCCCGCTCGCGCACGGCGTCGGCCGCGGCCCCCAGGACCACGTGCACGCGCGTGCAGCCCGCCGCGCGCAGCACGTCTACCGCGTGTTCGACGAGCGGGCGTCCGTGGTGTTCGAGGAGCGCCTTGGGCCGTCCGCCGAGCCGCCGGCCGCCGCCCGCCGCGAGCAGCAGCCCGGCGATCTGTGGTGCGTCGTAGGTCATGCGCCCTGCATACCCGACCCGCCGTCCGACGTCCTGGCGAGCGCCCGGTTTCGCGGGGCTGAATTTCGGCCGGTGCGGTGGCGGGGCCCCTGCCGGGTGGCGTTTACTGACCGGCGTCTCCGGGCGCCCGACCAACGCCGCGGGGGCGCCCCGGGCAACGAGTACGAGACGGCGCACGACCGTGCGCGAGGGGGGAGAACCATGTTGCGGAGTGCGGGACACAGGACGGTGACCGGCAGCGGCGAGGACCCGAGAGCGGCGGAACTGCGGGCGGCGGTGTCCCGGCTGTGCCGCGAACTCGCCGCGCACCCGGCCGACTTCCCGGACCGCGCGGTCGCCGAGGAGGAACTCGCCGAGCTCGCCGCCCTGTCGGCCGACGGCACCCCGGAGATCCCGCGGCTGCGCACGTCGCTGCTGCGGATCGCCGGGGCGATCGGTTCCGTCAGCGCCCTGTCGGGCGGCCTGGCGCAGGTCCGCGAGGCGGTGGACCGGTTCGGCGAGCCCCGGCGCGGCTGAGGGCGGCGAACAGCCGAAGGCGCGGAAGTAGCCGTAGACGGCGAAGACGGCGACAGCCCCCGGTCTCCCGGACCGGGGGCTGTCGCCGTGCGTGGGGAAGGGTGGGGGTCAGGCGGCCGGGCCGCCCGAGGTCGCCAGGGCCTGCGCCAGCTCGGCCGCGACCTCCTGGAGCACCGGCACGATCTTCTCGGTCGCGGCCTCCGTGACCCGGCCCGCCGGACCCGAGATCGAGATGGCCGCGGCGGTCGGGGAGTCGGGCACCGGGACCGCGAGGCAGCGCACGCCGATCTCCTGCTCGTTGTCGTCGACGGCGTAGCCCCGGCGGCGCACGTCCTCCAGCGCCGCGAGGAAGCCGTCCGGCGTGGTGATCGTCTTCTCCGTCGCGGCCGGCATGCCGGTGCGGGCCAGCAGGGCGCGCACCTCCTCCGGTGGGAAGTCCGACAGCAGGGCCTTGCCGACGCCGGTGGAGTGCGGCAGGACGCGCCGGCCGACCTCCGTGAACATGCGCATCGAGTGCTTGGACGGCACCTGCGCCACGTAGACGATCTCGTCGCCGTCGAGCAGCGCCATGTTCGCCGTCTCGCCGGTCTCCTCGACCAGGCGGGCGAGGTAGGGGCGCGCCCAGGTGCCCAGCAGCCGGGACGCGGACTCGCCGAGCCGGATCAGGCGCGGGCCGAGCGCGTAGCGGCGGTTGGGCTGCTGGCGTACGTATCCGCAGGCCACCAGCGTGCGCATCAGGCGGTGGATGGTGGGCAGCGGCAGTCCGCTGCTGGCGGAGAGCTCGCTCAGGCCGACCTCGCCACCCGCGTCCGCCATCCGTTCGAGCAGGTCGAAGGCGCGCTCCAGGGACTGGACGCCGCCACTGGCGGCGGACCGGGCGGAGTCGGTGGTGCTGGCGCTGGACGTCGGCACGGCGCGTTCCTTTCGGGACTGGCGGGAAGGGCAGAAGCCTACCCGGCAGTCGGTTGACTCCCCGCTTGTGCGTAGCTACGTTCTGCTTGCTGGAATTCTAATTCCGCTTTGTGGAAACGTCCAGAGCGGGTTCGTCCGGCATGCCCGTAAGCAGTGTGCCCTTGACGGGCTGCGGGCGGGGGTGAAGACTCCTTCAACAGAACGTTGAATTCCGTTACGTGGAAGTAAACCCGTGACCGGAAGCGGACGGCGGCAGGAGAGGGGCTGGGGTGTCCGAAGCTGAACTGGTGCTGCGCTCGACGCGCGTCATCACGCCCGAGGGGACGCGCGCCGCGTCCGTCACGGTCGCCGGAGGGACGATCACGGCCGTGCTGCCGTACGACGCGCCCGTACCCGACGGGGCCCGCCTGGAGGACCTCGGCGACGACGTCCTGCTGCCCGGCCTGGTCGACACGCACGTGCACGTCAACGACCCGGGCCGCACCGAGTGGGAGGGCTTCTGGACCGCCACCCGCGCGGCGGCGGCGGGCGGCATCACCACCCTCGTCGACATGCCGCTCAACTCCCTGCCGCCCACCACGACGGTCGACCACCTGCGCGTCAAGCAGAAGGTCGCCGCCGACAAGGCGCACATCGACGTCGGCTTCTGGGGCGGCGCCCTGCCCGACAACGTGCCGGACCTGCGCCCGCTGCACGACGCCGGGGTGTTCGGCTTCAAGGCGTTCCTGTCCCCGTCCGGCGTGGAGGAGTTCCCGCACCTGGACCAGGACCAGCTCGCGCGCTCCCTGGCGGAGATCGCCGCCTTCGACGGGCTGCTGATCGTGCACGCCGAGGACCCGCACCACCTCGCCGCCGCCCCCCAGCAGGGCGGCCCGAAGTACGCCGACTTCCTCGCCAGCCGGCCCCGCGACGCCGAGGACACCGCGATCGCGGCCCTCCTCGCGCAGGCCAGGCGGCTGAACGCGCGCGTGCACGTGCTGCACCTGTCGTCGAGCGACGCGCTGCCGCTGATCGCCGAGGCGAAGGCCGACGGTGTCCGCGTCACCGTCGAGACCTGCCCCCACTACCTGACCCTCACCGCCGAGGAAGTCCCGGACGGCGCCAGCGAGTTCAAGTGCTGCCCGCCCATCCGCGAGGCCGCCAACCAGGACCTGCTGTGGCAGGCGCTCGCCGACGGCACGATCGACTGCGTCGTCACCGACCACTCGCCCTCCACCGCCGACCTCAAGACCGGCGACTTCGCCACCGCCTGGGGCGGCATCTCCGGCCTCCAGCTGAGCCTGCCCGCCGTGTGGACCGCCGCACGCGCGCGTGGCCACACCCTGGAGGACGTCGTCCGCTGGATGTCGCGGGAAACCGCCCGCCTGGTCGGGCTCGACGGCCGCAAGGGCGCCATCGCCCCCGGCCACGACGCCGACTTCGCGGTCCTCGCGCCCGACGAGACGTTCACCGTGGACCCCGCCGCCCTCCAGCACCGCAACCGCGTCACCGCGTACGCCGGCCGCACCCTGCACGGCGTCGTGAAGTCCACCTGGCTGCGCGGCGAACGCATCGTGGCCGACGGCGAGTTCACCGCACCGAAGGGCCACCTCCTCACCCGGACCAACTGACACCCCAGCAGGCCGACTCCAGAAAGGCAGGACCAGATCACCGTGACGGCGATTCCGAGCTTCACCGGCGACGCGAACCCCTACGGAGGCGGTGACCCGTACGCGGACTACCGCACCGCCGACTTCCCCTTCACCCACCACGCCGACCTCGCCGACCGCCGGCTCGGCGCCGGAGTCATCGCCGCCAACGACGAGTTCTTCGCCCAGCGCGAGAACCTGCTGGTGCCCGAGCGCGCCGAGTTCGACCCCGAGCACTTCGGGCACAAGGGCAAGATCATGGACGGCTGGGAGACCCGGCGCCGCCGCGGCAGCAGCGCCGACCACCCCTGGCCGACCGCCGAGGACCACGACTGGGCGCTCATCCGCCTCGGCGCGCCCGGCGTGATCCGCGGCATCGTCGTCGACACGGCCCACTTCCGCGGCAACTACCCGCAGGCCGTCTCGGTCGAGGGCGCCTCGGTGCCCGGCTCCCCGTCCCCGGAGGAGCTCCTCTCCGGCGACGTGAAGTGGACGACGCTGGTGCCGCGCACGCCGGTCGGCGGCCACGCGGCCAACGGCTTCGAGGTCGCCGTCGAGCAGCGCTTCACCCACCTCCGCCTGGGCCAGCACCCCGACGGCGGCATCGCCCGCCTGCGGGTGTACGGCGAGGTCGCGCCGGACCCGGCGTGGCTGGCCGCGCTCGGCACGTTCGACGTCGTCGCCCTGGAGAACGGCGGCCGGGTCGAGGACGCCTCCGACCTGTTCTACTCGCCGGCCACCAACACCATCCAGCCGGGCCGGTCCCGCAAGATGGACGACGGCTGGGAGACGCGCCGCCGCCGCGACCGGGGCAACGACTGGATCGCCTACCGGCTGGTGGCCCAGTCCGAGATCCGCGCCGTCGAGATCGACACGGCGTACCTGAAGGGCAACAGCGCGGGCTGGGCGTCGGTGTCCGTGAAGGACGGCGAGGACGGCGACTGGGTGGAGATCCTGCCCCGCACCCGCCTCCAGCCCGACACGAACCACCGCTTCGTCCTCCCGGCCCCGGCCGTCGGCACGCACGCGCGCGTGGACATCTATCCGGACGGCGGCATCTCCCGCCTGCGCCTGCACGGCTCGCTGACGGAGACCGGTGCGGCGCGGCTGACGGCACGCCACCAGGAGCTCGGCGGCTGACCCGCACCCTCGTCGGGACCACCGAACGCCGGACGGGCACGACAACCGGTCCGTCCGGCGTTCGGGGCACGGCGGTTCAGGCCGGCCCGGAGGCCCGGGGCCGGGAGCCCCCGCCCCCGACCCCGGCCCGCTCGTCGCGGCTCACACCCGCGCTCACGCCGCGTGGCCCCCGTCGACGGAGAACTCCGCCCCCGTGATGTACGCCGACACCGCCAGGTGCGCCACCGTCTCCGCCACCTCCTGCGCCGTCCCGACCCGGCCGAGCGCCGTCATCGCCGCCTGACCGGCCGCGTAGGGGCCGTCCGCCGGGTTCATGTCGGTGTCGATCGGCCCCGGGTGGACGATGTTCGCGGTGATCCCGCGCGGGCCGAGCTCCCGCGCGAGCGCCTTCGTCAGCCCGGTCAGCGCCGCCTTGCTCATGGCGTAGAGCGTGCCGCCGGGTCCCGGCACGCGTTGCGTCATGCACGTGCCGACGGTGACGATCCGTCCGCCGGAGGTCATCCGGGCCGCGGCGGCCTGCGCCGCGAGGAACACGCCGCGCACGTTCACCGCGAGGACGCGGTCGACGTCGGCGAGCGTGAGGCTCTCCAGCGGGCCGAGCAGGCCCACGCCCACGTTGTTCACCAGCACGTCGAGCCGTCCGCCGAGTCCCTGGGCGGCACGTTCCACGGCACCCGCGGCCTCCTCGGCGTCCGCCGAGTCCGCGCGCAGCGCCACCGCCCGCCGCCCCAGCGCCTCGACGGCGCGTACGACGTCCTCGGCGGCGTCCTTGCCGTTCACATAGGTGACGGCGACGTCGGCGCCGTCCCGGGCGAGGCGCAGAGCCGTCGCCGCTCCGATGCCCCGGCTGCCGCCGGTGACCAGAGCGGTCCTTCCGGTCAGCGGACGTGCGGCGACGGGTTCCTGCGAGGTCATGCATGCGTGTGAGGTCATGCCCCCATCCCAGCCGCCGGCACACGCGCGTGCTGGCGGCGAACGGACATCGACCTCATCCGCCGAGGACATCACCGCCCTCACGGGCGCCGCCTGTTCACCGGGGTGTGGCGACGGCCGGTGCGCCGCACCGCCGGGTTGAATTCCCGTGAACAGCGCGGACGGGACGGAAAAAACTTGCGGGTTGTCTTCGACATGCCACCCAGCTTGCCGTCGACGCCACCACAGGTGCCTCAACCCGCCGCCGCCACACACCATTCGGCGACGAATCGTCACCGCACATGCCAAGCCCAGTGAATCGGTCTTGGAAGTCATCTCAATTGGTCGTCACGCCTACCGGTGTAGGTGAGTCAAGACCTCATCGCTCACGGGATAGGGGCGTTCGTGCGGCAGGAGTTGTCGGGCGGTGTCCAGCTCTCTGTCTTGTACATGGGTGTGGATCATGCGGGCCAGCGGTGTGACATCGGTGATGGAAACGATCCATTCGTCGGCGTAGAGGCGTGCGGCTTCACCAGCGAGGCCGAGCTGCAGTGACCGGTGGGGAAGGGGCTGAAGAAGCAGGTCGCGTTCGGGGTCCCATTGCACGCGGGCAGGGGCCCGCTTCAGCCGGCGTCTCCAGGTGCTGCGGTCGGTGTGGAGTCCGTGCTCATAGTGGGACAGGACAGCGGGGAAACCCGGTGCGGCGTCGACGAGTCGGCCGGCAGCGACGTCACACCCCCGGGGACACCGAGCTTCCCTAGGGCCCAGTCGAGCGCGGCACCTTCGGCATCGCACACGTCCAGGTCGCCGCGGGAGCCGAGTTCGTCGAGGACCAGGCGGTGCAGCCCGGCCCACGCGCGGGCTGTTGTCCACTCGGTGAACCGGCGGTGAGCGGTTGCCCCGGACAGCCCGAACGACGCAGTCGGCAACTGCTGTCACGTGCAGCCCGACGTCGCCACGAACACGGTCGCTGCCGGCACCTCTCGGTCGCCGTGCCGCCGCCGACCGCCACCTTGAGGCCGTGATGGCGCCTCCGGCACGACCCGCTGGAACAGCTCCCACAACTCGTCCGGCATCAGCCGCTCGACGATCCCCACCACAGCCGGCAGCCTACTCAGCCAAATGAGATGACCTGTAAGACGCCGTTTATTCCGCACATGGTCCTGCATAAGTGATGCGGACCAATTGCTGGTGGCAGCTGGAGGACCGGCTGAACGCAGGGCCGGACCTCCAGCGCGTCGCGCCGTACCTCGGGCTGAGCCGTGGGGGACTCAGCAGCCGTAGTTGATCAGGTCGAAGGACTCGTAGTGGTCGGCCGTGTAGTAGTCCTCCTGGTACTCCTCACCGGTGACGATGCGGCGCGCGCCGCGCGTGGAGGAGCCCGGAGTGATCACGGTGTACTCGTGATAGTAGCCAGAGGACTGGCTCGGCAGGATGCCTTCCCGGTTCTGGAAGACGGTCCCGTCCTGCTCGAACGGGAACGGCCCGCCCTGCTCGATCAGGTCCAGTGTGTCGTACGCCTGGGAGGGCAGGTCGCTGTAGCAGATGCTGCCGACCGCGGCGGCCGCCGGCGTGGCGGTTGCGACGGTGCCTCCGACGAGGAGGGCGGACAGGACGGCGGCTGCGGCGCCGATGCGAGTGATGCGTGGGGGGAATCTCATGACCTCATGATGACGCGCGTAGACAGTGGCATGTCAATGTCGACTCCGGGAAGTTTTTCGTCAAGTCCGGTAAGTTTCCTGTGAGTTGACTTGCAACCAAGCGCCACCGCGTCGTCTTCACAGGCAGGCTGCCGCTTGGAGACGCACGGGCGGAGGTGTTCGTCCTCCAACCCAGCAACGGTGCGTAAGCCTGGCGGTGGCGTACAGCTGCTCACTCGCGGCACAGGGGTCGCGCAGAGCTGCAGATCGGTGAATCTTCGTCCAGCCGCTGAAACTCGCGTTCGAAGCAATCGCGACGCTGTTCTTCTCCTCCCGCTCAGTCAGGACCTGCAACAGCAGCTCAGCCTCCTGCGGGCAGGCTCCATATGTTGGGTCGGGGTGGACTGGCGGGCAGCCGGGAGGGGGATTGCTGTCAGTCCGTTGCGACCGTGCCGACAACTCCGGTGACGTGACCTCGCGGTGTGCCGCGTCGTAGGAACGGAGCTTGTCCGTGGCGACCCCCCCCCGCGGCACCGCGCGCGGCTTTTTCGACAGGCGGCGGAAGAGGCGCCTGGGGGCGGCCTGTCCCGTCGGCTCTGCAGGAGGATGTCGAGCACGTTGCCGTCCTGGCCGACGGCCCGCCACAAGTAATGAGTTCCTCGACCTCACGGAAGCTGACCGGGAATCGGTGGTACAGCCACACGCAGTGGGAGATCACCTCGACCGGGTACCGGCGCCCCCTGCACGACGGCGACGTGCTCTCCATGGACGATCCTTCCCAGCATGATCAACCCGGAAAAGATCCCACCCGGTCAACCAACGTGACAGCGCCCTTCGCGCCCCTGGTCGGCTACGGGCCGTTCCCCGCCGCCCAACGCCAGGCGGGGGCAGGTGAACGGCGATGGTGAGCGCCGCCGCCACCAGCACGATGTTCTTGATCACGTACTGTCCGGCCATCGTGGGAGCGGGCACGTTCCCGTCCCACATCTCGGAGGGCAGGACGACCAGCGTCGCGAACGTCCCAGTCATGTGCACGAAGAAGACCACCAGGGTCAGCCGCAGTAACAGCCCGGTGACCAGCCCGGCTCCGACCAGCATCTCCATCACGGCCAGGAGTGGCCGGGAAACGTCGGCCGGCACGCGGTCCGACGTCAGCTCGCTCATCACCCGGGTGGCCAGGTCCTCCGCGTGGCTGACGTTCGGCAGGAGCTTGAGCGCCCCGAACCACAGGAACAGCAGCCCAACGGACACTCTGAGCACGGTGAGGCTGCGTCGCCGGTAGGGGTCGGGGAAGGTGCGCGGGCCACTGGGCGCCACCAGCACCTCCGGGGCGGTCGTGCCCTGCTTTTCTGTGGCCGCGATGACGTTTCGCTGTTCGGGGCTCATGCCGGCTGCCCGGGAAGAAGGGCGAGGCGGTACGTCATCAGCCGGCTGCTTGTCCTCATGAGCGCCTCCGGTAGGGAAGGTCGGCCGTTATGGGAGCGCTCCCATGGTGCTGCACCGTACGGCCAGGGTGGGGGCGTGACAAGACGCGCTGTACGGGCTGTTTCGGCCATCGTGGGAGCACGCCGGACAGGCCTTCAGCAGGCGCCACACGGGAACCGGAGGCGCTGCGGCGGGCTCCTCGTCACCGACCCCGCCTCTCTGACTTGCCTCCGATCGACTCTGCATCCCGTCCTGGCAGGTCACAGCCGTTTCAGCCGTCATAAGTCCAGGTCAGCGGGGTGCGACAGAATTACCACGAGTGCGCGGTGGGCACGCCGGGCCCCGACGACCGCGGTGCGCGCCCCATCGTCACCGGTGAGGAGTGCCAGGAGGGCTACTGCACGGCGGACCACTACGCCTCGTTCGACCTGGTCGACCACGGCTGCTGAGAACCCGTCGGCAGGCCGGCACGAAACCGCGGCGCAAGCAGCGCAAGCAGAGCAAGGTGCCTGCGGTGACTGGTACGGGCTGACGGGGCCGGGAGTTCCGCACGTGGGCCAGGTGTGGCGTGGCTCCTCGGTTCGGGAAGGCGCACGCACACGCATCCGGTGACCATGTCCGGCGGCTCGGGTCCCGTCAGTCCCGTGCCGGTCTCAAGCGTGCCGTGACCCGCGGCCCCGTTCGCGGACCTGAAGGGGAGTCGGGGCCGGCGGCAGGGCGATACCGCAGACATCTTGACGCACCGTTGGCGTGCTCCTGACAATCACGGTCACCCCACTGTCACCTGGAGGCCCGTTGAGTCACGGCCCGTCACGCCGCGCCGCTCTGCTCGCCGCAACCGGCTGCGCACTCGCGCTGCCCGCCATATGCTCCGGCACCGCGCGTGCCGCCGGCACCGTCCCGGCACCGTTCCGCGAGCTTCCCCTGGTCACCCACTCCCGTCACCCCGCCGCCCGCTACGCGCCCGACGCGGCCCGCAGCGCCTACGCGGAGCCCCTCAACGCCACGGTGGACTGCGCCGTGGGCCATGGAGAACGCGACTGATGGCCACCTTCGTCTCCCGCTCCCAGTGGGGTGCCCGCGCGCCCCGCAGCGTGAGCAACAACATCACTCCGGCGCAGGGCGGCGTCGTCGTGCACCACGTGGACGCGGTCAAGGTCGCCAGGGCGAGCCACGCCGACTGCGCCGCCCAGGTTCGGGGCATCCAGAACCACCACATGGACTCCAACGGCTGGTCGGACATCGCCTACAGCCACCTCGCCTGCGTGCACGGCTACGTCTTCCAGGGGCGGGGCGAGAACGTCCGTACCGCCGCGCAGGGCACCACCCAGGGCAACGACGACTGGTACGCGGTGTGCGCGCTCACCGGCGGCACCACCAGCAACTACGACACGATCACCCCGCAGTTGATCGACGCGATCCGGTACGCCGTCAACCGGCTGCGGGTGTCGGGCGGTGCGGCCCGCGCCATCACCGGGCATCGCGACCACCACGCGACGGAGTGCCCCGGCGCGCTCTACGCGCGGGTACTCAGCGGTGAAGTGAACCCCGGAGGCGGGCCGTTGCCGTACCCCGGGGTGAGTTTCCGGCAGCCTCCGACGTTCGTGCACGCGAGCGTGGCGACCTGGCAGTACCGGATGAACTCGCGGTTCGGGTACGCGCTGTCGACGGACGGCCAGTACGGCCCCGGCTCCGACGCCGCGTGCCGCGACTTCCAGGCGGACCGGGGCCTGACGGTGGACGGCATCGTCGGCCCGAACACCTGGGCCGCCGCCTTCTCCTGACCGACGCGCGCCCGGCCGAGCCGTACGGCAGCGGCTCGGCCGGCGGCACCGGGCCCGGGCCCGCCCGGTGCGGCGGCCGGAGGTCCGGTCCGGGCTCAGCCGGACCGGCTCTCCGCGGCGGCGAACAGGGCGACGCCCAGCAGCACCAGGGCGACGCTCGCGTACAGCTCGTGGCCGTCGAGGAAGCCGAGCCGCTGCACGAGGCCCCACTTCCAGTCGGTGAACTCGTGCACCAGGCCCGCCACGCCCTGCACCAGGGCGATGAATCCGAGGAACTCCAGCAACTTCTTCATGAGGAAAGACCCTTGCCCCGCGGACCCCCCACGGGCATCGGCCGCGGGGCCAGGCCACCCCGGCGGAAGTAGCCGGCGCGGGCCGCGCGGCGCGCCGAAAGTCTGCGCTCCCGCGACGTGGGTCGACGATCCGGCGTCCGCGGGGACTCCGAGGGCCCGCGCTGCGTAGATTGCCGACCGTGAGTGGTGACCAGGCGGAACCCCGGACCCCCGCCGACCTTCCCGCCGCGCGCCGGTGGCTGCTGCCGTCCGCGCTGGCCGACGAACTCGACCCCGGGGCCCGGCGGTCCGGGCGCCCCCGGCGTACCGCGCGCGACTGGATCGTCGACTTCTCCTGCTTCGTGCTCGCCGTCGTCACCGGCCTGCTCGCCGCCGAGTCCATGGCCGAGGACCCGAACCTCCCGGAGCCCGTCGCCGCCGTCGACCAGGTGATCGGCGCACTGTCCTGCGGCGCCGTGTGGCTGCGCCGCCGCTGG
Source organism: Streptomyces sp. DH24 (assembly GCF_029813775.1). Lineage (GTDB taxonomy): Bacteria > Actinomycetota > Actinomycetes > Streptomycetales > Streptomycetaceae > Streptomyces. The sequence continues at coordinate 13,077 of NZ_JARVKW010000034.1, read as the reverse complement.
CCGCTCGGACTCGCGATCGCGATGGTCCCCGTCGGGCTCGTCTCCAACACCGCGGGCGGCGCCGGACTGATCTCCCTGTTCACGCTCGCCGTGCACCGGCCCTTCCGGTACGTGGCCTGGACCGGCGGCGTCTCCCTCGCCGTGCTTCCGGTGTTCTTCCGGCTGCGTCCTGACCCCGAACTGTCCTACCCGGCGGTGCTCGTCTTCACCGGGCTGCTGATCGTGTCCGCCATCGGCTGGGGCATGTTCGTCCGGTCCAAGCGGCAGCTGATGCTCAGCCTGCGGGACCGCGCGCGGCGCGCCGAGACGGAGGCGCGGCTGCGCGCCGAGCAGGCCCAGCGGCTCGCCCGTGAGGCCATCGCCCGCGAGATGCACGACGTGCTCGCCCACCGGCTGACGCTGCTCAGCGTGCACGCGGGCGCCCTGGAGTTCCGGCCCGACGCGCCCCGCGAGGAGGTCGCGCGGGCGGCCGGAGTCCTCCGGGAGAGCGCCCACGACGCCCTGCAGGACCTGCGGCAGATCATCGGTGTGCTGCGCGCCGCGGACGCCGACGACGCCGGGGGGCGCCCGCAGCCGACGCTCGCGGCACTCGACGCGCTCGTCGCCGAGTCCCGCGAGGCCGGCATGAAGGTCACGCTCGCCAACCGGGTCACCGACGCCGGCGCCGTACCCGCCGTCGTGGGCCGCACCGCCTACCGCATCGCCCAGGAGGGTCTGACCAACGCCCGCAAGCACGCGCCCGGCAGCGAGGTCGCCGTGACCGTCACGGGCGGGCCCGGCGACGGACTCGTCGTCTCCGTGCGCAACCCCGCACCCGAGGGGGAGGTCCCGCACGTCCCCGGTTCCGGGCAGGGCCTGATCGGACTGACCGTACGCGCCACGCTGGCCGGCGGCACGCTGCGGCACGGTCCCACGCCGGACGGCGGGTTCCGGGTACGCGCGTGGCTGCCCTGGGACTGACCCGCCGGAATCCCAAGTCCCCGCGGGCGGGCGGCCTTTGACTTGTCGCAGGCGGTGGCTATGTTTGTGCAGCTTCAGCACCCGCGCGTCTCGGAAGGAACAGTCGGCGTGAGTTTCGGGGGACCCAACAACCCGTACCGGCCCCAGTGGCCACCGAACGGCGGGCAGTATCCGCCGCCACCCCCGAACGGCGGTCCGTACGCGCCGCCGCCGAACCCGGGGCCGTACCCCCCGCCGCCTCCGAACGCCGGTCCCTACGGGCCGCCGCACAACACCGCACCGTACGTGCCGCCCCAGCCCGGCCCGGCGCCGTACGGTCATCCCCCGCAGCCGTACCCCCCGCAGCCCTACCCGCCGCAGCCGTATCCGCCGAGGGCGCCCTCCCCACTGGGACGGGGCGCGTTCCGCGGGCTGCGCGGCGCCGAATGGCCCCGGGTGCGCGACATGCTGCGGGCCTGGCGGCAGAGCAACCCCGGCTGCATGTGGCTCGTCCTGCTCGCGCCGTGCGCCTGGTTCGTGCTCCTGCCCCTCGTCGCGGGCTACTCGTTCGCACGCTCCGCCCGCCTCAGGGCGCACCGGCTGTTCCCGCCACGCGGTGAACGCCGCATCGAGGACCCGCAGGTGACCCGGCTTCAGAAGGGGCGCGCCTGGACCGCCGCCGCGCTGACCGTGCTGCTGCTCACGCTCTACGGCAGGCCCGAGGACGTCAGCGAGGCCCAGCAGCAGTACATGATGCGGATCGCCATCACCCCGCCCCTGCTGCTGCTCAGCGCGCCCGTCGTCATCGCGTTCCTCTTCCGGTGGGCCACGCCCGAGACGAAGGCCGACATGCGTCCGCGCGTGCGGGCCGCGGGCAAGTCGGCCATGTGGTACATCGCGGCCGTCACGGCGGTGCCGCTGGCCGTCGTGGGCATCAGCATGGCCGAGGAGACGGGCACCACGTCGGGCACCGGCGGGACCGCCGTCCCCTGGATCACGCTCTCGCTGTTCCTGCCCCTCGTCTGGGTGCTGTTCTTCCTCGGCTTCGCCACCGGCCCCGCCATCCGCACCGGCTTCAACACGGCCGCCGTGCACGCGACGCTGCCCGCCCTGCTCACCGGCGTCCTGGTGTGGGAGTGGGCGGTGATCAGCCTGCTGGCGGGCGGTCTGCCGCCGGGCCCGCCGCTCATCCAGATCCTCGCCTTCCTGGGCGGCCCCGCCTCGGTGACGGCGGTGGTCTGGTGGGAGCTGCGCGTGCTGCGCACCCGCCACGGCGTGGCGCTGCGCGCCTAGGCCGGGCCCCGGGCAGACGTGGTGCTGCGCGCCCGGGCCGGGCCCCGGGCAGCGGGCGCCGCTTTGCGGACCCGGCCCAGGCCGGGTCCGCAGCCCTCGCCCCTGCGGGGCCGGCCCCAAGTCCTCGTCCACCCACCGCGATTGCGTAGGGCCATGACTGCGATCAGACTGCTCCTCGTCGACGACGACCCCCTCGTGCGGGCCGGGCTGTCCTTCATGATGGGCGGCGCGGACGACATCGAGGTCGTCGGCGAGGCCGGTGACGGCGGCGAGGTGGAGGCGCTCGTCGACCGCACCCGGCCGGACGTCGTCCTCATGGACATCCGGATGCCGACGGTCGACGGCCTCACGGCCACGGAACTGCTGCGCGCCCGCGAGGACGCCCCGCAGGTGGTGGTGCTGACCACCTTCCACGCCGACGAACAGGTGCTGCGGGCCCTGCGCGCGGGCGCCGCCGGGTTCGTCCTCAAGGACACCCCGCCCGCCGAGATCCTGGACGCGGTACGCCGGGTCGCGGCCGGCGATCCCGTCCTGTCGCCCGCCGTCACCCGCCAGTTGATGACGCACGCGGCCGGGGGCGCGGCCGGCACCCGCCGGGCACGCGCGCGTGAGCGCGTCGCCCTCCTGAACGACCGGGAACGCGAGGTCGCCGTCGCGGTCGGCCGGGGCCTGGCCAACGCCGAGATCGCCGCGGAGCTGTTCATGAGCGTGGCCACCGTCAAAGCCCACGTCTCCCGCGTCCTGTCCCGGCTCGGCCTCAACAACCGCGTGCAGATCGCCCTGCTGGCCCACGACGCCGGGCTGCTGGAGGAGGAACGGGGCGGGCGCGACGGGCACTAGGCCGTGTCCGCGACGTGGCGTCGTCACCCTGAGCACGGCAGGCGCACGTTCGTTCGCACCCTCGCCCACCGTCGCGGACACGGCCCGGCAGGTCCCGCCGCCGTGGGGCAGCGCCCGCCGGAGCGCTGGTCGTGCGGTACTCCGGACGGGCGGCCGACATGATTTCCGCCGGCGTCGTCCTCGGCGGTTTCCGCACCCCCGGCGACGGCCCGGCCCGCGCCCTGCTCCGGCCCGCGTGCGCGGCCACCGCTCCCCGGATCAGCGCCCCTCGTACTCCGTCGTGTGTTCCGGGCCGTCCGACAGGAACGCGGCGACCGCGCGGTGGTGGTCGGAGGTGGCCGCCACCGACGCGGCGAGGTCGGGAACGGCGGCGTCGGCGGCGGCGACACCGCCGTCGAGACAGTGGCGGACGACGCTCTTGGTGGCCTCGTGGGCCCGGGTGGGCCCGGTGGCGAGCCGCATCGCGTAGGCATGCGCGTCGGTGTCGAAGGAGTCCGGCGGGAACAGGGCGTTGACCACGCCCCAGTCGGCCAGCACGGACCCGCGGTACAGGTCGCCCGTCATGACGAGTTCGCGGGCGCGGGCGGGACCGGCGCGTTCGGCCAGGCGCTGGGTGCCGCCCATCGCCGGGGTGAAGGCGATCTTCCGCTCGACCAGGCCGAACCGGGCCTGCGGTGTGGCGAGAACGAGGTCGCAGGCCAGGGCCAGTTCGAAGGCGGCCGTGAGGGTCAGCGAATGTGCGGCGAACACCGTGGGGCAGGGCAGCGCCTCCAGCGCCCGCGTGATGCCCAGCTGGGTCCGCCAGAACGACGCGGCGTCCTCGGCGGCGAGCCCGGCGAAGACGTTCACGTCGACACCGGCGCTGACGACGCGGCCCCGCGCCCGCACGAGCAGGGCGCGCGGCGGGTGGGCGGTCAGCCAGGCCACCGCGTCCGCCCAGGCGTCCCACATCGCCTTGTCGAACAGGTTCATCGGCGGGTTGTGCAGCGTGAGGACGGCGAGCGGGCCGTCGAACGTCAGCCGCAGGGCCGCGCTCTCGCCCGTGAGGACCGGCGGGAGCGTCACGACACGCTCCGGAAGATGCTGATCGCGTTGTTGCCGCCGAAGCCGAAGGCGTTGTTCTGGACGTGCCGCAGGTCCGGCACGGCCAGGGGGGTGCCGGTGACCAGGTTGAGGTCCAGCTCCACGTCGTCGGGTTCGACCGCGGTCGGCGGTACCAGGCGGTGCCGCAGCGCCAGGCAGGCAGCCACGGCTCCGGCCGCGCCCGCCGCGCCCATCAGGTGCCCGATGGTGCTCTTGATCGCGGTGACCGCCGCCCGCGGGTAGTGCTCGGCGAAGATGCCGCCCTCGATGGTGTCGTTGGCGCGGCTCCCGGTGCCGTGCGCGAAGATCACGTCGATGTCGTCGGCCTTCAGACCGGCCTCGTCCAGTGAGCGGCGGTGGCAGGCGGCCACGCCCTCCCGGTCGGGGGCGGTGGGATGACTCGCGTCGTTGCTGACGGCGGTGGCCAGCACCTCGGCGTAGGGGGTGGCGTCCGGGCGCAGGGCGCGCTCGGTCTGCAGGACGAACATGCCCGCGCCCTCCGACGGAGTGACGTAGCGCCGGCTCCGGGCGAACGGCTTGCAGGGCGTGGGGCCGATGGCCTGCAGGGAGTTGAACCCGATGATGTTCTTCTCCGAGTAGGGGTCGCAGCCCCCGACGACCGCCGTGTCGGCGACGCCCGCGCGCAGCATCTCCAGCGCGCAGGACAGCGCCACGTTCGCGGAGGCGCACGTGCTCTGCAGCAGGTAGGCGGGGCCGGACGCCCCGACGGCGCGGGCCACGCCCTGGGCGATGGAGTAGCTGGAGAAGCCGCCGGTCTCGGCGATGCCGCGGCGCCCGGCGACCACGTCCTCCAGCGCCTCGGCCTGGCCGTCGCTGCTGCCGACACAGACGACGGCGTCGCGCAGCGCCCGGTCCCCGGGGGCGAGACCCGCGTCCCGCAGGGCCTCCAGCGCGGCGAACTCCGCGAACACGGACGCCCACCGCGGGCGTTCCCGGGTGACCGGGTCGACCTGGGCGAGGGCGGTCTCGCGGGCCTCGCGCGGTACCCGGCCGCCGAGGATGCCGGGCTTCATGCCGGCGTACAGCGGGGGCAGTTCCTCGAAGCGGTTGCGGCCCGCGCACACGTCGGCCCAGAAGGGCCCGGCGCCCGCGCCGGCCGGTGAGATGATGCCGAGCCCGGTGATGAAGACCCTTGCTGCTCCCTGGTTCACCAGGACCCCCTGTCCGTGCTGTTCGCTTGTTGCCGGGTCACCGTCACCGTGGCGTGCCGGCCGTCCGGGCCGTGGCATTCGAGGACGGCCCGCTCGGCGGGTTCCAGGGCATGCACGAGGTCGAGGAAGGCGCGGGTGGCGAAGGCGCTGTTGCGCTCGGCGAAGGCGACGGGCGCCGCCTCGCCGGCGTCGGCGTCCCGGGCGGCGGCCCTGCGCACGGTGCGCGTCGGGCCCGGGTGCGGCCCGTCGGCGGCGCCGAAGGCGAACTCGGCGGTGAGGCCGGTGCCCCGGTGCAGGTAGGCGTGGGCGACGCCGTCGCGGCAGGGCACGTCGGGCGTGTCGAGCCGCGCGTCCGCGACTGCCTCGGGTGCGTAGACGTCGCCGACGAGGAGCCGGCTGACGTCGGAGCGTTCGCTGCCGAGGGCCGACAGCGCCTGCCACAGGGCGACGACCGGTGTGAGCACGCCCGCGTTGATCGTCATGTTGCGTCCGGTCGCCCCGACGCGGAGGTTGGCGAACGCCGACGCCGAACTGGACGTGGCGTTGGGGAAGTACTGGGCGGACAGCAGCTTGCCCTTCTCCGCGGCGTGGCGTTGGAGACGGGCCAGGGCGGCGGTGTTGCCGTACTCCGTGCCGATCACGACGGTGTCGTCGGTGCGCGTCGCGCCGTCCGCGCGCGCCCCGGAGGCGTCCGCGGCGCCGAGGACGAGATAGAGGCACGTCCGGGTGAACTCGTCGCGGAACTGGTCGCCGGCGGTGCCGATCACCTCGTGCCAGTCGGGCGGCAGGCCCTCGCGGTCGTCCGTGCCGTTCGTCGGGCCGGGCGCGCACAGCGTGACCGGGCCCAGGGAGAACTCAAACACCACAACTCTCCATGGCGGTATGTCGGTCGGGCGAAGACACGCGGACGTCAGCCGCCGACCCGCTCGCTCACGTGCCGCTGGAGGTCTCCCACCGTGACGAGGTCGCGGGAGAATTCGTCGCCGAGTTCCACGTCCAGGACCGCCTCCACCTGAACGACCACGTCGATCAGTTTGAGGGAATCGATGTTCAGGTCGGTCTTGAGATCCTGATCGGCCGTGATGGCGAATGCGTCCGGAAGTTCGGCGATCTGCTTGAGGACCTCGGAAATGCGACCGTCGATGACGTCGTCCGACATCTTTTCCCCCATTTTTAAAGAGATGCTTGACGGTTACGGACACTAACCGCGTGTCGCGCGGCCTGTCAATGCGCGCCAAGCGGAACCCCTGATCACCATTTGTGCAGGTCCACGTATACGCCACCGTGGCCGAGAGGGCGTCGGTGCAGGGGAAATTCAGCCAGGCCGATCCGGTGGGGTGACGGTGAATAACCTGCCCAGACAAGAAGTGCGGCAGCTTCTTTCGGCCAACTCGGCCTGCGGGAGGAAACTTTGGTGACTCATATCACGTTGCGAGCGTGTATCTCCGCGGACTAAGTTCCGTTGCTCGTTGGGCTCATTCGAAAACCGGGGGATATTCGTCATGCCTGTAAACCCTTCCACTCTCTCGCGCCAGGGACATGACCGCTGGGATCTCGGCGTCGAATTGGGAGTCACCGAGGGAAGCGACGACTACAAGGCACTCAGGGCCGCCTACGACGACCTTCCGGAAGACCCGTACGCGGTCGGCTCGGGCCGGTACCGCCGTTACGCCCGCGGCGTCTTCCTGCCGTGGTCCAGGGAATTCTTCTGGATGCCGGCCACGGAAAGCCAGGCCCGTGAGGGCATGAACGGCTACTACCAGGGCGACAACAATCCCGAATACGTGAACGTCACCCGCAACCTCCCCGCCATCAGCGACGAGGTCTGCGGCAACAAGCTCCTGCTGGACATGATCCAGTTCGACTTCTCCCAGACCCGCTGGAGCGAGGACGACGCGGTCTGGCCGCTGTACGTCGGGGTCCACCTGATCAAGCTGCACATCGAGGAGGACGGCGCCGAGGCCGTCTCCTCCCCGAACGAACTGCACCAGGACGGCGAGCCGTACGTCTTCGCCCACCTGATCTACCGGGACAACGCCGAGGGCGGCGCCAACCTCATCGCCACCCCCGAGTACCGGGGCAAGCAGCCGGAGGACGTCCCGCCCGCGGACCGGCTCGCCGAGTTCCAGATGGAACGGCCGCTGGAGGCGTACGCCATCACCGACCACCTCGTCAGCCACTACGTCGGCCCCATCCGCAAGGGCGCCGAGGACCGGCCCGGAGAGCGGGCCATCCTCCTGGCCGACTGGGTTCCCATGCGCCACCGCATCTGAGAGGGGGGCGCCACATGAACGGGGTGCGTTACCGCCACGAGCGCCCGGTGGGCCCCGGGGCCGCCGACGAACTGCGCAAGGCCCTGGCGTTCCACTACGGGGACGTCACGGTGGAACTCCTGGACAAGGGGGCCGACGTCGTCGTGGCGGCCGGCCCCTCCGAAACCGAACTCGGCGAGATGGTCCGCCACTTCCTGCGCGGCCACCGCGACGTGCCGGCCACGGTCGTCGCCGACCACCCGGGGCGTCCCGGGCTGTCCTGCGCACCGCCCGACGACCACCGGATCGCCGTGGCCCGCGGCGCCTACCTGCACGGCCCGGAGTGGACGGCGGCGATGGACCACGTGCGCCGGCTGTGCCGGGAACGGCTCGCCGAGCCGTTCGGCGCGCCACTGCTGGCCGGGTCGGCGCAGATCTCCCGCGACGTGCTGGTGCGGGCCGGGTACTACCAGAAGTTCCCGAACCTGGTGAACGCGGTCGCCCGGATCCGCGACCACTACTGGGACGGCGTCAGCGTCTCCCAGCTGCGGCCGGGCCAGACCGAGGCGCTGGACTCCTTCTACCGGCCGGCCGAGACCGTCCTCACGCCGGTCACCTGCTACCACGTGTACGCGAACGCCGCCGAGCTGAAGGACCGCTACGGCACCGGGCTGTTCGCCATCGACGGGCCGGTCTTCCGGCACGAGTCGCACAACCACAGCGCGACCCGGCTGGGCGAGTTCAGGATGTTCGAACTCGTCCGGATGGGCAGCGCCGAGGAGGTCGCGGACGACTTCGAGCGGATGATGAAGGCCTTCACGGCCTTCTTCGCGGACCTCGACGTGCCGCACCGCATCGTCAGCGCCTCCGACGCCTTCTTCGGAGACGCGCCGACCATGACCCGCGAGGCCCAGCTGCTCAGCAAGAGCAAGTTCGAGGTGCGGGTCCCGCTCGGCGACGGCGAACTGTCCGTGGCCAGCGTCAACTCGCACGGCGAGGTGTTCGCCGACTCCTTCGGACTGCGCGATCTCGGGGCCGGGGCCACCTGCTGCGCCGGGATCGGCCTGGACCGGCTGACCTACGCCCTGCTGTCGTACGGCCTGCTCGGCACGCCCGGCCCGACCGGCCGGCCGCCGCACCCCCGAACCCTCTAGGGAATGAGTTCCATGGAAGACCTCAAGAAGGTCGTCGACGACCTGCTGGAACAGCTCGCCCAGGCGCGGGACGTTCCGGCCGACGCCGAACCGTCGCAGATCATCACCAGTTCGCTCGACCAGATGCGTTTCCTCGTCGGCCTGGAGGAGCGGCTCGACGCCATGCTGGACGTGGGCGACGTGCTTCCCTTCGACCTGTCGGGCCGCGAGGCGCTGCTCAAGAGCGTGCACGAACTGCTCGTCGAATCCGGGGTGAGCCCGTGAGTCCTGTGCCCGGCGGCGGTGGCCGACGATGACCACCACCCGGGCACGACTGCTCGACCTGGCGGCGATGCGCGAGGTCGTACGCGTCTCGGTGCCGCTGATGTTCGGGATGGTCGGCAACCTGCTCCTGCTGCTGGTCGACCGGATCTGCCTGGCCCGCTACTCGGAGGACACCCTCAAGGCGTCCGGGCCCGCCGTCTTCACCGCGACCACGGTGATCATGGTGACCACGGGGGCGGTCGGCATCACCCGCTCCTACGTGGCGCAGGCCCACGGCCGCGGCGACAAGCGCGGCGCGCTGGACGAGGGCGCCAACGGCTTCGTCCTCGGCGTCCTGCTCTCCGCGCTGCTGCTGCTGAGCACCCCGCTGCTGATGGCGGTGCCGGAGCTGAGCGGGCAGCCCGACCGCATCAAGGAACTGGAGGCACAGTTCCTGGGCCTGTCCACCCTCTACGGCTCCGTCATGACGCTCAACATGGCGCTGTCGTCGTACTTCAACGGGATGGGACGGACCCGGGTGCCGATGACCGTCGGCATCATCGGGCAGGCGGTCGGCATCGTGATGACCGTCGGCCTGGTCTTCGGCCGCTTCGGGCTGCCGGAGCTGGGCATGCGGGGCTCCGCGCTCGGCACGCTCAGCGCCGTGTCCGTCATGTTCCTCGGATACGCCCTGTGCCTGCCCAGGGGCTACGCGGCGGGCTTCGGCCGGCTGCTGCGCCGGGGCGCCCGGCAGGTCGCCGGGGTGGTGTGGCTGCGGCTGCGGCGCGGCGCCCCGGCGGGCGGTTCGCTCAGCCTGGAGGAGCTCGGCCAGACCGCGTTCGTGTGGCTGGCCGGCGTCCTCGGGTCGGTGGCGCTGGCCGCGAACAACGTCGCGCTGGCCCTGAACTACGCGGCCGTCATCCCGCTGATCGGCCTCGGCATGGGCTGCAACATCCTGTGCGGCAAGGCCGTCGGCGCCGGACGGCACCGCGACATCCCGCACGTCATGCGGGTCACCCTGACGATCTCCGGTGCGTACGTGGCCGTGGTCGCGGTGCTCCAGATCGCCACCCCGGCCCTGCTGCTGAGCCCGTTCGGCCTCGACGGGGCCGGCTCCGCCGTGACCGGCCACGCCGTGGACACCTCACGGGTGCTGTGGACGTACTCCGCGGCGTTCATGTTCTCCATGGTCGCCTCGGGCGTCCTTGAGTGCCTCGGTCTCGCCCGCTTCGGGTTCGTGGCGCGCGTCGTCCTCATGTGGGGTCTGTGCGTGCCCACGATCGTCGGGTTCGTGCTGCTCAACCGCGACGACCCGGACATGCTGCCGGTCATGTGGGTGATCTTCTCCGCCTTCGAGGCGGTGATGGCGGCGGTCTGCCTGTGGCGCATCCGGCGCGCCGTCGCCAACCAGGAGAACAGGCTCCACACCACCGACGCGGTCCAGCAGACCGCCTGACTTCGCTCACCAGACAGAGAGTGTGGCCCTTTCAGTGAACGTACTCCTTCTCGGCCGTGAGGAAGACTGCCGCGACTACCTCGACTACGCGGGGCGGCGGGGCTTCACCGTCCGCTTCTTCGAGCCACCGCGGCTCGACGCCGACGACCGCGGCAACTGGCGGAGCACCGTCGTCGACGCCGCGCGCGCCGCCGTGGACCTCACCGACATCGACGACGTGATCTCCTTCCACGACAGCTACCAGATCCAGCTGGAACTGGTCCGCGGTGAACTGGGCCTGCCCACCCGGGACATCGACACCCTGCTGTGCCTCGCCGACAAGACCCGGTTCAAGGCGCACCCCGCGGTCCGTGACCACATCACCCGCCACATCGAGCTGGACCCCTCGTCGAAGGCGCCCGAGGCGCTCGCCGCCGTCAGCGCGGCGCTGTCCTTCCCCGTCGTGGTCAAGCCCTCGAACGGCTTCTACAGCGCCGGCGTCGTGAAGGCCGCCACGCCGGAGGAGTTCCCGAAGGCGTACGTGCAGAGCAAACGCGTGTGCACCGTGCTGCGCGAGGGCAACGGCCAGTCGCGGATGCTGGCGGAGGAGTACCTCGACGGCAACGAGTACGCGATCGACGGCGTGGTCAGCGACGGCCGGATCGTCCCGCTGCAGATCCACCGCAAGCTGCCGCCCCTGGTCGGCCCGCTCTTCCACGAAGTGGCCTATCTGACCGAGCCCTTCGACCCCGGGCCGGGCCGTGACTTCACCGCCCTGCTGGAGCGGGTGGTCCCGGGCCTCGGCCTGGACAACTCGCCCTTCCACGCGGAGTTCCGCTTCGACGGCCGGGGCCGGCTGCGCATCCTCGAACTCGCCCCCCGGCTGTGCGGCGGCGGTACCACCACCTACCAGCAACTGCGCATCTGCACCGGGCTCGACGCCTACGACCTGCTGCACCGGCTGGGCCGGGAGACCGTCGACCCGAAGCCGCTGCACCACCGGGTGGCGCTGGAGTACGACGCCCCGATCGAGCGCAGCGGCTTCCTGAAGAACACGGACCGTGCGGTCGAGGTGTGCCGCAAGAACGACGTCACCACCGTGCACCTGCACCGCCAGGACGGCCAGTTCGTGCTCGCCCCGCCTCTCAACTTCGAGACGGTCCTGACCGCCTACTTCGCCCGCGACACCCGCGAAGAGGCAGAAGCACTGCTGGATGTCCTGATGACCGACTGCACGATCGAGACCGAAACGGAAAAGTCCTCATGAGGCCGGAAATCAAGCGTGCTCTGCACACCATCCCGATCGGCGCCAGCTCGCCGCTGCGCGCCTGCCGCAACGTGAAGTCCGAACCGCTGGTCGTCGCCGAGGCCCACGGACAGTACCTGCACGACATCGACGGCACCCGCTACGTCGACTTCATGTACGGCTTCGGGCCGCTGATCCTCGGGCACGCGCCGCAGGCCGTGAGCGCCGCCATCGCCCGCCAGGCCGCGGACGGCACCCTGTTCGGCACGTACTGCGCGCAGGAGATCGAGCTGGCCGAGCGCATCACCGCGACCGCCGGCCACCTGGAGCAACTGCGCTTCGTGTGCAGCGGCACCGAGGCCGTGATGTCGACGCTGAGGCTGGCCCGCGCCCACACCGGCCGCACCGGCGTGCTGCGCTTCAACGGCGGCTACCACGGCCACTTCGACCTGGTGCAGAACAAGGACGAGGCCCGCATGCGCGACGCCGGCCTCGACCCCGACGCGATGCGTTCCAACGTCTACGCGGAGTACAACGACACCGAGAGCGTCGAGCGGGCCTTCGCCGAGCACCCGGGCCGGATCGCCGCCGTCGTCGTCGAGCCCATCGCCTGCAACATGTCCCTCGTGCTGCCGCAGGACGGCTTCCTCGCCGACCTGCGCCGCATCTGCGACCGCGAGGGCGCGCTGCTGATCTTCGACGAGGTCATCACCGGCTTCCGGCTCACCTACGGCCCGGCCTCCAACCTGCTGGGTGTCGCCCCCGACCTCACCGCCTTCGGCAAGATCATCGGTGGTGGCACGCCCGTCGGCGCGTTCGGCGGCCGCCGCGACATCATGCGGCTGCTCGACGAGGAGCGGGTCCTGCAGGGCGGCACCCTGGCCGGCAACCCGCTGACCATGGCGGCCGGTCTCGCCACGCTCGACGAACTGGCGGCGCCCGGCTTCTACGAGGAACTGGAGCGCAAGGGCGCCCTGCTGGAGGCCGCCGTGGAGCGCCACCGGGCCGACAAGGGGCTCGACTTCCACTTCGCCCGCACCGGCAGCATCTTCGCGTTCGTCTTCGTCCCGCGCAGCGCCCCGCTGCGCCGCAAGGCGGACGTCGCCGCGCAGCCGGTCTCGCCGTACACCACGCTGTACGCGGGCCTTCGCGAGGCCGGCTACCACCTGGCGCCGGACATCGAGGAGCCGATGTACATCTCCGCCGCGACGACGGACGAGACGCTTCAGGACTTCGCGGCCCGCGCCGTCGAACTCCTCGCCACGGACCCGAACACGCCGGTGGCCGGCGCGGTCTAGGCCGCGTCCGCGACGTGGCGCCGCCGCCCGGAGCGGTGGGCGCCACGTCGCGGCCCCGGTCCGGGGCCGGCTGCCGAGCCGGGCCGCGTCCGGCACCTCCCGCATGTCGCGCGGTGCCTGAC
>NZ_JARVKW010000033.1 GCF_029813775.1 Streptomyces sp. DH24 | reverse complement strand
GCCCCTGGCCGTGCCGTGTCCGCGAACTGGCGCCTGCGGACACGGCCCGGTCGCGCCGGGGCTCAGGGGCGGACGCCGATCACGACAGGGGCGTACAGCTCCTCGGAGACCGCGACGCGGGTGGTGAGGCCGCTGCGGGTGAAGGCCGCCACGGCCGCCGGTGCCTGCCGTTCGCCGGTCTCCACCAGGAGGCAGCCGCCGGGCGCGAGCCAGTGGGGCGCCCCGGCGGCGACGCGGCGCAGGACGTCGAGGCCGTCCGCTCCGCCGTCGAGGGCGACGAGCGGCTCGTGCTCCCGTGCCTCGGACGGCAGCAGGGGCACCTCGCCGGACGGTACGTAGGGCACGTTGGCGGCGAGGATGCCGACCCGGCCGCGCAGGTCGTCGGGCAGCGCCCGGAACAGGTCGCCGGTGTGCACCTGCCCGCCCGCGGCGGCGAGGTTGCGGCGGGCGCAGCGCACGGCGGCCGGGTCGACGTCGGCGGCATGCAGTTCGACGCCGCCGAGCGCGGCGCCGAGGGCCGCGCCGACGGCACCCGAGCCGCAGCACAGGTCCACGACGACCGCGGCGTCCGGCGCCTGCGCCAGGGCCTGTTCCACCAGGAACTCGGTACGGCGGCGGGGCACGAAGACGCCCGGTTCGACGGTGATGCGCAGGCCCCGGAACTCGGCCCAGCCGAGGACGTGTTCGAGGGGTGTGCCCGCGACGCGGCGGTCCACGAGGGCGGCCAGTTCCTCAGGGGTGCGGGCGGCGGCGAGGAGGAGTTCCGCCTCGTCCTCCGCGAAGACACAGCCCGCGGCGCGCAGCGCGGCGACGACGGACGACGGGGAGAGAGTGGGCATGGTGAGCGAGAGCCTTTCGGAAGCCGATGGGCGCCCTCGCGGTCACCTGCCGTCGGCGGTCCGTACTGCGTCGAGGGGAGAGCACCCGGTCTGACACGGCGTCAACGGAGCTCACCTCCTCGTTCCCTGGGCGGCCGGGACGGTTCCCCGCCGGGGTGCGGCGATCCTACCCGGCGGCCGGTGCGGGCACGGCCCCGCACTCCAAGTTGTAGTGTGCAACTGAGAGTGCCAGGGAGGTCTCCGTGAGTTCAGCCGAAGGATCCGAGGACGCCAGGGGCGGCCGGGAAGCGTCCGCGGCGGACGCGGCCGTGGAGACCGTCCAGCGGGAGATGACGGCCTTCGCCCGCCGCGCCCGGGCCTCCGCGGGCCGCATGCACCCGGAGCTGTCACTGGTGTCGTACACGCTGCTCGGGCATCTGGAGGAGCGGGGCGGCTGCCGTGCCACGGATCTCGCCGCGCACTACGCCCTGGACAAGTCCACCGTGAGCCGCCAGGTGTCGGCACTGGAGCGGGCCGGGCTCGTCGAGCGGCGCCGGCACACGGAGGACCACCGCGTGCAGGTGCTGCACCTCACGGAGGCGGGGCGCCGCATTCTGGCCCAGGTCACCGAGAGCCGCCGGGCCGCGGTCCGGCAGCGGCTCACGGACTGGCCGGCCGAGGACCTGGAGCGGTTCGCCGCGTACCTGCTGCGCTACAACGCCTGGCAGCCTCCGGCGGACGCCGCGGACTGACCGGCCCCGCGCGCCGCTCCCCCGGCGCCGGGCGTGCGGGCATCGCGGGCCGACCCGTACGGTTGAATGTGTAAGCAACTCGTCCGCTCGATCGGCGGGCCGCCGGTGCGGCGGCCTGGAGGCACCACCGGCATGCACGTCACCCGAGGCTTCACCGGCCGCCCGCGCGTCCCCGACCCCGGGCTGCCGCCCGGCCAGTACGACGCGGGCGACGACTGGCCCGTCCTGTCCGCCGAGGTCACCCCGGAGCTGGCCCCCGCCGACTGGACCTTCCGCATCGACGGCCTCGTCGCGGCGCCGCGCACCTGGACCTGGCAGGAGGCGCACGAGCTGCCGGCCTCGGCGTACGAGGGCGCCATCCACTGCGTGACCAGCTGGTCGAAGTTCGGGGTGCGGTTCGGGGGCGTGTCCCTGGACGTCTTCCTGGACGCCGTACGGCCCGAGGCGTCGGCCACGCACGCGGTCGCCTACTCGCACACCGGCTACACCACGAACCTGCCGCTCGCGGACCTGACCGGCGGCCGGGCCTGGATCGCCTGGGAGTACGACGGGCGGCCGCTCGACCCGGAGCACGGTGGCCCGGCACGGCTGCTGGTGCCGCACCTGTACTTCTGGAAGAGCGCCAAGTGGATCGCGGGCATCCGCGTCCTCGACCACGACGAGCCCGGGTTCTGGGAGCAGAACGGCTACCACGACCGCGGCAACCCCTGGGAAGAACAGCGGTACGCCGGTGACTGAGACGCGGACGACGCCCCAGACCTTCACTCCGCCGACCGGCTTCGCCGTGCCCGGACGCATCGCCGTCGGCGAGCAGGCCGCCGCCGTGTGGCGCACGGCCACGCTGACGGAGATCCGTCGCGAGACTCCGAGGGCCGCCACCTTCCGGTTCGCCGTGCCCGGCTGGCCGGGGCATCTCCCCGGCCAGCACCTGCTGCTGCGGCTGACCGCCGAGGACGGTTACACGGCCCAGCGCCACTACTCGATCGCCTCCGCGCCGGACGACAGCGGGCACGTCGAGCTGACGCTGGACCATGTCGCGGGCGGCGAGGTCTCCGGCTGGTTCCACACGGTGGCCCGGCCCGGCGACCGCGTCGAGGTGCGCGGCCCCGTCAGCGGTTTCTTCGCCTGGCCCGGTGACCGGCCCGCGCTGCTGATCGGCGCCGGGTCCGGGGTCGTCCCGCTGATGTCGATGGTCCGGCACCACCGGGCACGCGGCCTCGGCCTGCCGCTGCGGCTGCTGGTGTCCGCGCGCGGCCCCGGCGACCTGATCTACGCGCGGGAGTACGGCGCGGAGACCACGCCCGTGTTCACCCGCAGCGCGCCCGCGGGTGTGCCGGTGGGCCGGCTGACGGCCGCGCATCTGGCACCGTTCCTGTCCGAGCCGCCGCCCGGCGGCTGGGAGGCGTACGTGTGCGGCTCCAACGCCTTCGCCGAGCACGCCTCCCGCCTGCTCGTGGCGGCCGGTCAGCCCGTGCACCGCATCCGCATCGAACGCTTCGGCTGACGGCCGCCGCCACGGCCGCGGCGGGCTCCCCGCCTGACCGGGGCCCGCGCGACACCCATCGGCCGGCAACCACGCCCCGCGAGGCCTGCCTCAGCGGGCGTCCACCCCCGGTCTCCCCGGCCTCCGCCATCACCCCCGGTCACGGCCGGATTCTGCCGTTTCGCCCCGCTCCCGGCGGGGCATCCAGCCGGAGCGTGTGCGAACGCGTACGCGGTGCGATGAGGGAAGCCCGCAGGGACGGGGTACCAGAAGCATGTGGGCGCTCGCGCGCGGCGCGGAGCCCGGCGGCGTCTCCTGTCCGGCGGCCCGCCGTCCCTCCGACCGCCCGGCCGGCGAGGAGGTCGACATGCGAACCAGGGTGCGCGGCTGGCGCAGGCGGCCCAATCCGCTGCGCCGCAGGTCGGACGTCGTGGAGGCGTGGACGGTACTGGCCGTCGCCGTGCTGCTGTTCGTGGGCGCGCCCCTGGTCGGGGCGTTCACCGCCTGGTGGGCGCACGGCGAGGCGCGGGCGCTGGCGGCGGAACAGCGCGACGACCGGAGGCTGATCCGCGCCGAGGTGGTGGGACGGGCCGCCGCCTCCGGCTCCCTGCCCTCGGTGCAGACCGGCACGCAGTACTCGTACCGCGCGACCGTGCGCTGGACCGAGCCGGGCGAGGCGCTGCGTACGGCCACGGCACGCGTGCCGTCGAGCACCCGGGCGGGCGAGAAGGTCGACGTGTGGCTCGACTCCCGGGGCCGCAACGTGCCGCCGCCGGTGGACGGCGCCGCGGTCTGGCAGCACGCGATCACTTTCGGCGTCTGTTCGGCGGGCGGTACCGCCGCCGTGGTGCTCTGCGCGCACTGGGCCGTACGGCAGGCCGCCATGCGTCACCGGCTGGCGGAGTGGGAAGAGGCCTGGGCCCGCACCGAACCCCAGTGGACGCACCGCCGGGCCTGACGCGCGCGAGCCGTGGGACCGCCGCGACCGCGGGCGCCGGCCACCCGGCGGGCCCCGCGACCGCCGGCACCGGCCACCCCGGCGGCCCCGCCGGCCGTCCGTCTCCGACCGGCGGGCCGTCGTCGTTCGACGGGCCGAGCGCCTGCGTGGTCGACGGGTCGACCGTTGTTCCGTCAGTCGAGAAGGGGCTGGCGGGCCTTTTGACCGCCCACGTACGGTGTGAGCGTTCACTCGCCGGTCCCTTCACAAAGGCGGTCCTCCATGGCCCTGTTCGACCTCCCTCTCGACGAACTTCGCGAATACCGCAGTGCGTCCACCGAGCCGGAGGACTTCGACGGGTTCTGGTCGAAGACGCTGCAGGAGGCCCGTGAGCACGACCTGGACGCCCGCTTCGAGCCCGTGGACACGGGCCTGACCGAGGTGCGGGTGTACGACGTGACGTTCGCCGGGTTCGGCGGTCACCCCGTGAAGGGCTGGCTGACGCTGCCCGCCGGGGCCGGGGAACCCCTGCCGCTGGTCGTGGAGTTCATCGGGTACGGGGGCGGCCGGGGCCTGCCGCACCAGCACCTGCTGTGGGCCGCCTCGGGACGGGCGCACTTCGTGATGGACACCCGTGGCCAGGGCAGCGCCTGGGGCGCCGGCGGCGACACCCCCGACCCGGTGGGCGGCGCTCCCGCGTACCCGGGTTTCATGACCCGCGGCATCGACGCCCCGGAGAACTACTACTACCGCCGCGTGTTCACGGACGCGGTGCGCGCCGTCGAGGCGGCGCGCTCGCACCCGCTGACCGACGCCGCGCGCACGGTCGCGGTCGGCGGCAGCCAGGGCGGCGGCATCGCGATCGCCGTGGGCGGCCTGGTGCCGGACCTCGCGGGCATCGCGCCGGACGTGCCGTTCCTGTGCGACTACCCGCGCGCGGCGACGCTCACGGACCGTCACCCGTACCGCGAGATCGGTCTCTACCTGAAGACGCACCGCGGGCGCACCGAGGGCATCCTGCGGACCCTGTCGTACTTCGACGGCGTGCACTTCGCGTCGCGCGGCACGGCCCCGGCGCTGTTCTCGGCGGCGCTGGAGGACCAGACGTGTCCGCCGTCGACGGTGTTCGCGGCGTTCAACGCCTGGGCGCACGACGACAAGGCGATCGAGGTGTACGACTTCAACGACCACGAGGGCGGCGGCCCCTTCCAGGAGGCGGCCAAGCTGCGCTGGGTGGCCTCGCGCATCTGATTGCGTCCCCGGTCCCGTCGACAGGGTTCCCTCCAGTCCGACCAGTCGGTACGTTCAGCCCGGGTCGCGTCGCGGCCCGGGTTCGTGCGACGGCTGTTTCTGCTGAATGGTTCCTGCGACGAGGGAGGGCCCGTGCCCGGGCTGGAGACACAGGTTCACGGTCACTGCGACGCGCGGTTCGCGGCGGTGCGTACGGCGTTCGAGGAGAACTTCCGGGAGCGGGGCGAGCTGGGCGCCGCCGTGACCGTCGTGGTGGACGGCATGACGGTCGTGGACCTGTGGGGCGGGTGGGCCGATCCGGGCCGGACCCGGCCGTGGGAGCGGGACACGCCGGTCAACGTCTGGTCGACGACGAAAGGGCCGGTGGCGCTGTGCGCGCACATGCTGGCCGACCGGGGGCTGCTCGACCTCGACGCGCCGGTGGCCGCCTACTGGCCGGAGTTCGCCGCGGCGGGCAAGGAGCGCGTCCTCGTGCGGCACCTGCTGTCGCACCGGGCCGGGCTCGCCGGGCTGCGTGAGCCGCACTCGTTCGCCCAGCTCTGCGACCGGGAGCTGACGACGCGGCGGCTCGCGGCGATGGAGCCGTGGTGGGAACCGGGCACCGTCTCCGGCTACCACGCACTGACGTACGGCTTCCTGGTCGGCGAGGTGGTGCGCCGGGTGTCGGGGCTGCCGCCGGGGGCGTTCCTGGCCCGGAAGGTGACCGGGCCGCTCGGCGTCGACTTCACGGTCGGGCTGCCGGAGAAGGACTGGGGGCGGGCGGCGGAGCTGACGCACGCCCCGGCGCCGGGACGGGCCGAGGCGTTCGCCAAGCTGCCACCGGTGGCCCTCGCCGCGCTGGCCAACCCGGGGGTGGGTGCGGCACAGGCCAACTCGCCCGAGTGGCGGTCGGCCGACATATCCGCGGCGAACGGGCACGGCACGGCGCGGGCCGTCGCGGCGCTGTACGGGATCTTCGCGGGCCGTGGCACCCACGACGGCCACCGGTTCCTGTCCCCGGATGCCGCGGAGCGGGTCCGGGAGGGGCAGGGCAGTTGCCGGGACCTGGTGCTGGGCACGGGGCTCGACCGCGAGATGGAGATCGGACTCGGCCTGTGGCTGAGCGGCCCGCACGGCTCGTACGGACCCAACCCGCGGGCTTTCGGACACGACGGCGCCGGCGGTTCCTGCGGCCTCGCCGACCCGGAGGCGGGTGTCTCGCTGGGGTACGTGATGAACCGCATGGGGCCGCGCATCGCCGACGACCCGCGCAAGACGGCCCTGGTCGAGGCGGTGTACGGGGCGTTGTGAGCAGGCGGTGCGCGGGTGACGTTTCGGCCGAACCCGCGGACCACCCTTCCCTGGTGGTTTAGACCAATGCTAGATCTGGTGGCGCACCGAGCCCGTACGGCTACCGCACGTCACCAACAGGAGGGCGCGGCATGGCCCGCACCACCACCTCGCACGACCGTCCGCCCGTCGACGGACCGCCCCTGTACCGGCGGATCGCCACGGAGCTGCTCGGCGAACTGCACGACGGCACCATTCGCCCCGGCGAACGGCTGCCGGGCGAGCGGCAGTTGGCCGAGCACTTCGGGGTCAGCCGGGAGACCGTGCGGCAGGCCCTGGAGATCCTGCGCCGGGACGGTCTGGTCGCCACCGACCGGCGGGGCAGTCATGCCGCCCTGCCCGCCCTGCCGGCCCGGGGCCCGGCGTCCCTCACCTTCCCGGTCGGCGCCCACACGGCCGGGCGGGGCGGCACGGACCGGGCGGGCGTCACCTGGGAGGTACCCCCGGTGGAGCACGCCGAGGCGCTGGGGCTGGCCCCCGGACGCGCCACCCTCGTGCACCGCTACGAGTCGGGCGCGGCGGACGGCCGCGCCCGCCGTACGGCGCTCACGTCGTTCTCCGCCGTGGCGCTGGCCGAGGTCGCGGAGCTGGCCCGCTACCGCCACCGCGCCGGCGGCCACGCCGAGGCGCATCTGCGGCGGGCCTACGACTGGATGCGCCGGGCGGGCCTGACGCTGCACCACCGGGACACGATCACGCGGCCGTCCGACGCGGCGTCGGTGCGGGTGACCCGGCGGGTCCACGACCAGTACGGGAGGCCCCTGGAGATCACCGATCTGGTGGTGGACGCGCAACGGGAGGCGCTCGTCTACGAGTTCACGCTGCCGTCCGCGGTGTGACGCGCGGCCTCTCAGGCCGCGCGGCGGGCCACCACCAGGCGGGCCCGCCGGCTGCCGTCGGGCCGGTGCCCGAACTCCGGCAGGGCCTGGCTTCCGACGTCGAAGCCCGCGCGCGTCAACTCCCGTACGGCATCCCCGAACCGGAAGGCCCGGTAGTACATGACGAACGGCGGACGCCACACGGCGTTGCGCACCCGCATCACGGCGTCGAAGCCGAGCAGCATGCAGAACGCGGGGCTGCCCGGTCGCGGCGGCGCGAGCACGGGGAACGCGAAGCTGCCACCGGGGCGCAGCACGGAGTGGACCCGGGCGAACAGTCCGGGCAGTTCGCGCGGCAGGAAGTGCCCGAACGCGCCGAAGCTCACCACGACGTCGAAGGCCTGGGCGAACGGCAGGGCGCGGGCGTCGGCCTGCACGAGGTGGACCGGCGTCGGCAAGGACCGGGTGTGTTCCCGGGCGACGGAGAGCATGCCCGCGCTGAAGTCGACCCCGGTCACGCCGTCCCGGCAGACCGTGGACAGCACGTCGAGTCCGGCGCCGGTCCCGCAGCACAGGTCGAGCCCGGCGCCGAAGGGCCCGAGGCGCGCCAGGGCCGCGGCCACGGCGTCGAGCACCGGCTCGGGGGTGCGGAAGGGGGTGTGGTCGAACTTCGGGGCGAGCAGGTCGTAGCCGTGCTCGACCGACGACAGCGCCTGGACGGCGAGTTCGCGGAGGCTGGGTCCCTCGGGGCCGAACACCGGCATCAGCCCAGCGGAGCCCGCTGCCCGAGGACGGTGAGCGCGCGTTCGCACCAGCGCAGGTTCTCCTCCTCGAAGGCGATGCCGCCCAGCAGGGTGAGGTAGGGGCCGACGCGTTCGCCCTCGCGGAGGTACTCGTCCTCGGTGCGCCCGTCCAGCAGCCGCTCGCGGACCCGTTGGTAGCGGCCGAGTTTGCCGCGCGCCCAGGACATGCGTTCCTCGATGAGAGCACGGGTCCGCTCGGGGTCGGTGCCGTCCATGGCCTGGATCTTGATCATGAACTCGTCGCGGATGGCGACGGGCCGCCGGGGCGGCTCGACGGCGAAGGCGCGCAGGTCCTCGCGCCCGGCCTCGGTGAGCGTGAACATCCGCTTGTTGGGCCGGCGTTCCTGCCGCACCACCCGTGCCTCGATCAGTCCGTCCCGCTCCAGGCGCTCCAGTTCCCGGTAGAGCTGCTGCGGGGTCGCGGGCCAGAAGTTCGCCAGGGACACGTCGAAGACCTTGGACAGCTCGTAGCCCGAGGCCTCGCCTTCCAGCAGGGCGGCCAGCACGGCGTACTTGAGGGACATGTGGACACCGTAACAGCCGACGATTATTCTACTCTGCACCTACTCAACTAATTGACTATGAGGTGATCCGATGCGCGCGTTCCGCGAGGCCGTCGAGGCCCATGACCTCGACGCCGTCGAGGCGCTGCTGGCGCAGGACGTCGTCTTCACGAGCCCGGTGGTGTTCAAGCCGTACCCGGGCAAGGCGATCACTGCGGCCATCCTGCGCAACGTCGCCGAGGTCTTCGAGGACTTCGCGTACGTGACGGAGACGAGCAGTGCGGACGGCCGTGACCACGCGCTCGTGTTCACCGCGCGGATCGGCGACCGCCGGCTCGACGGCTGCGACTTCATCCACGTCGACGACAGCGGGCTGATCGACCGGCTCATGGTCATGGTCCGGCCGCTGTCGGGCGCCCAGGCGCTCGCCGAGGCGATGGGGGCGCGCTTCGAGCGGATCGCCAGGGAGGCGGAGGCCGGGTCGGCCTGAACCGCTCGCTTGCGCGGCCCCGTCCGGCGTTCCGCGCCCCGCGGTCCGGACGCCGGGTGTTTGATGTTCGCATGACCTCCGACGAGCTCGCGCGCATGATGCGGGCCAACCAGGCCAACTGGGACGCCCGCACCCCCGTCCACCTCGCCAGCCGGTTCTACGGGCTCGACCAGGACCTCGACCCCGCCCGCTGGTTCGCGCCCTTCGAGTGGGCCGACCTCGGCGAGCTGACCGGCCGCGACGTGCTCCATCTCCAGTGCCACCTCGGCACCGAGACGCTCGCCTTCGCCCGGCGCGGCGCGCGGGTCACCGGTCTCGACTTCTCCTCCGCGTCCGTGGCCGCCGCGCACGACATCGCGGACAGGGCGGGCCTGGACGTGCGCTACGTCCAGGCCAATGTGTACGACGCCGTGGAGGCCCTGGAGGGACGGCAGTTCGACGTCGTCTACACGGGCAAGGGCGCGCTGTGCTACCTGCCCGACCTCGACCGCTGGGCGGACGTCGTCGCCCGGCTCCTGCGCCCCGGCGGCCGGTTGTACGTCGTGGAGTTCCATCCCCTGCTCAACGCCCTCGGCCCGACGCCCGCGCCCGGCGAGGGCCCCGAGCTGCTGCTGCGCCACGACTACCTGGGCGGCGCCGGACCCGTGCGCCGGGACGCCACGCACACCTACACCGACGGCCCGGCCGTCGAGGGCGCCACGGACAGTTACGAGTGGATGCACGGAATGGGCGAGGTCCTGAACGCGTTGACACAGGCGGGACTCACCGTCCGGAGCCTGCGGGAGACCGAGGAGCTTCCCTGGCAGCGCTGGCCGCGGATGCGGCGCACGGACTCCGGCTGGTGGCGGCTGCCCGAGCCGCGCATCCCCCTGCTGTACAGCCTGCTCGCCACCCGCTGAGACGCGGTTCACGACTGAACCGGCCCGCCCGGTGGTAGGCTTCTGTCAGCACCTGTGGACGCCCCGTTCGGGCGCCGGTGCCGGTTCAATCTCTCCTTCAGCTCGCTGACCGATGTCGCGCGTCGACCGGTGCAGCGGCTTCTGCGCACTTCCCGGCTCACGTCCGAGGTGCTGTTCCCGCCGCCCCGAAGGAGCGCTGTCAGCCTCCCGCGCGGCCTCTCCCCCCTTCTCTCCGCCTGCCTCATGCCTTCCGTCCGTGAAAGGACCTCCATGACCACCACACTCGAACACCCTCCCCTCCAGCAGGCTCCCGTCCGGACCGTCACCGGTGTCCTCGACATCGACGCGGCCGGGAAGGGGCACCTGCGCGCGGCGAACTTCCTGCCCACGCCCACCGACCCGCAGGTCGCACCCGCGCTGATCCGCCGCCACGGCCTGCGCAAGGGCGACCTCGTCGACGGCGTACGCGGCGACCGGCGCACCCTCACCGAGGTCGCCCGGGTCAACGGACGTCCCGCCCGGGAGGCGCGCGGCCGTCGCCACTTCCAGGACCTGACACCCCTGCACCCGCACGAGCGGCTGCGGCTCGAACACCCGGCGGCCGCCCTCACCGGGCGCGTCACCGACCTGATCGCCCCGGTCGGCAAGGGCCAGCGCGGGCTCGTCGTGGCCCCGCCGAAGACCGGCAAGACCGTCCTCCTCCAGCAGTTCGCCGCCGCCGTCGCGGGCAACCACCCCGGCTGCCGGCTGATGGTCGTGCTGCTCGACGAGCGGCCCGAGGAGGTCACCGACATGCGGCGCTCCGTGCGCGGCGAGGTGTACGCCTCGACCTTCGACAAGTCGCCCGGGGAGCACGTCGCCCTCGCCGAGCTCGTCATCGAGCGGGCCAAGCGGCTCGTCGAGGCGGGCGAGGACGTCGTCATCCTGCTCGACTCCCTGACCCGGCTGTGCCGGGCCCACAACAACGCCGCCTCCTCCAGCGGCCGCACCCTGAGCGGCGGCGTCGACGCGGCGGCGCTGCACGGGCCCAAGCGGTTCTTCGGCGCCGCCCGGCAGGCCGAGGAGGGCGGCTCGCTCACCATTGTCGCCACGGTCCTCGTGGAGACCGGTTCGCGCGCCGACGACTTCTACTTCGAGGAGCTCAAGGGCACCGGCAACATGGAGCTCCGGCTCAGCCGCGAGCTCGCCCACCGCCGGGTCTTCCCCGCCCTCGACATCGACGGCTCCGGCACCCGCCGCGAGGAACTCCTGCTGACTCCGGTTGAGTTGACCGCCGTGCACGGGCTGCGCCGGGTGCTGCGGGGCCGGGACGGCCAGACCGGCCTGGAGACGCTTCTGGAGCGGATGCGGCAGACCCCCGACAACGCGGCCTTTTTGAAGCTCGTCCAGCCCACGCTGCCCGCCGGCTGACCGGCCGCCGCGTGCGGCATCCGGGTGCTCGCGGGCGCCGTCCGGCCCGGTCGTCGCGGTGTTCACCGAGGCCGTTCCTACGTTTGCGGTATGACTATCGGACTTACTTCCCGGGCTGTCGTGTCGACCTGCGCGCTCTGCGCCGCGGGCCTGCTCGCGCTCACGCCCGCGGCGGCCGCCTCCCGCGCGGAGGCGCCGGACCCCGGCGGGCCCGACGGCCGCCAGGCCACGGCGCAGCAGCCGTCCCTGCTGCACCGCCCCGGCACCCAGGTCCGGCCGGGCGCCGACGCGCCGAAGGTCCCGCGGGTCTCCGCACTGTCCTGGCTGGTGGCCGACGCCAACACCGGCGAGGTGCTCGCCGCCCACGACGCGCACCGCAGACTCCCGCCCGCCAGCACCCTCAAGACGCTGTTCGCGCTCACGGTGCTGCCCGTCCTGCCCGGAGGGGTCAGGCACAAGGTCGAGGCTCGCGAACTGCACGGCATCGGCGCGGGCAGCAGCCTCGTCGGCGTCACCGAGGGCACCACCTACCGGGTCGCCGACCTGTGGCACGGCGTGTTCCTCAACTCGGGCAACGACGCCGTGCACGTGCTGGCCGAACTCAGCGGCGGCTGGCGCTCCACCGCCGCCCGCATGCAGGCCAAGGCGCGCTCCCTCGGCGCCCACGACACACGCGTGGTGTCGCCCGACGGCTACGACGCGCCCGGCCAGGTGTCGTCCGCGTTCGACCTGGCGGTGTTCGGCCGGGCGGGCCTGCGCAACGCCGACTTCGCGCGCTACTGCGCCACGGTCCGCACCACCTTCCCGGGCGGGCCCCGGGGCGCGTACCAGATCCAGAACACCAACCGGCTGCTCACCGGCGCCGGCGGTGTCGACCGCTACCCCGGCCTGATCGGCATCAAGAACGGCTACACCTCGAAGGCGGGTCACACCCTCATCTCCGCCGCCGAGCGGGACGGGCGCACCCTCGTCGTGACGGTGATGAACCCTCAGTCGGGCGGCGCCCCGGCCGTGTACGAGGAAACCCGTCAGCTGCTCGACTGGGGGTTCGCCGCCGCGGGCCGGGTCGAACCGGTGGGCTCGCTGGTCTCCCGCAGGGTGGCGCCGCAACCGGGGCCGCCGGCCGCCGTGCCCGCCGCCGCGATGGCGCCGGACGCCGGTCCGCGCTGGCCGGAGGCGGCCGCGGTCTCGGGCGCGGCGGGGCTGGGCGCCCTCGCGGTGTCGCTCGTACTGCGGACCAAGGTGCCACGTCGGGAGCGGGGCTGACCGGTCGGCAGCCACAGCAGCAGACCCAGCGTGATCCAGGCGTAGACGTTGCTGCCGAGGAAGCCGTCCACGCCGGACGCGTCGTCGAACCACAGCCACACCACGCTCGTGCACAGCACCGCGTACAGGGCGCCCGCCACGCGCGGGTGCCCGGCGCGGCACAGCACCGCGAAGGACGGCAGCAGCCACACCAGGTGGTGCACCCAGGTGATCGGGCTGACCAGGCACGCGGTGAGACCCGTGAGCGCGAACGCCGCCGTCCACTCGCCCGCCGCCACCGCGCGGCGGGCCCGCACCGCCCACACGCACAGGACCAGCAGCACCGCCGCCGCCCAGAGCGCCCGGCCCGGTTCGCCGAGGCGGGCCAGCACGCCCTGCACCGACTGGTTCGAGACGTAGTCGAGGCGGCCCACCCGGGTGGTGTCCCACATCGCCTCGGTCCAGTAGAACCGGGAGGCGTCCGGGGCCACCAGCGCCGCGAAGGCGGTCGCGCCGACGGCGACCGCCGTGGCGATGCCCGCCGCCCGCCACCGCCGGGTGAGCAGCAGCAGACCGATGAACAGCGCCGGCGTGAGCTTGACCGCCGCGGCCAGGCCGATCCCGACGCCCGCGCGACGCCCCCGGCCGGTGGCCAGCAGCCGGGCGTCGACGAGGACGAGGGCCAGCAGCAGGACGTTCACCTGCCCGAAGCTGAACGTGTCGCGCAGCGGCTCGAACAGGGCCAGCGCGCAGCCGCCCAGGGCGCAGCCGTACCAGCCGTACCGGCGCACGACCCGGCCGGCCAGCACCCGCACCACGAGGGCGAGAGCGGCCAGGTTCAGCAGCAGGGCCACGGCGATCGCGGCGGGCAGGTCGAGCAGCGCCATCGGCAGCATGGCGACAGCGGCGAACGGCGGGTACGTGAAGCCGTACTCCGTGCCCGGCACCCGGTAGTCGTAGAGCCGTCCGCCGCGGTGCGTCCAGTGGTCGACGGCGCCGTGGTAGACGCGCAGGTCGAACCAGTCGCGCAGCAGCGGCACGGTCGCCGTGAAGACGCTCACGGCGACGACGGCAGCGAGGACCGTCAGCAGCCTGCCGGGGTCGGTGCGCGGCGCCGCGGCGGCCCAGGACACACGGTCGGCGAGCAGGGACCGTAGGCGGTACGCCCCGGGGCGCCGCGTCACGCGGTGCGTCCCAACGCCGGGGCGAGCTGCGCCTGGTGGGCCTGCCACAGGACGACGACGGCCAGGACGCCGCCGGAGACGGCCAGCACCAGCTGGCCCGCGTCGGCCGGGTTGCCGCTCGGCAGGACGGACAGCGCGAGGACCCCGGTCACGGCGGCCGTGCGGTGCCGAGCCGAGGTGCTGGGCGCGGCGGCGGCGATGAGGAACAGGCCCCACAGGGCGTACCAGGGGCGCAGCGCCGGGCCGAGGGCGGCCACCGCGGCGAGGCTGAGTCCCAGCGCGTACACCGGGCGCGGACGCAGCCGCAGCCATATGACGACGACGGCGACGACGGCCGCCGCGACGCCCAGCGTGTGCCAGACGGGGACGGCGAGCGGCGCGAGGTCGCTGCCGAGCCGCTCCAGCAGGGCGCGGGTCGCCCGGCCGAGCAGGCTCGTCAGGGCCCAGTTCTGCGGCGAGACGGGGGTGTTGAGGGCGGCGATCCAGCCGTAGCCGGTGCCCGCGGCGGCGGTGGCGGCGACGGTGGTGGCCCCGGCCGCCGCGGTGGTCGTCAGCACCGCTCGCACCGGCCGGCGGCCCGCGCGGACCTGGAGGACCACGACGGCGGCGAGGCCGAGCACGGCGGGCGCCTTCACCAGGGCCGCGAGGGTGACCAGGGCGGCCCCCAGCACCGGCCACCGGCCCAGCGCCGCGACCAGGCCGGTGCCGAGCAGGCCGAGCATCACGGCGTCGTTGTGGGCGCCCGCGACCAGGTGCAGCAGCACGAGCGGGTTGAGCACGCCGAGCCAGAGCGCCGCGGCCGGGTCGGCACCGCTGTGCCGGGCGAGACGGGGCAGCGCCGCCGCCATCAGCGCCACACCGGCCAGCGCGACGAGCCGCATCCCGAACAGCCCGGCGGGCAGCTCCCCCTGCGTCAGCCCGGACAGCGCGGCGGCGACGGCGAGGAACACCGGGCCGTACGGGGCTCCGGTGTGCTGCCACAGCGGGGCGACCTCCTCGGCGAGCGGGCCGCCGAGCCGGGACGGGCCGTGGGCGTACACGTCGATGTGCGCCTCGACCATGGCGCCCTGCGCGAGGTAGCTGTACACGTCCCGGCTGAACAGGGGCGGCGCGAGCAGCAGCGGCGCCGCCCAGACGACGAGGACCAGCAGCAGGGCGCGCGGCGTCGGCGGCTCGGGACCGCGGACCAGCCGCCCGAGCAGCGCCCAGGCCGCGATCAGCAGCACGACGCCGAAGTACACGCCGACCAGGCCCAGGGCGGCGTGCGCGGAGGAAGGGGCCAGCAGCTCGCGCACGGGCAGGGCGCCGGCCGTCTCACCGCCCGCCGCGAGGAAGGCGGTTCCGGCCAGTCCGAGCACCTGGCAGCGGCGGAGGTCGACGGGGAAAGCCATGGCCAGCACCCGCGCAGCGTGGCAACGCCGGGTGGCCGGGAATCGACGCGCCGCTGCCCGGCGGGCGGCCTGCGGGTGACCGGCGTGTGAGCGAACGCGCCGACCGCGCGCCCGGCCGCCGTTGGCCGTTGTGGTCCGGTGGTTCGCCGTGGTCGTGGTGGTCGGTGGTTGTGGTCCGGTGGTCCGGTGGTCCGGTGGTCCGCCGTGGTTGTAGTGGCCGGTGGTCCGGTGATCCGCCGTGGTCAGAACACCGACAGCCCCGTCAGGGTCGTGAAGCGGTCCAGGGCCGCCACCCCCGCGACCGAGTTGCCGCGCTCGTCCAGACCCGGGCTCCACACGCACAGGGTGCAGCGGCCCGGTACGACGGCGATGATGCCGCCGCCCACGCCGCTCTTGCCGGGCAGGCCCACGCGGTAGGCGAAGTCACCGGCCGCGTCGTACGTGCCGCACGTCAGCATCACCGCGTTGACCTGCTTGGCCTGGCTGCGGGTGAGCAGCCGGGAGCCGTCGGCGCGGACGCCGTGCCGGGCCAGGAAGCCGGTGGCGAGCGCGAGGTCGGCGCAGGACGCGGCGACCGAGCACTGCCGGAAGTACTGGTCGAGCAGCACCGGCACCGGGTTGTCGATGTTGCCGTACGACGCCATGAAGTGGCCGAGGGCGGCGTTGCGGTCGCCGTGCGCGGACTCGGAGGCGGCGATCTCCTCGTCGAAGGCCAGCTCCGGGTTGCCGCTCTCGGCCCGCAGGAACGCGAGCAGTTCGCCCGTCGCGTCGCCAGTGCGGGTGTGCAGGCGGTCGGTGACGACGAGGGCGCCCGCGTTGATGAAGGGGTTGCGCGGGATGCCGCTCTCGTACTCCAGCTGCACCAGGGAGTTGAACGGGTTGCCGGACGGTTCGCGGCCCACGTGCTCCCACAGCTCGTCGCCCTCACGGGCGAGGTCCAGGGCGAGGGTGAAGACCTTGGTGATGGACTGCGCGGAGAACGGCTGCCGCCAGTCCCCCACGCCGTACACCGTGCCGTCGGGTTCGGCGGCGGCCATGCCGAAGCGGCGCGGGTCGCAGGCCGCGAGCGCCGGGATGTAGTCGGCGGGGCGGCCCCGGCCGGGCGTGCGGCCGATCTCCTCGGCGATCTGCTCCAGGACCGGCTGGAAGGTCTGCGACGACGTCATGATCACATTGTCCTCTCCGACCGGTCCCGGCGCGTGGGGCGGGTGCTCACGGGCCTCGCCGAGCGTCGTTCTCCGCCGGTTCCGGCGTGTGCGGGCGGGTACGCGCGCGCCTTTGCCTGGCGTCGTTCCTGCCGGTCCCGGCGCGGCGCGTGGGCCGGTGCCCTCCGGCTCGCCGACGTGGCTCTGCTGCCGGTCCGGCGCGTGGGGCGGGTGCCGACGGGCGTCGGCGCGGGTGGTGGGTCAGGCCAGGGCCTTGCTGCCCGCCAGGATCTCGGGCCGCAGCAGCCCGGCCAGCCGTTCGGCGGGCAGCAGGCCCTTCTCCAGGACGAGTTCGGCGACTCCGCGCCCGGTGGCGAGTGCCTCCTTGGCGATCTCGGTGGCGGCCGTGTACCCGATGTGCGGGTTGAGGGCGGTGACGAGGCCGATGGAGTTCTCCACGGTCGCGCGCAGCGCCTCGGTGTTGGCGGTGATGCCGTCGACGCAGCGGTCGGCGAGCGTGAGGCAGGCGGCCCGCAGGTGCGTGATCGACTCGGACAGCGAGTGCAGGATGATCGGCTCGAAGGCGTTGAGCTGGAGCTGCCCGGCCTCGGCGGCCATGGTGATGGTGACGTCGTTGCCGATCACCTCGAAGGCGACCTGGTTGACGACCTCGGGGATCACCGGGTTGACCTTGCCGGGCATGATGCTCGAACCGGCCTGGACGGGCGGCAGGTTGATCTCGCCGAGCCCGGCGCGCGGCCCGGACGACAGCAGGCGCAGGTCGTTGCAGCTCTTGGACAGCTTGACCGCGACGCGCTTGAGCACGCCCGACATCTGGACGAACGCCCCGCAGTCCTGGGTGGCTTCCACCAGGTTGGCCGCGGTGACCAGCGGCAGGCCGGTGACAGCCGCGAGATGGCGGCGGGCCGACTCGGCGTATCCGGCGGGGGCGTTGAGGCCCGTGCCGATGGCGGTCGCGCCCAGGTTGATCTCATGGATCAACTCAACGGCCTCCGCGAGCCGGCTGCGGTCCTCCTCCAGCATCACCGCGTACGCCGAGAACTCCTGCCCGAGCGTCATCGGCACGGCGTCCTGGAGCTGGGTGCGGCCCATCTTGAGGACGTCGCGGAACTCGACGGCCTTGCGGGCGAAGGCGTCCTGGAGGACCGACATCGCCTTCAGCAGCCCGCGCACCGCGAACACCGTCGCGACCTTGACGGCGGTCGGGTAGACGTCGTTGGTGGACTGGCCGAGGTTGACGTCCTCGTTGGGGTGCAGGTGCCGGTAGTCCCCCTTGGCGTGGCCGAGCAGTTCCAGCGCCCGGTTGGCGACGACCTCGTTGGCGTTCATGTTCGTCGAGGTTCCGGCGCCGCCCTGGACGACGTCGACGACGAACTGGTCGTGCAGGGCGCCCGCGCGGATCTCACGGCAGGCGGCGACGATCGCGGCGGCCTTCTCGGGCGCCAGCAGGCCGAGTTCCTCGTTGGCGAGGGCGGCGGCCTCCTTCACGGCGGCGAGCGCGTCGATCAGGTGCGGGTGGGCGGAGATCGGGGTGCCGGTGATCGGGAAGTTCTCCGTGGCGCGCAGGGTGTGGATGCCCCAGTACGCGTCGGCGGGGACCTCGCGGTCGCCGAGCAGGTCGTGCTCGGCGCGGGTGGCTGCGGCGGTCATGGCGGTGCGGGTTCTCTCAGACGTGGGCGTACGAGGGCTGCGGCGCGACGGGGTCCAGCGCGCGTACGGGGCGGATCGCACCGACGGGCCGGCCACCGCCGAGCAGTGGCTCACCGGCGAACTCGGTGAGCAGGACGGGGTCCACGCCGGCGCGGGCGAGGGCGGCGGCGGTGACCGGGACACGGGCCCGGTTCGCGCCGTCGGCGATCTTCACGGCGACGGCCCGGCCGTCCGGCAGGGCGGCGACCTGGACACCCTCGAAGCCGTCCTTGGTGAGCAGTCCGGGCACGGCCCGCATCAGGGCGGCGACGTCCCGGCCGGACCCGGAGACCATCTCCGCGTGCTCGCGCATCGCGTCCGCCACCAGGGCCTCCGGGGTGCCGGGGGCGGCGGTGGCGATACGGGCGGCGGCGCGGGCGAGTCCGTGCAGGGAGATGGCGAACAGGGGCGCGCCGCAGCCGTCGACGGTGACCCGGGCGACGCGCTGCCCGGTGAGGTCCTCGACGCTCTCGGCGACGGCCTGCTGGAGGGGGTGGCCGGGGTCCAGGTAGTCGTCCAGGGACCAGCCGTTGAGCTCGCAGGTGTAGAGCATGGCCGCGTGTTTGCCCGAGCAGTTCTGGGCGAGCCGGGACGGCGTGCGGCCCTCACGCACCCAGGCGTCGCGGACGACCGGGTCGAACGGCAGGTCCGGGACGTTGCGCAGGTGCTGCTCGGTGAGCCCGGCGGCCTCCAGGATGCGGCGGGCGCCGGCGAGGTGGCGTTCCTCTCCGGAGTGGCTGGCGGCGGTGAGCGCGAGCAGCTCACCCCGCAGAGGGAGCCCGGCGCGCACCATCGCGACGGCCTGGACGGGCTTGAGCGCGGAGCGCGGATAGCAGGCGGCCTCGATGTCGCCGAGCTGGAGACGGACCCGGCCGTCGGCGTCGAGGACGACGACGGAACCGTAGTGGATGCCTTCGACGACCCCGCCGCGTATCAGGTGGGCGACGGGGGCGTGGAGGGGCTCGCGGATCAGGGGTGCGTCCGCGGGGGAACTGCTGTACATGACTGCCTAGGGGTCGAAGGGGTCAAGGGGCATGGGGTCACGGGCCAGGGACACGGGCAGGGGAGTCATGGGAGCCGGCCGGGGCGCGGATCACGCGTCGTGTCGGCGGGGATGCGGGCGGCTGGACCGCGACGGCGGGCCGGCGCTACACGCGGGCGGAACGTTTCTCCGACGCCGCGACACTTCGATCACCACGACACCGCGATATCCGGCACAGCCGAGATAGCCGACACCGCAGCGTCGGTCGCCGTCGACGCGGCCGTCACGGCGGTCACGTGCGGTCAGCGCAGTCACGCCTGTCACGCCTGTCACGCCTGTCATCGAAGTACCTCTCACTCGCGCCTCGGTTCCGGCGTCCGCGGGGTGTCCGCGCGTGTGCGGCGCACGATGGCGGTGAGGGTGGTCTCGACGCGGTCGATGTGGTGGGCCATCGCCTGCTCCGCGTCGTGTTCGCTGCCGTCGATCAGCGCTTCGACGATCGCCCGGTGCTCACGGTTGGACTGCTCGCGCCGGCCGCCGAGTTCGTTGAGGAAGGCGGACTGGCGGGCCAGCGCGTCCCGGATCTCCTCGATGACCCGGCGGAACACCGGGTTCTGCGCGGCCTCCGCCACGGCCAGGTGGAACAGCGTGTCCATCGCGACCCACGCGGTGGTGTCGGTCTCCCGCTCCATCCGGTCCAGCAGGTGGCTCAGGTGGTCGAGGTTCTCCGGGGTGCGGCGGCGTGCCGCGTACCCGGCGACCGGGATCTCGACGTGCCGGCGCACCTCCAGCAGATCGCTGGCCGCGTAGTCGCCGAAGGTGGGGTCCTCGACGGCGTTGGCGACGACGAAGGTGCCCTTGCCGGTCCGGGAGACCGTCAGCCCCATGGTCTGCAGGGCGCGCAGCGCCTCGCGCAGCACGGGCCGGGAGACCTCCAGGGTGCGGCACAGCTCCGCCTCGGACGGGAGCTTGTCGCCGATGGCGTAGTCACCGCGCTCGATGGCGCCGCGGAGGTGGCCGAGCACCGCTTCCATGGCGCTGACGCGCCGCAGCCCGAGGCCACCTGTCTGGCTGTCTGACAGGTTCACAGGGACTGATCCTGCGGGTGACGGGTGGACGCTGTCAAGGTGAGCGGACCGTGAGCCCGACGGTGCACCAATCGGCTGGC
Organism: Streptomyces sp. DH24; assembly: GCF_029813775.1. Lineage (GTDB taxonomy): Bacteria > Actinomycetota > Actinomycetes > Streptomycetales > Streptomycetaceae > Streptomyces. The sequence continues at coordinate 54,602 of NZ_JARVKW010000033.1, read as the reverse complement.
GAACCGGCCGGTGCATGGACAGGTCGGTGAGCCGGACGGTGCACCAGTCGGCCGGTGAACCGGCCGGTGCATGGACTGGTCCGCTGGTCCGTCAACCGTTGATCGTCACCACAGCGCCCGGGCCAGCACCGCGCCCGCGAAGGCCGCCCCGAGCCCGGCCGTGACGCTCGCGGCGACGTTGGCCGCGGCGTACCCCGGCGCGCCGTCCTCCGCGAGCCTGAGGGTCTCGTAGGAGAACGTCGAGTACGTCGTCAGGGCGCCGCACAGACCGGTGCCGAGGAGCAGCTGGACGTGCGAGTTCGCCGCGCCCGCTGCCGCCGCGCCGGTCAGCAGGCCGAGCACCAGGCTGCCGACGACGTTCACGGTGAACGTGCCCCAGGGGAAGACCGAGTCGTGCCGGGACTGCACGGCCCGGTCGGTGAGATAGCGGAGCGGGGCGCCGACCATGGCGCCCGCGACGACCAGCAGCCAGTTCACCTCTGGGTCCCGTCCTTCGTCCCCGCGCCGTCCCCGCCGCCGGCGCGGCCCGTGTACCGGACGACCTCGCAGGCGTCGATCGTGACGAGGCCTTCCGTGACCAGTCCGTCGAGCTGCGGCAGGAAGCCCCGCACTCGTTCCTCGGTGTCCACGACCACGATCGCCACGGGCAGGTCCTCGCTCAGGGACAGCAGGCGCGCGGTGTGGATCAGGGAAGAGGCGCCGAAGCCCTCGATGCCGCGGAAGACGCTGGCGCCCGCGAGGCCCGCCGTGTGCGCCCGGTGCACGATCTCCGTGTACAGGGGCCGGCGGTGCCAGGTGTCGTTCTCACCGACGAACACCGTCAGCCGCAGGGCCCGGCCGGTCGGTCCGGTCATGACCGCCTCCACTTCAGCACGCGGCGGGACGCCGTGACCGCGCCCCAGACCGCGAGGAGCGCCGCGGCCGGCGTCGCGGCGAGGTAGGCCAGGGACGTGGCGACCCGGTCCCCGTCGAGCAGCTTCTCGATGTCGACGGCGTACGTCGAGAAGGTGGTGAAGCCCCCGAGTACCCCGGTGCCGAGGAACGGCCGCACGAGCCGGTGCGTGGCGCGGAGCTCGGTGACGGCCACCATGAGGACGCCGATCAGGGCGCAGCCGGCGATGTTCACCCACATCGTCGTCCAGGGGAAGCCGCCGGCCGGGACGGGCCAGGTGAGGGAGGCCGCGTAGCGGGCTGCGGCTCCCGCTCCCCCGCCGAGCGCCACCACCGCCACGACGGGCGCCTGCTCGCGCCGTGCGGTGCGCCGCGGCGCCGCGGGCCGGAGGCCCGGACCGCGGGTTTCGGGGACTGTCATGGTCGTACGTCTCCTACTCGCCGGGGCGCGGGCACGCGCGTGCCCGCCGTCGCAAGCAGGGACCGTTGGCGGCACCGGTGCCGCGGTTCGGGTACGGCGGGCCCCACCGCCGCGCCGCGACGATGATCGCGGCCGGTCAACAGGGTAACGCCGGGCGACGAACGCGGTCATCCGCGGAGGGCCGGCCCTGCATGCCGAGGTCGGTCGCAAGCCGGCGGTGCGAGGACTGCCACCACGTGGTCGGGCCCGGCTGCGCACGAGGCCGGGGTTTCGCGTGATCGCGGTGCCGCGTCGCCGCCCCTCGTCGGCGTGGGTCGCGGTGCGGTGCTTGTCCGCTGCCGGCCTGCCGCGCGGTCGGGCGGCTCCCCTACCAGCCCTTTTCCAGCATCCGCGCGACCTGGGCGATCCGTACCTCGTCGCGCCGGTAGTGGAGGCGGCCGGTGGACCTGGCGGTGCACAGCAGGCCGAGGGACGTCAGCAGGCGGAGGTGGGTGACGGCCACCGGGCGGGGCAGTCCGAAGCGGGCGGCGACGGCCTCCGCGGTGGCGCCGCGTTCTCCGCGGTCGGGTTCGCGCAGCCACGCGAGGATGCGCAGCCGGGTGTCGCCGACGGGAGTCCTCAGCATGTCGCCTCCGTCCTTCGCGGCGCCTCCTCGTACCGCGTCTTCCCACTGTCCCGCAGGCGAAGCCGCCGCGTCCCGGACTCCAATGTGCTTGTCCGATACCGGGCCGCTCGCGGCGTGGCACCGGTCGGTACCCGCATCGGTGCGGGGTGGCGAAATGGGCGGTGCGGCCCGGCCGCGTATCCGCGGCCGGGCCGCAGTGCCTGACGCCTGACGTCGGGCTCCGGGCGCCGGGCGCCGGTATCGGGCGCCGGCGTCAGGCGCAGGGGCTAGCGGTGGCGGAACCACGACATGGACGTCAGCGCCCTGTCGTCGTAGCCGAACAGCGCCTGGTTCTCCCAGCCGTTGCCGGACGACGGGTCCGCCGGGTCCCAGCCGTTGCCGCTGACCGCGGTCCAGGTCGCCTCCCAGTAGAAGACGCCGAGTCCCCGGCCGTTCGGGACCGCCTCGACGATGCTGGCCATGTCGTTCATCCACCGGGTCTGCCCGGTCGTGGACGCCGGGTAGCCGGGGACCAGTTCGTCGGCGGTGTCGATGATGTTCTCGTGCGCGTCCTCGCTGTCCAGGCGGAAGGGGTAGGCCGTCTCGGCGACGAAGACCGGCTTGCCGTAGCGGGCGGCGGCGTCGTCCAGAGTGGTCTGGAAGTCGTACAGCGTGCCGTGCCAGTAGCCGTAGAAGGACAGGCCGATCGCGTCGAACTTCACGCCGTTCGTGACGGCGCTGTCGAACCACCAGCGGGTGCCGGACAGGTCACCACCCTTGGCGAGGTGCAGCGCGACGCCGGTGGACGAGTTGACCGCCTTGACCGCGTTGTATCCACTGTTGAGCAGTCCGGCGAGCTGCGTCCAGTTGTTGGTGGAACCCTCGTTCCACAGCATGCCGCCATTGATCTCATTGCCGACCTGGACCATGTCGGCGGTGGTCCCCTGGGCCTTCAAGGCGCTCAACACGTCGTACGTGTGGTCGTACACGTCCGTCTTGAGTTGACTGTACGAATGGCTCGCCCAGGCGGCCGGTTTCGACTGCGCGCCCGGGTCGGCCCACGTGTCGGAGTAGTGGAAGTCCACCAGCAGCTTCATGCCCTGCGCCTTGACGCGCTTGGCCATGGCGAGGACACGGGCCCTGTTGTTGTAGCCGTCGGCCGGGTCGACCCAGACCTTGAGGCGCGCGTAGTTCATGCCGGCGGACTTGAGGATCGCGACCGGGTCGCCGGCCGAGCCCGAACCGGTCCGGTACACGCCGCCCTTGGCCTCGCTCTTGGGCAGGGAGGAGATGTCGGCACCCTTGATCGACGTGCCGGACGTGCCCGCCGAGAAGGTCAGGTCGTCAACATTGATCCAGTTGCCCGCGTTCGCGTCACTGTTGATGCTGATCGTGCACTGGTTGTTGGTCACGTTGACCGGCACGACGATCCTGATCCACCCGCTCGCCGACACCGGGAGATCCGTGCGCTGTTCGGCCCCGCCGCAGTTCTTCAGGGCTATGTACGCCGCGTTCTGGCCGCCGCCGGAGCGCACCCACGCGGTCAGCTTGTAGCTGCCGCTGGTGAGTCCGGACAGGTACTGGTAGGTCTCCACCTTGTAGGCGGCGGAGGACCAGTGGCTCAGGCGGTGACCGCCGCTGCGTCCACCGGACTCGGCGAACGAGGCCGAGTTCGAGCCGTACTCCGACCAGCCGGCCGGGGTGGCCGCGCCCGCGCCGTCGGCCTCGAAGCCGCCGTTGGTGAGCGTGCTCGCCGCCCGGGCCGTCTGGGCGGGCAGGGCGGTGAGGTCGAGCCCGGCCGCGAGCGGCAGCAGCAGGGCCCTGAGTGTGCGTCTGGGATGGAACATCGTCGTCCGTCGTCCCTTCGACGTAAGAGGGTGAGGTGTTCCTCGCCCCGGGCCGCGTCTCCCGGAACATCCCGGAGGACACGGCCCGGCGGTGAGGTGCCCTTCCGCCCGCGGCTCGGGTGCTCGCACGGGCGGAGGGGAGTCGCGGCTCAGCCGTCGAGTCGCACGACCCGGACGGCTCCCGCCGGGACCGCGAGGCGGCCCGCGGCACGCTCACCGGACAGCAGCTCGGTGCCGGACGTCTCCAGCGGCACCTTGGTGTCGGTGGCGGTGTGGTTGATCACGAACAGGCAGGTGCCCGACTCGCCGGTGCGGCGGACCACTTCGACGTCGCGGGGCAGGTCGGCGCGCGGCGCGATCCGGGCGTCCTCGCCCGCCCGCCCGAGCACGTCGTCCAGGCCGGCCGCGCCGAGCCGGGTGGAGACGTACCAGGCGGTGCCCGCGCCGAGGCGGTGCCGGGTGACGGCGGGGCGGCCGGCGGTCAGGCCGTCGGCGTACGTCCACACGGTCTCGGCGCCGCGCGGCACGACGAACTCGGTCCACACGTCGGCGTCGAGCCCGGAGCCGTCCGGGCCGGTCAGGCGCACCCGCTCGCCCCGGAGGAGCGGCGAGAACTCCTCGACGGTCAGGCCGAGCACGTCGCGCAGCGGGCCGGGGTGGGCGCCCTCGTGGACGGCGTCGTGCTCGTCGACGATGCCGGAGAAGTAGGACACGACGAGGGTGCCGCCGTTCTCCACGTAGGTCTTGAGGTTGTTCCCGGCCGCCTCGGTCATCAGGTAGAGCGCCGGGGCGACGACAAGCGGATATCCCGACAAGTCGGCTTCGGGGTGGGCGAAGTCGACGGTGAGGTGGTGGTCGTACAGGGCCTCGTAGTACGCGTCGGCGCGCTCGCGGGCGTCGTGGTCCTCGCTGGGGCGCCAGTCGAGGTTCTGCGCCCACCAGGAGTGCCAGTCCCACAGGACGGCCGCGTCGGCGCAGGTGCGGGTGCCGCGGATCTCCGCCAGCGACTCCAGGGAGGCGCCGAGTTCGACGACCTCGCGCCACACCCGCGTGTCGGTGCCGCCGTGCGGGACCATCGCCGAGTGGAACTTCTCGGCGCCGCGCCGGGATTGCCGCCACTGGAAGAACAGGGCGCCCTCGGAGCCGCGCGCGACGTGGCCGAGGGAGTTGCGGGCCATCTGGCCGGGCGCCTTGGCGGGGTTGCGGGGCTGCCAGTTGACGCCCGAGGTGGAGTGTTCGAGGAGCAGCCAGGGCGCGCCGCCCGCGACGGAGCGGGTGAGGTCGGCGGCCATGGCGAGGTTGACGTGGGTGCGGCGGCCGTCGGTGATCAGGTAGTGGTCGTTGGTGACGATGTCGACCTCGCGGCCCCAGGCCCAGTAGTCGACGGAGTCGCACTGGCTGAGGGCGGTCATGAAGTTCGTGGTGACGGGGACGCCGGGTGACAGGCGGTGCAGGATGTCGCGTTCCGTCACGAAGTTCTCGCGCATGGTGGCGTCGGCGAACCGCTTGTAGTCCAGCGCCTGGGCCGGGTTGCCGGCGGTCGGGGTGAGGCGCGGCGGGTTGATCTGCTCCAGGTCCGCGTAGCGCTGGCCCCAGAAGGCGGTGCCCCAGGCCTCGTTGACGGCGTCGACGGTGCCGTAGGTGGTGGCGAGCCAGCGGCGGAAGTGGGCGGCGCACGAGTCGCAGTAGCAGGCGGAGACGGGCACGCCGTACTCGTTGTGGACGTGCCACATGGCGAGCGCGGGATGGTCGCCGTAGCGCTCGGCGAGCCGGGTGGTGATGTTCGCGGCGGCGGCGCGGTAGTCGGCGTTGCTGTGGCAGATGGCGGCGCGTGAGCCGAACTCGTACCGGACACCCTCGGCGGTGACGGGCAGCGCCTCCGGGTGGGCGCGGTAGAACCAGGCGGGCGGCGCGGCGGTCGGGGTGCCGAGGTCGACGCGGATGCCGTTGTCGTGCAGGAGGGCGAGGACCCGGTCGAGCCAGCCGAAGTCGTAGGCGCCGGGGGCGGGTTCCAGCAGGGCCCAGGAGAAGATGCCGACGCTCACCATCGTGACGCCGGCCTCGCGCATCAGCCGGACGTCCTCCTGCCAGACGCTTTCCGGCCACTGCTCGGGGTTGTAGTCCCCACCGAAGGCGAGCCCGGTGAGGCCCCTGGGGGTGGTGTCCGGCATCAAAATCTCCCGAGTACTCGATCATCTGGGAACGTGCACACACATTCTCGGTGGCGCGAGCCCAACATAACCGCACAGCATCAACCATTGACAAGTGTCCGGGATGTTTCTCTACTGTGAACGCTCACAGAGCACCGCGGGTGCGCCGAGGGACCACCGGAGGTACCCCGCGGCCCGCGGCATGGAGGTCCTCGCAGCAGGCGGGGACCCAGGTCAGGGGAGAGATCCATGCCGTACACGAAGCGCCGTCGCGTCGTGACGTCCGCCGTCGCCGTCGCGCTCGGCGCCACCACGCTCGCCGCCTGCGGCTCCGCCGAGAGCGACAGCGACGCCCGGTCCGGCCCCGTCTCGCTCACGTACTGGACGTGGACGCCCGGCATGGACAAGGTCGTCGACCTGTGGAACAAGGGACCGGGCAAGAAGGAGCAGATCACCGTCACGGTGAAGAAGCAGGCGTCCGGCGACACACTCGTCACCAAGATCCTCACCGCGCACAAGGCGGGCAAGGCCCCGGACCTGGTGCAGGCCGAGTACCAGGCACTGCCGACGCTGGTCAGCAACGACGCGCTGGCGGACATATCCGGTGAAGTGGGCGACGTGAAGGGCAAGTTCGCCGACGGCGTCTGGCAGCAGACCACGCTGGGCACGGACGCGGTGTACGCGGTGCCGCAGGACATCGGGCCGATGATGTTCTACTACCGCGAGGACCTGTTCAAGGAGTACGGCCTGACGGTGCCGACGACCTGGGACGAGTTCGCCGAGACCGCACGCGCGCTGAAGAAGAAGGCCCCCGGCAAAGACCTCACCACCTTCTCCGCGAACGACTCCGGCCTCTTCGCGGGTCTCGCCCAGCAGGCCGGCGCCCAGTGGTGGACGACCTCGGGCGACAAGTGGAAGGTCGGCATCGACGACGCGGCGACGCGGAAGGTCGCCGAGTTCTGGGGCGGCCTCGTCGAGGAGGGCGCGGTCGACAACCAGCCGATGTACACCCCGGCCTGGAACAAGGCGCTCAACACGGGCAAGCAGATCGCCTGGGTCAGCGCCGTGTGGGCGCCGGGCACACTGACCACGGCCGCGCCCGACACCAAGGGCAAGTGGGCCATGGCCCCGCTCCCCCAGTGGTCCAAGGGCGAGAACAGCACCGGCAGTTGGGGCGGCTCCTCCACCGCGGTCACCACGGACTCCGGCAACAGGGCGGCCGCCGCGAAGTTCGCCGCCTGGCTGAACACCGACCACGCGGCACTCAACGCCCTCGCCAAGGAGAGCGGCATCTACCCGGCCTCCACCTCGGCGCAGCTCAGCGGCGCCTTCACCAGCCCGCCGGCCTACTTCTCCAACCAGCCGGACTTCTACACCCGGGCCGCCGAGATCGCGAAGACGACGGCGCCCTCGGCCTGGGGTCCGAACGTGAATGTCGCCTACACGTCCTTCAAGGACGCCTTCGGCTCCGCCGCCAAGAACAAGTCGGACTTCGGCGCCGCCCTGAGGACCATGCGGGAGGACACGGTCGCCGACCTGAAGAAGCAGGGCTTCGAGGTCGCCCAGTGAGATCCGCAGCACGCCGGGGGACGTACGGGGTCAAAGGGGCCCCGTACGCCTTCCTTCTCCCCGCGACGATCCTCTTCCTGCTGTTCTTCGCACTGCCGATCGGCTACGCGGTCTGGCTCAGTTTCCGCAAGGTGAAGGTGTCCGGGCTCGGCCTCGGGTCAGGTGCCCGTTCGGAGGTCTGGGCCGGCGTGGAGAACTACACCGCCGCCCTCACCGACAGCGAACTGCTGGACGGCGCGCTGCGCGTGCTCGGCTACGGCTGCCTGGTGGTGCCGGTGATGCTGGGCCTCGCCCTGCTGTTCGCGCTGATGCTCGACTCCGACAAGGTGCGGTTCGCCCCGTTCACCCGGCTCGCGATCTTCCTGCCGTACGCCGTCCCCGGTGTCGTGGCGGCGCTGCTGTGGGGCTTCCTGTACCTGCCGGACGTCAGCCCCTTCTACTTCGTCCTCGACAGGCTGGGCCTGCCGCAGCCGGATCTGCTGGACGGCGGTCCGCTGTACCTCGCCCTGGCGAACATCGCGGTCTGGGGCGGCACCGGCTTCAACATGATCGTCATCTACACCGCGCTCCGGGCCATCCCGGCCGAGGTGTACGAGGCGGCGAAGCTGGACGGCGCCACCCCGCTGCAGATCGCACTGCGGATCAAGATCCCGATGGTGGCGCCCTCGCTGGTGCTCACCTTCTTCTTCTCGATCATCGCGACGCTCCAGGTGTTCAACGAGCCGACCACCCTCAAACCCCTCACCAACTCCGTCTCCACGACGTGGAGTCCGCTGATGAAGGTGTACCAGGACGCCTTCGGCAAGGGCGACATCCACGCGGCGGCGGCCGAGGCCACACTCATCGCGCTCGCCACCCTGGTGCTGTCCTTCGGCTTCCTGCGGGCCGCGAACCGTCGCAACAAGCAGGAGGCAGCACGATGAGTTCTCTTGCCGTCCGCAAGGCGCGGCCCGCCGCCGGCACCACGCCCGGCACCGCTCAGGGCCCGCCCCCGCGCCGCCGCGTCGCGCTGGTTCCTACGGTGACGCTGCTGATCGGCGCGCTGTACTGCCTGCTGCCGGTCGCGTGGGTGGTGATCGCGTCGACCAAGTCGGGGCGCGAGCTGTTCTCCACGTTCACCTTCCTGCCGGGCACCGGGTTCGCCGAGAACCTCTCCGACCTCAGCGCCTACCGGGACGGCGTGTACTGGCAGTGGATGGGCAACTCCGCGCTCTACGCGGTGCTCGGCGCGCTGCTGTCCACGGCGGTGTCGGCGTTCAGCGGCTACGCGCTGGCGACCTACCGCTTCCGGGGCCGGGAGACGATGTTCAACGTCCTGCTCGCGGGCGTGCTGATGCCGCCGGTGATCCTCGCGATCCCGCAGTACCTGCTGCTGGCTCAGGCCGACCTCACGGACTCCCACCTGTCCGTGCTGCTGCCGCAGATCCTCTCGCCGTACGGTGTCTACCTCGCGCGGATCTACGCCGCGGCGGCCGTGCCCGGCGACGTGGTGGAGGCCGCGCGGATGGACGGGGCGGGCGAGTGGCGGATCTTCACGCGGATCGCCCTGCCGATGATGGTCCCGGGTCTGGTGACGGTGTTCCTGTTCCAGTTCGTGGCGGTGTGGAACAACTTCCTGCTGCCGTTCATCATGCTCAGCGACGACGAGAAGTTCCCGATCACGCTGGGTCTGTACACGCTGCTGGAGCAGGGCTCCAACACCCCGGCGCTGTACACCCTGGTGATCACGGGCGCGTTCCTCGCGGTGCTGCCGCTGGTCGCGCTGTTCCTGGTGGTGCAGCGGTTCTGGAGCCTGGATCTGCTGTCCGGGGCCGTAAAGTCATGACCATGAGCGCAACGGGGGGTCGGCGAAAGCCACCGACGATCCACGACGTGGCGCGCGAGGCGGGTGTCTCGCGCGGCACTGTGTCACGTGTCCTCAACGGTGGCCACTACGTCAGTCCGGCCGCGCAGGAGGCGGTCAACGCGGCCATCCGCAAAACGGGTTACGTCGTCAACCGGCACGCCCGCTCGCTGATCACCGGCCGGTCGGACTCGGTGGGCTTCCTTCTGACGGAACCGCAGGAGAGGTTCTTCGAGGACCCCAACTTCAACGTGCTGCTGCGCGGTTGCACCCAGGCGCTGGCCGCGCACGACATTCCGCTGCTGCTGATGCTGGCCGGGACCAAGGACGAACGGCGGCGCATCACGCGTTACATCACCGCCGGGCACGTCGGCGGGGTGCTGCTGGTCTCCAGCCACTCGGGCGACCCGGTCGCGGAGCAGTTGCGCGAGGCGGGCGTGCCGCTCGTCGCGTGCGGCAAGCCGATCGGGCTCGGCTCGAAGGTGAGCTATGTGGCGGCGGACGACCGGGACGGCGCCCGTGACATGGTCCGCCACCTGCTGTCGGCCGGCCGGCGCCGGATCGGCGTGGTCACCGGCCCGCTGGACACCCCGGGCGGTGTCGAGCGCCTCGCGGGCTACAAGGAGGTGCTCGGTGAGGCGGGCATGGAGATCGACGAGCGGCTGATCGTGCCCGGCGACTACAGCCGGGCCGGCGGTGAGGCGGGCGCGGAGCGACTGCTGGCCCAGGCCCCGGACGTGGACGCCGTGTTCGTGGCGTCCGACCTGATGGCGCAGGGCGTCCTGACGGCGCTGGAGCGGGCCGGGCGGCGCGTGCCGCAGGACGTCGCGGTGGGCGGGTTCGACGACTCGCCTGCCGCGCTGGCGGCCCGCCCCGCGCTCACCACCATCCGCCAGCCCTGGGACCGCATCAGCACGGAGATGGTCCGCGTGCTGCTCGCCCAGATCGCCGGCGAGGAGGCGGCGGCGGTCATCCTGCCGACGGAACTGGTGAAGCGCGCGTCGACGTGAGGCGCCCGTCGGTGCGAGATGCCTGTCGGCGCCTGCCTGTCCACGTGTGTGCCTGTCCACGTGTGTGCCTGTCGGCGGGAGGTGTCTGCCTGTGTGAGGCGCGCGTGCAGGTGCGGCACCGGTGCAAGTGAGGTGCCTGTGGGTGTGCGGCACCGGTGGGCGGGAGCACGTGCCGGCGGTGCGGCCCGGCGCATCGTGGCCGGGGACGCCGGGGAGCCGGGGCGCGGCAACCGGTCAGTTCTGGAGAAGCCGTCCACCGCCGCCCCGTCCTAACGTGAGACCACGGCGTCGGCAGGCGCCGGCCACGCAATCGCGACAGGAGCACGCCATGACCGACGGCCTGAGGACGATCGTCTACCCCGTCAAGGACCTCGACCGCGCGAAGGCACTCTTCGGTGCCCTGCTCGGGGTGGAGCCGTACGCGGACGAGCCGTACTACGTCGGTTACCAGGACGCCGGGCAGGACGTGGGGCTGGACCCCAACGGGCATGCGAAGGGCATGACCGGCCCGGTCCCCTACTGGCACGTGTCCGACATCCGGTCGACGCTGGCCGCGCTGCTGGAAGCCGGGGCCGAACCGTTGCAGGACGTCCACGAGGTGGGCGGCGGCCGGAGGATCGCCTCCGTGCGCGACGCGGACGGCAACCTGGTCGGCCTCGTGCAGGACGATCGGGCCTGATCCGGCCACGGCCGCCGCACACTTGGTAGTTGCACGGTAAACGAATCGTCGGAACGGTGTTACCGTGCGGGTATGGCAGTGGAAACGGCCGGTGCGCGGCTCGAGGAACGGTGGCGCGGCATCCTGTCGGCGCACGCGCGCACGATGTGCGAGATCGACCGTGTGCTCCATCCGCACGGGCTGGGCGCGAGCGACTTCGAGGTGCTCGACATCCTCGCGACGGACGCGCCCGAGGAGGGCGGCGCCCAGTGCCGGGTGCAGAACCTGGCCGGGCGCATCCATCTCAGTCAGAGCGCGCTGTCGCGCCTCATCGCCCGCCTGGAGAAGGACGGCCTGGTGGAGCGGTCCGTCTGCGTGGAGGACCGGCGTGGCGTGTGGGTCGCGCTGACCGCCAAGGGGCGTGACCTGCACGCGCGGGTGCTGCCGCTCCAGCGTGCGGCTCTGGAGCGCACGCTGGGCGACGCGGCGCGCTGACGGCGGCCGGACGGCCCGTTCAGGGGCGCGCGAGCAGAGTGCGTACGCCCTCGGAGGTCAGCGTGAGCCGGTGCGCCGAGCTGCCGTCGATGGTGAGCGACAGATCGTCGGCGGGCCACTGCGCGGCGAGCGCGCCGAGCGGCACCAGGCGGTAGCGCGAGACGAAGGGCAGCAGCCCGGCCATCTCCAGCTCCGAGGTGAACACCGGCACCACCGACTCGCCGCCCGGCTCCTCCAGCACGGGCAGTGCCAGCGCGCCGGGGTCGGCGGCGTCCTCGTCGCTCGCGTCGTCCGGCACGGGCACGAGCACGTCGCTGCTCGCGAGGGTGTCCAGCGCCGTGGTGTCCTCGGTGTTCAGGGCGAGCGCGTCCAGAGCCCGCTGGGCGGGCGTGGTGTTGTTCTCGTTCGCGGGTGTGTCCATGGCAGGTCCCCAGGTAGCAGCGGTGGTGCGGCCCGCCCGGGCATGATCGCCTCCGGGCGCGGTCGTGCCTCGCGTACCCGTCCGGGACCTCGGCAATCATTTACGGAGCGCCAGGTTCCGCAGGCGCCGTGGCCCGGCTCCCCGCATCGAGCAGCGCGGCGACGGTGGTGACCCGGATCAGCGGCCGGTACAGATCCATGACGTGCAACGCCTTGGCGTGGGACTCGTCGTCGGCGCCCGCGCAGGCGTCCGCCACGACCAGCACCTCGGTGCCCGCGTCGGCGGCGGCGAGCGCGGTCGACAGCACGCAGCAGTCGGTGCTGACGCCGGCGAGGACGAGGCGGCCCTCGGGGGCGGTGCGGCCGGCCAGTTCGGTGGTCCACTTGCCGAAGGTGGGGGCGTCCAGGACGTGCCGGGCGCGGTCGGCGAAGTCGTCCGTCAGCCGCCACAGCGGAGCGTCCGCCGGGCGGCGGGCGAACGGCCACCGGTCGTAGTAGGCCCGCCACGCGCCGAGGGGTTCCTCGGGCGGCACGAACCGCGTGAACGTGACGCGCTCCCCGAAGGCCGGCAGCAGCCGCCGTACGCCCGCCGCCGCCTCGCCGTAGCGCGGGGCCGCCCAGGGGCTGCCGGGGTCGGCGAAGACGTGCTGCATGTCGATGACGGCGAGCCGCCCGGCGGTGGCGCTCATACGACGGTCGCCCCCGCGCCGGTCGCGGCGGTCTCCGGCGTCTCCTGACGGCGCACCCGGCCGCGGCCCAGGAGCAGCGTGCCCAGGAAGCCGGTGGCGAGGGCGGCCAGGACGCCGAGGTTGGCGTAGGCCCAGTCGCCGGAGGTGCCGCCCAGGCCGAAGGGGTCGAGCAGATAGCCCTGCCACGTCAGCCAGCTCGCGGACGCGTTGGTGACCAGGCCCCACCCCAGCGCGGTGGCGGCGACGGTGAGCAGCAGCGGGGCGAGGGGGACGTCGCCGTAGCGGCCGCGCGGTTCGTAGAGGTCGGCCTCGGCGTAGTCGCGGCGGCGCAGGGCGAGGTCGGCGAGCACGACGCCGCACCACGCGGCGATGGGTACGCCGAGTGTGGTGAGGAAGCCCGTGAACGGGCCGAGGAAGTCGTCGGCGAAGAAGACGATGTAGACCGCGCCCGCGATCATCAGGAGGCCGTCGGCGAGCGCGGCGACCGGGCGGGGCACGCGCAGGCCGGCGGACAGCAGCGCGAGCCCGGAGGAGTAGATGTCGAGGACCGCGCCGCCGACCAGGCCGAGCACGGCGACCACCGCGAACGGCACCAGGAACCAGGTGGGCAGCAGCGTCGTCAGCGCGCCGATCGGGTCGGCGGCGACCGCCTCGCCGAGCGCCCCGGAGGAACCGGCCAGCAGCAGGCCGAACACCAGCAGGAGCAGCGGGGCCAGGGAGGCGCCGAACGCGGTCCAGCCGACCACGCCCGCGCCGGAGGAGGTGCGTGGCAGGTACCGGGAGTAGTCGGCGGCGGCGTTGACCCAGCCCAGGCCGAAGCCCGTCATCATGAACACCAGCGCGCCGATGAACTCCTGCGTGGAGCCGGCGGGCAGGGCGGCGACGGTGCTCCAGTGGATGTGGTCGGCGACGAGTCCGACGTACACGACGGTGAGGACGCCGGTGACCACGGTGATCACGGTCTGCAACCGCATGATCAGGTCGAAGCCCATCACCCCGACGATCACGGTCAGCGCGCTGACCAGCACGAGGGCGGCCACCTTGGTGCCGGTGCCGCCGCCCCAGCCGAGCCGTCCGAAGACGGTCGCGGTGGCCATGGTGGCGAGGGCGCACAGCACCGTCTCCCAGCCGACGGTGAGCATCCAGGAGAGCACCGACGGCAGGCGGTTGCCGCGCACTCCGTAGGCGGCGCGGCTGAGCACCATCGTGGGCGCGGAGCCGCGCTTGCCTGCGACGGCGACGAGGCCGCACAGCAGGAACGAGAAGACGATGCCGATCACGCCGGCGGCGAGGGCCTGCCAGAAGGAGATGCCGAAGCCGAGCGCGAAGGAGCCGTAACTCAGGCCGAGTACGGAGACGTTCGCGCCGAACCAGGGCCAGAAGAGAGTGCGCGGGGTGCCCTTGCGCTCGGCGTCACCGATGACGTCGAGGCCGTGCGTCTCCACCTGGAGCTGCCGGGCGGCGGAACCGCCGCCGTGCCGGTCCGTCGTGCCGTCGCTGTCCGTCATGTCCACCTGCCTGTCGGGACGGGAGTGCAGCGCGCGGCTGCCGGCGCGGGGCGCGCCCTTCGTGACTACCCCGCGCCGCCGGGCGTGATCCCTTCGCCGCGCGGGGAGATCGGCCGCGGTCGGGCAAGGCCGTCGCAGCGGTCGCGCGGGCATGTTGACGCGAGGGATGTTACCGGTAACATCCCTCGCGTGACCTGCCCCGCCGGGGCGCTGTGGCTGATCCGCATGACGGGACGCCGCTGAACACCGCCCCCGGGGCCCCGCGCCCGTCGCCCGCATGCCCACCCGCCCACGAGTCCCGCCCCGTATCCGCCCGCCCCACGAAAGGGATCACCCGCATGCCCGCCCTCACCACGACGGCCGACGGCTTCCTGCTGCACGGCGAGCCGTTCCGGATCATCTCCGGTGCGATGCACTACTTCCGCGTCCACCCGGACCTGTGGGCCGACCGGCTGCGCAAGGCGCGGCTGATGGGCCTCAACACGGTCGAGACGTACGTGCCCTGGAACCTGCACCAGCCCGACCCCGACGGCCCGCTGGTCCTCGACGGTCTGCTGGACCTGCCCCGCTATCTGCGGCTGGCGGGCGAGGAGGGCCTGCGCGTGCTGCTGCGCCCGGGGCCGTTCATCTGCGCCGAGTGGGACGGGGGCGGGCTGCCCGCCTGGCTCACCTCGGACCGCGACATCCGGCTGCGCACCAGCGACCCGCGCTTCACCGCGGCCGTCGACCGCTACCTCGACCTGCTGCTGCCCCCGCTGCTCCCCCACTTCGCGGCGTCGGGCGGTCCGGTCGTCGCCGTGCAGGTGGAGAACGAGTACGGGGCGTACGGCGACGACACCGCGTATCTGAAGCACCTCGCCGACGGGCTGCGCTCCCGCGGGGTCGAGGAACTGCTGTTCACCTGCGACCAGGCCAACGCCGAGCACCTCGCCGCCGGAAGCGTGCCGGGCGCCCTCGCCACCGGAACCTTCGGCAGCAGGGTCGAGCAGTCCCTGGAACGGCTGCGTGCCCACGTCGGCGAAGGACCGCTGATGTGCGCCGAGTTCTGGGTGGGCTGGTTCGACCACTGGGGCGAGCCGCACCACACGCGGGACGGGGCCGACGCCGCCGCCGACCTCGACCGGCTGCTTGCCGCCGGGGCGTCCGTCAACATCTACATGTTCCACGGCGGCACCAACTTCGGCCTCACCAACGGCGCCAACCACGACCACGCCTACGCGCCGGTCGTCACGTCGTACGACTACGACGCCCCGCTCACCGAATGGGGCGACCCGGGCCCGAAGTACCACGCCTTCCGTGAGGTGATCGCCCGGCACGCCGAGGTCCCCGACGAGCCGGCCCCCGCGCCCGGCGCCAGACTGCCGCGTACCGAGGTCGAGTTGGACCGGGCCGCGCCGCTGCTGCCGCACATCGGCGCGCTGTCCGAGCCGGTGCGTGCGGCCGACCCGCTCACGATCGGCGAGCTCGGACAGCCGGCCGGACACGCCCTGTACCGCACGACCGTGCCCGCCTCCGGTGCCGGGCTGCTGCACTTCGCGGGCGGTGTCGGCGACCGCGCCCAGGTCTTCGTCGACGGCGCCCCCGCCGGCGTCCTGGAACGCGAACGCCACGAGGAGACGCTGCCCGTCCGCATTCCGCGCCCCGGCGCCACGCTGGAGGTCCTGGTCGAGAACATGGGCGGCGTCAACTACGGCCCCCGCATCGGCGACCCGAAGGGTCTGCTCGGTCCCGTCTCGTTCCACGGCACCGTGCTGCGCGGCTGGGACTGCCACCCGCTGCCGCTGGACGACCTGGCCGGGGTGCCGTTCACGCCGAGCGGTGCGCGGGCGTCCGCCGAACCGGCCCTCCACCGGGGCACGTTCGAGGTGGCCACGCCCGCCGACGCCTTCCTGTCACTGCCCGGCTGGGCCAAGGGCCAGGCCTGGATCAACGGCTTCCACCTCGGCCGCTACTGGAACCGCGGCCCGCAGCGCGCCCTCTACGTCCCCGGCCCCGTGCTGCGCCCGGGCCGCAACGAACTGGTCCTGCTGGAGCTGCACGGCACCACCGCGGCCCGTGCGCTGCTCACCGACACGCCGGACCTCGGGCCGGCGAAGGCCTGACCGCGCGGGTGCGCCCGGAGGGCGGCGGGGGCCGGACGCCCCGCCGCCCCGCTCGCCCGCGCCTTATGCTGTGGTCCTGCCGGGCGGGCCATGCCCGCCGTGACCACGTCGAGGAAACACCCGTCATGCCCCGAAGCGCCGCCGAAGGTTCCGTCCCGCCGTGGCGCAGCAGACGGAACTTCGCCGGGTCGCGTCCCGTGATGGACGACGTGGCCCGGCTGGCGGGCGTGTCCAAGCAGACCGTCTCCCGGGTGCTGAACGACCACCCCGCCGTCCGTGCCACGACCCGCGAGGCGGTCCTGGAGGCGATGCGGACGCTCGGTTACCGGCCCAGCCGCAGCGCGCGGTCGCTGGCCAGCGGACGGACCCGGATGCTCGGTGTCCTCTCCTTCGACGCGGCCCGCTACGGCCCCGCCGCCATCCTCACCGCGGTCAACACGGCGGCGCAGGAGGCCGGTTACCTGATCAGCTCGATCGCGCTCGACACGGCCGACCACGACACGGTGGTGGAGGCGGTCGACCGGCTGTCGGCCGAGGGCGCGGAGGGCGTGATCGCCATCGCCCCGCAGGCGTGGGTGGGGCGGGCGCTGGCCGCGACCGGGCTCGGCGCTCCCCTGGTCGTCCTGGAGAGCCCGCTCGACGACGGCACCCCCCTGGTCACGGGTGACTCCCGCACCGGCGCCCGCAAGGCCACCGAGCACCTGCTGGCCCTCGGGCACCGGACCGTCCGGCACATCGCCGGACCGGCCGGCTGGACCCCCGCCGACCTGCGGCTGGCGAGCTGGCGGGCCGCCCTGGAGGCCGCCGGAGCCCCGGTCCCCGAGCCCCTCGCCGGGGACTGGAGCGCCGAGTCCGGCTACGAGCAGGGCCGCCGCCTGGCCGCGGACCCGGACGTGACGGCGGTGTTCGTCGCCAACGACCAGATGGCCATCGGCGTCCTGCACGCGCTGCACGAGGCGGGCCGCCCGGTCCCGGACGAGGTCAGTGTCGTCGGTTACGACGACATCCCGGAGGCCGCGCACCTGCTGCCGCCGCTGACCACCGTGCGCACCGACTTCGCCGAGATCGGCACCCGCTCCCTGCGGCTCCTGCTGCACCGGATCGACGCCGGCCACGAGCCGCCGCCGGCCTCGTCCGTCGTGCCGGTCGACCTCGTCGTACGCCGCAGCAGCGCGCCACCGCGAGGGCACTGAACGCCCCGGGAGCGGGTGGGTCGCTCACGGCCCGTCCATGCGGCGCCGGTCGTCCTCGTCCCACGCGCGCGTGTCGCGCGGCTCCGTGTACGGTTCGCGCTCCGGCGGGTGGCCACCGGCGATCGCCCGCTGCCGTGCGGTCTCCGCGTCGAACTCCAGGCCCAGCAGGATGGCCAGGTTGCTGATCCACAGCCAGACCAGGAAGACGATCACGCCGGCCATCGTGCCGTACGTCTTGTTGTACGAGGCGAAGTTGGCGACGTAGAACGCGAAGCCGGCGGAGGCGATCAGCCAGATCACCAGGGCCAGGAGGCTGCCCGGCGTGATCCACCGGAAGCCGCGCACCTTGGCGTTGGGCGTCGCCCAGTACAGGATCGCGATCATGACGATCACCAGGATCACCAGGACGGGCCACTTGGCGATCGACCAGACCGTCAGGGCCGTGTCCCCGATCCCGAGCGTCGTGCCGACCTGGCGGGCGAGGGAGCCGGTGAAGACGACGATCAGCGCGCTGACGACCGCGAGGACCATCAGGACGACGGTGATCGCGACCCGCACCGGCAGGACCTTCCACACCGGGCGGCCCTCCGGGATGTCGTACACCGCGTTGGCCGTGCGGATGAACGCGGCGACGTAGCCGGACGCCGACCAGATCGCCAGCGCCAGGCCGACGATCGCCATGATCGAGCCGGTGCCGCCGCTGCCCTGGAGCTGTTCGACGGCCCGGGTGATGATGTCGCGGGCCGCGCCGGGGGCGAGCTTGTTGATGTTCTCCAGCACCGTGTCGGTGGCCGACTTCCCGGCGATGCCGAGCAGCGACACGAGCACCAGCAGCGCCGGGAACAGCGACAGCACTCCGTAGTACGTGAGGGCGGCCGCGCGGTCCGCGAGCTCGTCGTCCTTGAACTCCCGCAGGCTCCCCTTGAACACGGCCGCCCAGGAGCCCTTCGGCAGATCGGTGGGGGTGTCCGGCGCCGCCCGTTCCACCCGCTCGTCCGGCCCGTAGCGCGGCTCGGACTCGTCGTGCGCGCGTTGCTTGTGTCCCGATTTCGAAAGTCGACTCATGAGTGCCGAGTGACCGCCCGGCGCGGTCCCACTCGTGCCGGACGACAGGTCGTGCCGGACGGTCACCCGGTTGTCCGCGTCAGGCGGCGGCGCGCTCCACGGGGATCCACAGTTCCGCGTCCGCGTGCCCGCCGTCCTGCGAGATCTCGGCGCGCATGATCTCCGGGCCCGGCCGGCTGCGGTAAGGGTGGGACGGGAACCATTGGGTGAACACGTCCCGCCACAGGTACTGCACGGCTTCCGGCAGGGGGCCCGAGCTCTCGAAGACCGCCCAGGAGCCCGCCGGCACGGTCAGGACGTCCATGCCCTCCGGGGCGTCGGCCCCGGTGACGACTCCCTGGTAGTAGTCGAGCTCGGTGCCCTCCGCGCGGCTCTCGTCCAGGTTGACGCTCGCGCTGAGCAGCCCGGCGGGCTCCTGGTCCGAGAGCTCGGCCAGCTGCCGCAGCGTGTCCTTGCCGATGCTCCGCACGAACCCGACGATCGCCGGGTTCATGCCCTCGTGGACCAGCGGCACCCGCGCCTTTCTGCCCACCACACGGAACTCTTCCTTCTCCACGACCCGGTATCGCATGCCGGTACTCCCTTCGACGACGAGTCGGAAGGACATCCGGGGCTGCGCGTGCAGCGTCGCGCCGCCGCGCCTGGCCTCACCCGGGCCGACGCCGTGCACGGCACGGAAGGCGCGCGCGAAGGCCTCCCCCGAGCCGTAGCCGTACCGCACGGCGATGTCGAGCAGCGTCCGCCGCCCGTCGAGCACCTCCGCGCCGGCGACGGTGAGCCGCCGCCGCCGGACGTACTCGGACAGCGGCATGCCGGCCAGCGCCGAGAACATCCGGCGGAAGTGGTGCTCCGACGTGACGGCGATCCGCGCCAGTTCGGCGACCTCGACGGTTTGGTCGAGGTGCTCCTCGATGTGCGCCATGGCCTCGTTCAGCCGTTCCAGCACCCCGGTCTCCTTCCCTTACGACGCCTCACGCTACGGAGGGGCCGCGGGGCCGGACCCGACTTCCCGTGCCCGGTTCGGTCGGGTCCGGCCGGGGTGCCGTTGTCGCTCCGCGGGGGTCAGCAGCCGCCGCAGTTGTAGTACAGGACGTCCCAGTGGTTGCCCTCGTCCGCGTAGATGTTGCCGGATCCGGACCGCCACTGCGGGGCGCCGTCGCCGCGCACGCCGATGTAGGTGAAGTTGTTCTTGATGTAGTTCCCGAGGCACGTGTACTTGCTGAAGTCGAGCTTGTAGCCGTTCCAGTGCGAGTACGTGCCGGAGGCGTGGCCGGTCTCGGTGCCGCCGGTGATGTTCAGCGCGCAGCCGCTGGCCCGCTTCAGGGTCTGGGCGCCCTGGGCGGTGGCGAGGTTGAGCTGCTCGAAGGACGTGCAGGTCGGGTTGTTGCGGTCGGAGCACCCGCCCGAGGACGACCAGGTGATGCCGACGTCCCGGAACATCGAGGTCGCGGTGGAGTGGCTGATCTTGGTGACGGCGAACGCGTCGCCGGCGCCGCCGACCACGACGACGCCGGGGGCGACGACGAGGGCGAGAGCGGTCAGGACCGAGCGGATCCTCGCGCGCTTCCGGGTCTGCGGAGACGGTGAGGCCCCGGGGGCCGTCGGAGGCTTCTGAGCCTTCATGCGGAACCTTCCTGCGGTGAACCGGTTTCCTGTGGGGTGGCTGTGCAGGTGGTGCTGTGTCGCAGGGAGATGGTGCCCGAGTTCTACGCGCGTCCGCCAGAGGACAAAACGGGATATGTTTTGGGAGTTTCGTCCTGTTTCTCCTGGTGCACCCGGGAGGTGTCGGACATGGAAGGAGCGACGATCCATGATCACCAGAGAACAGATCCCCGCAGTGCTCGATCACCCGGTGTACGACGCCGAGGGCAACAAGGTCGGCGAGGCGAAGCACGTCTTCCTCGACGACGCGACCGGCCGCCCCGAGTGGGTGACGGTGAAAACGGGCCTGTTCGGGACGAGCGAGTCGTTCGTGCCGATCCGGGAGGCAGACCTCGTACAGGACCACCTCGAGGTGCCCTACCCGAAGAACAAGATCAAGGACGCCCCGCACGTGGACGTCGACGGGGGTGGCCACCTGTCCGAGGACGAGGAGCACCGCCTCTACGAGTACTACGGCATCGACTGGGACGAGGCCTGGCAGCGGGCCAACCGGCCCGGCGAGGGCGGCTGGGCCCACTCCGGCGGAGAATCGGGCACGGGCACGGCAGGTGCGGCGGGCGCCGCGGGCGCGGCGGGATACGCCGGCACCGGCGAGCGCGCCGAGGCCGACACCGGCATGACCGAAGGCGCCGGGACAGGCACGGACATGGGCGAACGTGCCCGGGCGGGCGAGCGCGCCGGCACGCGGGACGACGACGCCATGACGCGCTCCGAGGAGCGCATGAAGGCCGGCGTCGAACGCCGCGAGAGGGGCCACGCCCGGCTGCGGAAGTACGTGGTCACCGAGGAGGTCGAGCAGACCGTTCCGGTGCGTCGCGAGGAGGTCCGCGTCGAACGCGAGCCGATCACGGACGCCAACCGTGACGCCGCCATGTCCGGCGAGCCGATCTCCGAGGCCGAGCACGAGGTCACGCTGCACGAGGAACGTCCGGTCGTGGAGACCGAGACGGTCCCGGTGGAGCGGGTGCGCCTGACGACCGACGAGCGCGTCGAGGAGGAGACCGTTCGCGGGCAGGTCCGCAAGGAGCGGATCGACACCGAGGGCGACGAAGGCGACGAGCCCCGCAACCCGTGACGCGGACGACCGGTCACGATGCGATTCCGGGCCGCACAAGCGGCCCGGAATCGCATGAAAATACACCACCGCTTCCTCGCGGAAGCATGCAGTTGACCGGAAAACACTCACTCCTTCGAGGGCTCGGCGCGACGAAGAAACGGTAATTCCCGGCCGGTTGACCGAACAGGCGCGTGCCACGGCCGCCATCGGCGCTTTCCGGAGCGCTCTGAATGCTGGTGACATCCTTTATCACAAAGCCTTTGACCCGGCGGCGACTTCGGGACGAAATCGCGCCCAGGCGTGACGATGCCCCTGGTCAAAACCCGGTGCGCAGCAGGATGACTAGCATGAGCGCGTACCGGTCCGGAAGATCGCCGTCATTTCCGCGGCGTTCTCCTGACCTGCGACCGTGTGTCGGTCGACCGATTCTCCTGCTCTCAAAGGACCGAGGGACCGCGGAATGTCAGTGCCAGCACCGCCCAGTCAGCACCGGTCAGCGATGGCTTCCAAGCCCTCTCCGGCCGTACCACTGGCGGTGCTGCTGGTGACTGCCGCGGCCGCCGGCGCGGTGGCCCTGGCGGCACCGGCCGACGCCGGACCGTGGGCACCGGCCACGGCCCTGGGCGGCTGGCTCTGCGTGGCCGCCACCGTCGTGGTCAGCACCCTGCTGATCCGGCGCGCCCGCCGGTCGGGGGCACGGCACTTCGCCGAGGTCGGCCAGTTCAAGGCCCGGTCGGCACAGTTGTCGGCGGACACCGCTCACCTGGTGAACGTCACCCTGCCCGCCGTCGTCAAGCGGCTGCGGGACGGGACGAGCGCGAGTGACACCCTGACGAGCGTGACGCCGCCGTCCGACCCGCAACTGCGGCAGGTCGTGCACACCTTCGCCTCCGTCGTCGAGGAGGCCATGCAGCACGCGGCGGCCCTGGACGCCGAACGCCGCCAGGCCCGCGAGGAGTTGAACCAGGCCGCGGCGGAACTGGAGCGGCTCACGCACGAGACCCTGCCCGCCGGGGTGGCCAAGCTCCGCGACGGGCAGTCGGCCGACACCGTGCTCACCGAGCTGGACTGGCCGAAGATCCCGCTGCTGCGTGTGCCTGCCGAATCGTTCGTCCGTGAAATCGCCCTCAGCGAGCGGCGCGCGGCAGCCGCACAGGCCGCCTCGGCCAAGGCGCTCAGCCGCGTGCAGGCGAAGGCCGTCAGCATGCTCGCCGACCTCAGGGAGCTGCAGGAACGGCACGGCGAGGAGGTCTTCGGCGATCTGCTGAGGCTGGACCACAGCACCTCGCAGCTGGGCCTGATGACGGACCGGCTGGCGCTGCTCATGGGCGGCCGTTCCAGCCGCGCCTGGAACAGGCCGATCGTCATGGAGAGCATCCTGCGGGGCGCGGTCGGCCGGATCGCCGCCTACCGGCGGGTGCGGCTGCACTGTCCGACGAGCGCCGCGATCTCGGGCTTCGCCGCGGAAGGCCTGATGCATCTGCTCGCCGAGCTGATGGACAACGCTGCCAATTTCTCGCCGCCCATCGACGAGGTCCATGTGTACGTCGAGGAGCGCAGCGCCGGAATCGTCATCACCATCGAGGACAGCGGCCTGAAGATGGCCGACGCGGCGATGCGGCGCGCCGAGCAGGCGGTGTCCGGCCGTATGACCGACCTCGCCTCGCTGCAGGGCACGCGGCTGGGTCTGGCGGTCGTCGGGCGACTGGCGGTCAAGTACGGCATCAGCGTCAACTACCGGCCGTCGTCCCGGGGCGGCACCGGCGTCGTGGTCCTCGTCCCGCCGCAGTTGCTGGCCCAGCAGCGCGACCCCGCCCCGGCGCAGACGCCGCGCCGTCCCGCCGTCGCGGCTCCCACGCCCGCGGCCGAGGCACCCGCCGTCGCCGAGCCGCCCGCGCCCCGCGCGGTGCCCGACCCCGCCGCGCGCCCCATGGCCGTGGAACGCCCCGCCGCCCGCGTGGAACTGCCCGAACAGGGCGGAGCGCACCGGCGCCCACGCGGGTCCACGCCGAACGGCCTGCCCGTCCGTACGCCCGGCCGCACCATGGCCGAGGCCGAGCGCGAGCGCGAGCAGCGCCGGGACACCGACACCGGGCCCGCGCAGGACGGCGCGGCGGACCGGGAACGTGCCCCGGCACGCGACGCGGGCTCCCGCTTCGGCGCCTTCCACCGCGGGCGCCGGTCCGGCAGCGGCGCCACCGGTGCGGCTGCCCGGCCCGACACCGATCCCGAGCCGCCGGCAGCGCCGTAGGCCCAGGCCTTCCCGTACGGCGCCCGGGGCCCTGGCGCCCACTTCCCCCGCTTGAGCACGTGAGATTGGAGGAACGGGCCGGTGACCGGTTCAGCCGGGCACCACCGTCCCATCACCCACCATGCAGACCACCGACAACAGCCTCACCTGGCTTCTGCAGAGCCTTCTGGAGCGCACCCCCGGCACGCGGCACGCCCTGGTCCTGTCCCGGGACGGTCTGAAGCTGTGCTGGACCGAACATCTGTCGCTCGACCAGGCTGACCAACTGGCGGCGATCTGCTCCGGCATCCAGGCCCTCGCCCAGGGCGCCTCCGTCGAGTTCGGCGACGGGACCGGCGGCGTGCGGCATTCCATGACCGAGTTCCACGGCGGCCTGCTGTTCATCGTGGAGGCCGGTGAGGGCGCGCATCTGGCGGTGGTCGCCGAGGAGGACGCCGACCCCGGCGTCGTCGGCCACCAGATGACCGAGCTGGTCGAGCAGATCGGGGAGCACCTGCGGGCCGCGCCCCGACAGCCCGTGCCGGGGAGTGCCGGCTCGTGACGCGCAGGCCCGTGGACACCGGTGATCCCGACCGGCTCTACACGGTCACGGGCGGGCGCAGCCGCGCCGACGACGCGTTCGACCTCGTCACCCTCGTCGTCAGTGAGTGCGAACCCACGCCCGGGACGCAGTCGGAGCACGCCCGGATCCTTGAGCTGTGCCGGCATCCGACGGCCGTGGTGGAGATCGCCGCGGAGCTGAAACTGCCGATCACGGTGGTGCGGATCCTGCTCGGCGACCTGCTCGCCACGGGCCGCATCACCGCCCGACACCCGCGCGCGGCGCAGTCCGTCGCCTCGCTCCCCGATACCGCCCTTCTCAAGGAGGTGCTCCATGGGCTCCGCAACCTCTGAGCTGCCCTCCCACCGCACACCCCTGGACGACGCCGCGGAGACCGGCCTGAAGATCGTCGTCGTGGGCGGTTTCGGAGTCGGCAAGACGACGCTGGTCCGCTCGGTCAGCGAGATCCGGCCGCTCAACACCGAGGAGGTGATGACGCAGGCCGGTGTGGGCGTGGACGAGACGAGCGGGGTGGCGGGGAAGACGACCACCACGGTGGCGTTCGACTTCGGACGGATCAGCCTCAACGCCCGCATGGTGCTGTACTTGTTCGGCGCGCCGGGGCAGGAACGCTTCTGGTTCCTGTGGGACCGGCTGTTCTCCGGCACGCTGGGCGCGGTCGTGCTCGTCGACACGCGCCGCATGGACGACTCCTGGTACGCGATAGACCGGCTGGAGCACCACCGGACGCCGTTCGTGGTCGCCGTGAACCGCTTCGACAACGACACCACCAGGTACTCCCTGGACGAGATCCGTCATGCGCTCGCACTGCCCGAACACGTGCCGCTGATCGACTGCGACGCGCGGGTCAGGCAGTCCGGGAAGGACGTGCTGATCACCCTCGTGGACCACCTCTACGAACTGGCCATGGCCCAGGAGACGACACCGTGACCGACACCGGAATCCCCTCCGCCGACGCGGCTCCCCCGGGCTGCCCCGCCCATGCGGGCGCGGTGCGCCTGGCCGGTCTGGAGTACCAGCAGACGCCGTCGGAGCTGTACCGGACGCTGCGCCGGGAGCACGGCGCGGTCGCGCCGGTGCTGCTCGACCACGACATTCCCGCCTGGCTGGTCCTCGGCTACTCCGAGGTCGGCTATGTGACCAGTCACGACGAGCTGTTCGCGCGGGACTCGCGCCGCTGGAACCAGTGGCCGAACATCCCGCCGGACTGGCCGCTGCTGCCGTTCGTCGGATACCAGCCGTCGGTGCTGTTCACCGAGGGCGCGGAGCACCAGCGGCGGGCCGGGGTGATCACCGAGGCGCTGGAGGGCGTCGACCAGTTCGAGCTGGCGCGCGACTGCCAGCACATCGCCGACCAGCTCATCGGTGCCTTCTCGGGCAGCGGCCAGGCGGAGTTGATGAGCGCGTACGCGCACGCCCTGCCGATGCGCGCGGCGGTGCAGATGTGCGGGATGCCGCACTCCGGCACGGACACCCAGCAGCTCGTGGACGACCTGCGGATCTCCCTGGACGCGGCGGAGGGCGACGACCCGGTGGCCGCGTACGGGCGGGTGGGCGCGCGGCTGACGCAGCTGGTGAAGGAGAAGCGGGAGCGGCCGGGTCCGGACGTCACCTCGCGGATGCTGCTGCACCCGGCGGGGCTGACCGACGAGGAGATCGTCCAGGACCTGATCTCGGTCATCGCGGCGGCGCAGCAGCCGACGGCGAACTGGATCTGCAACACGCTGCGGCTGCTGCTGACCGACGAGCGGTTCGCGCTGAACGTGTCGGGCGGCCGGCTGAGTGTGGGCGAGGCGCTGAACGAGGTGCTGTGGCTGGACACGCCGACGCAGAACTTCATCGGCCGCTGGGCGGTGCGTGACACCCAGCTCGGCGGTCGGCAGATCCGGGCCGGTGACTGCCTGGTGCTGGGCCTCGCCGCGGCCAACACGGACCCGCAGATCTGGCCGGAGGCGCACGTCGGCGCGGAGAACTCAGCGCACCTGTCGTTCAGCAACGGCGAGCACCGCTGCCCCTATCCGGCGCCGCTGCTGGCCGACGTCATCGCGCGTACGGCCGTGGAGACGCTGCTGGAGCGGCTGCCGGACCTGGTGCTGGCGGTGGAGCCGGAGGAGCTGACCTGGCGTCCGTCGATCTGGATGCGCGGGCTGACGGCGCTGCCGGTGGAGTTCACGCCGGTCGCGCGGTAGCGGCGGGCGGGCCCCGATGCCGGGGCCCCTGCCCGTGAGGTGGCGCGTCAGGCGGCGACGGGGGTGAACCGCACCGGGAGGGACTGCGGTCCGCGCGTGAACACGCCCTGCTCGACCGGCTCGAAGCCGTCGGCGAGCCGCACGTCGGGCATGGCGTCGAGGAGTTGTCCGACGCCGGTCTCGACCTCGGCCTTGGCCAGCAGGGCGCCCACGCAGAAGTGCCGGCCGAGGGCGAACGCGAGGTGGTCGGCGGCGGCGGAGAAGGCGGTCGTCGCGGTGAGGTCGTCGCGGAAGATGTCGAAGCTGTCCGGGTTCCGGTAGCGGTTCTCGTCCCGGTTGGCGGCGCCGATCAGGCAGGTGACGGTGACGCCGGCGGGTATGGTGCCGCCGCTGAGTTTCACCTCGGTCGCCGACTGGCGCATGATCATGTGGACCGGCGGCGTGTAGCGCAGCGTCTCGGCCAGGGCCCGGGGTATCAGGCCGCGGTCCTCGCGGACGGCCGCGAGCTGTTCGCGGTGCGTGAGCAGGTTCGCGAAGATGCTGGCGATGGCCTTGTCGGTGGTCTCGCCGCCGGCGGCGAGCAGCAGGCTGCAGAACGCCTTGATGTCCTCGTCGCTCATCTTGACGCCGTCGACCTCGGCCGCGCACAGGGTGGACAGCAGGTCGTCGCCGAGGTTGTCCCGGCGCTCGCGGATGATCGGCAGCATGTACTCGGTGAATTCCACCCGGGTCCGCTCCCCCGCCGCAGCCACCTCCGGGTCGCCCGAGAGGTTGCTGAAGAAGGCGACGACCGCGGTGTACCAGCGGTGGAAGCGGGCGTGGTCGGCCTTGTCGAGGCCCAGCATGTCGGCGATCACGCTGACCGGGAAGTGCGTCGCGTAGTCGCCGACGAGGTCGGCGGAGCCGGTGTGCCGGAAGGCGTCGATGAGTTCGCGGGAGTTGCGCTCGATGACGGGCAGGAACTTCTCCTGCAGGTCGTTGCCCCGGAAGGCGGGTGCGACGAGCGCCCGGCGCACGGCGTGCTCGCGGCCGCTGAGCTGGACGATCGTCTTGCCGTGCACGGGTTCGAGCTGCCAGTCGTAGTTGTCGGTGGTGAACTCGCCCGCCTTGTCCTTGAAGACGCGTTCCACGTCCTCGTAGCGCGAGATGATGTAGCTCTGTGTGGCCTCGTGCCAGATCAGGGGTGCGGTCTCGCGCATCGTGCGATAGGCCGGGTAGGGGTTCGCAGCGAACTCGGGCGAGAGGATGTCGGGGACCTGCTGCGCGGTGGACATGGGGCTCCCTGAATTGAGTAACGGGCTTGTCAAACAAGGTAGTTGATCATCAGGCGCCCGGGACAGGGGGCCCGGGCCGCCTATTGAGCGATGGTCAATCCTTGGCCGAAAGCGCTCGGTCACCCGGTGGTTTCGGGCTGTCGCCCGGTTCACGTGCCGGCCGGGGACGCGCGTCCTCGCCGGCCGGCACGTGGACGTACCGGTCAGGACGCGGCGCAGGCGCTGCCGCTCAGGGTGAAGGTCTTCGGGCTGGTGTTCGCGCTGCCCTTGGCCGCCGTGAAGCCGAGGGTGACCGAACCCGAGGCCGGGACGGTGGCCGTGTAGGAGGCGGGCGTGACGGTGACCGTGCCGCCGGACTGGGCGGGCGTTCCGCCCCACATGTTGGTGATCTTCTGCCCGTCGGGGAAGGCGAACACCAGCGTCCAGTCGCGGACCGGGGCGGTGCCGGTGTTGCGCAGGGTGATCTCGCCCTGGAAGCCGCCTGGCCATTCGCCGACGACGCGGTAGCCGACGGAGCATGTGCCCGGGGTGCCGCCGCCGTCCCCGTCGGTGGTGAGGCTGACGGTCGCCGAGCGGGCCGAACGGTTCCCGGCGGCGTCGCGGGCGTAGACGGCGAAGGTGTACGTCGTCGCCGCGCTCAGGCCGGACACGGTGGCCGAGGTGGTGGTGGAGGCGGCGACCTCGGTCTCCGAGCCGGCGGCGATCCGCACGACGTCGTATCCGGTGACGCCGACGTTGTCGGTGGCGGCCGGCCACGTGAGCGTGACGGAGGCCGCTGTCACGGACGAGGCGGCGGGGGCGCCGGGAGCGGTCGGGGCCTGGATGTCGGCCTGGCCGCCCCCGAAGATCTCGGCCTCGCGCGAGGTCGCGGCGATGCCGTTGGCGCCGTGGAAGATGCGCTGCCCCCAGGAGCTGAGCTGCTTGGGGTCGAAGCCGATGGCGAGGTCGAGGACCGGGTCGGTGTTGCCGCTCCAGGACCAGGCCAGATAACCGAGGTCGAGTCGCTCGGCGGCGGCCAGCATGGTGTCCTCGTCCGGGTCGCCCCACTGGTCCGCGGGGCCGCCGAACTCGCCGATGACGATGGGCAGTCGGGCATTGACGAACGCGTTGAGGTAGTCGTTGATCTCCTGGGCCGTGTCGAAGACGCTGTACATGTGGATCGAGAAGATCAAGTTGCCCGTGGGGTCGGCGTCGTACACCGACCGGGCGTTGGCCCGCATGACGCCCTGCCAGTCCTGGCCCCAGTTGGGCGCATCCACCATGATCGTGTGCTGGAAGCCCGCCGCGCGGAGCTTCTTGACGGACGCGATGGTGGGGTCGGTCCAGCCCTCGGGGTTCGTGTTGCCCCAGGGCTCGTTGCCGATGTTGATGATGACGTAGTCCTCTTGACCGGCCAGTACGTCCTTGAGGCCGATCCAGTAGTCGGCCGCGTGGTCAAGCGTTCCGGCGGCGGCCTCCTCGCCGTATCCGGTGGTGTCGTGCACCTCCAGGACACAGATCAGCCGGTTGACCTTGCACCGCTCGACGACGGCCGCCACGTCCGCGGGGCTGTTCTCGGTCCAGCGGTGGCCGTCGGACAGGACGACGCGGACGGTGTTGGCGCCCAGCGCCTTGATGTCGGCCCATGACTGCGTCTGGTTCGTGTACCAGGTGTGCGCGTGGTTGACGCCGCGCATCACGAAGTCATTGCCGTTCGCCTCCAGCAGCCGGCCGTCGCTGATGTGCAGGCCGGTGGCCTGGGTACGGGGCGGCTGCGCACCGCTTGACTCAGCGGCACGGGCCGGGCCCGCGCTCAGGGCGCCGAGCCCCAGCAGGACGGCCAGGGCGACCAGTGCGGCCACGACGGCCGACCGGGCCGTGGCAGGAGTGGATGGTGACGTGCGTGTCGTACGTGTCGTGCGTGTCGTCCTTTTCACTGCGCCTCCATGGGGGTGAGCGCCAGGAAATCGAGCATCGGAAAGTGTGGGAGCGCTCCCATAAAGCCATCTGGCCAGGAACACGTCAACCCGTCGTGCAGCAGTCGACGGGTCGAATACGGCGGCGGCCGGTGAACTCACCGGCCGCCGCGCCTCGTTCACTCCCGCGTCATAGCCCTGGGCGGCGGCTCGTGGAGGCTCCGGACACGATGCCGTGCTCCGGCTCCGGCACCGACTCCGGTGCCAGCAGCACCGACCGGCGGCCGTCCACGCCCACCGGAACGTCCCCGTCGATCGTGACGCGGCGCAGGGTGCGCTCGTGGTCGTCGGAGTCGTCGACGCCGTAGTGCTGGGTGGCGCGGTTGTCCCAGATGGCCACGTCACCGGCGCGCCACTGCCAGCGGACGGTGTTCTCCGGGCGCTCGACGTGCGACTGCAGGACGCCGATCAGGGCACGGGAGTCCCGCCCGTTGAAGCCGGCGAGCCGCTGCACGAAGCTGCCGAGGACCAGGGTGCGCTCTCCCGTCTCGGGGTGCACGCGCACCACCGGGTGCTCGGTGCGGAACCGGGTGGACGTGAACACCTCGCGGTGCTGCTGGAGTTCGCGGGCGGAGGCGTGCGGGCGCGCGGCGGCGTAGTCGTAGTCGTTGGTGTGCACGGCGCGCAGGCTGTCTGCCAGCACTCGCAGGGGTTCGGGGAGTTCGGCGTAGGCGGCGGCCGTGTTGGCCCACAGGGTGTTGCCGCCGTACGGCGGGACGACCTCGGCGCGCAGGATGGAGAACGCCGGGTAGGCGGGCACGAAGGTGACGTCGGTGTGCCACTGATTGGCGCGGCCTCCGTGGTCGTTGTCGACGGCGAAGGCGTAACGCCCGTCGACGGAGGGCACGGTGGGGTGCGCGACGGGTGTGCCGAGGAGCCGGGCGAACGCCTCGTGGCTGTCGGCGTCGAGATGGTGCTGGTCGCGGAGGAAGACCACCTTGTGCGCGAGGACGGCGGCGCGGATCGCGTCCACGGTGGGTCCGGGCAGGTCCCCGCCGAGGCGGACGCCTCGCAGCACGGCGCCGATGCGACCGCCGATGCGCTCGACGGCGGGGGCGGTGGGGGCGGCGGAGATGTCGCTGACCGCCGGGGCGGCGGAGGTGCCGCCGGCAGCCGTGGCGGCGGAGGTGACGGCCGGGGCCGGGGCGGGGGTGGTCATGGGGGTTCCCTTCGGCGGGTGGGTGCTGGATGCCGCGTTTCGGCGGGTGGGCGCTGGACGTCGCGTTTCGGCGGTTGGGCGCTGGGCGTCGCGTGAGGCGCAGGGCGGGCCGCGTGCGACGCGGAACGGGAGGGCGCGGTCGGGGCGGGGGCACCGGGCGGAGGCGCGGGCGGGGGCCGGGCAGCCGGTATGTGGAGGGGCCGCCGCCCGGAAGCGCGGGCGCGGCGAGTGCCCGCGGCCGTCAGCGGCACGGACAGGCGGCCGAGGCCAGGCGCTCCAAGTCGATGTGGAGCCGCGTCACGAGGAGGGGCGTCGCGGTCATGTCCACGAGCTTGACCAGGCGCGGCACGGCCGGTCAAGGCTTCCCGGGTCCGCTTCACGACCCTGAAACACCGCCGAAAGGATCACCCTCCCCCGGACCCGCCCGCCGGTGAGTGGGACGCGCATGAGGATCACGTTGTGCGACTGCCGTCAGGCAGCCGTCACCTGGGGGTCGCGAACCGGTTTGCCAGGGTGTTGTTCGCCCCGCCCACGGAGTTACCGCACATCAGCAGCAGTCCGAGCACGGCGGTCAACGCGCTGGTCGGAAGCTTGAGCAGGGCCAGAGCGACGGGGAGGCGGTCTCCAGTCCGCTACTGCTATCGATCAGCACGACGTGCCGACGCTTCAGGCCGTCCGAAAACCAACCAGCCCCGGCCACAGGGGGCGCGCAGGCCCTTCATGGCCGGGGCCGCAGCCACGACCATGGTGCGCACCGACATCACGGAGGACACATGCTCAGACGCCTGCCTCTCGTCCTTGCCGCGTTCGCCGTCCTCGCGGCTGCGCTCACCACCCCGGCACACGCCGCGGAAACGTCCGTGACCGTGCGGGGCGGTGACCAGTTGTACAGCGGCGGCATCCGCTGCCGCGTGGGCTTCAACGCCCATCAGGGCACGACGTATTACGGGCTGATGCCGGGCCACTGCGTCGCATCGGGCAGCACCTGGTACTACCGCGACCCGGCGGGCAGCGTCCCCGTGGGCACCTCCGCGAGCAGCAGCTTCCCCGGCAACGACTACGGGCTCCTGCGCTACTACCCCACCGTGTCCGCACCGAGTGAAGTCGCGGCCGGCACGTCCGTGTTCCCCATCACCTCGGCCCGCAACCCGGCCGTCGGCGAACGGATCTGCATGCCGAGCCTCTCCGGGGGCCTGCGCTGCGGCCAGGTCACCGCGGTCAACGTCACCGTGAGGTACGCGGATTCCACCGTGTACGGCCTCTTCTCGGCCAACCTGTGCGCGGAGCCGGGCGACATGGGCGGCCCCGGCTTCAACGGCACCGCCGCCCTGGGTATCGCCGTCGGCGGCCAGGGCAGCTGTTCGACGGGCGGGGTGACGTATTTCCAGCCGGTGGTGGAGATTCTTTCCGCTTATGGGCTCACGATCGGCTGAACCTCCGCCCTGCCGGCGACCCTCAGCGCTGCAGAGCGACGATCACCGGGAGGTCCCCGACGGCGCCGACGCCGAGGATGTCGTCGGTGCCGGGGACGGCCGTTATGGCGTTCAGCCTGAGTGACTGCCGTGAGTCCGGCTTGGTCGCGCCGGTGCCCGGCGGCTCGGACAGTCCGATCCCCTGGCAGTTGCCGTCCGCGGTGAGGTACCGGCCGGCGCCGAGGACCACCCCGCGCTCGCCGTCGCGGATCCAACGGCCGCGATCCGAGCACGCGCCCTTCGAGTTGGGCAACTTCAGCCAGCCTGTGCCGTTCCAGCGCAGGCGGATGTCCTCCTCGGGAGGGTCGGGTTCGTCGTCCTCGGAGATGGAGGTGTGCTTGCCGTAGGCGCGTATGTCGTCCTTCGCGAGCGCGACGACCTCGGTGAGATGGGCCAGTTGCTCAGGGGCCGGGGTTGTGTGGCGGTACTCCGGCGTCGGCACGAGCTTCCAGGTGCGGCCGTTCCAGTGCACGGCGGCGGGCTGAGCGCCGGGCGTCCCCAAACCTTCGTCGGGACCGTCCGGGTAGTGATGGCCGACCGCCCACAGGTCGTCGGACGAGACCCCGTCGAGCGCGGTGACCGTGACGGGCAGGTCCATGGCAGTCCAGCGGGTGCCGTCCCAGTGGTGCGCGCCGGTCCAGTCGGCGAGGACCCAGATGTCGTCGGAGGCAAAGGCCCTCACGTCCATGACCCGGCCGTCGTCGGGGAGTTGGGGCAGCGCCGCCCAGCGGGTGCCG
Organism: Streptomyces sp. DH24; assembly: GCF_029813775.1. Lineage (GTDB taxonomy): Bacteria > Actinomycetota > Actinomycetes > Streptomycetales > Streptomycetaceae > Streptomyces. The sequence goes on along the minus strand of NZ_JARVKW010000033.1, from coordinate 21,819 downwards.
TCCCAGTAGGCCATGCCCTGCGTGTGCCCGTTCGTGCGGCTGGCCGTCATCAGGAAACCGCCGGTGTCCGCGGCGTCGAAGCGCGCCCGGTGCACGCTGTCGCCCAACGATGCCGGCACGGGACGGCGTTGCCAGCCGGTGCCGTCGTCGTGCAGGAGGAAACCGTCACCGGCTGCCCAGACGTCGTCGCCGGCGGTGGCGATCACGTCGTGCAGCGTGCCCGCCTCCTGGAGCACCTTCTCGTACTTCCAGGTCATGTCAGGGCCGACGACTGCGCGCAGGGCCGCCACGGAGGCGAACAGGAGCAGCAGCACGGCGAGCGTCGCGTTGACCTTGACCACGCGCATGTTCGCGTACATCTCCCCCACCCCGCGCTCCCACGAGACCGCCGGCCCGCGGCCACCTCACGGGCTCTCGGCGTGCGGTCGATGATCGCATGTATGTGGGTGAGGAAGGGGGTGTCGAGGTCACGCAGTCCGGGACCGGGGGGGGGCGGTTCGCCTCCGGCGTGCCGGGTGCCGGTCCGGCTGTGGCGGCTTCCCTTCCGTCGCCCCCGTGAGTCACGGGCGGCCCCGGCGACCCCTTCAGCCGCTTTCGCAGCCGATGCCGTCGCCGTCGCGGTCGAGCCGGTGTGGGTCGTCGGCACCGACCCACACGGGGCCCGTGAGGTCCGAGCAGTCCCGGTCGGGGACGCCTGCTGGAGGTCCGGGCGGCAGGTCGGGGCGGGTGGGGGTGGGGGCGTTCGGGACGGCGGGCTCGGACGTGTCCGGAGAGGGAACCGTCGAGTCAGCGGGGCCGGGGCAGGCGGTCCACAGGCCGGCTCCGGCCTGCTCGGCGGCATTCCCGGCGCGCGAGACCGTCGGCCAGTACTTGTCGTTCGGCGGGAAGAGGACCGCTTCGGCGTGGCCGCTGCCGACGAGGGAGGCGTTCACGAAGACGTCCTGTTCGTTCCAGAGGTACAGCAGGTAACGGTCGTAGCGGTCTTTCAGCTCCACGTCGCGTTCGGCGCGTGCGGTGCTGCCCGTCGGCAGCAGCGCGGCAGTCCGCGCGGTGGCGGCGTCGGCGAAGCAGTCGCCGCGTTCCGGCGCGTCGATCTGCAGCAGCCGCACCTTCGCCACCGCACCGTCGGGAACGACCCGGCCGTCGCCGCGCACCTCGACGGTGTCACCGTCGATGATCCGGAGCACGACCACGCCCGCCGGCGACTGGGTGGTGGTCCGGGGCTTCGGGGCCGGGGCCGGGGGTTTCGGGGCCGGTGTGGTCGTGGGGGTGTCCCTCGGCTCGGGAGGCGGTGATGCCGTCTGCTGGGGTGTCCGGGGCGGTGTCTCGGCCGTCTTGGTCGCCTCGGTCGTCTCGGCCGTCCGCCGCGTCTCGACCGTCTTGGTCGTTGTCTCGGTCGTCTTGGTCGTTGTCTCGGCCGGTGGCAGCGTGGCGGTGTCGACGAGCTTCGTGGCTGACTCGGACGTGGGTGTGGACGTCCGGTCTGCTTCCAGGAGTGCCCCCAGACCGCCGAGGGCCACCAGGAGGCCGACGAGGACCAGGACCGCGGTGATCCAGAGGTGCTTGGGATGTCCGGCACGTCGCGGGCCCGGCGGCCGGGGACTCCGGCGGCGCCAGGCGTCCGGGTCGGGACGAGGTGAGGGGCACATACCGCCCTCCGGGGGCGGGAGATTCTGCCCTCAGTAGAGCACCGGTCCGGTGTGAGGACCAGATACAGACCGGGCAAATTTCGGGGCAAAAGCCTCTGTTCGCCCACCGGTTCCCGACAGCCGCCGAGGACGACAACCGGCGAGTGGTGGCGGCCGCGGCGGCCGATCCGTCACTGTGACTCGCCGCGATGCCGGATCCGCTCGTCCGGCGACAACCGCTCTGCGCCTGCTGATGCCCGATGCCCTCCGTTCTCTCTCCCCCTCGCACCTTGTTCATTGCCGCTGCCCGGCGACTCGCCCCGTCCGGGGTCACCGACAGCCCTCACTCGTTGCCCGGGTCCGGCAAGTCTCGCCGGTCGGACGCTGCCCGTGGGCGGCCTGGGTGGACCTCGGTCCTCGTGTTCGAATATCGCTCGGCACATACGTCGGAAGGTGACGAGTGACAGTGAGATCGGCGGAACACAAGACGCTGCCGGCGGTCGTATGGCTGCTGGTCGCTCTCGTGGTCCTGGGCGTCGGGGCGGCCAGTGCCTCAGAGATCGGCGGAGCGTTGGAGCGCGAGCGGGACTACCGTGCCGCGCCGGAGTGCGCCTCCGTCCCGGTGCGGGCGTCCGGGTGCCTGTGGGAACAGGCATTCACCGTCCGGGAGGCCGCGACGAACCACGGCAAGAAGGGCGCGCCGCCCGAGGCGGTGCTGTTGCTGCCCTCCGGCAAGCCGTGGGAAGTGACGTTCCGGCAGACCGATCCGGTCGTGTCGGAAATGGAGCCGGACGACAAGGTCGTCGGTCTCATCTGGCACGGCCGGGTCGTCGAGGTGCGGGACGCCGACGGACGGCGGCAGCAGACGTCCTCCGGGCCCGTCGGGTGGCCCGCGGACCGCCTCGGCGGCGCACTCGCCTGTATCTCCCTCGGTCTGGCGGCCCTCGTGGGTGCCCTGTGGTCACTCATCGCGCGGGGAAACGCCCGTCATCAGGCAGCAGCGTCCGTGGTGCGGTGGCACGGCGTCGGCATGGGCGCCACCGCCATCCTGACGCTCTGGGCGCAGGAGGCGAACGACTGGCCGATGTGGGCGATCCCGGCGATCTGGGGGCCCATCGCGCTGATCATCCTGTTGTCCATGGTGGCCTTCGCCCTCGCCGGTGTGCGCGGCGAGCTCCGTCACGATGCGCCACCCACCCCGGGCGACACGCCGCCGCCGGCACCGGCGGACCCGCCGCCGCTGCGCCTGCCCGGCGGGACCACGGGTCCGTCGAGCGGTCATCCCTGATCAGAGACGCCGCCCTCTTGGCCGGGCTCCCTCGCACCGTGGCCGAGTCCCCGCCGACATGACACCGCCCGCCGGCACCACGTGCCCGCCGGGTCCGTCGGGTCCGAGTCGGGCGGCAGGGCAGGCGGTAGTCCGCGTCCAGGACCGTTCCCCTCTCCGGTGCGACGGGTCGTAGCCGCGCGGGTCGCACACGACCGTTCGCCAAGTGGTCCCGTCGTCGGAGACCCGAACCTCGTAGGACTCGGCGCAGGCCGGGTGGTCGGGGTGTGCGTGGCTCGGCGAGCGGGGCGGGCGCGGTGGTCGGTCCGCGGTCGGCGGCGCGGAGGTGGAGCCGGCCCGACGGTCGCCGTCGGCAGGGGTGCTCGACGGCACGGGCTGGGCCGGCGGTCCCGGAGCCGGTCGGCGGGGCTCACACCGTGTGCCCGTGATCGTCCAGCCAACGGAGCACGGCGCTCTTGTCCGCCGGGGTGATGCGGGCGGGGCCGTTCACGTCGGGTCCCTCGTCCTCGTTGAAGGCCGTGTCGGTGATCCGGGCGGTGACCCAGTGGGCGAGGTCCCGTGCGCTGTCCGGCGGCAGGGAGCCCTCCCGCCAGCCGTCGCGGGCCCGGTGTGCGGCGTCGGGGTCGTGGCGCTGTGTCTCCTCCAGCCAGATCGGCACGAGCCGTTCCACGATCCGGGCGTCGTCGGGCGAGGGCTTGCGGTCCTGCTCGTTGTCGGTCATGCCGGCCGGGTTTCCAGCCGATCGCAGGTCATGAGTGCGCCGGCGGCCCGGACACGTGACCGGTCGTGAGCGGCGCGGTGCCAATCAGGCGTGGGACGGGGCGAACGACGCCAGCAGGCTCACCCCGATCACCGCCGACTCCGGGAGTTCGAAGGACACCGCCGACAGCATCACCCCGGCTCCGAACGCCATCACCGCGGCGATCACCTTCTGCGGCACCCGCACGCGAAGGAGTGCCGGGGGGCAGGTCTCGGCCGGGCTTCCGGAGCGGAGCGCTAAACGATCATTTCCCGGGCAGACGGCCGCGAGTGATCTTCGTTCCGGTCGACCCGAGAGGACTGATCGCCTTGGCCGTTTTCCAGCGTCGGACCCGCACGACCTACCGCGAACGCCCCTTCGATCTCCGCGCGACAGCCGTGTTCTTCGCCCTGGTGGCCGTGCTGGTGTGCATGGTGGGCTGGCTCGGGCGTGCGGCGGTGCACGTCGTCGAGCGGCGCCCCGCCTGGGCCGTCGTCCTCCTGCTCGTGATACCGGCCGTGGCCGTGGCGTGCAGGCGGGGACACCGCAGGTTCTCCGCGGCGAGGCTGGCCCGCCGGACCGGCGCGGCCCTGGAGGTGGCAACGGCCACGGCGCTCGACGCACTTGAGGCGGAGCGTACGGGCCCGGCCCCGGAGGCAGTGGACGAGGCAGACGCGGCGGCGGTGTCCGCCGGGGCGGTCGGCGTGGGTGCGGGACGTACGGGCGCGCCGTTTGGCGCCGCGGAGCCGGACCCGCCGCACGGCGAGGCGGAGACCGGCGTTCTCGCGGACGACGACACCGACACGGTCGTCCTCGCCGGTGACGGAGCCGGAACGGCAGCCCTCGCCGGTGGCGAAGCCACGACGGTCGTCTTCCCGCGCGACACGGCCGGGACGGGCGGCACGCCCGGTGTCCCCGACTACGACGTCCTGAGCCCCGCGGAGTTCGAGCAGGCGATAGCCGCCCTCTGCGCCCGGGACGGCTGCCCGCGGGTGGAGGTCGTGGGCGGCGCGGGGGACCTGGGCGCCGACGTACTGGCGACGACACCGGACGGCCGGCGGGTGGTGATCCAGTGCAAGCGCTACACCGACGACAACAAGGTGGGCTCCCAGGACCTGCAGCGGTTCGGCGGCACCTGTTTCACGGTCCATGAGGCGGACGTGGCCGTCGTCGTCACCACCAGCGACTTCACCGTTCCGGCCACGGAGTACGCCGAGCGGTGCGGAATAGTGTGCGTGGGTCGGCGGGAGCTGCGGGGGTGGAGCGACGGCTCGCTGGCGGCGCCGTGGGCCCACCGCGCCGACGACGGGGAGGACGCCGGCGCCTGACCTCCGGCGCGGCGCCCGGTCGCGCGGGGCCGGCTAGGCGGATCAAGGGCCCCGCGACGGGCCGCCGTGGAGCGGATGTGCTCAGTGCTGGTACGGCTGCTGGTGCGGCTGCCCGTACGCCTGCCGGCCCTGGCCGCTCTCGGCCTGCACCTGCAGCTGCTCCGCCTGCTCCTTCGTGATCTGCTGCTCGGCACCGCAGAAGGTGCACTGCGTCAGGTACTTGGTGGAGAACGGGAACAGCGGCACGAAGAACAGCGTGAACTTCGTGACGCGCTTTTTGAGGGTGTGCGCGGCGGGGTTGCCGCACCGGCCGCACACCAGCGTCAGTATCGCCAGCTGGTACAGATACCCCTTGGTACCGAAGATGATCATGTGGTGGTCCTTCCCGGGTCGGAGCCTGCCGATGGGCACCGGCGAGCGTCGGACGCCAGTCCCCCAGGGCCAGTCTCCCCCACCTCGCGCGCGGCCGGGCACGCGGTGGGCCGCCCCGTCGGCCGGCACGGTCCCCGCGAGGGTGGCCGCGAAGGCGTGGCGCGTCTTCGACCGGGGATGCCGGTGTCGGTGCGCGGGTTCGACCGGGGATGCCGGTGTCGGTACGCGGGTTCGACCGGGGATGCCGGTGTCCGTGCGCGGGCGTCCGCCGGTCCGTCCTGGGCACACGTCATCGGTGACCTCGGCTGACTTCGTCTTCACTCTGCTCGGTGCCGGCGCGCTCTGCGCGGCCGTACTGCCCCGTGTCGTGGCCGGAAGGCCGCTGTCCCTGCCGCTTGTCTTCCTCGGCTGCGGAGTCCTCGTCCAGTTGCTGGGGGCACCGCTGCCTGACATCGATCCCGTGGCCGACCGGGCGTGGGTGGAACACCTCACCGAGGTGTGCGTGATCATCTCGCTCATGGGCGCCGGGCTGGCGCTGAACCGTCCGTTCGGCCGTCGTCACTGGCGCGCCACCTGGCGGCTGCTCGGCGTCACCATGCCGCTGACCGTCGCGGCGGTGGCAGTACTCGCCTGGGCCGTACTGGGCTGGCCGCCGGCCGCGGCACTGCTGCTGGCGGCCGTGCTCGCGCCCACCGATCCGGTGCTGGCCTCGGAGGTGCGGGTGGGGGCACCGACCGACTCCGAGCACGACGAGGACGAGGTGCGCTTCGCCCTGACCAGCGAGGCCGGGCTCAACGACGGCCTCGCCTTTCCCGTCGTCGCGGCGGCGATCGCGCTGGCGTCGGCCGCGGGCGCGGGCCTGTCCGGCGGCTGGATCGGACACTGGGCGCTGGTCGACCTGGCGTACAAGTGCCTGGTCGGCGTGGTCGCGGGTCTCGGTGTCGGCGCGCTGCTCGGCTGGCTGTTCTTCCGTGCCGGCCGGCGTGCGATGCGGCTCTCCGAGCACCGGGAGGGCTTCGTCGCGCTGGGCGCCACGTTCCTCGCCTACGGGGTCACCGAGCTGGCGCACGGCTACGGGTTTCTGGCCGTGTTCATCACCGCCTGCCGCATCCGCTCCGCGGAACGGGCTCACGGCTACCACATGGTGCTGCACGACTTCGTGGAGCAGGTGGAGCGGCTGCTGACCGCGACGCTGCTCTTCCTGCTCGGTGTGTTCGTCGCCCAGGGCGGTCTGGCCCCGCTCTCCCCGGCGGGCGCGGCCGTCGGTCTGCTCCTGCTGCTGGTGATCCGGCCGCTGACCGGCTGGCTCGCCCAGTTCCGCACCGCCGCCGGGCCCCGGGAACGCGTCGTGATCGCCTTCTTCGGGATCCGCGGCATCGGCTCGCTGTTCTATCTCGCCTACGCGCTCGGCATCGAGAGTTTCCACGTCGCGGCCGGCGAGCTGTGGGCCGTGGTGGGCTTCACCCTGCTCGTCTCGGTCGCCCTGCACGGAGTGACCGCCTCCCCCGTCATCTCCCGGCTCGACCGGCTTCGCGCACTGCGGGCGCGGTTCGGCAGCCGGACGAGACGGGAGCCCAGCGAGGACGAGGTCGCGGGCGAGCGGCTGTGAGGGGCGCTCGCGGACGGTGGGATCGGCGAGCGCGCCCGGCGGCACCGACGTGGGTCCGGCCGGCCGCGCGCCCGCTGCTGGGCCGCCCTGGCCCCCGACCCGCCGTGCCGCCGGCCAGGGCCCGGCAGGGGCCGGTCTCCGAGGCAGGCGGGACGGAGGCCGGGCCCAGAGGAACCGGTGGCCGAGGCAGGCGGGACCGGTGGCCAAGTCCCGGCGGGACGGGGCCAGGGCTTCGGGGACGCGGGCCGGGACGCGGCCGGCGAGGCTCCGGCAGCAGCCACGTCGGCCCCCTCCCGCACCACACCGCACCACACCACACCGCACCACACCACACCACACCGCACCGCTACCGCACCGGGTGCCGGTCCCGCCGCCCCCTGTCGCTGACGCGTTCACGGAGTGCGCAGGGCCACCGCGGCACAGTGGCCCTCGGGGACGACGACGTCGGTGAGGAGCCATCCGGGCACGAGAGCCGGGTCGTGTCCGGAGCCGACGTAGTCGGCCGCCGGGTCGGCGGACAGACCCACGCCGAGGCCCTTCAGGTAGGCCTCCTTGCGGGTCCACACCCGGGTGAAGGCGGCGGGCCGCTCCGCCGCGGGGAGGAGCGCCAGTTCCGCGGCCTCCCTGGGATGCAGGACGTCGGAGGCCTCCAGGACGGTCGCGGGCGTCACCAGTTCCTCCACGTCCACGCCGACCGGCGCGGTGGCGAAGGCCAGCAGGCTCAGGCCGGTGCAGTGCGAGAGCGAGAAGTGCAGCGCGCCGTCCGGCAGTACGGGTCTGCCATGGGGCTCGTCGCAGTGCAGGCACGGTGCCCGTTCGACGGTGACGTCGCCCGGGGCGATGTCCAGGTACGCGCCGAGCAGCCGGCGCAGGGCGACGTGCGCGCAGACGTAGGAGTCACGGTCGGCGGCCCGGACGAACTCCGCGGCCCGGGCCAGCTCCTGGGCGTCCAGGGTGTGCGGCGCCTGCCGGTGGGCGTGCGACCGGTACGCGGTGGTGTCCACCAGCCACACCTCCGGGCCGGGGGCGGGTGCCGGGGTGCGCCCGGGGCCCGGCCCCGGACCGGTCAGCCGTCGCGGCAGCAGCAGTCGGGGAACGGTCAGGGTGGTCATGACCCTCCTTCAGGCGACGGGCACGGGCACATCGGTGGCGGCCGTCGCCGGCTCCTCCACCCGGGCGGGGTGGCGCAGGGCGATGACGGCGGCCAGGGGGGAGACGAAGGCGATCGTCCCGCACAGCAGCCACGTGGTCTGCACGCCGAGGACGAGGGACAGGGAACTGAACACGGCGATGGAGATCGGGGCGGTGCCGATGCCCGCCAGTGACAGCGTGGACATGGCGGCGCCCATCCGCTTCTCGGGCGCGGCCTGCTGGTAAAGGGTGACGATCGCCGGTCCGTTGAGCCCGGAGAGCAGACCCACGGCGGCGGCGACCGCGGTGAGCGAGAGCGCCGACGGCATCAGCGCCATGACCAGGATGCCCGCGGCCAGTCCGGCACCGGTCACGACCAGACGGACGTACATCGGGATGCGGTGCGCCAGGACCGCGCCGAGCGCGCTGGAGCCGAGGGCGCCGGCGCTGAAGGCGGCCAGCACCACGCCGACCGTGCCGACGCCCCAGCCGCGTTCGGAGACCAGCAGCGGCAGGGCGACCTCGGCGGGCCAGCTGAAGGCCATGTCCAGCGAGAGGGCGGCGATGAACATCCAGCGCAGCCGCGGGTGCCCGGCCAGCAGCCGGAAACCGTCGCCGGAGCGCCGGACGAGGGAGACGCCGGGTTCCGGCTTCGGGCGGGCGAAGCCGTGGGTGACGTGCAGCAGGCAGCCGAACCAGATCGCGCCGGTCACCGCGGCGGCGGCCATCGCGACCCACAGCTCCCCCGCCGCGATGAGGAACGCCCCGGCGGGGGCGCCGAGGATCGGGGCCACGCGGAGCACCATGGCGTACAGGGAGTTGGCGCGGGTCAACTGGTCGCCGCGGGCGAGCATGGGCAGCAGGACGCCGGAGGCGGGTCCGGCCAGGCCCAGCAGCACCCCCTCGATCAGGGCGATCGCGACCAGGGGCCAGAGCGACTGGGCGGTGGCGGTGATCACGGCGCCCACGGCCAGTAGCGCCACGCGGGCGCCGGTGGTGCGCAGCAGGACGAAACGCGGGCCCAGGGTGTCGGCGACCGCGCCGCCGAAGATGAGCATCAGCGCACGCGGCACGGTGGCGGCGAGCGTGAGCAGCGTGACCGCCCCTGTGCCACCGAGCTCGACGGCGGTCCAGTTCATGGCGATGAGCAGGGCGAAGCTGCCGAATTGGACGGCGGCTTGGCCGCCGACCAGGGAGGCGACCCGTCCCCAGGGGACCGGAGGGCGCTCGGTGGTGTCCATGGACGTAACCGTTCTGTGGGAGTGAGTGGAAGGAGTGGGAGGGAGCGGAGGGGGTGGGAGGGAGTGAGCGTGGAATCGGGGGTGTGGTTCGGGACAGGGGCCGCTTCAGGGACGGCGTGCGGCGGCGAGGGCGCGGTGCACGGCCCGGCGGACGGCGCGTGCCGTGGCGGCGGCGCCGGGCGGCCGTCCGTACGTGCGCAGGCGGAGATGACCGCCGAGGTGACCGAGCCCCGCTTCGGCGAGGGTGCGGGTCGCCACCGCGCCGACGTGACCGGGGCGGCCGGCAGCCGGCTCGACGACGACACCCGGCAGCGCGTCGGGGCCGGCCAGCCGGAACCGGGCCCGCACCAGGCTCCGCCCGGCGCCCGACCGGCTCATGGGCCTCCGCCTCCGGGCCCCGCGGAGGACTCCGCGACGCCGACCGCGCACCGCACGGACGCCACGCGCCGCGCCGCGCCCCGTACGGCCGGCGGAGCGTTCCGCGTCACGGGCCGCGCGGACAGGACCATCCACGTCACAACCCGCCAGGGCGTCGCGTTCCGTGTCCGCCGGGCTTTCGCGGTCGTCCGCCGTTCGGCCGGGGCCGGTCACCGCAGGTCTCCGGTGTGGGTGGCGGACGGTTCGGCGGGGTGGTGGGCGGGTGGCGTCGCCGGGTCCCACAGGTCGGCCGGGTCCAGGTCGGCGGGCCGGTACTTCCCCACCGCGCTGATCAGCAGCCGCAGTTCCAGGTCGAGCGCGTCGACGAGCCGGATCAGGCCCTCTTCGGGGTCCTCGTCCACGGCGAGCAGGGCCGCGCGGCCGAGGCCGACCGCGGCGGCGCCCAGGGCGAGGGCACGCATCGTCCGGCCGCCCTCCCAGATCCGGCCGGTGACCAGCAGATCGCCGACGGGCGGGCCGATGCGGCGCAGGCACTCGCCGAGCGGCAGGCCCACGTGGTCGAGGAAGACGCGGGGTGCCCAGCCGGTGCCGCCCTCCGCGCCGTCCACGGTGACCGCGTCGGCCCCGGCGGCCCACGCGACGGCGGTGGCCCGCGCGATGTCGCGCCCCGGGTGGAACTTCACCCAGGTGCGGGCGAGGGGGAAGTTGTTCCGCATGAAGCGCAGTTGCTGGCGGACGATCTCCTCGGTGAACGTGCCCGGGGTGGCGCACCGCAGCCGTCGCTCCGGGTCGTCCAGCACGTCGTGCACGCCGAACTGCCCGGCGAGGCGCCGCGCTTCGTCGGCGTCGACGACGGTCATGCCGCCGAGGCCGGGCTTGGCGCCCTGGCCGACCTTGAGTTCGAAGCCGAGCCGGCCGGAGTCGCGCAGGGAGCGGGTGCCGGGGTCGCTGTAGAGGAGGTTCCACACCTCGGAGTCGGCGTCCTCGGTGGACTGCTGGACCACGACTCCGCCGATGCCGTCGGGTACGGCGTCCGCGTAGGCGGCGATCCGCTCCAGCAGGGCCGAGCGTGTCGTGCCGGCGTCCGCGCCGCGCCGGTAGCCGTGCACCGGCACCATGTTCTCGCCGATCACCATCGGTATCCCGAGCCGGGCCGCCTGCCGGGCGGAGGCCGGACCCAGGTCGCCGTTGCCGGCCCGGGTGGAGCCGAACGCCGAGAGGTAGAGGGGCAGTCGGGTGGTGAACCCGCCGGTCCGTCCGGTCAGGTCCACGTCGTCGTGGGAGGGTTCGCGGCCGAGGTCGATCAGTTTCTCCAGGCGGCGCGGCATGAACACCGGCGGGACGATCCGCAGCCCGTCCAGGTCGTCCGGGGTGCCGGGGGTGTCCGGCGGGGCGGGGTGCGCGGCTCCGAACAGTTCGCCGCCGTACGTGTCCGCCGCCGGGAAGACCGTCGCCGTGCCGTTCCTGGCCCGTGCCCGTACCTGCTCCTCGGGGAACCCGGTCGCGTGCAGGCCGCTCACGGCGCGATCACCCCCGGCAGCTTCGGGTAGGCGCTGACCTGCCACAGGGCGTCGAGGCCGGTCAGGAAGCGGACCAGTCGTTGCAGCCCCATGCCGAAGCCGGCGCTGGGGCTGATGCCTTCGCGGGCCAGTTCCAGGTACCAGGCGTACTTGGCGGGGTTCTCGCCGCTCTCGCGCATCCGCGTCACGAGGGTCGCGTAGTCGGACTCGCGCTCGCTGCCGCTGACCAGTTCGCCGTAGCCGCCGTGCGCGATCAGGTCGAAGTTGCGCAGCACGCCGGGGCGGTCGGGGTCCTCGCGGTCGTAGAAGCCGCGTGAGCCCTTGGGGTAGTCGTCGACGAAGAACGGCCGGTCGGCCTCCAGGGACAGCAGTCGCTCGCCGGCCCAGTCGATCTCCGCGTCGTGGCTCTGCGGGTGGCCGTTCGCCACCAGCCGGGCCACCGCCTCCTCATGGGTGCGGACGTCGAACTTGCCGGACCGCAGCTCCGCGAAGTCCATTTCGTCGCGGCCCAGATCGCGCAGCACGTCGGGCAGGGCCGCCCAGACGTGCTCCACGACGTGGGTCAGCAGACCGGCGGCGATCTCCTGTACGTCCTCGCGGGTGCCCGACGCCAGCTCGACGTCGATCTGGTGGAACTCGACGAGGTGCCGGCCGGTGCCGGCGGTCTCCGGCGGTTCCACGCGGACGTTCGGCGCGACGTAGAACAGGCGCGGGAAGCCCTTCAGGGAGGCCTGCTTGTACAGGATGGCGCTGGTCATCAGCTTGTACGGGTGACCGTAGTAGTCGACGTCGAGGGCTTTGGCGCCTCGGCCGCCGGGGTCGGTCACCGGTCCGACGAGCGGGGGCAGCAGCTCGACGAAGCCCTCGCCGCGCAGGAACTCCCGCGCCGCGTACAGGGCTTCCTGCTGCACCAGCATCGCGGACCGCAGGGTCGGTGATGCCAGGTGTTCGCCCAGTGCGGGTGGGGTGGTGAGGTCCATGTCGTCTCCTTGTCCTGTGGGTGAGGGGGCGGGCCGGACGTGCGCGATGTCCGGGAGGGGGCGGGGCGGCCCGTCGTAGCGGTCGGCGACCGCGTCCAGGGCCCGCAGCAGTGCGTGGGAGGTCATGGGGACGCGGGCGCCGGGTGGTGTGCGCGGTGCCACGGGCATCCGCCCGACGTCGGACCAGTGCAGCCGTCCGTCGGGGCCGAGGAAGCTGCGGCTGCGGCCCGCGTTGTCCGGGTGCAGGCAGTACGGGACGTCCAGCACGCCTCGCGCGAACGCGGTCCGCAGCGCTCGTCCCGGGTCGTCGGAGAGTTCCAGCACGGCCTCCAGGAAGGCGCGGGCCTCCCGGTAGACCTGGCTGTCGGTGCCGTCGGGCTCCCGGTGGTCCGGGGCGGCGGGGCGGCCCCGGTGGTCGTCCCCGCGCTCCGCGAGGGCGGCGGCGGCCGCCGTCTCCAGCGCCCGGACGTTCTCCGCGACGGTCGGGATGCGGTGGGCCTCGGCGGCCGTCTTGACGATGAGCCGCCGTGCCCCGGCGCGGACCGCGAGTCGCGCCGAGTCCTCCAGGAGCCCGGTGGCGCCGTGCCGGGTGCGGGGGAAGACGCCCATGTAGGTGTAGAGCACCACGTGCCGGTCGGCGTCGGGGGGCAGGAACTCCTCGGCCAGCCGGCGCAGCGCCCGTACCGCCTCCGCGTCCTGCGTGGTGTCGGTCTGCTGGGCGTAGCTGAGGGAGACGCTGCGGATGCCGTGCCGGACGAAGAACAGTCCCTCCAGCAGGCTGAGCGCGACCAGCAGGCCCGGCGGGCACAGCTGGCCGAGCATGCAGCCGCCGAAGCTCTCCAGGTGCGGGACGCGGGGCGCGGGCACCAGGGCGGCCAGCAGTTCGCAGGCGCGGGACCAGTTGTCCACGGACTCGGCGAGCGGCGTGCGGCCGTAGGGCAGGCAGTAGGAGACGGGGCCGCCCTCGGTGGCGTCCAGTCCGGCGGCGGTCAGGGCGCGGATGATCGGCTCGGGCCGGGAGGAGCCGTGCCGGACCTGGACGGGGAAGCCGAAGGCCGGTGTGCCGTGCAGCAGTTCGCGGGTGACGTCGGCGGGGTGGGTGGCGATGGGGTAGCCGTTGAGCGGGAGGCCCTCGGCGAGCGCGGCCCGCGCCCCGGCGAGGTCGCCGACCCGGGTGTAGCTGTCGATGGTGAGGGTGCCGACGGTGGTGGCGGCGGCGCGGCGGGTCCGTTCCAGTCCGGCGCGCATCGCGCGGGGGTCGCTGAAACCCATGCGGGGCTGGACGACGAGCCGGCCGGCGGCGGCCGCGGCGGCGACGAACCGTCCGAAGGACGTGGCGTCGGCCGGTGCGGCCGGGCTCCGGTCGGCGGGCGCGGGCGGTGGGGCCGCGCCCGGTGCGGCGAGCCCGGCGGCGGTGTTCACGCGGCGGCCCGTCGGTCGAACGCCTCGTCCAGCCAGCTCCGCAGTGCCGCGGTGTCCCCGTCGTCGAAGACGGCCGCGCACCCGGCGTCCAGCAGCCGGCGGCGGCGCTCGGGGTCGGCCTGCCCGGCGACGCCCAGCTTGCCGCCGATGACGACGGGCGGGTGCGGGCCGGCCGCGCGCAGGGCGCGCACGGCGTTCAGTCCGTCGCGGTACCCGTGCCCGTTCACGCTGCTGATGACCACCAGGTCGGGCCGCTCGGCCGCGCAGGCGGCGGTCAGCTGCTCGTCGGTGACGCAGGGCCCCAGGTTGCGCACCTGGTGTCCCAGCTCCTCCAGGAACAGCTGGAGATAGACGAGGTTCCAGGTGTGGGAATCCGAGGCCGTCCCGGTCAGCAGGGTCTGCACATTCCGTCGTCGCATGGTGAGAAATCTAGGTTCCCGGAGGATGCCCGAGGGGAAGTTTCGGCGGCAGTCCGACGGCAGATGAAAGGGGCGGCGACCGGACGCGAAAAAGGCCGCGCCCCGTGATGTCACGGGGCGCGGCCGGCGGCGCGAAGGGTTTTCCGAGGTCGCAGTCCTTCGGGCCGGGTTCGGGAATGCCGGGGTTCAGGAATACTGCGCGACCAGGCTGCGCGGGCGGATGTCGGTCCAGTTCGCCGCCACGTACTCCAGGGCGCCGTCACGCGTACCCGGCCCCCAGGCGGTGTCCCAGCCTGCGGGAACGTCCGCGAAGACGGGCCACAGGGCGTGCTGGCCCTCCGCGTTGACCACGACGTGGAAGGTGCCCTCGGCGTCGTCGAAGGGGTTGGTCATGACAGGCTCCTCAATTTCTCGGAAAGGATTCGGCCGATCAGGGCGAGCGGTTCGGGTTCTCCCATTCTGGTGTGGGGAACCCCGATCAGATGATTTTCGACAGTGCCGTCGATATAGGGCATCCAGTTGTGGACGAGGGTGTTCTCCGTTTCTCCTTCCTCCAGCGCCCCCAGGAATACGAGGTCGGTTTCCACCGGGCGCGGGGAATACAGGTTCATGATTTCGGCGTGATTGATGGAGGCGTCGATCACCGAGCGGATCTCGTCGTCGGAGAAGGCGCCGAGCACGGGGTCCTTGAGGCGGACCAGTTCGATGAGGGCCGCCACGTCGAAGGGGGCGTCCTCGGGTTCGTCGGAGGCGTCGCCGACGAGCATGTCGCGTTTCTGCGCCGGGGTCATCCGGCGCCGTTCCGGCTCGGTCGGCAGCAGATGGACGTCCATCATGGCCAGCAGGTCGGTGCGCTCGCCGAGGTCGGCCAGGCGTGTGGCCAGTGCGTGGGCGACGGTGCCGCCGAAGGACCAGCCGAGGAAGCGGTAGGGGCCGTGCGGCTGGATCTCACGGATCAGCGGCAGGTAGTCCTCGGCCATTTCCTCCACCGACTGCGGGGAGTGGCCGAGTTCGCCCAGGGCCCGTGCCTGGACGGCGTAGAGCGGCTGGTCGGGGCCGAGGTGCCGGGTGAGGCCGGCGTACGTCCAGCCGACGCCGGTGCCCGGGTGGACGCAGAACAGCGGTGGCCGGCCGCCCTTGGTCTGGAGGGGAAGCAGGACGCCCATCGGGTCGAAGCCGCTCGGCTCGTCGGCCAGCAGCCCCGCCACCGTCGGGGTGCGGAACAGGTCCCGTACGCCCAGTTCGAGGCCGAGGACCGCCCGCATCCGGCTGATCAGCCGCACGCCGAGCAGTGAGTGGCCGCCCAGGGTGAAGAAGTTGTCGTCGATGCCCACGTCCTCGACGCCGAGCACTTCGGAGAAGAGGCCGCACAGCAGCTCCTCGCGCGGGGTGCGCGGTGCCCGGCCGCTGGTGCGGACGGCCGGTTCGGGGGCGGGCAGGGCCTTGCGGTCGGGTTTGCCGTTGACGGTCAGCGGGATCGCGTCGAGCAGCACCGCCGCCGAGGGCACCATGTGTTCGGGCAGTTCGCCGGCCGCCCACCGCAGCAGGTCCGGGCCGGTCAGGTCGTGGCCGGTGCGCGGCACGGCGTAGGCGACCAGCCGTTTGCCGCCCGGACCGTCGTCGAGGACCACCACGGCGGCCTGCCCGACTGCCGGGTGCCGGGCGAGGGACGCCTCGATCTCGCCGGGTTCGATGCGGAAGCCGCGCAGCTTGACCTGGCCGTCGGCCCGGCCGAGGAAGCGCAGTTCGCCGTCGGGCGTCCACTGCACGAGGTCGCCGGTGCGGTACATCCGCCCGCCGTCCGCGCCGAACGGGTCGGCCACGAACCGCTCGGCGGTCAGCCCCGGCCGGCCGACGTAGCCGCGCGCCACCTGGGTGCCGGCGATGTACATCTCGCCCGGCACTCCGACCGGCACGGGCCGCAGCCGTTCGTCCAGGACGTAGACGCGGGTGTTGTCGAGGGGCACGCCGAGGTGGACGCCGTGCAGGGTGCGCTCGGTGACGGTGAAGCGCTGGTGGTGCGAGGCGAAGGTGGTCTCGGTCGGGCCGTAGCTGTGCACCAGGACGGTGTCCGGGCAGTGCGTCAGCACCCGCTGGAGTGCCTCCGGGGAGGCGACGTCGCCGCCGGTCCACACCTCGTCGAGCAGTTTGAGGGTGTCCAGGCCCTCGTCGGCGAGTATGTGGAACAGGCCCATCGTGAAGTAGGCGGCCGTCACGCCGTGCGTGCGGACGGTGTGGTCGATCTCCGCGAGGTCGGTGCCGTCCCCGGGGCAGATCACCAGCTGCCCGCCGCCGAGCAGCGGCACCCACAGTTCGTAGGTGGAGGCGTCGAAGCCGATCGCGGAGTGCACCAGCATGCGGCGGTGGTGCCGCCGGTTCCAGCACCGGTCGGTGACGAGTTCCACGACGTTGCGGTGGGTCACGCCGACGCCCTTGGGCCGGCCCGTGGAGCCGGAGGTGAACATGATGTACGCCAGCGCGTCCTCGCCGACCGCCGCGTCCGGTGCGTCCGCGCGGGCCGCGTCCACGGTGCCGGGGGCGTCCACCGCCAGCACGCGCACCCCGGCCGCCGCCTCCGCGGCCACCGACGGCGCGGCGAGGTGCGCCCGTTGGGTGAGCAGGACCGTGGCTCCGGTGTCCTCGGTCATCATCCGCACCCGCGCCGTGGGCAGCCGCGGGTCCATCGGCACGTACGCCGCCCCGCACTTGAGCACGGCCAGCGCGGCCACCAGCAGCAGCGGTGTGCGGTCCATCAGGACGCCGACCGCCGCGTCCCGGCCGACGCCTGCGGCGAGCAGGGTGTGCGCCAGGGCGTTGGCGCGGGCGTCCAGTTCGGCGTAGGTGACCTGTTCGTCGCCGTGGCGCAGGGCGATCCGGTCGGGGGTGCGCCGGGCCTGGGCGGCGAACCGCTCGTGCACCAGGCCGCAGGCGGCGCGGGGGGTGGCCGTGTCGTTGTAGTCGGTCAGCAGCCGGAACTCCTCCTCGGCAGTCAGCAGCGCGATGTCGGCGATGCGCTGCGCCGGGTCCTCGGCGACCGCCCGCAGGGTCCGCTCCAGGTGGGCGGTGAGCATGCGTGCCGTAGCGGCGTCGTAGAGGTCCGTGGCGTACTCCAGTACGCCGACGAGTCCGGCGGCCCTTCCGTCGGTGCTCCGGGTCTCCTTGAGGGACACGGTCAGGTCGAACTTGGTGAATCCGGAGTCGGTGCCCAGCGGGGTGCCGGACAGCGCGGTGCCCGCGGCCGTCGCCGGTTCGGCCGGCTCCACCTGAACGATCGTCTGCACGAGCGGGTGGCGGTCGGTGGACCGGCGCGGGTTGAGGCGTTCCACGACGAGGTCGAAGGGGAGTTCCTGGTGCGCGAAGGCGGCCAGGTCGGTGGCGCGCACCCGGTCGAGCAGTTCGGCGAACCGCGGGTTGCCGGAGGTGTCGCAGCGCAGGACGAGGGTGTTGACGAAGAACCCGACCAGGTCGTCGAGGACCTCGTCGTCGCGGCCGGCGACCACCGTGCCCAGCGGCAGGTCGGTGCCCGCTCCGTGCCGGGTGAGCAGTGACGCCAGCGCCGCCTGCACCACCATGAACAGGGTGGCCCCGTGGTCCAGGGCGAGCCGCTCCAGCCGGGCGTGCACGTCCGCGTCGAGGTGGACGGGCACGTACGCGCCGCGCATCGACGCCTCGGCCGGACGGATCTTCGCCGGGGTGGGTGTCAGTGCCTCGGGGGCGCCCGCGAGGGTGTCCCGCCAGAAGGCCACGTGCTCGTCGGCGGCCGTGCCGTCCAGGGCGGCGCGTTCCCACAGCGTGTAGTCCGTGTACTGCACCGGCAGCGGTCGCCACGCCGGTGCCCGTCCGGCCTCGCGTGCCTCGTAGGCGGCGGCGAGGTCCGCGAGGAGGGGTCCGGTGGACCAGCCGTCGGCGGCGATGTGGTGGACCTGGAGCACCAGGATCTGCCCGGCGCCCTCCTCGGTGACCAGGGTGGCCCGCAGCGGCAGGTCGGCGGCCAGGTCGAAGACGTGGCCGGCGGCGGCGTCCACGGCGTCCGCCGCGCCGCCGGCCGGGCAGTCCACGAGGTCCAGCACGGGGCGGGCGGCGTCGCCGGTCAGCACACGCTGGAAGGGTTCGCCGTCCACGGCCGGGTACACGGTGCGCAGGACCTCGTGCCGTGCGGTCACGTCGGCCAGCGCCTCGGCGAGCACGGCCGCGTCCAGCGTCCGGTCCAGGCGCAGGGCGAAGGGGATGGTGTAGGAGCGGCTCGGGCCCTCCATCTGGTCCACGAACCACAGCCGGCGCTGCGCGTACGACAACGGCACCCGCGCGGGCCGCAAACGGTCCGGCACGGGCACCGGTCCGGGGCGCCCGGACGGCAGGCCCTGGCCGGCCAGGCGTGCCGCGAGTCGGCGGGGGGTGGGGGCGAGGAACAGGTCCCGGATGCGGGCCTGGACGCCCCAGGTGGCGCGGATGCGGTTCACCAGGCGGACGCCGTGCATCGAATGCCCGCCCACCGAGAAGAAGTTGTCGTCCGGGCCGACCTTGCCGCGGCCGATCACCTCGGCGAACAGGGCGCGCAGTGCCTCCTCGGCCTCCGGCCGCCCGGCGGTGGCGGCGGTGCGGGACCGGGCCGTCTCCTCCTGCCGTCGGGCGTGCTCAAGTCCGTTGCGCAGGGCGGTGATCCGGGCCTGTTCCGCGGGGGTGGGCAGCCGGTGTCCGGCCGCGGGGGCGGCCGGGTCGGCGGCGCCGCGTTCCAGGGCCCGGACGAACAGGTCGAGCAGCAGCTGCGCCGTCCCGGGTTCGAACAGGTCGGCCGCGTACTGCCACCACACCTTCAGACCGCCGTCGGGCAGGGCCACGCAGGAGGCGCTGAGGTCGAACTTGGCCGCCTCCAGGCCCGGTTCGGCGAACCGCCCGGCCAGCGGGCCGCCGGCCGCGGTGGCGGAGCCGTCGTCCGTCTCGGCGGTGAGCATCACCTGGAAGAACGGGTTCACGGCCAGGGCGCGCTCGGGTGCCAGGTGCTCCACCAGCAGGTCGAACGGGAGGTCCTGGTGGGCGTAGGCGGCCAGGTCCGCGTCCCGGGTCCGGTCCACCAGCTCGGCGTACGAGAGCGGCCCCGACACGTCGGTGCGCAGCACCAGGGTGTTGACGAAGAAGCCCACGAGACCGTCCAGGGCCTCGTCGCCCCGGCCCGCGACCGGGGTGCCGATCGCGATGTCCTCCCCCGCCCCGGCCGCGGCCAGGGCCAGTGCCAGGGCCGGTTGCAGCACCATCAGCAGACTCGCCCCCCGCTCCTCCCCCAGGGCGGTCAGCCGCCGCAGCACGTCGGGGCCGAGGGTGGCGGTCAGGGTGGCGCCGGCGCCGGTGGGCTCGGCCGGGCGGGGGCGGTCAGCGGGCAGGTCCAGCACGGTGGGCATGCCGTCGAGAGCGGCCCGCCAGTGCGCCAGCAGTGCGGCCGGGTCGGCCAGCAGGTCGCGCTGCCACAGGGTGTAGTCCGCGTACTGCACCGGCAGGGGCTCCCAGTCGGGCGTCCCACCCGCGCGGCGGGCCGCGTAGGCGGTGCCCAGGTCGTGCAGCAGAGGGCCGACGGACCAGCCGTCGGTGGCGATGTGGTGGGTGAGCAGCACGAGCGTCGCCCGCCGGTCGGCGTCCTCCTCCGTTCCGGTCAGGAACAGGGCGGCGCGCAGCGGCAGTTGGCACGCCAGGTCGAAGGTGCCGGAGGTGAACCGGGCCACGGCGGTCGCGACGTCCGGTGCGGCGCAGGTCCGCACGTCCAGCGGGACCGGGGGCGCGTCGAGGACGTGCTGGTACGGCTCCCCGTCGACGGCCGGGTACACGGTCCGCAGCACCTCGTGCCGCTCCACCAGGTCGCCGAGGGCCGCCGCCAGTGCCGTCGTGTCGGGCACCTCGTCCAGCCGCAGCACCACCGGCAGGTGGTAGGTGGTCGACGGCCCTTCCAGGGCGGCGAGGAACCACAGCCGGCGCTGCGCGTAGGACAGCGGCACCCGGTCCTCGGCGGTCGGCGGGTCCCCCGCGAACACGTCGTACGCCGGGTCGGGCGCGGCGGACGGGGCGGGCGGCGCCGGCCGCGCGGCACGGGCTCTGAGCGCCTTGCGGTCGATCTTGCCGGACGAGGTGCGGGGCAGCGCGTCCACCGTGGTGAACGTCGCGGGCACGGCGGCGGCGGGCAGCGAGCGCCGGGTGTGTTCGCGCAGGGCGTCCGGGCCGGTGCCGGCGACGACGTAGGCGGCGAGCTGCTTGCCGCCGCCGGGCGCGTCCACGGCGACGACGGCGGCCTCGCGGACGTCCGGGTGGCCGGAGAGCACCGACTCCACGGACGCCGGGTCGACGCGGTGGCCGTTGATCTTCACCTCGTCGTCGGCGCGGCCCACGAAGCCGAGCTGCCCGTCCTCCCGTAGGCGCGCCAAGTCGCCGGTGCGGTAGGCGCGTTCCGTGCCGAGCCGGGTGAAGCGGCGTTCGGTCAGGTCCGGTCGCCCGAGGTAGCCGTGGGCCAGTCCGCCGCCCAGCAGCCACAGTTCGCCGTCCACCACGGCGGCGCGAACGCCGGGCAGGGGCGTGCCGATGGGCACCGGGCCGCCCGTGTGCCGGGACAGGTCCGCGACGGTGGCGACGACGGTCGCCTCGGTGGGCCCGTAGGTGTTCAGCAGCCGCACCCGGTCCGGGTCGACGGCCGCGCACCACTGGGCCACGCGCTCGGGCAGCGCGGCCTCGCCGCCGATGATCACGGTCCGCAGGGCGGGCGGCAGTTCGGCGACCCCGGCGGCCAGCGCGTGCGCCAGCTCGTGCCAGTACGCGGTGGGCAGGTCGAGCACGCTGACGCCGTGGGCGGCACAGCCGGCCAGCAGCCCCGGCACGTCGAGCATCTCCTCGTCCCGCAGGACGAGCGTGGCGCCCGCGCCCAGGGCGCAGAACACCTCCTCCACGCTCGCGTCGAAGTGCAGCGGGGCGAACTGGAGCACGACGTCGTCGGCGGTGATGCCGTACACGGCGGTCGCGGCGGCGGTGAAACGGGCGAGCGCGTCCTGCCCGACGACCACGCCGTTCGGGGTGCCGGTGGAGCCCGAGGTGTAGATGACGTACGCGGCGTCCGGGTCGACGCCCGGGCCGGGCAGCACACATTCGCCGTCGACGGTCGCGAGGTCCGTTCCCGTGCAGTCGGTGAGGACGGCGGCGGTCCGGGCGGCGGGGGCGGCGGGGTCCAGCGGCAGGTAGGCGGCTCCCGTCCGCAGGGCGGCGAGCAGCCCCACGACGGCGTCGATGCCGCGCGGCCGGCAGACGGCCACCAGGCGTCCCGGCCCGGCCCCCTGCGCGGCCAGCTCGTCGGCGCGGAACGCGACGGCGAGGGCCAACTGGCCGTAGGTCAGGCGGCGTTCGCCGTGTACGAGGGCGATCCGCTCGGCGTCCTGCCCGGCGATCCGGTCCAGGACGCGGGGCGCCGGGAGGGGCGCCGGGCCGCCGTCCAGGACGGCGGACGCGGTGGGGGCGGTCGAGGGCATCGCGGAGCCTCCAGGCGAAGGGTCGGGGAGGAGCGGGTGGCTGGTGTGCTCCCACGCTAGGGACGCCGGGGGCGCGGCAGCGGCAGTCACCGGGGCAGCTGCGCGGCGTCCGTCCGGTGGCGCGCTGCCGGTCGGGGTGCGGTACTGCCGGTGTATCTGCCGCAGGAGCGCGGAAGCGGGATGCCGCCGGGGGCGTCGGGCTCACAGGAGGCCGTGTCGCCTCGGCGGGGGCCGCCTTCCGCACGCGACAGCCCGGCGCCCGTGCCCC